>JAKFUV010000009.1:0-447500 GCA_021732485.1 Hyphomicrobium sp.
TGAGTGGCCGCCATCAGAGACAAATGTCTCTTTCATGCGGGCGCGCTTCCGACTCGCCTCCGGCGAGCCGGCCGGAAGTGCCGGAGCTGCGGAGTTGGCGGCCGGCTTCGCGGAGCGAAGTCGGAAGCGCCAAAGCAAAAACGCGCACGGCGGCTGCCTTCGGAGCAGCCAGCCGCCAGGGCGGTGCTCCAGCGCTTCCGGCCGGCTTCGCGGAGCGAAGTCGGAAGCGCAAAGCAAAGAGCGGGGCGACGGGGCCTCGATCTGTTTTTGGTTTGGTTCGGGATGCAGCCATCGCCGCCCCGCGTCATGCCAACCCCGCGTTCACGATACCGACGTAAGCCCCCGGCACCGCTCGCTGGACTGCGGAGACGTGTCCGTCTCCAAGAGCCGTCGACCCCACCATCCGCCCGTGCATCTCGTTTATTCGAGCGGGCGTTGAACCGCGCTGCCGCTGACGGCTCCGCGCGGCCGGCAGAAATCCCCAGCGCACTGATCCCGCTGGCGACCCGGCATGCTCTCAATCCACCCACAGTGCCGCAGCTCGAGACTGTGTCTTCGCGTGTGGCGAGATGGGCTGAGTATGCGGACCGCGCGACAATGCGGGGATAAGTTTTTTTGCGCGATAGTTACTGCCGGGGACAACGGTTCAAAAATGCGGTCGCGAGCATTGGCCGAACGCAACGTGTCCCGCCGTCGAATTCGAGTGTGGTGCTCGCAGCCTATGTAATTAGCTGCGCCATACGCTTCGGCTATCGATGATCATGCATTGCACCAAGAACGACGCGCTTGCAGCAACAAATGGACGTAGCGACCTCTTGAAATGACGCCTATAGAACGTGCTTGCCGATGTGCTGACGACTGTGTGAGTTCCTAGAAAATGGTTCAGCGTCGTATCAGTCCATCAGCGCGGCTGCCGCTCACCATTTATTTTTTGATCCGAGATTTCTTCGCAATCGGCCGACGGGCGCGGCAGAAAAAATCGAGCCAAAGTTTAGACCGTCATCTTGGCGACGCCTCCGTCGCGCGACTGGCAATCGATTGCGGCGCCAACGTCGGCAACATCACGTCGAAGTTTGTCGCGGCCGGTTTTCGCGTGCACGCTTTCGAGCCTGATCCAACGGCGAGAGACGCGTTCGTCGCTCGGGCGTTTCCGGCCGATCAAGTGCGCATCTTTCCGGCAGCCGTCGGCATCGGCCGAGGCGTCGCCACACTGTTTCGGCGCAAGAAAAAGTCGCAAACGAAGATCCACACGGCCGCGTCGTCGCTTGTCGCCTATGGCAAAACCAATGCGCAGGACAATGTCGACGTCGAGATCATCGATTTCATCGCCTACATTCAGCAACTGGGCGAGCGCGTCGGCATTCTGAAAATGGACATCGAGGGCAGCGAAGTCGACATCTTGAACGCGCTGATCGATCGCGACTTGTTGGGCAAAATCGATTTCGCCGTTGTCGAAACACATGAGCGCTTCAACCGCGACTTAGCTTGGCGCACGGCGAAGCTGCGGGCTCGGCTGACTCACCTCAAGGTTCTCAACGTCAATCTCGACCATCCCTAAATCACGGGTTGGTGAGGTTGAATGCAGTATCGACGCAATGTTGAAAATGCTCCTGCCTGAGATCAACCCAGGCAGGAGCGACGCAGGCGTTAGCGTGCCTGATATTACGACACTACGCGCGTTCAAGAGTGTTGCGGGAGGCTTCGATGCTGTCTTCGAGCGTGCGCAAGCCCGTTGTCGGCGCGCAGACGAGAGCTGCCATGTTTCCGGGTTTATGTTCGTTGCGGTACATGCGCATGTGGGCCTTGGGGATCTGATCCCAGGCGAAGACTTCCGACATGCACGGGTCGATGCGCCGCTCGATGACGAGTTTGTTGGCAAGGCTCGCTTGCTTCAAATGAGCAAAGTGCGAGCCTTGCACGCGCTTCTGGTGCATCCACAAATATCGCGCGTCCATGGTGAGATTGAAGCCGGTGGTGCCAGCGCACGTGACGACCATGCCGCCGCGCTTGGCGACGAACACTGAAATCGGAAATGTCGATTCGCCGGGATGTTCGAAGACGATATCGACGTTGTTGCCTTTGCCGGTCGAATTCCAGATGGCGGAGCCAAAGACGCGCGCGGCCTTGAACCATTCGGCATATTCCGGCGTGCCGACTTTCGGCATCTGGCCCCAACAATCGAAATCCTTGCGATTGAGCACACCACGTGCTCCGAGTTGCATCACAAAATCACGTTTGTCGCTGTCCGAGATCACGCCGATGGCATTGGCACCGGCCGTGGAGCAGAGCTGCACGGCCATGGAGCCCAGTCCGCCGGAAGCGCCCCATACGAGCACGTTGTGACCTGGGCGGAGGACATGCGGGCGATGACCGAACAGCATACGGTAGGCCGTGGCGAGCACGAGCGTGTAGCAGGCGCTTTCTTCCCACGTCAGATGCTTTGGCCGCTGCAAAAGCTGGCGATCCTGCACACGGCAGAACTGCGCGAACGAACCATCGGGCGTCTGGTAGCCCCAAATGCGCTGCGACGGCGAGAGCATAGGATCGCCGCCGTTGCAGTCTTCATCATCGCCATCGTCTTGATTGCAGTGGACGACGACTTCGTCGCCGACTTTCCAGCGCTTGACGGCTGAACCGACGGCCCAGACGATGCCGGATGCGTCGGAGCCAGCAACGTGATGCTTGCTGCTGTGGACGTCGAACATCGAAACAGGCGTGCCGAGCGACGCCCAGATGCCGTTGTAATTGATACCGGCGGCCATGACGAGAACGAGAACATCATGGCTGTCGAGGTCCCACGTCGGGATCACCTCCACCTGCATGGCCGTATCGGGCGCGCCCTCCCGGTCCTTGCGGATGGTCCAGGCGTACATGTTTTTCGGTACATGGCCGAGCGGGGGAATTTCCCCGATTTCGTACAGGTCTTTTTTGGCCGATGACATCGCACCCGGCTTCGTGTCTCCAGCGATGACATTCAGTGCTGCCGGCTTCGACATGCTGACGAACTCCGAAGGTGGGCCAGCGGACGACGTGGCGGGTTGAATGAGAGATAATCGAGATTTCGCACCTGGAGATGCGATGACCAAACTGCCTCAGTGAACAAGGTAGTTATTGCAATGCGATTTCGGAAATAGATTAAACTCAACTCAATGATTGCACTTCGCAATGATTGGAGAGGGCAAGATCAAGCGTTTTCACTGACGCCGTCGCCAAGACTTCGGATGATATGATCGCGCAGCTTGGCCACTGGCGGCGATGTGCGCTTGGCGGACATCAAAGCAATTTCCGTGTCTTTGAGATCCGGCAATGGATCGCCATCGATGACGTGCAGGCCATGCGGCACCATTTCTTTCGGCAGCACAGCGATGCCCAAGCCGGCGCGGACGGCCGCCAATGTTCCGGCGAGCGAGGCGCACGTGTAGGCCACCCGCCACTGCCGCCGATTGCGATTGAGTGCCGCCGTCGCGCGCTTGCGGTAGACGCACGGCTCTGGCGATACGACGAGCGGCAGCGGCCCGCCGGACGCCATGTAATCATGATTGCCCGACACCCAAACCAAAGGCTCTCGCCAAACGCGAACGCCTGATGAGCCCGCCGCCTGTTCGCGCTTGACCAGAACAAGATCGTAGTTTCCGGCCCGAAAGCCGTCGAGTAAATTGAGCGTCAGATCACAATGCACTTCGAGCGCGACGGAGGGATACGCCTGAATGAAACGCGAGAGGATATTAGGCAGATGATGGGTCGCGAAATCCTCCGGCGTGCCAAGCCGCACCGCGCCCTGCATCAGCGGCTCGTGGGTCAACGACACGACTTCATCATTGAGATCCAGGATGCGCTGCGCGTAGGCAAGAACCGCCTCGCCTTCGGGCGTCAGGCTGACGGCGCGCGGCGAGCGATCCAGCAACCGATGGCCAAGCTGCTCTTCGAGGCGTTTGATCTGGAGTGAAATGGTCGATTGCTGGCGCATGAGTTTTTCAGCGGCGCGCGTGAAGTTCCCGGAGTTGGCGATCGTTGCGAAGGTCCGCAGCAGATCGACATCGAGGTTCATCAGCTTTTTGGGCATCGCGACCAAATCCATGATTTGATAAATTGATGATACAATCGAGTATTATTCATTTTCGCAAAGATGCAAGGGTGTCTATCCGTTGCCGCCGGCGAAGGGCGTCGCGCAAGTGCGAGGCGCGGCGAAAAGGGGATTGACGCGCATGGGTTCGTTTCTCGATTTGGCGGCCGCAAATTTGCTGTCGCCCATGGTGCTGTTCTTTCTACTCGGCGCTCTCGCCACGATTGCCAAATCCGATCTCAGCATTCCCGAAGCCATCGCCAAGGGCATGTCGCTGTATCTGATGCTGTCGATCGGCTTCAAAGGCGGAGCGAGCGTTGCCGCTAACGGTATCAATGGTTTGCTGATTGCGTCGCTCATCGCAGGCGTGATTTTAAGCGCGATCATGCCGCTGATCGCGTTCAAGCTGCTGACAGCGTCGACCCGTTTGCCGCGTGTCGATGCGGCGGCGGTGGCGGCCCACTACGGATCAATTTCGATCGTGACGTTTTTGGCCGCTATCCAAACGCTGGATGGCGCTGGAATACCCTACGAGGGGCATATGGTGGCGGTCGCGGCCGCGATGGAAACGCCGGCGATCATGGTGGCGCTATGGCTGGCGCACACGGGCAAGACCGGCGCGGGTTCGGTTAGCGGACAAGGCGGCGGCCAAGGCGGTGGCATGGACCGCTCGGTGCTGCATGATGTCTTGCTCAACGGCTCGATCGTGGTTCTCGTCGGCGCCTTCGCGATCGGCTGCATCACGGGCGCGAGCGGCTTGAAGTCCATCGCGCCGTTCATCGTCGATCCGTTCAAGGGCATCTTGTGCTTGTTCCTGCTCGACATGGGCGTGATTGCCGGTCGCGGACTGGCGGAAGGGCGCAAACATCTGACACCGCCCGTTCTGCTGTTCGGGCTCTATATGCCGCTGATCGGTGCCGGACTTGGCGCACTCGCGGCGATGACGATCGGGCTGTCACTGGGTGGCACGGCGCTGCTGATCACATTATGCGCCAGTTCATCCTACATTGCCGTGCCGGCGGCACTGCGTCTCGCCTTGCCCGATGCGCGGCCATCGATCTATCTGCCGCTGTCGCTCGGAGTGACATTTCCGTTCAATCTGACGCTCGGCATTCCGCTTTATCTGGCGCTTGCCGCTTACATTCATTGAGGTGCCCTGTGCAGACGTATCCGAAGAAGCGCATCGATATCATGGTCGAATCACCGCTGATGAAGCGGGTGCTGACGCTGCTCGATCAACACGGAGTGACGGGATACACCGTGCTGCCGGCGCTGGCCGGTCGAGGTGTCGACGGGTCCTGGCATCGCGACGGGCTGGTTGGCCGGGTCGGTGCGGTGGTGCAGATTTTCTGCATTCTTGACGAGGCCCGCGTCGATGCCGTCCTCGAACCGCTGTTCAATCTGGTGTCGAGGCAGATCGGCATCGTCACGATCTCGGATGTGCAAGTCATCCGCAAGGATCACTTCTGACGCCGACGGCGGCGCACGAAGACGGCGCGGCTTTCATTTGCCTTGCGCCATGCAGACAGGTTACGCCACACCGCGAGATCAGCACGGTGGGCCAATGAGATGCACAACGGCGACACGCGAGCGCAGGCGACGCTAAACGGTGAAACCGCTGCGGCCAGATCGTCCGTTCCGGCGCGCACTCTGCGCCGCCGCGTCTATGAGATTGTCGAACTCGGCTCGGGCGACGATCAGGTCAGCCGGGTGTTCGACGCGTTGATCGTCTGGCTCATCGTGCTGAACATCACCGCTTTCGTTCTCGAAACCGTGCCGAGCATCGCGGCCCAGTGGGGCACGTGGCTGTATCGCTTCGAAGTCTTTTCGGTTTTGATTTTCTCGATCGAATACGCGAGCCGGTTGTGGACCGCCGTCGAGATGCCGTTTCTGTCGCGGCTGACGCCATGGCGAGCGCGCTGGTCGCTGGCGACGCGTCCGGCGCTGCTCATCGATCTCGCGGCGATCGTGCCGTTCTATATTGGAGGCATGTTCGGCGTTGATCTGCGCGCGCTCAGAGCGCTGCGCCTGCTGCGCTTCTTGAAGCTATCGCGATATTCTCCAGCGATGTACACGCTGATCCGTGTGCTCTCGAACGAGCGACGCGCACTGTTCGGCGCCGGTCTGCTGCTGGCGACGGCTCTGCTGTTTACATCCACCATCATGTACTACCTTGAAAGTGAGGCGCAACCCGACAAGTTCGGCAGCGTGCCGGAGGCCGCGTGGTGGGCGATGGCGACGCTGACGACGGTTGGCTACGGCGACGTAACGCCGGTGACGCCGCTCGGCCGCGTGTTCGCCGGGCTGACGATGGTCGTCGGCTTGTGCATTCTGGCGTTGCCGGTGGCGATCATCGCGACGGGCTTCGCACAGGAACTGTCGCGACGCGATTTCGTCATTACCTGGTCGCTGATGTCACGCGTACCGTTGCTCGCCGATCTCGATGCGCGCCAAGTGGTCGATATGATGCCGCTGCTGCAAGCCCACAATTTGCCGCCGAACGTCGAAGTCGCGGCCAAGGGCGCGCCGGGTGACGCGATGTTTTTCATCGCCGCAGGCAAGGTCGATCACCACGGCGACGCCTGCGTTGCGACGCTCGGCACGGGCGCCTGTTTCGGCGCGCTGGCCATATTCAACAATGATGTCCATGACGCGACCTACGTAACGTCAACGAAGTGCAAGCTGCTGAAACTGCACAAAGCGGATTTCCATCAGCTCGAAGTCCGCCATCCGGCGCTGGCGGCACTGTTGCGCCGGCATAGCCAGCCGGCGGCGTGAACAATCGCACTTTGGGGGTACGGCCGCACGAAGCTCTCGGCCGCGTTGGCTTTCAGCCGAGCTGGCGAACGACGAGAACCGTGGCGTTGTCCTGATGCGGTTCGCGCAGCGCTTCAATGCCACGGATCAACGCGGTCGCGACGGCATTGGCACCGTCGGCGGCGTAGGCCTGAATAATGCGACCGATTTCGGCCGGCTCAAGCGTGGCTATGCCATCGCTGGCGAGCACCACGTAATCGTCGACTTCGAGGGCCAAGGGCTGGCGCGACACGTCGACGAGATCGATTTCATCGCCGGTGATCGCAGACCGTAGCATATGGCGACGCGGGTCGCGGCGAGCTTCGGCCTCTGTCAGGCGTCCGGCTGCAACCAAGCGATCGAGTTCAGGAGCGAGCGAGTGGTCTTCGTTGAGCACAGCAATCTCACCGCGCCGGAATAGGTAAAGCGGGCTATCGCCAACGCTGACCCATTGCATGCCGGTGCCGCCGAAGGCAACGCCGACAAGCGTCGATCCCATGCCGGACAACACCGGTTTGTCGGCGACTTTGGCGGCGACGGCGTCATTGGCCTCGTTCAAAGCGGCGAGCAGCCGATCGTGCATGGCGGCTTGATGGACGACGGCGCTCTTGAGAAACTGTTCGCAGACAATGCGGCTCGCGAGCGCCCCGCCCGTGTGTCCGCCCATGCCGTCGGCCAGCACAGCAACGACGGTCGCGATGTCGCCGGCGCTTGACGAGGCGTCGGCATCGGGTGCCGGCGCAAACGGGTCCCCTTCGCCCGGCCAATAGGCAGCGCTATCCTCTTGGTAGTCTCGCGCTCCGCGGGTGGCGGCGACGGCACAGTCAAAACGGTTCATCAAGCCTAGGTTTCGGAAAGATCTGACCAATCGAAGTCTGCGCCACAAAACGGCACAAATGCAACCTGCGTGCGCCCGACCGTAATAACATCCATGGCTTTCAGCTCGACTGCGGCGGTCGGCCGCTTGTTGTTCACCGAGACAACGTTGGTTTTGGCAAGGTTGGGGACGAACAGGAACGAACGGTCGTTGGAATCGTAGCGCACGTAAGCTTGCGCGTCGGCTGAGATCGTATCGTCGCCGAAATCCAGTGCGATGCGATTTCCGGCAGAGCGGCCAATGGTATTGTTGCCTTCATAGATCGCCCGGTGCGAGCCGAGCCCCGGCCCGCCGACAATGACAAGGAAGCCGACGACCGGATCGCGCTCGAAAGTGTGCCGTTCGATCGATTGGCGTCCGCGCACCAGGACGGTCCGCGCCGGCGCGGGCGCTTCATCTTTTGCGTCGCGGCGGACAACGCGCGTGGTTGGCGGCGCATCGGCGGCGGCGCGGTCAGTGGCATTGGTGCTGGCATTGGCATTGGCGAGCGGCTGGTCTGGCGCCGCGATCGGCGTTGTGCGTGCAAGCCGCGCGGCATCTTCTGCACTCAGTCGAGGCGGCGGCACGGCGCTGGCCTCAGCTCTGGCATGACTGGGCGTGACCGCGATCGGCGTGACGGCGGCATTGGATTTTTGCGGCACGGCTGGCGCCGGTTGCTCGGCCACCTCGTCGCGGCCTGCCGCCATCAACGCATCTTTCAATGTGCCAAAAAATCCGCTCGGCTTTGCGCCTTTGGGATCACGCGCCATCGATTCTTCGCCCCGCTCATTGTCCATCGTATCCTCTCCCTCCGCTCAGAAATCAAAAACGCCAACCGCTGCCGCTAAACTGAACACGAGGCCGATGAGTAAAGAACTTGACATGGTTGATCATCGGACGCGGCCGTGCGTGCCCATGACCCACAAGTCGATTGCACGCTGGCCTGCATGCAACTCAACGAATTTTTGCTCACGACTGCCGTGATCGAGAGGGCACACCGAAACGGGCATCACAATGGCCGGAAAACGACACCATTGGGATTTGTTCATTTCGGGTTCATCGCTCTTTCCCTTGCCACATTTTTAAGACCATATTTGCTGCGGCCACATTCTTGCGGCGAAGGAACGAAGCAGTCACTAGTGTTCCGCACATGCCACGCACGCGAACAGGATGATGACACAGTTGGTCGCCTTACCGGATGGAACAGATCTCTCGGGCGACTACACAATCCGCCGCGTGCTGGGCGCGGGCGGATTTGGCATCACGTATCTCGCCGATGAGCAGGCGCTGTCGCGCCGCGTTAGCATCAAAGAGTATTTCCCGGCTGATTTCGCAGTTCGCGAAGCCTCAAAAGCCGCGCATCCGCGTTCGAAAGGCTGTGCGGAAGATTATGCCTGGGGCCTCGATCGCTTTTTGGAAGAAGCGCAGACCCTGGCCAAATTCAATCATCCCCACATCGTCAAAGTGCATCGCATTTTCCGCGCCAATGGCACCGCCTACATGGTGCTGCATTTCGAAGAAGGCCAAAGCCTGAAGTCGTGGTTGAAGCATCTGGGCCGGGCCCCGCGACAAAACGAAATCGACACGATCCTGGCGCCGCTGCTCGATGCGCTGGACGCCATCCACAAAGCTGATTTCCTGCACCGGGATATCGCGCCGGACAACATTATCATCCGCAAGTCGGGTGATCCAGTGCTGATCGACTTCGGTGCGGCGCGCGGTGAGTTGGCGGCACACTCGAAAACCAAGACAGTGTCGGCGCTGGTGAAGCCCGGCTACAGCCCCTATGAGCAATACGCGGAATCGAGCCGGCAGCAGGGTCCGTGGACCGACATCTATGCGCTGGCGGCGACGCTCTATCATGCCATCACCGGCAAGCGACCACCGGATTCGCCGTCACGCATGTTGAAGGACGAGATGGTGCCGGTGCGCGACGCGGCGCTGGCTGGATATCGCGCCGGATTTCTCGAGGCGGTCCAGCGCGGGCTGTCGATTGCCATCGATCAGCGTCCGCAATCGGTCGCGGCGTGGCGCGGGGCGCTGCTGGCCCCCGAGCCTGAAAAACCCGGCGTGCTGGCGCGGATACGCGATCGCACCGAAGCCCGCCGCAGCGCCAGCAAAACACAACGCGCCGGCGCCGCGATGCCGGCACCGGGGCCGGTTCCGCCACCGCCGGATGTGCCGGGACCGGCGGGCGGGCTACTTGATTTTGTCGACGCGCTCCAGCAACCGCGCGCAGCCGTCGCCGAAGTGCCGCCGGTTGCGGCCGCACCGCCTATGGCCGCCGCACCCAATGCGAAACCCGTCAAGAATAAGAAGTCGGCGGCGCCGGTCGCCATGGCCGCGATTGCGCCCGCGCCACCGATCATAAATCTGCCCGCCGTTATCGCGGCGAAGGCTGCAACGCCGTCGGCGGGGCGACGCAAGGTTCGCCCAAAGCCCGATGTCGCCCCGACGCGGGCCTGGGCCCGTGGCCTCAAAACAAAACTGGCAATCGCCGTGGCGTTGACCGGCGCTGTGATCGGCCTGCAGGATCATCTGCTCCGCGTGTTCATCCCGACCGCGTCCGGCATTACGACGGGCGCGATTGCGCCCTCGGCATCGGCGCGCTCGGCGTTGCGGCAGACCGCGGATTTCAAAGCCCATGACGGCGCCATCAAGGCCATGAGCCTGAGTGGCGACGGGCGCTTGATCGTAACGCTCGGACAGGACAATCTGCTTAAAGTCTGGACGACTGACGGCCACGCGCTGCAGGGCGTGATCAGCTTGGCGGACGGCGCGGCGACGTCGCTGTCGGTGCGCAACAATCGCGCTGTCGTTGCGCATTTAGATGGCGTCGTCTCGGTCTACGATCTCGAAAGCCGCAACCGGCTGTATCGCTTCAAGCGCAACGACGCGACAGTGTGGGCGGCGACGTTTGCCGGCTCGGAAGACATTGTTGCGGCGGCTGGTCACGACTGGACTGTGGCGCTGTGGCAGACGGCCTCACAGGCAGAACCGGCGGCGCTGCTGCAAGGCCACGAGAGCGCCGTGCAGACGGTGGCCGTCGATCCCGCCGGCCGCTGGCTGGTGTCGGGCGGGGCCGATCGCAACGTCAAAATGTGGACCCTCGACAGCCGCGATGCGCGGCGCACATTTCGCAATCATTCCGACTTCGTTTCGGCGCTGGCGTTTTCTCCGGATAGTCAGACGCTGGCGGCCGGCAGCCTCGATGGCGTCATTCGGCTGTGGTCGGTTTCGAGCGGTCGCGTGCAGCGGATTTTGAATGCACACTCAGCCCGCGTTGCGTCGCTGGCGTTCTCGCCGGATGGTGAGTTGATCGCATCAGCCGCCGACGACGGCACGGTGCGCGTTCGCGGATTGCGGCGCACGCGTTTGTACTGGTCGCTGAGCGCCGTGAGCGGTGGGGCCGTGAGTGTTGGGGCCAAGACGGTGGCGTTTACCAATGATGGCGCGTCGCTGCTGACCGGCGGCGATGATGGCGTGGTGCGCGTCTGGGCGCTACCCGAACCGCGCCTTGCCCAGCGCAATTAGTTGATCGCACGCGGCTGCTGCGATACCGCGAACGCCTTGCGCGCAATCGAAGATTTGATGTGACGCCGCATCGACGCGCGCGCCCGAACAGTCCATGATGCCGCCATTATTTAAGCCGCGCCGGGCGCTTGGTCCGTTGGGCGGGGAGATGCGATCATGGACGTCGATGCCGTATTGCTGTCACGTATTCAATTTGCTTTCACCGTAACCTTTCATATCATTTTTCCAAGTTTCTCGATCGGGCTCGCAGCGTTCATCGCCACCTTGCTGGTGCGCTGGCGGCTGACGGGTGAAGAGCGCTTCAATCGGCTCGCCCGCTTTTGGACGAAGATTTTCGCCGTCTCGTTCGCCATGGGCGTGGTCTCGGGTATCGTGCTGTCGTACCAGTTCGGCACCAACTGGAGCCGGTTTTCGGAAGTCTCCGGCAATGTCATCGGACCGCTGATCGGTTACGAAACGCTGACTGCGTTTTTCCTTGAGGCGACGTTTCTTGGCATCCTGCTGTTTGGCTGGAACCGGGTATCGCCGAATTTGCATGTGACCGCTGCCGTGCTGGTCGCCGTCGGCACGTCGATCTCGGCGTTCTGGATTCTGGCAGCCAACAGCTGGATGCAGACGCCCGCCGGGCATGAGATGATCGACGGCGTGGCGCATCCGGTGAGTTGGATGCAGATCATTTTCAATCCGAGTTTTCCGTATCGTTTCGCGCATATGTTTACGGCGGCGTATTTGACGACATCGCTGGTCGTGCTGTCGGTCGGTGCCCGCTATCTGATGGCGAACCGGTTTCACGAAGACGCCAAAACCATGATCCGCATGGGGCTTGGCATGGTCGCGATCTTAGCGCCGCTGCAGCTCGTTATCGGTGACGCACATGGATTGAATACGGCGGAACATCAGCCGGCCAAAATCGCGGCGATGGAAGCGCATTGGGATGGATCGAAGCCGGCCGGGCTCGTGCTGTTTGGCTGGCCGGATGCGGCGGCTGAAACCAACCACTACGAAATTGCCATTCCGAATGTTGCGAGCTTTATCATCACGCATGATTTCAACGGGCTGTTCAAAGGCCTCAAGGATTTCAAGCCGGAGGACCGGCCGCCGGTCATGGCGGTGTTTTTGGCTTTCCGCGTCATGGTCGGCATCGGCCTGACAATGATCGCCATCGGCGCCATCGGCGCGTTTTTGTGGTTCAGGGGCCGGTTGTTTGAAGCCGGCTGGTATCTCAAGCCGGTCATCTATACGTGGCCGCTTGGCTTCATCGCCATCGTTGCCGGCTGGTGGGTGACCGAGATCGGCCGGCAGCCCTATCTCATCCATGGAATTCTGCGCACCAAAGATGCGGCGTCGCCGGTGGCATTCGGCGCGGTGGCGACCAGCTTGGCGATGTTCGTTGCCGTGTATGCGGTCGTGTTTTCGATGGGCGTTCTCTACATCAAGCGGCTGATCGATAAAGGGCCGGCCGGTAAAGCCGCCGAAGCCCCCGACGCTCTGCCTTCACGGCCGCTGTCGGCGGCGCAGGGGGCCACGCGTGAATCGCTGGCCGCCAAGCCTATCGGTGCGGGAGAATAGCACCATGGACGACATCGCATATTGGCTGCCGCTGGTGTGGGCATCGATCCTCGCCGTTGCCGTGACATTGTACGTCATTCTCGACGGTTTCGGTCTCGGCCTTGGCATTCTCTTTCCGTTCGCGCCGGAAGAAGAGCGGCGCGACGTGATGATGAATACAGTGGCGCCCTTCTGGGACGGCAACCAGACGTGGCTGATCATGGGCGGCGGCGGATTGTTCGTCGCGTTTCCAAAGGCCTACGGCATCATCATGTCGGGGCTCTATCTGCCGATCATCATTATGCTGCTGGCGCTGGTGTTTCGCGGCGTGGCCTTTGAATTTCGCTGGGTGTCAAAACCCAATCACCAGTGGTGGGACCGGGCGTTTTCGTGGGGCGCGATCGTTGCGACGTTTTCGCAAGGCCTCGTGCTCGGCGGCCTGCTGCAAGGCATCACCGTACGCGACGGCGCGTTCGCGGGCGGTCCGTTCGATTGGCTGACACCATTCTCCATTTTTTGCGGCATCGGACTGCTGGGCGGCTATGCGCTGCTCGGCACCACGTGGCTGATCGTCAAGACCGATGGTCCGCTGGAAGCGTGGGCGCGCGACAAAGCCAAAGTCGCGCTGTTGGTGGTATTGGTGTCGACGGTCGCGGTCTGTCTGTGGACGCCTTTCAGCGTGCCGCGTATCGCCGACCGCTGGTTTTCATGGCCGAACATCTTGTGGCTGTCGCCGGTGCCGCTGCTGACCGGTCTTGCCGGCTTGGCGTGCTGGCGCGGGCTTGAAAATAATGCCCAATCGCAGCCGTTCCTGTGCACGATTGCGCTGTTTCTGCTGGGGCTTGCCGGCCTCGTCATCTCGAACGTGCCGTACCTGGTGCCCGACACGCTGACGGTGTGGCAAGCAGCGGCACCGCCGAGTTCGCAGATGTTCATGCTGGTCGGAACGCTGATCCTGCTGCCCATCATTCTCGGCTACACGGCATTCGTGTACTGGACGTTCCGCGGCAAGGTGCGGCTGGGAGAGGGGTATCACTAAACTGACTCATTGCTTGGCGCCCGGCGACCAACTCGTTTCTTGGCGCTTGCGACTCCGCTTGCGCGGAGCCGGCCGCAAGCGCTGGAGCTCCGCGCCCGGCGGCCGGCTCGACGAAGGAGAGTCGCCGGGCGCAAGCAAAGGCTTTTCCAAATGGGGATAAGCGGCCGCTCGCCAAAGCCCTGCCATGTTTGATTCCGACAGTGCGCGTTAACACTCGAATCGTGTCGAAGCTGCGGGGAGTTTTTGATGTTCGGATGGCGCAGACGAAGCGAGGGCTTCGAATGGCGCGAACACGTGCGCACGACGGTTTTGGTGCGTCGCGCCGATCGGCAGCGCCGGATCGACGATGCGCGCGTGGCGGCACTATCGAAAGTCCAAGACGTGCGCGACCGGGGATTTGAGGCTGGCAAAGCTGGTGTCGATGCGGCTGCCGGTTTGGCAGCCAATGCCGCGTCACACGCGGGCCATGGCGCATGGGCCGGACTTGTGGTTGCGGGACGTGGCGTCGCTGCCGCCGGCAGCGGTGTGGCGCGCGGCGCCACGTTCGCCTGGGACGTGGCTCGGGCGAGCGTTGAAGCGGCCGCTGAATATCTGCCGCGCCGCGTGGTCGACGATGCGTCAGCCAGCGACACCAACATCGTGCAAGGTTCACCGATCGATCCCGGCGCGCGCTTGGCTGAACGGGTTCAGCGTGAAGCCAGGGTGCGCGACGCGGCGCTAGCACAGCTGGACAAGCGCGGCCGCCGTGAGCCAGCTGAAAGGTTCGCAGCGAAGCTGACATCACCGCCAAAACCTGCTCTGCCAAGGTCCCCACGACCAAGACCGCAGATCGATACGGCGGCGCTTCAGCAAAAAATCACGGCGGCGTTTACAACGACATTGTCGCCATGGCTCGGCGCTGCTGGAAAAGTCGCAGCCGCGCTGGCGCTGATTGTTTTTGGTGGCCAGATTTTGCGCGGTGGCGACAACGTCTCCGACGGCAACGGCGTCGGTGCGACGGGCTCGATTTCGCGCCCCGTGGCTGGCGGCGACGGTGACGGATTATCTGGCCGTGCCACGGCGATTACCGGCGACATGCTGCAATTGAACGGGCGCGATATTCGTCTGGCCGGAATCGCGGCGCCGGAAGCCAATCAGCCGTGTCTGACGGCTTCGGGTCGGCGCTGGAATTGTCAAATCTCAGCCAAGCGCGCGCTTGAGCGGACGCTGCGCGGCAAATCCGTGGCGTGCGAAGCCAGCGGCGAAGACGCGTCCGGCGTGACGTTCGCGACGTGCAAAATCGGCGACGAGGATGTCGCCCGCGCATTGGTTCGGGACGGGCATGTGTTCGCGGCGAATAGTATTTTCTCATCTTACAAAGCCGAGGAAGAACCGGCACGGGCGGAGAAGAAGGGCCTTTGGCAAGGCGAGACGGTGCATCCCGACACCTGGCGCGAACGCGTTTGGGAAGAGGCCAAACGCACGGCGCCGGACGGCTGCCCGATCAAGGGCGTGGTGACATCGTCGGCGCGGACATATGCGATGCCATGGTCGAGCGCTTATTCGGGCTCACGTTTCAGAGCGACCAAAGCGCAGCAGTGGTTCTGCTCGGAGGATGATGCGCGCGCGGCCGGCTTCAAAGCAGCGAGCAATTCATAGATAGTCACGCACTGAGGTTGGCAGGCGAGCCGTGATCGCGGCTCGCGCAGGCCCGCGTCCTGCCTACTGCCACTGCACCACAAAAGGCGTCATCGAGACCGTCGCAACATCGCCTTCGCGGCGAATGTATCCAGTGTCGGCAACGACGCCTGTGAACTTCATGTCGGCTGTCGGCCGCATGTTGAGGTCAAGACGTTCGACGCGCAGGTCACCATCGATCCACACCCGAACCGCGCCATTGGACTGACCGGGTTCGTTCATGACGAGTTCCTGATCGACCTGGACCCAGCGCCCACGCGGCCAGACGGTGGTCTTGCTGGCACTGAGCCAGCTGTCGGTCGTGGTTGGCGTGCGGATTTCGACGCCGAGTTCGCCACTGCTCGACCAGCCGATATGGGCCATCAGCGATTGGGCGGCGGCATCGGCGCTGGCGTCGAAGCCGGTCAGCCCGGGTAAGCGCACGGGCTGGCTAAACGTCAGATCTTGCGGGATCATAATATTGTAGCTCAGGCATGCCGACTGGGCACCCTGCAACGAGGCGACGGGCCAAATGAAGCCGATACCGTTCTGGTGCTCGTCATCGTTGGACCGGGCCGGCGCTAGTTTGACATCGAGGCGCTTCGGCGCCGTGGCATCGTTGGACTGAACGACTTTAGCATTTTCCAGCATGCCCCAGGCGCGCATCCCGGCGCGGGCTTGCATTTCGATCGTCGAAAGCGCCGCGCCGTTCGTACCGTCGAGAGCGTACTGGACGCCGACGGGAAACCGCTTCGAACACGCGTCGACCTTGGCGCTGTCGAACACCCCCGTTGCCATATACCCGGCGACAAAAACCAAAACACTTGCGCCGCCAAGGTTGAACAGCACGGCGTTTGTATTGAATTTACCCATTTGAAGACGTCCCACTGATGTCATTTGCCGCAAACCCGTGACGCGATGATCACCGTTGGGCAGTCCTGCACCAAGGACGATACTGGCGAGACGCCAAAATTGCGTGCGAGCGACACGCAAAGATTGCATCGAATTTTCAGCAATTGCCTCAGGCTTCAGGGCACCAAATGGGGTGGCTGGCCGGTCACAGACCGCCGTTGAAGCGTTTTTCTCTGTGGATGGCGGGCTTCATCGCGGTGCACAATCGGCGCATTGCACCCCCCTTTCCGGCCGGGCTGGCGCTCCACTCAGACGATCGTCCATTGCCCTATTGGCGGCCTTCGCAGCGGACAAAGACGCTTGAACCGTCACACGTATCTTCGTCGGCAACCCACGGAGACTTAAGCCAGAACTCTGTGTTGCAGATTCACACCACCGATAAATGGGAACAGTCTTATCCCAGGCCAACCATCTGCCATTCGGTTCAACTCCCGTTAAACTGCCGCGCGTCTTCCGGCACGGACGCCGTGCGTAAACACAGGGGAGTTTTTCATGTTTCGAAGGCTCGTAGTGGCGCTTTGCGTCATCGTAGCCACCGGCGTCTTCGTGACCGCCGAGGCTCGGAAGAAGAAACGATATAGTGGCGATCAATTGGTGGTCATTTCCGAATTGGACATTGACCTGGCGCTTGACCGGTACTCGATCGATGTCAGCAAAGCCAAGGGTGCCTACAAAGGTATTCGTGTCCGCAACGCCGATGGCTATCTCTTCGATCTATCGCGGGTGCAGGTCGTCTACAATGACGGCACGGTGCACAACGAAGACCGTCAGATCGATATGTATCGCGGCGAACGCAGCCGGCCGATCGACGAACAGCCCGAAAGCCGCTTTGTCGATCAGGTGAACATCACGCAAGAGCCTGGCCGCGGCCGCGGCCGTTTGCAGGTGCTTGGTATTCAAGATGCGGAAGGCCGCTCGATGGAGCGCGGCGGACGGTCGACGGCAGGATCGGGCTATGTCCCGCCACGGCCGTCACGTCCCGATGACGCACTCTCGGGCGCAATGCCCGTGCGGCCGACGACGGCCGCACCGTCGACCGCTGTTCCTGGCCAGCAGACGGAAGGCGGCGACGTGCTGTTTGGCGCGCAGTACGTCGGCTTCGGCGTCGATCGCGACGTCATCCGCGTCGGCAACGAGATCGGCAAGTTCGATCGCATTCGCTTGCGCGTGCTCGACAATGACATCTTCATCAACGAAATGAAGGTCGTCTACGCCAACGGCGAAGCCGACGCGCTGGCCGTCAACGCCGATATTCCGAAGAACTCGCGGACCAATTGGATCGATCTCAAGGGTGATCGCTTCATCAAGGAAATCCAATTGGTGTATCGTTCGCGGCCGAGCTTTTCGGGTCAGGCGCGCATCGAGGTGTTCGGGCAATACGCGCCGGGCTGGCTCGGACCGCAGGGCGAAGGCCGCAAGTACAATCAGGGTTGGGTTCTGCTTGGCGCGCAAACGGCGGGCTTTGTCGGGTTCGACAAGGACGTCATTCCGGTTGGCCGCAACGAGGGCGGGTTCCGGCGTTTGCGCGTGACCGTGAAGGATCGCGCCATTACGCTGAACGAGATCAGGGTTGTGTATTCGAACGGCGGCGAAGAAACCGTTCCGGTTCGCACCAAGGTCGAAGCCGGCGGGACATACGGACCGGTGGACCTCGGCGATTCACGTCGCCAAGCCATCGAGCGGATCGAAGCCAAATACCGGTCGCGGATTTTTTCCGCAGGCAAGGGTTCGGCGATCGTCGAAATCTGGGGGCAACATTGAGCCCCAATCCGCGCCAGCCTTTCGTTTAGACGAGTGACAGGGCCGCAGCTTGCTGCGGCCCTTTTGTGTCGCGGCTTCGGTCTGCTGCTTTAAGCCGCAAATTCGTAATTCGAGATCGATGGAAATCGGCCTTCGAAGAGTGAGATCAGCCTGTCTTGCGGCGACTTATCGAAAGTCTGATCGCACCGCCAATACGAATATGCTAACGCCACCAGCGAGTGCGCGCCGCGCCTCAATCCATACCGGGGGAACTCGACCTTGAACCTCAGCTTGAAGCAGCCGCTCATCGCCGACGAGCGTGCGCTCCGCACACGTGCGACGTTGGGCGGCGATCGGGCAACAGTCCATGCAGCGCAAACGGGCCTAGAAGAAACTCAAAAGCAGCGCGTCCGTCGCCTAGCCGCCCATTGCAACACGTTTCGTGGCGCCATCCCACGGCGCGCCTATGTTCAATTGCTATCGACGCTCGTGCCGCTGGCGCTGATCGTGGCCGCGATGTTCGCGACTGTCGAGACGGCCTATTGGGCAACGCTGCTGCTGGCGATTCCGGCGGCCGGCCTTCTCGTCCGCGCTTTCATCATTCAACACGACTGCGGCCACGGCTCGTTTTTCGCCTCGCGCACCGTGAATGACGCTGTCGGCCGCTGCATGAGCGTGCTGACCATGGCGCCCTACGGCCTGTGGCGTCGCGAACATGCCCAGCATCACGCTTCGTCGGGAAATCTGGATCGTCGCGGCGCCGGCGATATCGATACGATGACGGTTGCCGAATATCGCTCTCTGTCGACCATCGGCAAACTGCGCTATCGGCTGTATCGCAATTCCCTTTTCCTGTTTGGCTTCGGCGTGCCGTTCTATTTCATCGTGCTGCAGCGGCTGCCTTGGCTTCACGCGTTGACGCCGCGCGAAAGTTTCAAGAGCGTCGCTGGTCTTAATCTGGCGATTGTCGCGTTTTATGGCCCGCTGATTTATGCCATGGGTCTGTCGAACGTGCTGTGGGTCGCGCTGCCGATCGTGCATATCGCCTCGGCGGTCGGCGGCTGGCTGTTCTTCATCCAGCACCAGTTCGAAGAGGCGCACTGGGAACAGGCTGAGAGCTGGGACTTCCAGGTCGCAGCGTTACTCGGCTCGTCGTTCTATGATTTGCCGAAGGCGCTGAACTGGTTCACCGGCAATATCGGTCTGCACCACATCCATCACCTCAACAGCATGATCCCGAATTATCGCTTGCAGGATTGCATTGAAGCCAGCCCCGAGTTGAAAGCGATCAACCGCTTGACGCTGATGGACAGCTTCAGATGCGCGCGTTTGAAGTTGTGGGATGAAACGTCGAGGCGGATGATCTCGTTCGCCGAGCTGCCGCGCACGGCTTAGAGTGCTTCCGGAAAAGTGGGCACCGGTTTTCCGAAAAGAAGCACGATAAAATAAGAGCTAGCATTGGTCCAAGATGCCGCCAAAAGCGGATAGGCCGTAGCTCGACCTGTCCGCCGCGACGACCGGGACACGGCGCGTTGCAGCCCGGCAGCGCGGCTTTTGCTTTTGTCTAACTTGCAATGGCGCGGATCAGCCCGCACAACGGCGCCAGCCCGCCGCCAGACCGAGACACGTGCGATGACCGCCACGCCACCAGTGATGCCGCCCATCATGCCGCCCGCCGTGCAGACTGACGATCTGCTGACGGTGCGCGACTGGCTACGCTTTGGCGTCAGCTCGTTCAATCAGGCCGGCCTCAGCTATGGGCATGGCACGGCGACGGCCTTCGATGAGGCTGCATTTTTGCTTCTGTCGGCGCTGGCTCTGCCGATCGATACGCTGGAGCCGTGGCTGGATTGTCGATTGACCGGCGCTGAGCGCCACGCCATCGCGGCGCTGTTTGCAGCGCGGATCGCCACGCGCAAGCCTGCGTCGTACCTCATCAACGCCGCCTACATCCAAGGCCGCCGATTTTATGTCGATGAGCGGGTGATCATTCCCCGCTCATTCATCGGTGAACTGCTGTGCACTGACGCATTGGCAGCGGCAATCGATGATCCCGACGAAATTTCGAGCGTACTCGATTTGTGCACCGGGTCGGGGTGTCTTGCGATCCTGGCAGCGGAGGCTTTTCCGGCAGCGCGGATCGATGCGGCCGATCTCTCAGCCGAGGCGTTGGCCGTGGCGGCGCGCAATGTGGCGGACTATGCCCTCGAAGCCCGCATCATGCTCATTCAATCGGATGTGTTCAGCGCTTTGAGCGGGCGACGCTACGACCTCATCATTTCGAACCCGCCCTACGTGACGCGCGCCGCAGTCGCGGCGTTTCCGCCGGAGTACCGCGCCGAGCCGGTGATGGCGCACGTCAGCGGCGACGATGGGCTCGATCATGTGCGGCTAATATTGGCCGAGGCCGCCGAGCATTTGAACGACAGCGGCACGCTGGTTGTGGAAATCGGCCAGGGCCGGAACGCGCTGGAAGACGCGTTTCCGACGCTGCCGTTTCTTTGGCTCGACACCGAAACGAGCGAGGGCGAAGTTTTCACCCTGCAGCGTGCCGATCTACTGGCGGCGTAGACCAGCACGGGATGCGCGCGTCAGCCAAACGCGCCGAAATGATGCGAGATGCCGGAGCCGATTTCGCGGACAAATTCGTAGGATTGCTCCATCGGCTCCAGGATTTCGGTTTCGAGACGGCCATAATCGTCGATGCCGCGCGGGCGATACGTCGCCTGTTCGTTGAAGCCGCTGGCCTCGGCCTTCAGCGAATGCGGGAATGCCTTGCGCATGATCGCGACGACTTCCGGGATATCGAGGCCGAGCGCCATGTCGAGCACCTGGGCATGCGATAAGCCATCTTGCGGCGTGAAGCGCGGCAGCTGCGCCGCCAGAATGAAGATGCGCATGATCAACGCCAGGCGGATGGCTTGCAGCAGATCGAGTTCCAGGCGGTTTTCGTCTGGGATTTTGCCGCCTTCGATGTTTTGATCTTCGAGGATGGCGTGCAGGTCGATGGCGTCGAGCCGCAAGTGATGCACGAGTTCGTTGATGGCGCCTTGGCGATCGTCGGGCAAAAGGTAAGTCGCTAGCGCGCGGAAGGCGCCTTGCAGTGCCGGTTCGCGGCCCCATGAAGCGCGCGAGGCCCAAAAGCCCGCATCGAAAACCGAGGCGTTGGCGCCCATCGCATTCAAGCTTGAGAGGGTTTTTCCATGCGCGATCATGCCGAGCAGCGAGCGCAGCCGCTTCGATGATCGCGCCAGTTTCGCAAACCGGTCACGGTCGTTGCCGACGGCAGTGCCAAGACCGGCGACGACGTTGGCGATGTAGCCGAACTGCTGCAAAATGGCGTTGTTCGGAATGGCGCGCATCCGCGCCGGGTTGCCGCGATCGGACGAATGATCGCCTTGCCGCTTTACCGGCCGCGATCCGGTTTTGAACAAAAGGTTGGGACCGAAAGCGCCGAGCACGGCGCGATAGCCGTCGTGCGCGAACAGCGATTGCTGGAAGGCGCGCAACCGCAGGAAAAAATCGAGGCTGAGGTTTTGTTCGACGTAGAACGGATCGACTTCGGCCGCCGGCACTTCGCCATCCATGATGATCGTCGCCAGCGCCCGCGTGGTCAGCGCCCGGTTGCCGAAAAACATATAGCCGTCGCCGCCCTGGAAACTCGTCTCGTGTTTGACGGGCAGGTTGCTGTCGGCAAAGCGGCGCCGCGCTTCATCCGAGAATACGTAATGCAACCTGGTCGGCAAATCGCCGGGATGCGCGCCGCGTCCCATCGATTCGCCGTGCGTTGAAAACAGCAGCGTCTCGATGCCGGTCAAGTTGGATTTGCGAACGAGGTCGGCGATGTCGTGATAATAGCGCTCGATGGCGAGCGTGGCCGAGATCTGGCCGATGAAGCGGCCCGCGTCGGAAAAGCCGGTTTGCAACGACATGCGTTTGCGGCCGCCGATGTAGTCGCGATAGGTGTCCTCTTCAAGCAGGCGGCCGATGATACGCGAGCCGTTTTCTAGACCCGATGGCGTTTCAAACAGCGGCGAAATGTCGGTGATGCCTTCGACACCGAACAGCTTGGCGAAAAACACGGCGATCAGCACCGTTGCCGGGCTTTCGCACTCGGCGATCAGGAAGCGGATCGGCGTGTCTTTGTCGATATGCTTTTGCATTTGCGCGGTGAGCGCGAATTGGCGAATGGCGGTTGCCGTTTCGAGATCCAGCGTCGCGAAATTAACGGATTCGCGCGGGCACGTCCGGATCATCTCGACGATGCGAGCCAGCGATTGGCTTTCGGTCAGATCGCGCGTCCACGGTTCGTGAACGTAAGCGCGAAACGCGTTGTTCAACTGCAGCGCGTTGATGCGCAGGTGAATGTGCGAGGTGCCAAGGCCGGTCGCATCAACAAGACCGGCAAGAGCCGCAATGGCGCGCTTCATCTGCGGCGCCTGCACCACATCGATGAGGTTTGAGAACAGCACCGTCAGCGGTTCAGTGGACAGCAGATTGTAGCCGTCGACCTTCGTGATGACGTTGGCAGCGGCAGCCAATTGCGATGCGTCGGCGGCGATGCCATCCAGCGCCTTCAATTGCTCGTCGACGGCCGCGATGGCGAGATCGAGCTTGCCGGTGATCTGCCGCGCGACGCGCTGAGCGGCGTCGCCTTCGCCGAGTTTATGTTTTAGGATGATGAAACGCTCGCGAACGTCGGTCAGCGAGGCGCGCTTTTCAAGCAGGCGGACCTGGAATGAGAACGTCCACGCGATGTCGGTGCGGCCATCGAGATCGTAGCCGATCCACGACGCAAACGTCGTCATTTTCGGGCGCACCTTGTAGGCGGCTTCGCCATAGATGCGCGCGGCAACGCTGTAGTAACCGTGCAAGAGTTCTTCGTAGGCGTCGCGCAGATTCTTGATCGCGTCCTGCGCGCACTTGTGTTCGTACTGCAGCGTCATGACCGGCTCGGGACGATGCGGCAGACCGATGGCGACGTCGGTCGATTCGGGATCAGCAACGGCGATCTCGACCATGCGCTTATAAAGTGCATCCGACAGCCCGAACGTCGGATGCGCTGTCAACACGATGCCGGTGCGGGCGCGTGACCAGCGATCGGCGAAGGCTTCGATTTTTCCGCCGGATTCGGTTGCGGTTTTTTCAACGTACTTCATGAAGTCGCTGAGCGTCGTCGCTTGATCGACGTAGCCGATTTTTTGGCGTAATTGGCGGGCGCGGCGGACACAGGCACGGTCCATGAGGCCACCGGCCAGTCCCTTGAGATCAGCGAACGAAATCTGCCCTTCTTCCAGGCGGCGGGACAAATCGAACGCGACGTTGAGGATCGGATTGAGCGACGGATTATCGGGGATTTGCGCGCGCAGCCGCTTGAGTTCACCGCGCAGCTGAACCTCGTCAAGCTTGCTCGACTGCATGACGCCCGCCGTATCCTGCATGCTCGAAATCCTCCAAAATTATACCGCCGATTTTTTCCGGCCGCGCGCTTATGGCTGCGCACTTGTAAATGGCATGACCTTAATGGCGTCATCGGGCCGCCAATCAACGGCACGTTTCGATTTCAGACGTTTAGCCCCGCGTGCATTGGGCGGAGACGATGGCGAAGCGGAGAGCGTGGCGGGCTTGGCAAATCTATGCTCAAGCCCACCACCGGTCGTCACGGTTACGCGACCTTCTTCATTTTGCTCAACACCGACGCGACGGTCGAGCCCATCTCGGATGGCGTCGCCGCGATGGTCACGCCGCAATCTTTCAGCAGTACGACTTTTTCAGCCGCCGACTCGCCGAACGCCGATACGATCGCACCGGCGTGGCCCATCTTGCGGCCCTTCGGAGCTGACAATCCGGCGATGTAAGCGACCACCGGCTTCTTCATGTGCTGCTGCGACCACAAGCCAGCTTCGGCTTCTTGCGGACCGCCGATTTCGCCGATCATCAGCACGGCGTCGGTGTCTGGATCATTCTCGAAGTGTTCGAGAACGTCGCGGTGTGACGAGCCGTTGATTGGATCGCCGCCGATGCCGACCGACGTCGAGACGCCGATGCCGAGTTCTTTCAACTGCTCAGCGGCTTCGTAGCCGAGTGTGCCCGAACGACCGACGATACCGACACGGCCTGGCAGATAAATGTGCCCCGGCATAATGCCGAGCATGGCCTTGCCGGGCGATATCGTGCCGGCGCAGTTGGGACCGGTGAGGATCATGCGACGCTCTTGCTTGTAGCGGCGCATGTAGCGTTTGACGCGGATCATATCTTGCGTCGGGATACCGTCGGTGATGCAGACGCAGTATTTGATGCCGGCATCGGCTGCTTCCATGATGGCGTCGGCGGCGAATGGCGGCGGCACGAATACGATCGAGGCTTCAGCGCCGGTTTCATCGACCGCGCCCTTGACGGTATTGAACACCGGGCGGCCGAGATGCGCCGAGCCGCCTTTGCCCGGCGTCACACCGCCGACGACGTTCGAGCCGTAGTCGATCATTTCTTGAGCGTGGAACGTGCCGATGCGTCCGGTGAAACCCTGGATCAGGATCGGCGTCTTTTCGTTGATAAAGATAGCCATGGTGATGCGTCCTCCCGGTTACGCGGCTTGTTTTGCGGCCGAGACGGCCTTTTTAGCGGCTTCCGCGAGCGTGTCGGCGCTGATCAAGGTCAGGCCGCTCTGCTCGATGATCTTGCGGCCCTCTTCGACATTGGTGCCGGCCAGACGAACGACGACCGGCATCGTGATATTGAGTTCCTTGATGGCATCGACGACGCCTTTGGCGACCCAGTCACAGCGATTGATGCCGGCGAAGACGTTGACCAGAATGGCCTTCACGTTTTTATCGCGCAGAACCACCTTGAACGACTTCGTCACGCGTTCGGGTGACGCGCCGCCACCGATGTCAAGGAAGTTTGCGGGCTCGCCGCCGGCAAGCTTGATCATGTCGAGCGTTGCCATGGCAAGGCCGGCACCGTTGACGACGCAGCCGATATCGCCATCGAGGCCGACGTAGGCGAGGCCACGATCCGAGGCGTAAGTTTCGCGCGGGTCTTCCTGGCTCTTGTCGCGCAGTTCGGCGATGTGGGGACGGCGGAACAGCGCGTTTTCGTCGAACGACATTTTGGCGTCGAGGGCGAAGACCTGCTTTTCCTTCGAAATCACCATCGGGTTGATTTCGAGCATCGTCGCGTCGAGGTCGCGGAAGGCACGATAGCAGCCCATGATGGCTGGCACGAGCTTGTTGA
This sequence comes from Hyphomicrobium sp., assembly GCA_021732485.1. Classification (GTDB taxonomy): domain Bacteria; phylum Pseudomonadota; class Alphaproteobacteria; order Rhizobiales; family Hyphomicrobiaceae; genus Hyphomicrobium_B. Next base: position 25,378 of record JAKFUV010000009.1, read on the forward strand.
CGATTTCGGGATCGACGCCGAGGCCAAACGCGATCTCGCGCGCCTGGAACTGCTGCATGCCGACAGCCGGGTCGACGTTGACGCGGATGATGGTGTCGGGCTGGCTGGCCGAGATTTCCTCGATGTCCATGCCCCCGGCCGCCGACGCAACGACCATGATGCGCTCAGCCGCGCGGTCCATGACGAAGCCGAGGTACAGCTCCTTGTCGATGTTGGTCGCTTCTTCGATGTACAAGCGCGACACGAGCTTGCCGGCCGGGCCGGTTTGCGTGGTGACGAGTTTGCGGCCGAGCATCGATTCAGCTGCCGCTTCGATTTCGCTTTCGTTTTTGCAGACTTTGATGCCGCCCGCCTTGCCGCGCGCACCGGAGTGGATCTGCGCCTTGACGACGACGACGCCGCCCATTTCGCTGGCGCGATAGGTGGCTTGCTCGGGGCTGTAGGCTAAGCCGCCGCGCGGGATCGGAACGCCGAACTTCGCGAGAAGTTCTTTGGCCTGGTACTCATGAATGTCCATGCGTGGACCTCCTGAACGAGAAAAAGAGAATGACGGTGTGTGAATTTATTTGGCGCGCGCGGCTTCGGCAGCTTTGATCGATGCTGCCGTGACCAGCAAGTTCTTCGCCATCTTTTCAGATGCGGCGTCGATCATCTTGCCATCCAGCGAGGCTGCACCCTTGCCCTGCGCTTCAGCTTCCTTCAAAGCCACCAGAATGCGTTCCGCGCGCGTGACTTCCGCCGCTGTCGGCGAGAAGACTTCGTTGGCGAGTTCGATCTGCGAGGGATGAATGGCCCACTTACCTTCGATGCCAAGAGCCGCCGCGCGACGTGCACCGGCCTTGTAGCCTTCCGGATCGTCGATGCCACCGAACGGCCCGTCGATCGGACGCAGGCCGAAGGCGCGGCAGGCAACCGTCATGCGCGACAGCGGGAAGTGCCACTGGTCGCCCGGGTAGTCCGGGTTCAAACCGCCGATGACGACGGTGCGGGCCTTATTGAAGGCCGAGTAATCGGCGACGCCGAAATGCATCGATTCCAAGCGGCTGTTGGCCGACGCGATGGCTTCGACGTTGGCCATGCCGAGCGGCGTTTCGATCAACGCTTCGGTGCCGACTTGGTTTTTCAAGCCCTTGGCAACTTCGATCTGGCTGACGATGCACTCGACCGTATAGACGTCGGCCGGTACGCCGACCTTTGGAATGAGGATGGTGTCGAGCTTCGCTCCGGCCTGCTCCATGATGTCGACGACGTCGCGATACATGTAGTGCGTGTCGAGACCGTTGATGCGCACCGACACACTCTTGCCGTTGCCCTTCCAATCGAGATCATTCAGCGCCTGAATGATGTTCTTGCGGGCCTGTTCTTTTTCTGGCGGCGCGACGGCATCTTCGCAATCAAGGAACACGTAGTCGGCGGCGCTCTTCAAGGCGCGATCGATCATGGTTGGATTGGAGCCCGGAACCGCGAGGTAGGAGCGCTGCAGGCGCTGTTTGCGGAGCGGGTAAAGCGTGTAGCTCATCAGGCGTAACCTTCCATCTGGAGTTTTGTTTTTGTGGCTTTGCACCAACACGCCGGAGCGCGCGGTCATTTCGATCATGCGCGGAACGTAAAAAAAAGCGCTGAACTCTTCGGTCCAGCGCCCTTCGTTATTTAAGCGGCCTTGGCGGCGGCGGGCGCCGTGACGCCGGTTGCCGACTTGGTGGCGGTCTTGCTGAAGTATTCAGCCGCCGCGCCCGTACCCGAGCCGAGCTTGATGTTGACGCCGCAATCCTTCAGCGCCATTTCGACGGCAAACAACACGCCGCCGACCATGAACTCATCCAGCGCACCGAGGTGGCCGATGCGGAACACTTTGCCGGCAACCTTGTTGAGGCCGGTGCCGAGCGATGTGTTGTAGCGATAGTAGGCCGTCTTGAGCACGGCGTTCGCATCAATGCCTTCGGGGACGAAGATCGCCGAGACCGTATCAGAGTGCCACTTCGGCTCTTTTGCACAGAGCTTCAAACCCCATGCGTCGACAGCAGCGCGAACGCCAGTTGCAAGGCGTGTGTGGCGTGCGAAAACGTTGTCGAGACCCTCTTCGAACAGCATATCGAGCGACGTGCGAAGGCCGCGGATCAACTGTGTCGCTGGCGTGTATGGGAAGTACCCGAGGTCGTTCGTTTTGATCATGTCTTCGAACGAGAAGTAGCAGCGGTTCATGCGACCGTTGAGCGACTTGTTGGCGTCGAGCGCTTTCTGGCTGACCGCAAGAATGCCAAGACCCGTCGGCAGCATGAAGCCCTTCTGCGAACCAGAGACGCAGCAATCGACGCCCCATTCACCCATGCGCATATCGAGCGAGCCGACAGCCGACACGCCATCGACCATCAGCAATGCCGGATGCTTGGCCGCATCCATCGCCTTACGGACGCCGGCGATATCGCTTGAAACTCCGGTTGCGGTTTCATTGTGAGTTGCGAACACGGCCTTGATTTCGTGCGCGGTGTCCTTGGCGAGAATGTCGGCATACTTTTCGAGCGGCACGCCGGTGCCCCACTCTTCATCGCACAGCACCACCTTGAGGCCGAGGCGTTCGGCCATATCGACCCAGAGCAGCGAGAACTGACCGAAGCGGCTCATCAGAACTTTATCGCCGACGGCGAGCGTGTTGGTGATCGCCGACTCCCAGGCGCCCGACCCCGACGATGGGAACAGGAACACCCGGCCATCCTTAATTTTGAAGGCTTTCTTCATGTCTTCAAAAATCGGCAGCGTCAGTTTGGGATACTCGGCGCTGCGCATGTCTTCCATCGGAAGGTTCATGGCCATGCGCACACGGTCAGGGATCGTCGTCGGGCCGGGAATGAAGAGATGAGGCGTAACCGTCATGGGCGTTTCTCCGCGCTGCGTTTTATGGCGAATTGACATCTGGCACATCGAAAAGGCCCCGAGCGTCGCCGGAGGCCAACGGTCCGATGTGCGATTGAATGGTCTCGGGCCCGCTCGCAGGGTCGGGCGCAAGACTTAATTTACGCGTTAGCTTTTGGGCCGCGAGATGACCTGGCGCAACACCCATGTGGGGAGGACCCCGAGGGGCGTTGGGTAGGCAAAACTACCCCGCTTGCACGCGTGCATTGCACAATCAAATCGCGCGATGGAGCTACTGCGGCGGACGACCGGCCGACATGTGTAGCGCAACCGCCATCGCCCGGTTCGAGACGCCGAGTTTGTCGTAGAGATTTTTCAGGTGATATTTGACGGTGTTGCGCGAAATGCCGGTGCGGGCCGCGATCTGCAGATTGGTCCAGCCGTTGGCGAGCGCGCCGAGCAATTCGCGTTCGCGCGATGTCAGGCCTTCGAGCGGATCGTAATTCAACATATCGATATCGACGTAGGGCAGCGACAAGCGGCCGCGTGCCACGGCAACGACGGCTTCGAGCAAAACCTGCGGCTCTTCGGTTTTTGAGACGAAGCCCCAGGCGCCGCCCTTAATCGCGTGGCGCAGTACATCGCCGCTGCGCTCGCCGGTGTAGATGATGACCCGAGTTGGCCATTTTTCGCGTTTGACGCGGCCAAGCACCTCGCCGCCGCTCATGTCGGGCAAAGCCCAGCCGACGATGGCGATTTCAATCGGCCGTTTTTGGATGGCGTCGATCAGTTGCGCGCCGGAGGCGAACACGCCGGCGATGTCGAAGCGGCCATCACGGATGACCAGGGCTTCGAGCCCGGCGCGCACCACCGGGTTTTGATCTGCAATCGCGACCTCGATCTTAGCCGCCATCGGCGCGTCTTACCTTTCGAAGCCATGGGCGAGGCTGACGCTTCGAGCCCAGCCGGTACCACCAAGCCGCCACCGCGCTGGCGACCCCGGCGTGATTTGAACACGCGACCTACGGTTTAGGAAACCGTTGCTCTATCCAGCTGAGCTACGGGGCCGATGGCTGACAAAAACCCGGCGCGCCACCGCCAAAAGCTATGCGGATCAAGCCGACAGCCGTCAAGGGAAGCGGGCGGCGCGCGCCTTAATGTTTACACGCAAGGCGTGTTTGGGTCGTGGCACTGCGCGGTGCCAAGTCAACATTGACGGGAATTCGCGCTTAAAAAATACAATTTATGGTTGAAATTCTTGTGCGGCCGTGGAAGTTTAGGCGCGTATTTATAATCAACATGCGCTTAACCGCCGTACCATCTTGCTGAACGGCGCTCAATTTTAGCCCGTTTGACACCATCGCCTCAGCGGCCCGACCGCGTCGGGTCGTTTTGTTTGAACCAGCGTTCCGCGCAAATTTCAGTCGCGGATTTAGAGGGTTTTTATGGGAACGATTCGTATCGAGTACGTGCCGGTTCAGCGTTTTGGCCTCGGCTTTTTTGGGTTTGATCATCTCCAACTCGTCTTTCAGGACGAAACCGATTTTATCGACAGCCAGGATTTCTGGTATGTGCTCGAAGGCATTCAGGATGGCTTCGTCTTCGGTGGCACGCTCGGTGCGCTTGGCGAAGATGGGCGGACGACACTGGCGGCGGCCAACGGTGCCAATCGCGACGCGCTGATCGCCAAAATCGGCACACCGGAAGATCGCGGCTCGCGCGTTCTCATCACCAGTTCAAGCGCGATCGATATATGGGATCGCCTCGCCGATACGGGCGGCGATATTCAATTCCAACTGCTGCCCTACATCGCCTTCTCACTGCCGTTCTCGACATCGCCGACGATCAACTCGACGTCGTTCATTGCCTCCGTGCTGTATTCGGTCGGGATCAATCTGGCGTCGGTCGCGCCGTTCGGCGTGCGCAATTCACCGGGCGCGTCGACACTGATCGGCACCAGCGAAGCCGACGACCTAACCATCGGCGAAGCCTTCACGACGCTCGTCTCCGGCATCGGCAACGATCAACTGCGCGGGTCGGCTAACACGTTGTTTCTAGAAAAATTCTACGGCGGAGAGGGCGACGATACAATCCACTGGTCATTGGGGAACAACCTGGTGCATGGCGGGCAGTCGCGTCTCGCCTATGCCGCCGATGGCCTCGACACGATCGATTACTCCGGCGTTGGACGCGTCGTCATATCGGCCAACACTTATGTCATTGAGCACAAGATCGCGACTTACGAAGCCGACTTCAACGGCGGCCACGACAGTTGGTTTTCGATCGAACAAGTGGCGTGGGACCGCGAAAATGATGTCATCGTCGCCGGCGATGGCGTGTCGTTTCTCGAACGCCCCTTGCTGCTCGATTTGAAGGGCAGCGACGGCGGGCGGGGCGATGAGCTGGGCTTTTCCGGTACCACCGCGCCGCTCATCATCAACGCCGTCAACGATACGACCCTGTCCATACAAACCGTCGCCAATAGTGGACAGGATGCCGGCTATTGGGCGCTGTCGGTCGAAAGCCTGTCGGGATCGGAAGGCGATGATCAGATTTACGCCGGCGCCGCCGTGCTGAACGTCGACGGCGGCAAGGGCAATGACATTATCGACGGACGATTGTCGGCGGCATTCTCGGGATTGAGCGAAAGCGGGTACGATGTCGAATTAATCGGCGGCGATGGCAATGACACGATCGTCAGCGGCAGCGGGCGAACGTTGGCCCGCGGCGGAGCCGGCGCCGATGTGTTCGTGCTTTCAGCCATGACCACGGGCGAAGAGACCGTTGAATACGTCATCGACGATGGCGATCAGAGTGACACGCTGTATCTGCCGTATGATTTCTTCCAGGCCACGCGCGGTGATTTCGACGGTTCACGGCTGTTGCAGGTGTCAGGCGCGGCCTTCAAGATTGATGACATCAACTTCAATAGCTTCTTTCTGTGGGGCAATCCGGGGCCGAGCTTCGACTTCAATGAGTTTGTCGGTGCGATTCGCTTTACGATCGAGGGGAGCGATCTGGTGATCAACCCTGTGCAGGGGCGCATTGAGGAGATCATGCAGGACAATGGACCTGGCGAACCGCCGGGGCCGGCCATGACAGTCATTGTCGGTGATGGTTCCACGGAAGCGACCATTCGCGTGCGCAATTGGAGTGAAGGTATTCTCGGCATCACCTTCCCGCTGACATTCGATTCGACGCAGCTCGGCCTTGACGATGATTTCTATGACTATCCCGGCTTGCGCGAGATCGTCTCGAACGCCATTACACCGAGCCGGTTTCTCGACCCGCTGGATGCGCGTCCTGACGTTCACGTGCCCCTCGAAATTGCCAGCGCCATCGGCGGCGGCACAGCGACATTTGCCAGATCTGCGGCGTTCGCCGCGCCCGCAGTGCTGACCGAAGGCGGCGACAGCGACGATGTGTTGTTCGCCGATACCGGTGGGCCGTACACATTTAAAGGCTATGCCAGCAACGACGACATCACCGGTACGAGCGGCGGCGACGTTCTCGATGGCGGCAGCGGACAAGACACCCTGCGCGGTGGTCGCGGCAACGACGTTTACTTCGTCGACAACAGTGGCGACCAAGTAATCGAGGCTGCTGCCGGCGGCTTCGATCGCGTCGTGTCATCGATCGACTATGCACTGGTCGATAACGTCGAGCATCTAACGTTGGCCGGCACCGCAAGCGCTGGCACAGGCAACGCATTGCGCAACACCATCGAAGGCAACGACCTTGCCAACACACTCTTTGGTGGCGACGGAGACGACACACTGGCGGGCAATCTCGGCGATGATACGCTCATCGGCGGCGGTGGAGGCGATGCCTATGCCTACGAGTTGGGCGATGGCCGCGATACGATCATCGATGCGGCTGACGGCAGCACGGCCGACGACATTCTGCTGTTGCTCGGCACGATCGCGCCAAGTGATGTCTCACTGATCCGCAACCCATCGGCGATGAACGATTTGGTTTTGGCATTCGCCGACGGCGGCCGCGTCACGCTCAAGGATTATTACAGCGGCGATGGCTCGGGCGTTGAGTCGATCCAGTTCAACGGCGGCGAAGCGTGGACGGCCACCGAACTCGGCACGCGCGCGGCGGCGGCCATTGTGACGACGAACACAGCGCCGGTGGCCAGCGACGATAGCGTCCTCGTTTCGGGCCTGATTTCGGAATCCGGCGCAGCTGTGGTTCCGCTCGCAGCGCTGATCGACAACGATAGCGATGCCGATGGCGACGCGCTGTCCCTCATCGCGATTGAAAACGTCATTGGCGGTACGGCGCTGATCGATGGTGACGGCAATCTTCGCGTGATGCCTGACGTCCTCACTGTGCCATCAACCGTTGAGTTGACCTACACCATCAGCGATGGCCGTGGCGGCACGAGCCGCGCGACCCTTGAAGTGGCCGTGCGCCAAAACACGGCGCCGGTCATCACGTCGGCCGCCATCACGCCGGTGGTCGAAGACCGCTTAGCCACCGGCGCCATCATCGCCCGCGATGCCGATGGCGATGCGGTGACGTTTGCCGTCAAGGCAGGCGCTGGTCCCGCCAAAGGCAGCGTCGCGCTCGCGACCGATGGGCACTTCACCTACACACCCTTCGCCGATGCCAATGGCGACGATCGTTTCACCGTGACCGCCAGCGACGGCAAAAGCGCTGCGGTGGAACGAGACGTGAGCTTCACGATCGCCGCCGTCAACGACGCGCCAGTCGCGGCGGACGACGCTGGCTTCACGGCAACCGCCGGTCAGACTTTACGCATCGGTTCGGCTAGCTTGCTCGCCAACGACCGCGATATCGACGGCGACGTGATCCGCATTGCAGCGGTGCGCCCATCGACCGGTGGGACCATCTCGCAAGATGCCAATGGCGACGTGCTGTTCCGGGCTGACGGCGCATTCAACGGAACAGCAGAGTTTTTCTACGATGTGGCCGATGGTCAAGGCGGATTCGATACCGCTTCGGTCGCGATATTTGTCGAACGTCCCGCGACTGCCAACGCGGAGCCGGTCGTAACATCGGCCAGCTTGCCGAGGGTTGACGAAGATCGATCGGCCAAAGGCCGAATCGTCGCGACGGATGCCGACGGCGATGCGCTGAGTTACGCTATCAAAGCTGGGTTTGCGCCGCTGCTCGGAGCCGTATCGTTTGAAGCGAACGGCCGGTTCACCTACCGCCCAACCGCAGACGCCAATGGGCCGGAGCGTTTTACCGTGACAGTCAGCGACGGCAATGGCGGGACCGTCGATGTCCCTTTCGCGTTCAACATTCGACCGATCAACGATGCCCCGGTCGCGCACGATGATCGCCTTGCGCCGTTAGCAAGCGGTGCGACAACGCGGATCAGCGAACTGCAACTACTCTCCAACGATCGCGACGTCGACGGCGATCGTCTCGACATCGTTTCGGTGTCGCGCTGCGTCGGTGGTGTCGCACACATCACCCGCGACGGCGATATCGTGTTCAAAGCCAAAGCGGGCTTCTCCGGTCAGGCGCAGTTCACGTACAAGATCGACGATGGGCACGGCGGCAGCGATACGGCGACGGTGAAATTCGAACTTCAGCGCGGGCACGGGCAAGGGTCTCCAGGACAGTCGAGTGGCCAGTGGACTGGGCAGTGGACTGGGCATCGACGCGAAACGGACCTGGACCACGGGCGCGACTATGAGCGTGACCATGCGTTTGGCAACGGCCGGGATCATCGCGGATCGATGTTCGATGCTTGGTCGCTCGGTGATGCGGCACGCGTGACCGACGACAGCAACGGCGCAATGTTCGTTGCGCGACACGTCCACGACTTCGACAACATTTGATTGATGCGCGACTTGCTCTTGGCGCGGCCGCCGCCGCGTGCTGAAACTGAATCATGCCAGTCTTACACCTAGCGTGTCGGTGTCTCGGCGGTTTCGCGGCCGTCGTCGCGCCCGTTATTGTGAGCGCCGTTCTAGCAACTTCGAACGCGCAATCGGGCGCCAGGATCGTATTACCGCCAAAGCCCTGCGAGCTGGAGCCGGGCGCATTTCGAACCGTTACGCGCGTCATCGACGGCGAAACGGTTGTCCTTGATGATGGCCGCGAGGTTCGCCTGATCGGTGCGATCGCGCCACGCGCGGCCGATGCGGGCGCTACAGCGCCGCAGGGCGCATGGCCGGCGGAGACGGCGGCGGTGGATTTCCTCTCCAAGCTCGTTCTCGGGCAACGCGTGCAGCTGGCGCACGGTCAGGGGCCGAAAACGGATCGCCACGGCCGGCTCCGTGCGCATCTGTTCAGCGGCGACGCGGCCTCGCGGCAGTGGGTGCAAGGCGAAATGCTGGCGGCGGGCTGGGCGCGCGCTTACGCCTTCGCCGACACCGCCGCCTGCGCCGCCGACCTGAAAACCTACGAGACCGTCGCTCGAACGGCGCGCGCCGGCATTTGGGCGATGCCATTCTACCAGGAGTGGGACGCATCGCGCAGCGGTCAGCTCATGCAGCGGCGCAATCACTTCGCGATCGTGCGCGGCACGATACGCTCCGTCGCGCGGACGGCGTCGGGCGTTTATTTGAACTTCGGCGACGATTGGAGAAGCGATTTCACCGTGTCGATTGCCAAGGACGTAGCAAAGCGCGAGCCGGAGTTTGCAGCAACGCTCGATGCGCTCAAGGGTCGGACGGTGGAGGCGCGCGGATGGATTGAACGGCGGAACGGACCGATGATTGCGCTCACGCACTCAAGCCAGATCGACCTGCTGGGAACGGCGACGGCGCCCGATCAACCCGCCGTTGTGCCGGATACCGAAGCTGTGGCGGCACCTGTCGAGCCGGGACCAGACCCGGACACAACGCTGCCCGGCGCAAAACAAAGCCGCCCGGATCCGCCTGTCGAGACAAATCCGGGCGGCTTAGATCTTTGACGACGCACCGCGCCGATTAAGCAGCTTCGACGACGGTTTCACCGTCGGCAGCCGCGCGACGGCTCTTGGCACTCTTCGACAAAACTTCGGTGATGCGCTGAACAGCGCCACGATCATCGAGCTTCTCGACGGCGGCAAGTTCGCGCGCCATCCGATCGAGCGCATCTTCGTAAAGCTGGCGTTCCGAATACGACTGTTCGGGCTGCGCTTCCGAGCGATACAAATCGCGCACCACTTCCGCGATCGAGATCAGGTCGCCCGAATTGATTTTGGCGACATACTCCTGGGCGCGGCGGCTCCACATCGTACGCTTGACCCTGGCGCGGCCTTTCAAGCAGTCCATCGCCCTTTTGACGAGCGCTTCATCGGCCAGCTTGCGCATGCCGACGCTTTCGAGCTTGCCGGTCGGCACCCGCAGCGTCAGCTTTTCCTTGTCGAACGTAATAACGAACAGTTCGAGCGACATGCCCGCAATTTCCTGCTCCTCGATCCCGACAATGCGGCCAACACCGTGTGCCGGATAGACGACGAATTCGTTGGCCTTGAAACCGTGACGCTGATTGACCGGCTTCTTCTGCACGGCGAGCAACTGGCGTGCAGCCGAGGTTTTTTCAGCGATCGCTTTCGGCGACAAGGCGGGCCCGACGCCCGGCGCAACCGGCTTGCCGGCGACGGGTGCGGTCAACTTCTGGCCAGCCGGTTTATGCGACGCCGCCGGAACGGCACGTTGCGGAGCGGCGACGGCCGCACCCTTCGACAGGAGCGCAGCATTCATCGGCTTCTTAAAGCCGCCAACGAGCGGTGCAGGTTTCGCGACGTGAGCGGCGGCCGTCGCCGCGTGCGGCGCCTTCACAGGCGCGGCTTTCACAGGCGCGACCTTCGATGGCGCGGCTTTCAATGGCAAAGACTTGACGGCGGCGACGGGTTTGGCAGCGACGGCCGGTTTTTTCGCTGCGGACGTGTGGACTGGGGCTGAAGCTGATTTCGACTTCAACGCAATAGGCTTGGCAGTGACGTCAACTTTGGCTTTGACAGCCACCTTCGAGGTCTTTACTGCGGCAGAGACAACCTTGGCGGCCGGAGCCTTGCGCGCCGCGACTTTCGCAGCAGGCTTGGAACCAGTCGGCGCTTTTTTCTTCTGAGCCATTGCGTTTTCTCACTCTCGTATACAAGGCCCGCCAAACCTCGGCCGAAACCGGAGGACTTTTTGGGCCACCGCCCAGACCTGGGGGCCTGAACTAGGGGATCGCGCTCCATATCGGGAGCCTGCTAAAGCCTGCTAAGTAACGAGCGGCGCCGAAAGCGTCACACGTCAAACACGCACCAAGACATTGCCTCTCTCGCGAAAGACATCCCCGGTGCGTTTGGTTTTGGCCTAACTGTTCAAATCCTGACCGGCTCTGAGCTGGCCCAGCGACGCCCCACGTCGTCTTTCAGGATTACACCCAATCGAATTGGGAGGTCCTGCTTCGTTCGCGGCCGTTTCGGATTTGTACTGACGTCTTGCCATCACGTGTGGATAATAACACACTTTGGCTGTGAATTGAAGTGAAAGCGGCTGAGACACTATGGTGGGGATTAATAAACTTCGTTCATTAGCGCCCTGCAAAATTCTCCTAGCCGACAAACATGGGTCCTAACACACTGGAAAATATAGATATAGGAACTAGTCGCCGACACCGGGTGCATCGGAAAAGTACTTTTCAAATTTACCAGTTTCGTCTTTGTGCGCGTCGGCGTCAGCCGGCGAGGGCTTCTTGACGGTAATGTTCGGCCACGTCTCGGCATACTTACGGTTGAGCTCAAGCCACTTTTCAATGTTTGGTTCGGTATCCGGCTGAATGGCTTCGACCGGGCACTCCGCTTCGCAGACACCGCAGTCGATGCATTCATCGGGATGGATGACCAGCATGTTGTCGCCCTCGTAGAAGCAATCGACGGGGCAGACCTCAACGCAATCGGTGTATTTGCACTTGATGCACTTTTCATTGACGATGTAGGTCATTCGAACTTCCGGTCTTGTGTTTGCAACGTGTCGCACGACAGCAGGCTCCACGCAGCCGTGAGCGCGGAAAGTGGTCTAACGCATAGCCCGCTGAGGGTGGTCAACGGAATAAATCTAACACACGCTCTGGCGACCCTGTCATCGAGATCAATCAAAGCGAAATTTCAGCCGCTCGGTTTGCCGTCGTTCGCGCTTGGTCGGCCGGCCTGCGCCGGCCTCCCGAACGCCATGCGACAGCGCCTCGCCGCCGACGTTCATAGCGCCATCGCCGGTTTTCGCGCGATCTGTGATCGGAACTGGCTGAGGTGTCAATTCCTCAAACAACACCGCCGCTTCGGTCGCAGGGCCACGCCGTATCCCAAGTCCGACGACGCGAACGATGCGGATGCGTGGACCGAGCGACAGCGTCACCACATCGCCTGGCTTGCAGGTCTGGCTGACTTTCCCGATTCGATTTCGGTTCAGCCGCACTTTACCGCGGTCGATGAGAGCCTGAGCCAACGTGCGGGATTTGGCGAAGCGGGCGTACCACAACCATTGATCGAGCCGCTGGCTCGCCGCTCCGTCACTGTGATCGTCCGTCTTGCTGGCCATGGCGATGTGCTGTGTCGCTTGCCTTTACTAGGGACTGTCCGCTTTGACTGGGCTCATGACCAAGACCCTAGCTTTCTGCTCTATCGTGCTTCTTATCGGAAAACCGGTGCCCACTTTTCCGGAAGCACTCTGGCTTTCTACTCTATCGTGCTTCTTATCGGAAAACCGGTGCCCACTTTTCCGGAAGCACTTTAACGCGATCCCGGACCGTCGCCGCGCTTGTCAAGGCTGGCCTTGAGGGCTGCCAAAGCGGCAAACGGCGAGTCAGACTCGACGTTCGACCGTTTCGGCGGCGCGGCCGTGATCACCTCTGGTTGCCGGCGATTGTCATCACGTCGCGGGCGATCCCGGTCGCGGCCAGGGTTGCCGCCACCTTGGCGTGTATGCTCGCCACGACCACCAGCAGCGCGATCCGGCCCGCCGCGACTCTTGTCGCCGCGATAGCCGTCGTTCCGCGGCCCATCCTTGTTGAAGGCGTCCTTGGTTGCTGCCTGGCTCGCCGGTGCCGTCGCGTTTAGACCGGATGGTCCACTCGATCGCTCGGCGCCGCCGTGTTGGCGGCGAGGGCCGCGATAGCGATCACCCCCATTGCGATGCGGCCGCTCCGCTGCCGGTGATGGCGCGTTGCTGGCGATCGAAGCCCCGTCGGCGGGCGTTGCGGCTGACGCATCCGTTGGCGCCCCCGGTGCGTTGGGAAGGTTCACCGGGCGATAACGATCGCTCCTATCGTGAGGTCTGCGTCCGCCGCGCTCGGGTCGCGGTCCGCGCGGCCGTTCTCGAGACGCTCCCGGAGCGCCGTCTCGGTTTTGCCTCTCGGCGCGCTGATGGCGATTGGGCCGCCAGATCTCTTCGAATTTTTCGACGGCCGGTTCGGCGGCAGAGGCAGGTGCATCTGCGACGACAACGCCGGCGTCAGGCGTCGCCACGGGCTCGGCCGTCACCGGCTCTTCAATCTGTTCTGGCGCCTCGGTTATCGGTGCCGGTGTCGAGCCTGTGACAGCGGCATCAATCGACCCCGGGTCTGGCACCGCGTTTGTGTCCGTCGTGCCAATTGCCTCGGCGCCACTGGTTGCATCGGAGCCACTGGCGTGTACGTCGCTGTCGGCTGGCAGCGGCGGCGCGGCGGATGCCTGGATCAGGCGGCGCTCGACCCGGAAGCCGAGTGTCTTCAAAACTTCGGCGAGTTCAACCGCCGAGCAGCCGAGAATCGACATCATGTCGTCGGTGGTTTTGAAGCCGCCATCGCCGGTCGAACCTTTTGGCGGCGTGTCGGGCTTATCTGGCGCACGCCGCCAAGCCAACAACGGGCGGATCAAATCCGCCAGGCGCTCGATAATGTCGAGGCGAACGGCGCGAGGACCACAAACGTGGAAACCGTTGGCGCGGTAGAGCGCTTCCGGCGTTTCCGCCACGGACGCGACCGACGTCAATCCGGGACGCGGCAGCGACACCGTCGCAGCGCTGTCGCTGGCGTTTTTCAAAAGCCAGAGGGTTGCGGCCAGCTCAGCGGGCGCAGGCTTCAACATGGCCGGGAAGAAAATGTTGAATGCGCCAAAGCGCAGGCCATATTTGCGCAGATCGGCGCGGGCCGCCTGATCGAGCGAATTGATTTCATCGGCCACAGTCTCGCGCTTGATGGCGCCGAAGTTTTCCTTCAGCCGGAAAGCGATGCCGCGCGCAAGGCCCTGCAGATCTGTCGCATTCGACATTTCGACGAGCGGCTTGAGCTTATCCGCGATTATTTCCTTCAGCCACGTCTTCAGGCGATCGGCAATTTTTTCGCGATCGGCCTCGCTGACATTGTCGTCGATCAGGAGCGTGATGGACGGCTGCAGCGGATCGTCCGCCGCTTCAAGCTTGGCGATATCGTCGTCGCGCCACACGATCCGGCCGTCACGGGTCAGCTTGAAGGCATCGTTCGGCGCGGCGACGACGCGGCGCGTCCGCATGCCGAGCTCGCGCGTCAAGACCTGCGTCGCGGCCTGTCGCGTTGCCTTGCCATGAATGCCGTCGGCTGCCGCATCGTGCGTGAAACGGAAGCCCTTTAAGCGGCCAACAAAATGATTTTCGACGGTGATGGAGCCGTCGTCCGCGATATCCGCGTTGAGTTCGTCTTTGTCTCGCATACCCTTCATCAGTGCGCTGGTCCGGCGATCCACGAAGCGTTGGGTCAAACGTTCATGCAGCGCGTCGGAGAGGCTATCTTCGATTGCTCGTGTCCGGGCCTGCCAATGCGCCGGGTCTTTCAGCCAGTCGGGACGGTTGGCAACAAAAGTCCAAGTGCGGATATGAGCAATACGTGTGGCAAGCGTATCTATATCGCCATCGGTCCGGTCTGCCAAATCCACTTGCTTGGCAAACCAGTCTTCCGGAATGTGGCCACGATCGTCGACGATATATTTATAGATTGCCGAGACCAGATCGGAATGGCTCTGGCCGGAAATTTTCCGGTAATCGGGGATTTGGCAGACATCCCACAATTTTGTGACCGCATCCAGTGATGTGGCCTTGGCGACGATCTCGCGGTCGCTGCTCATTGCTTCCAGCGCGGCGAGATCGTCGGCGGTGCGAGCCCGCGTCAATCGAGCTTCACGCGGGAATTCGCGAAGCGACGCATGCAGGCGATCGAGGCTACCGAAATCGAGTTTGCGATTGCGCCACTGCAGCACGCGCACACTCTCGAACGAATGCTGCTCGAGGCGCTCGACCATGTCAGCATCGACCGTGTCGCAGCCGCCGGTGACGCCGAAGGTTCCGTCGTTCATGTAGCGGCCGGCGCGACCGGCGATCTGGCCGATTTCGCCTGCCGTCAAATTGCGATGGTTCTGGCCGTCGAATTTGCGCATGGCCGAAAACGCTATGTGATCGACATCGAGATTGAGGCCCATGCCGATGGCGTCGGTGGCGATCAGGAATTCAACGTCGCCCGATTGATACAGCGCCACTTGCGCGTTGCGCGTGCGCGGCGATAGCGCTCCAAGCACCACCGCCGCACCACCGCGCTGGCGGCGGATCAATTCGGCGATCGCGTAAACTTCCTGCGCCGAGAACGCGACGATGGCCGTTCGCGCCGGAAGCCTGGTGATTTTTTTCTCACCCGTGTACGTCAGCTTCGAAAGCCTTGGCCGCGAGATGAAATTCGCGCCAGGAATGAGATCGCTGATGGCGTCGCGCATCGTGTGCGCACCAAGCAGCAGCGTTTCGGATTTGCCCCGCGCATGCAGCAGCCGATCAGTGAATACGTGGCCGCGCTCGAGATCACCAGCCAATTGAATTTCGTCGATGGCGAGAAAATCAACGTCGATGTCGCGCGGCATCGCTTCGACGGTCGACACCCAGTAGCGCGCCCGCTCGGGCTTGATCTTTTCTTCGCCGGTAATCAGCGCGACTTTGTCGGCGCCTACCCGGGCTTTGACTTTATCGTACACTTCACGCGCGAGCAGGCGCAGCGGCAAGCCGATCATGCCACTCTCGTGGCCGAGCATTCGTTCTATGGCGAGATGGGTTTTACCGGTGTTTGTTGGACCGAGAACAGCGGTGACGTTGCGAATGCGATGTTCGAAATCGCTGGCCATCTTGTGGTCGTCCTCCGGCAGCGGGTGGTCTGGCAAGTCTCAGCCGTCATCGTAACGGGCTCGAAGACTTTGGCGGCGCACCACCATCGTCGACTGGGCGGACCGCCGACGTGGCCTGTCTCACGGCACGCCGCCGCAAAGTAGGGTTGGCATTGCAGAGTGCAAGCGGCAGATCAAGGCAATAGTGATATCTGCCCGCTGCTCGCCGTTTTTCGGGCGCGCATCCAGGTGCGCTTTTTGGCAAGCATTTTCTGGGCATCTGTTCGTTGCCAAAACCGGGCCTATCGGGTGCCTACTGCGTCAGCGCAATCTGGGGATGATCGGGTGAGGTAATTGTCACCGCCTCGGCTTGCATCATCGCGGTCCCGAGTGTTGTCGGAATGGCGATGCGGTAGGGAACGTAAACGCCCGCAGTCGGAATCGGCCGAAAGGCGATTTCGATATTATTATAGTCGACCCAGGGATTGTCGAAATCCTTCGCTTTATGTCCGGCGATCGGCAAATATTTGACCCGGCACACCAGCAACTCGGAAGGTTGGCCGGACGGTTTTTTGTCGGTAATTTTTTCAGTTCCCTTGTACGACAAGGCCAAATCGAAGCGAGCCTTGCCGTCGAAAATCGGCACCCGTTGGTCGCAGGGTTTACCGCCGGGCTTGTTGGTCATCGCCAGGATCGCCGAGAGCGGGTCGAAGACGTTTTTGAGATGATTGCCACTCAGCGGCACGGCCTCTGGATTGGGCGGTTTGCTTGGCACCAGCGTCACCGTCTTGACGCCTGCGGCATTGAAATCGAGCGTGACCGAACCGGTCTTGGACTTGGTCTTGAAGGTCATGACATAGCCGGCCGGGCGCGGCTTCTGTGCCTGCATGGCGCCACTCGTCTCGATCGATCCGCGCCATTTGAAAGCACCAAACATCGCGGAAACGTCGGCCTGACTGTTGGCAGAATACGACCGCGCGTCGAACTTTGATTTGAAGTAATAGTTGCCGACGTCGAAGCCGTTGAAGGACAGCTTGTATTTGGCCGACACGTCGGTTGCCACCTGATCGGCCCCGATCGCCGGAGAGGTCACCAACGCCGCGAGGCCAATCGACAGCGGCGCGGCCCACCGCGTCGCGCTTAAGCGTCGCGTTATGGCCGGGCTGTGGCGGCGAATTTGGCATGGCGTGCTGCCGGTCATCGTCATGACGAGAAGCCCCCTCTTGAGACGCAACGGCGGCGGCCTGTTTGCCGCCTTTGTAAGCCATTGGCCTAGGTGGGGTTTGCGTCGAATATGCGGCCCTGTTTTCGGCTTGGCGTGCGGCGCCCCCGCAATCTCTTGACGCCACGGCGCCACCTCCCCTATACAGCGACCGATCACCCGCTGGCTCCGGTCTGCGGGCCGCATTTTTTTAGCCCTACCGTTGACCCGGTATTCCGCGCCCCTGCTCGCTTGGGGCAGCGATGAATGGAGAAAGTTATGACGAGGCGTTGTGACCTGACTGGAACGCTGCCTATGTCGGGGCAGATTCGCAGCCACGCTGAAAACAAGACCAAGCGGAAGTTCCGCCCGAACTTGTGCAACGTCACCCTGTTGAGCGACGTGCTCGGCAAAAAAGTTCGCCTTCGGGTGTCAGCTCGCGCGCTGAAGACGGTCGAGCATCGTGGCGGCCTGGATGCCTTTTTGCTCAAGGCCAAGAAGGACGACTTGTCGCTTGAGTGTCAGAAGCTGAAGCGCGAAATCATCAAGGCGCAGACTGGCAAGACGGAAACCGCGAAGGCCGCGTGAGGCGTTGTTCGTTTCTTTGCCGACGCGGCGTCTCAGGCGCCGGTCTCAAATAATTGATCGCGATACCCGGCCCGCTCCCGTCGCTCGGCCGGGTTTTTTGTGACAATTTTTACTGTGGTGCTTTGACTGTCTGCGTGTCGGTGAGCGCGAACTGTAGCAGCACCGTGCGTTGCAGATAACGATTGAAGTTATCGTCTGAAATGGCGGTCAAAAGAATGTCACCGTTGGCGGCGCGCGTTACGGCGAGTCCTTCCATGTTGTCGATCTCGTTTTCTAGATTGGCCTCGATCAAAATGATGCCTGCTGCGGTCTTGCCAGGACCGAGTTCAGCAACGCTCAAACGGCGAATGCGCATCTTGACGCCTTCGAGCCAGCGGAAGCGGCGCTCCAGCACGAACAGCGACCCATCGTTCAGGCTGGCGATGTCGGTGATATCGAAATCGCCGATGTTGGTCAGCGTGAACGGTTTGATGGCGCCGCTGGTCCATATCCAGCCGGTATGATTTCGGCTTTGATCGTAAAGCCGTTCGGCAATGGCAACGGTCGATCCGGCAAACGGCCCGCCCTTCATTACGGTCATGGCTTCGAAGCCGCCGTTGCGGCGCATGGCCCGTGCCTTCGCCGGTTTTTCAAGCAGTCCGCGTGATGCCGACAACCCGCCGGCCGCGACCTCATAGCGTGCGATGCGGGCGTTTTGTTCGAACGCGATTTGCAGCTGGCCTGTTCCAGCCGTGCCTGAGACGAGGGCCATCGCTTCAGCGTCACGGTCACGCGCCCGCTTCAGCGGCCGCCCGTCGCTCGCCAGCAACGGACCCATGCGGGCATCGTCGATAGCCAATGGCTTGGCCGATTGATAGCGGATGGCGCCGGTCAGCCAGACACCGCTATCGGAAACGGCGATGAAGGATTTGCCATCCTCGTCGAGCACCAGGCCGGACCAGCCACCGAAATTCGGCTCGTTCGGAACGGTGAGCACGAGGCCGCCCCGAAAATCGAGTTTGCCAAAGCGGGTTTCGCTACCGCCCCCGCGCTGAAACGATGTGATAGGTAAGGCCGAAATCGAAATCGGCCCGGCTTCAAGCTTCGATGTATCGGGTTTCGTATCGGCAAAAGCCGTGTGTGCGACGATCAAGGCCAGGCCCGCGACCGTCGCGCTCATCATCCATGTCATGCGCGTCAACGATGAACTCCTGCCTAAATTCTGCTTAGCGCGAAAGGTTCGCCTCGGCCTAGGCTGAGCGCCGTCCGCGGCGGCCAGATCCAAGTTTGGCGCGGCCAACGGTTTCATCCTCGAACAACTCGACCAGCTTTTCGGTCATGGCCCCAGCCAGCTCCGAAGCATCCGTGATGGTGACGGCGCGGCGGTAGTAGCGCGTCACATCATGCCCGATGCCGATGGCGATCAGCTCGACGGCTGAGCGATTTTCGATTTCGTGGATCACCTGGCGCAGATGCTGTTCCAGATAGCTGCCGGTATTGACCGATAGCGTTGAGTCGTCGACCGGCGCACCATCCGAGATCATCATCAAAATGCGACGCTGTTCGGGCCGCGCCAAAAGCCGCGCGTGGGCCCAGGCGAGCGCCTCGCCATCGATATTCTCTTTCAGCAATCCTTCGCGCATCATCAGGGCCAGCGCCGATTTTGATCGCCGCCAAGGTGCATCGGCCTTCTTGTAAATGATGTGACGCAAATCGTTGAGCCGGCCGGGACCCGACGGTTTTCCGGCAGCCAACCATTGCTCGCGCGATTGCCCGCCCTTCCAGGCCTTCGTCGTGAAGCCAAGGATTTCGACTTTGACGCCGCAGCGCTCCAGTGTGCGGGCAAGGATGTCGGCGCAGCAGGCGGCCACCATGATCGGACGGCCGCGCATCGAGCCGGAGTTGTCGAGCAGCAACGTCACCACGGTATCACGGAAATCGGTATCACGTTCGCGTTTGAACGACAGCGCATTCATCGGGTCGGTGATGATGCGGGTAAGCCGGGCGGCATCCAGCACGCCCTCGTCGAGGTCGAAATCCCAGCCACGATTTTGCTGCGCCAGCAGGCGGCGCTGCAGCTTGTTGGCGAGGCGCGCGACGACGGCCGATAGGGTTTTCAATTCCTTGTCGAGAAAGGCCCGCAGGCGTTCCAACTCGTCCGGTGATGACAGTTGTTCGGCCTGCACTTCTTCGTCGAATTCCCGGGAGAAAATTTTGTAGCCGAAGGCTTCGGGATTATCGAGGACGGTGGTGTTGGGCCGCCAGGGTGCCGGCGCATCGTCGTCGGCGACATCGCTGTCGTCCATGTCGGTGTCGTCGGTCTCGCCCGCGTCCGTCATGTCCTCAGTGTCGGACATTTCTCCGTCGGACTTCTGCTCGTCTTTCGGCTCATCCTGCCCGTCGGAGGCGTCGTCCTGGCTTTTCTCGCTTTCATCGGCGCCGCCCTCGGCAGCGTTGTCGTCGCTTTCATCGTCGTTGGGCTGAGGTTCTTGGGCGTCGATCTGGTCCATCAGCTCGAGAATTTTCAGCAGGTCGCGCACCGACCGCCCGAACTGTTCCTGGTTCTCCGGCAGGCCTTCGAGTTTTTTGAGAAGCTTACCGCCACGCGCCTCGATCAATGGCCGCCAGATATCGACGAGACCTTTCGTCGATGCGGGCGGCGCCAGGCCGGTCAAGCGTTCGCGAAGGATCAGCGCGAGCGCATCTTCAAGCGGCGCTTCCGAGCGATCGGCGACTTTGCTGTAACGGCCGTGGCTGTATTGGTCTTCGAGTTTGGCGGTGAGGTTCATCGCCATGCCGGGCATGCGCTTGGCGCCTAAGGCTTCGACGCGGGCGCACTCGGCGGCTTCGAACACGGCCCGCGCCGGCCCCGGCGGCGGCGCAACGCGGCGATGCACTTTGTTGTCGTGACAGCCCATGTTGAGCGCGAAGCTATCGGCCCAGCCGCGCACCACGGCGATGTCTTGCGGTGACGGCACGCGCGGCGGCTCGGGCAATTGCACCGATTTTCCCGACGCTTCGGGTTTGCCCGGCGCAAAGCCGACTTCGACGTCGGCATCACCCGCGATCGCACGGAACACCGGCGCCAGCACGCGCTTCAATGGTTCGCTTGGGGCTTCGCGGCGTTTGATCGGTGGGACGGTAGACATGAAACACACTCCTCCGTCACAAACCGCATTCGCCGCTCTGTCCCCCTCCCCAGCGGGGAGGGGAGTTGCACGCCACAACCGTCATTCGAATGCTAACCGCCGTCATGCATGGCTCAGCTCAACGCCACGTTGGCGGTGCTCTCGGGCAGTTCTTCGCCAAAGCAGCGCTGATAGAACTCGGCGACTAGCGGCTTTTCGAGATCATCGCACTTATTGAGGAACGTGACGCGGAAGGCAAAGCCGATGTCGCCGAAAATTTCGGCATTCTCGGCCCAGGTCATCACCGTGCGCGGGCTCATCACCGTCGACAAGTCGCCGTTGATGAAAGCCGAGCGGGTCAAGTCGGCAACGCGCACCATGTGCGAGACCTGCTTTTTCTTGGCATCCGACTTGGCGAATGCCTTGACCTTCGACAGCACGATCTTGGCTTCATCGTCGTGCGGCAGATAGTTCAACGTGGCGACGATCGACCAGCGGTCCATCTGCCCCTGGTTGATCTGCTGAGTGCCGTGATACAGGCCCGATGTATCGCCGAGGCCGATCGTGTTGGTGGTCGCGAACAGGCGAAACGCCGGATGCGGGCGGATGACCTTCGACTGATCGAGCAACGTCAGTTTGCCGGAAACTTCGAGCACGCGCTGAATGACGAACATGACATCGGGCCGCCCGGCGTCATACTCATCGAACACCAGCGCCGTGTTGCTTTGCAGCGCCCACGGCAGAATACCTTCCTTGAATTCTGTGACCTGCTGGCCGTCCTTGACGACGATGGCGTCCTTGCCGACCAGATCAATACGCGACACGTGGCTGTCGAGGTTGACGCGAACGCACGGCCAATTCAGCCGCGCCGCGACCTGCTCGATGTGGGTCGATTTGCCGGTGCCATGATAGCCCTGGATCATGACGCGGCGGTTGTGCTTGAAGCCGGCGAGGATGGCGAGCGTGACATCGCGATTGAACAGATAATCGGTATCGAGATCGGGCACGTGCTCCTCGGCCTTCGAATAGGCCGGCACTTCAAGATCACTGTCGATGCCGAACACTTGGCGGACCGAAAGTTTCATATCCGGCATGGCGGCCGCTGGCGCGCCTGCGACGGCGCTGGATTGCGTGCGCATCTTTGGTTGGGGTCCCGGCTGATTAAACTATTTTGTTGAGTGACGTTCGACTCGCGCCGGGGCCCACCGCTCCCGGAGTGTCGAATGGAATGGCGCGTCGCGCTATGCGGCTCACGCCAAGCCTGATTGCTTCAAGTAATTATAGGCTTGGATGATCTCGCGCAACTTTTCCTCGGACCGGCTATCACCGCCGTTGGCGTCCGGATGATGCAGTTTCACCAAATCTTTAAAGCGAGCCTTGATGTCGTCTTTCTGGGCGTCATCGGCCAAATCGAGAGTTTGGAAGGCTTTGCGCTCTAGTGGCTTCAGTTCGCGCCGGTAACTCGATGTTGCTGTGCGCGAGGATCGGTTTTTGCGCGGCGCGCTACGGGCGCTCGCCGCAACGCGTTCGGCGGCTTCGGCCGTGCGAGCGCCGTCGCGTGTGCCGTGCGCCCAGGCGTTGGCCCCGGCCTTCCAGGTCGGGCGATGGCCGGTCAATGCATCCTTGCGAAACTCGTCAACCTCGACATCGCTCATGCCGTCGAAATAATTGTAGCCCTGGTTGTATTGGCGAACGTGATCGAGGCAAAAACGGTAATACTCGTTATCACGGCCGCGGCCCATCGGCGCTTTGTGCAACCCGGGCTTTTCGCAGCCTTTCCACTGGCATGTCTGCACAGCCGCTTCGCGCTTCACCGACCCTTTGCCGGAAACGCGAATGCTGTCGAAGAGTTTGGAATTCAGCTTCATGACGCCTGAGTTTGCTGGGCCGAACGTTCACGGGGCCTGACTATGATGGTTCGGCGCCATCGGCACAAGGCGATACCGCGATCACGATGGTGCGCCAAAGAGCTTCGTTGCAAATCTGCCGACCACGCGTTAACGGCAAGTCTATCGTGACCGATCAGTCGGCGCGCAACTAGCTCACTGGCGTTAGGTGATTTTGTGTCTGCGGAACCATTATCCGGCATCACGGCTGCCGAGCAGCGGGTGCGCGAGAAATTGATCGCCGCGCTTCGGCCGACACGGCTCGATGTCATCAACGAGTCCGATCTTCATGCTGGGCATCGCGGCTCGCCGGGCACCGGCGAAAGTCACTTTCGCGTGCTGATCGTGGCCGACGCTTTCGCCGGTCAAAGCCGGGTGGCGCGCCACCGCATGGTCAATGAAATTTTGAAGGATGACGTTGGTCACCGCATTCACGCGCTAGCACTAGCGACCTACGCGCCGGGCGAAGCAATCCCGGCGGCGTAAAGCCAAGCGAAACGCTTAGCCGCCCTGGAGCGCGTTGGTTTCAGCGGTCGATCCGCCCCCGCTATCACCATTGAGCGCCGGCACCGGCTTGATGCGAAGCGCGGTGATTTTGTTGCGGCTCTTGCGCAAGATTTCAAATCGATAGCCGTGAAACGTGAAAACCTGGCCGGGCTCCGGAATGGTTTGCGCTTCATGAATGACAAGACCGGCGATCGTCGTCGCTTCTTCGTCCGGCAAATCCCAATCCATTTGCCGATTGAGATCGCGGATGGCGATCGTGCCGTCGACGTTGACGGTGCCATCGGCTTGCGGGCGGATATTCAGCTCGTGCGTATCGTGCTCGTCGGCGATCTGGCCGACGATCTCTTCGAGAATATCTTCAAGTGTAATCAGCCCTTGGACTTCGCCGTACTCATCCACCACAAGTGCCATCTGGGCTTTTTTCTTCAAGAATTGATTGAGCTGATCCTTCACGCTGGTGGCATCCGGCACGAACCAGGGCTCGCTGGCAAAGCTCATGACATCCAGCCGCGACGGGTCCCAGCCAGACCGCCCGAGTGCCAGCAAAAGATCTTTGGTGTGCAGTACGCCGACGATATTTTCGGGCTCGTCTTTCCAAACCGGCGCGCGCGTGTACTGCGATTTCAGAAGTTCATCGAGGATTTTGGACGGCGGATCGTCGGCGTTCACCGTTTCCATTTTGGTGCGGTGAACCATGATGTCGGCGACTTCTAGATCGCGCAGGTCGAGCACGCCGCCGAGCATTTCAGCATCGCCTTTGGCGACGGTGCCCTCTTTAGCTTGCAGATCGATGGTGCCGCGAATTTCTTCGTGGGCGGCGAGAATATTGGCGTTGTCGTCGGCTTCGCCGGGGGTCAATTTCAGCAATTGGCGGACCACGAATTCGATGGCCATCGTAAATGGCGCCATCACGTAGATCAACCCGCGCATGATCGGCGCAACGATCAGCGCGACGCGATCGGAGTAAGCCAGGGCATACGTCTTTGGCAAAACAGCCGCAAAAATTACGATGAGAACGGTGATTGCCGCTGTCGCATAGACGACGCCGACTTCGCCGTACAGCTGAACGGCCAAATTGGCGGCGAGGGCAGAGGCCAAAACGTCGACCAGCGTATTGCCGAGCAACACCGTGCCGATCATTTTTTCCGGCGATGCGAGCACTTTGTTGACGGTCTTGGCTTGCTCGTTGCCGTCTTCCTGCAACGAATGCATGCGAGCCCGGGAGGCAGCGGTCAGGGCTGTTTCGCTGGCGTTGAAGAAGGCCGACAGTACGATCAGCAGCACGATAACGAAGAGGCTTAGGGCAAGTCCGAGTGTCATGGGGGTGAGAGAGCGTCCACTCTGCTGTTGCGACGAATGGCAAAAATCATAGCACAATCGGCCGCCCTGTGCTTGGGCTGGTTAGCGGGCAATTTCACCCGCCAGAAAGGCGCGCACGGTTTCCGGCGCAACGTCGCGTGTGACAAAAGCCTGACCGATGTCGCGGACCAGAATAAATGTCATCTGACCGTGGCGCACTTTTTTATCTTGCGCCATGAGCCGCATCAACTCGTCTGGATCGGCGCTGGCGCCCTGGATATCGCCGATCCGGGTCGGCAGGCCAACGGCGCTGAGATGTCGCGCGACACGATCGGCGCTGCCATTTGGCGCAAAGCCGAGTTGCTCGGACAGACGGAACGCTAAGCACATGCCGATCGCGACCCCTTCCCCATGCAGAAGGCGATCGGAATATCCGGTCCATGCTTCGAGCGCATGACCGAAGGTGTGGCCGAGATTTAACAGGGCGCGATCGCCGGTTTCGGTTTCATCGCGCGCGACGATCGCGGCCTTGGCTTTCACGCTGGTTTCGATGGCGTCGGTCAGCGGTCCGCCGTTGTTGCCGAACACCGCCGGCCAATGGCTCTCGAGCCAGGCGAAAAATTGCGCGTCGCCCAGCAGCCCATATTTGGCAACCTCCGCGTATCCGGCACGCATTTCACGCGGCGGCAGTGTCGACAGCACATCGGTATCGGCAATGACGAGGCTCGGTTGATGGAAAACGCCGATCAGGTTTTTCCCTTGCCGCGTGTTGATGCCGGTTTTGCCGCCGACGGAACTATCGACTTGTGCCAGCAGCGACGTCGGAATTTGCACGAAACGAATGCCGCGGCGCAGAATGCCGGCCGCGAAGCCCGCCAAATCACCGACGACGCCGCCTCCAAACGGAATGATAACATCGCCGCGTTCGAGGCCAAGTTCGAGCAGGCGTTCGCACAGCGGGCCGAGTTCGCGAAAACTTTTCGTCACTTCGCCGGGCGCGAGGACGATCGAGCCGGCATGCAGCCCCTCAGCCTTCAAGCTTGATTCAAGCGCTGCCAGATGATGGCGCGCAACATTCTCATCGGTGACGACGGCGCATTTGACTGGACCAAGACGGGTTTTGATCAAGGCGCCTGCCTGCGTCAGCAATCCGGCACCGATCAGGACATCATAGGAACGTTCGGCCAGATCGACCGCAACGTGACGCGACGGGTGGACAGACGTTTCAATGGGCGGCGTCGGCTGGCTGTCGGGCATGGGCATTTTCACCAACCGGCTGATGATCTCGGTCACGATGACGTCGTGGGGCTCTTCGCGGCTTTCGACGGTCAAGTCGGCCTCCGCGTAAACCGGATAGCGCGTATCGATCAGATTGCGCATCGTCGCCTCGGGATTTCCGTGGCGCAGCAATGGCCGCGTATCGCGTTTTGAAACCCGCCGCATCAATACAGCGAGATCCGCACGCAACCAAATCGACACGGCGGTATCGAGGATGCGGCGCCGCGTTTCGGCATGCATGAACGCCCCACCACCAGTGGCTAGAATTTGTGGACCGCCGGTCAACAGTCGGGCGATGACACGACGCTCGCCGTCGCGGAAATGCGCTTCGCCATGATCCTCGAAAATTTCGTTGATCGACTTTGCCGCAGCCCGTTCGATCTCTTCGTCGGCATCGACGAACGGCAGGCCAAGGCGGGCTGCGAGCCGCTTTCCGATCGAGGATTTTCCACACCCCATAAGACCGACAAGCACGATGGCGCGCTGACCGATTTTGGTCTTGATGAGATCAATGGCTTCCGCTTCGGTCATGACACTTTCAGGTCGCGGCACTCAGGTCCACGGTGTTGGCGATCAGCCCGCGTTCCGTGACCGCACGGGGCTGCGACCGGACTTTGCGCAGACCTCAAGCCGGCCGGCGTCGTCATGCCACGAACACCTGCGCCGGGCAAATCCGAAGCCAAACTTGTGCTAACGAGACGTCACGATCGGCGTTCACGGTGCCGTTGGCGCCGGAGACCGCATCAGCCATACTGGTATCAAACGGGCCCCTTACTGCTATCTCGGCGAACCGTGACGACCATCGACGACACTTAAGCTAAAGGTATTGGACGCTCCCATGCCAAGCGTTTTCCGATTTTTGCTGATCGCCGCAACGCTCAGTGCCATTGCGATGACGGGGCTGTACATTCTCGCAACCCGATTCGAACCGGAACAGCAGACCGTGAGCAAGACTGTCCCTGGCGTCAAAATTCGCCGCTAACCTCTCCGGTACCGACAACCAACGATGCAGATCATCCACTCTCGCCGCCGCCGACGTCTTGCCGCGCTCATCGCTGGAGGCGCATGGGCGGTGTCAGGCGGTCTCAGTCTGGCGCAAGACGCTCGCCCGCCGCGTCCCGACACTGTCTTGCGCGACGTGCTTCCAGCGCCGGTGATGAAGGACGATCTGGCGCCAGTCATGGCGGCCGATGGCTCGGGCCTGCCGTTCGAATTATGGCGCGGCCTCGATGTCGCCTCACTCGAGACGCTGATCGGCGAGCTTGAAATCCCGCCGCGCTCGCCAGCCCTGCATGCGTTGTGGAAACGGCTGATTACGTCCAGCGTGACCCTGGCGCCTGGCGTTGAGACCGACGCAAAATTCACGGCGTTGCGGCTGGAGGCGCTGTATCGCTCCGGCTTGGCCGACGACGCCGCAAAAGAATTGGCGCGGCAGAACGGCGCCGGCGATCCACTGCTCATTGCTCTCAGCGCTCGCAACGAACTCGCCAGCGGCCGTGCGGCTAAGGCGTGCGAGATCATGCGAGCCGGCGCCGCTCTCAAACCGCAAATGCCAAAGCGCCTCAGGGCCCAGGCGATCTTGATGTCGGGATATTGCGCGGCTATTGGCGGCGACACAGCGGGCGCAGGTCTCGCCGGTGAGCTTGCGCGAGAAGAGGGCCTGGAAACCTCGCCGGGCCTAGACGCGCTCGACGCCCTTTCCATCGGCGCCAAGCCGAAACTCTCGACTTTCAAAACACTCTCTCTGCTCGATTACCGCATCGTCGAAAAGGTCGGCGGCATTGGCGCGAGGCAAGTGCTGGAAAAGGCCGAGCAAGCCTTGCTTGTCGCTTTGGCCAATGACCCCGCGACGCCCGCCGATATCGGTTTGCCGGCATCCGAGGCTGCGGCGCGGCTGAACGGTCTGACGCCTGAAACGCTGGCTGCCATCTATCGCGCCAATGGCCAGACGGAAAGCGCTGAGACGCTGTTGGCGGCGAAGGGCGGATCAGACATCAACCACCGTGCCTCGCTGTTCAAGGCCGCCGAGATCGAAAAAACGCCAATCAAAAAGACCCGCCTCATCCGTGCGTTTCTCGATGATGCAAAACACCAGGGCCTGAGCTTTCAAGCTTTGCAGATGATTGCGCCGGCGATCACCGCGCTCGCCCCTGCCGAAGAACTCACTTGGTTTGCGGAAACGGCCGCCGAGATCGGCCTGGCATCAGGGAAATATGATCTGACACGACGGTGGGTGGCACTTGCCAATTCGCCCGATCGCCCGGATACGAATTTATCGCACTGGCTGGCGCTGACCGATATCGCCGATCCGAAGGCAAGCAATCGCGGCGCGGATCTCGAGGCACTCTTGCCGCTCGCCAATCGCGGCCGCTTTCAGCCTGAGGCCCTGCATCGCGTTGCAACCGTGCTCGATGCCCTGAATTACAATGTCCCGATCCCGCTTTGGGACGCGGCAAGCCGGACACCGCAACCCGACGGCGGATATCTACCACCGACCGGCGTGCTATCTGAATTGCAGGATGCGGCGAAGAAAAAAGAATATGGCCGCACGGTCCTTCTCACCATGAAGACGCTCGGGCCGAACGGCGCTGAAGGAGCACACATCATTGCGCTTGGTGACAGCATCCGGGCGCTGAAGCGCGCGGGTCTCGAACCCGACGCGCGGCGGCTGGCTTTGGAAGCGCTGCTATTTGCATGGCCGCGCGGGGCGGCGAATTGAGGTCGCAGCAAGATGCAACGCGACAAACCCGATGAACAGCCAAGACGCGGGCCCGACCATCGCGCGGCGTTCCTCGACATGATGTCGGCCGAGCGCGGCGCGGCCGAGAATACACGCGAAGCCTACGCCCGCGACCTCGACGCATTTTTAGCATTCCTGGCAGCGCGCGGCCTCGCCGACACCACGGCCACGTCGAAAGACGTCCAAGCCTATCTGGTCGCCATGACGAACGACGGCCTGGCCGCGACCTCGCGCGCCCGACGCTTATCGTCGGTCAAGCAGTTCTATCGATTTTTGTTCAACGACGGCCTCATCGACATCGATCCAACATCGGGTCTCTCGGGTCCAAAACGGCAGCGCGCGTTGCCGAAAGTCTTGAGCGTCGCCGAGGTTGACCGGCTGTTGACCGCAGCAGCCCAGCGCATCGACGGTCAAGAAGGCCGCGCCTTGTTTCGCGCCCTGCGTTTCAATTGTCTGGTCGAAATTCTCTATGCCACCGGCATGCGCGTCAGCGAGCTTGTGTCGCTGCCCCGATCGGTGGTGCGCGGTGATCAGCGCGTCTTGACGATCAAGGGCAAAGGCGGCCGCGAACGCCTGGTGCCGCTCAATCCGGCGGCGCGGGCGGCGCTGGATGCCTATCTCGCGGTGGCCGGGCGGTTCGACAATTCGCCGTGGCTGTTTGCCTCGAAGGCGGCCGACGGCCATGTGACGCGGCAAGCCTTCGCGCTGGATTTGAAAGACATCGCCGGTGACGCGGGCCTCGATCCGGACCGTGTTTCGCCGCATGTTTTACGCCATGCCTTCGCCAGCCATTTGCTGGATCGCGGGGCTGATTTGCGGGCCGTGCAGCAGCTCCTCGGCCATGCCGATATATCAACAACAGAGATCTATACGCACGTCCTGCAAGAACGGCTGAAAGCCCTCGTCAACGCGCATCATCCGCTGGCCAAGCTGGGCAAAACCTAATCCGCCGATTGTCCGCGCCATCTGAGATGGGCCAACGGCGCGCCAATTCTAACGACCGGCATCGCAAGGTATGCTAGAAGCGCCGCCAAAATAGTGATCAGCCATCGAGAGGAACCGCACATGAGCCGGCTGTACGGAGACAATCACCGCGCGCTGCAAATGGCGTTTGATACGCGCGCGCTGGCCGATCGCATCGAAGCCATTGCCGTGAAACCTGAGGTCGATGAGCTGGCGCAAGGTTTTATCCAAAGCCGCGACATGTTTTTTCTATCAACCATCGATCAAAATGGCCGGCCGACGGTGTCGTACAAGGGTGGCACGCCCGGCTTCGTTCGCGTTGTCGACAACAACACGCTTTTGTTTCCCAGCTACGACGGCAACGGCATGTACCTGTCGATGGGCAATATCTCGGGCAATCCCGAAATCGGCATGCTGTTTATCGATTTCGAAAAGCCGTTTCGCCTGCGCTTGCAGGGCCGCGCCGAGTTGATCGTTTCGGGGCCTGAGCTCGAATTCTTTAAAGAAGCCGAAATGGTGGTGAAAGTGTCGGTGCACGAAACCTGGATGAATTGCCCGCGCTATATTCATCGCTATCAAAAACTTGAAGCCTCGCGTTATGCTCCGGGAGTTGAATCCGAGACGCCGTTTTGCGAGTGGAAACGAATTGACGGATTGCAGGATGTCGTGCGCCCGTCGGAGCGCCAAAAAGCTGCGGACCTCGGCACAACGACTATTGACGAATGGATGGGCAAGGTGATGACCGGCGATACGGGTGCTTGAGAGAGATATCACTTTTTCAATAGGAGTGATATTGGCGCCGATGATCGCGAGGGCGCCGAATTGCAGGCGATTAAGACGTGTGATCCGCTACAATTGAACCTGCCAGCGCAGCAAGGTTGAGTTGACCTGCTTTCTTGAACGTGTCTCAGTGATAGTGTTCAAGTCAGCTTGGCGGAAACCTCGTGGAATTAAGCCGCCCTTCGAACGTTTTGCCACCGACCCCAGCCCCGTCATGGATCAGCGGAGTGATCGATGGTCCGAATATAGCGAGTGCTCCAAAACAGCATAATTATCGGCCAGATCTCGACGGATTGCGCGCAATCGCCGTTATCGCGGTTATCTTTTTTCATTTCGACGTTCCGGGATTTCCCGGCGGTTTTGCCGGCGTCGACGTATTTTTCGTTTTATTCGGGTATTTGATTACGCGGCTGATTTCCACAGCGGTCGAAAATGGCACATTTTCTATTGTCGATTTTTATGACCGCCGTATTCGACGATTGTTTCCGGTTCTCGTCGTTGTTCTCATTTGCTCATCAGTTGCGGCGTTAGCTGTCCTCTCGCCCGAGGAATTGGCGCGGTTCGGTCGCACATTGACCGGTGCGATGCTGTCGTTCAGCAATGTCGTTTTCTGGAAAAAGAGCGAATACTTTGGCCCTGCGGCGGATACGCTACCATTACTGCATACCTGGAGCCTCGGCATCGAGGAGCAGTTTTATCTCGTCTTCCCGTTGCTGTTTATTGCGCTGTGGCGGCGCGCGCGTCAGCGGCTGGCTGCGGTTATCATGGTCGCCACGGGACTGTCCTTCGCTCTCAGCGCGTGGGGTGTCTACCGCTACCCCGACGCGACGTTTTATCTGCTGCCGGCGCGAGCGTGGGAACTGTTGCTTGGCGCGTGTCTGGCTTTGCCGATCTTGCCGGCGCCGAAAACAATCGCGCAGAGAAACATCGCCGCCGGCGCGGGCCTCGCCGCAATCGCTGCCGCAACTAGCCTCTACAGTCATCAAACACCGTTTCCCGGCCTCGCTGCGTTGGTGCCATGCCTTGGTAGCGCGGCGGTGATTTGGGCAGGGTTGGAGCGCGTTGTGGCCCCGGTGGCCGCGAGCCCAGCGTCATACGGCGTTGGCCGGCTGCTGAGTGCTCGCCCACTCGTGGTGATCGGGCTGATGTCCTACAGCCTCTATCTTTGGCACTGGCCGGTCCTCGTATTTGCCAAGCTCTGCCTGTTCGACCAACCGACGCCCGGCATGTCGCTGGCGCTGCTGGCCGCGATTTTCTGCCTGTCGTTTCTCAGTTGGAAATTTGTTGAAGTGCCGATGCGGCGAGGAGATCGCTTTTGGCCGCGTCGCTCGCAACGGTTTGCCGTCGTGGGGGTCGCTGTGACGGCGATATCGTTGACCGGAACAGCCCTCGTCATCACCGACGGGTTGCCCGCGACGCGGTCGCAGAGCAGTGCCGCCCTAACCAACTTGACCAAAGACTACAGCCCGCTCCGCGAGCGCTGCCACGCCAACGGCGCTGGCGCTGAGACGTTCGAAAAAACCTGTAGTCTGGGCAGCGCCGACGGTCGCGACATTATCGTTTTGGCCGACAGCCACGGTGCCGAGTTGAGCTTTGCGCTTGGCGAACTCGGCGAAAGGCATGGCTTGCGCGTTCGCCAGATGACTGCGTCGGGCTGCCCGCCATCAGTGAACTTCAATACCAAATTGCGACCATCGTGTTCGGTGCACGTCGAGAAAATGCTGGCTGCGCTGACCGCTGCGCGCCCTGCAACGATCGTCGTTACAGCGTTCTTTTCACAATGGAACGAGGCCCATCGATATCCGCTATTTTGGCGGGGGTTTGCGGAAGTCGTTCAGCGGCTGCGCGGCGCGGGCCATCGTGTGATCATTATCGGCGGAACACCGCGCCATCCGTCGGGCAGCTTGCCCGAAACGCTCGCGCGGTGGGCCAAGTTCGGCAACGACCCCAGCACCTACACGTTTCACATCGACCAAGGTGCGACGTCGTTGATCGATGAACGCCTGAGGCGGCTCGCGAATGAGTCTGGGGGCTCCTTCGTCCCTTTGCTGGGGTACCTTTGTGGCGCGGGCGATCGATGCAGAGGCTATCAAAACGGGCAAGCCCTCTACTTCGACGACAATCACATCAGCCTGAGCACGGCGCGGCGTGTCGCCCATGACCTAGTGTTGCCATTGCTCGTCTCGAACGCCAGCCGCATCGCGACGCCGTAGCTGATCGCCGCCT
The DNA here is from genome assembly GCA_021732485.1 of Hyphomicrobium sp. Classification (GTDB taxonomy): domain Bacteria; phylum Pseudomonadota; class Alphaproteobacteria; order Rhizobiales; family Hyphomicrobiaceae; genus Hyphomicrobium_B. The sequence continues at coordinate 57,857 of JAKFUV010000009.1, forward strand.
TCGCTCGATCCGGCAGCTTGCTTGGCAGCTAGCCGTCCGTCAAATTGAAGATACGGCAGAAATTTTATGCGGAGGATCAAGCATGAGCTGGCTACCGGCACCAGATCCCAAGCAAGGCGATGCCCACGCGTGCGCCGCGATCGAACAGGTCATCGTGCCACGGGCTCGCGACCTTGGCGGCTTTTCGGTGCGCCGGGCGCTACCGGCGGCGGGGCGTCAGATGGTCGGCCCGTTTATCTTCTTCGATCAAATGGGGCCTGCTGAATTTCTCATCGGCAATGGCATCGACGTTCGCCCGCACCCCCACATCGGGCTGGCGACCGTCACGTACTTATTCGAGGGTGAAATTTTTCATCGCGACAGTCTTGGGACCGCGCAAGCCATTCACGCCGGCGACCTCAATCTGATGACCGCCGGGAGCGGTATTGTGCATTCGGAGCGCGAGACGAGCGACGCGAAGGCAAGCACGCGCCGATTGTTTGGAATACAAGCGTGGGCTGCATTGCCGAAACACGCCGAAGAGCGCGCGGCTGATTTTCGGCACTATGATGCCCGCGACCTGCCGCGCATCGAAGACGGTGGCAAGCGCGTGCGCGTTATCATGGGTTCGCTGTATGGCGAAACATCGCCGGCTGCATTCCCGCATCCAGCCATCTACGCCGAAGCGGTTCTGGCGCCGGGGGCCATCTTGCCACTCGACCCGGACTACGACGAGCGGGCGATTTATATCGCCAGCGGCGAGATCGATATTGCAGGCGACCGATTTGGCGATGGGCGGCTTCTCGTCTTCCGACCCGGTGACCGGATTTCGATCCTGGCACTCTCGAACGCGCGATTGATGTTGCTTGGCGGCGAGCCCATGGACGGTCCACGGCACATATGGTGGAATTTCGTCTCGTCGTCGAAGGATCGCATCGACGCCGCCAAGGCCGACTGGCGCGCTGGACGTTTCGCCCTCGTGCCGGGCGACGGTACAGACTTCATCCCGCTTCCCGAGTGATGCAGGCCGTAACGACACTTGCTCCAAGCGGCGCAGTCCGCCAAAGTTCGCGCATGGGACCCGCATGGTGACTGAGACCCCGGCTGTTCGACACGATGCCACTGCCAGTCGGCGCGGGCTCGCGGCTCAGCCGGCCGGGCTATCGACGCTGTTCTTCACCGAACTTTGGGAGCGGTTTTCCTACTACGGCATGCGAGCGCTGCTGACGCTCTTCATGGTGGCAGCGATCGCCGACGGCGGCCTTGGGTTCACGACGGCAGAAGCTGGCCGCATCTACGGCAATTATACGATGGCCGTTTATATGCTGGCGATCCCCGGCGGGTTCATCGCCGACCAGGTGCTCGGTGCACGCCGCGCCGTGCTCATCGGCGGCACGATGATCGCGCTTGGCCACTATGCTCTCGCCTGGCCGGCGCAGATGACGTTTTATATCGGCCTTGTGCTGATTGCGCTCGGAACCGGGTTGTTCAAGCCGAACATCACAGCTCTCGTCGGAGCACTCTATGAAAAATCCGATACGCGGCGCGATGCCGGGTTTTCAATTTTCTACATGGGCATCAACATCGGCGGGTTTTTAGCGCCGATCGTCACCGGTTTTTTAGCGCAAAGTTCGATTTTCAAATCGTGGCTCGAGAGCAACGGCTTTGATCCAACGAAAAGCTGGCACTGGGGATTTGCCGCAGCCGGCGTCGGCATGACGATCGCAATGATCATCTTCTTGCGTCGATCGCGCGGGCTGCCCGATACGCGCGACACGTCGCTGCCCCTCACCACCGAGGGGCGGCGCGATGTTCTGCGTGGTGGGGCGATGATCGTGCTTGGAACGCTGGCGCTTTTCGCACTGGCATTCCTGTCGGATGTGGACGGCTGGACCTGGTTGCGCTGGCTGTTTCTGGCGCTGCCGGTCGCTGGCATCGCCTACGCCGTGCGCCAGCCCGGCGATGACGCCCAGCGCCTTGCCGCCATCGGCGTGCTGTTTATTGCCGCGATGATCTTTTGGGCGGTGTTCGAACAGGCCGGCACCACAATCGCTTTGTTCGCCGACCAGCTGACGCGTGGCGACATCGCCGGCATTGCGTTTCCGTCGGCGTGGTTTCAATCGATCAATCCGGTGTTCGTTATTCTACTGACGCCGATGTTTGCGGCATTGTGGATGCGATTACGGGATCGGCAGCCGGCGCCGGCGATCAAGTTCGCTGTTGGCCTCATCCTGTTGTCGGCATCGTTCCTTCTGATGGTTCCGGCCGCGACTCTTGCGGCCAGCGGCCGCGTGTCGCCGCTATGGCTGGTTGGTCTGTTCTTGCTGCAAACGATGGGCGAGTTGCTGATCAGCCCCGTCGGCCTATCGACGATGACGAAGCTTGCGCCGGCTCGTACGACCGGCTTCGTGCTCGGGCTTTGGTTTCTTGCATCAGCTTTCGGCAACAAGTTAGCTGGCGTGTTGGGCGGCGGGTTCACGGGTTCTGATCCAAGCGCGATGGCATATGGTTTCTTGATGCAAGCGGGACTCGTCGCACTGGCGGCAGCGCTGCTGTTTGCGGCGGCGCCGTGGGTGCGCAAACTATCGGCGTCGGCCGATTAACCCTTGTTCTGCAAATGCTGACTGGGGCCGGGTCAAACTCGCACCATGCCGCCTTGACACCTACCGCGCGCGAGGGCGATTGTTCGCCGCTGATGGCCGTGAGACGCCTTGCCAATGCGCGATCCGGCTGCAATTTTTCAAAAGGCTTTAACCCGTGAGTGTTTCGAACGCCCTGCGCACCTACCTGGATTTCGAAAAACCGATCCTCGAACTCGAAAACAAAGTGGCTGAGTTGAAGGCGTTGCAGAAGGACGGCAAGGGTCCGCAAATCGCCGACGAGATCACCAAGCTCGAACAGAAAGCCAAGGCGGCACTGCTCGATACCTACCAGAAATTGACGCCGTGGCAGAAAACGCTGGTCGCCCGCCACCCTGAGCGGCCGCACTGCCTGGATTTTGTCAATGGGCTGATTGAGGATTTCACGCCGCTGGCCGGTGACCGCTATTTCGCCGAGGACGAAGCCATCGTCGCCGGCATGGGGCGCTTTCGCGGCCGCGCGGTGCTGGTCATGGGTCACGAAAAAGGTTCCGATACCGAAAGCCGCATCAAGCATAACTTCGGCATGGCGAAGCCGGAAGGCTATCGCAAAGCCGTGCGGCTGATGGAAATGGCCGACCGCTTCAATCTGCCGGTGATCACGTTCATTGATACGCCGGGTGCCTATCCCGGCATCGGCGCCGAAGAGCGCGGCCAAGCCGAGGCCATCGCACGGTCAACGGAGTGTTGCCTGAAACTCGGCGTGCCGATCGTCGCCGTCGTCGTCGGCGAAGGCGGATCGGGCGGCGCCATCGCCATCGCCACCGCCAACCGGATTTTGATGCTCGAGCATGCCATCTATTCAGTGATCTCACCGGAAGGTGCGGCCTCGATCATCTGGCGCGACAGCAACAAAAAAGAAGAAGCCGCGACCAACATGAAAATCACGGCGCAGGACTTGGACCAGCTCGGCGTCATCGATGTCATCATCAAGGAGCCGGCCGGCGGCGCCCACCGCGATCGTGATTCGGTCATCATCGCGACGGGCAATGCGATCCAGCGGATCTTGTCGGAATTTGACGGCAAATCAGCCGATGAGATTCGCCGCCAACGCCATGACCGGTTCTTGTCGATCGGCCGCTGATCGCTGATATTTTTAAAGGTTCTCAAGACTTTGGCGCTGCATGCCTTGCCCCGGCCTCGCCCTATTTTTCGCTATACACTGTAATGTGCCGCGGCGTTCAGCGGGTTGACATCGCGCCGCTCGAAACCGCACAACGGCGCATAATCAATGTCGCTTATGTTGTCGGCAGTTGCGATGCGTTTCGACGGGATCATGCCGGGCCAGATGGCGGTGCGGCACTTGAAGAAGGCAATATGCGTGCGCGCAGCAGGGCGACCAACGCAACACGCGACGATGGTGGGACGTCTTGGGCTGTGGCGGCGTCAGGGTCTGCGGCTGCGCTTGGCGTTTCTCATCGCCTCAATGACGGCGCTGGCGGCTTGCTCGAGTGCCCCGGTCATTCTGCCGCCATCTGAAGTTCCGCTCGCAAAAGACGTGCTCGATCTGCTGGCCAAGAAAGGCATGCAGCCGGGATCGCCGATCTTCGTGCGCATCTTCAAGGAAGAGTCCGAACTCGAAATCTGGAAGCAGCGCGATGACGGTCGCTTCTATCATTTCAAGACCTACCCGATCTGCAACTGGTCCGGCGACATCGGCCCGAAGCTGGCGCAAGGCGACCGGCAGGCGCCGGAGGGCTTCTACACCATCACGCCGACCCTGATGAACCCGAACTCGAAGTTCTATCTGTCGTTCAACGTCGGCTATCCCAACAGCTACGATCGATCGTATGGCCGCACCGGCGACTCGGTGATGGTACACGGCAAGTGCCGGTCCGCCGGCTGCTACGCCATGACCGATGCCTTGATGGAAGAGATCTACGGTTTGACGCGCGAAACACTCAAGGCAGGCCACCCCAGTTTTCCGGTTCATGCTTTTCCATTCCGCATGACGGACGAGCGCATGGCGCAGCTCAAGACCCACAAATGGCATTTGTTCTGGCGCACGCTCAAGCAGGGCTATGATCACTTCGAAACGCATCGCATTCCGCCAACGGTTGCTGTGTGCGAACGGCGCTATGTCGTCAACGTGGCCGATCCAGGCCGGCTCGATGCGGCCGGTCAATGCCCGCCATTCCAGCGGCCGGTGATCGCGGCGTTCACGCCGTTGCCGGAACCGGCCAATATTACCATTGCTGACGGCACCAAATTCAAGGGCTTGGTCAGCGCCGACGTGGATCCGACACTGGCCGATATTAACGCGGCGCGCTCTGGGGCAGGCGTCGGTCCGCAGGCCGCCGGCGCCACAGGCGCGACGACCACGCCGGCCACTAACGGCAGCTTGCAGCCGACATCGGCGCAGGCGCAGTAATCAACTCATCAACGCGTTCCAGAGGCCGCCTGATGGCCGCGCATAGCGCCGTGATACCCCGCAACAAACGCCGCCGCCGGATTATCCGCGCAGCGCTGGCCGTGTCGTTTCTCGTGGCGATCGCGGCCTTAGCTTTTTTCGCTCCGGTTTTGCGTCACCTCGGCGACAGCGGCGATGACGGTACGATCGCTTATGAGCGTGCCAAACGGCGCTGGATGGCGAGTTGGGGCATGGCGATGCCCGGCGCGCCGGATGTGACGCGCTTGTCTCAGCGCCTCGCCGAGCATGGAGTTGCGGCGGGCGCTCCGATCTTCATGCGTATTTTCAAGCGCGAGTTTGAACTCGAACTGTGGATGCGGCGCGACGGCGTGTTTCACCGCTTCGCCATCTATCCGATTTGCCGTTGGTCAGGAACGCTCGGGCCGAAGTTACGGCAAGGCGATCACCAAACGCCCGAAGGCGTCTATACGGTCGATGCCGGCGCCCTCAATCCCAACAGCAAGTGGTATCGCTCATTCAACCTTGGCTTTCCCAACGCCTACGATGCTGCGCACGACCGCACGGGTTCGTTCATCATGGTTCACGGCGGCTGTGCATCGGTCGGCTGCTTTGCCATGACGAACGCACAGATGTCCGAGATCTGGCAATTGGTAACTGCGGCGCTGTCGGCAGGGCAAAAGCGCTTTCAGGTGCAAGTGATGCCGTTTCGGCTTTCGGATCAGTCGCTCGCCGCCTACGGCAATCATCCCGATATTTCGTTTTGGCGCACTCTCAAGACCGGCAGCGATCTGTTTGATCGGACCCTGCTGCCGCCGCGCGTGCGCATCTGTCAAAAATCCTATCAATTCGAGGCTGCGCAACTAGGCACGACGGGCGCTGCGGCGATCGAAGTGGCGTGCCGACGGGAGCCGGACAAAAGCTGAGCCCCGCAGCATCGAAACAGCTTTGCAGTGTCGGCAAAATGACACTTCAAATCCTGAGCTTACGAGGTATGTTGCGTCACGCACGGTTGGCGTGCATTCGAGTCAATCAACGGACGAACGACGGATCGATTGTGCGCAAACTGGTCAAATTCGCAACGGCCGTATTGACGTTGGTGATCGCGTCATCGGCCGCCGTGCCGGTGGCGAGCGCGCTCTCCATCGAGCTCAAGGATGTCGCAGCCGACCGTGTCGAGCGTCAGCGCGCGGCCGCTGCCGGAGCCTTGCCGCTGCCGAACACGCCCAATGTTGCAATCCTCGACGAGCGCATGCGCAAGACCGGCGTGACGCTCGCCGCACCAATGCTGATCCGCATTTTCAAGGCAGAATCGGAATTGGAAATTTGGAAAGAGCGTGACGGCGCGTATGTGCTGTTTGCGACCTATCCCATCTGCCACTGGTCCGGATCGATCGGGCCGAAGTTGCGGCAAGGTGACAAACAGGCGCCTGAGGGCTTTTACACGCTGACGCGGGAGCAAATCCGCCACGTTGGCCGCTGGCCGAAGTCGCTCGATCTTGGCTTCCCCAACGTCTTCGATCAGTCGCTGGCCCGGACCGGGTCTTTCATTCTCATTCACGGCGGCTGTTCGTCGGTCGGCTGTTTCGCCATGACCAATCCGGTGATGGAAGAGATTCACCTCCTGACGTCGGCGGCCATCGACGCCGGCCAAGAGCATGTGCCCGTGCATGTGTTTCCGTTCCGCATGACGATCATGAAAATGGCCGAGCAGGCACTGTCGCCGTGGTCGACGTATTGGGCCAATCTCAAGCAGGGATACGACGCGTTCGAAACCTCGAAGCGGCCACCTGCGGTGAGCGTGTGCGATGGGCGTTACAGCTTTGAGGCAGCAGTTGAGGGGCGCACTACGACGGGTCCGTTGCAGGCCTGCGCTACAACACTGTCGGCGATCCGCGAACAGGAACAGTGGTTGCGCAGTGTGCCATCTCCGGCAGCATCGCCGCTGCGCATTGATCCACAATTGGGCCGATCATCGAGCTTGCGCGGCCGTGCGGGCGCTGTGGCGTTGGTGCGCAACGGCCGGACCGTGCGCTGCGCGCTGGCACGGCCCAGTTGCCGAAAGTTCGCCGCGCTGAAAACGCAGGTCGTGTCACTGCGGCGGACGCTGGCGTCGACCTCGCCAGACCGATCGAACAGCCGACGCAGTCAGCCGCGCAGTTAGGTGTCACACGCGTAACTCAAAACGTGCCGCATCGATGGCTGCGGCGATCGACGCAGACCAGCCCTTCAATCCTTTTAAAACATGAGATGATACCCATGGCGAGCGAGCCGAACGCAACACAAGGTATGGCCCGCGGCGGCCAGCACATCGAAAATTTTCTGGAGCGGGCGCTGTTCGCTTCGCGCTGGCTGCTCGCCCCGTTTTATGCCGGGTTGGCGATTTCGCTCGTCATTCTGCTCATCAAGTTCATGATCGAACTCGGCCATATGGCGATGACGGCCTTCACGTCGACGGAGTCCGAAGTTATTCTCGGCATTCTGACGCTGGTCGATTTGGCGCTCACCGGATCGCTGCTGATCATCGTGATTTTTTCGGGCTACGAGAATTTCGTCTCAAAGATCGATCACTCAAATCATAAGGATTGGCCGGAGTGGATGGGCACCATCGATTTCAGCGGTTTGAAGCTCAAACTGCTGTCCTCGATCGTTGCCATTTCGGCGGTTCAGTTGCTCAAACAATTCATGGCCATCAAGTCGATAACGCCGGAATCTGAGCGCGTGCTGTATTGGCTGGTCGTCATTCACGTCGTGTTCGTCGTCTCCAGCGTGCTGCTGGCGCTCTCAGATAAAATTTCGGGCTATGGGGATAGCAAGTCGTCCGGCGGGCATTAGAGCCTGTCCGGCGGCAAAGGCCCGCCAGTGACCACATCGAAAGCCTGGTCATGCGTGAGCGAAGGGATACGCCGCCGGACGTCATCGAGCATCGCGCCATCGATGTCGGCAACGATCACGCCTGGACTTTGCCCCGCTTCGGCGAGGATCTGGCCCCACGGTGAAATGATGAGGCTATGGCCATAGGTTTCGCGGCCGTTTTCATGCCGCCCGCCCTGCGCCGCAGCAAAGACGAACGATTGCGACTCAATGGCACGTGCCTTCAGCAACGTGTGCCAGTGGGCTTCGCCAGTGACTCGCGTGAACGCAGCCGGCACGGCAATAAAGCGCGCGCCAGATTTGGCGAGCGCCCGATGCAGAGCCGGAAAGCGCAGATCGTAGCAGATCGTCAACCCGAGCGCGCCCCAGGGCAGCGGCGCGACAACCGCGACGTTCCCCGGCCGATAACTTTCGCTTTCGCGATAGACATCGCCGTTGCCGAGGTCGACGTCGAACATATGGATTTTATCGTAGCGGGCGGCGATGCGGCCATCGGGTGCGATCAAATAGGATCGATTGGCGAGCCGGCCCTCATCGAGCTTGATGCCGATTGAGCCGATATGCAGCCAAATCGCGTGGCGGCGTGCAGCCTCTGTGAAGTGCGCCAGCGCTGAATGGTGCGTTTCCGGTTCGGCCGTCGCCATTAGGCGGGCGCGGTCAAGCTCCATCAGCGTCGTCACTTCGGGTGTCTGGATATAATCGGCGCCTTGCTCGGCGGCATCCGCGATCAGCGCCAGCGCATCACGCACATTGCGATCGACATCACGGCCCGAGCACATCTGGACGAGGCCGGCGCGAAACGTTTTAGCCTGCGGTTCAGGGGTCATGATATTTGGCTAAGCGCGTTGCGCTCACTGCGCCAGCAGTGAATCGAGTTTGCCGGAACGGTCGAGCGCCAGCAGATCATCACAGCCGCCGACATGCGTATCACCGATCCAAATTTGTGGCACCGTCGAGCGGCCACCAGCGCGGCTCATGACGTCAGCCCTGAGGTCGTTACGGCCGGTCAGATCTATCTCCTCGAACGTCGCACCTTTGCGACGCAGAAGGTCCTTCGCCATATGGCAATAACAGCAATGGTCAGCAGTGTAGACTTTGACGGGCGGCATGGCCGTTGCGCACCTTCCAGTGAGTTCGCGAAACGCTATCAGCAACTTAAAGAATCGCGCGAAAAATGCAACTTTTGCATGACGTTTTGCGCCGCTGTGCCGCGAGTGGCCGCTTCACGAGTGCGCCGGCCAATCGCCGGTCAGCCATGCGGATCGCAGACCAGCGCCAAGCAGAGTACATCGACACGATTTGCTCCGGCCCGTTTCAGGGCCTTTGCCGCGGCGGAGACCGTCGCCCCGGTAGTGATGACGTCGTCGATCAGAACAATATTACGTCCCGTCAAACGGCGGGCGGCGCGGGTCGGCACGGTGAACGCTCCAGCGACATTGCGGCGGCGTTGCTCGCGCGACAATCCGACTTGGCGGGCGGTGGCACGAGAGCGGCGCAGCGCGAACGTCCAGACCGGAACGTTGCATTGGTGCGATACGGCGTGAGCGAGAATTTGCGCTTGATTAAACCGCCGTGCAACCAAACGAAATCGCCCAAGCGGAACCGGCACGATGGCGTCAGCGCCGGCTAGAACATCGCGTCCTGCGTCGCCGAGCCAGCGCCCGAACAGGCGCCGACAATTCGGATTGTCCTGATACTTCAGATCGTGAACCAAATCGCGCATCAATCCCTCGAAGCGGGCGACCGCGCGGGCCCGCTCATAGACGGGCGGGTCGGCAATGGCGAGCGCTGAAACCAGCGGCTGAGCGTCACCGCATTCGTCGGGGACCGATCCATACGGCAGTGGTAAACCCAAGCGATCGCAAAGCGGCTGGCGAATGAAATCGATACGCCGCCAGCATGATGGGCATAGCGCGTCATGACCGAGAATGCGGATTTCACAGGCGAGGCACAGAGGCGGCAGCATGACATCCAGAAACGTGCGACCAAAGCTGCGAAATCGCGCTCCGGCACCTGCAAGCCGGCTGGCCATGACGGTTTCATCCGCCTGCACGTCGCGGGCCGCGTCGTAGCCGTTTGGATCACCGGTCGCTGTCGCCATTGTCGAAGCCTAGCCGATTGCGCTATCGCGTGCGAGAGGCCGCGTTTTTGCAAAGCCACGACCGGCACGTGACTAGGAGACCGAATGGCCATCGCGCCAATGATATTCGATCGTCGCGTGCTGCGACTTCGCCGCGCTCGTCATGCCGCAACCGCCATGGCGCACGACTTTCTGTTGCAGCGGGTGGCGGACGATTTCGCCGACCGCTTGTCTGTCGTGCGCCGCGCGTTTGCGCACGGTGCGAGCGTTGGCTCGTACCACGGCGTCATTTCGCGACGGCTTCGCGGGCGCGAGAATATCGGCACACTGGCCGACGTTGAAAGCACTGAAAATCTGCTGGCTCTGTGCGACGGCCCACGGCTCGCCGCCGAAGATGATGCACTCCCGTTCGCGACAGAAACGCTCGATCTGATCGTCTCGGGCCTATCGCTGCACCTGATCAACGATGTGCCGGGCGCGCTCGTGCAAATGCGCCGTGCATTGAAGCCTGACGGCTTGCTGCTGGCCGCTCTACTCGGTGGTGAAACCTTAAAAGAACTGCGCGAGGCGTGGGTGCTCGCCGAAGACGAGGTGATGGGCGGGGCTTCGCCGCGTGTCGCACCGTTCGCCGATCTGCGCGATCTCGGCGGGTTGTTACAGCGCGCCGGGTTTGCGTTGCCCGTTGCCGATAGTGATGTGGTGGTCGTGCGCTATGCGTCGGCCTTGGCTTTGATGCAAGACCTGCGATCCATGGGCGCGAGTAACATGCTCATCGAGCGCCGTCGCGTGCCGGTATCGCGGCGCTTGCTGATGCGGGCCGCTGAAATTTATGCGGAGCGATTTGCCGATGCCGACGGCCGCATCCCAGCGACATTCGAGATCGTAACCCTGACGGCGTGGGTTCCCCATGAAAGCCAGCAAAAGCCGCTCGCACCCGGCTCAGCAACGATGCGCTTGGCTGATGCGCTCGGCGTGCCGGAACAGCCGGCCGGCGAAAAGCCCGGTCCATAAAGTTCGCCAGTAAAGTCGTCGACTCATTCGTCCGCTAGTTTGGATGTCCATCGACGCGGAACTGCATCATGAAATACGGCGGCAGGCAGGCACCGCTATTGGCGTCGGCGGTTGCAATACAAATGTAATCGTCACGGCACGGCATGCTCTTGTCGCACTCGCGCAAGCCGACCAGATCAGTGTGGGCTTCGCCAAAACAGCTCTTGAAGTTTTTTGACGTGGCTAAACACAAATTGAATGCCGTCCCCGCCGTGCGCGCGCAGACGGTCGATGATGGCACGGGTGGGTCGCAGCGCTTTTGATAAACCATGCCACCGAAAAATCCGCCCGTCTGCGGCGCGGCTTTCTGTTTGGCGACGTCGATGCGCACGAGCGGCGGTTTGAGAGCAGCGCCGGGTGGTGGCGTCATCCTGACGTAGCGATCATCGCGGAAGCTCTGCGATCTGATCTGTCCATATTCCACCGCGTCGCCCGTGCGCAAGTCGCCTTTCGACATGCAGACGCCGTGACCCGGATCGGCAGGGTTATCGTGCGGCTTGACACACACGAGTCCCGCCGCGCACGTCCAGCGACGGAAACTTGCGTCGTTGTTGGCGTTTGCGTAGCACGCCGCGCCCCAGCCATTGAAGAACCCGGTGCCAATGATGTTCATGGTCGGGTTTGGGTCGCGGTCGCGCGTCAAAGCGAGACTGGGGCGGATCGAAAACCCGCGCGCGTAATCCGGTTGCTTGCCGCGCGCCAAGGCGTCGAGCACGCGGCGGCGGCGCGGCGCTTCACCGTAAAAATGCGCCGATGCCGGAACGAAAATCGCGTTCTCGGCGAGATGGAGGCGGCTCGCGGCCGTATCCGCACCCATGAAGTGAAAGCCGCCGATGGCCCGCGACTGGTGGCATCCAACGCACGTGATATCGTTCAAGCGGGTTTGAAAGCCGGCGGGCGAGAGAATGTTTTTCAGTGGCCGGTCCCGTGACGTCGCCCGGCTGATGATGGCGGGCAGTTCGTTATCGCCGATCAAGCCGAAGAATGGCCGATTGCCCGACCGGGCCGCACCACCTGGCGCGATCGATGTTCCGGCGATGGCGAGATAATCGCGCGGGATCAGCAGCGTGCCATCATCCAATGCGCGCACATTGTCGGGCGTGAACAGCCAGGACTTGAAGCGCGCCAGCAATTGCGGATCTTCGAGCAGGCGCTCACGGTCGATCATGTTTTCCATGGCCGTCACTTGGAAGCGGCGGCTGGCGGCCGACCAGTCGAAAACTTTCAGCGCATATTCGGCATGGCCTCCGAATTCTGAAATGCTGGCGGACGGACGCCGGAGAATTTGTAGATTGGTTTCGATGCGGTCGATGGTGGCTGGTGACACGAGCGACAGCGGTCCGTTGTCGGACATCAGATATTGCGCCAGCCGGTCACGGGTCAACGTCGTCTGACCAGCGCTCACCCATCGCTGCGCGATCTCGCGGCACGTCAGGTCAGACTGATCCAGCTTGGCTTTGAAGACCAGATTGAAGGTCATGGGCAGGCGCGATCGCGCAGGGCCATTCACCGTATCGCGCGCGTACTGCAGCCGATAAATCATTCGGACTTCGCCGCACGTCGCCGCCTGCTTATAGGCGCGGTCGAGGCGCTGCACGATGCCGACCAGGGCGAAGCGGGCATCAGCCGCGCTGAGATAGGATTGGTCGAACAGCCGTTTGTGATCGAACAGCATACCGACGCCAGAGCCCGGATTGGCCGTTCGTGTCGCCAGTATTTCGCGCTTCACAGCCGAGAACACCGGCTCCATCGCCGGCATCCGCGATAACACGTCATTGTTTTGCGGTGTGACGCGGCGATCGAAGCGCCAGTCGTTGGCGAGCAGCGCTGTCAGGCTGAAGCTTCGTTTTTCAAGTCGCTCAAGAACATCAGGATCGGTGATGGCAAGCCCGCGTTGGAGTTTGAGGTCTGCGGCTGCGAGCGCCGAACACGTCGCTACGAGGGCGACCCAACCGATCACCAGCCGACATAGTCCGCTCCGCATCACGTGCCCCGTACTGCCCCACCGCTTTAATCGACAATGAGCGAAGCATAAGTCGTTCGGGCCGGCCAGTGTAAATCTGGCACTTACAAAGCGTCATGAGGCGAGCAGGTCCCGCAGCCACGGAATCAGCGGCAGATCAGCCGGTGGCATCGGGTAGCTAGCTAAATCGCGACCGCGCACAAATTTGGTGCGCTGGCCTTCACGCGGCTGGATTACGCCATCCCATGACCGGCAAATATACAGCGGCATGAGTAGGTGGAACGTGTCGTAGGCGTGGCTTGCAAAGTTGAAAGGCGCCAAACAGCTCAAGCACACATCGATGCCGAGTTCCTCGTTGACTTCGCGCACCAAGGCTTGTTCCGGCGTTTCGCCGGGTTCGACTTTGCCGCCGGGAAACTCCCACAGGCCTGCCATCGATTTGCCAGCCGGGCGTTCAGCGATCAGCACGCGATTGTCTGCGTCGATCAAAGCGACGGCCGCGACGACAACGATCGGCTTCATCACTTCCGCCTCAACAGGTAAGTGGTCGTGTCCATTCGCGTCACACCGCGCCGTCGCAGATGATCGCTGGCGGCGAGGCCATCTCGCGTGTCGACAATGGTGACATCGAATGCGCCGTCGAAGAGGGCATGAACTTCGGCCGTCGGCACGGCGAACGGAGGTCCAGTGATTTCACCCGCCGGGTAGTCGATCGAGATCAGCAAGCTCTGGGTTCCGGCGGGCAAGATTTTGCCAAGGTGGGCGGCATACTGGCGCCGCAGATCCGGCGGCAGCGCGATCAGTGCAGCGCGGTCATAGACGGCCACGACGTCGCGAACGTCGCCAGCGGTGAGATCGAAAAAATCGCCGCCCAAGAGCGTGATGCCATCTGCGACCGAGCACCGAAAAGGCCCGCGCTGCGTGACCTTGGGATCAAGACCCGCCTCGGCAAAAAATCGATCAATAGCGAGGCTTGATAACTCGACGCCAAGAACGCTGTGGCCCTGTTGCCGGAGCCACAGCATATCGCGGCTTTTGCCGGCCAGCGGAACGAAGACCAGTCCGCTGCCGTGCAAGTCGAGCGTCGGCCAATAGGTCTGCAACAGCTTGTTGAATTCGGCCTGATGAAAGCCGATGTCGTCCTGCTGCCAGCGTTCGTGCCAGAACTGCGGCTCCATGAGATCAACTTTCAGCTACGGTAATCGGCATTGATCGACACATAGCCGTGCGTGAGATCGCACGTCCACACCGTCGCCGCCGCCTTGCCGACACCGACATCGACGCGAATGGCGATGTCGGAATTTTTCATATAGGCGGCCACGGTTTTCTCGTCGTACTCGCCGGCACGCTCGCCGTCGCGGGCGACGCAGTGCGGCCCAAACCAGATCGCGAGTTTGTCGCGATTGGCTGCCTCGCCCGATTTTCCAACAGCCATCACAACGCGACCCCAGTTCGGGTCTTCTCCCGCAATCGCAGTTTTCAGGATTGGCGAGTTGGCGCACGACAATGCGATGGCCCGCGCGGCGGCCCACGATTTGGCGCCCTCGACCTCGAAGGTCACGAACTTCGACAAGCCCTCACCATCCTTCGCCACTTGGATCGCGAGATCGCGCAGCAGTTCATGCAAGGCGGCGGAAAAGCCTTTGAGCTTTTTAGAATTGCTTTTGCCGATCGGTTTTTGGCCACGCTGCGCCGCCGCACCCGTTGCGAACAGCAGACATGTATCGCTGGTCGAGGTATCGCCATCGATGGTCATGCAGTTAAACGTCGTATCGACGTGGGTTTTCAGAAGCTCTTGAAGCACGCCCGGTGCAATCGCCGCATCCGTGAAAACGAAGCACAACATCGTCGCCATATCCGGCGCGATCATGCCGGCGCCTTTGCAGATGCCGTTGATCGTGACTTCGGTGTCGCCGATCATCGCCGTGCGGGTAGCGAGTTTGGGAAACGTATCGGTGGTCATGATCGCGCGCGCCGCCGCCTCGAACATGTCCGGCTTGGCTGATGCTGCGAGATCACCCAGAAGAAGCGCAAATTTCGAGGCGTCGAGCGGTTCGCCGATCACACCGGTCGACGCCACATAAACTTCATGTGTATCTGCACCCACTGCGTCTGCCGCGTGCTGCACGGTGATGTCGACCGCTTCGCGTCCGCGCTTGCCGGTAAAGGCGTTGGCGTTACCCGAATTGACGACGAGAATGCGCGCTGTCCCTTTTTTCAAATGCTTCCGGCAGGCAAGCACCGGCGCCGACGCCGTTTTCGATTGCGTCAAAACGCCCGCCGCCGCCGTGCCCGCGTTCATCACGGCGACGAGCAGATCGGTGCGGCCTTTGTAGCGAATGCCGGCTTCAGCGGTGGCGAACGAGACGCCGTCGATCGGCGGCAGCATCGCAAGCGCGGCGGGGGCGAACGGTGAGACGGCAGTGATCTTGGCCATGGAAATCGAACATCCTTGCGGCTGAGGTCAATCGCAGGCGACGGCGTGGTCGCTGCCCTCAGTCCCCAAAAACAGATCGGGCCGCTCAAATCAAGCAGCCCGAGTGCAGATCAGCGTTTGTGACAATGAAAGCTATTTTTTCTCGTCGGCCGGCTTGGCATCAGCAGGCTTCGCGTCGGCCGGCGGTGCCGTCTCGGCTTTTGGCGCGTCGACCTTCGCGGCATCGGGGATCGCTTCGAGCTGTTTGTTGCGCTCTTCGATCGACTTTTTCAGATCGGCGTCGACCAATTCGATCTTGGCCTTGGCGCGCAGGTCGGTGGCTGTCTTCTGGGCCTTTTGCAGCAGCAGCGATTGTACGATCCGGTCTTTGACGATCTCAAACGCCGGCGGGCCCTTCATGCGTTTGTCTTCGATCTTGATCAGATGCCAGCCGAACTGGGTTTTGACCGGATCCGAGACGTCGCCCTTGGCGAGCTTGAAGACAACCTCTTCAAACTGCGGGACCATTTGGCCATGGCCAAAGTATCCAAGATTGCCGCCATCGTCTTTCGAGCCTGGATCCTTCGAATTTTCCTTGGCGACTACGGCGAAATCTGCCCCGCCTTTGATTTTGTCTTTTAATTCTTTGGCCTTGTCTTCAGTTTCCACGAGAATATGGCGGGCCTGGACTTCCTCTTCCGGCTTCAGCTTCATCACCTGCTCGTCGTAGATGGCGCGCGCGTCGGCATCGCTGACAGCGGCCTTGATGACTTTTTCGAAGTAAAGCTCACGCAGCGCGCGGCGCTTCAAATACGCCAGCCGGCTTTCGAATTCTGGACCGGTATCGAGCTTGTCCCCTTCGGCGGCTTCGGCAAACAACTGGTTGTCGATGAGAAACTCGAGCAGAGACATGCGTTTTTGGGCGTCCGGCAAACTCCCCATGTCAGCGCCGATTTCGCTGTCGGCGACCGCCAGATCGGCATTGGTGATCGGTTTGCCGTTGATGGTCGCGACCACCTTATCGTCGGCGTGACCGCCAGCCGCGGCCATGCCGAGGGCCGCGAATGCCAGTGTCAGCGTCAAAATGGAATGTGCGATACGGTTGGTCAAAATCGGCTCCTGATGGTGGTATTCGCCGCGACATACTGCGGCCATGCGAGGCGGCCGTGCCATGAGGCTCGCGGTGCGGGCCGGGCGGAGCCAGGATAACTGCGCGGTCGATAGCCCTAGGCCACCTCAAAACCAAGTTAAAATTTCGACATCGGCGGCCCGCTCAAGATCGCGCAGCAGCCTCATTGACGCCTGAATTCGGCTTTCGCGCGTCATTGACATACCCCGGGCAGCGTTCTTATGTCTGCGCCAATCGACAAGGGGCCTTCGCGGTCCGGAAAGCAGGCTTCTTCAAGCCCGGGCGCCGCTCACGGCCGCGCAGTACGAGGCCTGCTGGACTGAAGTTTTCCGAGACCCCATGGCGTGTTTAGCGCGTTTGCGCCGCCATGCTGACAGCGTTCCCTAAGATCAAACCGTGGCCGCACCGGGTGGCGCACATAGCTTTTTAGGACGATTTGAAATGCTCTCCTTTGGCGGCCTTGCAACAAAGTTTTTCGGCTCATCGAACGAGCGCCGCGTCAAAATCTTCCGCCCTCGCGTCGCCGCCATCAATGCGCTGGAACCTGAAGTCGCGGCCCTCACCGATGACGAACTGCGGGCGCGCACCGATATGTTCCGCCAGCAATTCAAAGACGGCACGAGCCTCGAAGACCTGCTCGTGCCGGCCTTTGCCACGGTGCGCGAAGCCGCCAAACGAGCCCTCGGCCAGCGCCACTTCGACGTGCAGTTGATCGGCGGCATGGTGCTGCACGGCGGCGACATTTCCGAAATGAAAACCGGCGAGGGCAAGACGCTGGTCGCAACGCTACCGGTCTATCTCAACGCGCTCAGCGGCAAGGGCGTGCACGTCGTCACGGTCAACGACTACTTGGCGAAACGCGACGCTGAATGGATGGGTCAGGTTTATCGCTTTCTCGGCCTCACCGTCGATTGCATCGTGCACGATATGAGCGACGAACAGCGCAAAGCCGCTTACGCCTGCGACGTGACCTACGCCACCAACAACGAACTCGGCTTCGACTATCTGCGCGACAACATGAAGATGCGCAAATCCGATATGGTTCAGCGTGACCACGCCTTCGCCATCGTCGACGAAGTGGACTCGATCCTGATCGATGAAGCGCGCACGCCGCTGATCATTTCCGGCCCGCTCGAAGATCGTGCCGACCTTTATCAGATGGTCGACGTTTATATGCCGACGCTGCTGCCGGAAGATTTCGAGCTGGATGAAAAACAGCGCCAGGTCGCATTGACCGATGTCGGCAACGAAAAGATGGAACAGGTTTTGTCGGCCGCCGGCGCGCTGAAAGGCTCGCTCTACGACATCGACAACGTCACCATCGTCCACCACATCAATCAGGCCTTGAAGGCGCATAAGCTCTTTCAGCGCGACAAGGATTACATCGTCAAAGGCGGCCAAGTCGTCATCATCGATGAGTTCACCGGCCGCATGATGCCGGGTCGGCGCTATTCCGAAGGCCTGCACCAAGCGCTCGAAGCCAAGGAAAACGTCGAGATCCAGCCGGAAAACCAGACGCTCGCCTCGATCACGTTCCAGAACTATTTCCGTCTCTACGACAAACTCGCCGGCATGACGGGCACGGCCCTGACCGAAGCCAGCGAGTTCATGGATATTTATGGTCTCGACGTCATTGAAATTCCAACCAACGTGATCGTTCAGCGTCTCGACGAAGACGACGAGATCTACCGCACGCAGAAGGAAAAGCTGGCGGCCATCGTGCAATCGATCGCTGATGCCAAGAGCCGCAACCAGCCGATCCTCGTCGGCACCACCTCGATCGAGAAATCGGAAGAGCTTTCCGGGCTTTTGAAGAATGCCGAGTATTTAAAAGGCCTCGCCAAATCTTTGCGTGATCAGGCGGCGAGCTTGAAACCCGGCAAAGACGAAGATCTACGCAAGCACTTCACTGATATGGCCGCCACGCTGCAGTCGTTCCTGGATGACGCCAAAGGCAACAGCGATCCAATCATGCATCAGGTGCTGAATGCCCGATTCCACGAGCAGGAAGCCAGCATCGTGGCGCAGGCCGGCGTGCCGGGCGCGGTCACGATTGCAACCAATATGGCGGGTCGCGGTACCGACATTCAGCTCGGCGGCAATGCCGACTACCGGGTCCGTGACTGGGTGATGGAAGAAACGGCCAAGGGCAATCCGCCTGACGATACCGCCATTCAAGCCAAGCGCGCCGAAGTGAACGCCGACATTGCCGTCAAGAAGAAGCAAGCGCTCGACGCCGGCGGCTTGTACGTGCTGGCCACCGAACGGCACGAAAGCCGCCGCATCGACAATCAGTTGCGCGGCCGCTCGGGCCGTCAGGGCGATCCTGGCCGGTCGAAGTTCTATCTCGCGCTCGACGACGACTTGATGCGCATCTTCGGCTCCGATCGCATGGATCGCGTGCTGCAGACGCTCGGCCTCAAGGAAGGCGAAGCCATCACGCACCCATGGATGAACAAGTCGCTCGAAACGGCGCAGAAAAAAGTCGAGCAGCGCAACTTCGACATCCGCAAGCAGATCCTGAAGTACGACGACGTGATGAACGATCAGCGCAAGGTCATCTTCGAACAGCGCATCGACATCATGGCTGAAGACGACGTGTCAGAGACGATCAACGACCTCCGCCATCAGCTCATCGATGAACTCGTCACGCGCCACATCCCGCCGACAGCGTATGCCGAGCAGTGGAACGCCAAAGGCTTGCGTGAGCAATTGAGCGGCGTCATCGGCATCGATATGCCGGTCGAGGAATGGGCCGCTGAAGAAGGCATCGCCGAAACCGAGATCAAGGAACGTGCGGTCAACGCCGCCGATGCCAAAGCGAACTTGAAAAAAGCCGAGCTTGGACCGGATCTTTACCGCCAGATCGAAAAGATGGTCCTGTTGCAATCGCTGGACCACCTGTGGCGCGAGCATCTTGTCACGCTCGAACACCTCCGCCAGGTCATCGGTTTCCGCGCCTATGGTCAGCGCGATCCGCTGAACGAATACAAGAGCGAGGCGTTCGTGTTGTTTGAGAACATGCTGGGACGGTTGCGCGAGAACGTGACCGGCCAGTTGATGCACGTCGAATTGGCATCCCCGGACGACGCCAGCGAGCTTCTCGAGCCTGACGACCTGCCACCGATGGAAGCCCATCACATCAACGCCACCACCGGCATGGACGAATTTAACGAAGAACTGGCCATGGCCGACGCAGCTCTTGCGGGAGCCAGCGTCCGGCGGAACACCCTGCCAGAACCCGACAAGCGGGCTCCATTACAGGTGCGCAAGAGTGAGCAAGACCTCGACCCGAATGACGCAGCAACCTGGGGCCGTGTGTCGCGCAACGCTCCCTGCCCGTGCGGTTCTGGCAAGAAATACAAGCATTGCCACGGCAAGATGGACTGATCATAATTAGAACAGGATTGGGCAGGCTGCGGCGATCGCGCGAGTGGGTTGAGTTCAACGGTGCGTATTCTTGGACTTGTTGGCGCCACGCACGATAGCGGGATCGCGATCCTCGACGACGGTCAAATCGAAGTCGTCATCGAAGAAGAACGTCTCAAGCGCGAGAAGCATACCCATAGTTTTCCCATTCTCGCGCTTTCGGCGGCACTCGGCGCCGACGGCCGCGGCTTTTCAGACATCGATGTTCTGGTCACGCCTTGGGATGTTGCGCGTCTGCGGCGCAGCTTCGCGCGCGCGGTGCTTGGTCGCCTTCCCGGCAGTCTGAGTTTTCTTGCTGAAAGCACACACTCTCCGCAGCGCAACGAAATCGCCATCCTCAATTTCTATCTGCAGCGCCGGCTTCGCCGGCATTTCCCTGACGTGACGATGCCGCCGCTGGTGAATGTCGGCCATCACGAGTCGCACGCTGCCGCGTTCTTTGTCTCACCGTTCGAATCGGCGGCAGTTCTGGTGATGGATGGTTATGGTGACGATGCCGCGACGAGCGTCTTTTCAGGTGAGGGCCATCGGCTGCGACGGCAGTGGCAAAGCTCGTTCTTTAACTCGCTTGGCATGGTCTACACATTCGTCACCGGGTACTTAGGGTTCCAGCCGGTTGCGGACGAGGGCAAGGTGATGGCGCTTGCGGCGCTTGGCGATGATCGCTTTGTCGAGCCGTTTAAGGATTGCGTGCATCTGCTGGCCGATGGTCGGTATGCGATCAACATGGCTTATTTTTCGTTCGACACCTATGGCGAGTGGCGGCCCTTCAAGTCTCGCTTCCTCGAAGCCTTTGGTCCGCCGCGCGCCCCGGGCGCGCCGCTCGACGAGCGCCATAAGGCCTTGGCATTTGCGCTGCAGCGCGTGACGGAAGTGACGATCACGCACATCGTGCGCGAGGTCGTCCGAGTGCAAAACGTCAAGAAGCTGGTGTTTTCCGGCGGCGTCGCGTTGAATTGCGTTGCCAACGCCCGCATTCTTGAGACGACCGACGTTGACGAGATATGGGTGCCGCCATCTGCGTCCGATACCGGTGTGCCGCTCGGCGCCTGCCTTTGGCATCACCATCAGACGGTCGGCGCCAAGCGCACGTTCGAGTTGACCAAGGCCGACTACGGATTGGCCTACAGCGATGCCGAGGTCGATTGCGCCATCGCGGCGGCGGGCCTCACGGCGGAAGTCCTCGACGACACGGCGTTGTATTCCAGGATTGCGCGCGACATCGCCGGCGGAGGTATCATCGGCTGGTTTCAAGGCCGCTTCGAAATGGGTCCCCGCGCGCTTGGTTTTCGCTCCATCCTGGCGGATCCGCGCAAGCCAGAAATCCGCGAAATGATCAACAGCAAGATCAAGCATCGTGAGGCGTTTCGGCCGTTCGCGCCGGCGATTCTACGCGAGCGCGCCGCCGAGTTTTTTGAAATCGACCAAGCCGATCCGTTCATGACGCTGGCACCGGCCGTTCGCCCTGAGAAAGCGCATTTAATCCCGGCTGCCATCCACTGCGACGGTACGGCGCGCATTCAGACCGTCGCGCAAAATTCGAACCCGGCGTTTCATGCTCTGCTGAAAGCCTTCGAAGCGCAAACCGGCATTCCTGTCTTACTGAATACGAGCTTCAATCGGCAAGAACCGATCGTTGCCTCGCCGGCCGACGCAATTTCGTGTTTCCTGCGCACGAAAATGGACGGCGTGGTGCTCGGATCGCGCTACATTACGCGCGCGATGCAGACGCTCACCACTCTGCCGCAGTAAGGCACGGCGATGATAAAGTATCAGCTTGGTTGCGCGAAGGGGCACACGTTCGACGGGTGGTTCAAATCGATCGCCGAGTTCGATGATCAGCAGACGCGCGCCCTGCTATCGTGTCCGACGTGCGGCACAACTGCGATCGATCGCAGCCCGATGGCACCCGCCGTCATGACGGGCGCAGCGAAGCGGCGCGTGGACGGCAATACTCCCTCGCTGCGCTTCGACCAGAACACCAAGGAAAAATTGGCGGCCGCGCGCGCCCTCAAACGCGCGCTGCTGGAAAACTCGCAGGATGTCGGTCAGCACTTTGCCGAAGAAGCGCGGAAAATTCATTTCGGCGAGACGGACGCGCGCGCCATCCATGGCGAAGCGACTGCCGAAGATGCCCAGGAGTTGGCCGAGGCCGGCATAGATTTTGGCATTCTGCCGCGCCTTCCCGAAGACACCAACTGATCGCCGGCGCAACGCCGCGTGAAGTCATCCTCGCGCTCAATTTTGCCGTAAGCAAAACGATCGCAACACAACACTGCATCGCAACACAACACTGCGATGTCATGGGCGTGTCGTATGCTGGCCGTTAGCATGTCCGACAGCATGATAGTCCAACCACCGCTTTCGAAGGACGAAGCTATGTCGTCAGATCAGATCGCGTTGTCGACATCGCGGGCGCTCGAAGAGCAGGAAGACCATGGCTCCAATCCGACAGCTGGCGTCAGCATTGGCGATATCGTAGCGGAGCGGCTCTCGCGACGTGATCTTGGGCGCGGCATCCTGGCCGTCTTCGCGCTAGACGCGGTGATGCCGTCGCTGATGCCGTCGCCGGCCGCGGCAGCAAAAGTGCAAGCCATTCGCAGTTTTACCTTCGATGAGATTGCGGCGGGCACCGACGACATGCATCACGTCGCTGCGGGTTATGATGCCGATGTGCTGATCCGCTGGGGTGACAAGGTGGCCGGCGGCGCGCCCGACTTTGAACCAGCCAAACTAACGGCCGCAGCCCAGGGCCAGCAGTTCGGCTACAATAACGACTTCATCGGCTTCCTGCCATTCGACGGCAAAAGCGACCACGGGCTGCTTGTCGTTAACCACGAGTACACCAGCGCCGAAATGATGTTCGCCGGACTGGGCGGGCTCGACAAGGAAGCCCGCGTTGCGTCTGCCACGGCAGAACGCGTCGGCATCGAGATGATGGCGCACGGCGGATCCGTCATCGAGATCAAGCGCACGGATGCCAAGTGGCGCGTCGTTGACGCCAGTCGATATGCGCGCCGCATCACGGCTGAAACGCCGATGCGCATGTCCGGCCCAGCCGCCGGGCACGTCAAAATGATGACCAACGCCGATCCGTCCGGCACGGTGGTCAACGGCATGGTCAACAATTGCGCCGGCGCCACGACGCCGTGGGGCACGTGGCTGACGTGCGAAGAAAACATCAACGGCTACTTCTGGAACAAAGCGGCGCTCGAAACACACGCCGAAGCCAGCGCGCTCAAGCGCTACGGCATTCCGTCGGAATGGTATGCGTGGGGCAAATTCCATGATCGCTTCGACATCGGCAAGGAGCCGAACGAGGCGCATCGCTTCGGCTGGGTGGTCGAAATCGATCCGTTCGACCCAGCGTCGACGCCCGTCAAACGCACGGCGCTCGGCCGCTTCAAGCACGAAGGCGCGGGCAACATCATCAATAAGGACGGTCGTTTTGTCGTCTATCAAGGCGACGATGAACGCTTCGATTACGTTTATAAATTCGTGACTGATGCAGCGGTCGATCTGGCCAACCCATCGGCGAACAAAAACATCCTCGACAGCGGCACGCTGTACGTCGCCCGCTTCAATGCCGATGGCAGCGGCGCCTGGTTGCCACTCGTGCACGGCGTTGGCCCGCTGATCGCCGCCAACGGCTTCAAGGATCAGGGCGATGTGGTGATCTTCGCACGCCAGGCCGGCGATCTTGTCGGCGCCACACGGATGGATCGGCCCGAAGATGTCGAAGCCAATCCGAAAACCAACTCGGTTTACGTCATGCTGACCAATAACAACAAGCGCAAGGACGGCCAGACCGATGCCGCCAACCCGCGCGCCGACAACCAGTTTGGCCACATCATCGAAATCAATCCCGACGGTGGCGATCACGCCAGCACGGTCTTCACGTGGAACATTCTGGTCAAGTGCGGTGACCCGTCGGTCGCCGCCGTCGGCGCGACCTTCAATCCGCTGACGTCGAGTAACGGTTGGTTCGGCATGCCGGACAATTGCGCCGTCGATGGACTTGGCCGTCTATGGGTCGCGACCGACGGCAACGCGCCGTCGAAGACCGGCCGCTCGGACGGCATCTGGGCTATGGAGACCGACGGCGCGGCGCGTGGCACGTCGAAGCTGTTCTTCCGCGTGCCATCGGGCGCTGAAATGTGCGGGCCGTGCTTCACCCCCGATCTCGAGACGTTTTTCGTCGCCGTCCAGCATCCCGGCGAAGCCGACGA
Organism: Hyphomicrobium sp.; assembly: GCA_021732485.1. Taxonomy (GTDB): domain Bacteria; phylum Pseudomonadota; class Alphaproteobacteria; order Rhizobiales; family Hyphomicrobiaceae; genus Hyphomicrobium_B. Next base: position 82,013 of record JAKFUV010000009.1, read on the forward strand.
CGACGACCCGAAAGCCACCCCAGCGTCGTTCGAGGCGCCCTCCACCCGATGGCCGGATTTCAAGCCCGACGTTCCGCCCCGGCCCGCCGTGGTGGCGATTACCAAATCGGGCGGCGGAAAAATCGCGGTTTGATAGACCTTAGAAGCCGTGCAGCCCGGCTAAATTAACGCTTCTGGCGCTTGCGCCGTTCGGTTCAGGCGTGGGCCGGATGCGAGGCAAATTGACGGTTGCCCCGCGCCCTGAAAGCGGTGCAAACATCGTCTTCATGGGGGCTGCTTGTGCCCCGTCCGGAGACAGCCCCGCCGATGGCCTCGACCGTCACCCCCTTGAAGCACACACCGCCCCGCAGCTTGGCAGCCAACGCTGTCGGCACGCGTCACGATTGGACGCGCGGCGAAGCGCTCGCCTTGTATGACCTGCCGTTCATGGAGTTGCTGTTTCGCGCCCATACGGCGCATCGCCAGAGCTTTGATCCCAACAAAATCCAAATGAGCCGGCTGCTGTCGATCAAGACCGGTGGTTGCGCCGAGGATTGTAGCTATTGCAGCCAATCGGCGCATCACGAATCCGGCCTCAAGGCGTCTAAGCTGATGGAAGTTCAGCGCGTCATCGATGAGGCCACAAAGGCCAAAGCCGCCGGTGCGACGCGCTACTGCATGGGTGCTGCGTGGCGCAGTCCGAAGGCACGCGACATGGACGCCGTCGTCGCTATGGTGGCGGGCGTCAAAGCGCTCGGCATGGAAACCTGTATGACGCTTGGCATGCTATCGGACGACGACATCGGCAAGCTTCACAACGCCGGTCTCGATTACTACAACCACAACGTCGACACGTCGGAAACCTACTATTCCAAGGTCATCACGACGCGAACCTACGCCGATCGCCTGGATACGCTGGCGCGCGTCCGCGATGCCGGGATCAAGGTGTGCTCGGGCGGCATCGTCGGCATGGGCGAAGAAGCGCAAGACCGCGCCGACATGCTCGTGACGCTGGCCAATCTCGAAGACCATCCCGAAAGCGTGCCGATCAACATGCTGATCCCCATTCCCGGAACGCCGATGGCCAACGTCGAGAAGATCGACGCCATCGATTTTGTCCGCACCATTGCGGTTGCACGCATCATGATGCCGGCATCGCACGTTCGGCTTTCGGCGGGCCGCACCGAGATGAGCGACGAAACGCAGGCGCTGTGCTTTTTTGCCGGCGCCAATTCGATCTTCGTCGGCGACACGTTGCTCACCGCCGACAATCCGGGCGAAGACAAAGACAGCCTGCTGTTTGCCAAGCTCGGCTTGCAGCCGCTGGAGTTGGCCGCTTCAGCCGCATCATCATCCACCGCCCAATCTTCAACCGAGCGCGAGCCCGCCAATGATGCGGGTCATCAGGATGTCCGCCAGTCATGATCGCGCGCTCGACGCGCTGGCCCGTCGCGGGCGTTTGAGAACGCTTGAAGCGCGCCGCGGCGTCGATTTTGCCTCTAACGATTATCTCGGCTTGGCGGCGTCGGATGAATTGCGCTCGGCGATTGAAGAGGCGTTGGCGCGCGGTGTACCGATCGGCGCTGGTGGCTCGCGTCTGCTACGCGGCAATCACCCTGAGCACGAAGCGCTGGAAGATGAGGCGGCACGGCATTTCGGTGCCGAAAGCGCCTTGTATTTCGGCGGTGGGTTCATTGCCAACACGGCGATTTTTTCGACGCTGCCGCAACGCGGCGATTTGATCGTCTATGACGAATGGATCCACGCCAGTGCGCACGAGGGCATGCGGCTCTCGAAGGCTGACGCCCGGTCCGCGCTGCACAACGATGCGGCCAGCGTCGACGACGTCATCACGGCATGGCGCGGCGCGGGCGGCGTCGGGCAAGTGTGGATCGCGGTTGAAAGTCTTTACAGTATGGACGGCGACCGGGCACCGCTCGACCCTTTGATGCAAGTTGCCGATCGCCATGACGCGATGCTGGTGATCGATGAAGCGCATGCGACCGGCGTCTACGGCGAGGGAGGGCGCGGGCTCGCAGCGCACCTTGAAGGCCGTGCCAATGTCATCTCGTTGCACACGTGTGGAAAGGCGCTTGGCGTGATGGGCGGGCTGGTGCTTGCGCCGAAATCCATCCGCACATTCCTCATCAATCGCGCCCGCGCCTTCATTTACGCGACGGCACCTTCACCGCTGATGGCGACAGCCGTTCGCGCCGCGCTGCACATCGTACGCTCAGACGACACGCGCAAAACTCGGTTGGAAACGCTGGTCAGCACCGCCGGGCGCGAACTCCACGCCAAGACGGGCATCACGCCATCGGGATCGCCCATCCAACCGATCATTGTCGGGTCTGACATGGCGGCTGTCGCGCTGGCCGCTACTTTGAAACAGCAAGGTTTCGACATTCGTGCCATTCGTCCGCCGACGGTTGCCGAAGGGACGGCGCGCTTACGTTTGACGATAACACTCAACGTCGATCAACAGGCGGTGTCAAACTTGATCGATGCGCTGGCGAAAGCGAGAGTGGAGCAGGTCTCATGACCTCCCGCATCGTGGTTGCCGGGACCGATACCAACATCGGCAAAACCGTTTTTGCGGCGGCTTTGGTGCACGCCATCGGCGGCGTGTATTGGAAGCCGATCCAAGCCGGGCTTGATGGCGAGACGGATAGCCAAACCGTGGCGCGGCTCGCTGGTTTGCCGCCGGATCGAGTCCTCAACGAAGCCTATCGGTTGCGAACACCGGCGTCACCGCATTGGGCAGCGGAACGCGACGGCATCGAAATCAATGAGGATCATCTCGCACCGCCGCAGCAGGCCGCACCGCTGGTGATTGAACTGGCGGGTGGGCTGCTGGTGCCGATCACGCGGCAGCGGTTGCAGATCGATGTCGTCGCGGCTTGGCATTTACCCGTGATCGTGTGCGCGGCAACCCGGCTCGGCACGATCAATCACACGCTTCTGTCAATCGAAGCGCTGCAGCGGCGTGATATTGCGATCCTCGGCGTCGCTTTTATTGGCGACGAAAACGCCGATAGCCAGCGCACCATCTGCGATTTCGGCGGCGCGCAATATCTAGGACGGCTGCCGCGCATCGACCCACTGACACCAGAGCGATTGCACGAAGAGTTCGCTCAGAATTTCGATGTCGCCGCTTGTCTTGGAACTGGAGCCAGGGGGCCATGACCGTCGTTCGCCCGTCGCCGCTCTGGCATCCCTTCACCCAACACGGTCTTGAAGCCGGCATGGTGCGCATTCGACGTGCAGAGGGCGCGTGGCTGGAGTGCGATGATGGCCGGCGTATTTTGGATGCGATCTCGTCGTGGTGGGTGATCACGCATGGTCACCGGCATCCGGCGATCATGCAGGCGATCAAGGATCAGGCGGACCAGCTCGATCAAGTGATCTTTGCGGGCTTCACGCACGAGCCAGCAGAACAGGTCGCGCGCGGCTTGATCGAGATTGCGCCCCACGGCTTGGCGCATGTGTTTTTGTCCGACAGCGGCTCGACGGCGGTTGAAGTCGCGCTGAAGATGGCGCTTGGATATTGGCGCAATCGCGCCGTGCCTCGGACGAAGATCGTTGCCCTCGAACACGCCTACCATGGCGATACCGTCGGCGCGATGTCGGCCGGCGCGCGCGGTGTTTTCAATGCGCCCTATGACCCGATGCTCTTCGAGGTTCGGCGTATTGCGTTCCCGGTGGCGGGAGGTGAGCAGCACACCCTCGATGCGCTGGAGGCCGAATGCAAAGGCGGGACGATCGCCGCTTTTATTTGCGAGCCGCTGATCCTCGGCGCCGGCGGTATGCTGATCTACGACGCGGCCACGCTCGCGGACATGCACCGTATCTGCGCCAAGTATGACGTACTGTTCATCGCCGATGAGGTCATGACCGGGTTCGGGCGCACGGGCACGACGTTTGCCTGTGAGCAAGCGGGCATTGCACCCGACATCATGTGTGTCGCGAAGGGTCTGACGGGCGGCGCCTTGCCGCTGGCGGCCACACTCTGCCGCCGCGAAATTTTTGAGGCACACGTTTCAACGGATCGCGCGCGCATGTTTTTTCATTCGAGCAGCTTTACGGCGAATCCGCTCGCCTGCGCTGCGGCCGCAACAAATCTCAAGATTTGGAAAAGCGAGCCGGTCTTGGCGCGCATCACGGACCTCGCTGATCATCAGTCGAACGCGGTTGCGCGGTTGCAGCGTGATCAGCGGCTGTCGAACGTGCGCCAACTCGGGACGATCGCCGCCTTCGACATCGCTGGCAGCGCCAACGGATACCTCGCAGATATCGCCTTGCAGCTGCGCCGCGCCTGCCTTGCGCGTGGCGTCCTTGCGCGGCCGCTCGGCGCAACGGTTTATGTCATGCCGCCCTACTGCGTCACGGCGGACGAACTCGATGGCGCCTACGCGGCGATCTCCGACGCCATCAGCGAGGTGACGGCATGAGCGGCGTTACGCTCGCAGGCTTCGGCCACTACGTGCCGCAGCGCTGCGTTTTAAATTCCGAAATCGAGACCCGGCTCGGTCTTTCTGATGGTTGGATTTTGCGGCGCACCGGCATCGAAGCCCGGCGCTACGTCAGTGATGATGAAGCGTTGTCAGACATCGCGGTGAAGGCTGGCGACATGGCGCTGGACGATGCCGGGATAGACAAACGCGATGTCGGCTTGCTGCTGCTGGCGACATCGACGCCGGATCACTTGTTGCCGCCGTCGGCACCCCTCGTCGCCCATCGCCTCGGGTTATCCGACGCCGGTGCCATCGATATGGCGGGCGCGTGCGGCGGGTTTATCTACGCCCTGACGCTGGCCGACAGTTACGCGCGGGCGCATCAGACAACCGTGCTTGTGATCGCAGCCAACATTCTGTCGCGGCGGATCAACCCGTTCGACCGCGCCAGCAGCGTGCTGTTCGGCGACGCGGCGGGTGCTGTGGTGGTTGTGCCGACACAGCGCGTCGATGCGGGCATCGCGGCCGTGAAACTTGCGTCCCGTGGCTCGAATTACGGTCTCATTCAAATTCCGGGCGGCGGCAGTCGCAAGCCGTTCGCGACACTCACCGATGTCGGCGAAACTCTCATGGTTATTTCGAATGGCCAAGCTGTCTATGCCGAAGCCGTGCAGATGATGACCACATGCGCCGTTAGCGCGCTCAAACAGTCAGGATTGACGGCGACGGATGTCACCTCCTTCATTCCGCACCAAGCCAACGCGCGAATGATGAAAACCGTGGCCCATCAATTGGCCATTCCAATCGACCGCATGCTGTCGACAATTGCGCCCTTCGCCAACAGTTCTGCGGCGACGATCCCGCTCACGTTGTCGGTCGCAAACCAGGCCCGGCGATTTCCGAGCGGCAGCACGCTGTTGATGACGGCGGCCGGCGCCGGACTGACCGGCGGAGCCGTCATTTTCAGGACATAAACGCGCGTCGCCGCATGAGTGGGCGACGTTGTGTAAGCGTATGTTTTCATATGATTATTTTTGAAAGCGCGGGTTTGGTTGAAAAACTTCTAGGCGTCGGAACCTTTTGCCGCGCGAAGCGTTGCGCTAGCGTTGGGCGATGCTGCATCACCGTCCGCGCGCGTTAACCGATGCGTGCAACCGATGTGGCGGACCCGGGGGAAGCACCGGTTTGCGACTTAAACCGGCAAGGACATGACGCCATGGGCATCAGTGATGACACAGGGAAGCCGACACATATGAATTCTGCAAATGCTCAGCGCGAAATTCCTGGTTTGCCAAATGAGCTGCAAGGTCAAATCGGCAAAAAGCTGCGCGAGGCGTACACCGAGTTGGTCACCGAGCCGGTCCCCGACAGGTTCGTGCAATTGCTTCAGCAATTAAAAAATAAAGAACAGCAAGGGGGAGACGCGTGACGACACCCCCATCCACCTCGCCGCCGCCGCAGCCAGATCTTGAGACGTTGCTCATTCGCTCGGTGCCCAATTTGCGAGCCTTCGCCAACTCCCTTTGCGGTGATCCTACGCGAGCTGACGACCTGGTGCAGGATACGCTCGTGAAGGCTTGGACGAATTTGCCGAAATTCGAGGTCGGGACGAATTTGCGAGCCTGGCTTTTCACGATTTTACGCAACACGTACTTTTCGAACCTTCGCAAGCGTCGTCGCGAAGTTGAAGATGCAGACGGTGCAATGGCGGAACGTCTGTCAGTGCTGCCTGAGCAGCTCGGGCACATGGATGTCGTTGATTTCAAGAAGGCCTTTGCCCAACTGACTGACGATCAAAAGGAAGTTCTGCTTTTGGTCGGAGCGGAAGGATTTTCGTACGAAGAAGCAGCTGAAATAACCGGCTGCGCCATCGGGACGGTCAAAAGCCGTGTCAATCGGGCGAGGTCAGCACTTAGCCGGATTTTGAAAATGGATGACGGGGACGAGTTCGGCTCCGACGCGACACTTGTTAGCTTGGTGTCGTCCAGCGGACGCGCGGCCGCATCTTGAAAATAAGCGGCCAGAGCCGGTGCATTTTGCATCGTCCCGCGATAAGCGTTGGGCAGTCGACTGGCCGGCGCCGGAATTAATCGAGAGCAATGAGGTTTATCATGTCTGTCGCTGAAGTTATTGGCCCACATCTCCCGTATCTGCGACGTTACGCACGGTCGTTGACCGGAAGCCAAGCGTCCGGCGATAATTATGTCGTTGCAGTGCTTGAAGCCTTGATTGCCGACCCGGCAAGTTTCGAAACCAACTTACCGCCGCGCGTTGCCGTCTACCGAGTTTTCACGAAAGTTTGGAACTCCGTTTCGGTAAATCACGGCACAGACGGTGGTGGAGATGATATCGAGAAATCGACATCCGAGCGCCGACTGGAAGCGATCACGCCGGCGCCACGTCAGGCATTTCTGCTGGTGTCCGTGGAAGGGTTTACGCCATCGGAGACAGCGCAAATTCTCGACGTCGCGCCTGCCCACGTGACGGAATTGCTGCAATTGGCCGGGTCGGAAATCGCGCAGCAACTTGCCGCGAATATTTTGATCATCGAAGACGAGCCGCTGATTGCCATGGATCTGGAGGCGCTGGTGGTCGACATTGGCCATCGCGTTCAAGGTATTGCGCGCACGCACAAAGAAGCCGTCGCTGAAGTTGCGAAAAACCCGCCAACGCTCGTCCTCGCCGACATTCATCTGGCGGATGGAAGTTCAGGCCTGGACGCCGTGAATGAAATTTTGAGTACGCTGACGGTGCCCGTGATCTTCATTACGGCATTTCCCGAGCGGCTGTTGACGGGCGACAAGCCTGAGCCGGTGTTCTTGGTGTCGAAACCATTCGATCCTGCTGTCGTCAAAGCCCTGATCAGCCAAGCCCTATTCTTCGATATGCGATCAGAGAAAACAGGGCAGCGCGCCGCCTAATTGTTGTCGATTTCCATAACATCACCCGTAAAAAAATTGGAGAAGCGCTGCATTAGCTCTTCTCCTTTTTTAGTTTTAAATTCCTTGTGGCAACTCGTCGATATCACGGCGTTGCGGCTGGGCCCGGCGTCGGTGTAACCGTGCCCGTCTGCTTATCCGTGTCGCTCGACATCGCCTTTTTTGCTTTTTCGACAGCCACGCCGGCGTCATCCTTCATTTGCTGCATCGTCGTCTTTTCAGTCCAAACATAGTTGGGAGCCGACGTCAGACTGTCTTTGGTCGCCGCCACCATAGCAATCGGCTTGCCGTCCTTGTTGTTGACCATCTTCACTTCGCCGAATGGCACGCCGACATTCTTTTCGCCGATCCCGAGAAAGCCACCGACACCGATGACAGCGGTCGTCACCGCGCCCGCTGAATCAAGAACGAGATAGTTGATGTCGCCGAGGTTTTCGCCTTGGGTATTTTCAACCTTAAGGCCGATGAGGCTCGCGGTACTCTGCTCACCCGCCGACTGTGTGGGGACGAACGTGAGCGCATATGCTGGAAGCGCCGAACCGATCGCGCCGCCAAGAGCAGCGACGATAGCGAGCGCCGACAAATTGTTTCGATAGCTGATCATTGCCGTAGTCTCCTTTGCCGATTGCTTCGGATTAATGGTTTCAACGGTGCCTTGGTTCCGATGCGCGACAAAAATTGGTGGACCGAGTCACCCACGGCTTCGTGTCCGATAAAGCAAAAAGCCGGGCTCTACTGCCCGGCTTCAGCACCGTTCTAGGTGTTTGCTTGTCTTGACAGTTGCTGCACCAGCTACGCTCGTCGCACGAGCCCAGCGATCAGTGAGACGACGAACAGAACGATCGCGACCCAGAACAGAATTCGCGCGCCTTCCATTGCCGTTCCGGCAACACCGCCGAAACCTAGAAACGCGGCCGCGAGCGCGACGACGAGAAATACGACCGCATAGTGAAGTAGGTTGCCCATGTGTGATCTCCGGAATTTGACCTTGTGGAATTTCAACGCTGCAACGGGGATCGTGTTCCGGTTGACCTAGCAAAAATTCGGCGGCGGCAAAATTTCGGCACAAAAAAGAAAAGCGGACCCGATGGCTCGGATCCGCTTTGCGGTCTCGGTCGATCTCTTAGATAACGCCGAAAACATTCAACAGTATGAGGACCGGGATAGGAATTCCGATCATCCAAAGCAGTATATTACGCATCTCATCATCCTCGCGCGTGAGCGTTTGTGCACATCAACCCAAACACGGCTCGGAAAGTTCCACGGCGGCAAAAAAACGCCCACACATCCGGGGCAGATGCGTGGGCGCAGGCATGTCGTGGACGCGAAACCCCGGGGGGAGGGGTGGAGGGAAGCGCGCGTCTACAAATTAATAACGAGGATGGCGCCAGTTGGTTCCCTGAGCGCGGTGTAGAGACGTTCACTGATAGCTCGGCGCACCATCATTTCAGATGAGTGGGCGTAGCGAAGCGAGATCGCCCTCATAACACGCGAGTTCACGCAGCGCCGCCTCGTCAACCAATTCGAATGTCCCATCTTTCCACCGGCACCACTTGCGCGCCAATAGAGCTTTTAGTGTTTTATTGGTGTGCACAAGCGACAGGCCGAGCGAATCCGCGAGATGCTGCTGCGTAAATGGAAACACCACCTTGTTTCCGGTCGCCAGCCCGACGGCTTGCGCTCTGTAAAAAAGGTGCAGCAGCACGAAGGCCATTTTTTCTTGCGCCGAGCGTCGGCCGACAGACAAAAGTTGCTCGTCCAAAAGTCGTTCCGAGCGCGCCGCGATCCAGGTGAGGTCGTAGGCGAGACCTGGAAACTTCTCATAGAGCGACCAGATCTTATCGCGCGGAAAAACGCACAACACGGTTTTGGTCAGCGTCTCCACCGAGTGCTGCATTTCATTGAACATTGACGTTTGCAGGCCGAGAAAATCCCCAGGCAGCGCGAAATTCAAAATTTGCCGGCGTCCATCCGGCAGTGTTTTATGGCGAAACGCCCATCCCGAAAGAATGGTATAGAGATGCGGGCTGCTGTGACCCTCCATCAGGATGGTCGCGCCTTCATCGGACGCAAATTCGCCGGTTTTGAACCACTCGACAAATTCGAGCTCGGCCGGCTGAAACTCGCGAAACGTCTTTAACGCGCGCAGCGGGCACTTAAGGCACGGGGTTTGACGCGTCGCGATTTTGTTGGCAGCCGGAGCGGTCGACGACTTGGTCTTCGATGGTGAGCGCATACTTCGCTCTAGCGCGCTTTGCTCAGGCCGTCGATAGCGCACACATGCTGCCTTCAAAATTGCGTATGCGACATCGTCTGACTGTCGCGACCGTCTCCGCCACCGACTTTCCAATGCCTATTCAACCGTTATTTCGCCAATTCGTTCCGCCGCGTTGCTTCGGATCGCTGCTCGTCGGGGCTGTTAACCACACGGGAAATTGGTCCCCCGGCATGTGAAATGACATGGCGGGTTCAATCAGAGTGCGATACGCCTCAATGTGAGCGGCAACTCCTTAACGGGTGGGGACGGACGACATTGCAACCCGGCACGGCGCGAACCATTTTGATATGGGCGGTGATTACGATCGCATCGGGGTTAAGTGCAATCCTCGGCTGGTGGTGGTCAACGTCGACCGCGCAACTGGTCACGCACACGGTGCAGGTTCAAAATAAGCTCGGCGATTTGGTCATCGCAGCTCAAGACGTTGAGTCTGGCCAACGTGGGTATTTTCTAACCAACGACAAGAGTTATCTGGAACGCTACAACTCCGGAAAAGCCGCGCTTTTGGTCATCCATTCCGATATCCTGCGCAGCGTCGCCGACAATCCCAAGCAGACGGAGTTGATGTCGTCAATCCGTCCGCTGTTGGAGCAGCGCCTCGCGACCTCGGATGCGTCGATCGCATTATTCGACGCGGGCAACATTCCCGATGCCATTGCCGTCGTCAAAAGCGGGCGCGGCAAAAATTTCATGGATGACATTCGCGCCAAAATTACCGACGCACGCCAAACCGAAGCGGAATACTACGCCGAGCGGGAAACAGCGTTTCAGCGCCAACGCTATGGATTGTTGATGGCGTTGGTCGGCATGCTGTTTGCTTCAGCCACGCTGGCCATGGTTTCCGTATCTCGCGAACGCGAACGACGAGAAACAATCGAAGCTGCCGCGCGGTTGCTGAAGACATCCAATCAAGAACTCGAAAAACGTGTCGCCGCACGCACGGCGGAAATCGAAATTGAAAAGTCGCGGGCTGAAACTGAGCGCGAGCGTGCTGAAGGTTTATTGCGCGACGTCACGCACCGGGTCGGCAACTCCCTGGCCTTGGTCGTAGGGTTCATCAATCTCCATATCCGCCATGCCACCAATCCCCAGTCGATCGAAATTCTCACTGGAGCACGGTCGCGCATTCACGCCATCGCCAGTGCGCAGCGACGGCTCAATGTGGCCAACGATCTCGAACTCGTGCGCATCGACACGCTGGTCGAGCAGGTTCTATCGGACTTATCGTCAGCCACTATCGGCGACACCGAAATCAATGTCGATATTCCGCCATTGCTGGCCGCAGCGCAGTTTGCCACGTCCCTGTGCGTCCTGATCCAGGAGTTCGTCATGAACTCGGTGAAGCACGCGTTTCCGGAAGGCCGCGCCGGAAAAATTACGGTCTCGTTGCGGCAGGCCGAAGATCGCGGCGGCGTATTGGAAATCAGCGACAACGGCCGAGGGATGACCAACTTGGCGGACGACGCTGACGCCTCATACGAACCTGCGCAAAATGCTGAAGGTCTTGGCGCGAAAATCGCTACTCTGCTGTCGCGGCAGTTCGGTGGCACGATCAGTTACGGTCCGGCTTCGTCCGATCCGCAGTGGCCTGGAACACGTGTTCACGTCGCGTTGCCGGAATTCGAATTGGTGAAATCGGCTGCGGCTGCGTGAGCGACGACGACAGCCTTCCGGCTGAGCTTAGATCAATTCGGTCTGCGCTGGCTGGATCAATCCCGCAAGCGGCGGGTGCCACGTCTCAGGCGGCTTGCGCTGCCGCGTGACCGGCCGCCACATTCCGCAGCGGGCACATCAGCGTCCAGCGCACGCCCTGCTCCGAAAATACGACGCTCGACGCCGCACCCAAACTACGACCGGCGAGATTTTCAACCACGGACAAACCATAGCCACGCACGGGCTGAGTCACGGTCTTCGGCCCGCCGGTTTCGGTCCACGTGATGGTCAAATCGTCGGTGTCCGAAACGCACCATACGACATTGACAAGGCCGGTTGCCGTCGCCAGAGCCCCATGTTCGACGGCGTTGAGGGTCAATTCCGTGAAGGCCATGCCGAGCGTCTGTGCCGCCTCGGGCGACAATTTGACGGCCGGGCCCGCGAGGTGGACGCGCGTAGACCGATCATGCGCGACGGCCTTTGCCTCTGCAGAGATCAAGTCGACGAGCCGAACGGCCGACCAGCTGGCATCGACGATTAGATCTTGCGACGCTGACAGCCCGGCAATGCGTAATGAAAACTCTCGCAAATGCGCTTGAACATCGGCCGCGCCGCGCGCCGTCAACCTCGCCATAGCCAAAATGAGCGCCAGCATGTTTTTCGACCGGTGCGAAACTTCCCGCAACAACGCGCCGGTATGTTCGCTGCGGGTTTTGTCGTTAGTGATGTCATACATCACGCCAATGATACGCTGACGGCCGTCAGATTCTTGGATAAACGACGCCCGCACGGCAACCCAGCACAACGAACCGTCGGCGCGGAACAGTCGAAATTCTTTGGCAAATCTCGGATTGGCACCGGAGACGGCATTGACGGACGCCTCAACGAGATCCCGGTCGTCTGGATAAATCCGCAGCAGAAAATCACGGCCTGTTGGTTGCTTTTGCGTTTCGACCATGCCGAGCAGCGCGTACTGGGCGGAATCCCAGACCATGTCATCGGTCGTGATATCCCACTCCCAAATCCCCATACCGCCGACTTCGAGCGCCATCTTGAGACGGCTATCGACTTCGTAGAGAGCACTCTTGCGCCGTGACAGTTCTTCGACGGTTTTCAGCAGCGTGCCGGTCAGCTCGGAGATTTCGCGGATCGAGGTCGATATGACCGCCTGCGGCCGGTCCATGGCGAGATTACGGGCGTTGTCTGAAACGTCCTTGACGGCTTTCGAGATAATTCCGGCGAGATACGAAGCAACGCCAACGGCCAACATCGCCAGAACTGCTGCAATACCGAGGAACCGGTTCCAGCTTTGTTGCATGCCGCGATCGATGACCGACACGGGTGCCGCCACGCTCACCCGCCACCCTGGAAGTCCTGCATGCGTATAGGCTTGCAGGGTCGGAACACCTTTCAAATTGCGCGTGCGAATAAAGCCGTTTGTCGCGATTGATTTGGACTGTGTCTCGGCAGAACGCGTTTTACCAAGCACCGATTTTAGATCAATCGAGCGGGCAAAAATCACAAAATTCTTGTCGGACATGCTGGCGATCCATGGCGACTCATCGCCACTGTAAAGAGCTCGGCTCAAAAAATCGCTGCTGACGCGGGCCTGCAAAACGACCTTCTTGCCGCCTGCGGTTTTAGCACCGAGCCAGATGCTCATGCCGGCAACACCATCCCTGAGGTCGCTGTCAAAACTAGAGAATTGCGCTGAGTTGCTGTTCATCGCCGTTGAGGCAGCCACACGATCGACGTCTCGGACTGGCGCAACCGCTTTGCCAAAAACATCCGTCCCGAGGCCAACGAAGTTTTCATCCCGCAAAACAACATCGATGCCAACGCCGCTGAACGTCGCTTGCGTCTGCGCATTGAACTGCGCGACGTCGGCCTGCTCCAGAGCCGGAGACGTCGAGAGCGCTTTGAGCGCCGACACGATGCCAAAGACGACGCTATCGACCGAGAGCGCGAGTGTGTCGACGCGGGCCATCGCTTCGCGCTCAATTTTCTCCTGCTGTTGTTCCGTGTTGCGGGCGAGTAACCATGCCGTTACCGACAAGGCCGGAACGATAACGGCCATCATCATCGCAATCAGATGCCATGACATCGGCCAAGGCAGGCGGAAGCTGGCATTTGCCGGGACCATTAGGCGTGCCCGCCGGCGTCGATGCCGCCGTCCGGAGATTGGCTTTGACTTGCAATGAACAGCATCGACCTTCAAATCATTCCGTTAAGACTGCTCAAACGAATGTTTACGCGGTCCATCGAACACGCGTCAGGACTAACCCATCTGACGTGTCGCTTGGTGCCGTTTTTCAGTGTCAATTCCCCTGACATGCCGAAACGCCGACAGACGTCTGCGGTTCCCGATCCGAAGAATAAAAAATGCCGGGCATCGAAATCGGGTCACCAGTTGCGCCGGCGCGCGAGGTAAACTGGTGAAGATAATGGAACTGGAACGACCGCGCGCCCGGCCGGCTCAACGCAGGAGAGTCGGGCGCGCGAACAGAAATGGTGGAGGTGAGATCACTGAGATCGAACCGTAACCAACGCGCGTAGGGTTGGCGTCGCGGCTGCGCGCAAACAGAAATGGTGGAGCCGAGGGGAATCGAACCCCTGACCTCTGCAGTGCGATTGCAGCGCTCTCCCATCTGAGCTACGGCCCCTGTTCCCGCGTTTCGTTGGCGAATTTAGATTTTCCCGCCGCACGCTGTCAACGAACAGGTCGATCCCAGTCCAGCACTTTGGCGGCAATGCCGGCACGTCCACGAGCGCAGCCGCAGGTCGTTGGCGTGGCGACGGTGTCCACAGTCGATGATCCGGCAGGCTGGCAACCAAGTCTTGCAGGGTTCGGCGTGGCAGGGCTACATGGCCCCGGACACATCGGCTTTTTCGGCGTAACAGCCATAAATTCTGAACAGGCGGCGCATGCTGGAACTTCTCGAATTCATCAGTTACCTCATCACGCTTTACACCTACGTTATCATCGCCAATGTCATCCTCAGCTGGCTGATGGCCTTTGGCGTGATCAACGCCTACAACCCGATCATCCGGTCACTGTGGCAAGGCATCAATACGGTGACCGAGCCGCTCCTGCAGCCGATCCGCAACATGCTGCCCAACATGGGCGGCATCGACATTTCGCCGATCGTGCTGTTGCTCGCCTGCTATTTTGTGCAGAGCGTCGTTTTAACGAACATCGCGAAGGTCGTCGTGTGATCTCGGCAGCACGGCGGATGGCCCGGCGGCACGGCGCCGCGTGCCCGATTGTGCACTTTCGTTTCACCCCAAAATCCTGCAAACAGGGCGCCATCGGCCGGCACCAGACTGCCGCCGGTTCGTGCACCTTGGGACAGGCTCAAAATCACACCTGAGATCGTTGCGGGTCGACGGCGCCCACATCGGGCGGCTCTTGCAGCAAAAACGGCACGACACCGTGTATTACGCAAACAATCTCTAGCGGCCGGCCCCCGGTCGCTCAACGTTCAAAAAACAATCAGGAGGAACGACGCCGATGTCCGCAGCTCAGATCATCGACGGCAAGAAAATCGCCGCCGACGTGCGCGCCGAAGTCGCCGCCGAGGTCGCACGTTTGGTCAAAGAGCACGGCATCAAGCCCGGCCTCGCGGTCGTGCTCGTCGGCGAGGACGCGGCCAGCAAGGTGTACGTCAAGAACAAAGCCGAGCAGACGGTCGCCTGCGGCATGAACTCGTGGGAGCACCGCTTACCGGCCGAGACCAGCGAAGCCGATTTGCTGGCGATGGTCGACAAGCTGAACAACGACCCGGCCTGTCACGGCATACTCGTTCAGCTGCCGCTCCCCAAGCACATCAATTCCGAGAAGGTGCTGAACGCCATTAACCCGGACAAGGATGTCGACGGCTTCCATCCCGTCAACGTCGGCCGATTGTGGGTTGGCGAGCGGGCGCTGGTGCCGTGCACGCCGACGGGGTCGGTCATTCTCGCCAAATCCGTCAAGCCGAACTTGAGCGGCATGGACGCCGTCGTCATCGGCCGCTCGAACATTGTCGGCAAGCCGGTGGCAGCCCTGCTGCTGCGCGAGAACTGCACGGTGACGATTGCGCATTCGCGCACGAAGAACATCGAAGATATCGTCAAATGCGCCGACCTGGTGATTGCCGCCGTTGGCATTCCCGAAATGGTCAAGGGTAGCTGGATCCGTCCGGGAGCGACGGTGATCGATGTCGGCATCAATCGCGTGCCCGGCGAAAACGGCAAGACGAAGCTCGTCGGCGATGTGGCGTATGATGAGTGTGCGGCGGTGGCGGGCGCCATCACGCCGGTGCCGGGCGGCGTTGGCCCGATGACGATTGCGTGCCTGTTGCGCAATGCCGCACAAGCGGCCGCGATGCAGGCGGGCGTGAAAAGCGCGTTTGCGTGAGCGCATCGCTGAAATCATAGGTATTGCAGGCTAACGTTACAGGCCGGGTGCGAACGTACCCGGCCATTTTTTTGTTTAAGCTGCCCGGCTTTGGCGAAGAGTTTCGGCGCGGTAGCCGAGCGCTTCGGCGATATGGATGCGGCCGACGCGCTCGACGGCATCGAGATCGGCGAGGGTGCGGGCGACGCGCAGGGTTCGGTGGAAGCCACGGGCCGAAAGCGCCAGGGCTTCAGCGGCTTGCCGCAGCAGGGCTTGGCCGGCTTCGTCCGGCATGGCGGTTTGCTCAAGCAATTGACCGGAACACGCGGCGTTGGTGCGAACGCCGTGGGCGCCAAGACGCGCATAGCGATCGCGCTGGAGCTGACGGGCGGCGGCCACGCGGGCGCGGACCTCGGCACTGCCTTCGCGCGCGGCGGGCAAAACGAGATCGGCAGCCGAGACGGCCGGGACTTCGATCTGCAAATCGATGCGATCCAAGAACGGACCGGAGATGCGGCCCTGATAGTCGTCGGCGCAGCGCGCGCCGCGCTTACACGTGACGCCGGATGTCGAGCCGCCGCATTTGCACGGGTTCATGGCTGCGACGAGCTGAATGCGTGACGGGTAGGCAATGCGGTGGTTGGCGCGCGCGATGACGGTTTCGCCGGCTTCAAGCGGCTGGCGCAGGGCGTCGAGCACGTTTGGCTGGAACTCGGGTAGCTCGTCGAGAAACAGCACGCCGTGGTGGGCCAGCGACACCTCACCTGGTTTTGGCCGCGTGCCGCCGCCGACGAGCGCCGCCATGCTGGCCGAGTGATGCGGGCTGCGGAACGGCCGCTCAATCGCCAGCTTGCCGCCCATCAGTTCTCCAGCCAGCGAGTGCACCATCGAGACTTCGAGAATTTCTTCCGGCGCGAGCGGCGGCAGGATCGACGGCAGGCGCGACGCCAGCATGGTTTTGCCGGATCCGGGCGGACCGATGAACAGCAGATTGTGCCCACCGGCGGCGGCGATTTCGAGAACGCGCTTGGCGGTTTCCTGACCGCGGATATCGGCGAGGTCCGGTTGAATGCCGTCGCTGCGGGCGATGTTGGGCTTTGGTCGCGCGAGCGTTTGCAATCCTTTGAAGTGATTGACCAGCGACAGCAGGTGCGGGGCGGCCAGGATGGAGACGTGCTCGCCCGCCCACGCCGCTTCGGGGCCGCACGCCGCCGGACAGATCAAGCCCTTGTCGATGGCGTTGGCACCGATGGCGGCCGGCAGCGCGCCGGGCACGGACCGGATCGAGCCGTCGAGCGCCAATTCACCGATGGCCGCGTATCCGGCGATGGCATCGGGCGCGATCGCCTCCATGGCCGACATCATGGCAAGCGCAATGGCGAGATCGAAGTGGCTGCCTTCCTTGGGCAGGTCTGCGGGCGCGAGGTTGACGGTGATGTGCTTGAACGGCAGGCCGAGGCCGACGGCGTGGAGTGCGTTACGGACCCGCTCGCGGCTTTCGGCGACGGCTTTGTCTGGCAGGCCGACGATGGCGAAGGCGGGCGCGCCCGGCGTGATGCGGACTTGGACTTCGACGGCGCGGGCATCGATGCCGACAAACGCCAGCGTTGAAATTTGACCGTACATGGTGCCCCTCAGACCCTGCGGAGAGGCTAGCGGGGAGCAAGCGGGCAGTCAAGAACAAAGTGGGAACGAAGAAAATGGAGGTTTGCGCGTTGCCTGCAGCAGTTTTAGCGGGGACGGCGTTTGCGCCGATAGTTTTAAAGCGCGGGCACGTCAGCTCAAGCGATGCATCGTGGAAGGTGCAGACGTGAGGTGGATCAACTGCCGAACGGCTGATGGGGAGTGATCCAGTCTGAAATGTCCCGAGAACTTAAGCCTCTTTTGTCTCCGCCTTAAAAAGTCGCAATCTCTTCAATGTTTCTCATTGAAACTTAAGCAGCGAAGCAATAACTTGACTCGTGTAACGTGACGCTTGACGCGTAAGGCGACACGTGACACATAGTAGGCATGTTGTACTTGAGGCGTATAAAACATAAAGGGTTGCGTCGTCTGTATGATGACGATGACGCTAGCGGGCTTAAGCCTGACTGGGTGCCAAAACTCAGGCGTATTCTTGCCGCGCTAAATACAATCTGTTCGCCGGAAGAGATGGACCTTCCCGGGTACGGCTTTCACGAATTGAAGGGCAACCGAAAAGGCACCTATTCTTTGATCGTCACGCGGAATTGGCGCGTGACGTTTGGGTGGGATTCCGAGGGGCCAACGGACGTGAATCTAGAGGATTATCATGAGCGCTGAACGAGAACTTCCAAGGTTCCGACCTCCACATCCTGGAGAATACATTCGTGACGACATTCTTCCCAGCTTGGAGATGACCATTACTGATCTTGCCGAGCATCTCGGCGTTAGCCGTGCGTCCCTATCTGAACTCGTCAACGGCAATCGCTCGCTATCCATTGAAATGGCGCAAAGACTTGGACAAGCATTTGGCAACGGTACCCGCTTTTGGGTCCAGCTTCAGATGCAGCGTGATATTTGGGACGCGGAGAAGAATTCCGGAATAAAGATTAAGCTTCTGCGGCAGCGTAGCGGGAAAGCGGCATGACGATTATAGCCCAATTGCACAAGACTGCTTCGCGTATGCCTCAGCCCTTCGTCATCAGCAGCGACAACCCTACCAGCGCGCTGTTGATGAATTGGATTTCGACGACCTGTTTGTTGTCGCGGACGAGGATGTCCATGTTGGCCGTCAGGTCGCCGCCCTTGACGACGATGCGCAAGCCGTTTGGCTTGACGGCACCGGTCAGGTCACCTTCGAGATTGCGCGTGGTTTCTTTCCAGTGGCCCGATAGGACGCCGGCTGCATTTTCAATCTGGCTTTGCACTTCGATGCTGCCGCCAGCGGTGGCGCAGCGGATATTTTGTTTCAACTCGTCTTTGCCGTCGGTGAGGAAATACGTGGCGCGGCATTTGACGGTTTCTGGCGGGCTATCCTTCAAGCCGAGGCGGCCTTCGCCCGTCCAGCGTCCGGCGAGGGCCGCGAATGGGGAGGCCTGTTGCGCGCTGAGCGTGACGGATGACGACGTGGCGGCGGGTGCGAAAATCATAGTCAAAATGAAAAATCGCGCGGCGCGCTGAGACATTGTTTGAACCATCATGCAGCTGATCTCTTGGCTTCGATCGCGTCCCAGATCATCGCGGCGATATCATTGCCACCGAATGACTTGACCTGGCGAATGCCGGTTGGCGAGGTGACGTTGATCTCGGTTAGATAGGGACCGATGACATCGATGCCGGTGAACAGCAACCCGCGCTTCTTCAATTCAGGCTTGAGGCGGGCGCAGATTTCGCGGTCGCGATCGGTGAGCTCGACGGCCGCCGCGGTCCCGCCGACGTGCAGGTTCGACCGGGTTTCGCCGGCTTGCGGAATTCGGTTGATGGCGCCGGCGATTTCGCCGTCGACGAGGATGATGCGCTTGTCGCCGTCTTTCACTTCGGCGCGATACTCCTGCACCATAAAGGGTTCGCGAAAGACCGTCTGAAAGAGTTCGACGAGCGACGACGCGTTGCCATCGTCGGGCTTCAAGCGGAACACGGCGGCTCCGCCGTTGCCGTACAGCGGCTTGACGATGATGTCGTTGTATTGGGCGCGAAACGCCAGCACATCGTCGAGCGAGCGGGTGACAAGCGTCGGTGGCATCAGATCGAGAAAGTCGAGCACGAACAGTTTTTCAGGCGCATTGCGCACATGCATCGGATCGTTGACGACCAGCGTCTTGGGATGGATGCGCTCAAGCAGGTGCGTCGTCGTGATATATCCCATGTCGAAAGGCGGGTCTTGGCGCAGCAAGATGCAATCGCGTTGGCCAAGGTCTTCGATGCGCGGCTTCGAGACGGCGAAGTGATCGCCGTACTGATCCCGGACGGTCACCGTAGCGCCGCGCGCCAGCAGCTTATCGCCGTGGAGGGCTAAGTCGTTCGGCGTATAATAAAACATGTCATGCCCGCGCCGCTGGGCTTCGAGCAGGATCGCGAAGGTACTATCGCCGCGAATGTCGATCCGCTCGATGGGGTCCATTTGCACGGCGATGCGAAGAGGCATGGGTGGGTCTGGTCTCGTGGTTCATGGGACGACGACGCTCATAGCACGGACGCGGGGATGCGTCAGCGGGCACGTCTCGGGTCCGGTATTGCGCCTTCGGCGATTTTTACGCTGGATCCCCGGCCGGCACTCGCGACGCTCATTTGGCCGAGGATGACGGTGGGTTAGGCGTTGCGCAAAAGTCCGCCACGGGCGTCATCCTCGAACGCGGGAGCGCAAGCGATAGCGTTCGGGGATCCAGCGGAAGATGCGTCGAAGACACAGAGTATATCGCGCCGTTGGCGAGTCTTGCGCTGGATCCCCGGCCGGCACTCGCGACGCTCATTTGGCCGAGGATGACGGGATCGGGACGGCGACCAAGGCGGCGCGGGATTGCGGCGACGATCAGAAAAAATTGTAGGGGTCGATGTCGAGGGTGACGCGGACGTCGCTTTTGAGTTTGGGAATGTCGGTTTCCCAGGCGCGCAAATAGCCCTGCATATCGGCATCACGCGGCGCTTTGACGAGCAATCGCCAGCGATAGCGTCCGCGAACCACCGCAATCGGCGCTTCGGCAGGACCCAGCACTTTGATTTTTTCCGATGGCGGCGCGAGGCGGGCGATGTCGCGGGCGGTGCGTTCGGCCAGCGCCTTATCGCGGGCTGAAATGATGACGGCGGCGAGACGTCCATAGGGTGGCAGCACACCGGTTTGCCGGGTTTTGATTTCGTAATTTAGGAAGGCTTCGCGATCACCGGCGACGATGGCTGCCATCACCGGATGCTCGGGCATGTGGGTTTGCACGAGGCCGCGACCGACGGCCAGCGCGCGGCCGGCGCGGCCAGTCACCTGATGCAGTAATTGGAAGGTGCGTTCGCCAGCGCGCGGATCAGCGCCGTGGGCGAGACCGAGATCGCCATCGACGACGCCGACGAGAGCGAGATCTGGGAAGTGGTGACCCTTGGCGACGATCTGCGTGCCGATGATGATATCGATCTCGTGGGCTTCGATGCGGTGAATCATGGCGCGCATGTCGATCAGGCTTGGAATGAGGTCGGATGACAGCAGCGCGATGCGGGCTGAAGGAAAGCGCTCGGCGACTTCTTCAGCGACGCGCTCGACGCCCGGTCCGCAGGCGACGAGGCCGCCGGGGGCTGCGCACTTGGGGCACTTTTCAGGCAGCGACAGCGAGAAGCCGCAGTGATGGCAATCGAGCCGCTTCTTGAAGCGGTGTTCGACCAGCCAGGCGGTACACTGCGGACATTCGATGCGATGACCGCAGCTCCGGCACAACGTCAATGGCGCATAGCCGCGACGGTTGAGAAACAGCAGCGATTGCTGGCCGTTTTGCAGCGTCTCAGTCATGGCGGCGACGAGGCGGGGGGCCAACCATTTGCCGGGCTCCGGGCTTTCGCGGCGAAGATCGATCGCCGACACGTCCGGCATGTCGACGCCGGTGTAACGGCCGGGTAGCACGATATGGCGATAGCGGCCCTGCTGGGCGTTGACGTGGCTTTCAATCGATGGCGTGGCGGACGCCAACACGACTGGAAACTTGCCGAGGTTGCCACGCACGACGCACATATCGCGGCCTTGATAGTGGACGCGATCATCCTGCTTGTAGCCTTGATCGTGCTCTTCATCGACGACAATCAGGCCAAGTTCGGGATAGGGCAGAAACAATGCCGAACGCGCGCCGACGACGCAGCGAACATCGCCGCGCGCCACGCCTTTCCAGATACGCCCGCGCTCCGTCGGGCTGAGGGCTGAATGCCACTCGACCGGTTTGACACCGAAGCGGCGCTCGAAGCGGTCGAGAAACTGCGAGGTCAGCGCGATTTCGGGGAGCATGATGAGGGCTTGCCGGCCCGCCGCGAGCGCGCGGCCGACGGCTTCAAAATAGACTTCGGTTTTTCCCGATCCGGTGACGCCATCGAGCAGCGTTACGGAAAAATTATCGGCATCGACGGCGCTAACGAGACCCATGACGGCCTGGGCCTGGTCGTCGGTGAAGCCGGTTGCCGTGTGCGAGGGATCGGGGCGCGGAAAACCTCGCTCGGGGATCGCGACATCGACGAGACTGCCGGCGAGCACGAGGCCATCGATCACGCCGGTCGAGCAACCGGCAAGTTGGGCGAGTTCGGATTTGGAGCGGATCAGGCCGTCGGCTGCAAAGTGCAGAGCACGGGCGCGGGCGGGTGAGATTTTGCCGGGCGGCGGAGCGCCGTCCACGAGGCGGACGCCGAAGCGCGGTTTGGCCGCGTCGAAGGCGCTGTCGGCGCTCATCAGCATGCGGGCGACCATGCCAAGCGGTGCGAGCGTGTACCTCGCCACCCACTCGGCAAAGCGCAGAGAGATGAGCGGCAGCGGCGGCGCGTCGATCACGCTGGTCAACGCTTTCAGCTTTTTGCGATCAAGCGGTTTTTGCTCGCCCTGCGGGCCGTCCCAGACAATGCCGATGCGGCTTTGCGGGCCAAATGGCACCAGAACGAAGTGACCGGGCCCAATGCCAGGTCCCTCGGGCACGAGGTAATCATAGGTCTGGCCGAGCGCGACCGGCATCAACACGGGCACGGTTGCGCCACCCGCCGAGGCAGGGCTTTCTGCGCCGTTTCCCAAGATGTCGAGCAGACTTTCCAAAGCAGGGGCCGCCAGATTAGAAGCTATGTCATCGAATCGTCATTGCAGCGTAGGCGCGCAACCAGGGCGTGCTAAAGGCAGGCGATTGCGGCCCGGCGTTCGAGAACCGAAGTTGGGACTTACAGGACGCTTTCAGGAGACCTCAATGAAATTCTTCGTCGATACCGCAGACGTAGCCGAGATCAAGGAATTGGCGGCGACGGGCCTGCTCGACGGGGTGACGACGAACCCGACGCTGATTGCCAAAGCGGGTCGCGATTTCAAAGAGATCATCGCCGAGATTTGCGCGCTGGTGCCGGGGCCTGTATCGGCGGAAGTGGCCGCGACCGATTACGAGGGCATGATGATGGAGGGCCGCGTGCTCGCCAAGATCGCCAACAACGTGACGATCAAAGTGCCGTTGACGATGGACGGCTTGAAGGCCTGCAAGGCGTTCACCAGCGACGGCACGATGGTGAACGTGACGCTGTGCTTTTCCGCCAATCAGGCGCTGCTGGCGGCGAAGGCCGGCGCGACGTTCGTATCGCCGTTCATCGGCCGGCTCGATGACATCGGCTTGAACGGCATGGATGTGATCCGCGAGATCAGAACCATCTACGACAACTACCCCGATCTCACGACCGACATTCTGGCAGCGTCGATCCGCACCGTGGGGCACGTCAGGGAAGCAGCACTGATCGGCGCCGACGTGGCGACGATCCCGCCGTCGATCTTAAAGGCGCTGGTCAAGCATCCGCTGACCGATGCCGGGCTCGCGACATTCGTCGCCGATTGGAAGAAAACCGGCCAGAAAATCGTCTGACGGCGGCGCGCCCCCGCCGTTAACCGAAGTTTATTTTTGCGAAGTTATCCCCGCCTGCGCCGGCCATGGCAAACTGTGAAAACTGCGAGCAACGATGCGCGCAGCTCGATGAGAAATGGCCTGACGCAGTGACGCTTGCATCGATTTCGGCCCAGTTGATTGCCCGCTTCGTCGAGATTGTCGGCGCGGCCAACGCCTTGCTGCGGCCGGAGGATCAAGCGGGATATTTGCGCGAGTGGCGCGATCTCTACGTCGGAAAAACCGCTGTCGTTCTGCGGCCTGGATCAACGGACGAAGTGGCGAAGATTTTGGCGCTGGCCAATGCCGAGCGGATCGGCGTTGTGCCGCAAGCCGGAAACACAGGGCTCGTCGGTGGCCAGATCCCGTCGGCCGACGGCAGCCAAATCGTATTGTCGGTCGAGCGATTGAACCGCGTGCGCGACGTCGATGCGGCGGCCGGCACGATGATCGTCGAGGCTGGGATGACGCTAGCCGACGTTCAAGCGGCAGCCGATCACGCGGGCCGATTATTTCCGTTGAGTTTGGCATCTGAAGGCAGTGCCCGCATCGGCGGCGTTGTGGCGACGAATGCTGGCGGCACGGCTGTGCTCGCCTACGGCAACGCCCGGCAATTGACCCTCGGGTTGGAAGCGGTGCTCGCCGATGGCCGCGTCTGGCATGGGCTGCGCCGTCTGAAAAAGGACAACACCGGATATGATTTGCGCGACCTTCTTATTGGCTCAGAAGGGACGCTCGGCATCATCACGGCGGCCAGCCTGAAGCTTGTCCCCAAACCGGCGGAGCTGGCGACGGCCGTGGTCGCGCTCGACACGCCTGAGACGGTTCTGAATTTTTTCCGGCATGCGGAGGCATTGGCGGGCGGTGCGCTGACGACATTTGAATTCTGGGGAGCCGGCATTCACGACTTTGCGCTGCGCTTCATGCCGGGCGCCCGTGATCCATTCACTGTCAGCTATCCTTGGTATGCCCTGATCGAACTCTCCAGCGGCTACGCCGACGGCCGCGTCGACGCTGACCTGCAATCCCTTCTGCTCAGGGCCAGCGAGTCAGGGTTGATCCGCGATGCAGCGGTTGCGCAATCGCTGCAACAACGGCGAGACTTTTGGGCGCTGCGCGAAGGATTTTCAGAAGCGCAGAAGGGTGCGGGCGGCAGCATCAAACACGATATTTCAGTGCCGGTCGGGCGTGTTCCTGAGTTCATGTCGCGCGCGGCAGAGTTGGTTGAACG
This sequence comes from Hyphomicrobium sp., assembly GCA_021732485.1. Lineage (GTDB taxonomy): Bacteria > Pseudomonadota > Alphaproteobacteria > Rhizobiales > Hyphomicrobiaceae > Hyphomicrobium_B. The sequence goes on from JAKFUV010000009.1 coordinate 106,469, forward strand.
CGTCTGTCCTGGCGCGCGACCAGTTCCGTTCGGGCATTTCGGCGACGGCAATGTGCACTACAACGTCAGCCAACCGGCCGGCATGTCGAAAGCGGACTACTTGGCGCAGTGGGACACGATGACATCAGCCGTGCACGACCTGGTTGCGGCGATGGGCGGATCAATCTCGGCGGAGCATGGCATTGGCCAGATGAAGCGCGAGGCCCTGCTGCGAAGCAAATCCGCCGTCGAACTCGACATGATGCGGGCAATCAAGAAGGCGCTCGATCCGAACGGCATTTTGAACCCCGGCAAACTGCTGTAAGCGTATCGTTAACGCTTCGTTAACGCGGCGCGTTCGATCGTGCGCGCGTGAGCTGACACCATCGGCTGATCGAGGACACGACGGCTGTGAGCGAAACCATCGATGACATCCTGGCGGGCGACGCGGAGCTTGCTCTCGGCTCTGACCTTCGCGATGCGATCGACGGTTGGCTGGCGCATCTGGCGGCAGAGCGCGGACAAAGTGCGGCGACACTCACGGCGTACACGCGCGACTTGCGGCAGTTTCTCGGATTTCTGAAACGCCACAACGGACATCCGCCGTGCCTTGGTGATCTCGATCGATTGGATGCGAAAACGTTGCGGGCGTTTTTGGCGAGCCGGCGCAAATCGGGGGTAGTGTCGCGGTCGCTGGCCCGATCGCTGTCGGCGCTGCGCATGTTCTTTCGCTGGATGGAACGCGAAGAGACGCTGAAAAATCGCGCGGTAAATCAAATTACATCGCCGAAAATTCCCCATTCGGTGCCAAAGCCACTGACGGTCGAGAACGCGGCAGCGGTGACGGCTCGCGACACGAGCAACCGTGACGACTGGATCGCGGCCCGCGATCGCGCCGTGATGCTGCTGCTCTATGGCTGCGGATTGCGGATCAGCGAAGCCCTCTCGCTGACGCTGAAGTCGGCCCCGCTCGATGGCCGCGACGTGATGCATATCGCGGGAAAAGGCGGTAAGGAGCGCATGGTTCCGGCACTGGCCATCGTCTCGGACGCGCTCGCTGACTATGTGCGGCTGTGCCCGTATCCGCTGAGCGGCGACGGCCCAATCTTTCTTGGTGCTCGTGGCGGGCCGCTGTCGCCGCGCCTGATCCAGCTCGCGATGGCGGCGATGCGCCACGACCTAGGCCTGCCCGACACCGCGACACCGCACGCGCTGCGCCATTCATTTGCGACACATTTACTGTCGGCGGGGGCCGATTTACGGCAAATTCAGGAGCTTCTGGGACACGCCTCGCTCTCGACAACACAACTCTATACCGAAGTGGACCGGGACAGGCTGTTGTCCGTTTATGATTCTGCGCACCCGCGCGCCGCCGCACGCTGAGCGTCGCACAAGCCGGTGACGGGATCCGTCGTTGAAGGACCAGGATGCTGAGACTTTTCTCAAAGGTGGCAGTGGCCGCCGTCGCGATGCTGATCATCGTGTCGGCATCGCACGTGCCGCGCGCGACTGAGGCCGGCGCGAAGGCGGCGACGGCCGCACAGTGTCAGGGCCACGACATGCTGGTCGAACTCGCGGCCAAGGCACCCGACGTGCATCGCCGCGTTGTCGAAGAAGGCCGCGCACTCGGCAACACCGATGCCGTGCTGTGGAAGATCGAGAAGGCAGGAGTATCAACGTCGTACTTGTTCGGCACGATGCATCTGAGCGATCCGCGCCTGACGACGCTATCGACCGGTGTCAAAGAGGCGATCCGGCAAACCAAAACGCTGGCACTGGAGGTTGCCGATCTCTCCGACAGCGCGATGGCGACGGCGATGAGCAAGGCGGCCGATCTCATCACCTACAAAGACGGACAAACGCTGCAAAACAAGCTGACACCTGAAGAATATGCGACGGTTCAGGCCATCGTTCAGAAGTCGGGGATGCCGGGGGAGTTTGCCGGCATGTTCAAGCCGTGGCTTGTCAACATGCTGCTGGCGCTGTCCGACTGCGAGCGCAAAAAAATGGCGGCTGGTGCGCAGGTTTTGGATATGCGGGTGGCTGAAGAAGCGCAGAAGAACGGCGCGAAAGTCATCGGCCTCGAAAGCATCGATCAGCAGCTCGGCGCGCTGGCGAAAGTGCCGGATGATCAGCAAATCCAAATGCTGAAGGTGGGTCTGAAATACGCGGACCGCGCCGACGACATGATGGAGACGCTGGTCCAGCTTTACATCAAACGCCAGCTTGGGGCGGCGATGCCGTTCCAGATCGCCTTGGCGGCGGAGCAGGGCGTACCGGCAAGCGCCTTCGACGGCTTCAAGACATCGCTCCTCGTCGACCGCAACGCCAAGATGCGGGACGCGGCGACGGTGCTGCTTGATCAGGGTCCAGTTTTCATTGCCGTTGGCGCGCTGCACTTGCCGGGGCCGACGGGTTTGGTGTCGCTGCTGCGTGACGCGGGCTTCACAGTCACGCCTGTCGAATAGAAAGCTGGACGGCGACGCCGATCCTCACAAGCGTGTGGCGACGGAATATCCGACGACGGCGGCGGCGCCTGTCAGCAGCGATCCCCAGGCCATATCGGCAAGCGCCAGCCCGAGCGGCCAATCCCGCAAGGTTGCGAGGTTTGTCAGATCGTAGGTGGCGTAAGCGAAGAAACCGAAGGCAACGCCGAGGAAAGCGGCGCGCTGCCAGTCGCCGGATTCGACCGCCGGATTAACGGCAAAGAAGAACACGCCAGCGATGTAGACGAGATAGAACACGATCGCGGCTGGTATATTGAACCCATCGCCCATGAGGTGGCCGATGCCGCTGCGGTAAAAATCCTTCGCGATGACGCCCAGCCAGACCAGGTCGACGGCAAAGAAGAACACGACCGTCGCGAGGTAGGGGATGAGCAGTTTCATGGCGGCGGTCTCCGGCTAACTGGTGCGATGAGCGGGTTGGTCGATTGCGCGAAACGCCATGACCCTGCGACTTTCAACGCGCGCCGGCCGACTTTGGTTCGCGGCGCCGCCGCCCGGTGGGGGTGTCGTGGCACATGCGGTCGTCACATATGGATCGCCCGCTTGCCGACACTGAGCGCGGCTTCCTTGACAGCCTCGGTCAGCGTCGGATGGGCGTGGCAGGTGCGGGCGAGGTCTTCGGCAGAACCGCCGAACTCCATGATGACGGCGGCTTCGGCGATCATTTCGCCGGCGTGCGGGCCAATGATATGGACGCCGAGAATGCGATCGGTCGCAGCATCGGCGAGGATTTTGACGAAGCCGTCCGTGGTGCGGTTGACTTTGGCGCGGCCATTGGCGCTGAAGGGGAACTTGCCGACCGTGAAGGCGACGCCGGCGGTTTTCAGCTCGTCTTCCGACTTGCCGACCGTCGCCACTTCGGGCGCCGTGTAGATGACGTTGGGGATGACATCGTAGTTGACGTGACCGGCTTGCCCCGCCAGCACCTCGGCGACGGCGATGCCCTCGTCTTCGGCTTTGTGCGCCAGCATCGGTCCGGCGATCACATCGCCGATGGCGAAAATGCCGGACACGTTGGTTTGGTAATGACCGTCGACGAGGATGCGCTTTTTGGCGTCGAGGGCAATCCCGGCTTCGGCGAGGCCAAGACCGTCGGTGTAGGGCGTGCGGCCAACAGCGACGAGGACGACGTCGGCGGTGATTGTTTCAGACGGGCCGCCTGACGCCGGTTCGACGTGGGCGACGATGCCCGTTCCGGTGTTCGCAAGATCGACGCTGGTGACCTTGCTGCCAAGGCGGAAAGCGATGCCTTGTTTTTCCAAGATGCGCTGGAACGAGCGGGCGACGTCGGCGTCCATGCCGGGCAGGATGCGATCGAGATATTCGATGACGAGAACTTCGGCGCCGAGCCGCCGCCACACCGAGCCGAGCTCAAGGCCGATGACGCCGGCGCCGATGACCAGAAGTTTGGCCGGAACCTGCGGAAGGTCGAGCGCCCCGGTGGATGAGACGATGCGCTTTTCGTCGATGGCGATACCCGGCAGGCGCGCGACATCGGACCCGGTGGCGATGACGATCGACTTGGCGGTGAGTGTTTGGGTTTCGCCGTTGTCGGCGGTGACCGCGACGTGGCCATTGCCAGCGATGCGCCCGCTGCCGTGGAAGCTCGCGATTTTGTTTTTCTTCAGCAGGAAGGTGACGCCATCAACGTTGCCCTTGACGCCTTCGCGCTTGAAGGCCTGCATTTTTGTGAGATCGAGCTTGGGCGCGACCTCGATGCCCATCGTCGCGAAGTGGTGACTAGCATCGTCGAATGCCTCAGAAGCGTGCAGCAAGGCTTTCGACGGGATGCAGCCGACGTTGAGGCAGGTGCCGCCATGGCTGGATCGTTTCTCGACGACAGCGACGCTGAGGCCCAACTGTGCCGCGCGAATGGCGCAAACATATCCGCCCGGGCCGGTGCCGATGACGATGAGATCATATGAGTCAGACATGAGCGCTAGAGTTCCAAAATAAACCGCTGCGGGTCTTCAAGGCACTCCTTAACGCGCACCAGGAAGGTCACGGCCTCCTTGCCGTCAACGACGCGGTGATCATAGGACAGCGCCAGATACATCATCGGCCGGACGACGATCTGCCCGCCGCGCACGACGGGGCGCTCCTCGATGCGGTGCATGCCGAGAATTCCAGACTGGGGGGCGTTGAGGATCGGTGTCGACATCATCGAGCCGTAGACGCCGCCGTTCGAGATTGTGAAAGTGCCGCCCTGCATGTCTTCGATGGTGAGTTTTCCGTCGCGGGCACGGCGGCCATATTCGGTGATCTTCTGCTCGATTTCAGCGAGGCTCAAGCGGTCGGCGTCACGCACGACCGGCACGACGAGGCCTTTGTCGGTGCCGACGGCGACACCGACATGATAGTAATTTTTGTAGATCAGTTCGTCGCCGTCGATCTCGGCATTGACGGCGGGAATGTCGCGTAGAGCTTGGATACAGGCTTTGACGAACAAGCCCATGAAGCCAAGCTTGACGCCGTGGCGCTTCTCGAAAATGTCTTTGTATTGCGAGCGCAGCGCCATCACCGCGCTCATGTCGACATCGTTGAAGGTGGTCAACATGGCGGCGGTGTTTTGCGCGTCCTTGAGACGACGGGCGATGGTCTGGCGCAACCTCGTCATCTTGACGCGCTCTTCGCGCGAAGCGTCCGTGCTGGCCGATGGCAACCGCAAGTCCTTCATGGTTTGCGGGACAGCGGGTGACTGGACGGCGACCGAGTTTGATCGCTGCTGCGACGGCTGCACGAGTTCGAGCGGGGCGGCTGGCGGCGGCGATGCGGCCGGTCGCGCTGCTGCCGTGACATCCTCCTTCAAGACTTGCCCGCGCCGGCCTGAGCCGTCGACGTCGGACGCTTGCAGGCCAGCCTCAGTGAGCGCTTTACGGGCGGCGGGGCTTGGCGGCATTTGCGCCGGAGAGTCGGAAGCGGCTGGCGCAGTGGCCGCCTGCGGGGCGGCGGGCGGGGCCGCAGGAACCGGAGCCGGGGAAGACGGCGCGACAGGCACTGGCGATGCCACTGGCACTGGCGATGCCGCCGCCGCTGGCGCTGGCGCTGCGACGGTCGCGCCTCCTTGGAAGGCCCCCAAAAGCGAGCCGACGGCGACGGTTGTGCCGGACTTGACGAGAATTTCGCCCATCACACCCGACGACGGCGCCGGCACTTCGACGGTCACCTTGTCGGTTTCAAGCTCGACGAGCGGTTCATCGGCGACGATCGCCTCGCCGGCCTTTTTGAACCATTTGCCAACCGTCGCCTCGGTGACGCTTTCGCCAAGTGTCGGAACGCGGATCTCAATCGACATCGGTATCCTCAAGTCTCAGGTTAAAGGCCGAGCGCGTCGGCAACCAACGCCGTTTGCTCTTTGATGTGCTGCGAGAGAAGGCCGGTCGCGGTTGATGCCGAGGCGGCGCGCCCGGCGTAGCGCGGACGACGATGAATATAGCCGAGGTGTGTCAGAACCCATTCAATATTCGAATCCATGAATGTCCAAGCGCCCATATTCTTTGGCTCTTCCTGACACCAGACGATCTCAGCGAACTTGAAGCGGCCAAGCTCCTGGATGAGGGCGCGGGCCGGGAATGGATACATCTGTTCAACGCGCAGAAGGTAAACGTCGGTCAAGTTGTGGGCGTCACGGGCGTCCAACAGGTCGTAATAAACTTTACCGGAGCAAACGACGACCCGCTTGATCTCGCGATCGGGTTTGAGTTTGAGTTCAGATGAGCCGAGTTGCGCATCGTCCCACAACAGCCGGTGGAACGAGGAATTGGGACCGAAATCTTCGATAGGCGAGACCACGCGCTTGTGGCGCAGCAGGGACTTCGGCGTCATCAAGATCAGTGGTTTACGGAATTTGCGGTGCAATTGCCGGCGCAGAATGTGAAAATAGTTGGCTGGCGTCGTGCAATTAGCGACCTGCCAATTGTCTTCGGCCGACAATTGCAGGAACCGTTCAAGGCGGGCCGACGAATGTTCCGGGCCCTGACCCTCGTAGCCATGCGGCAACAGGCAGACCAGCCCGGAGAGCCGCAGCCATTTGCGTTCACCCGACGACAGAAACTGGTCGAAAATGACCTGCGCGCCGTTGGCGAAATCACCGAACTGCGCTTCCCACACCGTTAAGGCGTTCGGCTCGGCGAGCGAATAACCGTATTCGAAGCCGAGCACGGCTTCTTCCGACAGCATCGAGTTGATGACTTCAAACGGCGCTTGGCTGGGCGCAATGTGCTTCAACGGCGCATAGCGGCGATCGGTGTCTTGATCGATCAAGACCGAATGGCGCTGCGAGAAGGTGCCGCGCTCCACGTCCTGGCCGGAGAGCCGAACCCTGAAACCATCGGTCAAGATGGTCGCGAAAGCCAAGTGCTCGGCCATCGACCAGTCGATGCCCTTGCCGCTCTCGGTCATTTCGCGGCGGCGCTCAAGCAGCTTGGTGATGGTTTTATGGGCTGCAAATTCGGTCGGCACGCTGGTGATGCGGCGGCCGATATCTTTGAGCGTCTCGATCGGCACGCTGGTGTTGCCGCGCCAGTCATCGCTTTCGGGCCGGGCAAGGCCGGACCAACGGCCATCAAGCCAATCGGCCTTGTTCGGTTTGTAGGCATCCGACTCAGCGAATTCGGCATCGAGATTGGCACGCACCTCGACCCGCATGGCGTCAACTTCGGCGACGGTCACGACGCCTTCTGAAATGAGAAATGTCGAATACTTTTCAGTGACACCGGGATGTGCCTTGATGCGTTTGTACATCGCCGGCTGCGTGAACATCGGCTCGTCGGCTTCGTTGTGGCCATAGCGGCGATAGCAGAACATGTCGATAACGACGGGTTTCTGAAATCGCTGGCGGAACTCGGTGGCAATCTTGGCGACATGGACGACGGCTTCCGGATCATCGCCGTTGACGTGAAAAATCGGAGCTTCGATCATCAGGGCAACATCGGAACAATAGGGTGACGAGCGCGAATAGTGCGGGCTCGTCGTGAAGCCGATCTGATTGTTGATGACGAAATGGATCGAGCCGCCCGTTCGATGGCCGCGCAGGCCGGAGAGGCCGAAGCATTCAGCGACAACCCCTTGGCCGGCGAACGCCGCATCGCCGTGAATGAGCAGCGGCAAAATCGGTGTCCGCTCGCCGGCGGCGCAGCCGTGCTGATCCTGCTTGGCGCGGACTTTTCCGAGCACGACAGGATCGACGATTTCGAGATGCGACGGGTTTGCGGTCAGTGACAAGTGGACGGTGTTGCCGTCGAACATTCGGTCGGACGAGGCGCCGAGGTGGTATTTCACGTCGCCCGAGCCTTCGACGTCGTCCGGCTTGAATGACCCGCCTTTGAATTCCTTGAAAATCGCCCGAAACGGCTTCGACATGACGCTGGCAAGCACGTTCAAGCGGCCGCGATGCGCCATGCCAAGCACGATTTCACGCACGCCCAGATGTCCGCCGCGTTTGATGATCTGCTCAAGCGCCGGGATCATGGCTTCGCCGCCGTCGAGGCCGAAGCGCTTGGTGCCGGTATATTTGATGTCGCAGAATTTCTCGAAGGTTTCAGCTTCGATCAGTTTGCGCAGGATCGCCTTGCGGCCTTCAACAGTGAAATGGATATCTTTTTCTGGACCCTCGATGCGTTCTTGAATCCAGCCCTTTTGTGCCGGGTCGGTGATGTGGGTGAACTGCACGCCGATATGACGGCAGTAGGTGCGGCGCAGGATCGCCAGGATCTGGCGCATGGTCGCCGTTTCCAAGCCCATAACGCGATCGATGAAAATCGGATTATCGAGATCGGCTTCGGTAAAGCCGTAGGTTTCGGGCAGCAATTCACGGTGGACGCGACGATCGGCAAGGCCAAGCGGATCGAGGTCGGCGGCCAAGTGGCCGATGACGCGGTAGGCACGAATGAGCATCAACGCGCGAATGGAATCGCGCGTGGCGCGGATCGACGCGGCTGGCGAGAACTCAGCACCCGTTTGCTGGGCATGACGTTCGAGCTTGCCGCGAATGGTTCGCTCCACTTCGCCGTAGTCACCCGTCAGCGCGCCAACCAGGTCTTTATCGACGGGGCCGTCGCTGAGGAGTGTGGCGAGGGGCTGTGCCCAGGCCGGGCCGCCGTTGCTCGACGTATCGCCTGAATTGGGATCTTCCTTCAAGCTCTCGAAGAAGTGCCGCCACTCGTCGCTCACCGCGCCAGGATTGCGCTCATATTCCGATTGCATGTCCTCGATGTACGGCGCATTGGCGGCGTTCAAAAAAGAGGTGCGAAGAAACGCTTCATTCGGCGCGTGACGCGTCATGTTCGTTGCTCTCCATGCGGCGTGACCACGACCTCGGCCAACACCTTAGATGTCAGATACGGCGACGCGCGGATGCGAGACTTACGCGCGGCGACACGGAAATTCCGTCTACAAAACATCCAGCAATGTCGTGGCGCCGTGTTACGCGCGCAAGACATCCACCAGTGTCCGGCCAAGCGCGGCCGGGCTTGGCGAAATAGCTATTCCGGCAGCTTTCATGGCGGCGAGCTTGTCTTCGGCCTTGCCCTTGCCGCCTGAAATGATGGCGCCGGCATGACCCATTCGGCGGCCCGGCGGCGCTGTGACACCGGCGATAAAGCCGGCCATCGGTTTCTTGCGGCCCTTGGCGGCTTCACGCCGCAAAAACTCGGCGGCTTCCTCTTCGGCCGAACCGCCGATTTCACCGATCATGATGATCGACTGGGTGTCGGGATCGGAGAGAAAAAGGTCAAGCACATCGATGAACTCCGTGCCCTTTACAGGATCGCCGCCAATGCCGACGGCGGTGGTCTGGCCGAGGCCGACGTCGGTCGTTTGCTTGACGGCTTCATAGGTCAGCGTGCCCGAGCGCGAAACAATCCCGACTGAGCCTTTCATGAAAATGTTGCCCGGCATAATGCCGATTTTGCATTGTTCCGGCGTCAGAAGTCCGGGGCAGTTGGGTCCAAGCAAGCGCGATTTCGAGCCAATGAGCGCTCGCTTGACGCGGACCATATCGAGCACCGGAATGCCTTCGGTGATGCAGACGATGAGCGGCACGTCGGCATCGATGGCTTCGAGAATGGCGTCGGCGGCAAACGGCGGCGGCACGTAGATGGCAGACGCGGTGGCGCCGGTCTTTGCGACGGCTTCGGACACGCTGTCGAACAGCGGCACATCGGCGAGTTCAGCATCGGGGTGCGTCGAGCCGCCTTTGCCCGGCGTCACGCCGCCGACGATGTGCGTGCCATAGGCCTTGGCCTGCTTGGTGTGGAATGTTCCCTGACTGCCGGTGATGCCCTGGCAGATGACCTTGGTTGTTTTGTCGATGAGAATGGACATTCGTTCCCCGTGCGCCCGGCTTTTTATTAATCGGTAATGTCGCGCATTTTTTGCGGTGCAGCAAGGGCGACAAAGGCTGAACAGCCAAGCAATAGCGCAGCTGGTGCTGGCTAAGATTGCACACTTACGGCTCGCGGACGCGCCTAAATACGATGAAAGCTGCTGCTATACCCAGGATGCCACCGACGGCTGAAACCAAGCCGCCGACAATGACGAAATTTCCGAGCACGGAATTGTAAAAATGCTCCGGCGGAAGCGTTCCATGGCGGGTTTCGAGGTAGGCTGAATAGGCGAAAGTGCCGCCGGCCAGGCAGCCGATCAAGAGCAGTGCCGCGCAGCCTAACGCGGCAGGCCGGCCCCTCGTGCGCACGATCGCTGCGAGAAGTCCGAAGACCGACCCACTGAGCAGCGCCACGACACCAAGAGTGATCCAGACCATCAGCCGACAGCCTTTAGGTTACGCCGCCTTGCGGACCTCATCGGTGATCTTTTTGGCGGCATCGCCGAGGTCGTCGGCGGCGATGACCTTGAGACCGGACTCGTTGAGGATTTTTTTGCCGAGTTCGACGTTCGTGCCTTCGAGGCGGACGACCAGCGGCACTTTCAAATCCATCTCGCGGGCCGCCGCGATGACGCCTTCGGCGATGATATCACAACGCATGATGCCGCCGAAAATGTTGACCAGAATGCCTTTGACGTTCGGATCCGCGAGAATGATCTTGAACGCCTCGCGGACTTTTTCTTTCGATGCGCCACCGCCGACATCAAGGAAGTTGGCGGGCTCGGCGCCATAGAGTTTGATGATGTCCATCGTCGCCATGGCCAGGCCGGCGCCATTGACCAGGCAGCCGATGGTGCCATCCAGTTTGATGAACGCCAGATCGTGCTTGGAAGCTTCGATCTCTGTCGGGTCTTCTTCGCCAAGATCGCGATAGGCGACGATTTCGGGATGGCGATAGAGCGCGTTGCTGTCGAAATCCATCTTGCCGTCAAGGCAGACCAGCTTGCCGTCCTTGGTGACGATCAGCGGATTGATTTCAAGCAGGCTCATGTCCTTGTCGACGAACATTTTGTAGATGTTTTCAACGAGCTTGCCGCAGGCTTTGACCTGTTCGCCCTTGAGGCCAAGGGCAAAGGCGATGTTGCGGCCATGGAACGGTTCAAAGCCCGTGGCCGGGTCGATCGACAGCGTGTGAATGCGTTCGGGCGTGTTGTGGGCGACGTCCTCGATGTTCATGCCGCCGTCTTGGCTGGCGATAAAGGCGACGCGCGAGGTTTCCCGATCAACGAGGGCCGAGAGATAAAGTTCGCGTTCGATTTGCGAGCCGTCCTCGACGTAGAGCCGGCTGACGACGCGACCGGCGTCGCCCGTCTGCACGGTGACCAGCGTGTTGCCGAGCATTTCCTTGGCGAACGTGCGCACTTCGTCGATCGATTTCGCTAGCCGCACGCCGCCTTTGTCACCGGCGGAGGCCTCTTTGAATTTGCCTTTGCCGCGTCCGCCGGCATGCACCTGTGCCTTCACGACGTAGACGGGGCCTGGGAGCTTACCGGCAGCGGCGACGGCTTCGTCGACGGTGAATGCCGGATAACCGACCGGCGTTGGAATGGCGTACTGGCGATAGAGCTCTTTGGCCTGATATTCGTGAATATTCATCGGATTTCCCGTCGCTCAGTTGCTGCGACCGGCGACGGTCGCTCTAAGATTTTCGTTATCCTCGAACATGGTCGCGAGACTGCGCGGGCTCGGCCGAGGAGAACGGCGTCGTTGTTTATGCCAAAGCTGGCTGGATGGTCTTGCAGGCGTCGATAAGGCTGGAGACGGACGCGATCGATTTATCGAACATGACCTTTTCGTTGGCATCGAGGGACAACTCGAAGATCTTTTCAACGCCGCCCGCGCCGATGACGACCGGGACGCCGACGTAAATGTTGCTTTGGCCGTACTGGCCGGTGAGATGGGCGGCGCACGGCAGCATGCGCTTTTTGTCTTTGAGGTAGCTGTCGGCCATGGCGATGGCTGAAGCGGCTGGGGCGTAAAATGCCGAGCCGGTGCCGAGCAGGGCGACGATTTCGCCGCCACCGCCGCGCGTGCGCTTGATCATGGCGTCGAGCGCGTCCTGCGTGAACATGCCGAGCTTGACGCAATCGGGCAGCGGCACGCCGCCGATGGTCGAATAGCGCACCATCGGCACCATATCGTCGCCGTGGCCGCCGAGCGTCATGGCGCGCACATCTTCGATCGACACACCCGCTGCGTCGGCGAGGAAGTGCGAAAAGCGGGCGCTGTCGAGCACGCCGGCCATGCCAACGACTTTCTCAGGCGGCAGGCCTGAAAATTTCTGCAGCGCCCAGACCATCGCATCGAGCGGGTTGGTGATGCAGATGACGAACGCATTCGGCGCGTGCTGTTTGATGGCGGCGCCGACCTGCTCCATGACCTTGAGATTGATGCCGAGCAGGTCATCGCGGCTCATCCCGGGCTTGCGCGGCACACCCGCCGTGACGATGCACACATCAGCGCCAGCGATTGCCGCATAGCCTTCCGGACCGGTGCCGCTGAGCTTGGCGTTGAAGCCTTCGACCGCGGCGGTTTGCGCCAGATCCAGCGCCTTGCCCTTGGCGACACCCTCCATGATGTCGGTGAGCACGATATCGCCGAGTTCCTTCAAGCCCGCCAGCAGCGCCAGTGTGCCGCCGATCTGGCCAGACCCGATCAGTGCAATCTTCGTGCGCGCCATGCGTGTGGTCTCCTCGTCGATGATGGGGAAGGGCTAAAAGGGGCGGGACGTCTCAGTGCTGCATAAAGAAACCTGGGCCGACGTCAAACGCAAGCGACGAGCGTGCGACGAAGGCCGGGTGAGCCAAAGTCAGTCGGTCACGTGCGGCTGCGGCCGCCCGAATGCCCGGCGAGATAGGCTTTCGAGCGCATTTCGGTCAGCCGTGAGGCCGTGCGTTCGAACAAATCAGCGCCGTGGCCGCTCCGATAAAGATCGTGCGGTTCCGCGTCAGCAGATACAATAAGGCAGATGCGGTTATCGTAGAAGGTATCGACGAGATTGATAAAGCGGCGGGCTGTGTCGCGGCGATCCGATGTCAGAATCGGGATGTCATCGATGATGACGGTATGGAAGGCGCGGGCGATATGCAGATAGTCGTTGGCGCCGAGCGCCGTATCGCACAGCGCGTCGAAGGAAAATCGCGCGACCCCCATCGATGTCATCGGCGCGACGAGCGAGCGGCCTTTGACATCGAGCGTCATCGATCGGCCGGGATGACGGCCCGTTAGGCGATCCCAATGGGCATCGAGAGCGTGGCAGGCGGCGACGTCGGCGGGCGTGAAATACAGTTGCGCACCCGACACCTTGTCGAGCCGGAAATCCTTTTCAGCCGCCAGTTCGACGATCATCATGTGATTGGCGATCAGATCGATGAAAGGCTCGAAGAGCTGGCGATTTAGGCCGTTTTTGTAAAGTTGCGCCGGGTGCGCGTTCGACGTCGCGACGACGACAGTGCCAGCGGAAAAGAGGGCGGAAAACAACCGGCCGAGGATCATGGCGTCGGCAATATCCGTGACGTGCAATTCGTCGAAGCACAGCAGGCGGGCATCGTCGGCCAGGGCTGCGGCGACGTGTGGGATGGGATCGCCGGGGACGTCATCGCGCGCTTGGGCGATGCGGTCATGCACATCGGCCATGAATTCATGGAAATGGGCACGGCGCTTTCGCGCAATCGCCGCCTCGTCGAAAAACAAGTCCATAAGCATGGTTTTGCCGCGACCAACGCCGCCGTGGATATAGAGGCCCTTGGGTGGCGGTGCCGGCTTCGAAAACAGCCATGTAAAGCCGCCGCGCACGCGCTCGCCTTCCATCAACCGATGCAAGAGCGTGTCAAGCTGCTGGGCGACACGGCGCTGCGCGGCGTCAGGCTCGATCACAGCCAACGCCAAGCGCTCGTCGTAGCGATCCAAGACGGGGTGGGACGTGGTCAAGTCAGTCATTTCAGGGCTGGGACAGGTTTCTCAAATTAGCGACGGGCTGCGCGGCCGGTGGCACGTTGGCGCCGACGGCTGTGTGGGGCCTATGTCGCCCATGCGCGACCGAATGTCACCAGGGAGCTGGCCCGGCACGGAAAAGCAAGGAACACAGGGGATGCAATCACGATGATGCAGATCAGCGTTGCATTCGCCAAGGCTAGCGCTTCTCACCAACGTCGTTTTGTCGGCCTATGTAAAGCGCATGGAACAATTCGAATTCGTGAGCCGATCGCCCGGTGACCAATGCGAGACCCACCTTGGCGGGGTTGTTCGCAAGGTTTTGCCAAGTGAATTGCATCTGGTGCGTGATCACCTGCTGCGTCTCGACGCCGACGCGCGCCAGCGGCGTTTTTCGCACAACGTCTCCGACGCCTTTATCGAAAACTATACGGCTAAGCTGGGCAATATCGGCAACATGACGTTTGGCTATTTCATCGAAGGCCGTGTGACAGCCGTCGCCGAATTAAAGCGGTCGCGGATTGGCTGGGGCCATACGGCGGAGGCAGCTTTTTCGGTCGAACAGGATTTCGCCAACAAGGGCTTGGCCACGTTGCTCATGGGCCGCGTCATCCGCTCGGCGCGTAACCGTGGAATTCGCCAATTGCAGCTCTATTGCATGGCGGACAATGCCAAGATGCAAGCCATCGCCCGGCACTATCACGCTGACCTACGTTTTGAAGACGGGGGTGTAATTGCCGATATCGTGCCGAAACGGTTCGATTATCTTTCAATCGTTGCCGAAGCTTTCGATGATCGATTTGCGATCGCTCATGCTGTGATTGAAATGCAAAATCGAATTGTACGGTCGCTGAAAGCGTAATTTCGATTCAATCGCCAAGCGACAACGGTGCGCGATTCACTATTCGAACCGTCAGCGACGGCGATTTACGGCTCAAATCCAACCACCAAATCACCGCCAATTCCAATACGTCGGCCAAAAAACAGAAAAATTGCGACATTCGCGCAACAGAAATAGCCAATTGACTGGGAAATTGCGTGCGATTTCAACTTCTCAGTCAACAAAGCGCGCGAATTTGCTCATGTTTGAGTTGTTCGAGCTGATTCGAACTCTAGAGGGAGACTAAAACCTATGGCTAAAGCAGTGAAGAAGGTCGCAGCGAAGCGCAAGAAGCCGGCCGCCAAGAAGGCAGTCGCAAAGAAGACGGTTCGCAAGCCGGCCGCCAAGAAGACCATGAAGAAGAAGGCCGCCTAATTCGCCTTTTGCTCCGCACGCCTGGCCCAGACTGGGCATTTGGGCATTTGGCAGTGGAGCATTGGTTTAGGCCGTCTGGCGCTTTATCGGCGCCAATTTTAAAAAGGCTGATGGTCGCGTTTAGCACCATCAGCCTTTTTTATTTATCCCATTTGAAACATGTTTTGACCAACGGATCGCGTGCGTTCGACGAGCAGCCGGCCTATTCGGGTAGATGCGTCACGGCCTCGACATTATGACCGTCAGGGTCGATCACAAAGGCGCCGAAGTAATTCTCGTGATAATGCGGGCGCAATCCCGGCGGGCCATTATCGCGGCCGCCTGCAGCCAGGGCGGCCTTGTAGAACGCGGCCACCTCATCGCGATCTTTGGCGGCAAAGGCGATGTGAAGACTGCCCGTCAGCGCCGCACCGGTGCCGATCCAGAACTGGGGGCGGGTGCCACGGCCAAATCCGGCATAGCCGTCGTCGCTGCCATCGATGGACAGCGACATTTCCTTGAGCAGGACGATACCGAGCGGAGCGAGAGCTTGGCTGTAGAATGTTTTCGACCGCATATAGTCGGAAACGGGAAATCCGACGTGATCCAAAATATCAAGCATGGCCAATGACTCTTATAAACGGCTTGCGATGCGCTCCGCGCGCGCGGGATTTAAACGCGGCGCTCGACCATCAGCTTTTTCAGTTCGGCGATCGCCTTGGCCGGCGACAGACCCTTCGGGCAGGCTTTCGCACAATTCATGATCGTATGGCAGCGATAGAGCCGGAAAGGATCTTCGAGATTGTCGAGCCGTTCGCCAGTCGCCTCGTCGCGGCTATCGATCACCCAGCGATAGGCTTGCAGCAAGATGGCCGGACCTAAATAGCGATCTGAGTTCCACCAATAGCTCGGGCACGACGCTGAGCAGCACGCGCACAGGATGCACTCATAGAGGCCGTCAAGCTTTTCGCGGTCTTCACGCGACTGCTTCCACTCGTTGGGTGGCGTTGCCGTATCGGTTTTGAGCCACGGCTCGATCGAGCGATGCTGGGCATAAAAGTTGGTCATGTCCGGCACCAGGTCTTTGATGACCTCCATGTGCGGCAGCGGATAAATTTTTACAGCGCCGTCGACGTCGTCGAGGCCCTTGAGGCAGGCCAGCGTGTTGGTGCCGTCGATGTTCATGGCGCAGGAGCCGCAAATTCCTTCGCGGCAGGAGCGGCGGAAGGTCAGCGTCGGATCGATCTCGTTTTTGATCTTCATGAGCGCGTCGAGCACCATCGGCCCACACTGCTTCTGGTCGATGTGGTAGGTGTCGATGCGCGGGTTTTGCCCGTCATCCGGCGTCCAGCGGTAGACGCGGACTTGTTTCCAGCTGCCATCGCCGACCGGCCGGTTCCAGGTCTTGCCCTCTTTGACCTTCGAGTTTTTCGGCAGAGTGAGCTGGACCATGATTGTCTCGTGCACCGGTTGAGCGAAAATTTCGAAGTTCTACAGAAGCTTGACGCGCCGCCCGTGTCAACGCCGACAGCGGCTCTACGATGCGGTGCTTTGGCACTTTCAAGGCGATTTTTGGTGGCGTTTGAGTTCGCGCACCAGCAGAACCAGAGCGTCCGCCACCTCACTGCCAGCCTCTACAGCGAGACGCAGTGGAGCGCGGGTTTGGATCACTTGGTTTAAACGCTCCTGCTGTTCACCAAAGCCGAAGAACACGTCTTCAGGTGCATCGATGTCGCCGTCTTCGATGGCGGTCATCACGTCGAAAGCGTTTTGGGCGGCGAGCACAAGCATCGAGGCGATGTCGTTCATCAGCTGTAGATATTGCCGTTGTGCATCAGCCCGGATGCGCTTGCCGTGGACGCCAAATTTGAGCGGCGCGGAGGCCTGCGCGCCTTCGCCCCCAAACACTTTCGGGTGGCGCCTAAACCGCTTGAAAATTTCAGCAAGCCCGAGACAGCAGGTTTCGAGGTCGCGCAGCGCGGCACTGGTCTTGCGCTTGCTGCGGCTGCGAGCCGCCGACTTCTCTTGTCCCGACCAGTTTATGGCCGCGATCGATGACACGGCGCCAAGGGCTGCGAGAGCGGGCAGCACCGCCGCGAAGGGGTCCGGCGGCATCCGGGTGTCGGCGTCGTCGTCGTCGGACGTGTCGGCGGCGGTCACGCGGTCACTTCCAGTTGCATCGGGATGTCGGATCAGAAAAATGCCAGACGCGCGGACGCGACCGTCGATCGACAATACGACATTTCCTGAGACGGGAGAAAGGCTCGCCTGAAATGCTCAACCTGATTGGCGCGGGCGTAAGGCACGACGTTTCGCTCGCAGCCCTGAAAAGCCAGCATATGTGCCCAAACCCGGCGCCGCCTCAATACACGCGGGCTTTGGGCTCGATGTATTTAACTTCGTTGGTGAGGGTGCGGGTGTGGACGGGACGATCGTCGAGTTTGACGCTATGTGTCGCGTCGTCAGCCCAGGCGAGCGTGTGCTTCATCCAGACGACATCATCGCGCTTTGGAAAGTCTTCACGCGCATGGGCGCCACGGCTTTCGGTGCGGGCTTCAGCACCAACCACCGTCACCGCTGCCTGCGAAATCAGATTGTCGAACTCAAGCGTTTCGATCAAATCGGAATTCCAAACCAGTGACCGATCTGTGACGCGAATGTCGCCGACGTCTTTCCAGATTTTCGAGATTTTCTCGACGCCTTCTTTCAGCACCGGGCCGTCACGGAAGACAGCACAATTCGACTGCATGACCTTTTGCATTCTGAGCCGCAGCGCCGACGTCGGCGTGCCGCCGTTGGCGTGGCGATACTTGTCGAGGCGCGCCAAGGCGATGTCAGTCGCATCTTTGGGCAGATCCGGTTGGGCCGATTTGGATTCGATCGTGCCGGCGCAGCGCAGACCGGCGGCGCGGCCGAACACGACGAGGTCGATCAACGAATTCGAACCGAGCCGATTGGCGCCATGGACCGACACACAGGCGGCTTCGCCGATGGCCATCAGCCCCGGCACGATGTGATCGGGATCGCCGTTTTTCTTGGTCAGGACCTCGCCATGATAGTTGGTCGGGATGCCACCCATATTATAGTGCACCGTCGGCAAGACCGGGATCGGCTGGCGGCGCAGATCAACGCCGGCGAAGACTTTGGCGTTTTCAGTGATGCCCGGCAGGCGCTCGGCCAGAATTTTCGGATCGAGATGATCGAGGTGCAGATAGATATGGTCCGACTCGGCGCCGACGCCGCGGCCTTCGCGGATTTCAATGGTCATCGAGCGTGAGACGACATCGCGCGAGGCGAGATCCTTGGCGTGCGGAGCATAGCGCTCCATGAAGCGCTCGCCCTTGGAGTTGGTCAGATAGCCGCCTTCGCCGCGCGCGCCTTCGGTGATCAAAACCCCGGCGCCGTAGATGCCCGTTGGATGAAATTGGACGAATTCCATGTCTTGCAACGGCAGACCGGCGCGCAGCACCATGGCGTTACCGTCGCCGGTGCAGGTATGCGCCGACGTGCACGAGAAGTAAGCCCGGCCGTAGCCGCCGGTTGCTAAGATCGTGCGCTTGGCGCGGAAGCGGTGGATGGAGCCATCCTCAAGGCACATGGCGATGACACCACGGCACACGCCGTCCTGATCCATGATCAGATCGAGTGCGAAATACTCGATGAAAAATTCAGCCGAGTGGCGGAGCGACTGGCCATACAGCGTGTGCAGCATGGCGTGGCCGGTGCGGTCAGCGGCGGCGCAGGTGCGTTGCGCGGGCGGGCCCTCGCCGTAGTCGGTGGTCATGCCGCCGAACGGACGCTGATAGATTTTGCCGTCCTCGGTGCGCGAAAACGGCACGCCGTAGTGCTCTAACTCATAAACGGCATCGGGCGCATTGCGGCAGAGATATTCAATCGAATCCTGGTCGCCGAGCCAGTCAGACCCTTTGACGGTGTCGTACATATGCCAACGCCAATTGTCCGGCCCCATGTTGCCCAGCGCGGCGGCGACACCCCCCTGCGCGGCCACGGTATGCGAGCGCGTCGGGAAGACCTTGCTGATGCAAGCGGTGCGCAATCCAGCTTCGGCGCAGCCCAGCGTGGCACGCAGGCCAGCCCCGCCAGCGCCGACGACGACGACGTCATAAGTGTGCTCGGTAATCGTATAGGCCTTACCGTTGATTGCCGGCGTCGCTGACGCGCCGTTCGAGCTCCCATTGGCTTTCCCGTTGGCGTGGCCGTTCGATTGCCCGTTCATTGACGCCATTTGGGTCAGCCTCCGAAGCTCAATTTCAAGATTGCATAAACGCTGGTCAGCGCGATGGCGGCCGCAAAAAACGTGTTCAGCATCAGCAGCACGATTTTGCTACCGTCCTTGTGGACATAGTCTTCGATGATCGTCTGCATCCCAAGCCGCATGTGCACCGTTCCAGAAACGATCAGCGCCAGCAAGCCAAGCGCGATCACCGGGTTCGCGAGCTTGGCTTTCACCGTCGCATGGTCAGCGCCGACAAGCGACGCGATGAGCCAGACGAGAAAGAGACCAAGCACCAAGTTGGCGACGGCGGTAACCCGCTGCTTCCAGAAATGGTCAGCGCCCTCCTTGGCCGAGCCAAGCTGCCGTGCTGTCTTCAACGGAGTTCGCATCGCCATAGATCAAAAGCCTCCACGCGCGAATGCGACGCCGAGCCAGATTAGCCCGGTAATGATGAGCGACAGCGCGCCACTCCCCCACGACAGTTGGTCGACGGTGCGTAAATCGTAGCCATAGCCGAGATCCCAGATGAAATGCCGAACACCGCCGAGCATGTGGTGGAATAGCGCCCAGGTATAGCCGATCAAAACCGCCTGGCCGTACCAGGGCGAAAACCAGCTCGACACATAGTCGAAGTATGCCGGCCCCGTCGCCGCCGCGATCAGCCACCACGCCAGCAGCAGTGTGCCGAAATAGAGCGCGGCGCCCGTGAGCCGATGCAATATCGACATCACCATGTTGATCAGCGGCGTGTAGATTTGCAGGTGGGGTGACAGCGGCCGCTGGGGGCGCGCGACCGGCTTGCTGCTGGCGTCGGCCATCGAGCTTCCTTTGTAGATGTGATGTCAGAGTTTTAACTGGTCGAACGAGCGGCGGCAATTCGCCAATTGCCACACAGTCCCGGGTGGCGGCCGTGAGCGCGTCTGAGATTTCGCCGGGGCATCGCGCTGTGGGTTACGTCAGAGAATTGATAATCGCTCGCCCGAGCTGGTCACCGCTTTCAAAGGCATGCTCCGCAAGGCGGCCATGACACCAGTCGCCAGCGACTCCGGCGTGATGCTCGCTCGAATACATGTACGTTTCTCCCAGCGACTGATCGACAAGCCCATGGCGCCACAGATGCGCGGTCATGCGCGTCGGGCGTACTGGGGGTAGCGCGAGCAGATGGCTGACCTCGCTCCACAACTCATCTGCGACCGCTTCCGGCTCGGCGTCTTCCGTTTTCCGGCTCCAAGCTGGCGACGCATGAATCACCAGACTATCGCCGTTCGAAACGCGTCCTGGCTTGGTGTTGTTGCGAGCGATCCAGCGGATAACCTCCGACATGTCGGAATAGACGTCCTGGTCAGGCAGGAGCTTTTCGTCCAGCCGCACCACCATCGACCAGCACGGCGACATGCGGACCCGCGAGAGCGGCTGAATCAGCTCGTCAATGCGGCCAAGCAGCAATTGGGCTTCAGGTGCCGGAACCGCCACCGCAACGGCATGAAAAGGACCCATCGAGGTTTCGTCCTCGAACCACACGTGCCAGGCCTTGTCGCGGCGATCGAGGGTGTGCACCTTGCGGCCAGTGTGCACGCGCACGCTTTCAGCCAGCGGACGAACGATGCTCGACATGCCGGGCGTACCGACGATCCACGGCTGCATCTGCCCGGCCCCTTCCCGGCCATTCAGCGAGGCGCGCGGGTGCCAGCGGGCGGCATATCCCAGTCCGACCATTTCATCGAGATAGGTTTTAAAGGCGGTGGTCCGCCCGGTCACGTACTGCGCCCCGTGGTCAAAGGTTTCGGTGCCAAGCCGGGTCGTGGCGATGCGGCCGCCGATGGTGCGTTCGCGCTCGAACACTTCAACGAAAAAGCCAGCACGCCGCATCGTCCGGGCACATGACAAGCCCGCCAATCCTGCGCCGATCACTGCCGTTCGCTTCGTCAAAATAGCCGCGCCACGTTGTCAGATGCGGCAGCGCATCAGTTGCGCTGGCAAGCACCCTCATGCCCACACCTACCCCGGTATGGTTAGCGAATCGGTAACACAGTTCGCTGGTCGATGGAGGCACAGGAACGCGAAAGCGTGGAAAACCGGCGGAATATCGACTATTTCGCTGTGATCTTGCCGCACGCCATGCGATCGCCCGAGTTGCCTTCGGGCTCGCTCAAATGGTCGTCAGCCGCAGCGAACAGGACGAGCGACGCCCCATCTGCATCGAACAATCCATCTTCGGTTTCTTTGCTGAGCGAGAGAAGCGGGCTGAGGATTTCAGCTTTCAACGTGCCGTCGGCCGCGGCGTAGACATTGGGCAAATCGCCAGCCATAGGGCCATCGTCGTTGAGAAAGCCGTGCTTGGCGCCCAGGGGATTGTAGATCGCGCCGGCCGAGGTGAAATCGGCCTCGCAGGTGCCCGTCTCATGGACGTGCACCGCGTGAGCGCCTGGTGGCAAGCCAGTGAGATCGAGCCGGATCAGAACGCCGGCCGCCGCATCGGTGAAGGTAGCCGTGCCGATATCCTTGCCGTCTTTCAACTTGAGCGCCGCCGTCGCCGCTTCGCTTCCGGCGAACCCAGGCGAGACAGCACTTGCCAGCGAGACCACCAAAACGGCGAACATCATGCGACGGCGGCGGGGATGGCTGGTCGAAAAGGTCATGCGAGGTCCGATCGATGCGATGTCGAAAAAGATGTCGCGGCGCGCGGCACTATATCGACACTGCGGTGGCTTGCCAGCCGTCGTTTAACTTCAGCGCGGCAGCACCAGCCACGTATCGAGGTCGAGCACAACGCCGTCGGCGTAATCGCCGGCCGGAGTTTTCAGCGGTAGCTCGGCACAATCCATGTTTTTGACGCCGACCATGCGAACGCGCAGGGCGCCGACATCGTTGCGGCCGGGAATGTCCGACTTCTCCAGAATTTCCGACCAGGCGTAGATCGTGTCCCCCGCAAACGTCGGGGCGACGTGGCGGCCGCCGTTGATGGCGGCAAGATGGAAGGCGTTGCCGAGGCCGTTGTACGATAATGCCCGCACCAGCGAGATGACCACACCGCCATAGACGATACGCTTGCCGAAGCGGCCTTTGGATTCGGTGTGCAAATTGAAATGCACTTTGGCTGTGTTCTGATAGAGCCGGGTCGCCGTTTGATGCTCGGCTTCTTCCAGCGTCATGCCATCGACGTGGTCGATCTTTTCGCCAACGGCATAATCGCCCCACCGATGCGGCGATCCGGACAAGGCGAGATCATAGTTTGAAACCGTGAGCGGCGGTACGGCGACGGCGAGGTCGGCGGGATCGACCCGCTCGGGAAGTTTCGGTACGATGGCTTCGGGAGCGGGCGAAGCTTTGTCGCGTTTGCGCACCATCACCCAGCGGCAATATTCAAGGACAACGTCGCCGTCCTGATTGCGGCCGGTTGAGCGCACGTAGACCGTGCCGGTTTCGCGATTGCTGTTTTCCTTGAGGCCAATGACTTCCGACACCGAACTCAACGTGTCGCCCGGATAGACCGGCTTGAGAAACCGGCCGTTGGCATAGCCCAAGTTGGCAATGGCATTGAGCGAGATTTCCGGTGTCGTTTTGCCGAACACGACGTGAAACGTCAGCATGTCATCGAGCGGCGCGCGAGGATAGCCGATGCCCTTGGCGAACACATCGGACGACTGAACGGCAAAGCGCGACCCATAGAGAGCGGTGTAGAGCGCCACGTCGCCGTCGGTCACCGTGCGCGGTGTCGGATGAATGATGATCTGGCCGAAGCGGAAGTCTTCGAAGAAGTTTCCGGCATTGGTCTTCGTCCCGGTCATCGTGACTGCCTCTGACGTGTTGAACATGGCGTGAAAGCTGGCGCGGGCGGACCGTCATCCGTGATGTGTTGAACGCCGTGCCGATGGATGAGCCTATTTCCCGGTGTCACGGCGGCTTCGCAACTGTTTTTACGGTGATGAGGTCGCGGTCAACGGCCGCACAACGGGCGTCGATTGGTCAGACGGTGTCTAAAACCATGGCTCTTCGGCACGTGAGCGCGCATTGATGGCGTTGGCGATGGCCGCCACCCGCCGGGCCATCACAAGATGCAGCCGCTCAACCATTTTGCCGTCGACCGTGATGACGCCCTTGCGCGCGTTTTCCGGTTCCTCGAAAGCCTTGATGATTTTGAACGCCCACGCCACTTCCTCGTCGGTCGGCGAAAACACGCTATTGCACGGCTGAACCTGGGACGGGTGAATGAGCGTCTTGCCATCCATGCCAAGGGTTCGGCCATGCTCGCATTCGGCGCGAAAGCCTAGGTCGTCCTTGAAATCATTGTAGACGCCGTCGATGACGTCGAGGCCGTAGGCGCGGGCGGCGACGAGTGTCATGGCCAGCCACGGCACAACCGCGAAACGCTGGTTGCTGGACCGGGCGCGGCTTTCCTTCAGCAAATCATTGGTGCCGAGCACGAAGCACGACAGGCGGTTTTCGGGATCGGGCCCGCAGGCGGCAATCTCTCGCGCGTTGATAATGCCGAGAGGAGTTTCGATCATCGCCCACAGCCGAATGTTTGGGGCCGCATCGACGGCCTTTAAAACCTTGGCCGTGCCCGTGATATCGCCCGGCTGCGATACCTTCGGCACGAGAATGGCGTCGGGTGCGGCGCCGACCGCCGCATGCAGATCAGACATTCCCCACGGCGTCTCGATCGGGTTGACGCGCAGAATGATTTCGCGGCTGCCGTAGCCGCCTTCACGAATGGCGTCGAGTGCGCCGGCGCGTGCTGCTTCTTTGTTGGTGGGCGCGACAGAATCTTCCAGGTCGATGATAATTGAGTCCGCTGGCAAGCCGCGGGCTTTGTCCAACGCGCGCGGATTGTCGCCGGGGATGTAAAGCACGCTGCGGCGGGGTCGCATGGCCATCAGTGTCTAACTCCGTGTCGAATGGTGCAACGCACACTACTCACGGAGCGGTAATTTTCCAGCACGTCTTTTTGGCTATCCGCCATTGCCGGAGCACCTGTGCCATCGCGGTCGGTGTGGCGTATCGGGCTGCGCCGCCGTAGATAGCGGATAGATCAATGGGAGTGGAACGGCACGTGACGAAAGTTCTGGCTGTGTCATCGTTTGTCGCCAACGGCAGCGTCGGCCTGCGCGCGGCGATGGCAGCGATGACCGCATCGCGGGTCGACCTGATCGCTGTGCCGACGGTGATTTTGTCGAACCATCCGGGCCACACGACGTTTGCCGGTGCCGCGACGCCAGTGCCGCAACTCTCCGACATGCTGACGGCGCTCGAGGCCAATCGCGCCTTAAACGCGATCGATGGTGTACTCATCGGTTATCTGCCGAGCCCAGCGCATGTGGCGCTGGCCTATACCGCGATCACGCGCGTCAAAGCGCTCAATCCATCGGCCATCATCGTTGTCGATCCTGTGCTGGGCGATGATCCCGATGGGCTCTACATCGATGCCAGTGCAGCGATAACGATCAAGGAAACGCTGGCCTCTATTGCCGACATCATCACGCCGAACCGTTTCGAATTGGCGTTTTTGAGCGATTGCGATGTGGTCGATACAGCGTCGGCGTTGAACGCTGCAAAGCGCTTGAAGGCTGGCCACGTCGCCGCGACATCCATCCCGGTCGATGCGGCGCATGTTGGCAATCTCTTGCGCAGTGCCGGTGGCGCGAAGCTCGCAACCGTCGCCAAATCCGCGCACGCGCCGCACGGGACCGGCGATCTGTTTGCGTCAGTCCTGCTCGCCAAGTGTGTTCAAGGCGTAGACCTGGCGGCGGCATGGGCAGCGGCCGTTGCCCTTTGCGAGCATGCCATCGCCGTCAGCGGTGAGGCTACCGATCTGGCGCTCGAAAAGCTTGAGTGGTCGACGCCGCGATCATCTCCGAGCGTCGTGCTAGAGGAGACCGCATGACCGGCGGCGAAACTTGGGTCTGCGGCGTCGACGGTTGCCGCGCCGGATGGATGGTGGTGATGCATCCCCTCAATGCGCCGTCCCGAGCCACGGTTTCTATCGTCGCGACATTTGCCGACATTCTAAGCTGTGCCGAAACGCCAGCGATGATTGCAGTCGACATTCCGATCGGTCTGCCTGAGCGATCTGGTCTTGGCGGACGGTTGTGCGACAGCGCGGCCCGTGTTCCGCTTGGCGACCGGCGATCGAGCGTTTTCTCCGTTCCAGCCCGCGTCGCCGTTGCCGAACACGAGTACGCTGCGGCCTGCCGGCAGGCGGCACAGTTCTCCGATCCGTCGCGCAAAGTTTCAAAGCAGGCGTTCAACCTGTTTGCCAAAATTCGCGAAGTCGATGCGCTGATGACGCCGGCGCTGCAAACACGCGTGGTCGAATGCCATCCCGAATTGGCATTTTGGCGGCTGAATGGGCGCCGCCCGCTCGATCAACCCAAGAAGGTGAAGTCGCAGCCGCACGGCCCTGGATTGGACTTACGGCGGCAGTTGCTGCATGACGCCGGTTATCCGGTCGATGTGGTGCAGCAAGCCGCGTTCCGGCGCCGCGACGCCGGCGAAGACGACGTCATCGATGCCTTTGCAAACGCTGCGGCCGCAGCGGCGATCGTACGCGGCGAAGCTTTTCGCGTGCCGGACACGCCACCTCTCGACGGCAAGGGATTGCGGATGGAGATCTGGGGTTAGAGGACTAAAAGGTCGCCGCTCGCCTAACGTCAACTTCTGTTGCGTTCGCCGCCGATGACCTTAAATACCCTCGGCTTTTTCGCCGTGCATAGGAGTTTCGATGGCTTCTGACGACAAGACGACGCCAGAGCTCGACAGCGCGCTGATCGGCGGCTTGCTGCTGCTGGCGGCAACGATCCTGGCCCTGGTAACGGCGAATTCCAGCGCCAGCCAGAGCTACTTCGACGCCCTGCAAATTCCAATCACCGTCGGCATGGCGCCAATGGCACTCACCAAGCCCGTGCTGCTGTGGATCAACGACGCCCTGATGGCGATTTTCTTTCTTGTGGTCGGCCTCGAAATCAAGCGCGAAGCCTATCAAGGGGCTCTATCACGTTTGAAAAGCGCCCTGCTTCCGATCATCGCCGCCGCCGGCGGCATGCTGGTTCCGGCGTTGATCTATTCGGCCATCAACTGGGGCGACAGCGCGGCACTGCGCGGCTGGGCCATTCCGTCCGCGACCGACATCGCCTTTGTCGTCGGCGTGCTGGCCATTCTAGGCTCACGGATTCCAAACGGATTGAAGGCGTTTCTGCTGGCGTTGGCGATCATCGACGACCTCGGCGCGATCATCATCATCGCGCTTTTTTATACGAGCCAAGTGTCGGTTGGCGCGCTTGCACTCGCCGCGATCGGTCTTATGGCACTGCTTGCTCTTAATCGCAGCGGCATCAAACGGATTTGGCCCTATCTGCTGACGGGTGCTTTCGTGTGGGTCTGTGTTCTGAAATCCGGCGTGCACCCGACGTTGGCTGGGGTTGCCACGGCGCTTGCCATTCCACTGCGCGGTGCGGGAGACGATACCAGGAGCCCATTGCGCGATCTAGAACATGCGTTGCAACCGTGGGTGAGCTTCGCCATCGTGCCGATCTTCGCATTTGCCAATGCCGGCGTTTCCCTGCAGGGGGTGACGATGAACTCCTTGCTGATGCCGATCCCGCTCGGCATTGCGCTTGGATTATTCGTCGGAAAAATGATTGGCGTATACGGATTTTCGAAAGTGGCGATCGCCAGCGGCTTCGGTGAAATGCCGCGCGGCACGAACAATGCTCAGTTGTTTGGCGCGGCCGTGCTCGCCGGCATCGGCTTCACGATGAGTTTGTTCATCGGCAATTTGGCATTTCCCGATCCGGCGTTGGGCGACGAACTGCGCATTGGCGTGCTGTGTGGGTCGATTGTTTCGGCAATCGTCGGTTTTGCCATTTTGCGCGTGGCAAAGCCGGCGGCAGCGGACGATTAAACTCACCCACGACGGATAGCATTCACCCGGTCATCCGGGTAGCTGTGAGGCCGGGCGTTGTCTGCTAGACGATGGCGGCCGTGCTATTTCGCGCGTGCGCACATTGCCGACTTCGCCCAAGGAGAAGCCGACACCATGAGCAGTTTTCCAGAAACCCTGACCGACAGATTTCGTCGTTTTAAGCATCGTCATTTTGCGCCAAACGCCGACCATTACGAAGAGCTTGCGACCTACGGGCAAAGCCCTGATACGATGGTGCTTTCGTGCTGCGATAGCCGCGTCGATCCGGAAACGATTTTCAGTGCCATGCCTGGCGAGTTGTTTATCGTCCGCAACGTCGCCAATCTCGTGCCGCCTTATGAGACGGCAGGCCGCTACCACGGCGTCAGCACGGCGATCGAATTCGCGGTCCTAAATTTGCGCGTCAAGCATTTGATCGTCATGGGTCACTCGGGCTGCGGCGGCATTCGAGCCGCGCTCGATCAGTCAGCCGCCATCCAAACCGAAGCCCAATTCATCTCGCGGTGGATGTCGATGCTGGATGACGCACGCCTGTCGGTATTGGCATCGCATCAAAACAGCCCGCAGGCCGACCGCCAGGCCGCCCTCGAAATGGAAGGCGTCAAGCATTCGATCAAGAACTTACGAACGTTCCCGTTCGTCGCCGATCTGGAAGAAAAGGGCCGGCTGTCGCTGCATGGGGCCTACTTCGATATCAAAACCGGCACGCTGTCGGTACTGAACCACTCGCGGGCGGCGTTCTATCCGCTGTAATAGCACCGACGCAATCGAATGGCCGCAGCGCTCGACGCCTTCACGGCGTTGCTTGAGCGCTGCGCGCTTTTTCAATCGCCGGGATGATTTTCTGCTTGATCGAGTCCGCCGACAACGGGCCAACGTGCTTGTAGATGATCTCACCTTTGCCGTTGATGACGAACGTCTCTGGCATACCGTAAACGCCCCACTCGATCGCCAAGCGGCCAGAGGTATCGGCGCCGATGGCTTTAAATGGATTGCCGTAATTGCTGATGAAGCGGCGCGCGGCTGTTGCCTGATCCTTGTAGTTGACGCCGTAGATGTCGATGCCGCCCGCCGTCTTGAGGTCGGTCAGGAGTGGATGCTCGTCGACGCACGGACCGCACCACGAGGCCCAGAAATTAACGATCGAAACTTTACCGGCCGCAAGATCGGCGGTGGAAAATCCTGGGATGGCGGCGCCATCGGCGTCCATTCCCTCAACCGCTGGAAAGACCGCCGGCGGAACCGTCTTGCCGATCAGAGCTGATGGCAGTTTCGACGGATCGCCGGACGTCAAAGCAATGGCAAAAAACAAGACGACGGCGGCGAAAATCGCGACCGGCAGATAGCGCAGGTTGGACGGGCGGTCGGTGGTCACTGGTTTTGCCCCGTGTCGCTGCTCACGGATGACCGGCGCCTGACGCCGCGGTCTTCGAGATCTTTCAAGGCCGCTCGCTGGCGCTGGCCGTCGAAGATGAGCCAGCTGATCAAGCCGGTGATGACGATCACCACTGCGATGTACGACAACCAGATGAACGTCGCGTGCGGTCCAAGATCAAAGATGCTCACGGCGTCACCCTGCAACCGGATTTGACAATGCGCTCATGCCGTCGCGATGGGCGATATCGGCGACACGCATCGCCTTGACGCGGCGACGGAGGATTTCATTGCGCATGGCCTTGAGGTGCATGGCAAAAAACAGCAGCGTGAAGCCCAATGCCATGATGAGCAGCGGCACGCGCAGGCTCGGGTCGACCGTCGAGGTAAAACCAGTCGACGGCTGGTGCAGAGTGTTCCACCAATCGACTGAAAATTTGATGATCGGGAGAATAGCGACGCCGACGAGCGCCAGAACAGCGGTGAGCTTTGCAGCGGTCGATTCATCATCCATCGATGAGCGCAGGGCCATCAAGCCGAGATACAAAAAAAACAGGATCAGCACCGAAGTCAGGCGGGCGTCCCAGACCCAATAGGTGCCCCACATTGGCTTGCCCCAAAGCGAGCCGGTAAACAGGGCGAGAAACGTGAAGGCGGCGCCGATCGGCACGGCGGCTTTCGCCGACACATCGGCCAACGGATGGCGAAACACCAGAAGACCAAAACTCGATACCGCGACGAGGCCATAAGCCATCATCGCGAGCCACGCACTCGGCACGTGGATGTACATGATCTTCACGGTTTCGCCCTGCTGGTAGTCGGGCGGCGATACCGCGAACACCAGATAAAGCCCGTACGCGATGATCACCGCCGCAGCCCCTGCAATCCACGGCAGCATAGTGCCGGAGAGCTGCATGAAGCGGGTGGGGTTGGCGAGTTTTTGCGTCAAAGTCTGCATGGGCGGGATGTAAGCCTTTCGAGACGGACAGGCAATCAACATGCCCGGACAATATGAGCAGATTACGGACTGGCGTTATTGCAGTTGGATGCGTAAGGCCGCCGCTGCCGCCAAGGGGCCAAGTGCTATGGATATGAGCGAAATGGCCATGAGGATCAGAAACGACGAGCCGACACCGCTTGGACCAGCCGATGCCGAAATGACCGAAATCCCGAAGATCAGTGTCGGCACGTAGAGCGGCAGCACGATCAGGGCGAGCAATAATCCGCCGCGCCGGGCTTTAACCGTGAGCGCTGCACCGATGGCGCCCAGAAAACTGACGGCCGGCGTGCCGACCAGCATGGTTGCCATCAACACCGGGTAGGTTTTGACGTCGAGGTTCAACAAAACTCCCAGCACCGGCGCCAGCAGGGCCAGCGGGATGCCGGTAGTCAGCCAGTGCGCAAGCGCCTTGGCGGCGGCTACCAGTTCGAGCGGCAGCGAGGCCGTCGCAAAGACATCGAGCGTGCCGTCTTCATAGTCTGTCTCGAAAATGCGGCCGAGCGACAACAGGGCGGCGAGAAGAAGCGCGATCCATAGAATGCCGGGCGCGATGCGTGACAGCAGGTTGAGGTCTGGCCCGAGACCCAGCGGCATCATGGCGACCACGATCAGAAAGAAGCCGAGCGCGGTTCCAAGCGCGCCGCCTTCGCGAACGGCTAAGCGAATGTCGCGACCGACCAAGGTCCAAAAGGCGTTCAAAGTCGCGCCTCCGCAGCGGTTGTTCGAAATCCCGGCAAGGCACTTGGTAAATCGAAGGTGCGGGCGCGGGCTAGCCCGAGCGGCAGATGCGTTGCTGCGAGCACGAGGCCGCCGCCGGCGGTGTGGGCGTCGATGGCAACTGCGAGCCGTGTCGTCGAAGCCGTGTCGAGCGACATCGTCGGCTCGTCGAGAAACCACAGCGGGCGATGAGCGACCAGGAGCCGGGCAAGCCCGAGGCGCCGCTTTTGGCCGGCTGACAGATAAGCCGCTGGATAGTGGTCGAGGGCGTCGAGACCAAAGTGCGTGAGTGCCGTTCTGACACGCTCGGCGGCGGCCTCCGTTTCAAGAAACGCCGCCCAGAACAGCAAATTCTCGTGGACTGTCAAATTGGCTTTCACGCCATTGCCATGGCCCACGACATGAGCTTGTTCGGCGATGGTTTTATCGGCGTCGCCACCCTCGAAACGGATGGTGCCGGACACCTGCGGCAGGAAGCCCGCCAGCGTCCGCAGCAGCGTCGTTTTCCCGGCGCCATTGGGCCCAGTGAGGAGCAACGCTTCGCCGCCAATGGCTGCCAGCGACAGGCCGTCCAAAATAGTACGGCCGCCGCGGTCAACAACGAGGTTTTCGGCGACAAGTTTCACGATGGCCGGTTCATGGAAACAGGGATTGAACGGGGGTGGTAGTCGACGAGGCCACCCGCCGGGCGGCACCACGGCGCAAGGCCGTCGGCCGATGTTTACACCGGCTTCCGTTTTGCGGTGCATTATTTATGAGATAGGTTGAGGCCTTAGCTAGCGCAAAAACGTGCGCCGGCGCCGGGGATGGGACGATCCAAGGCATTTGGCGCAGTCATCCGTCGGCACCCCGGCGGCATAGTTTTTCGTCACTCTATTTCCAGGAGCCCAGACCTTGAGCGCCGTAACCCCCATGTCCGTCGACAGCTTCAAGTGCCGCAAAACGCTCGACGTCGATGGCACGCCGTATGTCTATTATTCGCTGCCCGACGCCGAAGCCAACGGTCTCACGGGTATTTCAAAACTGCCCTTCTCGATGAAGGTCTTGCTTGAAAACCTGCTGCGCCATGAGGACGGGCGCACGGTCACCAAGGCTGACATCGCCGCCATGGCCGAGTGGCTCGACAACACCGGAAAGACCGAAAAGGAAATCGG
Organism: Hyphomicrobium sp.; assembly: GCA_021732485.1. Taxonomy (GTDB): domain Bacteria; phylum Pseudomonadota; class Alphaproteobacteria; order Rhizobiales; family Hyphomicrobiaceae; genus Hyphomicrobium_B. The sequence continues at coordinate 137,909 of JAKFUV010000009.1, forward strand.
GTTTCGGCCAGCCCGGGTTCTAATGCAGGACTTCACCGGCGTTCCCGCTGTCGTCGACCTTGCAGCCATGCGCGACGGGATGAACAGGCTGGGCGGCGATCCAAAGAAGATCAACCCGCTGGTGCCCGTCGATCTCGTCATCGATCACTCGGTCATCGTCGATGAGTTTGGCTCACCCAAAGCCTACGACCGCAACGTCGCGCTGGAATATGCGCGCAACGGCGAGCGCTACAACTTTTTGAAATGGGGCCAGGGCGCGTTCGAGAATTTCCGCGTTGTGCCACCCGGCACCGGGATTTGCCACCAGGTCAATCTCGAATACCTCTCACAAACGGTGTGGACCAATACGATGGCCGACGGCACCACCGTCGCCTACCCCGACACGCTGGTCGGCACCGACAGCCATACGACGATGGTCAACGGGCTCGCGGTGCTGGGCTGGGGCGTTGGCGGTATCGAAGCCGAAGCCGCCATGCTCGGCCAGCCGCAGTCAATGCTGATCCCGGAAGTCATCGGCTTTAAGCTTACGGGCCGTTTGACCGAGGGTGTGACCGCGACCGATCTTGTTTTAACCGTCACGCAGATGTTGCGCAAAAAGGGCGTCGTTGGAAAGTTTGTCGAATTCTACGGCCCCGGTCTCGACAACATGACGCTCGCCGACCGCGCCACGATCGCCAACATGGCGCCCGAATATGGCGCGACCTGCGGATTCTTCCCGGTCGATGGCGAAACGCTCAACTATCTGACGATTTCGGGCCGCGACGCACATCGCATCGCGTTGGTCGAAGCCTACAGTAAGGCGCAAGGCCTTTATCGCGTGCAAGGCGCATCCGATCCGGTCTTTACCGACACGTTATCGCTCGAACTCGCCGACGTGGTGCCGTCGATGGCCGGGCCGAAACGTCCCGAAGGCCGCATCGCGCTGACAGGCATCAAGAGCGGTTTTGCAACGTCGCTGACGGATGAATACAAGAAGCCTGGCGAACTGGCGAAGCGCGTCAAAGTCGAAAACCAAGATTACGATCTGGGTCACGGCGACGTTGTGATTGCTGCGATCACCAGCTGCACCAATACCTCGAACCCAAGTGTGCTGATTGCGGCGGGCTTGCTCGCCCGCAATGCGGTCGATCGCGGGCTGACTTCAAAACCGTGGGTGAAGACGTCGCTCGCGCCGGGATCGCAGGTGGTCGCCGCGTATCTCTCGAAGTCCGGCCTGCAAGTGTTTCTTGATCAAATCGGCTTCAATCTCGTCGGTTTCGGCTGCACCACCTGCATCGGAAACTCAGGTCCTCTTCCCGTCGATATCTCGAAAGCCATCAACGACAACGGTCTCGTCGCTGCGGCGGTGCTGTCGGGCAATCGCAACTTCGAGGGCCGCGTCTCGCCGGACGTGCAGGCGAACTATCTGGCGTCACCGCCGCTGGTTGTTGCCTACGCGTTGGCTGGCACGGTCCAAACTGATCTGACCACCGAACCGCTCGGCACCGGCCGCGATGGCAAGCCGGTATACCTCAAAGACATTTGGCCGACATCGCAGGAAATTCAACGGTTCGTCGCTGAAAACATTACCCGCGAGATGTTTCGCTCGCGCTATGCCGACGTCTTCAAAGGCGACATCAACTGGCAAGGTATCAAGACCGGCACCGGCCTCACCTACGGTTGGGACGATACGTCGACCTACGTGCAAAATCCGCCGTACTTCAGCACGATCAGCAAAGCGCCTTCGGCGATCACCGACATTGCGGGCGCGCGCATTTTGGGTCTCTTCGGCGACAAGATCACCACCGACCACATTTCGCCGGCGGGATCGATCAAGGCCGCGAGCCCGGCTGGAAAATACCTGCTCGAGCATGCCGTCAAACCTGCCGATTTCAATCAATACGGCACGCGTCGCGGCAACCACGAAGTGATGATGCGCGGCACCTTTGCCAACATCCGCATCAAGAACCACATGGTGAAGGATGCGAGCGGCGCCGTGAAGGAAGGCGGCTTGACGATCCATTACCCATCGGGTGAGGAGTTGCCGATCTACGATGCGGCGATGCGCTACGAAGCCGAAGGCGTGCCACTCGTCGTGTTCGCCGGCATCGAATACGGCAACGGATCGTCACGCGATTGGGCGGCGAAGGGAACCAATCTGCTCGGCGTTCGCGCCGTCATTGCCCAATCGTTCGAACGCATTCACCGCTCCAATCTGGTCGGCATGGGTATCGTGCCGTTCACCTTCGAGCCAGGCACGACATGGCAAACGCTGGGGCTCAAGGGCGATGAGACGGTTGCGATTTCAGGGCTGGCAACGGTGCAGCCGCGCCAGCGGTTGAGCGTCAGCATCACCCGCGCCGACGGATCCGCGCTGCAGGTGCCGCTGCTGTGCCGGATCGATACGCTGGACGAAATCGAATACTTCCGAAATGGCGGCATCCTGCACTACGTGCTGCGCAATCTCGCGGCCTAGCCGATCAAACGACATTCGACCGGGAACACGTGTGCGCCGCGCAGCCGAGGGCCGCTTCGACATCCGAAGTGGCCCTCCCGCTTTGGAGCGGCGCCAAAGGTGCCTGTGCCAAGATCTGTCCGACGCGATGTAATAGATCGCCGCTCAGCCCCGTAATACAGCAGGACCCAGTTGGAGAAGCGCAGCGCGGCCGTTCAACGGTTCGTGACCGGCGTTTAACTTTCACGCGATCGCTCGTCACACTAGGTTGAGCTGCGACGGCAATCGATGCCGCGCCCCGATAGGATGCAAACATGCGACGGCGAACTCTGATTGCTTCGGCATTATTCGCGCTTCTTGCCGGTTCGTCCGCAGGCTTGGCGGCTGATGAACACGTTGCGGCTGGCGATCCGCCGGGCGGCCCCGATCCGGTACCGATCCGCGCCGTCTTGGAGTTGTTCACCTCGCAAGGCTGCTCGTCGTGTCCGCCGGCCGACGCGCTGTTGAAAACTTTCGCCAACGATCCAGGCATCATCGCGCTGTCGCTCCCGGTCGACTACTGGGATTACCTTGGCTGGAAGGACACGTTCGCGACAGCGCGCAACACCGAACGCCAGCGCGGCTATGCGAAAGCGCGTGGCGATGGCGCCATCTACACGCCGCAAGTCGTCGTGAACGGACTGTCTCATGTTAACGGCAGCAACAAATCGGACATCGAATCCGCGATCGAGTCGACGGCGGGCAAAGGCAGCAAAGCGCACGTGCCAGTGAGATTCTGGCAGGAAAAAAATACGCTGAACATTCTGACGGGCGCGGCCGAAGCCGGCAGCTCGATCAAGGAGGCAACCATTTGGCTCGGCGTCGTGCAGGAATCCGGCACGATCGAGATCAAACAGGGTGAGAACGCCGGCCGTTCAATCACTTACACCAACATTCTGCGCGACCTCGCACCGATTGGCCTGTGGAAGGGCCAGACGATGCGCATTCAAATTCCTCGCGGCGCGGTGATGATGCCCGAGACGCAAAAATCGGTCGTGCTCATCCAGGAAGGCCGGGCCGGTCCCATCATCGGTGCGGCCTGGGCAGCGCTCTGGTAATGACGCGGTGGCAGTGGCGCTGTGCGGGAAAGCCGGTGGTTACTGCCCGTTACGCGGCGAGGCCGCGTTTTTTGAGCAATCCATCGATGTTCGGCGGGCGGCCCCGGAAGGCGACGTAGGCGTCGTGCGGATCGCGCGTATTGCCGGCCGAATAGCTAAACTGCTTGAGCTTTTTCGCCATCGCAGGGTCAAAGACATCGCCGGTTTCTTCGAACGCGGCGAAGGCATCGGCGTCCATCACTTCCGACCACAAATAGCTGTAATAGCCGGCGGCATATCCGCCGATGATGTGCATGAAATGCGGTAGCCGATGGCGCATGACGATCTCGGACGGCATGCCGATTTCTGCCAGCGTTTCGCGCTCAAATGCTTCGATGTCGACGACCCGCGCAATCTCACCGGTGTACAGCGCCATATCGACCAGTGCTGACGCGGTGTACTCGACGGTGGCAAAGCCCTGATTGAAGCTCCGCGCCGCATTCAGCTTGCCGTGCAGTACAGCGGGCATCGGCTCACCGGTCCGATAGTGGACGGCGTATTTTTGCATCACATCTGGCGTTGAGAGCCAATGCTCATAGAGCTGCGACGGCAACTCGACGAAATCACGCGATACGGCCGTGCCAGAAATAGACGGGTAGGTGACGTTTGATAACAAGCCGTGCAAGCCGTGGCCGAACTCGTGAAACAGTGTCCGCGCGTCATCGAACGACAGCAACGTCGCCTCGCCATCGGCTCCGCGTGCGAAATTCAAGACATTGATGATGACCGGGTTTGCGCCTTTGCCGATGTTATGCTGATCGCGAAAGCTCGACATCCAGGCGCCGGATCGCTTCGAAGACCGCGCGAAATAGTCGCCGTAAAAAATTCCGACATGGCCGCCCGAAGCGTCGGAGACTTCCCATGTGCGCACGTCCGCGTGGTAACGCGGGAGATCGTCGCGCTCGTGAAATGTCAGTCCGAAAAGCCGCGTCGCGCAATCGAAAGCGGCCGCGATCATATTGTCGAGCGGCAGATAGGCGCGTAATTCGGCTTCATCGATATCGAATTGGGTTTTGCGGACCTTTTCAGAGAAGTAGCGCCAGTCCCACGGTTCGATTGCGAAGTTACCACCCTGCAGGCGTGCTTCTGCGGCAAGAGCGTCGCGCTCGGCTGCGGCGCGCTGGACGGCTTTCGGCCAAACCGCTTGCAACAGCTCGCTGACGGCGATGGGTGTTTTCGCCATCGTGTCCTGCAAACTAAAGTCGGCAAATGATTTGTAGCCGAGCAAGCGAGCAGACTCATCGCGCAGCGCCACGACCTCGGCGATGATTTGACGATTATCGGTATCGCCGCCGTTAGCGCCGCGCGCGATCCAGGCTTTGAAGGCCTGCTCACGAAGATCCCGGCGGCTCGAATAGGTCAGAAATCCTTCGACGCTCGAGCGTGCCAATGTGATCATGGCTTTGCCGGGAAGGCCGGCATCCGCTGCGGCGCGAATGGCGCTGGCGCGCATGGTCTCGGGAAGGCCGGCCAAATCCTGATCGACGTCGAGAACCATGCGCCACGACTGCTCGTCCTTCAAAACATTCTGCATGAACTGCGTGACCAGCGTCGCCAGCCGCGCATTGATCTCTTTGACGCGCGATTTTTGTGCCGCCGATAGCCGCGCGCCGGCGCGTACGAAACCTAAGTGGTGGCGCTCCAGGACGCGAAGATCCTCCGGCCGCAAATTCAATGCGTCGCGACGGCCATACAAATCATCGATCCGCGCGAACAGACGCTTGTCGAGCAGGATCATGCATTCGTGGGCGGCAAATTTCGGGGCGACGTCGCGGGCGATGTCCTGCAACTCGTCAGTTGAGTCCGTTGATTCCAAATTACTGAAAACGGACGCGACGCGAGCCAGCAGCGTACCGCTTTTCTCAAGCGCGATCACTGTGTTGGCAAACGTCGGCTTCGCCGTATTCGCGGCAATTTTCTCAATCTCGCTTTTGTGGGCTTTGAACGCCGCGTCCAACGCCGGTTTGAAATGCTTGGCGTCGATTTTCTCAAACGGCGGGAGCGAAAATGGGCCGGTCCAAGAGCTCAGCAAAGGATTGAGACTGCTGGCTGCGGCTCGGCGAGGGGTGGAAGGCGAACGGCGCCGTGGCAGCTTCGTCGAACGGTCGGATACGGCCATTGAATTCTCCTCTGGTCAACGTATACGCGACCAGGGAGCGGACGGCTTATAACAATTGATAAAATGCCCGATAACGGGAGCTTGAAAAGTGAGAAGGGCCGGCTGGGGAACCGACCCTTCTCGGGGCACTTCAGAGAGACATACCGTCTGGCTGGGGGGCCAGACATCAGGGCAGATACGGACCGCTGGGGGGTAGCGTCCGGTCGAGTTGCCGAGGCCCAGACCCGTAAATTTGGCCCCGGGGGGCTGGGGGGCTGTCGATCCAGAGCCGGTTCTTGGCTCTAGGCCTCAAGCAACATGATGAAAGATGCTTTTTTATTACGGCGGATTATGGCCCATCCATGGACGCCATTTTGTTCAATCAGCGATATTTGCGATGGCAAACTTCACAATTCGCCTGGCGTGTCGCAGGGCTGTGAACTTGAGCGCGGCACCGCCGTCCGCCCCTTGCATTCATGGCTGGTTGGCGCGATCCTGGTTATCTTGGTTGAGGGAGGCGCGCTATTGAGCGATTCTGACCCGATAACGTTGACGACGGCACGCCAGCGCCGTGCCCCTCCAATCCCGAATGGGATGGGTCAAGCGGCGTCCGCTCATATCACGACTTTCAATCGCCCGGAGCTCACCGCGATTCTGGGTCTCTATGGGCGCAAGGTGGCAACTGGCGATTGGCGCGATTATGCCATCGACCTATTGCGCGATAAGGCCGTATTTTCGGTGTTTCGAAAATCCAGTGAGTATCCGCTCTACCGGATCGAAAAAGATCCTCGGCTGGCGCGCAAGCAAGGCGCTTTCAGCGTCATCGCGGCAGGCGGGCTGATCATGAAGCGCGGCCACGATTTGCAGCGGGTTTTAGACGTTCTCGAAGATCGATTTGAGGTGGTCACGTTCTAGAGCCGCAGCTTTTTCGCCGAGGCCTACAATACAAAAAGGCCCCAAAAATTGGGGCCTTTTCATAGTCAAGATGCCGAGAAAACTGCCGTTACTCTTCCGTGTTCATGATGCCGAGCATGTTCAAAATGTGAACGAACAAGGTCACGAAGCTACCGTACAGCATGAAGGCGCCGAAGATCGACGAACGGTTCAAGAACTCTTCACCACCGCCGCTGCTGGCGCCGGCGAGATACATGTTCTTGATATTCTGCGTTTCCCAAGCGGTCGCAACCGAGAACAGCAGGACCACGACGGCTGAAATGCCGAAGCTGACCATCTTGCTCGTGCCCGGATCAGTGATGAAAAAGAAGCTGACCAACATAGCGACGATCAAACCAATCGAGGCCATCGACAGGAAACCGCCCCAGCCGGTCATATCTTTTTTCGTCGTGTAGCCAATCACGCTCGTTGCAGCGAACGTGGCGGCTGCGATGAAAAATGCCTGCCCAACGAGCCCGATCAGGCCCTTGGACACAAACACATAAATCATAGGCGCCATCATCGCGCCCCACATCGCACAATAGAGCCAATAGGCGCCGTGCGCGACGACGGTGCTGCCCGAATAGAACAATTTATGCGCGAAGAAGCCAAGGCCAAGAACGGCTGCGAACAAGACCCACTTCAATGGGCCGGACGCAATCACCGCCAATGCGGCCGGGCTGTTCAGCAGCGCCAGGACCACGACGGCAGTGCCAGCGACGCCAAGCGCCATGTAGTTGTAGGTGCCAATCATGAACGACCGCAAACCCTGGTCGATGTCGCCAGCGGTGCGGGCAGTACCGCGAGAGACAGCGGGTCTCGAATAGGCTTCAGCCATAGTGACGGTTTCCTCTCCTGAACTGGCGATAATCGCCCAGCTTGACGTAGATATGCGGTGCGTTGACTTGGCTTTCAAGGCCCAACGGAGCGCCACGCTCAATGATTTATTCAGAGCGCAGCACCGGGACCGCCGGTGCCCTCAGGACCCCCCAGGTGCCCAGCCCGCCGAAGACAGCGATTAGGACGGCGGCAACCCCGAGAGTTTGCAAAACGGCGTTCAGTGAAAACACGAAATCCAGTTCCATGACTTGCGTGACGGCAACGTAAGCCACGCCGCCACCTAGAAAAATAGCCACCAATGCGGCTATCGATGCAAGCAGAGCGTATTCGCAAGCGTGGGCCGCGAGGATCTGCGAGCGCCGGGCGCCGATGGTTTTGAGGATCACAGCCTCCAAAATACGACGGCGCTGCGCTGTGGCTAATGCGCCGGCGAGAACGAGCGCGCCGGCCAACAACGTCACGCTCCCAGCGATCTGCACGGCCGTCATGATTTTTGCGAAGACCTTGTTGAACTGGTCGATGGCGTCGCGCACGCGGATGGCGCTAACGGACGGGTAGGCTTTGCCGAGTGCACGGGTCAAATCGGCCTCGGCCGACGGCGTCACACCATCCGGAAGTGTAATGGTCGCCAGCAAATTATGTGGCGCGGCCTTTAAGGTATTGGGTGAGAACACCATGACGAAATTGATGGCGAGGCTTTCCCATTTCACGTCGCGCAGGTTTGAAATGTTGGCGTCGATGTTTCGGCCGAGCACGTTGACGGTGACGGAATCGCCGACCGCGACACCGAGCTTCTCGGCCAATTCGCGCTCGAACGAAACCAGCGGTGGACCGCTATAGTCGGCCGACCACCACGTCCCCGCCGTTACAGTCGATCCGTCGGGAACGTCGGTCGCATAACTCAGGCCGCGATCGCCCGACAACACCCACTGGGCTTCCGGCGGGGCTTTAATTTGCTCGACCGGCACACCCTTGAGCTTCACTAGGCGGCCGCGCAGCATCGCGGCTTCGATCATTTTCGAGCCCGGAATGCGCTCATCGACAAACTGCTCCAGCGCTGCGAACTCGTCCTTTGCCACATCCAGCAGGAAATAATCCGGCGACTGCTCGGGCAGACGGCTTTTCAACTCATCGACCAGCGAGGCGTTGGCCAGCGCCACAGCAACCAACAGTGACAAGCCAGTGCCGAGCGAGAGGAGGACCGACCGGGTCAGGCCATCGGGTGACCCGATATTGCGCACGGCCAGCGCCAGCACCGGCGACGACGGCCGTGGCACACGGCGCGCCAGCCGCGTGACCAGCACGCCGAGGCCGCTGAACACCACCAGCATCGTGATCAACCCGGCGATGACATAGACGGCGATGCGACGCGGCTCGGACGTGGCGACGGCAAGCCCGACCAAGCAGACCAGAATAACGGCGATCGCAGCCGAGATCAAAAATCGCGGGCGCCCGTGCACGGCCTGAAGTTGTTCTCGAAACAACACGCTGGCACGGACATTTTCGGCGCGACCGAGCGGCCACAGAGCAAACAGCAATGCCACGAGCAATCCGTACAGACCGGCAATCGCCAAGCTTTGCGGTGACACACTCAATTCAGTGCGGACTGGCAGCACCTCTCCGTAAAACCGATCGACAAGCCCTGGCACGAGAACGCCGAGAGCCAAGCCGATAGCGATCCCGATGGCGCTCATGGCGAGAATTTGGACTAGAAAAATTCCGATGATCTGCTCGCCGGTGGCGCCAACACTGCGCAGCGTGGCAATGACCTTGACGCGCTTATCGACAAACGTCGCGACTGCGTTGGCAATGCCGACGCCGCCGACCATCAGAGACGCTAAGCCGATTAAAATCAAAAACTGGCGCAGCCGGTCGAGCGTTCGGGTGATCTGCGGATTGGGATCATGACGATCAAGCGCGGTGAAGCCCGCTTCTGGCAATTGGGACGCGGTTGCCGTACGCAAATTTTTCAAAGTCTCGCGATCGTCGGAGGCATTCGGCGGCAGTTTGACGCCGTAGCGCCAGCGAATGAGCGTGCCGGGCTTGACGAGACCACTGGCTTCAAAAGCGGGCATCGAAATGAAGACGCGCGGCCCGTAGGTCAGCCGGTCGGCAACGGCGTCGGGCTCGGACGTCAGCGCAGCGCGAATTTCAACTTCGCGATCGCCAATGCGCATACGGTCGCCGACCTTCAGACCGAAGCGCTCCAGCAGCATGGGATCCGCAACCGCACCAATGCCCGCGATCGCTGGCGCCAACGGTCCACTGCCACCAAGCGTGACGGCACCCGCTAGCGGGTAGGCGTCATCCACGGCTTTCAGTTCGACTAAAGCCTGCTCGGAGCCATCCAGCCGCCGCGCCATGGTCCGCATGGTGGCTGTCTCGCTGGTCGCGCCGAACGACTGAAACACGCGACGCTCGTCAGCTGTTGCACGCGCATGCATTCGGGCAAACGTGACGTCGCCACCTAGAATAACTTCGCCCTGTCGTGCGAATCCGGCGCGGAGTGCATCACCCAACGCGCCGACGGCTGCGATCACCGTCACCCCGAGCGCCAAGCAGGCGATAAAAACATGAAAGCCTTTGAGTCCGCCGCGCAGTTCGCGCGTGCCAAGCCGTAAGATGGTGCGCCATCCTGCGCCTCTGGAAGCGCCAGTCTGACCGCCCTGCGCCGCGACGCTCATTGCGACACCGCTCGAACGGTGGCGGATGGCTGGCCCCGCGCCTCATCGGAAGCGATGCGGCCGTCGGCCATGCGGATGACGCGATCGGTCATTGCCGCCAGCCGCTCGTCGTGAGTCACCAGGATCAATGTTGCATCCATCCGCGCGCGAAGGCCAAAAAGCAGATCGACGATTTGCTTTCCGGTTTTGCCGTCAAGATTTCCGGTTGGCTCATCCGCCAGAATGAGACGCGGACGACGGCTAAGTGCACGCGCTAACGCGACGCGTTGCTGTTCACCGCCCGAGAGTTCTGCCGGAAAATGGTCGACGCGGGCCGCAAGGCCGACTTCGTCGAGCAGGCTTCGGGCCGTTTCAAACGCGCCAGCGGCACCGGCGAGTTCGAGCGGCAATGCGACGTTTTCAAGCGCCGTCATCGTTGGCACCAGGTGGAAGGCCTGAAACACGATGCCCATTTCAGCGCCACGAAACACCGCCAGCGCATCCTCACCAAGGCCCTGTAAATCCCGGCCTCTGACAACAATTCTGCCGCTCGTCGCCCGCTCCAATCCAGCCATCACCATAAGCAGCGACGTTTTGCCGGAACCCGACGGGCCGACAATCGCCGCCGTTGACCCGCCTGTAACGGCGAGCGACACGCCACGCAGAATATTGACCGGCCCGGCGCGGCTGGTCAGCGTCAAATGCAGATTGTCGAGTGTGATGATGGGATCCGTCAAAATCGCTTCGCTTTCATGCTTGGGCGGGGTTGTCGTGGGGAAATTCGCTGATGGCCACGATATCGGCGTCGGCCGCCGCCATAAATTAAGAGATGATGCTGTTGACTTGTCGCGGGCATCACCAATGTCTACGTCAACCGTCCCGGTCTTGGACGACACGTAAGGCGGAAACATGAAATTTGTTCACGGACGATCGATGCGCGCGGCGCCGTTCAGAGCACTTCTAAAGTTGTTTGCAATTGTCATGCTGACCTTCCCTGTGCGCGCCGACACGGCGGCTACGCCGATCACGCTCGTCGCCTTTGGTGACAGTTTGACGGCCGGATATTTGCTTCCGCCGTCTGCCGCGTTTCCGGCCCAACTGCAAGTGGCGCTTCAGGCGCGCGGCCACAAGGTGCTCGTGGTCAATGCCGGCGTTTCGGGCGACACGACAGCGAACGGCGTCGAGCGCCTCGACTGGACGCTGCAAACCGGAGCCGATGCCGTCATCCTCGAACTCGGCGCCAACGATGCACTGCGCGGCGTCGATCCCAAACAGACCCGCGCCAACCTCGATAAGATGCTGAGCGTGATCACCGCCACCGGCGCCGATGTGCTGCTGGCCGGCATGAAGGCGCCATCCAATTGGGGTGATGACTACGTCGCCGCCTTCGACGCTATTTTTCCTGAGCTGGCGAAAAAATATAACGTCGCCCTGTCCCCATTTTTCCTCGAAGGCGTGGCGCTCAACCGATCGCTGATCTTATCGGATGGTCTACATCCGACAACCGAGGGCGTCGCTGAAATCGTCAAACGCATTTTACCGGACGCCGAGGCACTCGTCCGACGTGCGGCGGCGCGAAAGTCAGCCGTTCAGTAGTCGGGGCCGCCACTCGGTTCGAATGGCTGGCCCTACAGATTGGTGGGAGGTTGCGATGCCGCGGATATTCTCAGCCATCGAATTACCAGACGACCTGCGCGAGGAGCTTTATCGGCTGCATCAACCGCTGCCTGGCGCCAGGTGGGTTCATCCCGGCAATTATCACATCAGCCTGCGCTACCTCGGTGACCTCGATAGATCGCGGGCCCGCGAGTTCATCGACAACTTGGCGGACATTGAGCCGGACCCCTTCGAACTCCGCTTCGTCGGCTTGGGTGTGTTCGGCGGCTACGATCCGCATGCGGTGTGGGCCAGCGTAGAAGCGTCACCGGCACTAACCGCGCTCGCGCGGGCGCATGAAAAAGCTGCGCGATTGGCCGGGTTTGCGCCGGAAAAGCGACCTTTCACGCCGCATGTGACATTGGCGCGATTGCGCAATTCAGACGCTCAGCGCGTGGCGCGTTTTCTCACGCGCTATGGCGGCTATCGATCGCATCCATTTCTGGTGACTCGAACTGTTGTCATGTCATCACGTCCCGTCACCGGCGGCGGGCCATATGCGATCGAAGATATCTTCCCGATGCGCGGTTGCGGTTTTGCCTACGAAGATCAAGACGTCAGTTGGTGACTATGAACGTTGATCGGCAATGACACAGCCACTTCACGGCAGCGCTGGCCCTCATAGTGTGACGACGAGTTTGCCGTGCACCGCTCGCCGCTCAAGCAGCCCCAGCGCTTCGCTCATTTGTGCCATCGCGAAGGTGGTCGGTTGACTTGGATGCAAGGTGTCGTTCGCGACCCAGCCCAAAACCTGCTCCATGCTGCGGGCGTGAGTGGCCGGATCACGCTTCACCGCTTCGCCCCAGAACACACCGGATATCTCGGCACCTTTGAGCAGTAATAGATTGAGCGGAATTTTGGGAATCTCACCGGCGGCGAAACCGACGACCAGCAAGCGGCCCCGCCATGCCAACGCCCGCACCAGCGGCTCGGTTGCTTCACCCCCGACGCAATCATAAACGATGTCAGCACCGTTGCCGCCGGTTTTGGCTTTGACGGTTTCTTTCAGATCAGTGCCGGGGAACAAGATGCCGTCGTCGGCACCTCGCGCCGCCGCAGCCTCGAGTTTTTCTCGCGAAGACGCAACCGCGATCACACGGGCTCCGAGCCGTTTGGCGATGTCGATGGCTGCTTGTCCGGCGCCTCCGGCGGCGCCAGTCACAACGACTGTTTCGCCGGCCGCCAACCGGCCACGCTCAATGAGGCCGTGCATGGCGGTCCCGTAAGTGACCGATAATCCGGCGGCGACGACATCGGGAACGGCATCGGGAACGGCAACCACTGCGCGTGCATCAACAAGGACTTTCTCGCAAGCGCCGCCCCAATTGACGTAGGCCATCACGCGCTGACCCGCTGACCAGCCGGGTACTCCCGCGCCGACGCACTCAATGACGCCCGCGATTTCCGCGCCGGGCGAAAACGGCAGTTCAGGTTTGAATTGATATTTGCCACGCGTAATGAGCGTATCGGCGAAGTTCAAGCCGACGGCCTTTACCCTGACAATCACATGCCCCGCTGCGACAACGGGTTCAGGCACGTCGCGCAATTCGAGATGCTCGGGGCCATCGAGCCTCTTGCAAACCATAGCCCTCATGTGAAACCTCCCGTCAGTGACCGAACCCGGTCAGTTGTTTCGGCCGCGCTCGGCCCGAACGCGTCGCGTGGTCGATGGTATGACGTGCGGATTGAAAACTCTCAACTGCCGAACAATCAGAGCAATTTGACTAGGTGTGCGACGCCATGACCCGGACCTCCAGCAATTGGCCGCCAACCACCAAAGGCTATTTCGCCATCGGCGCCGAGCGCATGTCGAAGTCGCTCAACCTCGGTAATTTGATGCGGTCGGCGCACGGCTTCGGAGCGAGTTTCACATTCACGGTCGGCGCCACATACCGCGCGCTTGAAGCTTACGCCGACACCTCCAAAAGCCAGCTGCACATGCCGCATTACAACTGGTCGACCCTTGACGACATGGCGCTGCCGGCCGGTTGCAAACTGGTCGGCGTCGAATTGCTCGATAGCGCCATCGATCTGCCCAGCTTCCGGCACCCGTTGCGCGCAGCCTACGTCCTGGGACCGGAAATGGGCTCGCTATCCGAACCGTTGCTCGCCAGATGCGACTATGTGGTCAAGATCCCGACCAGCTTTTGCGTCAACGTGGCGATGGCAGGAGCAATCGTGATGTACGACCGCGCGAAGTCGCTGGCGCGCTTTGCCGACAGGCCGATTGGCGAGGGGGGACAGTGATGCCGATGGTTCTGCGCCGTGCCACACTTGCTTTCGCGTGCGCCATCACGCTTTCGGCGCCGACACCGGCAGCCACGGCTGTTACAAAGGTGGACTCATTCGCCGACTGGTCGCTTTACGCTGATGACGCCACGCCACATCAATTTTGTTTTGTCACCAGCGAACCGAAATCCAGCGTTCCGGCCGGCGCAACACGTGAAGCGCCCCGGATTTACATTTCTGCCTGGCCGCAGGATGGCATCAAAAGCGAAGTTAGTTTTCGCATGGGATTTGCGGTCAAAGGCAAAACAGATGGATTGGTGACGATCAGTGCGGCCACGTTCGTTCTATTTGGTACCAATGATCGCGCCTTTGTGGCGGACGCCATCCAGGAGTTGAAACTGGTCGACGCCATGAAGAAAGGCGCGCAGCTATCGGTCACTGTCACGTCCGAGCGCGGCACGGTGGTCACCGATACCTATTCGCTAGCGGGCCTCGGCCAAGCGCTGCAAAAATTGCAGGGCCTGTGTTTCTAGTGCGGAGGCCTTAGCGCTGGTGCCGCTTGGTGCGCAGATGGACGTAGATCGCGCCGTCGCCGCCGTGTTGAATGGCAGCTGTCGTATAGCTCACGACCAGTGGCCGCAGATCTGGCTCGGCCAGCCAGCGCGGCACGTTGCGCTTCAGAACTCCGCGATCGCGATTGACCGTCATGTCAAACGGTGCGTCCGCATACCGGTCGCTTGCTTTGCCTTTGCCCGTGATGACCAACACCCAACGCTGGCCCTTGCCCTGACAGCGGATCAAGAATGCGCGCAGTGCCGTGTGCGCTTCATCCTGGCGCATGCCGTGCAGATCGATGCGCGCCTCGATGTCGACCTGACCGGAGCGGATCTTGCGTACCTTGCGACGATCAAAATCGGCGATCGGCGGCGCCGAAGGCTGAGCGACTTTAGGGTGGGGCGCTGGAGGAGGTGGGCTGCGGGTCGCAGCCGGTTTCATAATCTTCGCTGACGTAGATGGCGGTGCGCCACCTGAACTTGGCGTCGCGCGTGGCGGCATCGGCTCGGTTTTCGATCGCTCGGATGCCGCATGAAAACGCGCTTTATTTCGCTTAAGCGGCTCGATCGTCTGAGCCGCCATCGACCAGAGATCAACTTCGTCGTCATCGAGGTGAGGAATGCGGCGGCCCTTGCCAGCCGACTTTTGCGGCGGTTTGGGCGGCGCCTTCTTCACGGCGCGCGGCCCGTCGTGTCGCCTACAACCGTTTGGCCGTTGGCAAAGTCGCGGGCAACAAGCACGTAGAATTTTCCGGGATGTTTGGTGATGCCGGCGGTGCGCCCTGCCTGATCGCCGGAGCCGAAATAGATATCCCCGCGCTCTGCCCCTTTGATGGCTGAGCCGACGTCCTGCGCCACCATCAGCCGGTTGAAAGCTTTGCCCTTGACGGCGTGCGTCAGCGTTGGAGACGAGACATAAATGGGTGTTCCAATGGCGTGGAAGGCTGTGTCGACCGCCAGGCTGCGGCCAGGCTGCAGCGAAATATGCAGCACGCCCATGGCGCTCTCGGCCTGGCTTCCGGCAAGCTCGCGGAAGAACACGTAGGATTGGTTTTTCCACATGACGGGCTCGGCGCGTTTGCGATCGGCTTTCAGCCATCGCTTCAAGCCCTGCAATGACATGCTCTCGGACGTGAACGCGCCGTCGTCGATCAGATGACGCCCAATCGAGGTGTAAGGATAACCGTTCTTACCATCGTAAGAGATGCGCACCTTTTCACCGGTCGGCAGTTCGATGCGGGCCGAGCCTTGGATCTGCATGAAGAAGACTTCGACGGGATCGCTGAAATACATCAGCTCGAGACCCTGGCCGGCCAACGCCCCCTGCTCGATTTCGGCACGCGTCGGATACGCCACCAAGCCTTTGCCGGTCTGACGCATGTGTGTGAAGACCGACCCTTTAGCGCCACGTTCGCTTTCGGGCACGAGGTTCACGAGATCGATCGGGCGCTTGTAAACCGGTGTTTGATAGTGCGCATCGCGAACCCGCGAACCTTTGACCAGCGGTTCATAATATCCAGTCAGCAGCCCTGTACCGGCGGCATGAGCAACGCTGTGCGGTTGAAAAAACCGCTCGAAGAACGCTTTTGCGCCCGCCCGTGTTTGCGGCTTGCCGGCTTGCGTCGAAAGCAAAGCCAGTTGACAGGTATCCAGCAGCGCCAGGCTCGGCTTTTGTACGCCCGATTTGGTTCCCGATTGCGCGGCGTCCAAGATCGGTTGGCACGACGCGAGAAAAGCGTCCCAGGCAGCCAAGTGATCGTCGTCGGCCCAGCCGGACAGTGCGGCGTAGGGAACGGGTTCTAGCGTGATGGCGGTGGTCGTCATCGGTGATCCGGCTAAGCCCGATGGCGCAGGCGCCATCGAAACACAGGCGGCCAGCAAAGCGTATCTGGTGACACGCCGCAAGCGTCTGGGCAGGCTAGCTCTCGCAGTGCTCACGCGGCGCCCCCGGAGCCAAGCCCTCGTTGATCACGCCGAACCGAGTCGCCGGCGAGGGTGAACTAATTCGGGGCTTGTGTCGCCACCAATCGCCAATTGGGATTTGCAAGTGCGCGGGCATTCGAGACATCGCGGCTGAACGTCCAGATGTCGGTCACATGTTTGATCTTTTGGGGGTCGCCCGCGATAATTTCATCGGCCTTGTTACGCGTCGCGGTGATGAGTTCGCTGACGAAGCGGACAGTCAAAAATGCAGTGCCGACCTTCATCTCGGCTTCAACGATCTCGGCTTTTCGAATACCGACGAATTGCTGATCGATCGTCTCGCCCCGGCTATCCCGGTCAGCGATGGCCGCGACGAAGCCTTCATTCACTTCTTTGCTGAGCAAATCTTTGAGCGTTTTGCGATCACCTTCGGCAAACGCCGAGACGATCAATTCATACGCGGCCGAAGCACCTTGGACGAAAGCTTCGGGCTCAAAATCTGCGTCAAAAGTCGCGACTTCCAATAGTCCGTCAGTCACCGTCGGGTCTGCGACCGGGTACGACCGAATGCGCGTTTCAAGAGATGGTCCTTCGGCCTCAGCCGCTGCCGGCTGTTCAGCCGGATCAGGAGTTCGACGTGGCAGCGTGATGACGTCGGCGGTGCCTTTGTCGGCTTGCAACGCGGCTTGCTCGCGCTCGCGTGTCTTCAAGCGTTCGACGCGGGAGTCGTCCTCGTCCGTGCGATGACCCAGCACACTACGCAGTTTCAAGATCGCCACCACAGCAACGATGAGTGAAATCAAGGTAATTAAATCAAACTGACCATTCATACGGCTGAGCTTTCTCGAACTGGCATGTCGGACCTGACGCCTCAAGTTGGCTAATCAGACCTGCTGACTGGGGCGGTGGAGCGGCACAATCCAACATTGGTACGTAAATCGTCCCGATCCGACTATCTAAGGTCGCAATGCCACAGATGGAAGGCTTAGAGCAAATTCAGTGCCGCAGACCGCCCGCCTGCGATTTAACACGCAAGCGCCACAGCGTGGTTCCGCAGCCGACCTCATCCGATCTGGTCCAATGAACTCCTCAAAACAGCTGACAAGACTGTAGGCCAGCGGTGCGGTCAAGCCAACCTCGCTATGGCCTACAATTTTTGTAACTGCGCATCGCTTTACATCCGTTGCTTGTGCCGAAGAATAGCCAGCTTGGCCATCCTGACGATTGCAAGTTATAGTCGCAGATAACCCGGCTCACAAACATGTCCCAACGAACCAAACTGGCATTTTTGCTCGCGCTAGCGGCACTCCCGCTGCTCGAAATCGGCGTGTTGATCCGTTTGGGACAAGCGATCGGCTTTGCCCGCCTCGCACTCCTCGTCATCGCGACCGCAATCCTCGGGACCATCGTGATCCGTCGCGTTGGCGTTTCCATGGTTTCGCGCGCGCTCCAGGGCATCGAACGCGGTCGCGACGGCCTTGGGCCAATCCTCGACGGCTTTTTACAGGTCGTCGCCGGTATGCTGCTGATTTTTCCGGGCCTGATTTCCGATGCTCTCGGAATTTTGCTGCTCGTTCCGCCACTGCGTCACTGGTTGATCTCAAGCGGCATCTTGAAAATCTTTGGAAGCGTTCCGTTTGAGAGCGCCTCCGCTCGTTATAAAGCAGCAGAAAAGGCCCCTGACGGAAAAACCGCTGCCGACGACGCTCACGCTGTCACGATCGAAGGCGAGTATGAGCGGCTGAGCGAAAAAACGATTCCGGCTGAAAAGGCCGTCCGGCGAACACGATAGATGGGGCGAGACGTGCCCCAAGCGACGTTGATTGCGCGTTGACACCCGACATGCTAGCGCACGCTCCATCACACGATGGGCGCAACGCGCCCTTCCAGGAGGACAAGATGGCAGAGCCGACGAACGGCAAAAACGGCGCAACCGACGCTGTGAAAGCCGACGCTTCAACGCCAATTCAAGCCAAGATCGTCAGCCAATATCTGAAGGATTTGTCGTTTGAAAATCCAAATGTCCGCAAGCTGATCACGGGCGGCGGCGAAACGCCGAACCTGAAAGTCGAGGTCAACGTCAATGCCCAGCGCATCGAGGGCGAGCTTTATGAAAGCGCCATCGAGTTCAAGGCGACCGCCGCCAATAACATCGGCACAATTTACGTTTTGGAAGCGGTTTACGCCGGACTCTTCAAAATTGAGACGATCCCGGAACAAGCGTTGCAACCGTTTTTGCTGATTTCCGGGCCATCGATGATTTTCCCGTTTTTGCGCCGCCTCGTTGCGGATGTGACGCGCGAAGGCGGATTTCCACCGTTACTGCTTGATCCCATAGACTTTGCCGGCTTGTTTATGCGCCGCCAGCAGGAACGTGCGCCGGCGAAGGCCAACGCCTAATCTCACTATTTATCGGTCGTGCCATCCGGCTTTGTCGTCGCCCAATGTTTGAGCCACACAGCTTTTACCCCCAGCGTCTCGATGAAGCTGCGATGCCCGGCGCGATCGCTGTCGCGAAGTCGCGACGGGAGCTGTTGCGGGCGTGGGCGTGCCGTTTGACGGCCGTCAAGCGCGCTGCGGCCTGCACGCTCGGCCGCAGCTGACGCAGCGCTGTGCAGCCCCAGAGCTGCTTGGCGTTCACCGAGCAGTTCAACGTAGACTTCAGCCAGCAATAAGCTGTCGACCAAGGCCCCGTGTTTGGTTCGTTTTGACGTGTCGATACCATAGCGTTTGCAGAGTGCATCGAGCGAGTTTGGACCGGCCGGGTGCTTGCGGCGCGCGAGCGCCAGCGTGTCGACAATCCGCGTCACAGCGAGCGGCTTGAGTTTTAATCTTTCAAACTCAGCATTCAAAAACCCAACATCGAACGACGCGTTGTGAATGACCAGTGGGTCATTTGCGATGAATTCCAAGAACGGGCTCGCGATGGCGCGAAATAACGGTTTGTCTTTCAGGAACATTGATGACAACCCGTGCACCGCTTCGGCTTCAGCCGGCACCTCGCGCTCGGGATTGATGAAGACGTGAAACTCGCGCCCGGTCGGAATGCGATTGAAGATTTCGATGCAGCCGATCTCGATAACGCGATCGCCTTTTTTAGCATCAAGGCCGGTGGTTTCAGTATCGAGAATGATTTCGCGCATGATTATCGGGTCTCGTTGGGATCACACGGCGGCGCTGCCGGTCGCCAGTAACGATCATAAGCCGTGCAGGGCCAGCCCGCGAGCCGGCTGATGATGTCATCCACTTGATCGTGGCAGGCCGAGACCGGCCCGTTCGTATCAATGACGAAATCGGCGCGACTGCGCTTTTCGGCATCAGGCATTTGCCGCGCCAACAGCGTGTCGATTTTTTCGCCTGTCATGCCGGGCCGGGCCAGCAGCCGTTGTCGTTGAACGTCAGGATTGGCGCTGACGACAATCACGGCGTCGACCCGGGTCTCTCCGCCGCTTTCAAACAACAGCGGGATTTCCAACACCGTGAGCTCCACGCCTTTTGCAGCTTGCGCGTTCAACACCGCCAACTGGCTCTGGCGCACAGCAGGATGGACAATCGATTCAAGCACCGTAAATCGATCGGGCTGCAAGAGTAACGCCTGGGAAAGTTTTGCCCGATCGACCTTGCCGTCGAGGGTGGTGCCGGGAAACGCCGCCTCAATCATCGGCACGAGCGGGCCATCGTAGAGGCGGTGAACATCCGCGTCGGCATCGAAGACGGCAATGCCAAGCTGGCGAAGTCTCTCGGCAGCGGTTGATTTTCCCATCCCCATCGAGCCGGTCAATCCGATGATCAACATTAGACAGCCTCGATATCGCGGGCGATCAGCCGAACCAAATTATCGGTGACCTCAGGCGTGACACCAAACCAGCGGGCAAAACCAGGCACGGCTTGATGCAGCAACATGCCGAGGCCGCCAACGACGTGAAGTCCGTGGCGTTTGGCATGGCGGAGAAAAGCCGTTTCAAGCGGCACGTAAACAAGATCGGCAGCAACGCAATGCGGCTGCGCCACAGCGAAATCAATCGCTGGATCACCGACGCCATTCATACCGAGCGTCGTGGTATTGACGATGAGCGCCGCGTCTCGCGCATGCGCATTGCGCGCGGCCCACGCATGAGCGCTGACACCGGCACCGAACTGGCGAACGATCTCCTGCGCCCGATCGAGCGAGCGATTGTAGACGCGAACATCGCGACGTCCGGCCTGAAGCAGCCCGTAGACGACAGCGCGCGCTGATCCGCCAGCGCCGAGCACCATCACCGGCCCATCATAAGCGCTCCATGTTGGTGCGGTTACCGCGAGGTTCGTCATGAAGCCGTAAGTGTCGGTGTTGGCGCAGGCGAGTTGCCCGTTTTCAAGCCAAAGCGTATTGGCAGCGCCGACAGCCGCGGCGGACGCATCTTTCAGAACGGCGAGGTGATAGGCGACGATTTTGTGCGGCACCGTCACGTTGCATCCGACAAAGCCGTGAGTTTCCAGCGTGCGCAGAAAAGTTTCGACGTGGTCGGCGGCAATCGCTTCCTTCGTATAACTGCCGGCGATACCGTAGGCCTTCAGCCAATACCCATGAATGAGCGGAGACCGTGATTGGGTGATCGGCCAACCGATGACGCACGCGCGCGCGATGGCCCTCTCGGTCATGACGCCACCACACCGTGTGATCGCAACTGATGCAAGACCGGCAGCAGCGGCATGCCGAGAATCGTGAAATAGTCACCTTCAATTCGATCAAAGAATTGAAGTCCGTCGCTCTCGATTTCGTAGCCGCCGACAGTATCTAAAACGCGGTCACCGACGCGCGCGAGATAATCGTCCAAAAACGCGTCGGAAACCCGCCGCATCGTCGATTGAACGGTATCGACCCCCTGCCAGATCACCTCATCGTTGCGCACCAGAGCCGCGGCCGAGACCAGTTCGTGCATGCGCCCGCGCAGCCGATCGAAATTATCCCGCGCTTCAGCGATCGTCTCGGCCTTGCTGAACATATGGCGCCCCAGCGCCAGGACCTGATCCGATCCCAGGACGTAGCAACCAGGATGCGTGAGCGCGACGCTTCGGGCCTTTTCAAACGCCAGCACGGCCGCAATATCAGCGGCTTCGGCGCAATCGCTTTCCGACATCATGGAAGCTCGAATGGCGCCCTCGTCGATGTCGGCGGCGACGGCATCGAAGGCGATGCCGGCAGATTTCAGCATCGCGCGTCGCGCCTTGCTTTGTGACGCTAAAATGAGCCGAGGCGCGTTGTCGTTATGCATCGCCGGTCTCGCGATCAGCTCGCTTGCCGCCGTTGCGGTCGTGAAGCAGCTTCAAAATCATCGTTGCGGATTCTTCGATTGACCGACGGGTGACGTCAATGATCGGCCAGCCGTATTGTGCCGCGATCTTTCGTGTGAACGCGATTTCGGCCGTGATCGCATCGCGATCAACATACGATTCAAGATCGCGATCGGCCATCAATACCGCGCGGTTTCGGCGCACGTCTGCGATCCGATCAACGTTGGCGACGAGGCAAACCACGAAGGCCTTGTGGGGTGCGAAGAGACATTCTGGCAATGCCACTTCGGGGACCAAAGGCAGATTGGTTGTCTTATAGCCACGCTGAGCCAGATAAAGGCTCGTCGGGGTTTTCGACGTGCGCGAAATACCGAGCACGATGATATCGGCGTCGTCGAGATCGTCGGGCAATCGGCCGTCGTCATGCGCCATCGTGAAATTCATCGCATCGATGCGGCGGAAGTAGTCGGCATCGAGCACGTGCTGGCCGGCGACCGTCGGCGTATGCGGGGCGCCGAGATAACTCTCAAACACCTGCATGATCGGTTTCAGCACGGCCAAGCAGGGTATCTTCAATGTCTTGCAGTGCGCTTCGAGCTCTTCGACAAGGGTCTTGTTGACGACGGTGTAGAGAACAATGCCTGGCTGTTTATCGATCTCGGCCAGCACGCGCGTGAGCTGGCGGTGCGTGCGAACAAGTGGATGCATGTGCTCGATCGGGCGGACCATCGGGTATTGGACCGCGGCTGCCTTGGCGATCGCCGCCAGCGTTTCGCCCGTCGCGTCCGACACCAAATGCATGTGAAACAAACTCGGAAGCGTCATCACGGTGCCCTTCGAAACGGTGCGCGTAAGCTGTTCAAAACTGTCGGCCGTTTTAGCTGCAGCGGCCATCGCCGCCGGGTTGAGACAACAACTTGGCGAAAGCCATCTGAGATACCCACATCTCGCCCGCCATGAATGTCTTTATCCGGAAACGGCCGATCCTCAATACGATCCTCGGCGCCGGGCACCCATCCTGTGGTTGTCAACAGGGTATTCCTTGGAGTTGGTCGACCATCTTGGACGCAAGCCGTTGAATGGCGGAGGAGATCAAGCTCTATTGCTTTTCATCGCATGGCCAGACTAGACCTCGTGGCAACACTCAGCTGCTGTGGACGAGCTGTGCACAAGCGCTGGACCGGAGGCTTATCCCCGTTAACCAACGGTCTAAGAGTCATAACAGTAAGATTCAAAAAACTTTTCAGAATTTGAAGAGAAGGAAGGGCCGCCGTGCAAAAGTCCGAGACGACGACCATCGAACGGCGATTTCTGGCTCCGTTTCACGGCAAGGCTGTATCGCCGCCGCCGATCTGGCTGATGCGCCAAGCTGGCCGTTACCTTCCCGAATATCGAGCGACGCGCGCCGAGGCCGGCGGATTTCTCAATTTGTGCTACACGCCGAAGCTGGCGGCCGAAGTGACGTTGCAGCCGATCCGCCGCTATGGCTTTGATGCGGCGATTTTGTTTTCCGATATTCTCGTGGTGCCTGACGCACTCGGCCAGCAGTTGACCTTCGCCGAGGGTGAAGGCCCGCGTTTGGATCCAGTGCGCGATGTTGCAGATCTTGGCCGACTCGCCGTATCGAACACGGCATCGAAATATGCGCTGGTGTGGGAAACGGTTCAGCGCCTCCGACAGGATTTGCCGAAAGAGACGGCGTTGATTGGGTTTTGTGGCGCACCTTGGACGGTTGCGACTTACATGGTGCAAGGCGAGGGCTCGACCGATCAGGCTAAAGCGCGGCTCTGGGCCTATCGCGATCCGGCAGGGTTTCAGGCTTTGATTGATCTGCTGGTGGAAACGTCGATCACGTATCTCGATGGCCAAGTCAAAGCTGGGGCGGACGTGCTGCAAATTTTTGATACGTGGGCTGGAAGCTTACCGGACGATCAGTTCGATCGCTGGGTGGTCGAACCGACCAAAGCTATTCGAGCGGCGCTCAAAACCAAGCATCCAAACGTGCCGGTGATTGGCTTTCCGCGTGGCGCGGGTCCGATGGCGGGCTGGTACGTCAGTGAGACCGGCGTCAACGGCATCGGCTGCGATACGGCAACGCCGCCGTGGGTCATGAGCGAAGCTTTCGAGGACGAAGACGTCGTCGTGCAGGGCAATCTCGATCCGCTGTTGCTTGTTTCCGGCGGCGCTCAAATGGACGAGCGCATCGATGAAATTCTCGAAGAAATGGACGGCAAACGCTTCATCTTCAATCTCGGCCACGGCATTGTGCCAGAAACGCCGCCAGAGCATGTCGCGCAGTTGGTCGCCCGGGTTCGCGCTGGAGTGTAAGCGGCGATGGTGAGCGCCCCTGATCAGCCATTGGCCACTGTCCCCGGTGCGTCCGCCGGCAAACGCGCTGGCATTGCCCTGCTAGGGACGGTGTTGGCCATTGCCGTGCTGATGATGCTGTTAGGCGACGGCGCCTATCTCTGGATCAAGGCGATCCACGTGGTCGCTATCATCTCGTGGATGGCCGGTTTGCTGTATCTGCCGCGGCTATTCATTTATCACTGCGATGCGCCGAAGGGGTCACCACAATCTGAAACGTTCAAGGTGATGGAACGCCGTCTGTTGATGATTATCATGACGCCGGCGATGATCATCGCGTGGGTCCTTGGTGTGTGGCTGGCGTATGTCGGCGGTCACTTGGCGAGCGGGTGGTTTTTGGCAAAATTCGCGGCCGTCATTTCCCTCTCTGGCGTCCACGGCATGTTCAGTGCGGCAGCTCGGGCGTTTGCTGAAGATCGCAATGAAAAGCCGCCGCGCTATTGGCGGATGGTCAATGAGATTCCGACCGTATTGATGATTGTGATCGTGATCCTCGTCGTCGTGAAGCCTTTTTGAAGCTTTGCAGACCGTCGCAGGTCTGCTATGTTGATGTCATCCTACTCAGGATGATGGTCAGACGGCCCACCCGTCGCACCTGCTCGGCAGCTCGCCGACCCGACACCCCCCACTGATTATGCCCGGTAAAGCCCTCGCTGAGCCGTTGTCCATCGCCCACAACACCCTCCCACCACGTTCTGCCCGGCCCCTTTTGCGGCCCCGGAGTATTCCATGAAGGATATGAAGCTCGAAGATTTGAAGCGGAAATCGCCCGCCGAGCTGGTTACGTTTGCCGAAGAGACAGGCGTTGAAAACGCCTCGACGATGCGCAAACAAGAATTGATGTTCGCCACGCTGAAACAGCTGGCAACGCAGGAAACTGAGATCACCGCCACGGGCGTTGTCGAAGTTCTCCAGGACGGCTTTGGCTTCCTGCGCTCGCCCGAAGCCAATTATTTGCCGGGCCCCGACGACATTTACGTTTCGCCATCGCAGATACGCCGGTTCGCGCTGCGCACAGGCGACACGGTCGAAGGTCAGATTCGCTCCCCTAAAGATGGCGAACGCTATTTCGCGCTTCTGAAGGTTTCGAACATCAACTTCGAAGACCCCGAAAAAACCAAGCATAAGAGCCATTTCGATAACCTGACGCCGCTGTATCCAACGCAGTGGCTCAAGCTCGAAATCGAAGATCCGACGATCAAGGATTTATCGCCGCGCGTCATCGATATCGTCGCGCCAATGGGCAAGGGCCAGCGCGCTTTGATCGTGGCTCAGCCGCGGACCGGCAAAACGGTGCTGCTGCAGAACATCGCCCATTCGATCACGACCAATCATCCCGAGTGCTACCTGATCGTGCTGCTGATCGACGAGCGGCCCGAGGAAGTTACCGACATGCAGCGGTCCGTGAAGGGCGAAGTGATTTCGTCGACATTCGACGAGCCGCCGTCACGCCATGTGCAAGTTTCCGAAATGGTCATTGAGAAGGCAAAGCGTCTCGTCGAGCATAAGCGGGATGTGGTCATCCTCCTCGACTCGATCACACGCCTAGGTCGTGCCTACAACACTGTCGTTCCGTCGTCCGGCAAGGTGCTGACCGGCGGCGTCGATTCCAACGCTCTGCAACGGCCGAAGCGGTTTTTCGGTGCTGCCCGCAACATTGAAGAAGGCGGTTCGCTGACCATCATTGCCACGGCGCTGATCGATACCGGTTCGCGCATGGACGAAGTGATTTTCGAAGAGTTCAAAGGTACCGGCAACTCGGAGGTCGTGCTCGATCGCAAGGTGTCCGACAAGCGCGTATTCCCGGCCATCGACATCGCCAAATCCGGCACGCGCAAGGAAGATCTGCTGGTGCCGAAAGATCAGCTCAAGAAAATGTACGTTCTGCGCCGCATTCTCAATCCGATGGGCACGCAGGATGGCATTGAATTCCTCATCGATAAGCTGCGCGCAACGAAGACCAATGGCGAGTTTTTCCAGCAGATGAATACGTAATTTTTTGCCGCTGAAACTGTCGGTACACCGATCTTGGACGATCACAGAACGGGCGTCGATTGGCTGACGGACTTGAAATCATTCCGCGGCGTGGAAACCTTTGTCGAGGGCCCGGGCGCGCTGAGCCGGTGTTTGCTGCTGATAACGCGCGGGCTCACCTTCGCCGGGCTTGTAGATGAATGGCAAAATCAACTGTTCTAAAAACGATTTCGGAAAGTTCGGCAGTTCGTCGATACCCATGTCACGGGCGGTGATCGGACGCGACGGCGCTGCCTTGAATGTGCCAAGCATTTTGTCCCATGCCGTCAACAGCAAGCCGAAATTACAGTCGCCCTCAGTTCCCCAGTTGACGTGATGCAGGTGATGCAGGCGGCCAATTGACAAATGTCCCTCGCACGGACCGAGACGTGTATCGACGTTCGAATGCTGGACGATCAGCGTAATTGTAATCACGACACCAAGCACGAGGGCGACGTCCTGCGGCATGCCCAAAATCACTAAGGGCGCTGTACCGACGAGCATGTCGATCGTCTGATGCAATGGATGACGGATCACGCCATTAAACCCGTAAAGCCGCCCGACACCGTGATGCACGGCGTGCAGTCGCCAGAGTGGCGAATAGCGGTGGCTTAGGTAATGGATCATCATAAATGCAAAATCGGCGATGAGGAAAGCCAGGACGACTTGGCACCACTGAGGCCACGCCGTAGGCCAAATTCCCTGGAACGGGAAAAGCCAGACCATCAGCGGAATGAGAAGAACGCCGGTGAGGCTCGACCACTCATAGGCGATCGTGTGAAGCACATTCGCGCGCGTGTCACCATGTTGGCTGTGATCGTTCCACTCATCGAAAAATGGCGCGATACGCTCCGCCGCGAAAGCCGTGCCGTAAGCCAGCGCCAAAAGTGGAGCGAGCCAAAAATAATCATAGATCGTTCGTGCGGACGTCACGATCCAATAGGCTGACGTCGTCATTCCCAGCAACATGAATGGCGCGTAGCCATATCTCACGATTGAACGCAACGACGCCATTCCTGCGACCTTGAAAAGCAAGTTTTTGTCAGCGCTGCGAGGCGCAAGTCTATTTGAACCACAGTAACTTAAAACGCATTAAATGAAGAAATGGATGCACCTCGTCATCTTCGGACTTCTATTAACCGTTGCCGAAACTGGACAGCGTCTTCGGTAGGTGCATCGCATATGGGTCCCCTGCAAATGTAAGCCTTTGAAGTGTCATCGAAGCCGAGCTTGACGACGAGGCTGGCCGGGAGGCTGGCGGTTGCTTGGGCGATGGCCCGCACTTCCAATGCGCCCGGCATTGAAACATCATTGAGTTTCATAGCCAACTCCGAGCCGAGGCTGCCCGTTGTGACGATTTGAACGATGGCATCGAGATCGAAGCTGGCGGCCAGCAGGCCGCAGTGACCGACCGGACTTTCCGCCACGACCGGGCCAAATGCGGCTAGCACTGCGCGCGCGTCGTCGTCATAAGCCGTGTCGCCGGTGATGGCGGCGAGCGCCATCAGGTTCCAAAGTTGTATGGCGTTCGCGCTCGGCACGGCATCGTCGGAGGCTGTCTTGAGGCGCACTATGACGTCCCGCGTGTCGTCAGCTGCTGTAAAATAGCCGCCCCGCTTGTCGTCCCAATGATGTTTTTTAAGGGTCGCCGTCCACCGCTGCGCGAGGTCAAGGTATCCGCTTTGCCCGGTTGCCTCGAACAGCCGAATGGCGGCCCACGTCATATTGGCATAGTCCGAGGCGGTCGCCGGCGCCTTGGCTTGCCTGCTGCGGTAAGAATGCCAGAGGCGGCCGTCTCCGACCGACATCTGCGCCACAACAAAATCGAAAGCGCGCTGGGCTAACGCCAACCACTCCGGCTTGCCAAAAACCACAGCGGCTCGAGAGAGGCCGGCGATCATCAAGCCGTTCCAATCGGCGAGCACCTTGTCGTCCCAACCCGGCCGGACGCGGTTGTCCCGATGCGTGAGCAGTTTGGCGCGCAGCAGCGCCAGCCGGGTCTCGTCCTCGGCGGACAGGGCGGCAAGACTGCCAAGCCTGTTCAGGATCGTATGGCCCTCGAAGTTGCCGCTGGGCCCCACATCATAGACGGCCGCAAAAAACGCCGCGTCGTCGGTGCCGAGCACCGCATCGATTTCGGCAGCGCCCCAGACGTAAAACTTGCCCTCCTCGCCCTCACTGTCGGCGTCAAGCGAGGCGGCAAACCCTCCGCCCTCGGCGATCATTTCACGCCTCAGCCAATCGACCGTTTCGGCGATCCGCTCGGCGTAGAGCGGGTCTTGGGTCTCGCGCCAAGCCTCCGTCAGCAGGTCAATGAGCAGCGCGTTGTCATAGAGCATCTTTTCAAAGTGCGGCACCAGCCAGCGATCGTCGACCGAGTAGCGCGAGAACCCACCGCCGAGATGATCGTAGATCCCACCCTGACAGATATGCGTGAGGGTCGTCAGGACCGCTTGCTTGGCAGCTGCATCATCGAAGCGAATTGCGCCGCGCCACAGCAGCCAGAAGACATTCCATTGCGGGAATTTCGGCGCACCCGACAGCCCGCCATGCTCGCGATCCACAGCGTTGGCAATGCGCCGCACGAGGTCACGGATTTGCTTTTCACCCGGCATCGCGAGGCCACTGCGATCCGGCTCCTGGCGCAGCGAATCGACGAGGCGCTGGGCATTGTTGGCGACGTTCTCGGGCTGGTTCTGAAAGGTTTCGGCGATCCGCATGAGTACCGTCACGAAAGCTGGCCGGCCGTAACGGGCATCTTTCGGGAAATACGTGCCGCCCCAAAACGGCCGTGCATCGCAATCGAGAAACATGGTCAGCGGCCATCCGCCCTGTTCGCCAAGCCGGTGAAGCGCGCCCATGTAAATCGCGTCGATGTCGGGGCGCTCCTCGCGATCGACTTTGATGTTGATGTAAAGACCGTTCATGACCTCTGCGGTGGCGGCGTCCTCGAAACTCTCGTGCGCCATGACGTGGCACCAGTGACACGCCGCGTAGCCGACCGACAAAAGGATCGGTTTGCCCGTCCGCTTGGCTTCGGCCAGCGCTTCCGGTCCCCACGCCCACCAGTGCACAGGGTTGTCCTTGTGCTGCAGCAGGTAGGGACTGGTTTCGAATTGAAGGCTGTTTTGGGTCATGACGTGCGCTTCGCTGGATATGGTGGCAAGGCTATTGGCGGGCTTGAGTTGAAAGCCTGCCGGACAACGAGTACGCGAAGCGCATGACGGACGCTTCCAACAATTTCGCCACGACGATCTTTGCTCTCTCCAGCGGAACCGGACGGGCAGGCGTGGCCGTCATTCGTGTGTCGGGACCGAATGCGCGGATGGCGCTGGAGCTTATGGCACCGCCCCTTCCACCAGCTCGCGAAATCGCCCTTCGCACCATTCGTGATCATGGGTCCGGCCGAGCGCTGGATCGCGGGGTTGTGTTTTGGTTTGCCGCCCCGCGCAGCGAAACCAGCGAAGACGTCGCTGAGTTCCAGGTGCACGGCGGCCCGGCGGTCATCCGCGCTGTGCTGGCGGCGCTGGGGCAGATTCCGGACACCCGGCTTGCCGAGCCTGGTGAATTCGCGCGCCGGGCGTTCCACAATGGAAAACTCGATTTGGCTGAGGTCGAGGGCCTGGCCGATCTGATCGATGCCGAAACCGAGGCCCAGCGCCAGCAGGCTTTGGCGCAGGCAGGTGGCGCGCTGTCAAAGCTTTACGACGGGTGGCGTCAGCGGTTGATCGAGATTGCCGGGCTCGTCGAAGCTGCGATTGATTTTTCCGACGAGGGCGATGTTTCGGCATCAGCGTTCACGATGGCACGGCAACGCATCGAGCCTCTACTAACAGAAATCCGCGCTCACCTCGACGACGGGCATCGCGGCGAAATTCTGCGCGATGGATTTCGCGTCGCCCTGGTCGGCCCGCCCAATGTCGGCAAATCGAGCTTGCTGAACGCGCTGGCTCGAAGAGACGCAGCAATCGTATCGGCGGAGCCCGGGACAACGCGGGATGTCATCGAGGTCCGCCTCGATCTTGGTGGCGTGCCGGTCATCGTGTCGGACACGGCAGGATTGCGCCGCGCCGCAGGTGCCATCGAGCAGGAAGGCATGCGCCGCAGCGTGGCGGCGGCCCGACAAGCAAACCTGGTTCTGTGGCTCAATACAGAGGCCGATTCGGCATCAACGCTTGAATTTTCACGTGAAACGCAAGTGAAAGTACGGACTAAAATCGACCTGCTGACGGATAGCAATCAAAGCCAATCAGCACCGAGCGACGCCGAATTCGACTTTGCAATTTCGAGCCTGACGGGTGCAGGCCTTGATGCTCTGATCGGCGAAATCAAATCCAGGGCCGTAAACGCCGTTGGACCCCTTGGCAACCCAGCGATGACGCAGGCGCGCCACCGCCAAAACCTCGAAGCTGCCCGCAACGCGCTTGCCGACTTTATGGCGGGCGACAGTTCGGCTCTCGAGCTAAGGGCAGAGGACGTGCGCCTCGCCACGCATGCGCTGGGCCGTATCACCGGGCGGGTTGATGTTGAGGACGTCTTGGGGCAGATCTTCAGCCGATTTTGCATCGGCAAATGAGCCGTCGGCTGCGGGGCGTTGGCTGAGCGTTCGGCCCGGATATCCTCTAAATTTCGCCGCCCAGCGCTTTTGACCCCGTGGGCCAGGCTCGCGTACTGTAATCAGCGAAGTGCCCACTGATGAGCCCTAAGAGACGTTCTTCTCATGACCTCTAGCGCCTACGACGTGATTGTGGTTGGCGGCGGCCACGCCGGGACCGAAGCTGCGGCTGCCGCAGCACGGATGGGCGCTCACACAGCGCTCGTCACGCATTCGGCTGCAACTATCGGCGAAATGTCATGCAATCCGGCCATTGGTGGCCTTGGCAAAGGTCACCTCGTCCGCGAAATTGACGCCCTCGACGGGCTCATGGGACGGGTCGCGGACGCGGCCGGAATCCAGTTTCGTCTTCTCAACCGGTCGAAGGGGCCAGCCGTCCACGGTCCGCGGACCCAGGCGGACCGCAAGTTGTACCGCCAGGCCATGCAGGCCGAGATTGCCTCGATCGCCAATTTGACTGTCGTCGAAGGCGGCGTTGAGGACCTGATCGTCGCGGACGGACGGGTCGTCGGCATTGTCAGCGGAGCAGGCGTGTCGCTGCGCGCCGGCGCTGTTGTGCTGACCACGGGCACGTTCTTGAACGGTCTGATCCATATGGGCGATCAGCAGATCCCGGCTGGCCGGGCCGGAGAAGCACCGGCGCTGCGCCTGTCTGACAGGCTGTATGGGCTCGGCCTTGCCTTGGGGCGCCTAAAGACCGGTACGCCCGCCCGCCTCGACGGCCGGACGATTGATTGGACCGGACTTGAGATGCAGCACGCCGACGCTGAGCCGGTACCGTTTTCATTTTTGACCGATCGTATCACGACCCCGCAGATCGCCTGCGGGATCACTCGAACGACATCTGCGACGCACGATATCATTCGCGCCAACTTAGCCCGCTCGCCGATGTATTCAGGGCAGATTGCCAGTGTTGGGCCACGCTATTGCCCGTCGATAGAGGACAAGGTGGTGCGGTTCGCTGACCGGTCCTCGCACCAGATTTTCCTCGAGCCCGAAGGCCTGGACGATGACACGATTTATCCGAATGGCGTTTCGACGTCGCTGCCGGTCGGCGTGCAGGCGGCCTTTCTCAAGACCATGCCCGGGCTTGAAAACGTCGTCATCAAGCGCCCGGGCTATGCGATCGAGTACGACTACGTCGATCCACGCGAATTGCTGCCGACCCTTGAGGTCAAGCGACTGCCGGGCTTATTTCTGGCCGGCCAAATCAACGGCACGACCGGGTATGAAGAGGCGGGCGCCCAAGGACTGGCGGCCGGCATCAGCGCCGCTTTGTCGGCTGGTGGTGGACAGCAAACGTTCGTCGTGTCTCGCTCGGACGGCTACCTCGGCGTCATGATCGACGATCTGACCTCGCGCGGCGTATCGGAGCCCTATCGCATGTTTACGTCTCGCGCCGAGTTCCGGCTGCGATTGCGAGCCGACAACGCCGACCAGCGCTTAACTCCCCTCGGCATGGATCTCGGGTGTGTCGGTGCCGTTCGATCCACGGCGTTCGCCGCAAAGGACCGGCAGATCCGCGATGGTCTCGACTTGCTGAGCCAACTTAGTTTGACGCCGACCGAGGCAACGCGGCACGGATTGGCGGTCAATCAAGACGGGCGCCGACGCTCCGCTTTCGACTTGCTGACGTTGCCCGATGTGTCGATTGCGCGACTTGCGGCGATCTGGCCCGCTGTCGGTGCCATGTGGCCATCCATCGCGGCCCAACTTGAGATCGACGCCCGCTATGCCGCTTACGTGCGCCGTCAGGGCGACGATGTCGACGCGCTGCGCCGTGATGAGGCGGTCACCTTGCCGGCCGACCTGGATTATCAATCCATGTCCGGGCTGTCGGCTGAATTGAGCTTGAAACTCAGCCGTCACCGCCCCGCGAGCTTGGCCCATGCCGGGCGCTTGGAAGGCATGACGCCGGCGGCATTGCTGGTGGTCTTGGCCCACGTGAAGGCGGCTCAACCGCGCAAGTCGGCGTGA
The DNA here is from genome assembly GCA_021732485.1 of Hyphomicrobium sp. GTDB lineage: Bacteria > Pseudomonadota > Alphaproteobacteria > Rhizobiales > Hyphomicrobiaceae > Hyphomicrobium_B. The sequence goes on from JAKFUV010000009.1 coordinate 170,621, forward strand.
TGGCGCCCGCCACAACGACCGCACCTGGCCGCCGAATCGATACGCCCGAATTGTTTGCCGAAGAATTCTCGGTTTCACGTGAAACCGTTTCTAGATTAAAGACTTACGAGGATTTGCTCAAACGCTGGCAGAAGACCATCAATTTGGTCGCTCCCGGCACTGTGGCAGATGTTTGGCATCGGCATTTTGCCGACAGTGCTCAGCTCTGGCGGCTCGCCGAATCACCGACTGGGGTTTGGCTCGATTTTGGCTCAGGCGCGGGCTTTCCAGGTCTCGTATTGGCAATTATGGCAGCTGAAAAGGCGGCGACTCGGCATATTCTGATCGAAAGCGACTCCCGAAAAGCCGCTTTCCTTCGCGAAGTGGTGCGCCACACTGGAGTTGCTGTGGACATCTTGTGCACAAGAATCGAAAGCACTGAAACTCTTGCTAAGGTGGAAACTGCGTCGTGTGTCACGGCCAGAGCTTTGGCGCCGTTGCCCCGCTTGGCTGGTTTGGTTGCCCCGTATTTCGAGTTGTCGACGCGTGGATTGTTTCTCAAGGGGCGCGAGGTTGCGGCGGAGCTTGAGGCAGCCCGGCGTGACTGGGATTTTGAGTACAGCCTAGTTCCAAGTTTGACAGAGACCGGCGCACGAATTGTCGTGCTGCACGGATTGCGAGCCAAAAACTCGCGGATCACGACGTAGACCGTCAAGACGGAGGGCGAGACCTGTGGCTGGTTATGTCTCTGGAATGGGTGGTGTGGGGGCCTTTGGCGGCCCGCGCGTCCTTTCCATCGCCAACCAAAAAGGTGGCGTCGGCAAGACCACGACAGCGATCAATCTAGGGACAGCACTGGCGGCCGTCGGCGAGCGCGTGCTGGTCCTTGATTTAGATCCGCAAGGCAATGCCTCCACCGGACTTGGCATTTCGCCCGAGGCGCGTGTCCGCACGTCGTTCGACGTTTTGGCCGGTCAAGCGACTTTAACCGAAGCCTGCATCGCAACGGCGGTGCCGGGGCTTTTTGTCGTTCCGGCCAACAACGATCTCGTCGGCGTCGAATCGGTGCTGCCGAACGACGCCGCACGGCCGTATAAGTTGCGCGATGCCGTCATGGCGCTGATGGCGCAGCAGCGCACGCGCCCGCCCGATCAAAGCTTCAGTTATGTCCTCATTGATTGTCCGCCATCGCTCAATGTTTTGACGCTAAACGCCATGAGCGCCGCGCATGCGGTGATCGTGCCGGTACAGTGCGAGTTCTTCGCGCTTGAAGGAATTTCACAGCTGAAAGACTCGATTGATCAAATCCGCGCAACGCTCAATCCGGGTCTCGAAATCCAAGGTGTCGTTCTGACGATGCATGACGCGCGCACATCGTTGTCTCGCGAAGTCGCGGAAAACGTTCGGGCGTTCTTTGGATCGAAAGTCTACGAGACGATGATCCCCCGCAACACGCGCGTGGCGGAAGCTCCGTCGCACGGCAAACCGATCTTGCTCTACGACTATGACTGCGCCGGCAGCCAAGCCTACATTCGCCTGGCGACCGAAATCATCGAACGGGAGCGACGCTACAAGGCCGCGTAATAACAGATTGTGCGTTCGACGGACCCGCCAACTTATCAATTCAAGATCACGCACAGGATCACGACATCCATGAATTCACCCTTGCCAAAAAGCCGATTGGGCCGCGGTCTAGCTTCTCTCATTGGCGAGCCGGTATCGGCAGGTTATCGCCTGCCGCCGGAAGGCGAGCAGCGCATGGTGCCTATCGGGCAGGTGAAGTCGAGCGCACTCAATCCGCGCAAGGATTTCCGTGATGAGGAATTGGCGGAGCTTGCCGAGTCGATCCGCTCGAAGGGTCTCGTGCAGCCCATCATTGTCCGGCCGGTTGGGTCGAGTGCGGGCACATATGAGATCGTTGCCGGTGAACGGCGGTGGCGCGCGGCGCAAAAGGCAGGCATCCACTCCGTCCCTGTTATCGTGCGCGAGTTGAACGATCGCGAAGTTCTCGAACTGGCGATCATTGAAAACGTCCAGCGCCAGGATCTCAACGCGATTGAAGAAGCGACTGGATATCGCGAGCTCATCGAGCGCTTCGAATACAATCAGGAGCAGCTCTCAGAAATTATCGGCAAGAGTCGAAGCCATGTCGCCAACACGTTGCGGCTGCTCAAGCTGCCAGCAGCCGTTCAAGAGTTGCTGCAACAAGGCAAGCTGACGGCCGGACACGCCCGGGCATTAATCGGCCGCGATGATGCCGAAACGCTGGCGCATCGTATCGTCGATCAAGCTATGAATGTGCGCGACGTCGAAGCGCTGGTGCAGGGCCGGGGCGACATCGACGCCGGGGCGATGGGAAAAAAGGCCCGCGACAAGGATGCCGATACCAAAGCCTTCGAGAAGGATTTGGCGGATCTGCTCGGGCTCAAAGTCGAAATCAAGCGCGGTTCGGGTGAAAGCGGCATGTTGCTGATAAAATTCGGCAATTTCGACCAGCTCGACTACATTCGTTCGCGCCTCGGCGGCGGCTGATCCTTAAGCCTTTTGATGAGAAACTTCGGTTGCGGCCTTGACGGGTCGGCAGGCGCTTGATGGTGTGCGCCGCTATAACGCTCTTGCAAGAGGCGTTGGCAGTGGGCGTGTCGGATAGCGGGAGTTTTTCATGGCCGATGCAACGACGCTCGACCGGCTAGCGGCGTTGATTGCGTCGCGTCGATCGGCACATTCAGACACGTCGTATACCCGCCAGCTGCTGGATGCCGGAATCGATCGGTGCGCCAAAAAATTTGGCGAAGAGGCCGTTGAAACCGTGATCGCCGCCGTTGCATCTGATCCCGGTGCGTTGAAAGCGGAAGCTGCCGATACGCTCTATCATTTACTCGTTCTGCTCGAATGCCGCGGCGTGGCACTGGCGGACGTGCTCGATGTTCTCGAAAGCCGAATGGGCACGTCAGGCGTCGCCGAAAAGGCTGCGCGCTCGCGGAGTACGCCGTGACACCGCGGAAGGTCGCCGGCAAACGGCGTGCACGAGCCTCCAAAACCGCCGCACCAGCGGTGCTGACTTTTTCACCCTATCGCGTGTTCAAACGGCAGGAATGGGCGCGGCTGCGTGCCGACACGCCGATGACGTTGAAGCCGAGCGAGCTTGAACTGCTGTCGGGTGTCATCGAAGAATTGTCGGTCGACGAAGTTGAACAGATTTATCTGCCGATGTCGCGCCTGCTCAACCTCTATGTCGCTGCCGCGCAAAAGCTGCACTCTGTTTCGTCGGAATTTCTTGGCCGCAAAGATACCAAAGTGCCGTTCGTCATCGGTGTGGCCGGATCAGTCGCCGTCGGCAAAAGCACCACGGCACGCGTACTACGGGCGCTGCTGGCGCGTTGGCCGGATCATCCGCGCGTCGACCTGCTGACGACGGACGGGTTTCTCTATCCCAATCAGGAATTGGAACGGCGCGGTTTGATGGACCGCAAAGGTTTTCCGCAGAGTTTCGACACCAATAAGCTTTTGCAATTCCTGGGCGATGTGAAATCCGGCGTGACGGCGGTGACGGCACCTGTCTATTCGCATTTCCAATACGATATCGTGCCGGGACAATTGGTGGCCGTCAGTCAGCCGGATATCCTGATCATCGAAGGGTTGAATATTTTGCAGCCGGCCGAAATGCCGCGAGACGGTGGCACGGTGCCGTTCGTATCGGATTTCATCGATTTTTCGATTTATATCGACGCGCCGCCCAATGTCATCGAGAAATGGTATTTGGAGCGGTTTCTCCGGCTTCGCAGCACAGCGTTTCGCGACCCTGGCGCTTATTTTCACAAGTATGCGGCGATGGCGCCGGAAGATGTACGCACGCTGGCGCTAAAGATTTGGCGCAACGTCAATCTCAAGAACCTGAATGAAAATATCCTGCCGACCCGCCGGCGGGCGCAGCTGATCCTGCAAAAAGGCGAAAATCATCGCGTGAAGACGGTTGCGCTGCGAAAACTCTAGAGCGCGTTGCGATCTGATAGAATCAGATCGGCGCTCTAGCATGATGCTTTGCCGCATTTTCTGGCGACGAACCGGCATCCACTTCGTCGGAAAATGCTCTAGGATCAACGCGCAAAAAGAAAAGGCCGCTTGGGGAGGCGGCCCTCAAAGTTGATCTCGCAAAGGTGAAAGTCTGGCTTGGTGCGGGTTGCCTAACGCAAATGCCGCTCGGCAACCGCTGGAATGGTCGCGTCGACGGACCGCACGACGCGCGCCGGGGCCGTGACGATTGAGGCCAGTGCAGGCAGCCCCGTATCCGTTCCGCGAAGGAAAGCTTTGTACTTGTCTCTCAACCGGCGGATCGCTGATGGGTCTGAAAAACCCATCACCCGAATGGCCGTGGTCGGTTTCAAATCAGGATGAATGCGCAGCAGTTCGGCCAAACGAGCAATACGATCGCTGTCGTCGATGCCGGTTCCTTTCGGACGTCCGCGGCGGCCAGGCATTTGAATCATCAAACGATCCTCGAACAAACCGATTCGGTTATTCGAGATTGCTGGAAGTCGCCAATTAATTCCAGGGAATTTAATTCGTGCCTGAATGGACCTGAAATAAAAAGCGCTGGAAAGCCTATACAAGTTAGCCGCATATTAGAGAAAACGGCGGCCCCGATCGGATATGCCGGCAATGAACAAGCATTCGATTGTCAGCTTATCAGACCCTTCGATGCGGCTAATACAGCCAGCGAGGTTTCGGGTCTGGCGCCAATATGGCTGATGATTTCAGCGGCCGCGAGGCTCGCCAATCGGCCGCAAACATCCAGCGAATAGTTTCTCGAATAGCCGAATAAAAAGCCCGCTGCATAGAGGTCGCCGGCACCGGTCGTATCGACGACGCGGGTGATTGGATCGGCTGCAATGCTCGTGCTTGTTCCGTTGGCCAAGATCACCGATCCCTTGGCACTGCGGGTCAAAACAGCGAGTTTGGTATCGGCGCGCGCGCAGTCTGCTGCCGCGTCGAATGATGTCGTTTGATAAAGCGATGTGATCTCACTTTCATTGGCGAATAAAATTCCGATGCCGGAACGGATCAATTCGAGAAATTCACTTCGATGGCGATCAACACAAAACGCGTCCGATAAAGACAGTGCGACGGTGCGTCCTGCGGTGCGTGCCACGGCGACTGCATCGCGAAATGCCGATTTGGCGCCCTCGCGATCGAACAAATATCCTTCGAGATATAGAATGGCGCTGTCGCGAATAAGCTCGAGATCGAGTTGCGTTGAATCAAGCGACGTCGAGATACCGAGATAGGTATTCATCGTCCGTTCGCCGTCCGGCGTGACGAGGATCAGAGAGCGTGACGTCGGCTCGGTGTTTGCAACCGGGTCGGCTGAGAATAGAACGCCGATGGAGCGAATATCATGCGTGAATATGCGACCGAAATCATCGTCAGCAATTTTGCCCATGAACCCGGCCTTGCCGCCGAACGAAGCAACGCCCGCGACTGTGTTGGCGGCCGAACCGCCAGAGATTTCAATCGCCGGGCCCATGCGATCGTAGATGCGTTTGATATCGTCGGCGCCGACGAGATTCATTGCTCCCTTTAGTGCGCCGATCTCACCTAGGAAGGCATCGTCGCAGCGGCCGATGATATCGACAATGGCGTTGCCGATGCTGGTGACGTCGGTGCGTGGTGTGGTCATGATTCCCCCATAAATGCTGGCGGGAGACCGCGGAGGATCGAACGCAAGCACGGCAATTGATTGGTGAGCAAGGTTTCGGCGCGGCGTCGGCAAAACCGCGCACGCGGTCGCTGAGAGTGGCGGCACTATAGGCGGTGGCCGTGAGCCGGCAAGGCGCGCACGTGAGGGCCGTCAGCGGCGGCGGGCCGCACCTTGTCCGGCTGCTTGGCTTTGACTCGCAAGGGCTGCTAAGCCGAGCAGCATGCGTTCAGCCAGCACGTCTTCGAGCGCGGACGAACGGCGCGCTGCTAGCGCCGCGTCGGCGATGCGTTTCAAAGCAGCATCGAGCGATACGCGGGACCACATGCGAACTTGGGCGGCAAACGCGTCGCGCTGCTTGAAATGCAGCGGCGGGCGAACGGCCCTCAGAGCGTTGTCCAAACTGGTGCCGTTGTCGAGATCACTGCGGACGCGATGCAATTTGAGGAAATACCGCTGCGCAACGGCAATGATCGCTTGCGCGTTCTCACCGGACGCTAATGCCCGGCCGTAGTCCGTGACAGCAGCGGCCGCCTCGCCGCGAGCTGCCGCTTCGGCGATCCGTTCGAGCGCTAGGTCGGCCGCATCGCCGACAATGGCGTCCACATCATCGGCGGTGATGAGCGGCCGCGGCATGGCGTAAAGCGCAAGCTTTTCGATCTCGGCGCGCGATAGCGATCGATCGGCGCCGAGGCGTCCAAGCAACAGAGCTCTTGCATCGCGATCAAGGGTCATTTTCAACGGCGCCAAAACGTCGATGATGAGACTTTCGAGGTCGCCCTGCGTATCGGGGTAGCAGCCGATGGCCAGCGCGTCCGGATGTTTTTCAAATGTCGCCCGAAGAGCATCGTCTGGCTTGATGTTGCCGGCCTCGACGATGAGAACGCCCTCAAGCGGACCCTCGGCCAATATGGATTTAATAAGCGCGCCGGTGATGCGTCGGCCAGCCGTAGCGCGCACGATCTTTCGGCCAGAGAACATCGGGCGGGTCTGGAGTTCGATGGCGAGCCGGCCGCTATCTTCATCAAGGTCGGAATCGTCCAGCCGAAGGACTTCACCCGCCGGACTTTCGCGGCCAGCCAGGAGCGTCGCCAACTTTTGTGATCGCTCGCTGACCAAGCCGGGGTCTGAGCCGAAAAACATTACGGCGCTGACGTTGGCCGGCGGTTTGGCGAGAAAGCTTGTGGCCTGCGCGGCTTTGAGTGCAACCATCGATCCGACCGTGGTGGGGCAAAGCGTTCGCCGAATGCGACGCGGTGGAGGTTAGCACACGCGTTCGAGATCGTGTCGCGAGCGATCGGGCTGTGTTGGATTTAAGATCAGGCTTGACCGGCGAGATGACCCAGGAGGCGGGTGCGCAATTCTTCGCCAACAGTCTTCGCAGCGCGGTTCTCAGCTTCTTCGCGGGCTCGCACGTTGGCAAAAATAGAGCTGATGCGCTCGAATGCGGCGCGGCTGTAGCTCTTGCCTTCGGCAACGACTTTCTTGTCGGACACGCGGATCAGGCGGTAGCTGGCGTCGAGGTTGTAGACTTGGCCGGCGGCGTTGCCGTCCTGGCGAACGAGCGTTGCCGAGATACTTTCGCGAATGGCGATGTCGAGCCGATACTCAGGCGGAAGCGGCGTGCCGCCGCCAGTGCTCTGGAAAATCAGTTCATTGCGAACACGCTGACCGACGCGGCCGGGGATCGGCGCGATATCGACCATCGCAAGCTTTTCAGAAACGCCAGCGCCACCAAGTTCTGCTGAGCCATAAAGAGGCCGAAAACCTGCCCCGCCATCGGCGCATCCGCCAACGGCCATCACCATGATGAGGCCGATCGCAAAAGCTCCAGCCCTCGCCATGCGTGGGGCAGAGTATGGTCGATGTCCGCTCAATGTGTCAGCCGACGACATTCACGATCCTTTGCGGGACAACGATGACCTTTTTAACGGGTCGGCCTTCCAAGGCCCGAATGACCGGCTCCAATCTCAACACGGCCGCCTCAACCTCTTCGGTATTGGCTGTCCGAGAGATAACCAACTCGTCCCGTCGCTTCCCATTCACCTGTACGGCAATGGTCACTCGATCGTCAACGAGCAGGGCCGCTTCGACCGCCGGCCACGGTTCGTTCGCCAGCAACGTGTTGTATCCGAGCCGCGCCCAGCACTCTTCTGCAAGGTGCGGCATCATTGGACCGATCATTGTCACAAGGAAGGCGGCAGCTTCGCGGGCGGCAAAGGCCATATCGGGGCCAGTTTTGCCGTGCGACGCGTGGAGTGCGTTGCAAAATTCGTGGACGTTGGCGATGGCAACATTAAAGCGCAGAGCTTCAATGCTGCGGCCAACCTGATCCAGGGCGCGATGCGCAGCTTTGCGAACGGCTAACGCGTCCGCGCCGATTGATGCGGGTCTGGCCGGTGTGATCTCCGGCACAGCATCGGCGATGTCTTCGATGATGCGCCAGACGCGCTGAATGAAGCGCCCGGCACCGGCGACACCGGCTTCCGTCCAGATTACATCGCGCTCGGGTGGTGAATCCGACAGCATAAACCAGCGGGCGCAGTCGGCACCGTAATGGGCGATGATGTCGTCGGGATCGACGAGGTTCTTTTTCGACTTCGACATTTTCTCGATCGCGCCGATCGCGGCAGGCCGGCCGCTGGAAATTTCGATCGCACGACGACCGTTCCCCTCACCCTCGAATCGCACGTCGTTGGGCAGCAACCAGTAGCCATCCTGAGATTTATACGTTTCGTGTGTGACCATGCCTTGCGTGAAAAGCGCCGCAAACGGCTCGCGTATGTTGCTCGCAAAGGTGAGATGTTTGGTGTCGCTCAGCGCGCGCGCGAAGAAGCGCGAATACAGCAGATGCAAAATCGCGTGCTCGATGCCGCCAATGTATTGATCGACGGAAAGCCAATAGTGCGCCGCCACTTTGTCGACGGGTGTCGCTGACTGCGGCGAGGTAAAGCGAACGAAATACCAAGAACTATCGACGAAGGTGTCCATCGTATCGGTTTCGCGCGTCGCCGGTTTGCCGCACGATGGGCACGTCGTGTGCTTCCACGTCGGATGGCGATCGAGCGGATTTCCGGGTTTATCAAACGTCGCATCTTCTGGAAGTTCGATCGGCAGATCGCGCTCGGCTGCCGGCACGACCCCGCAATCCTGGCAATGCACGACTGGAATTGGGCAGCCCCAATAGCGCTGCCGCGAAATACCCCAATCGCGCAAACGGAAATTAATTTTTCGCTGGCCTTGCGGCGCTGCAAGCAGCATCTGCTGTTCGAGACGCAAAGCCGCTTCTTCAAACGCAGCTTTCGTACTCATGCCGTCGAGGAAGCGTGAATTGATCATCACGCCATCGTCTTCAAAAGCTTTGTTTGCGAGCGTAAATGTCTTGGCATCTTCGCCGGCCGGCAAGATGACCGGCACAACAGGCAGATCGTAGCGGCGGGCAAAATCCATGTCGCGCTGATCGCCTGACGGGCAGCCAAAAATCGCGCCGGTGCCGTACTCCATGAGCACGAAATTGGCGACGTAGACGGGCAATTGCCACGTCTGATCGAATGGGTGTACCGCGCGAATACCGGTATCAACGCCGCGCTTTTCAGCCGCCTCGATATCGGCGACGGACGTACCCAGGCGCCGGCACTCGTCGCAAAACTCAGCGAGTTTGGCATCTTTTTCAGCCGCCGCTTTGGCGAGCGGATGATCGGCAGCAACGGCCAGAAACGATGCACCAAACAGTGTGTCAGGCCGGGTCGTGTAAACTTCAAGCTCGTTGAAGCCCGGCGGCGCCGTGGCGGCAACCAGACCCCACCTCACAAGCATGCCCTCGGAGCGGCCAATCCAGTTGGCCTGCATCAGGCGGACTTTTTCAGGCCAGTGTGTCAGCGTGTCGAGGTCGCGCAGCAACTCCTCGGCATAGTCGGTGATCTTAAAGAACCACTGCGTCAGCTGCCGCTGTTCGACGAGTGCGCCGGAGCGCCAGCCGCGGCCGTCGATGACCTGCTCATTCGCGAGCACCGTGTGATCGACCGGGTCCCAGTTCACTTTCGAGGATTTGCGGTAAGCGATGCCGTCTTTCAGAAGATCGAGAAATAGCTTCTGCTGATGCTTGTAATAATCCGGTGAACAGGTGGCGATTTCGCGCGACCAGTCGAGCGACAGTCCCATAGATTTCAGCTGCCCACGCATCGTGTCGATATTGGCGTAGGTCCATGTGCCGGGGTGGACCTTGCGTTCCATGGCGGCATTCTCGGCGGGCATGCCGAAGGCGTCCCAGCCCATTGGGTGGAGCACGTTGAAGCCCTTGGCGCGTTTGTAACGCGCGAACACGTCGCCCATGGCGTAGTTGCGCACGTGCCCCATGTGGATGCGCCCAGATGGATAAGGGAACATCTCGAGTACGTAACACTTGGGCATCGCATGATCTTCGCGAGCCTTAAAAATCTCCCCCTGATCCCAAACGTGTTGCCAGTGTTTTTCGCGGTCGGGCGCGTTGTAACGTTCGTTGGCCATCGGTTAGGGGATCTCAGACAGTGTGGGTTCGTTTGCCGGTAAAGAGCCTAAAAGCAAGCGGCGGGTCAAGGATTTCGCCCTGCCCGCCGCGTCGCATGCCTGAACCGTGTGTCGTCGACGCGCCGTCAGGCGCAAGTGTGGGCCGAAGCGCCAGCCTCTGCGACCAGCTGATCTTGCTCGCCGCTGCCGCCTGAAACGCCTATCGCTCCCACGACCACGCCCTTGCTGTCCTTGAGCGGAATGCCGCCGGCGAAAATCATGACGCGATCATGGTTCGAGGCATGGATGCCAAAAAACTGATCGCCGGGCTGGCTGTTCTCGGCCAATTCTTTGGTCGAAATGTTAAATGCGCGCGACGTGAAAGCTTTGTTGATCGAAATATCGATCGAGCCGATCCAGGCGCTATCCATCCGAGCATGCGCAATCAAATTAGCGCCCTCATCGACGACAGCGATGTTCATAGGCTGCCCAATCTCGCCGGCCTTCTTCTCGGCGGCGGCAATGATGATGCGGGCGTCGGCAAGTTTCAGCATTCGGGTCTCCTGGAAATTGAGCGCGCCAAGCCGGCGCAGAGCGTCAGAACGTATATGTGGCATTCGGCGTGAAACTAAATTGCGACACTTGTTCATGAGGCCTCGCGTGCCGTATGCAAAGTCCTCAGTGCGAAAAAGGTTCAAGTGACGTGAGTGATTTGGCGGGGATCGATCCATCGGCCGTGCGGCTAGGTTCAATCCGTGAAATGGTTAAGGCAGCTTGCATCGCCAAGCAACGCGATCCGGGCGCCGTTAAATTGATTGCTGTGTCGAAGACATTTTCGGCGGCCGATATGGCGCCTGTGCTGAACGCAGGTCAGCGGGTTTTTGGCGAAAATCGCGTCCAGGAGGCGGAGGGCAAGTGGCCAAGTCTGCGCGAAACATATCCGGATCTCCGCTTGCATCTGATCGGGCCGCTGCAATCCAATAAAGCTCGCGACGCGGTGGCTCTTTTCGACGCCATCCACACCATCGACCGGCCGAAAATTGCGCGCGCTATCGCCGGCGAAATGACGGCGCAGGGTCGCAAGCTGGAGCTCTTCGTTCAGGTCAATACCGGAGAAGAGCCACAAAAAGCTGGGATCATGCCGCGAGATGCAGCGGCTTTTGTCGCCATGTGCCGCGACGAACTCGGGCTCAGAATTGCCGGCCTGATGTGCATTCCACCCATCGAAGACGAACCGGCTGTGCACTTCGCTTTTCTGGCAAAGTTGGGGCGCGAACTGGGCGTCACCGGGCTTAGCATGGGTATGAGCGGTGATTTCGAAACCGCCATCGCCTTCGGCGCGACCCACGTTCGCGTCGGCAGCGCTATTTTCGGCGGAAGATAAGCAGAGTTTTCCAAAGCAAAGTTACGGCGCTGGAACTTCCAGACGCTTCCGGATGTTACGGTTCTCGCGATGATTCGAGTGCGCGCGTCCTTCGCGCCGGGGAAATTTCGATGACCGCTGCCCAGAAAAAAAATCAAGTTGACGTGGAAGCTGCGACAGCCGCCGCCGATGCCGCGCGCGATGTCCGCAACGAGGTCATCGAACAGGCCGAGAAAAGCAAAGCCGCCGTCTCCAAACTCGAAAAGACCAAATCGGCGGCAACCAATGCGGCCAAGGCGAAGTGGCATGACTTCAGCGTCGACGTGTGGATCACGCCGTTCAACTCGATCGAGTTTGGATTTTGGAAGAAGGATCGCAACCGCGGCAAGTCGCGTCAGTTCACGACCGACATGGATGTCTTCGCTGAGATCATCGAAAACGGTGAGCGCACGGGTGTTCTCGGCTATCGCAAGGAGCTTTGGAACGACGCGTCAGGCATGGAAAAACGCCTTGTGTTCAAGCTTTTTTCTGAAACCCTGAACTGGCGCGCAAGCATGGATCTGATGCTTGGCCGTTCGATTCAGCAAACGCTTGGTGCGCGCGGCATCGCTGTGACGACGTTTTCAATCAACACCAGTAACGATGATTACGTCATCTATCTTGAGCGTTCAGCCAACAAGTGGCCGCTGCTACCGGAATATTTTTCGTTCTTCATCATGGATGGTGGCGAGCCGAAATTTTACCGCTTCCGCCGTGACGTCATCAATCTTGGTGGCGACTATTCGCTGGTCGATCAACTGGGCGAAACCGTCGGCCATCTGGATGGCGCTGTGCTGACGATCGGTGGCAAGTGGAGAGGCTCCGTGCGTGGCGATCATGCCGATCCACGCGTCCTAATGGTCATGAAACTGTTCGCCGGGATGATCGTGTTCAACGGAGAAGCCCAGCGCCACGTGAAAACCTTGTCGCGCGAGATCAGGGCAGGCCGCCTGACCCCCGACTTGCAGCGTCAGGAAGCCGATCTCTACATGAACCCGCGCCGCGTGCGCTAAGTCGCAGGCTATTTCTCGCTTCTCCAGCCGCAACGGCCGCGCCAATCCAATCCACGTGCGCTGCCGTTGCAGCGTTGACTGTCTGCTGAAATGGATAGTCGGCTCCGGAGAGGTCGCGACACCCATGAGTTGGCAGAACGAACAGAAATTGTTGAGGCGGATTGTTACCCTCAGCATCATTGTCGTAGGCGGTACGATTGCCGCGTCAGCTCTGGCATATGCGTTGTGGTGGTTCGTCAAAGCGAACTCGTAAACACCAAAAACGCAGGATTTGATTCAACGTTGGCACTAATATTTCGCCGGAACATACAAAGATTTCGCGACAGTGGCGCGGATGTAGTCGGGAGCATGCAGCCGCTGGGGTAAAGCAATTGGCGCACGCTCGACCTCCGCATAGGGTATTTGATCGAGGAGATGCGCGATGCAATTAAGCCGCGCGCGTTTTTTATCATCAGCCTCGACGATCCACCACGGTGCGATGTCGCTGTGCGTCCGCTCCAGCATCGCTTCTTTGGCCTTCGTGTAGGCCTCCCACCGGCGCCGTGATTCAAGGTCCATCGGTGATAGTTTCCATTGCTTGATCGGATCGTGGATGCGCATCTGGAAGCGCAAGTGCTGTTCATCGTCGGTGATGGAGAACCAGTATTTGATAAGAACGATACCGGAGCGGACCAGCATGTCTTCGAACTCGGGCACGGTTTGAAAAAAGTCCTCGACGTCGGCCTCGCTGCAAAATCCCATGACCCGCTCAACGCCGGCGCGATTGTACCAGGACCGGTCGAACAGCGTGATTTCACCGCCGGCTGGAAGGTGCGGAACGTAACGTTGAAAATACCATTGTGAGCGCTCACGCTCACTTGGTGCGGGAAGGGCCACAACGCGCGCCACACGAGGGTTGAGCCGCTGCGTAATGCGCTTGATGACCCCGCCCTTCCCCGCAGCATCGCGACCTTCAAAGATTACGACGACCTTCAGCTTTTGATGCACCACCCAATCTTGCAGTTTGACCAGCTCGCGTTGCAGGCGGAAGAGCTCTTTGAAATAGACGTCGCGCTCGAGTAGGCCACTGTCGGCCGAGCTGGATTTGCCCTCGACCAACTTGGACAAACGATCGTCATCCATTTCCATTTCGAATTCTTCGTCGAAGCTATCGGCAATTTCCGCCTCGATGCGCGCTGCGAGCGCGCGGTCGTGCTTATCGGATTTTGGCTGCGGTTCGTCGTTCATGGACACCATATTGCGGTTGCAGTTGTTCGATCATGACGAGTGTCATGGCAGAATGATTACGCGCGTATGACAGCGGATAAGCCGCCAATAGCCGTCGAATTGGCAATTCTCATTGCGTGAACAATTGCGGCATTGTGTCTGAAATTGGCGGTCAATTCTCCCGCCGAGGTTGGCCGTAAGCTCTCATGTAAGCCCAGCTCACCGCGATAACTATATAAAATTATTACAGAAAAATGATTGCCCGCAAAGGTTGCGGCGGTCGGGTCGATATGCCGCGCGGACGATTGTCCCCTTGTTTTTGCCCCTTTGAGCGGGTCGATGCCGATTTGGTTTGAAGCAAATGTAGGAGTTCACGGATGAGACTGGGGATATTCGCATTGGCCTTTGCGGTCGTTGCCTGGCTGGGCGCACCGTCGGCGCAGGCCAGACCCAATTACACCTTGGATGGATATAGCGATCGTGGATCAAGCGTAACGGGCCAGTCAACGCGGCGACGAGCGGCGTCACGGCGCACATCCTCTGGACGGTCAGCGCTTGGCGGTCGTCCGAGCCGCTGGTGCGGATGGTGGATGAGGACGCAAAAGGGCGGTGGTCCCGAATATAATCTTGCTGCCAATTGGCGCCGTTGGGGGCGTCACAGCAGCGGCCCGCAAGTCGGCGCCGTCGTTGTGTGGCCACATCACGTCGGAATGATCACGGGCCGGACGGCCAGCGGCAAGTGGGTCGTGAAGTCCGGCAATGACGGTGGCCGGGTTCGTGAACGAGCGCGCTCCGTGTCGGGTGCCGTGTTCCGCGTCGGATAGCACCACGTATCATAACGATAACGAAGCCGGGCCTCGCCATCGAGCCCGGCTTTTTTGCGTTCGCCCGCCCGTTATGACAACCTCGGTGTGCCGCGAGAAAGTGCGCAACGCAGTTAGGCTCACCCACGACTGGCCAACGTTGGGCACCGGCAGCGCAATAGCCATCAGCGGGCCTTCGATCAATCAGGACATACGCATGCCGCCGCCGATTTCTGCCCTCACGTCGGGGTCGCTGGTATCGCCATTCACGCAATTGCGCCGTTTGCTGGCCGGCATCGTGCCAGACGTGCCGGGGCCCATAGAGTTGACGATCGGCGAGCCGCGCGAAGCGATGCCATCGTTCATCGTCGCAAAGCTCAACGAAGCAGCGGAGCTGTACGGCAAGTATCCGCCCATTCGGGGCACTGACGCGTTGCGAACGGCCATCGCGGAATGGATGGGTCGACGCTATCGCATCATCGGCGGCATCGATCCCGCGAGCGAAATTCTGGTGTTGAATGGCTCGCGAGAAGGCCTGTTCTTGGCATGTATTCCAGCCGTAGGCCGCAAGAGCATGTCGACAAATCAGCGGCCTGCCATTTTGATGTGTAATCCGTACTACTCGGCGTACGTCGCCGGCGCCTTGGCGGTCGGCGCTGACCCCGTTCTGTTGAATGCCACCAAGGCTACCGGCTTTTTACCAGATCTCGACAAGCTCGCCGATGATCGAAGTCTTTTGGCGCGCTCGTGTGCCCTGTTCATCGGGTCACCCGCCAATCCGCAAGGCGCGGTCGCAACCCGAGCTTACATTTTGAAGGCTCTGCAGCTGGCGCGGGCGCACGATTTCTATCTCTTCCTCGACGAGTGTTATTCGGAAATTTACGCGGACGACCCACCGCCAGGCGGTCTTGAAACCGCGAGTGAAACGCCTGAACGGTTTCGCAATTTGGTGGTTTTCAACTCGTTATCGAAGCGCTCGAATTTGCCCGGGCTGCGGTCTGGCTTTTGCGCCGGCGACGAAGCGTTTCTCGAAAGTTATGCTGAAATTCGCAATATGTGCGCTCCGACCGTGCCGGGGCCGATTCAACATGCATCCGCCGCCGCTTGGCGTGACGACGGCCACGTGGCCACAGCGCAGGCGGCCTACCGCGTTAAATTCGCGATTGCGGATAAGGTGCTAGTCGGCAGATTTGACTACCAGCGGCCGGCGGGGGGATTTTGTCTTTGGCTCGATATGAGCCAATTTGGTGGCGGCAAAGACGCGGCGGTAACCTTATGGAAACGCGCTGGCGTCAAAGTAATCCCAGGCAGCTTTTTGGGTGGGATTGGCCAAGATGGTACCAACCCTGGCGCGGACTATGTCCGTGTCGCGTTGGTTCAAGATCCTGCAATCATTCAGGAAGCGCTCGAACGCACGATCTCCGTGCTGCGTTAAAGAGTTCGTTCGCGCCAATGTCGCTGGACACACGAGGCATGGATCCTCAACGGCTGCTGCCGCAGTCGGTTGAGGACCGGCTACTGAGCTGGCTCAGTCGAGCGTCGGGAGTGCTCCTCCTGGCGGGCGCCGCGCTGGTGTGGGCAAGCCTAGTTTCCTGGTCGGTCAATGATCCAAGCTTGACGCATGCAACGACGGGTGAACCCCTTAATTGGCTCGGGCCAATCGGCGCCATTCTATCGGATTTGTTGTTGCAGACCCTCGGGTTTGCGACCGTCGTCGCGCTGATCGCACCGCTGCTGTGGGGCGTTGAACTATGGCAGCAAGACCAAGTCAGATCATTACCTAATCGAACCAAACTTGGATATTTGCCGCTTGCTGTTTTGGCGATCGCCGGGGCGCTGTCGTCGCTGCCGGTCGCTCAGGCATGGCCGCTGCATCACGGCTACGGTGGTGTCGTCGGCGATGGGGTCTTCCGACTTTGCAACAATCTCTTGGCCATTGTCAGCAGCACACGCGGAGGACTGGTCGCAGGCATCGTGCTGTGGGCGCTGTCCGTTGCGTTTGGTGCGCGCTCTCTCGGTATCGATCTTGAACACGTCATGCGAGCGCTTGCGTCGTTGCTTCGCGACCTTCGCCGGGCGCGCACCGAAACCCGTGACAGGCTGAATGTCGGTCTTGAACGGGACGTTGTTGCCGATGATCGGTCTTGGACTATTTCGTCGCTTGATGACACGCCGCCGCGTGCTCCACTGCAGTCCGTCGCAGACTGGACTGCGAATGTGCCTAATCTCGGCGACCTGCGGCCAACCACTGTTTTGCGAAATGACCTTGCGTCGATGAGCGGGACGGCAGATTTCCAGCCGGCCGGTTTGGCACCTCACAGGCCTTACGCGGGTCCGGTTACACCGGCAGCGACCAGTTTGTCGGCCGGCGTGATTGACAACGAGGGATGGTCCCCAGCGGCTGCAAATGTTGATCTGATCGCCGACCGCGGCGGATCGTTCGATCAGTTTACTGACGAAGCCAGTCGCGCGATCGCGGTCCGCTTTGCGCCAAATTCAAGCGATGTGCCAGCCGCGCAGATCAAAAGCGGTGACGTCAACGCCATCAAAAAAGTAGCGCAAAAGGCGAGCACGCTGATGGGCGCTCCGGTCCGTCGCGCCGTCGAGTCGGATTGGAAGCGGCCATCATTGAACTTGCTCAAACGGCCAACGACGGCAAAGGCTGGACCGGAGTTCACGCAAACGGTCATGCGCGGCAATGCTCGCCTGCTCGAAGATGTGTTGGCTGACTTCGGCGTCAAAGGTGAGGTGAAAGAGATCCGGCCCGGTCCGGTCGTGACTTTGTATGAACTGGAGCCGGCGCGCGGTACGAAGTCGTCGCGCGTCATCGGGCTTGCCGATGACATGGCGCGCTCGATGAGCGTCGCAAGTGTCCGTGCAGCGGTCGTGCCGGGGCGCAATGCCATCGGCCTCGAATTACCCAACCTGCGTCGCGAACCGGTCTTGCTGCGCGAAATTCTCGAAAGCGATGTCTACAAAACGAGCGATGCGGCGCTTCCGATCGCGCTCGGTAAAGGCATTGGCGGCGAACCGATCGTTGCCGATCTAGCCCGCATGCCGCATTTGCTGGTCGCTGGCACGACAGGCTCGGGAAAATCAGTTGGCGTCAACGCTTTCATACTCTCGCTGCTGTATCGCCATGCGCCCGAAGATTGCCGGTTGCTGATGATCGATCCGAAGATGCTCGAATTGTCGGTTTACAACGGTATTCCGCATCTTTTGACACCCGTCGTCACGGATCCGCACAAGGCGGTCACCGCCCTTAATTGGGCCGTGTCGGAAATGGAAGAGCGCTACAAGCGCATGGCATCGCTGTCGGTTCGCAACATCGATGTCTTCAATAATCGCGTGCGCAATGCCAAGAAGCGCGGCGAATTGCTGTCGCGTACGGTGCAGACAGGTTTCGATCACAAGGGCCAAGCCATTTTCGAAAACCAGAAGATGGATCTCGAGCCGCTGCCCCACATCGTGATCGTCGTCGATGAATTCGCCGATCTGATGATCGTCGCCGGCAAGGACGTTGAATCGGCCGTGCAGCGTCTGGCGCAGATGGCACGAGCGGCTGGCATTCATCTCATCATGGCGACACAGCGTCCGTCCGTCGACATCATCACGGGCACGATTAAAGCCAATTTCCCGACCCGAATCTCTTTCAAGGTCACGTCGAAAATCGACAGCCGCACGATTTTGAACGAGCCGGGCGCCGAACAACTGCTGGGTCAGGGCGACATGCTGTATTCGACCGGCGCCGGCCAGGTTATCCGCGTGCATGGCCCCTACGTTGCGGACGAAGAGGTTGAAGCTATCGCCGATGCGCTCCGCCGCCAGGGCCCGCCCGTCTATGTCGAGGGCATTCTTGACGCGCCGCAGGTGGATGTCGTGAATAACGGTGACCGGGAACAGAGCGACGACGATCTCTATGATCGGGCCGTCGCCATCGTCCTGCGTGACCGCAAGGCGTCAATGAGCTACGTGCAGCGGCGGCTTTCTATTGGCTACAATCGGGCTGCTAACTTGATTGAGCGGATGGAGCGCGAAGGCGTCATTTCTGCGGCGAACAATGTCGGCAAGCGCGACATTCTGTTCACGAACGGCGGCAGCAGCGACGAAGATTGAAAGACGTGTGTGGTGTTGCGCGCCAACACGCCCGCTTGATTGGGCAAATGGCAAAACGGTGAATGACTTGCGCCCGTCGACAGCCTCGCGTATTCCCCGCATTTGCCGATTTGGTTGCCGCGCAATGGTCGCATTCATTGTAGACTGATCGTGCGATCTCCGCACCGGAAGCACCGGGTCGGCCGTGCCTCGGGGGGTTTAATGGGACTACCGATGACGACATTGCGCTGCGCCTCGACGGCCTTGTTAGTGGCGATCTTTGCCAGTGCTGCGACCGCTCAAACAGCAGTTCCTGCGGCCGCGCCATCCGCCGTACCGGCGCCACCCACCGCCACCAAACCTCCCGCCACGACGACACCTCCTGCCACAGCACAGGCGCCTGCTACAGCAGATGGGAAACCGAACGTCGATGGATGGTCTGGCGAAATCGCGCCGACGAAATCGACAAAAGGCATTGCGCTGGATGCCACTCAAACCAAGCTGGTCGAAACTGTTTCGGGGTACTTTGGGGCGCTGCAAAACTTGAGGGGAGCATTCGTTCAAATCGGCGCCGATAACAAACGCATGCGCGGAAAGTTTTTCGTCAAGCGGCCGGGACGATTTCGCTTCGATTATTCGTTGCCGTCGCGGCAAGTCATCGTGTCGGACGGCAAATCTCTCGCCATTCAAGATTTAGATCTCAACAATGAGGATCGCGTGTCGCTCGACGACACGCCGTTCAGGCTGCTGCTCCGCCAGGACGTCAACCTGCTGCGTGACGCGCAGATCAATGAGGTTCAGCAGTCGGCCGACGTGATCGTCCTCGGGTTGCAGGACAAGAGCCCGGATACGCCCGGCAAAATTCGCCTCTACATGGTGACCAAACCAGCCCTTGAATTGAAAGAGTGGGTGACGACAGATGCGCAAGGGTTGGAAACCCGCGTCGAGGTCTCAAACCTTGTCAAGACCGAAGAGTTGGACTTGAAACTCTTTCAAATTCAACAGCTTGGAGCCCATCGCAACACGCCCAACTAGGCCGAACAGAAGCAAATCAGTGTGTTGCAGTGCGGCCGCTCAGCAAGCCCAGATCTGTGGATAACGGGGATGAGTCGTTCACGTTTCCGTGAACGACGATAACTCCCCCTATTGAAAAATCACGCAGTGCGCTTAACTCTCGACTATGCAGGCGGCGTCACCCTGTATTCGGTAGTGCCCCCCGTCTCACCGAAGACGCCGCCTCTGGCACCGGCTTCCCTCCCGGTGCCGAGCGCGAAAAGCGCAAATTGCGCCCAGTCCCTCCCCCCGGGACTGGGCGTTTCTCTTTTCAGTTTTGAAATACGGCGTGATCGCGAACCATCGCGCGTGTCAATGCACAGCGAGCGATTGCGTTGTGCGAGTGGTAGCGCCGCGAGCCGGCGTGCCATATTCAGAGACTTGTGTCAGGGCATCGTCAACGGCGCGCAATTCCACTGCCAATTTTTTCAACCTCGACGTGATGTAGGCTGAAAAGTGTTCCGCGAGTTTGCGGTCTTCGGCCATCAGTGCGTGCATTTCGGTCCGGGATAATCGCAAAGCGCGCACTTGCGATTTCGCAACGACGGTTGACGTGTGGATCGTCTCGACCAGCATCGCCAATTCGCCGATCAGTGAACCTTCAGCCAATGGCTCCGCGACGTCAGGCCGGTCGCCTGACATCCGCACGACACTGCCTGACACAATCACAATGGCCGCATCACCCGCTTGATCTTCTTCAATCAAGGTCTCGCCCGCGCGGTAGATGATGCGATCCGCACTGCGAACGACCTCGGTGATTTGCAGCGGCTTCAAGCCGCGAAACAGCGGTAACGATAGAAAAGGTTTCACGAGGGCATCGATTGCCATCGGCCACACTCCGCTCGGATAAATTTCGAGATGTCGGGAACGCGACAGACGCAACAAACGCTGGTGAGCGGGATGAACCCAGGTGGTTCAGCGAAAAAACACGCCGAGCCGAGCAAACCACAGCGAAAAACCTACAGGACGTTATTGATCACATTGGGTGCTGCGGGTCCACCCCGGGTGTGGACAGCATGGGGACACGCCCGGACAACTTCGAGTGTCATCGCTTTTACGGTGATAAGCGCGCTGTGTGTTGCTGACGCTACGGCGACAACTTGTAGCCGCCGCTTTCGGTGATCAGCAACTCGGCGTTCGACGGATCTTTTTCGATCTTCTGGCGAAGCCGGTAAATGTGCGTTTCCAGCGTGTGGGTCGTTACGCCGGCATTGTATCCCCACACCTCGTGCAAAAGGATGTCGCGCGACACGACTTTGTCGCCGGATCGGTAAAGGTATTTCAGGATCGAGGTTTCTTTTTCGGTCAGTCGAATTTTGCTGCCGGACTGCTCGACGAGTAATTTCGACGCCGGCTTGAAGGTATACGGTCCGATGGCGAAGACAGCATCTTCGCTCTGCTCGTGCTGGCGAAGCTGAGCTCGAATGCGCGCCAGCAGCACGGCGAATTTGAAAGGTTTGAGAACGTAGTCGTTGGCGCCGGCGTCTAGCCCTAGGATCTGATCGGCGTCGGATGTATTGCCAGTCAGCATCACGATCGGCGTCTTAAAGCCTGACTTGCGCAACAGCTTGACGGCTTCTCGGCCGTCCATATCGGGCAGTCCGACGTCAAACACGACGAGATCGAAGCGACCAGCTTTGGCGGCTTCCACTCCTTTCGTGGCGGTGTTGGCTTCTGAGACTTCGAACTCATCATGCAGGACGAGCTGATCTCGAAGGGAGGTGCGCAAATCCTCGTCATCATCGACGAGAAGGACCTTCCTAGCCGTGCTCATAGAAAATTCTCCGGTATCGTTCGTTACTTCAAGCGGCAAAAGCCGGTAGGGCACCAAGCGCTAGCCTAGCATCCCGTCCCCGGGCAACATAGGCTTTGGGATGGTCCAGACAAGGGGATAAGGGTGCCGACGCGACCGCCGCGATGCAAGTCATGGCGAGCTAACGCCATCGGTCGAGAGCGAGGAGCCGCTGCTCCTTTTGCCGGTTCTCGACGCCGCTGGATGGCAGGCCCGATTGTGATCCGGCAACTGTCGCAGTCTTCTCCGCGCGGAATTCTACAGTTTGGTGCTTTCCGATTTCCGTGTGCGCTTGGTCGCGCTGGCGTGCGCGCGATAAAGCGAGAAGGCGACGGCGCGACACCGCAGGGTGTGTTTGGCATCAGAGGTGTTTTTTACAATGCGCAGAATGCGGCGCGGCCCACGACGCATCTCTCGTTAAGCATCATTGGGCCGGACGACGGTTGGTGCGACGCAGTGGGGAACCGCAACTACAATCGACCGGTACAACACCCTTATGAGGCGAGTGCGGAACGCATGGTTCGCAGTGATGCCCTGTATGATGTCGTTGTCGTTCTCGACTACAACATTCAGCCGCGCGTGCAAGGGCTCGGCAGCGCGATCTTCATGCATGTCGCCCGCACCGACTACGAGCCAACTGAAGGGTGCATTGCGCTGGCCATGCCGCATCTGAGACGATTGCTGGCGCATCTTCGGCCGACCACGCGCGTGCTGCTTGGACGCTGACCTTCGACAAAAAAAGGCCCGGCTGCGGAAAGCACCGGGCCAGTTACGTCACATCTAGGGGTAGATGCGCGTGATAGTCGTCCAAAAAACAATGGCGCGGCCCCATCGGAGCCGCGCCGCCGTATCAACCTAGTAGTTGTAAGCCCGCTCGCCGTGATCGGTGATATCAAGACCTTCGCGCTCTTTGTCCTCGATGGGACGAAGTCCGACCAGGATATCAACCAGCTTGAACAGGATCGCTGAGCCAAGACCGGTCCACAGGACGGTCATGCCGACGCCTTTCGCCTGCGCCGTCAACTGGGTTATCATATCGTAGGCCCCAACCTGCAGCGTGCCTGGGACCGACAGATAGTCGGGGATGCCCGTGCCGCCAAAGTCCGGGTTCACGAGGATGCCGGTGGCAAGTGCGCCAATGATTCCGCCGACGCCATGGATGCCGAAGACATCCAAGCTGTCGTCGTAACCGAGCGCACTCTTAATGCCGGTGCAGAACGTGTAGCAGATCACGCTTGCGACGATGCCCAGAATGATCGAGCCCATCACGCCTGCAAATCCGCAGGCAGGTGTGATTGCCACGAGCCCGGCAACCACGCCGGAGACGAGACCGAGGATCGACGGCTTACCCTTTGCAATCCATTCGATCAGGATCCACGCCAAGCCAGCTGCAGCCGTGCACAGCAACGTGTTCATCATCGGCACGGTCACAAATGCCGACGCTTCGAGGTTCGAGCCGACGTTGAAGCCAAACCAGCCGACCCACAGAAGCGCCGCGCCAATCATGGTCATGGTCAACGAGTGTGGCGGCATCGCTTCACGGCCGTAGCCGACGCGCTTGCCCAGCATCAAAGCGCCAACCAAACCGGCAATACCGGCGTTGATGTGGACGACCGTGCCGCCAGCGAAGTCTAAGGCGCCCCAGGCAAAAATCTGGCCGACATCGGCCAGGACAGCGTCGTAGGCCGCTTTGGCTTCAGCCGAGGCGTTGGCACCGCCAGCAGCGGCCAAGGCTTTGGCAGCGTCGCCGAAGACGTCCGGACCGCCCCAATACCAGACCATGTGGGCGACGGGGATGTAAACGAATGTCACCCAAAGCGCCGCAAACAGCATCCATGCCGAAAACTTCATGCGCTCAGCCACGGCGCCGATGATCAGCGCCGGCGTGATAGCAGCGAAGGTCATTTGGAACGCAATGAACAGATACTCTGGAATGTAAACGCCGTTAGAAAACGTTGCCGCCAGCTTGGTGGAATCGACTCCAGCCAGAAACGCTTTCGAGAATCCGCCGACGTAGGCGTTCAACTCGCCGCCGTTGGTGAAGGCCATCGAGTAGCCGTACATCACCCAAATGATCATCACCATGCACGCCGTCGCGAAAACCTGCATCGACACCGACAGCATGTTCTTCGTTCGAACGAGACCTCCATAGAACAGAGCCAGGCCCGGGACCGTCATCATCAGGACGAGCACCGTCGAGATGAACATGAAGGTGATGTCGCCTTTGTCTGGCGTTGGCGCGGCGGGCGCCGCAGCCGCAGCCTCAGGAGCCGCTTCAGCAGCAGGTGCTGCGGCGGGCGCGGCAGGTGCCGGAGCTGGCGTTGCTGCCGGGGCGTCCGTCGCAGCCGGCGGGGCCGCGTCTTGTGCCATGACCGGAACGGTCGTGAACAACGCGAGCGCGATGACGCAAAGGGCCCCCAAGGCCTTTACATATCGCTGCAAGTTTCGAAATGTCATGATGATAGCTCCCTGAATACCAAACTGGTCGAATTGTAAGAACGCGCCGCTCTAGAGCGCGTCGTCGTCCGCCTCACCGGTGCGGATGCGGACGGTGTGCTCGATGGCGGAGACAAAGATTTTGCCGTCGCCGATTTGGCCGGTTTTTGCCGAACGCTGGATCGCGGCAAGCGCCTTTTCGACTTGGCTGCCGGAAACGACGACTTCGATCTTGATTTTCGGCAGAAAGCTGACGGCGTATTCGGCACCGCGATAGATCTCAGTGTGGCCTTTCTGGCGGCCATATCCTTTGACCTCCGTGACAGTCATGCCTTGCAGGCCGAGGTCGGTCAGCGCCGAGCGGACCTCCTCGAGCTTGAAGGGTTTGATAACGGCAGTGATGAGCTTCATGGGGCCCCCCTTTTGGCGCCGGTCGTGACCAGCGACTTTTCAAAAAAATCTGATCCTCGCCCGATTGTGGCGACCGAGTGTCCAGCCGGATAGAGTCAAGAGCCGTGCCAAGTCAGTAATGAATCATTAAGATATTGAATTTCATGAGTAAAAGATGCGCGGGCGCGCGCCAGGCCGCTGGCGCTGGCGGCGATGCGGCCCAAAAATAGTGCAAATGAGGTCAAAAGACTTTTATTTGAGCACGAAAGCGGTGTCGCGCTTGCGCATCAAGCCTTCCTGAACCGTCGATGCCACCAAGCGGCCCTGGAGATCGAAAACGGAGCCGCGGCAATAGCCGCGGGCACCATAAGCCGACGGGCTGTCCTGGGCGTACAGCAGCCAGCCGTCGGTCCGGAACGGCCGGTGGAACCACATGGCGTGGTCGAGGCTGGCGAGTTGAATGTCGCGATCGAATAACAGCTTGCCGTGGGCGACGAGCGCCGTATCGAGCAGTGTGAAGTCCGAGGCATAGGCCAACACAGCGCGATGAACGGCCGGTTGATCTGGCAGTGGGCCGTTGGCGCGGAGCCAGATCGCCTGCGCGGCCGGTCGCGGCCGGCGGCTGGTGTAGCGGGACGCGTCGACGATGCGGATGTCGAGGGGATGTTCGCGGTCCCAGTAGGCCCGCATATTGTCCGGCAGATGCGCCAGCATCCCCGACATTAACGATTTGGCGCTGGGCAAGTCCTCGGGGCCGGGAACGTCCGGCATTGCCGATTGGTGTTCGTAACCATCCTCGTCTTTGTGAAACGAAGCACTCATCGCGAAGATAGCGCGACCGTGCTGCAGACCTCGCACGCGCCGCGTCGTAAAGCTGCCGCCGTCGCGGATGCGCTCAACCTCGTAGACGATATCGCGGTCTGGATCTCCGGCGAGCAGAAAGTAACCATGGAGCGAGTGGATGGCGCGGTCACTGCCGACCGTCAGCGCGGCGGCCGAGACGGCCTGCCCCAAAACCAGTCCGCCGTAGACCCGCTGCCAGCCTTCGCGCGATCGCGGGCCGCGAAAAAGATTATCTTCGAGCGGCTCGAGGGTCAGCGATTCGAGCAATTGTGCGAGCGCGGAGCCGTGGCCAGAGCCAGGGCCGATATCAGAGCCGTCGTTTTTGTTGCTGCTCATCAAACCAACCCCGGTTAGCCTCATGACGGCCGTATGAAACGACGCTGTCGCTGGCGACAGTGGGCAAGAAACCGGGCTACACTGTCAAGGCATCGCGCGGCACCACAAATGTCGCGGCGAACTTCTGGATGGTGACGGTGACAGTCAACGCGCAACGGTTTGATGTGATCATTTCGGGCGCGAGCTTCGCCGGTTTAGCGCTGGCGTGTGGCCTGACGCAGGCGCTTGGCGAAGGTGTCCGCATTGCAATTATCGACCGCGCAGCTGCGGCAGTTCCGACGACGTCAGACGGTCGCGCGTTTGCCGTTTGGGCGGGCGCGCAAGCGGTGCTCGATAACCTCGGCGTCTGGTCGGCGATAGCGTCCGGCGCTCAAGAAATGACGTCGATTGAAATTACTGACAGTGCGCTCGAAGATGGCGTGCGTCAGAGCCGCGTTACCTATGAAGCAAAGACGCCGGATGGCCGCGCCGCCGCGCACATGGTGCCGGCGGCGTTGCTTCACCGCGCGCTGTATCAGGCGATTGAAGCTGCATCGGCGATCACATGGCTTGCTCCGGCCGAAGCGATAGATCTCAAACTTGGAGATATCACCGCCGACGTCGAGCTGAGCGACGGCCATAGCGTTTCCGCCAGTTTGGTGGTGGCAGCCGATGGACGGCAATCGACCTTGCGCGATCGTGCCGGTATCAAAACGGTCGGCTGGGGCTACAATCAAGTTGGCCTCGTTGCGACAGTGGCTTTGGAGCTGCCGCACAACGGTACGGCAATCCAGCATTTTTTGCCCGGCGGACCATTTGCGGTTTTGCCGCTGAGGGACAATCGGGCCTGCATCACCTGGAGTGCCGCGACAGGCGAAGCGAGCCGCATGGTCGCTTTGAGTGAT
This sequence comes from Hyphomicrobium sp., assembly GCA_021732485.1. Lineage (GTDB taxonomy): Bacteria > Pseudomonadota > Alphaproteobacteria > Rhizobiales > Hyphomicrobiaceae > Hyphomicrobium_B. Next base: position 197,033 of record JAKFUV010000009.1, read on the forward strand.
GCGAACTTCGTCGCTGAGCTGGAGCACCGCATCGGCGGCCGGTTCGGCGCAATCACATTGGCCGGGCCACGCCAATCATGGTCGCTCGATCTAAAAATTCCCCGCGCCTTGACGGCACGCCGTTTCGCGTTGATGGGCGACGCGGCGCATGGGGTGCATCCCGTCGCCGGCCAAGGAGTCAATCTGGCCCTGCGCGATGTGGCGGCGCTGGTTGAATGTTTGGTTGATGCTGCCCGCTTGGGCTTTGACCTTGGCCACGGTCCTGCACTCGAGCGTTATGAGCGGTGGCGGCGGTTTGACTCGACGATGTCCGCGACGCTTTACGATGGCTTGAACCGCGTCTTTAGTGTCGATAACGCCGTACTGCGGGCGGGCCGTGGTGCTGCTTTGGGACTGCTCGATCACAGCGACGGATTGAAACAGCTCATCATGTCGGAAGCTTCAGGCTTGACCGGCGAATTACCTAAGCTGGCACGCCGGCTGACGGTCTGAGCCCACATGTCGCCGCCGACGTGAATTGACAGGGCGCGGCGGCGTCTGAGACATAACAGTCATAAGACGAAAGCGCGCGACGACATCGTGCTGCGGCACGGGAACGTCGGCAGTGTTTGATTTGAACCGGGGATAGTGCGTGGCACAGGTGGTCACAGAGCCAGCAAGTGAGATAGCGGCCGTGTCGATGTCGTTGCAGCCACTGTATTTGCTGATCAACCTCGATCGCTCGCCGGAGCGACTGGAGACCACCGGCACCCATTTGGCCGCGCGCGGGATCACGTATCGACGCTTGCGCGGCGTTGACGGCAAGACCCTGACCCTCGCTCCGCCCGCGGTGCAGCCTTTCGCCTACCGCCGCTATCATGGCCGCACCCTTCGCGCGGCCGAGGCGGGCTGCTACTTGAGCCACCTGAGCGCCATGGAGACGTTTCTCGCCACCGCTCATGACTATTGCGTGGTGTTGGAAGATGACGTCGAAGTCGTGCCGGACTTTGCCGACGCCGTCGCGGATCTCGTGGCGAATGATCTTTTCGACTATGATCTGGTCCGTCTGCAGGGGCGCCGCCCCGGGATCGGCGTGCGCACGCATTGGGCCGCAAATGATCGTTCCGTAAAGGCTATGATCACACGGGTCACCGGTTCAACGGCCTATATCCTCAATCGTCGTGCGGCTCGCAAATGCCTCGCGCAATTGATCCCGATGGTGGTGCCATTCGACCATGCTTATGACCGGCCGCTGCATCTCGGTTTGAAAATCGGCCATATCTTGCCGTATCCCGCTCATCCCGCGCGAGGGTGGTCGTCGACGATCGATGCGCCGCGCGCCGACCAAGTGCAGATCAACGTCGCCGACAAGGTCGGTTTCATTGAAAAGTTGCCCGTCTTGGCTTGGCGCGCCGGTACCGAAATTGGCCGGGCGGCGGCAGCGCTGGGGCCGATCCTGCGATGGCGGCTGTGGCACCGATCCCACGTCAGGTCGTCACGACCCGCCATGACGATTGACCAAATTGTCGAGAGCTCGGTTGGCGGCTCCAGCCCATCAACGCCGGCAAACTAATGGTCGGTGTCAGCCTCGATCAATCAGCGGATCATCGGCCGATGCGGCCTGATCCTGCTGCGGTTCGGGCTCCCCGACCATCACCGGCGGAACGATTGTAATGCGGCCAACCGAGAAATCGATGGTTGGCACATTGGCTTTCGTGAACGGAATAAGCTCAGATGACGGCAGCCCGGCACGGGAGACCTCGACCAGATCGCCAGCGCCAAAATTGACGACCGCGCGAACGATGCCATAGGCCGTGCCGTCTTCGAGTTCGACCCCCAGACCGACGAGATCGGCATGATAAAACTCATCGTCGGCGGGCGGGGGTAGTTTTGAGCGCTCGACGTATAGCTCGGTTCCTTTGAGCGGTTCAGCGGCAGTTCGGTCGGCGACGCCCTCGACCCTGGCGATGACGCCCTTGTCGGTGACGCGCACAATCTTCAACCGAAACGAGCGCGTGCCGCTTTTGTCGCTCAAGGGGCCATAGGTTGCTATGGCTGCTGGATCGCCGGTGAAGGTGCGCACCAAAATTTCGCCCCGTATGCCGTGGGCGCTTGCAATCTGGCCGAGGAGGATGCGCCGGGCTGTAGTCGGCGGCTTAGACTGATCGCTCATCGCGATGTGATGCCTCGCATCATTCAGTTCGGCAAGGGGCCGAGATAAGACACATCGACTATCAAGGTAACGCCACCGACCTCAATCACGGCGCGCTGATCCGGCGATGCAGTGTCGATGATCGCGCTGATAGCCACGTCGGCGCCATTAGGACCAGCCTCAAACCCAGAAGCCAAAACCCCGTTTGCCGGCACGGTAGCCGTCAGATGCACTTTACATTCGGTCTTGGATCGCATCTGGATGTCAGTGCCCATGTAAACGCCACCGTGTCGGTCCGATGCCATGACAGTTCCATTTCGAACCACCGCGAGAGCAATTTCAGCGTCCTCCGGTTGCTCATCTTGCGCATATGCAATCTTATAGATGCCATCGACGAGCATCAGCAAAAATCCTTCGGCAAAATCGTACTAGAATGAAAACGTGAGAACGAGCCTCTCAAGACCCGCGCCACAGCGGGGTGCACGTCCCGAATGCCAACAAAAAACCTCTCAGGGGAGCCCTGAGAGGTTTTTTTATTGTAGACCCGGTTGCCGCCGTAGCCTGTCGTCGCAACGTCACGCAGCGTCGGCGGTAGCCGCGGCTTCGGCAGCTTTCGCGGCTTTGTCAGCAGCGGCGGCAGCGCGCTCCTGGGCTTTCTTTTTCGGCTTAGCCTTTTCTGGGTTGTTGAGTGCAGTGCGCTTGGCGAGGCCGGCGCCATCGAGCAAGCGAAGTACGCGATCGGTCGGCTGGGCGCCGACGCCGAGCCAATAGGTAACGCGTTCGCTGTTGAGCTTCACGCGCTCCGGGTTGTCCTTTTTCAACATCGGATCGAACGTGCCGATTTGTTCGATATAGCGGCCGTCGCGCGGCGCGGTGCCGTGGGCTACGATCACGTAATAATAGGGGCGCTTTTTCGAACCGCCGCGCGAGAGGCGGATTTTGACTGACATTCCTGGTCTCCTATTGTGTTTGATGTCTATGCTGCGAGTGTGTGGTCACTTCTTTTTCCCAGGACCACCTGGGAATTTCGGCAATCCGCCGCCAAGGCCAGGCAGCCCTTTGGCAAGTCCGCCAAGTCCGGAAAGGTTTTTCGGCAAACCGCCCATGCCGCTGCCACCAAAGCCGCGCGTGAGCTGCTCTTTGACGTCGCTTGGCAATTGCTCAAGCGCCTTGGGATCGAGATTGGCGAGTTCAGATTGCATCTTTGCGAGGTCGTCGGCTGAGGGTGCAGCGCCGCCACCACCCATCATACTGCCGGCGCCGGGCATGCCCATCATGCCGGCCATCTTGCTCATCATGCCCTGGTTGCGGCCCATGGTTTTCATCATGTCCGCCATCTGGCGATGCATCTTGATGAGTTTGTTGATCTCCTCGACCTTCGTGCCGGATCCAGCCGCGATGCGCCGTTTGCGCTTGGCATCCAACGCCTTCGGATTGCGCCGCTCGTAGGCCGTCATCGAGCCGATGATGGCGCGCTGGTGCACGAGGCTTTTGTCGAGGCCGGCCTCGTTGATCTGGCCCTTGATCTTGCCGACGCCTGGCAGCATGCCGAGCACGCCGCCCATGCCGCCGAGCTTTTGCATCTGCTTCAATTGCTCGCCAAGATCTTCGAGGTCGAACGACCCCTTTTTCATCTTTTCGGCGATCTTGGTGGCTTTTTCGACGTCGATAGTTTGCGCGGCGCGTTCAACGAGGCTGACGACATCGCCCATGCCGAGAATGCGCGATGCGATCCGGCCGGGATGGAAATCTTCGAGTGCGTCCCACTTTTCGCCAACGCCGATCAGCTTGATTGGTTTGCCGGTGACGGCCCGCATCGAAAGCGCCGCACCGCCACGTCCGTCGCCATCGGCACGCGTCAGCACGATTCCGGTGATGCCGATGTGGCCATCGAAGGCTTTCGCAGTCGTGACGGCGTCCTGACCAGTCAGCGCGTCAGCGACCAGCAGCACTTCATGCGGCTGAATAGATTTTTTGACGTCGGCGACTTCGTCCATCAACTCTTCGTCGACGGTGACGCGACCGGCCGTGTCGTAGATGATCACATCGTAGCCGCCGAGGCGGGCCGCTTCGTTGGCGCGCCGCGCGATCTGGATTGGCGTTTGTCCAGCAATGATTGGCAACGTTGCGACGCCGGTTTGCTCGCCAAGCACGCGCAATTGTTCTTGGGCGGCAGGCCTGCGGGTATCGAGCGACGCAAGTAACACTTTTTTGCGGTCGCGATTGGTCAGGCGATAGCCGATTTTGGCCGTCGTCGTCGTCTTGCCTGAGCCCTGCAAGCCGACCATCAGAATGCCGACCGGCGGGGCTGCGCGAAGATCGATGGGTTCCGCGTCAGACCCGAGCATCGCCGTCAGCTCGTCGTTGACGATCTTGACGACCATCTGCCCCGGCGACACCGAGCGGACGACCTCAGCGCCGATGGATTTTGCCTTCACCTTGTCGATGAAGTCTTTCACTACTTCGAGCGCGACGTCGGCCTCTAGCAGGGCGCGACGCACTTCGCGCATAGCGTCGTTGACGTCAGCTTCGGACAGCGAACCGCGCCGCGTCAGCTTATCAAAAACGCCCGAGAGGCGATCTGTGAGGCTCTGAAACATTCAGCCGTTGGTCTCCAGGCGTGCGACCGTCCGCGCAAAACACAAAATCACCCGAAAGCGCCACGCGCTGTCGGATGTTGACCCCCCTGCCTCCCGAGTGACCTCATGGGCAGGGCGGCGGCTCTGTGGTTCAGGGCCGACGGAATGGCTGGCTTATCGAGGAAATAGGGGGTGGTGTCAATGTCGGGGTTACGGCCGACTTGACGCGGGCGACGTGCGCCGGGATGTCGATCAGCACGCGCCAGCCGAGGGCATTAGCTGGCGATCGATAGCGCCCTTCGATCACTATTTACATCGTAATGATCGGACGTTCGCGACGTTGAGCGCGAACCGCTTTACCCCAGGCACGCGCCAAACGAAAGACACGGCGTTCCGTGGCTCGTTCGTCCGCAGTTAAGCAGATACAGCCGTAGCAATAGCAAGGGCGAGCCCTGGCAAATGCAATGCCAAACAACTTGGCATTGGAGTGTTGGCGCAAATGCGGCTGGCGGATGAGCGTCATCGGCGAACTCTGCTTTAAGGCTACGGGCTGGCACCTGATCTTGGTGTCAGGCGCAACACTTTACCATTGGTGGCGTCAGTGAGGACGAGCACCGATCCGTCTGCCGCTACGCGCACGTCGCGGATCCGCTGTCCGAGGTCTGTAAGGAGAGGTTCGACAGCGATGACCTGCTCGTCCTTGAGAACGAGGCGTTCAAGCACGTTGGTTTTCAATCCGCCGGCGAGAAGGTTGCCTTTCCACGCGGGAAACAGGTCGCCTGTATAAAACGCCAATCCAGACGTGCCAATCGACGGCTTCCAGTAGTATACCGGCTGCTCCAAGCCAGCTTTTTCACTGATGCCGTCGCCAATAGGTGCGCCGCTATAGTCGATGCCGTGCGTGATGATCGGCCAGCCATAGTTCTTACCGGCCTGCGGCTGATTGAGTTCGTCACCCCCCTGCGGCCCATGTTCAGTGGTCCACAATTTGCCCGTCGCCGGATCGAGAGCCGCGCCTTGTAGGTTACGATGTCCATAGCTCCATACTTCCGGCGCGGCGTCCGTTTTTCCGACGAACGGGTTGTCCTTCGGCGCCGAGCCGTCCGGCAGAATTCGGATGACCTTGCCAATGTGCGTGGACACATCCTGTGCGCTGTCGCGCAGAGTATTGCGTTCGCCGGTCGTGACGAAGAGCGCGCCGGTTTTGTCAAACACCAGACGTGAGCCGAAGTGATGAAAGCCGCCGGCCGCCGGTTGCTGCCGGAAAATGACTTTGCCATCTTCGAGGGTGCCGCTGGATCCAGAAAGTTTCAGCGTGGCGCGCATGACACTTGTGCCGTTCAACTGGGAGCCGCGCGGTTCGGAGTAAGAAAAATAAACGGTTCCCGTCGTTGCGAAATCGCTCGCGAGAAGGATATCGAGTAGTCCACCCTGCCGGTTCGCGACCAATTCCGGCAGCCCTTTGATTGGCTCTGAAATTTGACCGTCAGCGGTAATGATGCGCAGCCGGCCCGGCCGTTCAGTGACCAGAATGCGGCCATCCGGCAGCACTTGCATCGACCATGGGTTTTCAAGTCCGCTTGCAACTTCCGTTACGTTCAGCGGCGTGCGGTCGGCGGCCGGCGCATTGGTTTGCGCGGCGTGTGCGAGTGGTGGGGACGCCGCCAGCGCCACGGTCATAGCCATTAAATGCGATCTCATCGAACTCCGACCTCATTGGATTTGTGTTTTGCGCCGCTGGCCGCCATATAGGCGTCCATGAGTAGTGCTGCCAGCATCCCGTTCGTCAAAATGAACGGTCTCGGAAACGAGATCCTTGTCGTTGACCTGCGCACGAGTGCCAAGGTTTTCAACCCCGATGAAGTTTCAGCCATCGCGTCCGATCGAAGCTCGCGCTTCGACCAGATGATGGTTATCCACGCGGCTCGGACAAAGGGCAGCGAAGCATTCGTCCGCATCTATAACGCCGATGGATCGGAGGCAGGTGCCTGCGGCAATGGGATGCGGTGTGTGGGCTGGTGGTTGGCGCAGGCGCTGGGGCGCTCAACCCTCTATCTAGAAACCAAGGCCGGTGTTCTGGCGACGACGGTCCGCGGCGTCGGTTCGATCACGGTCGACATGGGCGAGCCAAAATTCGACTGGCCGGATATTCCGCTGGCGGAAGAGTTTCGAGATACCCGCGCCATCGAACTTCAGATTGGCCCGATCGACGATCCTATTCTGCACTCCCCATCCGTGGTCAACGTCGGAAACCCGCATGCCGTTTTCTGGGTTGACGACGTGATGGCTTACGATCTGGAGCGGTTCGGTCCAATGTTGGAGAACCACCCGGTCTTTCCCGAACGCGCCAATATTTCGTTGGCACACGTGACGGCGGTGGACGCCATCACACTGCGCACATGGGAGCGCGGCACGGGCATGACGCGGGCATGCGGGTCGGCTGCGTGTGCGGCTGCCGTGTCGGCGGCACGCAAGAAGCTGACGCGCCGGCGCGTAACTGTGACGCTGCCGGGCGGGCCAATCGACATTGAATGGACCGACAACAATCGCATCTTGATGACAGGCCCCGTCGAATTTGAATATGAGGGCGTGATCGACGCCGCGCGGCTCAGCAAAGTCGCCGTCTAACCATGCTGGTGAGCGTGACAAGTCCAATGATTGAGGCCGCGGCGTGAGCGATACCGAGGGCAAACGCAAGGGGTTGCTGGGGCGCCTGTTCGCTGGCAAGTCCGATGCGCCTTTAGCGGCGGAGGTGGCAGCAGCAGCGCCTCCCGATCCATTGCCAGATCCGCTACCGGTTGCCGCCGCTGTAAGCGACGCCGTCTCCGACGACGCGTCGAAGCCCGGCTGGTTTCAGCGACTGAAGCACGGCCTGGGCAAAACGTCGGCAAAGCTTTCTGACGGTATCACAGGGCTGTTCACCAAACGAAAGCTCGATGTCGATACGCTCGATGATTTAGAGGATTTATTGATCCAATCAGACATCGGCACAGCGACCGCTCAGCGGATCACAGCTGCCATTGCCAAGGGGCGGTTTGAAAAAGGCATCTCAGCCGATGAGGTGCGATCAATCCTGAGCGCGGAAGTCGAACGTGTGCTTGCGCCGATTGCCAAACCGCTCGTCGTCAATCTGAGTTTGCGACCGCATGTCATCATGATGGTCGGTGTTAACGGCACGGGAAAAACCACGACGATCGGTAAGCTCGCACGTCAATACAAGCGTGAGGGAAAATCAGTGGTACTTGCTGCGGGCGATACCTTCCGCGCAGCCGCCATTGATCAATTGAAGGTATGGGGTGAACGAGCAAACTGTCCGGTGATCGCCCGGCCCGTCGGCTCGGATTCGTCCGGCCTTGCTTATGATGCCCTAAAAGAGGCGCAGGCCCTCGGCGCAGACGTGCTTTTGCTCGACACCGCCGGCCGGCTGCAGAATAAGCAGGTGCTGATGGAAGAGCTCGAAAAAGTCACACGGGTGTTGAAAAAGCTGGACCCTGATGCTCCCCACGACGTGGTTCTTGTATTGGATGCCACGACCGGGCAGAACGCGCTCTTACAAGTCGAAGTCTTCGGCAAGCGGGCGGGAGTGACCGGGCTGGTCATGACTAAGCTGGACGGTACGGCGCGCGGCGGCATTTTGGTCGCGATCGCGGAACGCTTTGGTCTTCCGGTGCATGCAATCGGTGTCGGCGAAGGCGCCGACGATTTGCAAGCATTCAAGGCACGCGACTTCGCCAAGGCCATCGCCGACGCATGAGCGTAACAACGACACGATAAGTCTCGACGACACAATTTCGGAGCTCATGCCTGGATGTCACTTCGCAAGCGGATATATCCGTTCAACGCCGAGCAGACGATCAACATCCTCAGTGAATTCGGGCCGCTGGTGACGATGTTTGTCGTCAACGCGGTTTACGGAATTAATGCCGGTACCTGGGCGCTGATTTTGACGACGCTGATTGCCATCGGCGTGATGTTCTACATGTTCCGTCGACCGCCGGTATTCCCACTTATCGCATCGACGGTCACGGTGCTGTTCGGTGCCTTGACGCTCGTGACCCACGATCCGATGTGGGTGCAAATCAAGGTGACGATCTTCAACGCTCTGTTTGCGGTGTTTCTGCTCGGCGGCCTCGCCATGAAGCGCAATTTTTTCAAGTACATTTTTGCCAAGACGTTTCATTACACTGACGAGGGCTGGAACAAGTTCACGTGGAGCTTCGCGCTGTTTTTTCTCTTCACGGCCGCAGCGAACGAGTACGTTCGACTGACTTTTCGAGAAGACCACATCTACAACGTTTTTGGCCACCACATGGATGGCGTGAATGTCTGGATCTTGTTCAAGATTGCGATCATCTTGCCGCTCACTGGTGTTTATGCCTGGATCCAGTCGCGCCTGATGCAGAAGTATCGTTTGCCGGAAGCGGCCGCAGAATGAGTGAATTAGACCCAAAATCGGGCAATCCGCCGGTCGCTGATGCTGCCGACGCCTCGCACGATACGCTCCGGTTCGATCGCAAGCAGGCGATCAAGCTGGCCGTTGAACTCGGCCCACTGATCGTCTTCTTCATCGCAAATTCGCGATTGGGAATTATTCCAGGCACCGCAATCTTCATGGTGACGACAGTGATCGCGCTGGCGGTTTCGCGTGCAGTTCTTGGCCGCATCCCGACCATGCCGCTCGTCTCAGGGTTTTTTGTCCTCGTGTTTGGCGGGTTGACCGTGTGGTTGCAGGACGACCACTTCATCAAACTCAAGCCAACCATCGTCAACGCGCTGTTTGCCACCATCCTGCTTGGCGGCCTGGCGATGGGGCAAACCTTCCTCAAGATCGTGTTCGGCGATGTGATGCGGCTCACGGAGGCCGGCTGGAAACAGCTGACGCTGCGCTGGGGATTGTTTTTTATTGCTCTCGCCGTGCTCAACGAAATTGTTTGGCGCAATTTTTCGACCGACTTCTGGGTCAGTTTCAAAGTGTTCGGAATTATGCCCCTGACGCTTGTGTTCGCGCTCTCGCAGGTTGGCTTGCTTCAGCGCCATGAACAACGCTGAGCTTATGCCATGAGCGATCAGGCGTTCGTGCTTGCTCGCCCGTTCACCGCAACGCATAGACGGCAGTGCCTCGTCGCAGAGCCTCAAGCGGCTTTTTTCGGCATCAGTTTGCGCTCGATCAGAGTTTCCGCGATCTGCACGGCATTGAGCGCGGCGCCCTTGAGAAGGTTATCCGAAACAATCCATAGCACGAGGCCGTTGTCGACCGTCGCATCTTCGCGAATGCGCGAGACGTAGGTGGCGTAGTCACCAGCCGCTTCGACCGGCGTGATGTAGCCACCCGGTTCGCGCTTATCGATCACCAGAATTCCGGGCGCGGAACTGAGAATGTCGCGCGCTTCGTTGGCGCTGATCGGCTTGGCAAATTCGATCGATACGGCCTCCGAGTGGCCAACGAAAACCGGTACGCGGACGCAGGTGGCAGAGAGCTTGATTTTGGGATCGAGGATCTTCTTCGTTTCAACCATCATCTTCCACTCTTCCTTCGTGTACCCGTCCTCCATGAAGACATCGATGTGCGGAATACAGTTGAAGGCAATCTGCTTGGGAAACTTTTTGGAATCGACCTCTTGGCCGGGCACGTATTTGCCCTTGGTCTGGTGCCAAAGTTCATCCATGGCATCCTTACCGGCGCCCGATACCGACTGATAGGTCGAGACCACGACGCGGGTAATGGTTGCGACATCGTGCAGTGGTTTCAGGGCGACAACGAGTTGTGCCGTCGAGCAGTTTGGATTTGCGATGATGTTCTTTTTGGTAAAGCCAGCGATGGCGCTGGCATTGACCTCGGGGACGATCAGCGGCACGTCCTGGTCGTAGCGCCACTGCGAAGAGTTATCGATGACGATGCAGCCCATCTGCCCGATGCGCGGTGACCACTCCTTGGAGACCGCGGAGCCGGCCGACATCAGACAAAAATCAACGCCGGCGAAATCGAACGTTTCCAGGTCGCGACATTTGAGGACGCGGTCGCCGAACGACACCTCGGTGCCGACCGAGCGGCGCGAGGCGAGAGCGATGACCTCGTCAGCTGGAAATTTACGGTCTGCCAACACGTTGAGTATTTCCCGGCCGACGTTGCCCGTGGCGCCGACAACCGCAATTCTATAACCCATGATGTCATTCCCGAAATGTGGCGCGCACGAATTGGGGCGTGCCGGCGCCGTGTGAGCTGGGTTCGCGCCGCAGCATCTTGAAGCGCGATGACTTACGCGGATGGGCGCTGAACTTCAAGGCGCCGCGTCATCTCGACGGCTGGCGCTGCGGCGTTTCTGCCGCCGTGGTCGCGTGCGGGCTGCGACCTATTTGTTGCGCATTTCCAGGCGTCGCATAGGCATGGCATCGATTGTCGCAAATAGACGCTGAACGGTCACCGGCGCGCCCGACGAGAGCTTCGTGCCACCGTCCTTACCGACCAGAATCACCCGAAATTCAGACGGTCCGACGCCAAACCGCGCTCGTAATGATGCGGCGCTGAGCTTGCTGCGCGGGCCGCCCTGGGCGCTCACGGAGCCGGAAACAATCGTCATGACAACAATATCCCGCGCCGTCAGCCCCGCCCGCTCGGTGGCCAGAGCGTTCATTTGCTGGCCAACACGAGCGTCGCTGACGGTTGGCGCGAAGATCAGAACCGGCCGGTACGTCCAGCGAAGCTCTGACATGGCCGCAGCCGGTGTGGCTACCAACTGCGAACAGACGAGCGCTATACCCACAGTGACATTTGCAAGAACTAGCTTTTGTTTCATGCTCTCAACTCTTGGCCGTAAGCGTCCCCGTCGGCAACGCCGATGTCGCTCTGCGGGATCCAGGCAATATCGCCGGACGTCGTACCGATGCGCGTTTTGATGGCGAGGTCACGCTGCGGGGGCATCGCTAGGTCACAATTGCGTGGTTTTGCGTTTGTGAAGGACTAAGTCGCCAGGAATATCAATGGGAGCAAGGTTGTGTCGGCCCACGCACTCATCAGATTGCTCATCCTCGCCGGTTGCGGCTTCGCGGCGCCAGCGGCGGGCGCCATCGACATCTGGATGCGGGAAAGTGAAATCACCGCCGCTTTTCATGACGTCACAGTCGACGGGCGGTACGCCGACGGAAAGTCATTTGTCGAACGCTATCGCCACGACGGCCGGATCGAATATTCGGAGAATGGCTTCAAAATTGGCGGCCGCTGGTCGGTGACCGCCGGAACGCTCTGCACGATCTATGACAGCGACGCCGATGGCGGGTGCTATCGTGTGGCGCGGGTTGCTGAAAATTGCTTCGAATTTTTCTTCGCCGCGCGCACCGAGGATGATGCCCCTGGGCCCGACCAGGCACGTCCGCGATGGACCGCACGCGGATCGATTACCGGCCGTATGCCCACCTGCCCCGAAGGGGCCGATGTATGACGACGGATCATCTTGCCGGCTTCACGCCGAGCGAGCGACACGCGCTGTTTGAGCGACGGCACCGAGTTCCTGCACGCGCGCGTCGAAAACGGTCTTCAAAGCCGTATCGATGTCTGCAATTGAGTTGGTGACGATTTCACCGATCGGATCGGGGAACACGTATTTGTCGTAACCGTCCGCGCCTTCGATGTAGTCGAACAAGCGTCCTTTTCGTTCGCGGTCATAGTAGACGACGAGCTTGCCGACATAGTCCTTGAAACGGACGCTGTCGATGGCCGCGAATTTGGCTTCGTCATCGGCGAGAAAGGCTAGACGGCGGCGAATGTAGGCGAAGATCGACAACTCGCGCTCACTGGTTTCGATCCGCTGCCCGATCTGGTGCAACGCCATCGCCCCGGTCCGCCCTTCCGCCGTGCCTTGCGCCCGCAACCGCTCGACCACCGGCACAATTAAACTTTCTTCGAAAGCGGTCTTGATCATCGGGGCATAGTAGCGATCGATGACGGATTTACGCACCGACGTCATGCCGATGCGCTCAAGTGCGAACTGGCAGAAATCTTGCGACGGGCCCTTCGCCTCATCAATGAAAATAGTTCTGAGCCGCTTCTTGACGAGTTGGACATGTGCCGCTTCAGCGATGATGTCGGGGTCGTAGCAAACCTTTGTTGCTGACACGAGTGTTTCGATGATTTCGTCGGCCACGCCGGCGCGGGCAATGGTTTCGAGATCGACGGTGAGGAAGGGTTCATCGTCCATGACGTTGGGGGTGGACGAGTCCACGAAAAACTCGAACAGGATGCCGTTGGTGAGAATGCCCAGTTTGACGTCTGACAATGTATCGAAGTATCGCCGCAACTGACCGCGGCTCTCAAACAACTCGGCGCCCGCGCGCTTGGCTTCGACGGCGATCACTGGTGTGCCGTCGCGCAGAATTGCAAAGTCCACTTTGTTATCGGACTTTGGATCTAGTTCAGCGAGATGCTCGGGATAGACTTCATACGGGTTGGCATAATCGTAGCCGAGCAGGCCGATAAACGGCAGGACGAGATAGAGCTTTGTGCTCTCTTCGTTGCTGCACGCGGTCATGATGCTGACCGAGCGCTTCGAGAGCGCCAGCAGGCCGGCGCGCAACTCGTTGGATATCGTCATCGTTCGTGCGTGCCCCCGCGCGCGACACGCGGGCTTTCCGCCCATCGTGCCTCGTCTCACTCTTCGCTCGCCGCGAATCGCTTGGTGAGAGTGTCACAAGAGGCAGGCCACGTGCGAAAACGCCTTGATTTGTCAACAGTTTCTTAGTGCGCGTGCGGACCGGACTAGGCCATTAAAGCGCGCAATTCCGTTTCAATGGCTTGGCCCATCTCCGTGGTCCCGACCTGGCGCATGCCGGGCTGCATAATATCCCCTGTTCTCAATCCCTTATCGAGAACTCGCGCAATTGCCGTGTCGACCAAGTCGGCCTCCGCCAGCATGTCGCAGGAATACCTCAGCGCCATTGCGAACGACGCGATTGTCGCGATAGGATTCGCTAATCCCTTCCCGGCGATATCCGGCGCGGAGCCATGCACGGGTTCGTAGAGAGTCTTGCGCTTGCCCGTTTTGGCATTGGGCGCGCCGAGCGATGCCGACGGCAACATGCCGAGCGAACCGGTCATCATCGCCGCCTCATCGGACAGGACGTCGCCGAACAGGTTGTCGGTGACAATGACATCGAACTGTTTTGGGTTGCGGATCAGTTGCATGGCGCAATTGTCAGCCAGGATATGCTCAAGCACAACGTCAGGGGCATAGGATTTGTGAACTTCGCTGACCACTTGGTTCCAAAGCACGCCGGTTTTCATGACGTTACGCTTTTCGGCTGAATGCACTTTGTTGCCCCGCTTGCGCGCCAGATCAAAAGCGACCTTGGCGATGCGTTCGATCTCGCGCGAAGTATAGATTTGCGTGTCGACAGCGCGCCGTTCGCCATTTTCCAGAGTGACGATTTCCTTCGGTTCTCCGAAATAAACGCCGCCCGTCAGCTCGCGCACGATCATGATATCGAGGCCTTCGACCAATTCGCGCTTCAGGCTCGAGGCGTCGGCGAGCGCGGGATAACAGATCGCCGGGCGCAAATTGGCGAACAGATCGAGGTCTTTGCGCAGACGCAGCAGGCCGGCTTCAGGCCGGTGTTCGTAGGCGACTTTGTCCCACTTCGGTCCGCCCACGGCCCCGAACATGACGGCGTCCGCCTGTTGAGCCTTGGCCATCGCAGCATCCGTGATGGCAACCCCGTGCGCATCGTAGGCAGCACCGCCAACGACATCGCGGTCAATGACAAACGTGTCGCCAGAGCCTCGCGCATTGAAAAACACGATCAAGCGTTCGACTTCGGCGATGGTTTCGACACCGATGCCATCACCGGGAAGCAAAAGAAGGGAATGCGTGGCCATGGTGGGTCCTGCGAGCTCGATATGGAAGACGGTGGTCGCGGGCGAGTGCTACCTTTTCAAGGTCAAGTCGGCAAGCGAGGCGGTGGCGCGATGGCACTTTGGCGCACACGGCGCAATTGAGGCGAAGCATCAAATAGGGGCAACGAATGGCGCAACGTGTCGGACGAGCACTGCAAGCGATCGTCGCGATCGTCAGTGCCATTCTGAGCCCGTTAGCGAACGCGGACGATCGCCCGCAATTCGCCCTGCCGCTGGCGTGTGAGCCGCAAAAGACCTGCTTTATTCAGAGTTATGTCGATCTCGACGCGTCATCAAAGGCACGCGACTATGCCTGCGGCAGCGTCACGTATGAGGGCCATAGCGGCGTCGATTTCCGTGTCTTGTCAGCGCACGAATCTGCTTCGCTGCCGGTGCTCGCCGCAGCCGACGGCATAGTGAAGGGTGTGCGGGATGGTGTTGCCGACGCGCTCGACACGACGGTGAAGGCGCCGACGGTTGCGGGACAGGAATGCGGTAACGGTGTCGTGCTTGACCACGGCGATGGCTGGGAAACGCAATACTGTCACTTGCGCAACGATAGCGTCGTGGTGCGCGACGGCGATCGCGTCACGCGCGGCAGCAAACTCGGCAATGTCGGAACGTCCGGCGTCACCGAGTATGCGCATTTGTATTTGTCCGTGCGCCAGAGCGGACAAGTCATCGACCCGTTCCTACCGGATGTCCCGCCGGGCGGATGCCAACGCGGCGCACCAGGAATGGGCATCGCGGTGCGAACGCTTTGGTTACCGTCGGTCGCGGCAGCTTTTCCCTATCGCAATGGCCAGATCATCGGTGCCGGGCTTGTCAGCGCCGCACCCGACCATCGCCAACTGGAGCGCGATCACACGCGCGTTGAGCCAGCCGTCGTCTCATCGCCGGCGATCGTTGTCTATGGACGTTTTATCAATCTTTTGAAGGGCGATCGTATTCGTCTGGTGATCACGGGCCCGTTCGGAGCGTTGGTCGAAACACTCACAGAACCGCTGGACCGAGATACAGCGCGATACACGTCATTTGCGGGAAAGAAACGCAAATCGTCGATGTGGCCGCCCGGTCGATACGAAGGTCGTGTCGAACTGCTGCGCGACGGCGCCGTGGTCGCGACCACCGTCGTCGCCGAAGATCTGCGACAATGATCAGGCGGCAAACGGCAGCGGAAATGCCAGCGTAAATCCGCCGACTGTTGCGACGACACCAAGCCCGCCGAGAATCGCGCTGCCGATCAGCAAAGCGTTGCCGCCGGAGATGATCGCGATCGAAGCGAGCACGATCGCAATTTGCAACAACGCTTCGCCATAGTCAAAATAGGGGTCTCTCTGAAGCGCTTCGTTGCGTTCGGCTTCGAGCGCTTTGCCTTTCACCCAAAGCTCGTCGAGCCCTTCCTTTTTTTCGGGGTCGGTCGAGAGTTTTTGGGCCTGGTCGCGATATTCCGCCATTTTCTTTTCCATCGACGTGCGCGCATCGCTGATCATCGCTGGCGTGGCGGCGAGCGTCATTTCGATATTGTCTGCCTGAAGCCGCAGAGCCTGGCGACGCGCGTTCTTGGCCTGGAAAAACGCCCAAGTGTTGGACGCCTCGATATTTTTGAAGGCGGCATCTTTGGAAGCGTTGCCGCCGCCCATACTGCAGATCGCCAGGATCACCGCCAGAATGCCGATGTAAACGCCAATCAGCTTGTCGCGTGTCCGCGCTGGACCGGCCGCGTGCTCACGGGCGAGATCGTCAAGAGCCATTCGTATCTCCCTGAACTGCCGGTGATGCCCGACTACATAATGCGATCTTCGGGTGGCGCGGCGAGTGACCGGGCAGGTAGCAGGTCCTTACGATCGATTGCTTGGCCGTCTGCACCGAGACGAAACAGGATCGGCGCGCCGGTCGCCAGCTCACGCTGCAAAATCTCGTCGCCTGACAAATTTTCAAGGATCATGATCATGGCGCGTAGCGAGTTGCCGTGCGCGGCGACGATGACGTTTTTACCTTGGGCGATCTGCGGCCAGATCACGTCTTCGTAGTAGGGCCGGACACGCGCCAGTGTATCTTGCAAGCTTTCACCGCCGGGCGGCGCGATATCGAATGACCGGCGCCAGACAAGCACTTGCGCTTCGCCCCACTTCTTGCGGGCTTCATCTTTGTTCAATCCAGACAGCTCGCCGTAGTCGCGCTCGTTTAATTTCGCGTCACGTGTGATCGGCACATCAGGCTGATTTAATTCGGCAAGAATGATATCGAGGGTTTTTTCCGCCCGTTTCAGGACGCTTGTAAAAGCGATATCGAATTTGATGCGATGGTCCTTGATCATGCGGCCGGCAACGCGAGCCTCGATCAGTCCCTTTTCCGTCAAATCCGGATTGCGCCACCCGGTAAACAAATTCAGCCGGTTCCACTCGCTTTCACCGTGGCGCACAAGAACCAAAACGTTGTCGGTGAGTGCGTCTGTCATGTCGCTTGAAAGCGTCCCCGTCTGCGGTCCAGCATCAATTGTCGTCAGATACCCAACACGTCAGCCATCGAATAGAGTCCCGACGCGCGGCCTTTTCCCCAAACCGCCGCTTTGACTGCCCCTCGGGCGAAAATGCCGCGGTCGGCCGCTAAATGCGTCAGTTCGATGCGCTCGCCGTTGCCGGCGAAGATGACCGTGTGATCGCCAACGACGTTGCCGCCGCGCAGCGTCGCAAAGCCGATGTCGCCGGCTTTGCGGGGCCCAGTATGGCCATCGCGGACGCGGACCGAGCGGGTCCCGAGCGCAATGTTGCGGCCCTCGGCGGCGGCTTCGCCGAGCATCAGTGCTGTACCGGACGGCGCGTCGACCTTCAGGCGGTGATGCATTTCAACGATTTCAATATCGAAATCTTCGCCGAGCGTCGCCGCCACCTGCTTTGTTAGGGCCGCCAATAGATTGACGCCAAGGCTCATGTTGCCGGATTTGATGATGGCCGTGCGCTTGGCTGCATCGGTGACAACCGCCTCGCTCGCGGCATCAAAGCCAGTGGTACCTATGACATGCACGATGCCGTGTTCGGCGGCGATCTTGGCAAAGGCCGAAGTCGCGTGTGGCGTCGTAAAATCCAAAATCGCGTCGGCGCTGGAGATCACAGCCGCGATGTCGTTGCTCACTGCAACACCGAGGGAGTCCAAGCCAGCCAACGTGCCCAGATCTCGTCCGATGGCGCTCGAACCTGCTGGCTCTGTTCCGCCACTAAGGGAGCAGCCGGGCATCGCTGCGACGGCGCGGATTAGCTCTTGGCCCATCCGCCCGGCGGCGCCCATGACTGCGATTTTCATAGTGTCTCCCGACGAGTGATAGCCACGGCGACGATATAGCAACCCACCCCAGCCAGCGAGAGGCCAGTTGGTCCAAATTGCGTCTGCGCAGTCGCAAACGTTGACCGATCGTTTCGACGTGCAATCGACAACGATGAACGGCCTATGTCGTCGCTGGCTTTGCCCGCGCCAAAGCGGCTTTGATAAGGTCTTTCGCTTCGTCGACGTGGCCCCAATGATCGATCTTGACCCACTTGCCCGGTTCCAGATCTTTGTAATGGGAAAAGAAGTGCTCGATCTGTTCGACCGAGATTTGCGGCAGATCGGTATAGGTTTTCACGTTGTCGTAGCGCTTGGTCAGTTTGTGCGACGGCACCGCGATAATCTTTTCATCACCACCGCCGTCGTCTTCCATAACGAGAACACCGACCGGCCGGCAATTGATCACAGCACCCGGAACGATGGCGCGCGTATTGCACACCAGCACGTCGATCGGATCGCCGTCGGCCGACAACGTGTGTGGAACAAAGCCGTAATTTCCAGGGTATCGCATCGGCGTGTAAAGAAACCGATCGACAAATAAAGTGCCGGAGGCCTTGTCCATTTCGTATTTGATCGGCTCGCCTCCCACCGGAACTTCAATGACCACGTTGATATCATCGGGTGGTTTGTTTCCGGGCGAGATCGCATCAAGACGCATGGGTCGGTCCTTGGGCACTTATTATTCAGATTACGGCTGTCTTTTGCTGACAAATGACTGAGAAAGCCATCCGGCACAACGCTGCTGCATCGCCGCGATAGGCTTTAGGGCGTGCAGCGCGGGCGGCAAAGATCGAATTGACGTTTTCAAGGCCAATCGTAAGCAATTTTCTCCAACACCTTACCGCTAAATCTTTCTGTCGAGCGGGCGTAAGGACGGCCGCCTCGTCGCCAATAGAAATCACGCGCCTCGGTATTGTCAGCCAATGCCCATACAATCAACCCGTTCAGCCGGTCGCGATCGAGCCGGTCTCGGCACGCTTCGAACAGATGCTCGCCAAGACCGATGCCTTGGTAAACCGGTTCCAAGTAAAGCTCATAGATCTCGCCGCTTTTCGGGTTGAGACCGCGCGATTTTCCGCACGTCGCATAACCGACCACGGTGCCAGCGACCTCCAAAACGAGCAAATGGCGCTCGGTGCGAACGGCATTTCGCCACCAAGCACAATCGCGGCGTGCAAGCAGGCGTGCTAAGTGCAACGACGGAATGAGGCCGCTGTAAGCCAATTGCCAAGCCGAGCGAAACACGCTCACCAACCCATCCGCGTCTGCGGACGTGGCTTTGCGCACGGCAACGGCTACACGGCCCTCGATCATGTCTTAGTGTAGCCCGCTGCACGTCGTCCGTCAGCGCCTACCGGTGGCGAGCGGCATAAAAAAGCGCCCGGGCTGAGCCGCGGGCGCTTTCTCGTAAACATCGATCGATCAGCGCCAGTGACGCCGCTCCACCTTTAGCCAACCGACTTAAACTGTTCGAACGACTTGCTCGTTGCGGAACCGACGGTTTCCATCGTCTGCTTCGCGACCTTGCTCGACAGTTCGAGAAGTTCTTTCGACTGGGTGCCGGCAAGCGCGAACTGCTGCTGCATATAGTTGGCTTGCAGACGAGCGATTTCCGGGAAGGTGCGAGCGCGGGCCATCGCCTGAGCCACTTCGAATGCCGCTTCCGTGTTGGCGAGCGTGTTCGCCATGATCTTTTCGCCAATCGATTTGGCGCCAGCTTGCGTTGTCAGCAGTACGTCTTCTGCGACTTTAGCGTTGTCCTTCGCGGCGGCTGCGATCTTGTGATAAGCGTCGCGCGACTTGGAGACAGCGTCTTCAGCGAACGCCGCAATGTTTTCTGGGACTTTTGCGTCTTTGCCGGCAGAGAAAATTTCCTGAGCCTGGCGGGTGAAGTCCTGGACCTGCTTGGTGAAGGCATCGTTCATCGGGTTATTCATGGTGGTCTCCTGGGTTTCAGGGGGAATTGCAGTACGGCGTTGAAATCCGTTCCTAATCTCTAGCGCAAATCGTTGTGCAGCGCAACATATTTTCGTCATGCACGCCAAAATACAGGCTTACGCTGAGCTAATTGCCTAGATTATAACCATTTTATCCAGAAATTGCGTCACAATTGACGTCGGTTCTTGCTCACATCTTCGCAGGTGCGAAGGCGTGCAGGTGGGTGCTCGACACGGCCTTATGGCGCTATCGGCTTTCCAGGGCTGCAAAAACGTCGCGGTAGCCTAGCGCGGCTGGATCGAAGAGCACGTCGGATGGACTTAGCCGGCGGGCGAGTGCCAATCCATCCAACGCCCGGCAGCGCGACAGTGCAACGTACGTTTGGCCATGCGCAAATGTCCCCCGGCCGAGGTCGACATACACCTTATCGAGCGTCAAACCCTGGGCTTTGTGGATCGTCAGCGCCCAGGCGAGGCGCAGTGGAAATTGTTTAAACGTCCCAGCAACGGACTCGACGATTTTTTCGGTCGATTGATCGTAAGCGTATCGGCGGTGTTCCCAACTGGCTTGCTCGACCTCAAATTCTTTGCCGCCAAGTTCGATCCAAACTTGGCGATCCGTCAGTCGCGAAATTCGCGCGACCGTTCCGTTGACCCACCGCCGGTCGGCATCGTTGCGCAACATCATGACTTTGGCGCCGGGCTTAAGATCCAGCGCGGCGTCGGCCGGTTGAACATTTTCGTTGAAGTCGCCCGTAATCCCGGCGGTAAACCGCACGAGGTCTCGCGGCAACGCTTCCAAATAGGCGGTGTTGATGCGCCGCGCCGCTGCATTCGTCGGCGTCAAAATGACGTAAGGCTCGCCCTCGGCCAGCGTGCGGATCGGATGCACTCGGGTGTTGAGCAGTTCGAGGTCGGTGTTGCTCGCATCACCTTCGCGGATGGCGTTCAGCACGCGGATCAGCGCATCATCGGTCTGGCGGAAAACCTGCGCCAGCTCAAGCAGCGCAGTGCCAAGACCCTCTTGCAACGCGGCTATTGAGAAGAAAAACGGCCCACCATGGGCGTCGTCGAGATGCGAGGCAATCTCCGCATCCTGGACGACAGGCGGCAATTGATGGAGATCGCCGAACATCAAAAGCCGAACGCCGCCGAACGGTTCGCGCGGCCGTCCGCGATTGACCCGAAGTGCACGATCGATGCCCCACATCAAATCGGAACGCACCATCGAAACCTCGTCGATGACGAGAAATTCGAGGCTGCGCATGATGCGCCCGTTGCGGCTTCGACGAATATCACTGTCCTGGATCAAGCGAGGCGGAAATCCGAAAAAAGAATGGATTGTTTGGCCGCCAACGTTGATGGCGGCGAGCCCGGTCGGCGCCAGCACGACCAAGCTTGCCCCGTGACTGTCTCGCAGCGCGCGCAGAAGGGTCGACTTGCCAGTGCCGGCGCGTCCGGTGACGAAGAGGTGTCCACCAGGGCTGCCAACGAACTCAGCCGCCGCGTGAAACTCTGCCGTGGGTGTGACGCCGTCAGGCCAGGATGCCAGGGTCTGCGATGGCGCAAGCGTCACAGCTTTGCCCGCTCATTGATTGCCGTCACACGCCGCATTCCGTTGGTGCATCCCCAGTAGTGACATCGGCAAACGACGACGCAAATTTCCTGGCCTTTAGGTCCATTGGCGACGAGTTCTTAATGAACGACGTTTATGTTCAACTTCAACAAACACTTGTGTCTCCTGCACGGGCATTTGTTGACGGGCGTGGCACTCTCGCTGGCTGTCACGCCCGTATGTCATCACCTATAGCGCAGGGACGACTGTGCAGCAAAAAACGCGAAGCCGGCCAGAGCTCCGCGTTTGAGTTCGTATCAGTCAGACGTTACCGTGTGTGGATCAATCGCGCGTGACGCTCAGTAGTTTGAAGTCTTTGTCGAACTTCAAATCATACTGAAGGCCGCTCTTATCCTTGGCGTCATCGATTTCGAACACGCCCGAGCCCTCGGTTTCTTTCTCCGATTCGCCGCCGCTGAAGCCAAACACTGTCATGGCATCGGTCAGCTTTTTCGCCTCATCGGCGGAAGGCTTACTGTCGGCCAAGGCCGGCATGGTGGCGCCAAGTAAAATAGCAAATGTCGAAAGTGCGATGCGGTTCATGGAAAATCTCCAGATCTAGGGTGTTGCTAAATCAACACCCATGATTTGGGGCCAGCCTTGACGCGCATCAACCCGGGATTTTTTCCCGAGTGATTTTCGTCGCACCTCGACGCGCACTTAAGCGGCGCCGGCTTCGCGATCAGCTTCCCGCTTGCGTTCTTGACGTTTGCGCTCGTTGGGGTCGAGCCAGCGCTTCCGCAACCGGATCGACTCCGGCGTGATCTCGACGAGTTCTTCGTCGGTGATGTAGCTCATCGCTTTCTCAAGCGTCAGCCGCATCGGCGGCGTCAGCGTCAACGCTTCGTCCTTGCCGGACGCGCGGACGTTGGTCAGCTTTTTGCCGAGCACGACGTTGACCACGAGGTCGTTGTCGCGGGTATGCTCACCAACGATCATGCCTTCATAAACCCGAGTCTGCGCACCGATCATGAACGATCCGCGATCTTGCAGATTGAAGATTGAGTAGGCGGTCGCTTCGCCCGTCCCGTTCGAAATCAAAACGCCGGTGCGACGGCCCTGAATTTCGCCCTTGTAGGGCGCGTAGGCGTGAAACAGTTTGTTCATCACCGCAGTGCCGCGGGTGTCCTGCAACAGCTCGGACTGATAGCCGAGCAAGCCACGTGTCGGCACGTGCAAGACCATGCGCGTGCGACCGCCGCCCGACGGACGCATTTCCAACAGTTCGCCGCGTCGCTCCGAGAGTTTCGATACGATGACGCCCGTATGATTGTCGTCGACGTCGATGATAACTTCCTCAATGGGCTCCAGGCGCTGGCCGGTTTCGGGATCGGTGTTGAAGACGACCTTCGGCCGCGACACCGTGAGCTCAAAACCTTCGCGACGCATGTTCTCGATCAGGATCGCGAGTTGCAGTTCGCCGCGCCCCGAGACCGTGAACGATTCCTTGTCGTCGCTCTCGGCCACCTTGATGGCGATGTTGCGCTCGGCTTCGCGCATCAAACGATCGCGAATGACGCGGCTTTGCACTTTACTTCCTTCTTGGCCGGCGAACGGTCCGTCGTTGATGCGGAACGTCATCGACAGCGTCGGCGGATCGACCGGCTGGGCGACGATCGGCTCTTCGACGGCGGGATCGCACAACGTGTCAGCAACGGTGGCGACCGTCATGCCGGCCACAGCAACGATTTCGCCGGCGTGCGCTTCCTCGACTGGAATGCGTTCGAGCCCACGGAAGGCGAGCACTTTTGTTGCCCGAAAGTTTTCAACCAACTTGCCGTCGTGACCGATTGCCTTCAGCGCCATATTGGCTTTCAGCGTACCGGCGGTGATGCGGCCCGTGAGAATGCGACCGAGGAATGGATCGGCTTCCAGTGTGGTTGCCAGCATGCGCACCGGACCTTCATCCGTTGCCGGCGGCGGCACATGCGACAGCACCAGATCGAACATCGGTGCCAGATCTTTCTGCGGGCCCTCCGGTGCGGCCGCCATCCAGCCGTTACGTCCAGAGCCGTACAGCACCGGAAAGTCGAGCTGCTCGTCGGTGGCGTCGAGATTGGCGAACAAATCGAAGATTTCGTTCAGCACATCGAGATGGCGCTCGTCGGGGCGGTCGATTTTGTTGATCGCGACGATCGGGCGAAGACCTCGCTTCAAGGCTTTTGAGACGACAAATTTGGTCTGCGGCAATGGACCTTCAGAGGCGTCGACCAGCACCACCACGCCGTCGACCATGTTCAAGATGCGCTCGACTTCACCGCCGAAGTCGGCATGACCCGGCGTATCGACAATGTTGATGCGGGTATCTTTCCACACAACGCTGGTGCACTTGGCGAGAATGGTGATGCCGCGTTCGCGCTCCAGGTCGTTGCTGTCCATGGCCCGCTCGGCGACCTTTTGATTTTCGCGGAAAGCGCCAGACTGTTTTAGAAGTTCGTCGACGAGCGTGGTTTTGCCATGGTCGACGTGCGCGATGATCGCGATGTTGCGGAGTTTCATGGGATGCCTGAGGTTAACGCGCGAGAAGCCACGCGCAGCAAGGCTGCCGGGCGGGTGCGGGGTAAATCTTGAGGCCAACTAGCACGCCAGGACCCATCAGGCTAGGCCAAGGCGCCGTGGCGCGGTGCGGCTTAACGGGACTTCGCCTGAACTTTCAGCAGTCCGCGTTGCCCGGCATCAGTCGAGCGAATTGTCTGCGAGCGGCGGCTGTTCAACTCTGATGAGCCGAGTTCGTCGGCGACGGCGTGGCCGCTGGATTGATCTGGGCGCCGTTGACGTCTTTCTCCTTCGCCCGTTGCGCCGCCAGCAAAGCGTCGACATCCGGCCGTGGTGCCGTTTCACAATCCTGACGGCGGCGTTGAAAATCCTGCAGCAACAGTGCGGCGACGTCGGCGCCCGGCCGCTTTGTTCGCCGTCCTGCTGAAATGAGCAGAGGGTGATCAGGTTCTTCGAGATCCAGTTCGTCGAGGAACGTCTCACGCAAGGCGTAGAATGACTGCAAAATGGCATCGCGCACGAGCTTTCGATGGTCCCCCGTGGCGTCGGGTTCGAGTCTCGGATCGAGTGTTTGTAGTGCGCGCCGCATGTCGTGCAGTGGTGCGAACGGGTAGAGCCCGACCAACCCACGGGTCTCACCAGCATTACGATAGACGATCCGCATGGTGTCGATCGTCTCGCTGATCCGACTAAAGGCGGCAAGATAGTCGTCGGTCGAGAGATAAGGTTTTTCGCAGTACGTGAGCAAAACCGATTTGGTACGAACGATGTTGCGCCATTCTTCCTCGAGGCTTTCGACAAATTTCGAGCGCTTTTGAAAGACGTTTGACAGGTAGGCGACGCCGCCAGTGGCGAGCAAAAGCGACATGTCGCGCACAAACTCGTACAATTGGCTGGCGATGTTGATGACGACCGGAGGCACACCCGGAATGTCATCAGCGAACTTCGCCGCCAGCAAAACGACAAGCACCGCGAACAGTGACCAATAAAGCCGAGATAGGGTATCGTTCACGGAACGTCGGGTCATGCTTTGCGAACCGAATGCTGCGAGGTTTCAAACGCTTCGAGTTCCTACACCATGCGGCGCACAAATTCGTGGTCCGACAGTGGCGACAGAGGCAGTGCCGGCGACTGGCAGCTCAAAGCGCGAGCCGCCGCTTTATTCTCGCCTTGCAGTACGGTAATATCACGACCTTAACGACGCGAACGCGTCCACCCGCCGGGCGAGTGAGCCGATCAATTACAGAGGTGACGTCCATGCAAGATCCCAATAAATCGGACTCATACGTAGCCCCCGCCTTGGGCGTCCTGGCCATTTTCATCCTCATCGTGCTGGGAAGTCTGGCGGTCATAAAATTCGGCAACATCGGCAACTCGGACGTTGCGGAACCCGCAGCGACCGCTCCTGCAGTCACACCGGCCCCGGCGCCTCCCGCCGCGACTCCAGCGCCTGACGCTGCTCCAGTACCCGCTCCGGCCCCCGCACCAGCTCCGACGCCCGCTCCGACACCGTAAAACTTCCGGTCTGATCGGCGAGAATGGTGAATGCCATTGGTGGACCCAGTGGTCGCGTCACGCGCGATCGCCAGGGTTGCACCATGCGATTTCAGCGACGAAACAGCAGTGAGACCGTTCCGACCGGGACGCCGAATTTCGACACGGTGGTCTCGTTGACAACCTTGCCGTCGGCGCGCCGGTAGATGACGTCATAGAAACTCAGGACGGTGTTGCCAAAAGCGCTGGATGACACTTGCGCCTCGTAGGTCAGTGTCACGACTCCGTTGTGTTCGGTGGCTTTCGCCAATCCGACGACGTCTGCGCGCCGCCCGACCCATTCACCGGGCGCGACTTTCGTAAACCTCCAGGTTTTGCGCTGCCGCTCACCATCAGTGAAATCGATCTTTTCAAACACCGTAAGGTGACGGCCGCTGAGCGATCCAGTCAGCGTTGTGCGCACGGTGCGATAAATGCCGAACAACGGCGCGCTGAAAGCGCCGACGCCATATGTGCGCCCTTGAAACGCCTGGACGAGTCCAAACGACGAGCGTGTTTTGGCGGCATCAGCCGAGGTTGGTGCCAACGACATGAGGGCTGCAACGCCGCAGACCAGCATCCTCAATCGGTTGCGCATTCTCTAATCTCCCAATGACCGCAACTCGATTAGGGAGCTTGGCGGCGATTGGATCATGCGCCGGTCATGACCGCCGGGCCGCGAGCGTGCGCAAACGCAGCGCGTTGAGTTTAATAAAGCCCTGCGCATCCTTTTGATCGTAAGCGCCCTGATCATCTTCGAAGGTCACGAGCGTCGATGAATACAGCGATTGCGGACTGGAGCGGCCGGTGACGATGACATTGCCTTTATAGAGATCGAGCGTGACCTCGCCTTCGACCTTTTCTTGGCTCTTGTCGATCAGCGCCTGCAGCATTTCGCGTTCCGGTGCGAACCAGAAGCCGTTGTAAATCAGCTCGGCGTAACGCGGCATGATCTCATCTTTGAGATGCGCGGCACCACGATCGAGGGTCACGCTCTCAATCGCCCGATGGGCGGCGAGCAGGATGGTGCCGCCGGGCGTCTCATACACGCCGCGCGATTTCATGCCGACGAAGCGGTTTTCAACGAGGTCGATGCGGCCAATGCCATTGTCGCGGCCAAGATCATTCAGCGCTTTCAGCAACGTCGCAGGCGACATCATCTTGCCGTTGATTGAGGTCGCATCACCTTTGGCAAAACCCACCGTGATCGTCGTCACTTTATCCGGCGCGGCCATCGGCGAGATGGTGCGCTGGTAGACCAGCTCAGGAGCTTTGACGGCCGGATCTTCCAGCACTTTCCCTTCGGACGACGAGTGCAGCAAATTGGCATCCACCGAAAACGGACTTTCGCCTTCTTTGTCTTTCGCCACCGGAATTTGATGCTTACGCGCGAACTCAATCAGATCTTCGCGGCCCTTGAACGTCCATTCACGCCACGGCGCGATGATCTTGATACCCGGCTCAAGTGCGTAGTAGCCAAGCTCGAAGCGGACTTGGTCGTTGCCCTTGCCGGTCGCGCCATGACAGACCGCGTCGGCGCCTACTTGGCGCGCGATGTCGATTTGCTTCTTGGCGATTAACGGCCGCGCGATCGAGGTGCCGAGCAGGTACACGCCTTCATAAACGGCGTTGGCGCGAAACATCGGAAAAACATAATCGCGCACGAATTCTTCGCGCAGATCCTCAACGAAAATGTTGTCTTGCTTGATGCCGAGCAGCAGCGCTTTCTTGCGCGCCGGTTCAAGCTCTTCGCCCTGGCCCAAATCCGCCGTGAAAGTCACAACTTCAGCGTTGTAGGTTTCCTGCAGCCATTTCAAAATGATCGAGGTGTCGAGGCCGCCCGAATACGCGAGCACGACCTTTTTGATTTTGCCTGTGGCGGACATCGTTGAAGATCCTGACATCTAGAGCATTTTCCGGCGAAGTGGATCCCGGTTCGTCGTCAGAAAATGCGACAAAGCATCATGCTACAGCGCCGATCTGATTCCATTAGATCGTAAAGCGCTCTGGCCTCGAAACCGGCGCCTCCCCATAACAGGCCAGGGTCACGGCGCAAGCGTCACGTTGCAACCGTGGCATTCTCTTCGTCGCGGTTCGCGTGTGGCATTTGGCCGACTGATCGTCGCAGTGGCGCCGCCAGACCCCACGACAGGTCATAACTGGCAAGAGCATCGAACGTAACGGCTTTACGACCCGTTCCGACGGTTCAGCGCACTGTCATAGGGCCAAGTGATAATCTGCGCCGATGCGTGACCGCCGTCGGAGCGATACGTCGAGTAGGCATCGAGCGCTTTGATCGCCTGCAGACGCGCGGCGTCGGCGGCATCGAGGGCTGCGGCGCTGGCGCGCGCTGCCGGTGCGGCGACTGCGTAGGGAATGCCGGCTGAAATAAACATAGCGGTCATCGGCATCTGGCATAGCGACCAGGGCATCGCTGGCATCGACCAGTAAGCCCGGATCATACCCTCCATCGTCGCGCTGAAATGCGCTGGATCAAACGCCTTTGAAGGATACTGAAATGCCGCCGCGAATGGGTTCCCCGACAAGCCCGCCATCATTGGCGGCAATCCAGATGCGTTCATCGTGGGCGCAAATGGAGCGAACCAAGCGGCAAATGGATTTGCAGCCATCGGAAAACCAAAACCCATGCCGAACGGCGCCATACCAAAAGCTGTCGGCGTGGCGGCCACTGGCGGCGCCGACATCCACGGTGCCATCATCGCCATCAGTGGCATCCACGACACTGGGACGGGATCTAAGCTGGCTGCTTTGACTGCCGCCGACTGCTTGACGTTGAACATGTCGAACGCCCACTCCCAAGCCTGAAACGGGCCGCCTAGCGCCGCCGCCGGCGGGAAAGCTTGCGTCGCAGGCGGAGGGGTTGACGCGCGACTTCCGGATTCCGGAATTGACATGGAGGTCGCCGCGTTCAGCACTTGGTCTTGCCAAATCTGGGCCACGGCCAAAGATGCTTGCATGCATTCAAACATGGCGTCGCAGGCACCTCGCATAAAGCGCGCCTGCTGATTGGCGTCATACACGAGGACCAGCTTTCTGTTGCGGCACAACTATACCACGAATGCTGCAATGCAGCAAATGCGCGTGAGTCGGTATGTCTAACACCTTGAAAGAAGACGTTATTTTATGATCCAGCACACGATTAACGAGGCTTAGGCGGCTGCGAGGGTCGTTGACCCACACCACCTTTCGAAGCTCGCGCTACGTCGATCACATCGCTGGGCTTCGCGGTCGTCTCAATGGTGTCACCGCGCGCGCGGACATCGCTCATCCGTTTTCCTAGGGACGATTTCGGCGTTGTGATTGTCACCGTAGCCACCGCCGAATCGTTCTTCGCCGTATCTTTGACAACGATACGCGGCGGTACCGCTGGTTTTGACCATGTGATGTCGGCGGCTGAGCCGCGTGCCGGGCCCGCGACCCGCCCAGCCGTCAGCCAATAGACCAGCCCTGCGAAAAAGCCAGCGGTCGCGAATGCTTTGAGCGCATAGTTGTTGAGGACAGTTGGCTGGCCCGAGACTTCACTCGAATACTGCGCGGTGAATCCCAGCAACGCGATGCCGATGCCGATCAAAAGATAGTACGGCAGGCTGCGGATCGACATCCATTCCGCGATGCCAGTTGCAATCAGCGCAAAGGCAGCGGCGAAAAGCGCGGAATGAGTGGCCGTGAGCAGTCCCCATACCAGCGTCTGGAGCGCCTTTTCGGGGAACGCTTCAGCGGGGATCTCCATTAATTCTGCCGGGGTCGTGACAAACAGCACCGTCACCAAGCCGGCCGTCAAACACGCCAATAGAAACCCGATGCAGACGCGAGCAAATGTTTTGATCAAGCTTTTGCTTCCGCCCCCGTCTGCTTTCGCCACCCCTATGGACAGCTCGAAATCCGAATTCTACCTCAATGGCACGAATAGTTTTTAATCGAAACCGATCACTCGCGGCCGACCGAGTCCGTCGCCCCGGTACTGGCGCGCAATTTCAGGCTTTCTGATTTTAATTGACCGCAGGCTGCGAGAATATCCCGGCCGCGTGGTGTTCGGACCGGGCTCGCATATCCGGCGCGATTGACGACGTCGGCGAACCGCTCGATCGTTTCCCAATCCGAGCACTCATACCGTGTCGAAGGCCACGGATTGAATGGAATGAGATTGATCTTGGCCGGAATGCCGGCAAGCAGCCGGACCAGCGCCCTTGCTTCAGCGGCACTGTCATTTATGCCTTTCAGCATGACGTATTCGAACGTGATGCGCTTGGCATTCGACAGCCCCGGATAATTCCGGCACGCCTCCAATAGCTGAGCAATCGGATATTTTTTGTTGAGCGGCACAAGCTCGTCGCGCAGCGCGTCGTTTGTGGCGTGCAGCGAAATCGCCAGCATCGTTCCGGACTCGTCCCCCCACCGCGGAATTTCTGGAACCACTCCGGATGTCGACAAAGTAATGCGTCGCTTCGAGAGCGAAAGACCGTCGCCGTCGGACGCGACATCCATGGCATCGCGCACATTATCGAAGTTGTACAGCGGCTCGCCCATGCCCATCAGCACGACGTTAGTGATCTTGCGTTCAGCCGACGGCAGCAGTCGTCCGTCGCCGGGTACCTCGGCGCCGGGCCAGTCACCGATGCGGTCGCGCGCCAACAGAATTTGGCCGACGATTTCTTCTGCTTCGAGATTGCGCACCAGCCGCTGCGTTCCAGTATGACAGAACGAGCATGTCAGCGTGCAGCCGACCTGGCTCGAAATACACAGAGTGCCGCGATCACTTTCCGGGATGTAGACCGTTTCGATTTCCGGGGCCCGCGCATCGCGCCCACGCTGTGGTAGCCGCAGCAGCCACTTGCGCGTGCCGTCGATCGAGATTTGTTCGCTGACGATCTCTAGCCGGTGGAGAGAATAAAGATCAGACAGCGCCCGGCGAAGATCTTTTGAGACATCGCTCATGTCGTCGAAGCTTGTGACGCCGCGCGCATAGATCCAGCTCCAAAGCTGGCCACTGCGCATTTTAATGTGCTTTTCGGGCACGCCCGCCGTCGCCAACGCCGTCCGCAGACCCGAGCGCGTCAGCCCCGCCAACGACGGCTTGGTGGACCGTGCGGTGGTCGCTAGCTCCTGCTGCGCGTCCCGTGGCAGCACGTCCTGTGATTGACCCATGGCGGTTCGTCTCTGGCCTATAAAACGCTCGTTTAACGCACTTCTCGCCGCCCGGCCAGCACCGTGCCGCCGCATTGAGGCACGGGTGCCGGCTGAGTTTCCCCGTGATCGGCCCTCTCGGGCGATCCCGCCAACTGCCGAACGTCTCAACGCGAAACAGCTGCACGGGCGGCAGTGCTAAAGGATGAAACGCGACAGGTCGGCGTTTTTCGCCAATGCTCCGACACGCTGTTTAACATACGCGCCGTCGATCGTGGTGCTTTGGCCGGAGCGATCGGACGCGTCAAACGATACGTCGTCCAAGACGCGCTCTAGCACGGTCTGCAAGCGGCGGGCGCCGATGTTTTCGACAGTCGCATTGACCTCCGCAGCCGTGTCGGCCAGCTGATTGATGGCATCCGGTGTGAACGCGAGCGTCAGGCCTTCAGTCGCCATGAGCGCTACATACTGGGTGATCAAACTGGCGTGTGGCTCGGTCAAAATTCGGCGCAGATCATCGCGCGTCAGCGCGTTGAGTTCGACACGGATCGGCAACCGTCCTTGCAGTTCGGGGAGCAAGTCAGACGGCTTTGAAACATGAAACGCGCCCGACGCGATGAACAGGATATGGTCTGTTTTCACCGGTCCATATTTTGTGGCAACCGTGGTGCCCTCGATCAACGGCAAAAGATCGCGCTGCACGCCTTCGCGCGACACGTCGGCGCCGCCGCGACTGGAATCGCTGCGTGTACATATCTTGTCGATTTCATCGAGAAATACGATGCCATCGTTTTGCACGGCCGACACGGCTTCTGCGGCGATTTTATCAGTGTCGATCAGCTTGTCGCTCTCCTCGCCGATCAATATTTCGAAGCTGTCCTTGACGGTCACGCGCCGGGTTTTCGTGCGTTGCCCCAACGCTTTGCCAAGCATTTCACCGATATTCACCGTGTTCATCGACGGCACGCCCGGCAATTCAAACATCGGCATCATCGGCCCGGTATCGGACACTTGAATGTCGATCTCTTTGTCGTTGAGTTCATTGGCGCGCAGCTTCTTGCGAAAACTGTCGCGCGTCGCCTGTGACGAGGCGGCGCCGACGAGTGCATCGAGCACGCGTTCTTCGGTGGCCTTCTCGGCCTTGGCGCGAACATCCTTGCGTTTGGTGTCTTTGATCAGGGCGATGCCGACTTCGACAAGATCCCGAATGATGCTTTCCACGTCACGGCCGACGTAGCCAACCTCGGTGAACTTCGTGGCTTCGATCTTGATGAACGGTGCGCCTGCCAGTTTTGCCAGACGCCGCGAAATTTCCGTTTTGCCGACACCGGTCGGGCCGATCATCAGAATATTTTTCGGCAGCACTTCGTCGCGCAAATCGCCGGCCAATTGCTGGCGCCGCCAGCGGTTGCGCAGCGCAATGGCAACCGCACGCTTCGCATCCATTTGTCCAACGATGTAGCGGTCAAGTTCCGAGACGATCTCGCGGGGCGAAAAGTTGCTCATGGTTGGTCGGCATCCAATTGAAACTGCATGATCAGGACGTCGTGCTTCATGCCGTCGAGGTTCGGCATCGGGCGGAAGCCCGCTTTGAAATAGGCGCGAATGGCCCGGGCATTGTCCAGGTCAGGATCGATGATGATCGTTCGGTGGCCATCGTTGACGAGCGCCTGAGCGAAGGCCTTGAGAACCGCTGAACCGATCCCTTGTGAGAGTTTTTCGTCCGGTCCGATCGAAAGATCGACGCCGATGGCATCGATGGGTAGCGCCATGAGCCACGGATGATGGACAGCCCATTGTTCGGTCTGGTGTGGACCTACGTCCCAAACTTGAATGTACCCGGTCGCCTCGCCGTCGACATGAAAGATAAACGGTCGCGTGCCGTCGCGACCTTCAATCATGTCGCGAATGTAGCCGATCTCCGTATCCGGGTCTCCCCACCACTCCTGCCAGTGAGCTCGCGCGATCCAATCGGCGATCATAGGCAGGTCGCGCGCTGCGACGGGGGTGAATTCGACGGTGTCGACGGCGGCGGTGGCGGCAAAGGCGCCCTTCATGCGTCCAGGCTTTCGAGTACGACGTTGCTGTTCGTATACACGCAAATCTCGGCAGCAATCGCCATCGCCTTGCGCGCGATCGTCTCGGCATCGAGCGGCTGCTCGAACAGTGCGCGCGCAGCTGCCAGCGCATAATTGCCGCCCGAGCCGATGCCCATCACATGCTTTTCGGGCTCCAGCACGTCGCCATTGCCGGTCAATACGAGCGTCACCTCCCGATCGGCCACGATCATCATCGCTTCCAAGCGGCGCAGATAGCGATCGGTGCGCCAGTCCTTGGCGAGTTCGACGGCTGCGCGTTGCAGTTGGCCCGGATGCTGTTCGAGCTTCGCTTCGAGGCGTTCAAACAGCGTGAACGCGTCGGCAGTGGCGCCGGCAAATCCGCCGATCACATCGCCTCGGCCGAGCCGCCGTACCTTTTTGGCGTTGGACTTGATGATCGTCTGGCCAAGGCTGACTTGGCCGTCGCCAGCGATCACCACCACGCCGCCCTTGCGTACCGTGAGAATGGTGGTGGCGTGCCAGGACGAATCGGCAGCATTTGTGGGCGTATGTGACATGGACCAAACCTGATTTAAGGGTCGAACAAGGGAGATTCAGGGGCAGCCGCCGCTGGATGCGCGGTCGCGGTCGTGCGAAGTTTGTCGTAGCGGCCGGTGACTGTTAACGGACGGCAAACGAAGTCCGTCAGATAACCACCGGCGTGGCGGCACACAAGGCGGCCCCACGCCCTAAAGTACCGCCAAAAGTGCCGCCGATCATGTCCACCGGAGACGATCTTTGAAACGCCAAGCGACGATCACCCGCAAGACCAAGGAAACCGAGATCACGGCGACCGTCGATCTCGACGGCACCGGCGCCTATGACATTCAAACCGGCATCGGTTTTCTTGACCATATGCTGGAGCAGTTGGCCCGCCATGGTCTGATCGACATCGTGCTGCGGGCGAAGGGCGATCTTCACATCGATTTCCACCACACCGCCGAAGATACCGGCATCGTGCTTGGTCAAGCCATCGCCAAGGCGCTGGGGGACAAGGCCGGCATCGTCCGCTATGGCGACGTGCAGCTGCCCATGGACGAAACGCTGACGCGGGTCGCGGTCGACGTGTCGGGCCGCCCCTTCCTGATCTGGAAGGCTGAATTTTCGCGACCCAAAGTCGGCGAAATGGATACCGAATTGTTCCGCGAGTGGTTCCAGGCGTTCGCGCAGAATGCCGGCATTACGCTGCACGTCGAAAACCTTTATGGCGAAAACAACCATCATATTGCCGAGACCTGCTACAAGGGTTTGGCGAGGGCCTTGCGGATAGCGATTTCGCTCGATCCGCGACAGGCTGGGCGCATCCCCTCAACAAAAGGCTCGCTGGCCGGTTGAGGTGGGTAGCGAAGGCGGTCGCCGCTATGGCACTACATCATGGTGCGATTTGCCGGACCGATCATTTGAAACTTATTGAAGGGTCGTTGCCCGTGGTGACTTTCACCGTTCATGAGCCTCCAGCTCCGCCGGCCGATCGGATCGATCGCGCCGATGCTTTGGCGTTCGTCAAGGATGGGTTCTCGTGGCTGACGGCTTTTTCGCCGTTACTGGGCTTTGCGCAGCACTCATTGTGGCTGGCGGCAGTCGCATATTTTGTCGCGCTCGCCGCGGTGGTTGCCGTGCTCAATGCTCTGGGGGTGGACTCAGCGTGGATTGCGCTGCTGGTGACGGCGTTGAACATCTACCTCGGCTTCGAGCTTTCGACGGTCAAACGCTGGACGCTCGATCAAGGCGGTTGGCGCACGCTTGGCACCGTCACCGGCCGAAGCATCGCTGAATGCGAACGCCGCTTCATGGAGAGCTGGCTGCCAGCCCAACCGGCCATCACCACTCAGCGCGACGGTCAAGCCTCATCGCTGCCGTTTGCCGCCAATCGCTGAGCGTTTCTGGACGATGGCCGCCATGCTTATAACGCCGGGTTTCTGACAGCATGCAGCGTGTCGTGATCATCGACTACGGATCGGGCAATCTCCATTCGGCCGCCAAGGCGTTCGAGCGCGCCGCCATCGATGCTGGCACACCCGCCGCCATCGTCGTCAGCCCGAAGCCCGAAGACATCGCTGCCGCCGATCGCGTTGTGCTGCCGGGCGTCGGCGCCTATGGCGATTGCAAACGCGGCCTCGATGCGGTGCCGGGCCTGCTCGACACGCTCGACGACGTCGTTCGCCGCAAAGGGCGGCCGTTTCTCGGCATTTGTGTCGGCATGCAGTTGATGAGCGAGCGCGGCCGCGAGTTCCAGGTGACGGATGGATTGGGCTGGATCAAGGGGGACGTGCGGGCCATCGAGACGAATACCGTGCCGCCTGCCACAGCGCTGAAGATCCCGCACATGGGCTGGAATACGTTAAACGTGGCGCGGCCGCATCCGCTGCTTGACGGCATCGCTACCGGACCGACGGGCCTCCACGCCTATTTCGTGCACTCGTTTCATTTGGCGGCCACCGAGCGCCGCGTCATCGTCGCTGAAACCGACTATGGTGGAGCGGTGACGGCGATGGTCGCTGATGACAACATCGCCGGCACTCAGTTTCATCCTGAAAAGAGCCAGATGCTCGGCCTTAAGCTGCTCGCGAATTTCCTGCGTTGGAAACCGTAATCCGCAGCGGGTTCTGTACTGGCGCAACAACCGCATGCATGGCCGCGTGCAAGGCATCCCACATCATGCGCGGGGCTGAAAACAATTCCGCTGGCTCCTCGACTTCCAGGCGACCATCCAGCCACGTCAACCGGCTATTGAGCGACGCTTCCTTGCGGCCCAACTCATGGATGCGAAGTTCGTCGCGGTCATCGAACAGCACCGCGAGACGCTTCTTGATCTGATCGGCGGTCAGCCAAGTTTTGACGTACCAAAGACCATCGCCGGTGCGGACGTACTGGCTGGCGATGTAAGGGATGGAGAATGAGACGGCCCAGGTATCTTGGGCCGCGTTCCGAGGCGTGTGGTGGATCAAATAGGTTTTCATGGGGTGCATCCGGGGCGGGGAGTGGACTGTGATCGGCGGGGGATTTGGGACGAGCGGCGACGCTTGACACAACGCGACAACAACCAACACACGGCACTACGGCGGCTCGTAACGGTTCGTTTCTCCTGAATTGGGCCGCAGCAATCACGAAAAAAAGATCATCGCCGTGCCCTCACGGAATTTTGAATCGCACGCGGCCTAAACGGCTCTCGACATTTGCACTGTGTGGCCACCGGCCAATGCTTGGGCTTTGAACGGGACGGACCCGCGGGAACGGCGCTTGGGGGGAGAAGTCCGCCCCGCCCAAAGACCTCAGCAGGCTTCTGCAAACGGCAATTCGGGTTCGATCGGCTCGGGGGCCGGCGGCGCCGGGAAGGCGATGATGTTGCTGTCCGGCGAGATATCGAGACCGGCGCGACGCTGACGAAACCACCGAAGCGACGTGTTGGTCAGCGCGGCTTCTCGCTTCACGGCCTGAATGATCAAGCCATCGTCGTCGCCAAGCAGATCCTTGAGATCGCCCTCGAGTTCGACTTCGTCGCGCTCGGATGCGACGTACCAAGTGTTGGCCAGCGGCCGGGCCCATTTGTCGCCGAGACCCATGATCATCTGCGCCAGAACGTGCTGGTTCCGGTGGGGCTGGGCGAGGTCGTAAGAGATCAGATAGGTGCGCATGAGGGCTCTCCATCGGGGGGTTGAAGGGTCCGATTACGCCACTATAGACCCGGGCTTGGGCGGGTTTAAGTCCGCCCCGTGAACATAGATAGAACATGCCACGAATCACCGCAGTTGTCCAGTCAAGGTTCCAAAAATGTTCTTGTCTGGTTCTTCCCCTGTTTTCCACCGGGGACATGGGCAGCGGATGTGCCGCTCGGCTCAGCTTTCCGAGAATAGGCTCATCTGCTCGGGTCCAGGCTTAGCCGAGATGCGGCGGTGGGGGCCGGGATCGATGCGGTCATCGAGACCTGGGTAGCGGGCTCGAAATACGTCGAGTGCTTTGGCGCGGCTGCCGATGAAGTGGGTTTCTTCCCAGATCTCATAAAGCCGTCGCGGGTCGCAATCATAGCGCCGCACCAGTTCTTTCACCTGCACCCGGATCCAGCGCGCGATCCAGATGTTCACCGCGTCTTCTGCCGTTAGAGGTCGGCGCGGCGCCGCTGGCGAGGGTGCGGTTAAAAACGCATGACCTATTGGACGCGACACGGAGCGGGAACGGCGGGCCATCGAACGGGAACTCAAGGAACGGGCGTGAAGCTTTGGATCAGCGTGAACGTCGTGACTGTGGCACGGCTTGACGGCCAGCGCGATTCCCGATTGATCGCAGCCAAAGACAGCAAACTGATGGCCGCAGCCCGCGTCGCGCGCTGGTGCGGTAAAGCGAGACCCGTTGATCCTATTTCCAGCCATCGACCTCAAAGACGGCCAGTGCGTGCGCCTAAAGCTCGGAGACATGGCCGAGGCAACGGTGTTCAACGACGATCCCGCCGACCAGGCGCTCGCCTTTGAACACCAAGGCTTCGAGTATCTCCACATTGTCGATTTGAACGGTGCCTTCGCTGGCAAACCGGTCAACGGCGCTGCCGTCGACGCCATTTTGGCCGCGATCACGATCCCCGCACAGCTTGGCGGCGGCATCCGCGATTTGGCGACGATTGAAGCCTGGCTTGCGAAGGGCATCCGCCGCATCATACTTGGCACCGTTGCCGTGCGCGATCCAGCGCTGGTTCGCGATGCCTGCAAACGCTTTCCGGGCCGCATCGCCGTCGGAATCGATGCCAAAGGCGGCAAAGTCGCCGTCGAAGGCTGGGCCGAAACGTCTGAGTTGACGGCCATTGATCTGGCGCGCCGCTTCGAAGATGCGGGCATCGCCGCGATCATCTATACCGACATCGATCGTGATGGCGTTTTGAAAGGCATTAATTGGGACGGCACCGCCGCGTTGGCGCGGGCGACCCGCATCCCGGTCATCGCGTCCGGCGGCCTCGCTTCGATGGACGACATCCACGCACTAATGAATCCGGAGCACGCCATGCTCGAAGGCGCCATCACCGGCCGGGCTCTCTACGACGGCCGCATTGATCCAAAACGTGCACTCGACCTTCTGAGGACATCATGAAAATCGGCGATACCGTTCGCGTTGTCAAAATTCCGGCAGACCTGCCGGCGGGCAACGAGCAGTTGCAAGTGCTGTTTCGCGGCTGCGTCGGTAAAACGTTTCCCATCGTTGCCTTCGATGATGATCTGGTCGAGCTGCATGTCGGCGAAGCGTTCGGCAAGCCGCCGGAGCACCATCAGATATGGCTCGATGCCAACCATCTGAAATTGATCGAGGCCTGATCCGTTGACCACCGCCGCTCTCGCCGTTCCCATTGAGCCGATTGCCAATCCCGAGATTGCGCGCCGGCGCACGTTCGCGATCATCTCGCACCCAGACGCTGGCAAGACGACCCTGACTGAAAAACTGCTGTTGTTCGGCGGCGCCATTCAGCTCGCCGGCGCGGTCAAGGCGCGGGGTGAGCGTCGGCGCACGCGTTCCGACTGGATGGCGATCGAACAGCAGCGCGGCATCTCCGTCACCTCATCGGTGATGACGTTCGAGCGCGGCGGCATCGTTTTCAATCTGTTGGATACGCCAGGCCACTCCGACTTCAGCGAAGATACCTACCGCACGCTGTCGGCCGTCGACGCAGCGGTGATGGTGATCGACGCGGCCAAAGGCATCGAAGCGCAAACCCGCAAGCTGTTCGAAGTCTGCCGCCTGCGCGACATCCCGATCATCACCTTCATCAACAAGATCGACCGCGAAGGCGAAGATCCGCTGACGCTGCTCGATGACATCGCTGCGGGCCTCGCACTTGACCTCGTGCCGATGGGCTGGCCGGTCGGCATGGGCTCTGATTTTCGCGGCGTCATCGACCTCGTTGGCCATCAGGTGCTGATGCCGGAAGGCGATCGCACTACGCCGTACGGTCGCACAGCGCCGCTAGCCAAATTGTCCGATCTCATGGCGATTGACGGCATCGATGAGCGGATCGCGCAACGGGCTTTGGATGGTGTCGAATTGGCCCAAGGCGCGCTTTCGACGTTCGATATTCAGGCCTTTCGCGAGGGCCACCTGTCGCCGGTTTTCTTTGGCAGTGCGCTGCGCAACTTCGGCGTCGAACAATTGCTGGATGCGCTCGCCACCTGGGCGCCCGGACCGTTGCCGCGCCAAGCCGTGCAGCGCCTCGTCAAGCCGGGCGAAGATCAGGTGACGGGCTTCGTGTTCAAGGTTCAAGCCAACATGGATCCGAACCATCGCGACCGCATCGCCTTTGTGCGGCTGTGTTCGGGCCGGTTCCGCCGTGGCATGAAGATGCTTCATGTGCGCGACGGCAAATACATGACGATCTCCTCGCCGACGTTTTTTTTCGGTCAGGGCCGTGAGACGGCGGACGAAGCCTACGCGGGCGATATCATGGGTGTTCCGAACCACGGCACTCTACGGGTTGGCGACACGCTAACCGAAAAAGAACCACTCAAATTTACCGGCATTCCCAATTTCGCGCCCGAGCTTTTGCGCCGGGTGATCATCGAAGATGCAATGAAAGCCAAACAGCTCAATCGGGCACTCGAAGACTTGGCAGAAGAAGGCATTGTGCAGGTCTTCACGCCGATCGCCGGCGGCCGTCCGATCCTCGGCGTTGTCGGTGTGCTGCAGTTTGAAGTTCTGCAGTCGCGCGTACAAGCCGAATACGGCGTGCCGATCTCGTTCGAAAATGCGCCGGTTGAACTTGCCCGCTGGATCTCATCCGACGATCCAGCGGCGCTTGAAAAGTTCATTTCCGCCCATCGGGGTGAAATCGCCCGCGACCGTGATGACGCACTGGTGTTTCTCGCCGAAAGCCCGTGGATGCTCAGATACAAGGGCGAGAAATTTCCCGATATAAAATTCTCAGCGCTGCGCGAGCGGGGCGAGTAGGTCTGACGTCACAACGACGCGCCATCGTTGGTCTTTGTCTCACGAGCAAAGCGGCGATCGATATCGAGCAGCCACGTGGTCAGGCCGCTTTCCAAGTCGGTGACGCGTGAAAACGCCGAGGTATCTGGAATATCCGCTTCATAGCCGACTTGGTCTTCATCCAATTGCGCCCGCAAAGCCATGACCCGATCCTTGAACTCTTCGAGTGCGCCTTGGTGGACGGGGTCTTGCTCGTCGGTGCTTTTCAATCGCGTTTCGACATCTGAAAGCTGAGCTTCAAGCCGGCTGATACGGCCTTGGATATCAAGTGAGGTCTGCTGTGCCATGTGACGCTCCATGAGGCGAAAGTCGCGAGAAAGAACGCCTCGGCCGTCGGCGAAGTTCCGCGCGCGGTGAGCCCTGATCGACGATCGTCCTGCCCCGTGCTACATCGTGCCCGTTGTGGCAATCACGTCCGTGCAGGGCTGTTTCGTGCTCAAAATTCGCATTATCCCGTGTCTCGACGTCAAAGACGGCCGCGTCGTCAAGGGCGTGAATTTCGTCGATCTGATCGACGCAGGTGACCCCGTCGAAGCGGCCGCAGCCTATGATGCGGCGGGCGCCGACGAGCTTTGTTTTCTCGACATCACGGCGAGCCAGGAAAATCGCGACACCATTTTCGATATCGTCGAGCGCACGGCCGAGCGCTGTTTCATGCCGCTGACCGTTGGTGGTGGTGTGCGGTCCGTCGACGATATCCGCCGGCTACTCGAAGCCGGTGCTGATAAAGTTTCGATCAACACGGCTGCGGTCACGAACCGCAAGTTCGTACGCGAAGCGTCGGAGAAATTCGGCGCGCAGTGCATCGTCGTCGCCATCGATGCAAAGCAAGTCTATGACAACGCTCCGGCCGGGTCGCCGGAGGCTCGCCGTAACGCCGAACCAAAGTGGGAAATTTTCACGCATGGCGGACGTAACCGCACCGGTCTCGATGCAATCCATTTCGCCCGCGAGGTTGTCGCTTTAGGTGCTGGTGAAATCCTGCTGACGTCAATGGATCGCGACGGCACGAAATCCGGGTTTGATCTCGGCCTGACGCGGGCCGTTGCCGATGCCGTAACTGTGCCGGTCATTGCATCGGGCGGCGTGGGCACACTCGACCATCTCGTCGACGGTGTTCGCGAAGGACACGCTAGCGCCGTGCTTGCGGCATCGATCTTTCACTTCGGAACGTATTCGATATCGCAAGCCAAAAAGCACATGGCGAGCGCGGGGCTCGCCATGCGATTGGACTGACGCCGGCGCGCATGTTGCGCCAACGCTTATGCGACCAGCAGGTGGCCGCCGTTATACAAGTCAGTGACCGAGGTGTGCTTGACGCTGTCGAGAACCGCGACGGCAACAAACGCCGAGCCGATTTTCGCCGAGATGGTGGTGTCGTTGCCCTGAACACTCAGGCGAACGTAGTCAGCGAGACTGCCTGAGCCAAGCGTCACCAGCCCGGTAAAGTCCAGCACGTCGCCAGCGCCAAAATCCGTGATGTGATCGACGCCGCGGTTCGATCCGACATCGGCTTTGTCCCAGTAGAATTTATCGGCACCCGCGCCACCGTTGAAGATGTCGGATCCGGCCAAACCACGGAAATAATCGTTGCCGGCGCCGCCGTCGATGCGGTCAACACCGCTGGTGCCCTTGAATGTATCGGCGAAATTCGAGCCGATAATTTTCTCTAGAGCGGCACCGTAGATCGTGTCTGTGCCGG
The DNA here is from genome assembly GCA_021732485.1 of Hyphomicrobium sp. GTDB lineage: Bacteria > Pseudomonadota > Alphaproteobacteria > Rhizobiales > Hyphomicrobiaceae > Hyphomicrobium_B. The sequence goes on from JAKFUV010000009.1 coordinate 238,437, forward strand.
TGTCTGCACCAACGATGATTTTCTTGCCAAGATCGGCACTGATGGTGCTATTGGCGCTCGCAAAACTCAAGGTGTCGTAGCCGCTGCCGCCCGAGTAAACGTCGTTGCCTTCCTCAGCAAAGAAGAAGTCGTCGCCGGCCTGGCCAAACAAGTGGTCGTTACCGCCGCCGCCATAGAGCGAGTCGTTGCCCTTGCCGCCTTCCAAACGGTCCGCGCCAGCGCCGCCGTACAGCGTGTCGTTGCCGCCGTTGCCATAGAGCTTGTCGTTGCCAAAGCCACCATTCAACGTGTTGGCGCCGTTGTTGCCGCTCAGCGTAACGCCCTTTGAATCCATTTGAATGGTGATGGACTGCGTGGACGACGCGCTGCCGCCGGTGGCTTCCGTGGCGGTTGCTTGGACTTTGATCGTGTAGGTTGCGAACTTGTCGGTCGTAATTGTCAATCCTGCGAGGTCGGCTTGCGTCAAAGACCAACTGCCATCGCTATTTTGAGTACCGGCTGACAACGTGCCGCCGGCCGGCACATCGGTAATGCGCAACGCCAGCGATTCTGATCCGTCAGTGTCAGCCAGTGACGACGAAATGTTCAAAGCGACGGTGACGTTGTCCCACTGATCGTCTTCGCCCGTACCACCAAGCAGGATCGACACGATATCGGCTGGCGGTAACGGAACTTCCGGAATGATGACCGGTGTGACGACCGTCAGCGTCGGTTGATTAGCCACGGCATTCACGGTCACGTCAACGCGCTGCTGCGCCGTTGCGCCGGATGCATCCTTGACATTGACCAGGAAGAAATCCGCGCCACTGGCGTTGGCGGTTGGCGTGTAAGTGTAAGCACCCGTTGCGGCGTTTAATGCAACTGTCCCGCGCGCTGCGCCGGTCGCGAGTGACCACGTCAGGGCGTCGCCATCGACGTCCGTTGCCGAAATGGTACCGGAAACCGATTTGTCTTCGATCGTTGCCACGGCCGACGATGCCTGTGTCACCGGCGCATCGTTGACCGGTGTGACGGTGACAGACACCGTCTGCACAGACTTGGCGCCGTACTGATCAGTCACGGTGACTTCAAACGAGTCCGTGCCGTTGTAGTTCGGGTTCGGGATATAGGCATAGGCGCCAGTCGCCCCGTCCAGCTTCACGCCACCATGGCCAGCCGTGCGCGATACGGCCCACGACAATGCATCACCTTCAACATCGCTGGCAGCCACGCTGCCTTGCACCGTCTTGTCTTCCTGCGTTGTCAGCGAAGCGCTGGCTGCGACGACGGGAGCGTCGTTAACGGCGACGACGCTGACTTTGATCGTCTGCATCGTCGTCGCGCCGGATGGATCGGTTACGGTGACTGCGAAACTGTCCGAGCCATTGAAGTTGGCTTGCGGCACATAGGCGTAGCTGCCGGCGGCGGCATCGAACTTCACCGAGCCATTTTCTGGCTTCGTTGTCAGGGCCCAGGCCAACGCATCGCCGTCAACATCGCTGGCGACAACTTGGCCATAGGCGACGTTGTCTTCGTTGGTTTTCAGTTCGACGATGCTTTCGACAACCGGCGCATCATTAACCGGGACAACGGTGATTTTGACCGTCTGCGTGGTGGCGACGCCCGACGCATCAGTGACACTGACGTCGAAGCTATCGGAACCATTGTAATCGGCGTTCGGCACGTAGGCATAGCTGCCGTTGGCTTCATCGAGCTTGACGGTGCCGTTTTCTGGCTTGCTGGCCAGGGCCCAGGCCAGCGCATCGCCGTCAGCATCACTGGTGACGACTTGGCCGTACAGGACATTGTCTTCTTCGATTTTGAATTCAGCCGTGCCGTCTGTAACCGGTGCATCGTTGACGGACGCAATCGCGACGTTGACGGTTTGCGTAACCGACAAGCCCTTCGGATCGGTCACGGTGACTTGGAAACTATCTTGGCCGAAGTAATCACCCTTGGGCGCATAGACATAGGCGCCTGTCGCGGCATTGAGCGTCAGCGTCCCGTTGGCAGGTCCGGCGGCGACCGCATACGACAACACATCGCCGTCGGCGTCGGTGGCGGCGATCGTTCCCGCTAGAGCGTTATCTTCGTTGATCGATGCATTGATGGAAGCAGCGGCCACAGGCGCTGCGTTCAGAAAGCTGCTGATCGGCGTCTCGACCCCGTCCAGATAGATGCGTGCCACTTCAAAATTCGACAGCGTCAAGCCGAGCGCAGAGAGAACAAGCGCGGGACCGGTCGTTTGAGCCGCGAGCGCGGTTGTCGAACCGGCCGACGCGAGCTGGTTCTGCATCCAGGTCTTGAGTGTCGCGAGATCAGCGCGCATGGCGTCGTTCAATGTCACCGACGACAATTCGATGACGACGGTATCGATACCGGCGCCGCCGTCGACGATATTGGTGCCAGCGCCGCCCGAAAGTTCGTCGTCGCCGGTGCCGCCGTAAATCTTGTCGTTGCCGTCGCCGCTGACGATGCGGTCGTTGCCGCCGTCGCCGTACATGGTGTCGTCGCCGGCTTCGCCGTACAGCGTATCGTTTCCGCCGCCGCCGAAGAACCCGTCGTTGCCGTTGCCGCCGTAGAGCGTATCGTTGCCGGCATCACCGGTCAGCGTATCGGTGCCGTCACCGCCAAAAATGAGGTCGTCGCCAGCGCCGCCATTGATGCGGTCATTCCCCGCGCCGCCATCGATAATGTCATTGGCCGTTGTGCCGGTGATGACATCGTTCGCGTTCGTCCCCGTAATCGTCGCCATGGTACGCCTTTTCGACTCTGCACAGTCCCCAAGGCGGAGAGCAATACTATACAGGACATAAAAAGCCGTTCGCAGCCGCGCGATAATTGTCGAGCGGTTGTTATCGAATTCGAAACGTCTGGATTAGGCCCTCGTTAACTCGCGCCGCCGCGCGCCAGCGATTTCGGCTTGAACAGGCAAATGTCGGCAACCGGGCAGCGCCAGCATTCCGGCTTGCGAGCTTTGCAAAGATAGCGACCGTGCAAAATAAGCCAATGGTGTGCATGCAAACCGAACTGCGCCGGAATGATGCGAAGCAAATCAGCTTCAACGGCGAGTGGCGTTTTACCTCGCGTTAAGCCGATGCGATTGGCGACACGAAAAACGTGGGTATCGACCGCCATCGTTGGTTCGCCGAACGCCATGTTCATGACCACGTTGGCGGTCTTGCGACCAACTCCGGGCAGGGTTTCGAGCGCGTCGCGGTTGGCTGGCACCTCGCCGCCAAAGTCGGCGACGAGCCGCTGCGACAGCGCGATGATGTTCTTGGCCTTGTTGCGATAGAGGCCGATCGTTTTGATCAGCGCCTGAACGCGCTCTTCACCGAGCGCCAGCATTTTGTCAGGCGTGTCGGCCTGTCTGAACAGCTCCCGCGTCGCCTTGTTGACACCGGCGTCGGTCGCCTGCGCCGATAGCACCACGGCGACCAGCAGCGTGTAGACATTGACGTGTTCCAGTTCCCCTTTTGGTTCAGGTGCAGCCGCTGCAAAGCGGCCGAATAGGCTTTCGACCTGCGCTGTAGTTATTCGCCGCCTTGGCGCTTGTGGCTTGAGCGCCCGCGACGGAGATTTGCGAGACGCTTTGACTGGCGGTTCGTTCATTTGGCGCACGGGCGCTCGAGGGGACTTTGTCATCAGGCTTTGCGGTTCAGCGGCTCTGGGCCAATATGTTTGCAATGTCGCACACGCAGTTCGGCATACATCGCTTTCGGCGAAAGTGCCGTTGATATCTGTATGGCGTCGCAATCACGTTGTAGGTTGGGCAATGAACGACAGTGCGGTGGAAATGCAAGCAGGCATGGCAAGAAACTTCGTCCTCCACCAGCACAGGTCCCTGAGCCCGCGAGGCTTTCTGATTTTGATGGCGCTGATCGGGTTTGTCAGCCTCATCGTTGGAATAGTATTTTTGCTGCTTGGCGCGTGGCCCGTTCTCGGGTTTTTCGGCCTCGACGTCGCGCTGATTTACTGGGCGTTCAAATTGAATTATCGATCCGGTCGGCTTTATGAGGTGGTCAGCGTTACACCGGAGAACCTCAAGCTCTCGCGTTTTCATCCCTCGGGCCGTGTTGAAGACTATGAGTTCAATCCCTACTGGGCGCATGTCCGTTTGACGACCGACAGACCTGATGGCCGAACGTCGTTGCGGCTCTCGGCACAGGGACGTGAAATTTCGTTCGGCCATTTTTTAACGGATGACGAGCGCCGAGACTTCGCCACAGAGCTAACGGGTGCGCTGGTCGCCTCGCGCGCGGCAGTCGGTTTTTGAGCCGCTATTTCGCGCACGAGATTTAGTCGTCGCGCACCATGGTCAGCGCCGCTTGACGATCACCCGATTTGAGTTTGAGAAATTGTGAGCGTGCGGCTTTGACATCGCGCTCGCTGCCGCTGGCGGACGCCAGACGCAACGCCGCCACCGCTGGATGTTCGGCGCCGCAAATGAAATCCAGCGCCTTGGCGAGCCGGCCCATCATGGCAGCATCGATCTTGGTTTCATCCATGGCGTACCTGCCCATTAAAACCGGTCATCTGAAGCGCCCGCCTTTTTGCAGCACTTCAATTTTGTAGCCATCCGGGTCGTCGATAAAGAAGAAAGTGCCGAACGGCTTGCCGTCGTGAGCCATCTGTTTGATGTCCTTGGGCAGATATCCGGCGGCCGCCATGCGCGTGTGTTCGGCGGCGAGATCTTCAACGACAAAAGCCATATGGCCATATCCGTTACCGATGTCGTAGGCTTCCGACCGGTCCTTGTTGACGGTCAATTCCAGCTCGAAATTACTTTCGTTGTTGCTCAGATAGATCAGCGTGAAGTCTGGCCAATCCTTGCGATCAGCAATGCTGAGACCAAAGCAGGTCTGATAGAATTTCACCGACCGGGCTTCATCTAAAACCCGCACCATCATGTGAATGGTTTTCGCCATCGCATTTCACCTTTTTGTGCAGGGCTTGATCAGAGCCATGGCCGCTGGCTGCTCACGTGATGCTCGAAGGCTGTGATGGCGTCGTCTTTCACAAGTGTCAGCCCGATGTTGTCGAGACCATTCAGCAGGCAGTGCTTACGGAACGCATCGATGTCGAAATGAATGACGCCGCCGTCCGGGCCGCGAATTTCCTGGGTCTCAAGATCGACGGTGATCTTGGCATTGGCGCCACGGCTAGCGTCGTCCATCAGCTTGTCGACATCGGCTTGCGGCAGCTTGATCGGCAGAATGCCGTTCTGGAAACAGTTATTGTAGAAAATGTCGGCGAAGTCCGGCGCGATAACGCAGCGGATACCGAAATCCAAAAGCGCCCACGGGGCATGTTCGCGGCTCGATCCGCAGCCGAAGTTTTCACCGGTCACCAGGATGGTTGCCGAGCGATATTGCGGCTTGTTCAAAACGAAATCCGGCATTTCCTTGCCGGTCGCCGGATCGAAGCGCATTTCAAAAAACAGCGATTTGCCGAGCCCGGTGCGCAGGATCGTTTTTAAGAATTGCTTCGGGATGATCATGTCTGTGTCGACGTTGCGCAACGGTAGCGGCGCGGCAATGCCGGTCAAACTCGTGAACTTATCCATATTGATCTCCACATCGGTTGGCGCTGGTGTGCCGCTCGCGCTCGGCCCTCGTCCATCGTCGGTCTTCATGTTCTCAGCACATCGGCCAGCGCCCGGAAATAGCCCTCAGCCGACGTCAACCGCGTCGCATGTCTAAATGCTCCGTGGTCGATCAGGGCTGCTTCCAGCTCAAACGGATGTAGGTTTTCCAGCCGTCGTTTAACGCCGGCGGGCTTGCGCCCGTCAAGATGCTGTTCCAGCGCAGCCAAAATCGTTTCGACGTAGCCGCCGATGCGGCCCAGTTCGCGGTTGGCCGCAAGCAGGGCAGTCCGGTCATCGGGCGTGCACTCCAGCGCCGCCAGCGCCGTTGCCGCTCGCGCCAGGGTGGCTGCAATTTCTTCGGCATACAGCGCCACCCGCAGGCGCCGCGCGTGGTCCAGATTGGCCAGTTCGCCGGCCCACTGAAAAAGCGTCTCGGCAAGCGCCATCAGACGCTGTGCATAGTCAAAAAACCGCATGGCTTGGCTCGCATTCGCACTCATTGTCGAAGCGAGTCTACGGTCAGCGGCGAAGGCGGGGATAACTTATTTCACTGTCGGGTCGGCGTAGCATTTGCGCATGTATTCGCAGCGATAACTGCCCGAGAAATGCATGCTGTCGGCTTTGGCGGGTGAAATGAACGTGCACACCTCTTCGAGGCCGTCCGGTGTCAACCACCCCTCGCGCCGGCCGCGCTGCACGGCGAAACAATCGGCCGTCTCTTCGTCCGGGCCGCGAAATTGATGACCGCATTCGTGCGCGAAAATCCACTGCTTCACCGGCGTTGAAACGCGATCCAGCAGTTTTGGATTCATGATTAAAAATCCAGGATAAGCTGCTCCATAATCATCGAGGTTGTTATCGATGACGGTGGGCCGCTGCCCGCATCTCTGCGTGCGCCCGTCGAGTTTAAATTGGCCGGACGGCACAATCTGACCCTCGCCACCGACGTGTGCCACGTAGTCCTCAGGCGTTGGCGGCGGATCTTGAGCATCAGCGGGCAGAGCGATGATCAGCGGCAGTATCATCACAAGAAAACCGATGGCGAGCGTGATTTTATTACGCAAAGTCATCCCCGAAGTTCTGGCTAAATACCAATGTTCACCGGTAGCGGTCGCTGCCCGTCAGCGCGTAGACAAGATGGCTTGGATCGCCGTCATGCACAACCCTCATGCCTCACAGTGACATCGAATGTCAGAGCATCTGTGCATGGCACGCTTCGCTGGCTAAGCGGACACGTCATTGTCGATGGCGTCCATATCGTCATCGGAAAACCCAAAATGGTGGCCGATTTCATGGATCAGCACGTGTGCGATAAGATGGCCGAGTTCTTCGCCGCCGCCAGCCCACTCATCCAAAATAGCCCGCCGGTATAAAAACACCATGTCGGGCTCGCGCGCTGCGTCCTGCACGCTCTGTTCGGCAACACTGATGCCTTGATACAATCCGGTCAGCTCGAAGGGATCATCGATGCCAAGTTCGCTCAGCAGCTCATCGCCAGCAAAATCTTCGACGCGGATAACGAGATCCCCGGCGATGGCGCGAAATGCGTGCGGTATTTTCTCCCAGGCGGATTGAGCCATCTGCTCGAAATCCTCCAACGTGGGCGCCGTTGCCGCAAGCCAGTGCATTTGCGCTGTCACTGCTGTCGTCCTTCGAAAATCGCCCGGCGTCATCGCCGCGCCCGTCTCGGTAGCACATCATTTCACGCGACGTGTGCCCGTTGAACACCTCGAACGGCGATTTCTACTCGCATCGATATTAACCCGAATTGGGCTCGCCTTAACCTTGTCCAAGTCATAGTGGAACCAGTTCGTCGTGTCGCACGTTGGCATGTTCGTGCTAGTGAGTTTTGGTTCGACTTTTGAAAGCGATACCCATGCATTCGACGACCGCATCGAAGCTTGCTGCAGCCACGCAATCGTCAGACGTTCCCGTCGTGACCTTTACGCCTCGACAATCCGGAATTCTGCCGGGGACTACAAAATTTCCATTCGATATGCACGTCACGACCGTCGGTATGGACAGGTCGGATGCATTTGCACTCCGCTACAAGGCCTACGATGCGGCCGGATACCCTCCCGAGCAGGGTGCTGGATCTTTCAGCGACCCTGCGGACGGTCTGGCGACGACGGCCGTTATCGCAGCCTATGACAACGGCAAGTGCGTTGGCACGTTGCGCGTATGCTTCAGCTACCCGTGGCAGCCGATCTCGAACTTGCCATGCGCTCCGTACTTCCCGGCAATCAGAGCCGTGAAGGCTGTTGCGACCAGTGCCGTTGTTGAGGTTGGTCGCTTGGCCATCGACCCTGACATCACCAATACATCGTATCGCACAACGCTTTATGCAGCACTTGTCCGCGCGGCATTCATAGCCGCTCAAGCCGGCGGAGCGTCGGATATTTTGCTGACCGCTCGCCCGACCGCGGTGCCGTTTTACAAAGCGATGCTCGGCTTCAAGCCGATCGGAATTCCCGCGATGTACCCGCCGGGCGACGAGCCGATCACACTGCTTGCTGGATCAATCGGCGACGCGGAGAAAAAGCAGCGCGCTCAGAATGCCTTCTTCCGCATTACGCCGGAAGAAATTGCCAGCATGCGTATCGCGCTCGGCGAAGCCATCGCACAGCCTGCACACGTCGCTCGCCAGCCACGACGGATAGGCGTGTGAACGCTTAGCCGTAGCGCCGCACATCCACGAAATGCCCTTCAAGCGCCGCGGCCGCCGCCATGATCGGCGACACGAGATGCGTGCGGCCGCGATAGCCCTGACGGCCTTCGAAGTTGCGATTCGATGTCGAGGCGCAACGCTGGCCGGGTTTCAACTGGTCGGGATTCATGCCGAGGCACATCGAGCAGCCGGGTTCGCGCCATTCGAATCCGGCGGCTTTGAAAATGACGTCAAGACCCTCAGCCTCGGCTTGCTCTTTGACCAGGCCCGATCCAGGAACGATCATCGCATAGGCAAGGCGCGACGAGATTTTCTTACCGTCAACGACTTTGGCCACGGCGCGCAGATCTTCTATGCGGCCATTGGTGCAACTGCCGATCCACACCACGTCGAGCGGAATATCCGTGATCTTCGTGCCGGGCGCCAATCCCATGTAATCGAGCGCCCGCACCATTGAGGCGCGCTTGTTGTCATCGGTGATGTTCACCGGGTCTGGCACCGAACCCGCCACCGAAATTACATCTTCGGGCGAAGTACCCCACGACACGATCGGCGGCAGGCTGCCGGCATCGAGGCGAACTTCGCGATCGAAGTGCGCGCCCTCATCGGTGTGCAGCGTCTGCCAATAGGCCATTGCCAAATCCCAGGCCGCACCCTTCGGCGCTTTGGGCCGGCCTTTGATGAACGCGAACGTCTTTTCGTCCGGCGCGATCATGCCGGCCCGGGCGCCGCCTTCGATGGACATATTGCAGACCGTCATGCGGCCTTCCATCGACAACGCGCGGATGGCTTCACCGGCGTATTCTATGACCGAGCCTGTGCCGCCCGCCGTGCCGATTTCGCCGATGATCGCGAGAATGATGTCCTTGGCGCCGACGCCGTTCGGGCAAACCCCGTCGACCGTCACGCGCATATTCTTGGCTTTGTTCTGGATCAGCGTTTGCGTCGCGAGCACGTGTTCGACTTCGGACGTGCCGATGCCGTGGGCCAGCGCGCCGAAGGCTCCGTGCGTGGACGTATGACTGTCACCGCAAACGATTGTCGTGCCCGGCAGGGTGAACCCCTGCTCCGGACCAACGACGTGAACGATGCCCTGTCGTTTGTCGCGCTCGTGGAAATACTCGACGCCAAAATCCTTGGCGTTCTTCGCCAGCGTTTCGACTTGGACGCGGCTCTCGATATCGTCGATGCCTTTACTGCGATCGGTCGTCGGCACGTTATGGTCGACCACGGCCAGCGTTTTTTCCGGTGCCCGAACCTTGCGGCCGGCCAGGCGCAACCCTTCAAAAGCCTGCGGGCTCGTGACCTCGTGAACGAGATGGCGATCGATGTAGAGCAGGCAGGTACCATCGTCGGCACGCTCGACCACGTGGTCTTCGAAAATCTTGTCATACAGCGTCTTTGCCATGTCGCGAGAAGCCCTTGCGCGCCAGATTTTGGGTGTGGCGCGTTCCATAGCGCTTGCTCTGCGATTTCGCAAATACCGGGTCGTCGCGGGCGATCAAACACGCGGTCTGGGACGCGCGCTGAGACGGAAAAGGCCGGACGAATCCGATCGCAAGCGATCGAACCAATCCGGCCAAGTTGGGCAGAACGGAAACCGTTCCTGACGAAGAACCCCCTGGGTGGTGGCAATAACAAACCCAGAGGAACTCTGCCTCATGGGGGGAGATACGCGCCAGATACGACGCGGATCAGAGCCATCCGCCGAATTTCCGTGCACAACCCCGCGTTTACTTAGGCCGCTTCGCCTTTGCCAGCAGGAAGTCCCTCAAAAGCTGAACTTTTTTCGAGGTTCGCAACTCTTCCGGGAAGGCATAAATCATTTGCAGGGTCGGTTGCTCGATCTCGGCCAGGATCGGCACAAGGTCGAGTTCTTCTTCGGTCATGTAGTCCGGGATCATTCCGATGCCGATACCGGCTCGCACGGCGTACGTGATCGCCACGACGCTATTCACGCGTAGAATGGCATCACGCGAATCGCCGCCGTCGCGGCCTGCCTTTTCCAGCCAGAGCATGGCGTCGAGGTGCTGGGCCGGCTGACCGCTGTAGCTGACGATGCGATGCTGATCGAGATCAGCCAGCGTTTTCGGTGTGCCAAAGCGGCGGAGGTACTGCGCCGACGCAAACGCCCTGACCCGGCTTTCGAACAGCGGCCGCCGGATAAGGTCGGCTTGTTCGGGCTCTCGCGTCCAAATCGCAACGTCGGCTTCCCTCATCCCGATATCGACCTGATCATCGTTGAGGATCAATTCGATACGGATATCGGGATACAGATCCGAGAACTCGCGAAGGCGCGGCGTAAGCCACACGGTTCCAAAGCCGATGGGCGCCGCGACGCGCAAATCCCCCGACGGCTTGCTGGTACTGTCCGACAGCAGAGTTTCCGCCGTTTGAAGTTTGGCGAAGACTTCAGCGACGGTGCGATTGAGCAATTCGCCCTGTTCCGTCAAAACCAGACCGCGGGCGTGGCGGTGAAACAGCGTGACTTTGAGTTCAGCTTCGAGCGATGAGATCTGCCGGCTGACGGCCGACTGGCTCATGTGCAATTGCTCGCCGGCATGGGTAAAACTGCCCGCTTCAGCGGCAGCGTGAAAAATTCGCAGCTTATCCCAGTCCATCGCGGTCGCGCCCCATGGCGATTGACTCTGCTGCCATGCAACATCTTAGCTATGCGTCTGGCGCAAGGCAAGGAATGGAGGCGTTGGTCGCGAGCGCTGCAGCGCTCTACTCCGCAGCAGCGGTTGCCTTGCCTGTTTCGGCCATCGCATGCTCGGCCAGATAGCGCTCGGCTTCAAGCGCCGCCATGCAGCCCATGCCGGCGGCTGTAACCGCTTGGCGGAAGATCTCGTCCTTGACGTCGCCTGCTGCGTAGACACCCGGAATGGCTGTCGCGGTCGAGTCCGGCGCGGTGATCAGATACCCAGATGGGGTCATGTCTAGTTGGCCCTTGAACAGTGACGTCGCCGGCGCATGACCGATGGCGATGAAAACGCCATCGACGGCACGTTCGGTCACCTGCCCGGTTTTGAGGTTTTTCAATCTAACGCCGGTGACCGACTTCGGCGTTGACGTGCCGGCAATTTCGTCGACTGCGCTATCCCAGATGACTTCGATCTTCGGGTTTTTGAACAGGCGTTCCTGCAAAATGCGTTCGGCGCGGAAACTGTTGCGGCGATGGACGACCGTGACGCGGCTGGCGAAGTTCGTCAGAAACAGCGCTTCCTCGACGGCGGTGTTACCGCCGCCAACCACCATCACTTCTTTACCCTTGTAGAAAAATCCATCGCACGTGGCGCAGGCCGACACACCATGGCCCTGGAACGCTTCTTCCGACGGAAGGCCGAGCCAGCGCGCTTGCGCACCCGTGCAAATGATAAGCGTGTCGCATGTGTAGATATCGCCACTGTCGCCCTCCAGCCGGATCGGCCGGGCGCGCAATTCAACCTTGCTGATGTGGTCCATGACGATGTCGGTGCCGACATGGGCCGCCTGAGCCTGCATCTGCTCCATCAGCCACGGGCCCTGGATGGCATCTGCAAAGCCGGGATAATTTTCGACGTCGGTGGTGATGGTCAATTGACCGCCCGGTTGCGATCCCTGGATCATCAGCGGTTCCAGCATGGCGCGCGCGGCATAAATGGCGGCGGTATAGCCCGCCGGTCCCGAGCCGAGAATGATCACCTTCGCGTGGCGGGGTTTGGACAACATGCAGCGGATCCTTGCCGAGGCCTCGGAGACTGGAATTCGAAAGCGGTATTTGGAGCTTTCAGTCCGAAACGTCAATGTGACCAAGACTTCGCCTACGACTGGCGGTAGGCTCGTGTTCGTCGCTTAGGCCGCGATGCGAACGCCCAAAGTTCGCCTGTTGCGGATGGGTAAGGAGCAGTCGATTTGCAGGACATCGCGTCGGCCCCAGTGCAGCCAACCACCTTGACGGCGGCGCAGCGCATTCGAGCCATTCTCATCGGTTCGTCCGGCAATCTGGTCGAGTGGTACGATTTCTACGTCTATGCCGCCTTCTCTTTGTACTTCGCCAAATCATTTTTTCCTGAGGGCGATCAGACGGCCCAGCTGCTCGCCACGGCCGGAATTTTCGCCGTTGGTTTTTTGATGCGACCGATCGGGGCTTTTGCGTTCGGGCGTCTGGCGGACAGGCGCGGCCGCAAAGTTGCGTTGATGGCGTCCGTCCTGCTGATGTGCTTGGGTTCGGCCGTGATCGCCGTGACGCCGACTTACGCATCCATCGGCGTGGCCGCACCGGCGATTTTGCTTTTTGCTCGTCTGATCCAGGGCCTGAGCCTCGGCGGCGAATACGGAACGAGCGCCACCTATCTGTCGGAGATGGCAACGCCCGACCGGCGCGGCTTCTATTCGAGTTTTCAATACGTGACACTCATCGGCGGTCAGCTTACGGCCATGCTCGTACTGGTCATTTTGCAGAGCGTGTTTTTGACCACCGCCGAACTCGAAGATTGGGGCTGGCGTATTCCGTTCGCCATCGGCGCCGTATTGGCCGTGGTTTGCTATGTCATGCGCCGCGACATGCATGAGACGGAAGCATTCACCAACGCGGCCAAGCGTGATGGCAGCTTGGCGACGTTGCTGAGCCATCCGCGCGAAGTCGCGATTGTCATCGGCCTGACGCTCGGCGGCACCGTCGCGTTTTATACCTACACGACATACATGCAGAAATTTCTCGTCAACACGTCCGGTTTTTCCAAGGAAACCGCGACGCTCATCACGGCGTCGGCGCTGTTTTTGTACATGCTTCTGCAACCGATGGTCGGCGCGCTGTCGGATCGTATTGGACGAAGACCGCTGTTGATTGCCTTCGGCGGGCTCGGGACGCTGGCAACCGTTCCACTTCTGACCGCGCTGGAGAGCACACGCGACGCCACGCAGGCTTTTGCCCTCGTCATGACCGCCCTTGTGATCGTGTCGGGATATACCGCCATCAACGCCGTCGTGAAGGCTGAATTGTTTCCGACCCACATTCGAGCGCTGGGCGTCGGACTGCCATATGCGCTGACCGTTGCGCTATTTGGCGGCACGGCGGAATACATCGCGCTATGGCTGAAATCCGTCGGGCATGCGTCGTGGTTTTACTGGTATGTGACAGGATGTATTGCCGTTTCGCTCGGCGTTTATGTATCGATGCGCGATACGCGCGACCACAGTGCGATGGATGAGCATTGATCCGCACAGCCGATGGCGACCACCGCTGAACACATTTGCTCTGTGTCGCTGCGATCACAGCGACATCATTGATCTTGCGGGATGATTTGCCAAAGCTTAATTTATTGCGTGCACGTCGACGCCGAGAAACACTGACGCGCTTGCGTCCGATCATCCGCCGAGGCCTCAGAACTTATGCGCTCTTATGCCCTTCTCGCCGTCGCCTGCGCGGCCGTTCCACTGAGCTGTCCAAGCATCGCCCATGCCGGTGACGCGATTGATTTGCAAATCGGTGGCGCAGCGGTCGTCGCGCCGAAATACGAAGGCTCGAAGGAGTATGAGATTCGTGGTTTTCCGATCCTCGCGCCCGCTGGATCGGCGACCGGCGATGATGGTGTTGTCCAGGTTCGCGGGGTCGATGACTTTCGCTTGCGAGCCTTTAACTTTAATGGCTTTGAAGCCGGGCCGCTGGCCGGGTATCGTTTCAGCCGCGACGAAAGTGACGGCGACCGCCTCGACGGCCTCGGCGATATCGACGGCGGCGTCGTGATTGGCGCCTATGCCGCCTACAGCTTCAGCAGCATCAAACCGTTCGTCTCGTATCACTACGCCGTCACCGGTGACGACACGGGGGGCTTGTTGCGCTTCGGCGCTGAGACACGTTGGCCTGTAACAAGTGCCATCGCCATCACCGCAGTGGCAGGCGCAACGTACGCCGACAGCAGTTACACCGACGCTTACTTCGGCATCTCTGAGGAGCAAGCGGCGCGTTCCGTTGCCGGCTTGTCGCAGTTCGATGCCGACGCGGGTATCAAAGATGTCTATCTCAATCTTTCGACCGCGATACCTTTGACGGATGTTTGGAGCCTCAAGCTCTCCGGTCGCTATTCGCACCTTCTTGGCGACGCCGCCGACAGCCCGATCGTTGAAACCGAAAGTCAGTTTTCGGGCGTTGTCGGTTTGACGTATCGGTTCAGTATCGATCGCTGATCAGATCAACCGCAATGCCTTGAAACTGGCGTGCCCATTGCGGCCGACAATGACGTGATCATGCACCATGATGCCCAGTGGCCGGCCCGCATCCATGATCAATTTCGTCATGTCGATATCGGCGCGTGACGGCGTCGGATCGCCGGACGGATGATTATGAACCAGAATGATCGCCGACGACGACAGCTCCAGCGCCCGCTTGACGACTTCGCGCACGTAAACCGGCGTGTGGTCAACGGTGCCGTGACCTTGAACCTCATCGGCCAGAAGATAGTTCTTTTTATCGAGAAACAGAATGCGGAACTGCTCGCGCATGTCAAAGCCTTGGGCAAGTCGCAGATAGTCGAGCACGCCGCTCCATGATGAGAGTGCGGGCTTATTGGCGATCGCTCCCCGCGTCAGCCGCTCGGCGGCGGCTTTGATGAGTTTCAATTCGTCAACGGCACGGTCGCCGACGCCGGCGATTTCTTTCAAGCGTTCCGGCGGCGCCGAGACGACTTCGGCGAACGACCCAAACTGGGCCATCAACTTTTTCGCAATGGGTTTGGTGTCGCCGCGCGGAAACACACGAAACAGGATCATTTCGAGCAATTCATAGTCCGGGACGGCCACGGCGCCGCCTGCGCGAAAGCGATCGCGCAACCGCTGACGGTGACCGACCTTGTCGTCAACGGCCGTCGCCATGGGCGGATGCGCGCTTGGCGACGTGTCGAACAGCACCGACTGCTCTTCGGCGCTGGACTTACCGTGGCTGTGTCCGTCATGACCTGCAGGTTTCCGGGCGGTCATCTTTGGTCCAATGAGCTTTGGTGCAGTCGGCGTCTGGCCGCTCAAGCAGCGGCGAGGATCGGATAGGGCGGGCAACGATATCCGGCCGGCGAGCCAGTAAAAATTTCGCAGCCGGTTTCGGTGACACCGACCGTGTGCTCGAACTGCGCCGACAACTCCCGATCGCGCGTCACGGCAGTCCAGCCGTCGGCCAGTATCTTGACGTGCGGTTTGCCGAGATTGATCATTGGTTCGATGGTGAAAAACATTCCGGCTTCCAAAACGACGCCTTCGCCCGGCTCGCCATAATGTAAAATATTCGGCCGGTCGTGGAACACGCGGCCCAGGCCGTGGCCGCAAAAATCGCGGACCACCGTGCAACGCTCGCTCTCGGCGTAGCTCTGAATGGCATATCCGATGTCGCCGGTAGTGTTGCCGGGTTTGACTGCGGCGATGCCGCGCATCAGTGATTCATAAGTCACCGTCATCAACCGATCGGCCCGGCGCGAGACGTCGCCGACCGCATACATACGGCTCGTATCTCCATGCCAGCCGTCGACGATCAAGGTCACATCGATGTTGACAATGTCGCCGTCTTTCAACGGCTTTTCGTTCGGCATGCCGTGGCAGACGACGTGGTTGATCGAGGTGCAGGACGAGTAGCGATAGCCGCGATAATTCAGCGTTGCCGGCAGCGCCCCGTGATCCAGCGCGAACTGCAGCACGAGATCATCGATGCTGCGCGTTGCCACGCCCGGTCGAATGTGCGGCACAAGCATATCGAGTGTTTCCGCCGCGAGCCGGCCGGCTTTCCGCATTGCAGCAAACGCGTCCGGTCCGTGCAGTGGAATGCGGCCGTCACGTCCAGCGCCACGGTTAATGTCAACCTTCGACATCAGTTCTCAGAACCTTCCTGCTTGAACCCCTCGTACCGGCTTTCATTTAGTGCAAAACTTTGCGCGCGCAAATGACGGCCGCATCAAGACGGCAAGAGCTTAGGGAGAAAATCCATGAAACCAACGAACAAATTAGTGAGTGCCAGTGTCGCCGCTCTGGCGCTTTCGGCTGCGGTGGCCGCGACCGAGCCATCCGCGGCGACCCCTGCCTGGCAAGCCGAAGCGACGATGAACCCCGATTATGTCGCCGGCACTTCGCCAGCCTCCGAGACGCCGGGGACGACGTCGGAAACGGTGCTCGCCGCCGACGAATTACCGCCACAAACGCCACCAGGGCGCACGGACTTTTATGGGACCGGGACTTCGACCGTCGGAGCCCCGTTCGCAGCGGAAGCGATCGTGAACCCAGACAATGGCGCTGCCGCTGCCGAACCCGCGACCGCTCCCGAAGCGTCGCCCGTTGCAACGCCTGCAGTAGCGAGCGAGGAAGCCCTGCCGCCGCAGACGCCACCGGGCCGCACGGATTTCTATGGCCCCGGCACGTCAACGGCTGGGGCGCCGTTTGCCGCCGAGGCAATCGCCAACCCCGCCTATTCCGCGCCGGACGCAGCGTCCACACCGGCTGCTAGTGCGACGGCGTCGAGCTGCCGCGATGCGCTGAACGCGGAGTTAGCCGCTGGAAAGATCAATTTCGGGCTCGGCAGTTATTCTGTGCTGCCGTCCAGCTTTCCGACGCTCGATAAAATTGCCGCGACCGCCAAATCCTGTTCCGACGCCTCGATTGAGGTTGGCGGGCACACCGATACGATCGGCTCGGCAGCCGGCAATGCCGCCATCTCCGAATTGCGTGCCAAAGCCGTGGTGAAATATCTCACGCGGGCCGGCGTTGACGCCGCGAAACTGCGAGCCGTCGGCTATGGCGCGGCGAAGCCGATCGCATCGAATGATACCCCGGCCGGGCGTCGGCAAAACCGCCGCATCGAGTTCGTTGTCAGCCAGTAGCCTGCCGGCACTGCGAGAAAAAACAAAAAGCGCCGAGCCGTGAGGCTCGACGCTTTTGAATGCCATGATGTGTCCGGTGCTCATTGAGTGCCGGGCAGTCGGCCAAAGATCCCGGATTATGCCGCCGGAGCTTCGTCTTCAGCCGGGACTTCGCCAGCCGTCAGCTCCGCCTGTAAACGCTGTGCCTGACCAATCCAGTCCTGCTTTTCGATCGCGCCGTTCAGGTTCAACACTTCGTCGACGTTCGCCATGTCGTCATCCGAGAATGTTGCGATCTGTTCGATCCGGTAGCAGTTGAGCTGCTTCAGGCGGCCCTGCAGATCGGCGTTGATGCCTTTGATCTGCGTCAGATCTTCCGGCTCACCCTTCGGCTTCTTGAAGCCCTTCCAGGCGGCGTTCAGGCGACGGGCACGGGCGTCGGTACGCTCGAAAATACGCGCAGCCTTACCGCGGCGTCCACGAAGGTAATACAGCTTCGCGCGGCGGACTTTGCCACGGCGGACGACTTCGATTTCGGAGATGTAGGGTGAGTAAACCGGGAACACGCGTTCCACGCCTTCGCCATACGAAATCTTGCGAACGGTGAAGTTTTCATTGAGGCCTGCGCCCGAGCGGGCAATGCAAACGCCTTCGTAGGCCTGAAAACGAACAGCGGCGGCCACCCGGCCTTTCGCTTTCTTATCCTTGGGATCGGCCTTTTCATTGGCTTCGACCACCATCACCATGACCTTGACGGTATCGCCAGGGCCGAATTCGGGCACATTCCGCTTCGCGAGAATCGCGTCCATTTGCTCGCGCTCGAGCTGCTGGATAATGTTCATGTTATTGAATCCATGTTGTTTTTCATTAACGCAGAGGAACACCTCGCGCGCCGGCGGCGCCGTGGCATTCATGCAAGCCCTTTTGGGCACCCTATTGAGGGGAGTGTTATTCTGCGGGTGATAGCTCAAACGCCCCGCATTGTCGAGTGCGGCCGGCCGGGGCAAAGCAAACGCGATCAGACGCGCCTCCCATCGGCGCGGCGAAGGTCACTCGACAGCGGCCTTGAGGTCAACCCTGCGGGCAAGGTCTTCGGCGGCTTCTTTACGTTCGCTGTAGCGATCAACGAGACAGTCGCTGTGACCCCGGGTCAGCAGCGTAAACTTCACCAGTTCTTCCATCACATCGACAACGCGATTGTAGTAGGCCGATGCCCGCATGCGACCGGCATCATCGAATTCATCATAGGCCTTGGCGACGGACGACTGGTTCGGGATCGTGATCATGCGCATCCACCGCCCGAGCACGCGCATCTGATTGACAGCGTTGAACGACTGGGAGCCGCCTGACACCTGCATCACTGCGAGTGTCCTGCCTTGCGTCGGTCGGACGGCGCCGATGCTCAGCGGGATCCAATCGATCTGCGATTTCATCACGCCAGTCATCGCGCCATGACGCTCGGGGCTGCACCAGACTTGCCCTTCCGACCACAGCGATAGATCGCGCAGTTCCTGAACTTTAGGATGGTCGGGTGGTGCGTCGTCGGGCAATGGCAATCCGCGTGCATCGAAGATGCGCGTTTCAGCGCCGAATGCCTCCAGCAAGCGGGCCGCTTCAAGCGTCAAAAACCGACTGTACGAGCGGGCGCGCAGCGATCCGTATAGGAGAAGGATGCGCGGACGATGCATTAACTCGCCCGAAGCCTCTAGCGATTTTGCGTCCGGTACGATGAACGATTTTTCGCTAATGTTCGGCAGATCACTCATACCGTCTCGGATGGACTTAGCGCGCCGATGTTTGCTGTCGATCTGCCAATATCGTCGAGATATTTTTGCAGAGACAACGAATCGAGCGACGCCATCGGCAAACTCGTAAAAATGCTGATGCGCTGGGTCAGCATGCGGTGCGTATCGGCGAATGCGAGCCGCTTTTCGGCTTCCGTACCCGTCGCCGATGCCGGATCGGGAAGGCCCCAATGGGCCGTCATCGGTTGCCCCGGCCAGTACGGGCAGGCTTCATTCGCGGCGTTATCACAGACGGTGAAAACGAAATCCATTTTCGGAGCCTTCGGCCCGGCAAATTCGTCCCATGATTTCGATCTCAGCTCGCTCGTGTCGTAGTTCAGGTGGCGCAACAGATCGAGGGCATAAGGGTTTACTTGACCGTTCGGATGACTGCCGGCGCTATAGGCGTGAAAATGCCCGGCGCCAAGTCTGTTCATCACGCACTCGGCGATGATCGAGCGGGCGGAATTCCCGGTGCAGAGGAACAGGACGTTTCGAAGTCTATCGTTCATGGCGGAGCTCCTTTGACGCAACATGATGTGAGTTCGGCGATCACAGGCGCGCAGATTTCGGATCGCCCGCCGCAGCAGTCCTTGAACAAAAACAGCGTCAGCGCGCGGAAGCATTCAAGGTCGGCGCGATAGATCATTGAGCGCCCGTCGCGCGTGCTGTTGACCATGCCCGCGTGCGCTAAGATCGACAGATGCGACGAAAGCGTCGTCTGCGGAACGCCGACGGTCTGCGCGATCTCTCCTGCCGCCAATCCGTTCGGCTCGTGCTTGACGAGCAGTCGAAACACATCGAGCCGCGTTGGCTGAGCTAACGACGACAGAGCGGCGATGGCAGAAGACGAATCCATATATCCAGAAATATCGAAATGATGTAATTGTCAAGATGTGCCTAAGCGCGGTGAAGCCGCAGCACGACGATATCGCGACACAAATCGCGAGCACCGCAGAATTCTAGAAACTGATGCCCATGGCGTTGTTGATCATCTCGCTGACAGACGCATCTTTGCGGCCCGCCGATGCTGCGGGCTTCGACTGAGCGACCGTCGCCGGATTGAAGTTCGGTTGTACCGGAGCCAAGTGATCGCGGCCCTTGTTGATTTTGGCCCAGGCGCCGTCAAGGGCTTGGGTCACGCGTTTTTCATGGCCGTAGATGTCCGAGAAAGCTTTGAGGCGGCCGTCGTCATCGACCCAGGCCGTGAAGTAGGCGAGGTGGATTGGAATAGTCTTGTCGATCGCAATCTCATTGTTGAGCGGGCCCGCGCGGCTCATCATCGCGACCTTCGCCGCATCCCATCCCTTGTCTTCGCGCAAAATAATCTCGGCGAGCTGCATCGGTTTTTGGACGCGCAAGCAACCGTGACTGAGCGTGCGCCGCGTCGATTTAAACATCCACTTGTCCGGCGTGTCATGCATGAAGATCGTATGCTGGCTCGGGAACGAAAACTTGACGTAGCCGAGCGAACTGTTCGGCCCCGGCGCCTGGGTGACGTTGTAGTTGCGGATATCATCCTTCGCCCAATCGATGGTCCGCCAGTTGCGCGGCTCGCCACTTTTGGTTTCGACCTCAAGACCGTACTGACGCATCAACCCGCCACCACGTAGCAAGCTCGGCCACACCTCGCGCACCATGATACTTTCCGGCACCCGCCACTTTGGCCGCAACACGACGTACTTTAATGGCCGCGAAAATATCGAGCTCTGCTTGTCGAGCATGCCAACCACGATTTTTTCCGAGCGGATGACATGGCCGTCCATGTAAACATACTGCATGAATTCGGGGATGTTATTGAAGACGTGCAGAGGCCCGAGATCATCCCACATCCAACGCCACATCTCCATGTTGGCGCGTAATTTTTTGGCGGCAGCGTTGAGCGGTTTTGCGGCGCCCTCTGCTGGCAAGGCTTTGAGATAGGCTTGGCGCAAACGCTCGAATTGCGGATGTTTGGGATGAAACCCGCGCAGCGCCGCATCTGGCTCGGTCGATTGCGCGAGCGTATCGAGGACGATCGCCGGCGCGATCAGTTGCGGCTTGCGATCAAGATTGCTGTTGAGCATCTGCGCCGGGCTGGCGATGCGGCCACCGCGCGCGTGGCGCGCATAGGCGAGTGCGGCGCGGGTAATCGTGACGTCAAATTCGGCAAGCAGTTTCGGATCGCTCGGCACGCCGCTCGCGAGATCGGGCACGATGAACGCCTTGGGGTCCAGGCCGTAGGCCATTGCGCTCGACAATTCACGCGCCAGTGCGCGTGCACCATCGGTGATCGCCGCATTCGCAATCCACAGCGGCGAACCGCGTTTCTGATAAAACGCGACAAGCGCATCGCGTTCGGATTTTTCAATGTCGGTCGCTTGAGGGTTAAGTTTTCCGGCCGCTTCAACCAGCGCGTCGGTGATGCTGTTTGATTGCGGCTGAGCAGGCGATTGGGGTGTGATCGAAGGCGATGCGACCGGCGCGACTTCAGCCTGAACGGCAGCCGGACCGAGCGCCAGCAGCGATACGGCCAACGCGTAAAAAATGTCGCGCTTCAAAATCAACATCGCTGCCGCCTTGTTCAAATCCGTGCCCGCGAATCGACGCCTCGGCGGCAGTCTGCCCGCGAAATTGCGGTACGGCAAAGGCCACACGCTTATCCAGGCTTTTTGCCGGTTGTCAGATCGGGCCGCCGTTCACGCGTCAGGCGCCGCGCTTCGCTGTTTCGCCATTCGGCGATCCTCTTATGATCGCCCGAGAGTAGAACCTCTGGAACGGTCTGGCCTTCCCAGTCGCGCGGCTTCGTATACTGCGGATATTCGAGCAGGCCGTTCTCGAAACTTTCGTGCGTCAGGCTGTCGGCGGCGCCCAGCACGCCCGGCAATAAGCGCACGGCGGCATCGATCAGAACCATCGCGGCCAGTTCTCCGCCCGACAGCACATAGTCGCCAATCGAAATCTCGCGCAGGCCACGCCCCGCGATGACACGTTCGTCGATGCCCTCAAAGCGACCGGCGAGCAGCGTTACGCCCGGTCCTGCGGCAAGCTCGCGGACGATCGCCTGTGTCAGCGGCTCGCCGCGCGGTGAGAGGTAAATCAGCGGCCCGCCCGGGTTGACCGTTTGCGCATGATCGAGCGCAGGGCCCAGCACATCGGCGCGCAATACCATGCCGGCTCCGCCCCCTGTCGGCGTGTCATCGACTTGCTTGTGGCGACCGAGACCGAACTCACGAATTTGGATGGCGTCGAGCGACCACAGGCCCGCCTCTAGGGCTTGCGCGACGAGCGAGATCGACAACGGCCCCGGAAACATTTCGGGAAAGAGCGTCAGCACACTGGCACGCCATGCCGCCCGGCCGTCGCTCGACGGGAAGTGCGCCATCACACGCCTTCAACCACCGTGATGTCGATCGTGCCGGCGCCCTGGCGCAGTGCCTTGGCTTCCAGATATTCGGGCGATGTCGCGTAGCCGTGCGCGTGCTGGTAGCTTGGAAACTCGAGCACGACGTTGCGCGAGGTGCCGTTGCCTTCGATGATTTCGCTTTTGCCGCCGCGCACGATTGGTTTGCCTTCGTATTTGTCGAGGGCGATCTTCGATTTCGCGACGTACTTGGCCCACTGGTCCGCATCGGTGACGGTGGCGTGGGCGATGACGTATCCCTTGGGCATGCGTTAGCTCTCTCGTTGTCGGTTTGGCATCACTGCGAGAGGCATAGCGCGTGCCAAGCACACTTCGCAACCGCGCTACGAACGCGAGACTTAGCGACCGGCGATATCGGCGTGGATCGCGTCGGCGGCGGCCTTCGGATCGTTCGCTGCCGTGATCGGCCGGCCGACGACGATGTGATTGGCGCCTGCCGCAATCGCGTCACGTGGCGTGGTGATGCGCGTCTGGTCACCGGCATCGCCGCCCGGCATGCGAATCCCGGGGGTGACGATCAGAAATGCGGGGCTCGTTGCGGCGCGCACTGCGGACGCTTCCTGGCCAGAGGCGATGACGCCGTCTAATCCGGCTGCTTGGGCAAGCCGGGCACGCTTCATCACGAGATCGGCAGGCTTCAGTGAAATGCCCTGTTCGTCGAGATCGTACGCGTCGAGGCTGGTCAGCACCGTCACCGACAGCAGCTTGGTCTGCGTCGTACCGCGCCCCCTGATCGCAGCTTTCAGCGTCTTGGTGTCGTGGCCGTGCAGCGTGAGGAAATCGACGCCTAAGTCGGCAGCATTCGCCACTGCGCGTTCGACAGTATTGCCTATATCGAGAAATTTCAGATCCAGGAACACGCGCTTCCCGTCGGCCTTGAGCGCGCGCGCCAACTCCAAGCCGCCACTGAACAGCAACTCCAAGCCGATCTTGTAAAAAGTGACGCTGTCGCCGAGCCGGTCGATGAGCACGCGCGCGTCATGCGCTGTCCGCACATCGAGCGCGACGATTACCTGATCCAAGTCGGGGTCATGCATCGGCTTGGTCCTGGGTTGCCGGGTGCATTGGCGTCACCCGTGCAGCACGTGGGCGGCGCGGGCAAGTTTCTGGATCAGAAGTTTGAATTGCTCCTGGCTGTCCTTATTTTTCAGGTGATTGTGCTCGTCGAAGGCCTCGCCGACGCGGGGCACGACAAACTGGTCGGGTAGCACCAGCGCGCCGCAGCCGATTTCGAGCACGAGGCGTAATTGCGACAGCCCGCGCAATCCACCCATGCCACCGCCCGACGCCGATCCAACGGCAAAAACGCGCGTTTTAAATACTTCGAGCGGCGCTTCTCCGTCATCTCGGATATGGCTCACCCAGTCGATCGCGTTTTTCAAAAGCGGCGTGAACGAGGCGTTGTATTCTGGACTGGCGATGAAAACACCGGAATGCACCTTCATCAGGGCTTTCAGTTTGCGGGCGTTTTCGGGCGGACCGGCCTCAGCTTCGAGATCGCCATCGTAGAGCGGCATCGGGTAGTCAGCGAGATCGGCGAACGTGGCGCTGATGCCATTGGCCTCGGCGATCGACGCGCCGAGGCGAGCCAACCGCTTGTTCCAGGATTTGGTGCGCGCACTGCCGGCGAAAAACAGCAGGCGCGGCTCAGAGTGATTTGCGGCCGTCATGGGTGCTGGCGGATCCTGTCGGTTGTTTATTTAGGAGAGACGGCGCGAAAGCGCCTGCGATGAGAGGCGCGCGGACCGCGATCCCAATCGGACCGGCGCTCCCTTCAACTCAGGTGCTCTTGCCCTCGAAGAAGTCTTTGACGCGCGTGAAAAAGCCGGCGCTCTCAGGGCTCGTTTCCTTGTGGCTGGCTTTTTCAAACTCTTCCAGTAACTCGCGTTGCCGCCGCGTCAGGTTCTTGGGCGTTTCGACATCGACCTCGATGTACATGTCGCCGGTCACCTTCGAGCGCAGCACCGGCATGCCCTTGCCCTTGAGCCGGAACTGCTTGCCGCTTTCCGTACCATCCGGAACCTTGACGCGCGTCGTCGTGCCTTCAAGCGTCGGGACATCGATCTGCCCGCCGAGTGCCGCTGTCGTCATCGCGATGGGTACTTTGCAAAACACATCCGAGCCGTCGCGCTGGAAAAACTCGTGCGGCCTGATCGACAGAAAAATATAGAGATCACCCGTCGGGCCGCCGCGCATGCCGGCTTCGCCTTCACCGGCGAGGCGGATGCGGGTGCCGTCCTCGACGCCGGCCGGAATATTGACCGACAGTGTCCGTTCCTTGCTGATGCGGCCGCTGCCGGAGCATACCGAACAGGGATCGTCGATATTCTCTCCGCGGCCTTGGCAGGTCGGGCATGGCCGCTCGATGGTGAAAAAGCCCTGGCTGGCGCGCACCTTACCGATACCGCCGCACGTCGCACAGGTTTTGGCCTTGGTGCCGGGTTTGGCGCCGCTGCCATCGCAGTTTTCACACGAAACGCTGGCCGGCACGCGGATTTGTGCTGTCTTGCCGGAGAAGGCCTCGGCAAGCGTGATTTCGAGATTGTAGCGCAGATCAGCGCCGCGCTCCTGGCCGGTGCGTGTGCGCCCCGCCTGGCCGCCGCCGCGACGGCCGCCCATGAACTCGCCGAACAGGTCGTCGAAAATGTCCGACATCGACGACGCAAAATCAGGACCAAATCCGCCCTGACCACCGCGACCGCCCTCAAACGCTGCGTGCCCGAATTGATCGTAGGCCGCACGTTTTTGCGGGTCTTTCAGCGCTTCGTAGGCTTCGCTGATTTCCTTGAACTTGCGCTCGGCGTCTTTGTCGCCGGCGTTACGGTCGGGATGGAACTCTTTTGCCAGCCGCCGGTAGGCGGACTTTAAATCCTGCTCGTCGGCACCCCGTGAGATCCCAAGAACTTCATAATAATCGCGCTTGGCCATTGTCGCGTTGCTGTCTCGGACGGCTGGCCTCCCGGCGGCCAACGTGCCTTTTCTCTAGTTCAGACGAGCCGATGAAAAAATCACGCCCTACCCTACCTGCCCCGGCCCGAACGCGGCATCCCAAGGTGATGGGGTGCTGCGCCGGGCCGGATTGCACGTCAGATCGTTCGCTACCTTACGCAGATTTTTTCTTGTCGTCTTTGACCTCTTCGAAATCAGCGTCAACTACGTCGTCGCTGTCGGGCTTGGCATCTGCTGCGTCGCTATCCATGCCTTCAGCGCCACCTTTGGCGGTGTAGACGGCTTCTCCGATCTTCATGGCGACCTGCGTCAGTGCGTTGGTCGCCGCGCGGATGGCTTCGACGTCTTCGCCGGCGACCGCGTCCTTCAAGGCCGTGATGGCTGTCTCGACATCGCCTTTGACTGCGGCAACGGCTGGGATCGAGACGTTTTCAGCGAGGGATTTCTCGACGCCGTGAACCATCGCCTCGGCCTGGTTGCGGGCTTCGACCAGTTCGCGCTTCCTCTTGTCGTCGGCGGCGTTCGCTTCGGCTTCCTTGACCATTTTGTCGATATCGGCTTCCGACAGACCGCCAGAGGCCTGAATGCGGATCGATTGTTCCTTGGCCGTGGCTTTATCCTTGGCCGACACGTGGACGATGCCGTTAGCGTCGATATCGAACGTGACTTCGATCTGCGGCACGCCGCGCGGCGCCGGCGGAATGCCGACGAGATCGAACTGGCCGAGCATCTTGTTATCGGCCGCCATTTCGCGCTCGCCCTGGAACACACGAATAGTCACTGCGCCTTGGCTGTCCTCAGCCGTCGAAAACGTCTGGCTCTTCTTGGTCGGGATCGTCGTATTGCGATCGATCAGGCGCGTGAAGACACCGCCCAGCGTCTCGATGCCGAGCGACAGCGGCGTCACGTCGAGCAGCAACACGTCCTTGACTTCGCCCTTCAAGACGCCGCCCTGGATGGCCGCGCCGATGGCGACGACTTCATCCGGATTGACGCCCTTGTGGGGCTCTTTGCCAAACAACTGTTTGACGACGTCCTGGACTTTCGGCATGCGCGTCATGCCACCGACGAGCACGACTTCGTCGATCTCGGCCGCTTTCAATCCGGCGTCCTTCAAGGCCTTTTCGCATGGGCCTTTTGTCCGCGAGATCAAATCGTCGACCAGGCTTTCAAGCTTGGCGCGAGTCAGCTTCATGGTCAGATGCTTCGGACCCGACGCATCGGCCGTGATGAACGGCAAGTTGACTTCGGTCTGCGGTGCGCTCGACAGCTCGATCTTGGCTTTTTCTGCGGCTTCCTTCAGGCGCTGCAAGGCAAGCTTGTCAGAGCGCAGGTCAATGCCCTGTTCCTTCTTGAACTCATCGGCAAGATACGAGACGAGCTTCAAATCGAAGTCTTCGCCGCCCAAATGGGTGTCGCCGTTGGTGGACTTGACCTCGAACACGCCGTCGCCGATTTCGAGGATCGAGACGTCGAAGGTGCCGCCGCCGAGGTCGTAGACCGCGATCGTCTTGGCCTCTTTCTTCTTGTCGAGACCATAGGCAAGCGCGGCAGCGGTCGGCTCGTTGATGATGCGCAGCACTTCCAATCCGGCGATCTTGCCAGCATCCTTCGTCGCTTGGCGCTGGGCGTCGTTGAAGTAAGCCGGAACGGTAATGACCGCCTGGTCAATCTTCTCGCCGAGCTTAGCTTCTGCCGTTTCCTTCATTTTCTGCAGAATGAAGGCCGAGATTTGCTGGGGCGAATATTGTTTGCCGTGGCTCTCGACCCAGGCGTCGCCGGTCGGACCTTTGACGATCTTATAGGGCGACAGCTTCTGATCTTTTACGACATCGGGATCGTCGAAGCGGCGGCCGATTAACCGTTTGATGGCAAAGAATGTGTTGGTCGGATTGGTGACGCCCTGGCGTTTGGCGGGCAGCCCGACCAGGCGCTCGTCGTCAGCCGTGAAGGCGACGATCGACGGTGTCGTGTTAGCGCCCTCGGAATTTTCCAGCACCTTGGGTTTGCCGCCGTCCATCACCGAGACGCACGAATTCGTCGTTCCAAGGTCAATGCCGATAACCTTACCCATCGTTTTCAGTCCTCTTTAATCTCTTGTGGCAGACCGGGGAGACCCGTTTCCGGCATCCCCCATTCTAGTGTCCATGTGCCAGCCTGATCGGCCGTAGCACCGGTCCCCAGGATTTCTATCGTGTTACCGCTGTCTATATAGGCAGGCGACTCCGTGGCGCAACGTCTGCAAGGTCACGGTCGGCGAACAACTTTCGTCGCATCGTGTTGCGGCAATCGCAGGTCATCGCCGCACCGCGCTGTTCAACTTGCCTTTTTGGCTAAAGCCACGCGCCGGCCGTGTTCGACACATTGAGGCGGGACAAGTTGGGATCAGTTCGTCGGATCGGGTGTTGGCTCGTCTGGCTCCTGAGTGCCGCCGCCGCCTGCAGTTTCAGGGGCTTTGGCGCCTTTGGTACCCCCGCGCGAGACGACCACCATCGCCGGCCTGAGGCAGCGGTCATCCAGCAGATAGCCGGTCATGAACACCTTGATTACCGTCCCCGATGGCACGTTCGGGTCATCGTGCTCCATGACCGCCTGGTGATGATGGGGATTGAACGGCTGTCCGGTCGGGTCGATCGACATAATGCCATGCCGCTCCAACGCGCTGCGGTACTCGCGCTCGGCGAGCACGACGCCATCCAGCAATGTCTTGAGCGCTGGATCGTCCGCCACCGCATCCTGCGGCACGGCCGTGATGGCGCGTTGGAAGTTATCTCCGACCGACAGAATATCCTTGGCAAATTTACTGATGGCGTACTTGCCGGTTTCTTCTTTTTCTTTTTCCAGCCGGCGGCGCACGTTTTCGGTTTCGGCTACGGCGCGGACGAACTGATCGTGCTTGTTGGAAACCTCAACCGTCTTCTTATCGAGCTCAACTTGCAGCGCCGCGATCATGGCCTTGAGTTGCGCGACCCCGATGTCGCCCGCTTCGGCGAACGCCATGTCGTCATCGAACGGCTCAACGACCTGCTCACCGGATTCGGTGGACGATGGGGCGGCCCGGGACTGCGCGGCCGGCTTTTCATCGAACGGATTGACCGCGCCGGGCGGCGCAGTCGCCGACTTAGCTGGTCCGTTCGCGGGCGCTTTCGCCGCATCGTTCGCCAGATCGTTTGAAGGCGTTGGTTTGGTGTCGTCGCTCATATCGATCGGATACTTTCTTTGTCCGCCCGGGGTGGGGACTATCGCAGAGTCTGGCATCGCCAACCCGACGCGCCGATATCGGCTCCGGCGATGCAAAAATCAAGGCGGATCGCGCCTCGCTACCGCGACTGTTCCGCCCGCTCATGTGGTGTCACCCGCGCCCGGCGGATCATCGCCCGTCAGTTGATGAGGCGGCTGATCAGCTTGGCGGTATAATCGACCATCGGGATGATGCGCGCATAATTCAGTCGGGTCGGCCCGATGACGCCGAGCACGCCGACGACGCGGCGTGTTTCATCGCGGAACGGTGCCACCACCAATGACGATCCGGACAGTGAAAACAGCTTGTTCTCGGAACCAATAAAGATGCGCACGCCGTCCGCCAAGTCGGAGGCGCCGAGCAATTGCACGATGTCGCGCTTGGCCTCGAAATCATCAAACAGCTGGCGAATCCGTTCGAGATCCTCAGCGGCCGTCAGATCCTTGAGCAGATTGCCCTGACCACGCACGATCAGGCTTTTGCGATCGTCAGCGACGCCCGACCATTCCGCCAAACCGGAGGCGATAACTTTTTGGGTCAAGCCGTCGAGTTCGGCTTTGGCTTCTCTCAGGCTGATCTCGATGGCCGTTCGCGCTTCGCCGATCGTTAAGCCGCGAATATGCGTGTTGAGGTAGTTCGAGGCTTCTTGCAGCGCCGATGGCGGCAAGCCGGGCGGGAGCGCGATGATGCGATTTTCGACGTTTTGATCTTCGTCGACGAGAACGACCAAGCCCTTTCCGGGTTCTAGTGGCACGAACTCGATGTGCTTCAAGCGCGCCACCTGCTTTTCAGCAACGACAACGCCGGCACAGTGCGATAGCCCAGAGATCATCTCACCGGCTTCAACCAGCAGCTGATCGACCGATTTTTCACGCTGATAGGCAATCTGAGTTTCGATTTGGCGGCGCTCGTCCTGGGTGATGTCGCCGACCTCGAGAAGGCCATCGACAAACATGCGCAAGCCGAGCTGTGTCGGCAAACGCCCGGCCGAGGTATGCGGCGCGATGATCAGGCCGAGGTGCTCGAGGTCCGACATGACGTTGCGGATCGAGGCCGGCGATAGAGCCATCGGCAGCGCACGTGAAAGATTGCGCGAGCCGACCGGTTCGCCGGTCGTCAGATAGCTCTCGACGATGCGGCGCAAAATAGTGCGCGAGCGTTCGTTCAGCTTCTGCAAATCGCTTGGGCCGCTGGTCATTGGCCTGACTGTAGAGGGATCGATATGGTTCATGCCAAACATTTATGGCCAAACATTTATGGCCAAACATTTATGGAACGCGTACCTGGCCGTCAAACGCGCTGCACGGCGTGTGGTTTCCCCTCGTCCTGCCGAATGCTGCGCCGTTAACGTCGCCCGCGACCGTCGCCGGGCGGCTTTAAGGTTGAAGCGCACGGCTGGCTTCTTTAGGGTCCCGCGACATTCTCTGAAATCCACTAAAACCTCACCAGGAGCCCTATGCGACCGTCCAAACGCCAGCCCGACGAATTGCGCCGCGTGTCCATCGAACGGGCCGTCTCCAAGCACGCCGAGGGCTCGTGCCTGATCAAGTTTGGCGACACCCATGTGCTGTGCACGGCCAGTCTCGAAGAGCGCATCCCGCCCTGGCTGAAGGGGCAAGGGCGGGGCTGGGTGACGGCGGAATATGCCATGTTGCCGCGCGCTACCCATGATCGCACCCGTCGCGAAGTGACCAGTGGGCATCCTTCGGGTCGAACACATGAGATCCAGCGTTTGGTCGGCCGATCGTTGCGCGCCGTCGTCGATCTGACCAAACTTGGCGAACGCCAGATCACCGTCGACTGCGACGTGATCCAGGCCGACGGTGGTACGCGCACGGCGGCGATCACTGGCGCTTGGGTAGCGCTCTATGATTGCGTCGCCTGGATGAAGCTGCGCGACATGGTGAAAGACGGCGTGCTGCGCGATCAAATCGCCGCTGTCTCGTGCGGCATCTACAAGGGTGAACCCGTCCTCGATCTCGATTACGCCGAAGACAGCAATGCCGACGCGGACGCCAATTTCGTCATGACCGGCAGCGGCGGTATTGTGGAAGTGCAAGGCACTGCTGAGACGACCCCTTTCACGCAAGAGAAATTCGATGCGCTGATGGGTCTTGCAAAAAAGGGCATCGGCGAACTTGTCCAACTGCAAAAGCTGACGGTGGCGTAAGCGATCTTCCCGCAGGAGAACGAGAGGCCCGGCCATGTTCGGAAATTTCGCGCTGGTGGCGGCGTCGCTGTTCATGGGAGCCGCCATCTACATCACCTGGGCTGAGCACCCCGCGCGCTTGCGAACCGACGACCGGGCGTTGCTCGCGCAGTGGAAGTTCAGCTACGCCCGAGGCTTCATCATGCAGGCCACGCTCGCCGTCGTGGGATTTGTGTTCGGCGTGCTCGAATGGATCGTAACAGGCGGTTGGATGTGGTTGGCCGGCGCCGTTGTCCTGGTGGCGAATTGGCCCTACACGATGCTCGTGATCATGCCGACCAACACGCAGCTCGAAGCCATCGCGCCTGATCATGCCGGCCCAGCCTCACGCACTTTGATCTTGTCCTGGGGACGACTGCATGCGGTTCGAAGTTTGCTTGGGACCGTCGCGACGATGATTTTTTTATGGGCCTCTCTGTGACCGACAAACTCAAGGCCGGCACGCGCATTGTGGTCGCCAGTCACAACCCCGGCAAAGTGTGGGAAATCAACCAGCTCATCGCGCCCTATGGGCTCGACGCAATTTCGGCGGGTGATCTCGGGCTGATCGAGCCTGAAGAAACGGAGCCGACGTTTGCGGGGAACGCCAAGCTCAAAGCCGTCGCCGCGTCTCAAGGGTCAGGCCTGCCGGCACTTGCCGATGACTCCGGTCTTGAAGTCGAATGCCTCGGCGGTGCGCCAGGAATTTATTCGGCGCGCTGGGCTGGGCCGGGCAAAGATTTCGCTGTCGCCATGCGCAAGGTCGGCGAAGAAATCACAGCGCGCCACGGCTGGGCGGCCCCCGGTCCGCGCGCCAACTTCATCTCGGTTCTGTGCCTCGCGTGGCCGGATGGGGAAACGCAGATCTTCACCGGCAAGGTCTTCGGTCATCTGGTCTGGCCACCGCGCGGCGGCAATGGCTTTGGCTACGATCCGATGTTCGTCGCCGATGGCGAGACCCAAACCTATGGCGAGATGGAACCTGCGCAAAAATATGCCAATTCCCACCGAACGCGGGCGTTCGCCGCGTTCAAGGCGCAATGCCTCGATCATATCGAGCAGCGGGCGCAGGTGGCCGTCGCCGGTCGCGATATTGTCGCCCTGCGAGCCGCGGCCGCAAGCCTCTCTACGCAAACGGAAGCCGCCCAATTCATCGCCCGACTCGGCACCGACGTGTCGAAAAATGGTCAGGACCTTGGACACCTTTCGCTCGATGCATACCTGACGGCAGTCGCGGCACGGCTCGAAGCGACGACATCATCCGACGCGCCAGCTTGGCGCAAAGTGGCGCAAGCCTTACTGGAGGCGAGCGGAAAGCCGACGACGTCATGAGTGTTTCACCAGCCAGCCCATTTCGAGTGCCATCCGCCGCGGCTCCTGGATTTGGCGTCTATATTCACTGGCCGTTCTGCGCCCAGAAATGCCCCTATTGCGATTTCAATAGTCATGTCCGCCATGGTGGCTGGGATGAAGATCGCTGTCTTGCAGCCTACCTTCGCGAACTCGATGATGCGGCCGAACGGACCGGGCCGCGCCTCGTCAGCAGTGTCTTCTTCGGCGGTGGCACACCATCGCTGATGCAGCCGGAAACAACGGCCGCCATCCTCGCCCGCATCGCCGCGCTTTGGTCAGTCGATCCGAAAGCCGAAATCACGCTCGAAGCCAACCCAAGCAGCGTCGAGGCCGGACGTTTTCGCGGCTATCGCGATGCCGGCGTCAATCGCGTGTCGATGGGCCTGCAATCATTGAATGACGACGAGTTGAAACGGCTCGGCCGCATCCATACCGTTGCTGAATCAAAACGCGCGCTCGACGTCGCCCGCGCTGCTTTTGATCGGTTTTCCTTCGATCTGATTTACGCCCGGCCCGGCCAAACGGCTTCCGCCTGGCGCACCGAATTAGCCGAGGCGCTGAGCCTCGCGGGCGATCATTTGTCACTTTACCAGCTCACCATTGAGCCCGATACGCCGTACGCGGCTTTGCATGCCGCCGGAAAGCTCATCGTGCCCGATGCCGACGCGGCGCTGGAGCTTTACGCCATCACGCAGGAAATGACGTTAGCGCGCGGACTGGCCGCTTACGAAATTTCCAATCATGCCCGCCCAGGCGAAGAGAGCCGGCATAACTTGCTCTATTGGCGCTATGGCGAATATGCCGGTATCGGTCCAGGCGCCCATGGCCGCCTGATGACAAACCAGGGGCGCTTTGCGACCATGGCCGAAAAGCATCCCGAAACATGGGCGGCGTGCGTCGAGCGTGATGGCCACGGCCTTGTCGACGTCGAGGTGCTGTCGCCATTGGCGCAGGCCGACGAGATGCTGATGATGGGACTTCGCCTCAGCGAAGGCGTCAACCTGGATCGCCTTGCCAGCCTCGGCGGTGTCAGGCCGTCAACGCCAGCAATGGATGGGCTTGCCGGGCTCGGCTTGCTGGATGCGATCTCCGAGACGGCCCAGGCCAATCGGCCGCGCGCCATCCGTGCGACGCCAAAAGGCCGGTTCGTGCTCAATGCCGTGGTCGCCGAGCTGTCGCGCAGCTTCGAGCCCGTTGAAAACCCAACTTCCTCTCACCCGTCGAATGTTCTAAGCACGCCCGCATGATGCGACGGCTTTACGATTGGATGATGCGCAAGGCGTCCGACGACCGGGCGCCGGCAGCGTTGTTTGGTGTTTCGTTCATCGAGAGTTCGGTTTTTCCAATCCCGCCGGACGTCATGCTGGTGCCGATGATCCTCGCCAAGCGCGCGCAAGCTTGGTGGTATGCGACCATCGCCACCGTCGGGTCGGTGCTCGGCGGCATCCTTGGCTACGCGATCGGCTACTATCTGTTCGACACCATCGGCCAGCCAATCCTGAAGTTCTACGGCAAAGCCGAAAGCTTCCAGACGTTCGTCGAGTGGTTCAATCAATGGGGCGTCTGGATCTTGATCATCAAGGGCATGACGCCATTTCCCTACAAGGTGCTGACGATCGCGGCGGGTGTGGCCAGCATGAACGTGTTTTCGTTCATGCTGGCGTCGATCGTCGCCCGCGCCATGCGGTTTTATCTCGTTGCGGGGCTGCTGTATTATTTTGGTGAACCAATCCGCGATTTCATCGAAAAGCGCTTAAGTCTCGTCACGACCGTTTTTGTCGTGCTGCTGGTCGGCGGCTTCGTTGCCTTGCGGTTTGTCGGATAAGGTGCTCGGCGATCTGGGTCGAGCAGGTGAACAATGGCGTTTGAAGATACGGCTGAACGTGGTCTTGCCTATCAATTGGGTAGCTTTGCGCTGTTTTTGTCGGTCGCCGCGCTGGTCACGGCTTTCGCGTTCCAATACATCGGAGGCTACGCCCCCTGCCCACTGTGCTTGATACAGCGCTATGCCTACTATGCTGCCATTCCGTGCCTTTTCCTGGCCCTAGCCCTCGTGTCGAGCGGCGCGCGAGGATGGGCCGGAGCGATTTTGTTCATTGTCGCCCTTGCGTATCTCGGCAACACCGGTTTGGGCGTCTACCACGCCGGCGCTGAATGGAAATTCTGGCCCGGCCCCGACAGTTGCGGCGGCGACCAGGGGCTCGCAGCGAGCACCGGGGGATTGCTGCAAGACCTTTCGACGATCCGCGTCGTACGCTGCGATGAAGCATCGTGGCGCTTCATGGGCTTGTCGTTTGCCGGCTGGAACGCGGTGATTTCGCTGTTCTTGATGTCGGTGACGCTCCGTGCTGCGTTTTCTGCCGCCGAAGCCCGGCGCAGAAGCCTCTGACGGCGCTCCAACCACCACGATTGAGTTGTCCACAATTGTCGATGGCCGGCAAACGGCCGGTTTTATTGCAAACCCAAAACTGTCAAGTGAATATCACGGCACGAACAAAGTCGCGCCTTGGCGTTGCCTGAATGTGACGGCTATTCTCTCTTCGTTCGCGGAACACAGCCGGTGTCCGGTGCGGACGAGACTTCGAGAACGTCAGGTGTTCGTGTTGTGTTTGCGTATGTCGGTGGCGTGATCGTTCGTTTCGTCAAAGCGTGCCGTTGAGCGTCGTTCCAATTTCTTCCGTTTCGGCTTTTGCGAGTTTTGTAAGCGTAGCGTGTGTTGCGTGGCGTAGGCGTGGTGTTGCGTTGAGTACGGACAGTTTCCCTGTCCGGGGCGTACCAAAAAACCAAGGCGAGTCGCTCGGACCATCCGTCCCTGCGTAGGTCTCAGCGGCTCGTCGACCTCAAGCGTTTTAGTTGTGGTGATGTCATGAACGTGGCCGAAACTTGTAATGCGCGGCCAGACGATTTCAGCGACGCGGATTGGCGTCCGCTCGGTGGGCTCGCCACCAACGTTGTGCAAGCGCTGCGTGTTGGGCGGTGCGGTTCGGTTGTGTCGGTTGCATTCACGAGTAGCACATCAAATTCGGAAGGCGTGCGGCCTTCCAACGAGTTGGCAGGCACATGGAGTGTGATGGAGTTAGCCCTCAATCGAGACATCGCGTCCCACGGTTTCGCGTAGTGATGTCATAGCGCTCTGTGTGCCTGTCGCCTGATTATCTTGTCGTCACCTGCGTCGCCGCCCATATCGATTTGTGTTCGCAACGTCTTTTCTTCGGAGTTCAATCCATGACCCCTTCGGTCCCCGATTATCTCAATCCGATCCAGTGGCATCAGGCTTTGGCTGTCAGCCGCCAGTCGTGTGCGCGGGTATTCGTCGACGGCGGTTCGCCGACCGACGCGCTCGCAGCATTCGGGCTGTCGGTTGTGGACGATGTGACTTGGGAAAAGGCGGTCGATGTCATCGCCGGCGAACTGTGCGCGCATCCGCTGCCGCGCGCCGCTTAAACTGTCCTCAATAGTCATTGACATTGGCGTCGTCGTGCTCCGCGCGATGACGCTCACCCTATCGTCGTCCGTTTGACTTAACTCCGTCGCAAGGCGGGGTTTTTTTTCGGCTCATCGCGACGCCCACGGCCGCTTACGGATCGAGCTCGGTGTCCCAGTACAGATAGTCGAGCCAGCTCTCGTGCAGATAGTTGGGCGGGAACAACCGCCCGTTGCGGTGCAACTCGAACACCGTCGGGCGATAGGGCTCTAGCGCGGGAAACATACCGACATCGCGCGGCATGTGTCCGCCCTTGCGCAAGTTACAGGGCGCACACGCTGTTACGACATTGTCCCATCGCGTCAGCCCGCCGCGCGAACGCGGTATGAGGTGGTCGAAGGTCAGGTCGGATTTGTCGCCGCAGTATTGGCAACTGAAGCGATCGCGCAAAAACACGTTGAAACGGGTGAACGCTGGATAGAGCGCCGGACGCACATATGTTTTGAGCGACACCACGCTCGGCAGTCTGAACTCGCATGAGGGGCTGCGCACAACCTGCTCATATTCCGAGACAATGTTGACGCGGTCGAGAAACACAGCCTTGACCGTGTCCTGCCAGCTCCAGAGCGACAGCGGATAATAGCTGAGCGGCCGGAAGTCGGCGTTCAGCACGAGAGCCGGACATTTGTCCGGTATGGTCACGTGAGCGTTCACAGTCGCGCAGTCCTCGAGGTTTTGCCGTCGAATCGCGTCTTAAAGTTCCCACCTGTCGGCCGGGATACTAGCCTCGCATATCAGTTCTGTGAAGCTTCCCGGCGCGCGCGGCAGATCTGGCATCTGACTGCGATATTTCAATGGCTTGGAGCCACAAATGTCAGATGATCTCTAACCTGCTTTGGTCCCCGCCGCTGATCGCGCGTCGGCCTTTTGGCGGCTGTAGTCGGCCCACAGCATGCGGGCTGCGATGCCGCGCCAGGGCCGCCATCGCTCGGCAAGCGCCGTCAGTGCGACGGCATGCGGCCGCGCATCAAGCATAAATAAGCGCTGGGCTGCGAGTTGCATCGCAAGATCGCCGGCTGCGAAAGCGTCGGCGCGGCGCAACGCGAACAGCAGATAAATATCGGCAGTCCACGGGCCGATGCCGTGCACCGCCGTCAGCTGTGCGATGATCTCCTCATCCGGCGCGCGACGAAATACGGATAAATCAACTGCGCCGCTGCGGATCGCGTCAGCCAGCGCTTTCAACGTTTTTACTTTTCCGGCCGACAGCCCGAGTTCACTCAGCCGTTTGTCCGGCATGCGGGCGAGTGTTTCCGCGTCGCACGGCCGCACGCCAGCCGCAACGCGCGACCAAATCGCGGCAGCACTTTGCGCCGACACTTGCTGGCCGACGACGATCTTTGCCAAGCCGGCAAAACTCGCGTCAATTTTTCGCAGCGGCGGCACACCGTTGCGGTCGTGAAGTGCGCGCATCATTTCGCATTGCTGCACAAGGGCTCGAAGGCCGTCAGCGAGATCGGCGTTCGTTGCTAGTCGACGATGGCGCATCGTGGACACACATAGTTTTTCATGCGCCACACTTTAATAGGTCCAGCGGACGGCGTAAAATGCCGTTGTCGTCGCGTGATCGTTGGCAGCGCGGAGGGGGCTTGGTGTTTCATGGGACGTGTTATTGCCCGACGTTTGCGTTGCCTAAGTGCAATGCTCGGCGTGCTCCCGGGAATTTCGATAGCGGCCGTCGCCGGTCCTCGGCTTGATGACTGGGCCACATTGAAAAATGACCGGCATGGGTTTGCCATTGCCTATCCGATCGACGTGTTTGAGCAAAAGAATCCGCCGACGACGGACGAGGGCCGCGTGTTGCTCTCAAAAGACGGCAAAGCAAAACTACTGGTCGGTGCTTTTGCAAACGATGACGACAACACGCTGGCGCAGTACCGCGATTATCTGCTCGCCGAACAGTATAAAGGAGCAACGATCGATTACGCACCTGTCAAGCAACGCTGGTTCGTCCTGTCGGGCATTCAGAATGGCGAGATGTTCTATCAGCGCGTCAGCTTCACGTGCGGCGGCAAGCTGATCAACAGTTGGGCCATGCTTTATCCAGTGGCTGAGCGCAAAACCTACGATCGCGTTGTCGAGGCGGTGGCGCGCTCGTACACGCCGGGCGCCGGCCGATCCGGTGCGTGCGATTGAGCGCCGCCCCGTTGAACACTTCGACATCGAGTCATGTTGTCACGCGCTTTGCGCCGTCTCCGAATGGGCTGCTGCATGCCGGCCACGCGCTATCCGCGTTCACGGCCTTTGAATTGGCTCAGCGTCATGGCGGGCGCTTTCTACTGCGCATCGAGGATATCGATACGGCGCGTGCCCGGCCCGAATTCGTCGAGGCCATTTATCAGGATTTGGCATGGCTTGGGCTGACGTGGGAACAGCCGGTCCTGGTGCAATCGCAACATTTTCAGGAATATTTTGCCGCGGCCGAGCGGTTGATCGCGCAGGGGCTTTTATACCCCTGCTTCGCCACACGCTCCGAAATCGAAGCCGCGGCCGATCCGGCCAATCTTGATCCGGATGGAGCGCCGATTTATCCCGGCCTATGGAAAAGTGCGCCAGCCGACGCCATCGCGGCTCGCATGGTGGCCGGCGAAAATCCCGCACTTCGACTGGACATGGCGGCAGCACTCAGCGCCGTTCGAGCCAAATTGAGCGGGGCACCATTGACCTTCACCGAACGCGACGAACATGGCCAGTCGACAGTCGTGGTCGCTAGTCCAGAGCGATGGGGCGACGCCGTTATCGTTCGCAAAGAAGTTCCGGCGAGCTATCATCTGGCGGTCGTGGTCGATGACGCCCGCCAGGGCGTCACCCATGTGACGCGTGGGCAAGATCTGCTGGCCGCCACCGATCTTCAACGGCTGCTCCACGTGCTGCTCGATCTGCCCGAGCCTGTGTATTCGCACCACCGCCTGATCCGCTGGGCGGACGGGCGCAAACTTTCGAAAAGTTCCGGCGACATGGGGCTTCGTTCGTTGCGCAACGAGGGCGCCAAGGCGGAGGATTTACGCCAAGCCATTGGCGTCGGCTGAGGCTGTATTTTGCCGCTGTCGTGACTTACACTATCGCCGAGTGAGTGTAAGCGTCGGGGCAAGGTGCGTGGAAAAGCGTTCAGGCGGCAGATCGCGTCGCGATCCAGCGCACAGTGCAAACCGGGCGTCGGACATCGAGCGTCAACCGGCTGCGTATCGGGCTCGGGCGAGAACGCTGGCGCGCGAGGCTGCCCGCCGCGATGCCCGTGACGCCGCAGCAAATGATCCGATCGACCGCGCCGAAGCCCGCGCTCGTTCAGCCAGCCAGTCTGCGTGGTCGCGACATCATCGACTGAGCCAGCAAAACCCAGCCCAACTGCCGCAAGCAGAGGCCGACGTCATTACGTCGGGCTTGCAGGTTCCGCCGAGCCCTGACGTTGGCACGAAAGCGTCATCGGCCGTCACGGCTCGCGACAGCGAACCGAGAATTGCGAGCATCGAATCACCCTATACGCGCGCCGATCGCGCCGCCGTCAGCCTGCTGCTTGTGCCGCTGCTGATCGGGGCCATGGCTGTCTCGGCTATGAACGCTTGGCAAGCCAGCGCCAATCGAAGAGCTGCGGCAGCGGTCGTTACAGGCGCTGCCGCCGCACAGCCGTCCGGCGACTACGAGCCGGGTGAAGCAACGTCCCACGCTTCGGTCGAAGTCAGCGCGACCGCATTGCCGCCTCCAATAAAATCGCCGCGAGATTCAGTTCTGGCGGCGTTACTGGCATCGCCGCCAGAGGTTTTGACCGCCGTGCCCGCGCAAGATCTCGTTTCGGCGGACGATCCATCGACGCTCATTCCGTCTATCGCGAAAGAATCCGAGATGTACAGCGGCCGGCAACGGCGCTGTACGATCGAAGAACAACCGATCGCGCCGGGTTTGGCTTTGCTGTCGAGGCTGGCGCGTTCGGATGCATCTTCAGCGGAGTTCGGCGAGGCACTTGCCGAGGCTGCGCAAGCACAACTCGGCGAGTTTGTTGTCTACACCGACAGTTATAAGCGCTTGTCGTTTCCGATGGGCGACATTCCATCTCTGTTTGGCGTTTGCACCGATGTCGTTATTCGCGCCTATCGAACCGTCGGCGTTGATTTGCAGCGATTGGTACACCGCGCGAGAGTTGGTAGTGGCGATCCCAATATCGATCACCGACGCACGGAAGTGTTACGCCGATTTTTTGCTACGAATGGCCGGAGTTTGCCGGTGACCGATGTTGCCGATGATTATCTCCCTGGCGATATCGTCACCTATCATCGCCCGCAGAATAGCGGCAGCCAATCGCATATCGCCATCGTTTCCAATACGATTGCCGCCTCTGGCCGGCCTTTGATCGTGCATAATCGGGGCTGGGGGCCGCAGTTGGAGGACGGGCTTTTTGTCGATCAGATTACGGGTCACTATCGCTACAGCGGACCGTCCGAGCCCATCGCGATCGGGTCGGATAAGCCATTGCGGAAAACGCCATTGGCGAAATCGGTGACGCTGTCGCGTAAAACGCTCGTCGATAAGGTGAAAGCCCAATCCGGCAAAGGCGCGGCCTCGCGCCAGAGCGATCGCGATCGCACACGGCCAGGGAAGCCTGTCAGCGGCTCTTGACGGGCCGTACTTCAGGGCTGACGCACTGAACCTTCACAGAGCAGCCACGAGAGAGCATGAGAGAGCTTGTGCCCCGCACACGCAAGGCCAACACAGACGGCCGTTCGCTTGCTTTTGCTGGCGAAACTCAATTCTTTAAATTGTTAAAGAAATAATGACCGCACCGGCATTCATTGCGGTGCACGCATCACTGCAGCGCAATGGCTGAGTTATTTTTAACGTCTCTATTGAATAACGCTTGTTAAAACCGGCAAATCGGCTCAATTCTCAAGATATTCGACCATTTGGAATATCGGATGATTTTGTTTTCGGCCATTCCAGCACTTTCGACGCGATTGGCTGCTGCTGCAACGCAGAGCGTGTCGACGGTTTGGGCAATGGTGGCGAATGAAGGCCGGCAATCGCGGCCGGTGGGTCGGTCGAATTCGCCGGCAAAGCAGGAGGCTTCTATGGCTATCGCCGAGAGCGCGCGACGTTTGACCAGCGAAGACCAGTGGGCGCGCTTGAGCGCTATTCTGTCATCAGCCATTAGCCGGGCCGATGACGCCGGTCGCCGCCAAATCGCTGCAACGCAGCAACTCGACCTAGCCCAGTACGCGCTGTCGAGGCTGTCCGACGAGTTGGCCGCGGTCATGATCGTTCCTGGGCGTCGCGACCGCGCACCGGTGTACCGTTTCGAGGTGGCCGCGCCACGCCAGTTGGACCGGGCAATCGCCGCCTAATTACAGTCAGCATCATTGTGCCCGCGCGCCGGTGTGCCGTCGTCTGCACTGACGCCTTGACCGATTTGACCATGTGCCGCGCCGCTGCGACGCGGAATTATGCAACACTCAAGCGACACACAGTTCTTCATTCAGCCGCCCTCAGCGGTCGACCGGGAGGCATCCCACGGTGTCGCGCGACGCAAGTCAAAATCACGATGAAAATACGGGCTCCGAGGGCGCGTCGGCAGCGTTAACCGAAGGTTCGCCAGCCCGCGCTGAGGCAATTGTCGCGGCGATTGCCCGCGATGCGGCCCGGCTGCTGCGGGAGCCGCTGGCGCCGGGGCTGTATCTCGTCGCAACGCCCATTGGGAATCTGGCGGACATCACGCTGCGGGCGCTAGCTGTGCTGGCCGCAGCCGACACGGTCTATTGCGAAGATACCCGGCACTCGGCCAAGCTGTTGCAGCACTTCGGGTTGCGACCGATCACGCGGCCGTTTCACGAACACAACGAAGACAGCGAACGCGGACGCATCCTCGAAAATCTAGCGGCTGGCAAGCGCATCGCCATCGTCTCAGATGCCGGAACGCCACTGATTTCTGATCCCGGTTTCAAGCTCGTGAGGGCTGCGTGCGAAGCTGGCCATGACGTGTTCAGCGTGCCGGGCGCGTCGTCTGTCTTGTGCGCGCTCTCGTCCAGCGGTCTGCCGACGGACGCATTTTTCTTCGGCGGGTTTTTGCCGCCGAAAACGGCCGCGCGCCGCGCTCGCTTGAATGTCCTGAAAGACTACGCCGCAACATTGATATTCTTCGAAGCCCCGCAACGCGTGGCGGACAGCCTCGCCGATATGGCGGAGATGCTGGGCGCCCGCGACGGCGTCGTTGCTCGCGAGTTGACGAAATTGCATGAGGAAGCGGTACGCGGCCCCTTGCCCGAGCTTGCAACCGCGATGGCGACGCGCGATCTCAAAGGCGAAGTTGTCATTGTTGTTGGTCCGGCCATCGCCGCGACGGTGAGTGATGACGAAATCGCAAAGCGCCTGACCGTGGCGCTCGAAACGATGAGCCTTAAAGACGCCGCCAAAGCCGTCGCCGACGCGCTCGCCGTTCCGAAGGCCCGCGTTTACAACCTGGGGCTGAAGGTGAAGGACGACAGCCGGTGACGCGCGGGCGACCAGCGATCGAGCCCTCTCGGCAGCGTCAGCGGCGCAACCGTGACGGCGCGGCGGCGGAAGTGATTGCCGCCATGTATCTCATGGCGCACGGCCATCGCATTTTGGCGCGGCGATTTAAAACACCATTGGGTGAGATCGATCTGATTACGCGCAAGGGGCGGCGCATTGGCTTTGTCGAAGTCAAATTGCGTCGAACGCGCCTTGATTGCGAGGCAGCGATCACACCACGCCTAGGCCAACGGGTGCGCCGCGCTGCCGGTCTCTGGCACGCCAAGCATGAAGCGTACCGCGACTTCGATACCGGCTTCGACCTCGTTTTCGTGATGCCTTGGCAGTGGCCGGTGTATTTACGCGACGCGTTTTGAGACGCAAAAAATGGCCGGGCACACAGAGCTGTGTCCGGCCATTCTATCTTCATCGGTCGTCCGCTAAATCAATCGCGATAGTCGTGCCGGTAGCCATGACCGCGGCCAGCCTGCGAGGCGATGGCCAAGCCAATGATTGCTGCCGCCGCACCGATGGCGACATACTTGCCGTTATTGTTGCGACGCTTGTGACGGAAATCGTCACGGCGGCCATATCCACGGTCTTGATAGCGGCCATAGTCACGGCGATCGTA
Source organism: Hyphomicrobium sp. (assembly GCA_021732485.1). Taxonomy (GTDB): domain Bacteria; phylum Pseudomonadota; class Alphaproteobacteria; order Rhizobiales; family Hyphomicrobiaceae; genus Hyphomicrobium_B. Next base: position 280,997 of record JAKFUV010000009.1, read on the forward strand.
ATTCCGGCCGCCGCCGCGATCCCAGTCAGCCGCATACGACGGACCACGCCGATCGAAGTCGCGGGCGCTGGCAGACGCCGGCGGCAGCAGTATGCCGGTGGCGAGGGTGGCGGCGGCCATCACGGCGCTAAGGGTGTTTTTGAACGACATGTTTATGATCCCAGTCCCATGAAGAGGCGCGTTTGAGCGCAGCCCCGGTTTATCTCCACGCCCCAATGCTGTCGCGGCGGTTGTCGTGGAAACTAGTGGGATGGCTTTGAACGGTCTTTGAATGGGTCGTGCAGATTTCATTCATGTCTCAAAAATTGGTGTCCGAGGCCAAAAACGATGTCGCGCCAGGGGACGGCGATCATCGGCCGGTGCGTCCCAGTCCGACGTGGCGATAAGCCCGCCGAATGCGGCATCGCGCCCCCTGTCGAGGCGTTGAAGCGGCGGGGTGTGCATGTTAAGAGCACCGCAACTCGAATAGGGGGTGACTGGTGGGGCCAGTCTCCGGCGTCGCCCTTTGGCAGTTCCATCAATCCTTGAAGCGGGCGGAGTCTTGGCCAGTTATTGCAGGCCACGCCCCAAATGCGCCCAATGGGGCGCGATCGTGAGCATGCGACGTGGCAACGGACGAAACAGTCGTCGAAGGTGTGGCTGGGCGCTATGCGGCAGCCTTGTTTGATTTAGCCAAAGAGTCGTCGAAGCTGCCGGAGGTCGAAGCTGATCTCGTGGCGTTCCAGGCCATGCTCGATGACAGCGCCGATCTCGTCCGGCTCGTGCGCAGCCCGGTGATCGGTGCCGAAGATCAAGCCCGCGCCCTCGGCGTGATCTTGGCCAAGGCCGGGATCGACGGCTTATCGGCAAATTTCTTCAGGCTGCTGGCCAGCAATCGCCGCCTCTTCGCCGTAGCCGACATCATCAAGGCGTTCCGCATGATCGCTGCCAAAGCACGTGGCGAAGTCACGGCCGAGGTCACCAGCGCAACAACGCTGAACGACCAGCAATTGGCCGAGCTCAAGCAAACCTTGAAAGCCAGCGTCGGCAAGGATGTGACGTTGAATGCCCATGTCGATCCATCGCTACTCGGTGGGCTGATCGTCAAGGTCGGCAGCAGGATGGTCGATTCGTCTCTCAAAACCAAGCTCCAGAGCCTCAAGGTCAGCTTGAGTGGAACGGGCGCCTGACCAGATTTCAAGCGGCGCGGTTGCATCGATTGCGAAGCTTTCGCCTGACACAACGATGAACAATGCGGGCCCACTCGAATCGGGCTCGATCAATGGAAACGACCAGCGAAGAGGTCACACGTCACATGGATATCCGGGCCGCAGAGATTTCGTCGATCCTCAAGGATCAGATCAAGAATTTCGGTAAGGAAGCGCAGGTTTCCGAAATCGGCCAAGTGCTCTCGGTCGGCGACGGCATCGCCCGCGTGTACGGCCTCGACAGCGTCCAGGCCGGCGAAATGGTCGAGTTCCCAGGCGGCATTCGCGGCATGGCCTTGAACCTCGAAGCCGACAACGTCGGCGTCGTCATCTTCGGCGACGACCGCTCGATCAAGGAAGGCGACACGGTCAAGCGCACGGGCGCCATCGTTGAAGTTCCGGTCGGCAAGGGTTTGCTCGGTCGCGTCGTCGACGGTCTCGGCAACCCGATCGACGGGAAGGGTCCGATCAAGTCGGATAAGAAGATGCGCGTCGACGTCAAAGCGCCCGGCATTCTGCCGCGCAAGTCGGTGCATGAGCCGATGGCGACAGGCCTCAAGGCGATCGACTCACTGATCCCGGTCGGCCGCGGCCAGCGCGAACTCGTCATTGGCGACCGCCAGACGGGCAAGACCGCCGTCATTCTCGACACCTTCTTGAACCAGAAGCCGCTCAATCAGGGTACCGACGAGAAAGCCAAACTATATTGCGTCTACGTCGCCGTCGGCCAGAAACGTTCCACCGTCGCCCAATTTGTCAAAGTGCTCGAAGAACGCGGCGCTTTGGAATATTCGATCATCGTCGCCGCCACGGCATCGGACCCGGCTCCGATGCAGTACCTTGCGCCGTTCACCGGCTGCACGATGGGCGAATACTTCCGCGACAACGGCATGCATGCCGTGATCGCTTATGACGACTTGTCGAAGCAGGCCGTCGCCTACCGCCAGATGTCGTTGTTGCTTCGTCGTCCGCCGGGCCGCGAAGCCTATCCCGGCGACGTGTTCTATCTCCATTCACGCTTGCTGGAGCGCGCCGCTAAGTTGGGCGATGCCCACGGCTCCGGATCGCTGACGGCTTTGCCGGTCATTGAAACGCAGGGCAACGACGTGTCGGCGTTCATTCCAACCAACGTCATCTCGATTACCGATGGACAAATTTTCTTGGAATCGGATTTGTTCTATCAGGGTATCCGTCCGGCGGTGAACGTTGGTCTGTCGGTGTCGCGCGTTGGTTCGTCGGCGCAGACGAAAGCCATGAAACAGGTCGCCGGCAAGATCAAAGGCGAGTTGGCGCAATACCGTGAGATGGCGGCCTTCGCGCAGTTCGGCTCAGACCTTGATGCGGCAACACAGAAGCTGCTCGCACGCGGTGCGCGTCTCACCGAGCTGTTGAAGCAGGCGCAGTTTTCGCCATTGAAGATGGAAGAACAGGTTGCGGTGATCTTCGCAGGCACGCGCGGCTACCTTGATGCTATCCCGGTCGCAGCGGTTGGCCGCTTTGAGCAAGGCTTGCTGACCGCGTTGCGCACTGAAAAGTCGATCCTCGAAGCAACCGCCAAGGAAAAAGCGCTGTCGACCGACACGGAAAAGAAGCTCGTCGAATTCCTCGACAAGTTCGCCAAGGGTTTCACGGCTTAAGACCTGACCCTTTAAGGAGACCGCTCGATGGCGAGCTTAAAAGACATGCGCAACCGCATCGCCTCCGTTAAGGCGACGCGCAAAATCACTAAAGCCATGCAGTTGGTGGCTGCCGCCAAATTGCGCCGCGCTCAGGAGGCAGCCCAGGCCGCGCGTCCCTACGCCGAGCGCATGGACGCAGTGCTGGCCGGTGTCGCGTCGCGCGTCACCGACAAAACATCGGGGTCGCCGCTGCTTGTTGGCACCGGCAAGGATAAGGTTCACCTGCTGATCGTGATGACGGCCGAACGCGGCTTGTGCGGTGGTTTCAATTCCAACATTGCCCGGCTCGCGCGCGTCGATGCATTGCGTCTGATCGGCCAGGGCAAGACCGTCAAGATCGTCACCGTCGGGCGTAAGGGCGCCGACAATCTTCGCCGTGATCTCGGCAAAAACATCGTCGAGCGTATCGAATTGACGGGTGTCAAGCAGCTCGGGTTTTCGAACGCGGAAGGCATCGCTCATAAGGTCTTGGCGATGTTTGAAGCGGGCGAGTTCGACGTCGCGACGCTTTACTTCTCAGAATTCAAATCGGTGATCTTGCAAAAGCCGACGGCCCTGCAATTGATCCCGGCAAAAATTCCCGAAGCCAAGGACGTCTCGGTGAAAACCGCAACGGCCGTACAAGACTATGAGCCGGGCGAAGATGAAGTGCTCGGCTTTCTGCTGACACGCAACGTCTCGACGCAGGTGTTTCGCGGGCTGCTAGAAAACGCGGCGTCGGAACAGGGCGCGCGCATGTCGGCCATGGATAATGCCACACGCAACGCTGGTGACATGATCAACAAGCTGACGATCAAGTACAATCGCTTGCGCCAGGCCAACATCACCAAAGAACTCATCGAAATCATTTCGGGCGCAGAGGCGCTCTAATCACAACGAACCGCTTGAGGAAACGAAGCAATGGCTAGCAAGTTTGGTAAGGTCCGCCAGGTTACGGGCGCCGTCGTCGACGTGCAGTTCGACGGCCATCTGCCGGAGATTTTGAACGCGCTGGAAACCAGCAACAACGGTATGCGACTGGTACTCGAAGTGGCGCAGCATCTTGGCGAAAACACCGTGCGCACCATCGCCATGGACTCGACAGAAGGCTTGGTCCGCGGTCAGGATGTGACCGATACCGGCGCGCCGATTTCGGTTCCGGTCGGAGACGAATGCCTCGGTCGCATTATGAACGTCATCGGCGAGCCCGTGGACGAAGCCGGGCCGATCAAAACCAACGCGATCCGCTCCATCCACCAGCCGTCGCCGAGTTTCGCTGAGCAGTCATCGGAAGCGCAGATCCTGGTAACCGGCATCAAGGTCGTCGATTTGCTCGCGCCTTATGCGAAGGGCGGCAAGATCGGCCTGTTCGGCGGCGCCGGCGTCGGCAAGACGGTTTTGATCATGGAGTTGATCAACAACATCGCCAAGGTGCACGGTGGCTATTCGGTGTTCGCTGGCGTCGGCGAGCGGACGCGCGAAGGCAACGACCTCTATCACGAGATGATCGAGTCGAACGTCAACGTCGACCCCAAGAAGAACAATGGATCGACCAAAGGCTCCAAGTGCGCGCTGGTTTATGGCCAGATGAACGAGCCGCCGGGCGCGCGCATGCGCGTCGCGCTCGCCGGCATCACCATTGCCGAAGACTTCCGCGACAAGGGCCAGGACGTGCTGTTCTTCGTCGACAACATTTTCCGCTTTACGCAGGCGGGCTCTGAAGTGTCGGCGTTGCTCGGCCGTATTCCGTCGGCAGTCGGCTATCAGCCAACGCTCGCGACCGACATGGGCGCGCTGCAGGAACGCATCACGACGACGCAGAAGGGTTCGATCACGTCAGTGCAAGCGATCTACGTGCCGGCCGACGACTTGACCGACCCGGCGCCCGCAACATCGTTCTCGCATTTGGACGCGACCACGACGCTGTCGCGCTCGATTGCCGAGAAGGGCATCTATCCGGCCGTCGATCCGCTCGACTCGACGTCGCGCATGCTTGATCCGCGCATCGTTGGCGAAGAGCACTATGCGGTTGCGCGCCGGGTTCAGTCGATCTTGCAGAAGTACAAGAGCCTCCAGGACATCATCGCCATTTTGGGCATGGACGAACTGTCCGAAGACGACAAGATGACGGTGGCCCGCGCCCGCAAGATCGAGCGCTTCATGTCGCAACCGTTCACGGTCGCCGAAGTGTTCACGGGATCGCCAGGCAAGCAGGTGCCGCTGGCCGATACGATCAAGGCGTTCAAAGGCTTGTGCGAGGGCGATTACGACCACTTGCCGGAGCCGGCATTCTATATGGTCGGCACCATCGAAGAAGCGATCGCGAAGGCAGAGAAGCTCGCCGAAGCGGCTTAACAATCACGGTCAGGCGTTGCCGCTTCGGCTGCACGATTGGCTTGAAGGAGATACAGCCGTGGCTGGTGACACCAAATTCGGAAGTTGCTGCGAGGAGCTGAAAGAAGCCCTCGATGGCGGAGACTTCGAGCCGCTGATTACCGTTGGTCAGGACACTGTGATCTACATGACGGTCGGTCTTGTCGATCTTGAGGACGACGAGCCAGGTCTGGTTGATCATCCGCTGTTCTTCTGCCCGTTTTGCGGTACCAAACTGCAAACGCCGGAAGAAGTCCGCGCCAAAGTTGGCAGCGGTGAAGATGAAGAAGACGATGATGGCGACGACGATCAGGAACAAGACGACGACGAAAAGACCAAAAACGTCTGATTGCGACGCAACCCGTCACTGGTCGACTTAAGGACTGCAAACAATGGCAGCTACGTTCAAGTTTGAATTGGTGTCTCCGGAACGTGTTCTGCTGTCGGTAAATGCCGAGCAGGCCGTGGTTCCCGGTGCTGATGGTGAGTTCACTATGCTGCCGGGGCATTCACCTGTAATCGCAACGCTGCGTCCCGGCGTGCTTGATGTGATGTCGCAGGGTCTGCGCAAACGGCTCTTCGTCAAGTCTGGGTTCGTCGAAGTGGACCCGACGCGCTTGACCGTGCTCGCCGAAAAGGCGTTCGACGTTGACGACATGACTCCGGCGCTGCTGGCCGATGAGATCAAGTCGGCCGAAGCAGACTTGGCGAATGCCAAGGATGACGATGCTACGTCGATGGCGAACACGCTGGTGTCTGAACTGAAGCGCTTGTCGAACCGCGCCGCTTAAACGCAGTATTCCGCATCACGACGAAAGGCTGGACGTTTGTCCGGCCTTTTTTGTTGGCCGCTGACGTTCGCGCGGGGCTCAGGCGAAGTTCGAGAACGTCTTGACGACCGTCTCATAAAGCTCGCGCTTGAAGGGCACGATTAGCTTTGGCACGGCCTCGATCGGTGCCCATCGCCAAGCCTCGAATTCGGCTTTTAAGCCATTGACGGGCGCAATGTTAATCTCGCGGTCGCCGCCGGTGAAGCGCATCGCGAACCATTTCTGCCGCTGACCGCGATAGCGACCTTTGAGGGCGACGCCGAGTAGGTGGTCGGGCAATTCGTACGTCAGCCAGTCGGGACGCTCGGCCAGGACTTCAACGCTGGTGACGCCGGTTTCTTCCCGCAATTCACGAAGCGCGGCCAAACGTGGCGATTCGAACTTTTCAATTCCGCCTTGCGGCATTTGCCAAATGTGAGCGGCGTGATCGCCGGCCCACTTCGGTTTGCGTCGGCCGACCCAGACCTTGCCCTCAGCATTCAGCAGCATGATGCCGACGCAGGCCCGATAGGGCAGGTGCCCGTCAAACTCGGTTGGATTTGTAAACATCTTCATGGTCTGGCGATCATCCCAACGATTTTGGAGGATGTGGTATGATTCGAATAGGATACAGAAATATCTTCGCGTTTATATGACACTAGGTTGTCATAAATGCGCGAGCTTCGGGTTGTTTGCGGGCCGTCGGCACGGACTGTAATTGGCGATCAGCCGGCATGAGGTGTAGCAAGCGCCGCGAAGTCAGCCAGTACCTCACGGTACACCTCGCGTTTGAATGGCACGATGACATCGAGCAGCGTTGTTACATGCGCCCATCGCCATGCGACGAACTCGGCGGGAACGCCGGCTTGCGGCACGATGCTGATTTCCCGATCGTCACCGAGAAAGCGGAACGCGAACCAGCGCTGCTTTTGGCCCCGATAACGACCGCCCCACGCTTTGCCAATGAGATCCGGCGGCAAATCATAATGCACCCAGCGGGGCAGCTCGGCGATCAAAGATACCGTTTCGATGTTCGTCTCTTCCCGCAACTCGCGCAGGGCAGCCGTATGCGTGTCTTCGTTGCCATCGATGCCACCCTGCGGCATCTGCCACCAGGCGCCGCGCCCTTCGGCGTCGTTTTTGGCGTCGGCGCGGCAGCCGGTCCAGACCAAGCCATCGCGGTTGATCACCATCAGCCCGACACACGGGCGATAGGGCAAATGCGCAAACGCATCTTGAGCCGTTTTGTCGATCATGCCGCCTCCCACCAATGTTTGACGTTACAACGAAAAATGGGCACCCGTGGGCGCCCATTTGTCGAAGCCATGATCGTAAGACCGTATTAGTTCGGTGTGGTTTTGGTTTCGGGAGTCGTCCCAGCGGAGGGTTGCGAACCAGCAGCTTCCGGCGATGTGGCACCGGCTGGCGGCGTCGAATTGGCGGCCGGTGGTTCCTTGGCCGTGCCGCGTAGGAACGAAAGCGCATACTGAAGCTGCGTATCCTTTTCCGGTTCCTTGGCGACGTACGACGCTGAGCCCGAGACTTCCTTCTCTTCCTTCTGTCCGGCCTCGGCGGCATCTTTCGACGGTTCCTTCGCGCTGCCATCCGGGTTTTTCAAATGGCCCCTGAGGCTGGCTTCGCCACGCGGTTTCTCATTCGCCATTTTGGCTTTGAGATCGTCCGGCAGTTCTTCTTCGATCACGATGTCTGGGTCGATCCCCTTAGCTTGGATTGAACGGTTCGACGGCGTGAAGTAGCGGGCCGTGGTCAACCGGATGGCGCCATTGGCTCCGAGCGGAATGATCGTTTGCACCGAGCCTTTGCCGAAGGAGCGGGTGCCAATGATCGTCGCCCGCTTGTGATCTTGCAGCGCGCCGGCGACAATTTCTGAAGCGGATGCCGAGCCACCGTTGATCAAAACGGCGATTTTCTTGCCATCCGTCAAATCGCCGGGACGCGCATTAGCCCGCTGCGTTTCCTCGTTGTTGCGCCCCTTCGTCAAGACAATCGCGCCGCGCTCCAGGAAGTCGTCCGAAACGGCGATCGCCTGATCGAGCAATCCGCCCGGATTGTTGCGCAGGTCGATCACGTAGCCTTTCAACTTGGCACCGATGTCCTTGTTGAGCTGCTCAATTGATTTCTGCACGTTGGCGTGCGTCTGCTCGTTGAAGGTCGTGACCTTGATGTAGGCGACGTCATCCTCGACGCGTGCCTTGACGGCATTGATGCGAATGACGTCGCGCGTGACTTTGACATCGAACGGATCGTCTTTGCCTTTGCGGACGATCGTCAGCGTAATCGGCGTGTTGACCGGGCCGCGCATTTTTTCAACCGCCTGTTCGAGCGTCAGGCCGGTGATCTGTTCATTGTCGAGATGAGTGATGAGGTCGTTGGCCTGCAGTCCCGCTTTGGACGCCGGCGTGTCATCGATCGGCGACACGACTTTAACGATGCCATTTTCCATCGTCACTTCGATGCCAAGGCCACCAAATTCGCCGCGCGTCTGCACTTGCATATCGCGGAAATTCTTTGGGCTCATATACGACGAGTGCGGATCAAGGGCGCTGAGCATGCCGTTGATTGCATTTTCGATCAGCAGCGTGTCATCCGGCTTTTCAACGTACTCTGAGCGGACGCGCTCGAAGACATCGCCGAACAAGTCGAGCTGCCGATAAAGTTCGGAGTTTGCCGTCGGCGTCGCCGAGTACGTCTGTGTGACGTTGACGAACGTGGTAGCCCCGGCAAGCCCTGTCATCGCCAGGAATGTCCAGAACGCGTAATCAGTCTTGCGCATTAGCCTTGTACCTTCTGCTGACCTGAGGCCCACCAGGGATCAGGATCGATGGGACGTCCATCCTTACGAAATTCTACGTACAAAACGGGGGCACCGATTTGTCCTGCGGTGGTCGATGCCGAGGCAGCGCCAGCCATGGTGCCAACCGGCTCGGCGGCCAAAACGAATTGTCCCGGCTGTACGTCAATCCCAGACAAGCCGGCGAGCAGAATATGATAGCCGTCGCCCGCATTGATGATCAAGAGCTGGCCGTAGCTGCGAAATTCGCCAGCGTAAACGATCCACCCATCGCAGGGTGACGTGATCTGCGCGCCGTTGCGGGTCTCAATGACGAGACCTTTCGACTGGCCACCGTACTGTGTCCGCTCACCAAAGGCGAGAGCACGCCTGCCCTGCGCCGGGATCGGCAGTTTGGCCCGCGTCATTGCGAACGGTATCGCCGGTTTGATGCGTCCGGCGCTGGCAGTCAGAAGCGACGCTGTGGAGGGCGCCAATTCAATCACTTGCGGGGTCATGCGGGGTGGGGGCAGCACGGCGACTTGGGTTTCGCCAACGGCTGCCGTCACAGTTGGCGGCGCCGATGAGATCGCGCCAGCCTTCGCCGGTGTCGCAGGAATTGGCGCCGGCATTCCCGTTGGCGCATCGGGGCTGATGATGATCGGCCGGGCGAGCGGTGCAGCAGCCACCTGCTGGGCCGGCACTGGTTCCGCCGGCTTAGCCTTCACCTCCGACTCGTAAGCCCCCAGGTTTTTGACATTCGCCGTCACGGCCTGATCGAGCCTCGAGATCAACTCCGAGAGGTCGGAGACATTTTTTGTGATTTCGGCGCTGGCGGCGCGGACGGCAATGAGCTCCTGCTGGCGATCGGCGATGGTGAGCTTTTTGGCTTCCATCAAGCTTGCGAGGCGCGTGCGCGATTCCTGCAAGCGGTCAGTTTCAGCCTGCAACCGCTCCCCTTCACTTCGGATATCGCCCATGACTCGGACGAGATCATCAAGGCGCTCGGTCAATTTGAGGGCTTGGCCCTTCAACTCAGGAAACGCCGACGACAGCAGCATCGCACTGCGGACCATTTTCAGTGCGTCTTCGCGTCGGGTGATCAAGACGGGCGGTGGATTGCGGCCCATGCGTTGCAGCGCGCCAAGCAACGTTGCGATTTGCCCATGCCTCTGGCCAAGCGAGCCGCGCACCAGTTTTTCTTGCGCTTCGAGTTCGAGCAATCGGCCTTCGATGGCCGTCAGCTTGGCTTCGCTGCGTTGAATCAAGGCTGCGGTTTCGACGAGGCGAATGTTCAGGCGCTCGCGCTCGGCATCGAGATCTGCGACGTCAGACTGTAGATTGTTTTCCTGACCGTCTGAACCGGCGAGGTCAGTCTGGCGCAATTCCAGCGCTCGCTGAGCATCCTGTGGACTGAGCTCTTTTGCTGGCTGTGCAAACGCGGATTGACCGATGCACGCAGCGATACCTGCCACGACAATCGACGTACCCGCCCGGCGCAAACTCCGCCCGGCGGCTTGCAAGCGATCAGCCATGGCGCGACGTATGAAAGGCAAGGGCCTGCCGTTCTTTTGTTTGCAGCCATCAGCTCTCAAGCTGGGACTGCGATGTGTGGCATCAACTGCGGAAGGGCCGGTGAATGGCGGTTAGGTGCGTCTTCCGAAGACTGTCAACGCACCAGGATTAAGGCATTTCTGCCGCTAGGCAACTTGCAATTGCGTAATAAAAAGCCCTTGTTTGCCATGCTCAGTGGATCGCGGAACAATTTTCGCAAGGTTGTGACGTGACTGATTGGCAATTGCTCGCTGCCACCAATGCGATTATCACGGCGAAAATTCGATGTGGAATGAGACGTCATGGAAACCCTGCTCTATTACGCGACGACGCTGGCGGTCATCGCCGTCATTCTGGTTCTGGCATTGGGCCTTCGCAGCATGGCTAAGGGTGACAGCCCAAAACTCAGCCAGAAGCTCATGCGTTGGCGCGTTGGCCTTCAGTTTCTCGCCATCTTGATCATTATGGGCTACGTGTTTTTCGCCCGCTGAGCGGCTGGCGAACAGTGACTGCGGCTCGCCCGCCAGAGTGGGGCGGCGCTCGGTGAAGGTTAGTATTCCATGGTCGTTTTAAACCGCATCTACACGAAAACCGGCGATGCCGGCACGACGGCGCTCGGCTCCGGCGAACGGGTGGCGAAAACGTCGGTTCGGATCGCGGCTTACGGCACGGTTGACGAGACCAATGCGCAAATCGGCATGGTCCGCATTCACCTCGCCGGCACTTATGCCGATGTCGACGACATGCTCGGCCGCATCCAGAATGACCTCTTCGATCTCGGTGCCGACTTGTGTGTGCCAGATCGCGGTGAGAAACTTCCCTATGAACCACTCCGCATGGCGGATTCGCAGGTCAAGCGGCTTGAAGATGAAATCGATCAGATGAACGCGGTGCTCCAACCGTTGAAGTCGTTCATTTTGCCTGGTGGATCGCCGGCAGCGGCGGCTCTGCATGTCGCCCGGACCGTCTGCCGGCGGGCCGAACGCATCATGGTTGAATTGGCCAATTTGCCGAACGAGCCCGTCAGCTCAGCGGCCCTGAAGTACGTCAATCGGCTTTCGGATTTCCTGTTTGTGGCCGGCCGCTTCGTCAATGACCACGGCAAAGCCGACGTGCTGTGGGTTCCGGGCAAAAACCGTTAGCTTCCGATCGTCATCGATCTGCAAGCGTCGACTGTCAAAAGGACGGCAATCGTGTTCGTTCCCATTGGCGATGACAATCCGCTGAAATCCATACGTTTCCAGTACGTCACTGTGGCGCTCATCATCGTCAACGCATTGGTGTTTCTGCTGCAAAGCGCCACCGGCTCCAGCGATGCCCTGTCGGCTGACTTCGCGGTCGTTCCGCGCGAGCTTTTTCAAGCCGGTATTTTCAGCGCGGGTGACACAGCGATCGCGGTCGGTGGATTGCATATTGCAGAGCCGATAACGCTGGTGACGTACATGTTCCTGCATGGCGATCCGATGCACCTGATCGGTAACTTGTTGTTCCTGTGGGTTTTCGGTGACAACGTCGAAGATGCTTTGGGCCATGGCCGCTATCTATTGTTTTATCTCGCCTGCGGTGTTGCGGCCGGTCTGCTGCACGCAGTCGTCATTCCAGACAGCAGTGACGCGTTGATTGGCGCCAGCGGCGCTGTTTCGGGTGTGATTGCCGCCTATCTGATGTTGCACCCGAGGGTCGGCGTCTGGGTGCTGGCCTTCAAAATCATCCCACTCAAAATCACCGCTGCCTTCGTTCTTGGCCTGTGGATCCTCACACAGGTCATCATGGTGGCGCTGCCGCAGGTGGGCCTGACGGCCTGGTGGGCCCACATCGGTGGCCTTTGCGCCGGGGCTGCTCTGGTGATCGTCATGCGCCGGCGCGGTGTCCCGCTATTCGCGGAATAATCCGCCGTCGTCGCCGACCGCAGTTGCCACGCCATCGAGGTCAAAAAGCCAGCCTCGGGCGCGACGCCGTGCGGCAATTGACTAAAGTTGAGCCCACCCGTAGCTTCCCCTTCGCAGCTGCGAAGGCCGGGTGCAACGCCATTCGATTGATCGCCGAGACGGCGCTGATCAATCTTCGCGTCGTGCCATCCGGCCATTTCCGTCATGGCGCACCCGGCATTGCGGATCGGCGCTTCGAAACAAAACAATGGGAGCGCCAGGATACTGGCGGAAGGCATGAAGATTGTTGTGCCGGTGAAACGGGTCGTCGATTACAACGTCAAAATTCGAGTCAAACCCGATGGCTCCGGCATTGACTTAGCAAACGTCAAAATGTCGATGAATCCGTTTGACGAAATTGCCGTTGAAGAGGCCGTGCGGCTGAAAGAAAAAGGTATTGCGACCGAGATCGTCATTGTCTCGATTGGCTCGACCAAGTCGCAAGAGACCATCCGAACAGCTCTAGCGATCGGAGCCGACCGCGGAATCCTGATCGAGACTTCTGATGGCGCGGCCGTCGAGCCACTCGCCGTTGCCAAACTTTTGAAGGCCATTGTCGAGCTTGAAAAACCCGACGTCGTGATCCTCGGCAAGCAAGCCATCGACGATGATTGCAATCAGACGGGCCAAATGCTGGCAAGTCTGCTCGGGTGGCCGCAGGGCACATTCGCGTCGAAGATCGAAATTGCCGATGGCGCCGTCCTCGTCACACGCGAAGTCGATGGCGGGCTTGAAACGCTGAAGCTCAAACTTCCAGCCGTCGTCAGCACTGATCTGCGCTTGAACGAGCCGCGCTATCCGTCACTGCCGAATATCATGAAGGCCAAGAAGAAGCCGCTCGATATCAAAAAACCCGAGGAGTTTGGTGTCGATGTGACGCCTCGCTTGAAGGTCATCAAAACAGCGGATCCGGCAACCCGTAAGGCCGGCGTAAAGGTCGGCAGTGTCGCCGAACTGGTGCAAAAACTCAAAACCGAAGCCGGGGTCATTTAATGTCAACGCTCATTTTGGCCGAGCATACCAACGACAAACTTTCGCAAGCGACCGCCAAAGCTTTGTCGGCGGCACTCGCGCTGGGCGGCGACATTCATATTCTTGTCGCAGGCTCGAATTGCAAACCGGCGGCTGACGCCGCAGCCAACCTTGCAGGCGTCGCAAAAGTTCTGGTCGCGGACGCACCGCACTTGGCGAACGGTTTGGCCGAAGAAGTCGCAGCTGTCGTGTTGTCGCTCGCCGCAAACTACACCGCCATCGTCGCTCCGGCGACGGCCTCGGGCAAGAATGTGCTGCCGCGCGTTGCAGCCCAACTCGACGTGATGCAGATCTCCGACATCACCAAGGTCATCTCGCCAGATACGTTCGAGCGGCCGATTTATGCCGGAAATGCCGTGCAGACGGTCCAGTCACCGGAAGCGACGAAAGTCATTACGGTGCGCATCGCCGCATTTGGGGTTGCACCGGATGGCGGATCGGCAACGATTGAAAATATCACGGTGCCGCCGGCCATTGGCGCATCAAACTTCGAGCATGCCGAACTGACGAAATCCGATCGCCCCGAATTGGCCGCTGCCAAGATCATCATTTCGGGTGGGCGGGGCATGGCGAATGGGGAAAATTTTGCCAAATACATTGAGCCGATCGCCGACAGCCTCGGCGCGGCGATGGGCGCCTCGCGCGCCGCTGTCGACGCAGGATATGTGCCAAATGATTGGCAAGTCGGCCAGACCGGCAAGGTGGTTGCACCCGATCTCTATATCGCCGTTGGAATCTCCGGCGCCATCCAGCATTTGGCCGGCATGAAGGATTCGAAAATTATTGTTGCGATCAATAAAGATAGCGAAGCGCCGATCTTTCAAGTGGCGGATTACGGGCTCGTCGCCGACCTCTTTCAAGCGCTTCCGGAACTCGACGCCGAACTCAAAAAATCGGCACCGTGAAGTCTGGTGACGAACCATCGATGTGATGTCGCGAAGGCGTGAAGGACCATTTTGAATGCCGCAGGCTTCTAAGCTCATCGACAAAACCAAATCGGCGTCGATGGCGGCGCGATCGATCAGCAAGGTCGGCATCGTCGGTGCCGGTCAGATGGGCAGTGGCATTGCGCACGTCGTGGCGCTGTCGGGCTATACCGTCGAGCTGAATGATCTAAAACGCGAGTCGTTCGATAAGGGCCTCGACGCGATCAGCCAGAACATGGCGCGGCAGGTCGCGAAGGGGCTGTATAGCGACGCGGACAAGGACACTGCGTTGTCGCGTATTTCGTACGCTGAAACCTATGCGGACTTTAGGGACTGCGATCTTGTGATCGAAGCCGCGACGGAAAACGAAGATCTCAAGCACAAGATTTTTGCCGGGCTGGCGGCGCACTTGAAGCCGACCGCGTTGCTGGCGTCCAACACATCATCGATCTCGATTACACGGCTTGCCGCGGCGACGGATAGGCCGGAAGATTTCATCGGCATGCACTTCATGAACCCGGTGCCAAAGATGGACCTGGTCGAACTGATCCGCGGTATCGCCACCGAAGACGAGACTTTCGCGACTGCGCGAACGTTCATTGAAAGCCTCGGCAAGACGATCGCAGTCTCGGAGGATTTTCCGGCCTTCATCGTCAATCGCATACTGCTTCCGATGATCAATGAAGCGGTTTACACGCTGTATGAAGGCGTCGGAACCGTCGACGCCATCGATAAGGCCATGAAGCTTGGCGCCAATCATCCGATGGGTCCGCTTGAGCTGGCGGACTTCATCGGTCTCGATACCTGCCTTAGCGTGATGCAAGTTTTGTACGAAGGCCTTTCCGACACGAAGTATCGTCCGTGTCCGCTGCTCGTGAAGTATGTCGATGCCGGTTGGCTGGGGCGTAAAACTCGGCGGGGCTTTTACGATTATCGTGGCGATAAGCCGGTTCCAACGCGCTGACGCAGTTATCGGATGACCAGGGGCACCGTGGGCTAGAACACGCTGGCAATCGTCGAAATCAGCGCTTGCGCGCCGTCGGTCGACAGCAACGCGATGGCGATAAGTAACGCCGAAACGTCGATTGCGAGAATAATCAGCGCAACGGGGACCACGAACCGCCAACGCAAGCGCCAGAACGCCCTGTTGAGGACAATCGCCAAAATGACAGGGGCGGCCATCAGAACAACGTTGACGAGCGCGATCAGGGCCGGCTGCTGCACAATTGCCAGCGCCGTCTCTTCAGGCAGCGCTTGACGGATTGCAATAATGGACCCGATGCGAAAAGCCTGCATGGCAACCGACATCAGCAAGGCGAGACCAGCACCGATCATCGCGAATTTGAAATAGCTGCGTGGCGTGCGCTGCACCGTCGCGCCCAGGCGATAGAGATAAAAACTGAGCGGGATTGAAATTATCAGTTCGAGATATTGTAGTATCGACAGCGTCAGAACGGTTGATTTTCCACCGGTGTCGGCAAGTGCTTCACCCGTGTACCAAGTGACGACGCGAGGCACGACAACGAGCCCGAACGCCAGCCAGACACCAAAGCACGCGCTGAAGAATTTGACGTGATCGCGATATGTCGGGTCTTCTGCCAATCTGAGAGTTTCGCTAACGGGGCGGCGGATCAAAACCATCAACGTCGCGAAAAACCCGTGAGCATCGGCACTGTTCGAGACGTCTTTCGCCACCTCTTTCCAACCATCCCGATCATTCGTATCGTTTGACATCGCGATCCCCCGACCTCGTCTCCGGCCCTGTATCTCTAACTGGTTTTACCTCACTGCCGCCACGTGTCGGCGCTGAGGTCGGGGCGGCTTTCAACAATAGAACGGCGATCAATCATGTCTGGCGACAAAATTGCGTTCATCACAGGCGCCGGCTCCGGAATTGGCCGCGCGGTTGCGATGACGCTGCAAGCTGCCGGATATCATGTCGTGCTAGCGGGACGTCGCGTGGTGGAACTGGAAAAAACGGCCGAGATGGCGGCAGCAGGTTCCGGCGAATTTCTGGTGTGCCCAACGAATGTCGCTGATGAAGGTTCGGTGACGGCGGCATTTGCTGCGACGCGCGAAAGGTTCGGCCGGCTCGATGTGCTTTTCAATAATGCCGGGACATTCGCGCACGGCACGCCGATCGAAGACCTGACGCTCGAAGACTGGAGGCGCGTCGTCGATGTCAATTTGACAGGCTCATTTTTATGCGCACGGGCGGCGATCCGTATGATGAAGGCGCAAACGCCGAAGGGCGGACGCATCATCAATAACGGCTCCATCTCCGCTCATGTGCCAAGACCACTGTCCGCGCCTTACACAGCCACCAAGCATGCCATTGCGGGATTGACGAAGTCGATCTCACTCGATGGGCGTGCTCATGATATTGCGTGTTCGCAAATCGACATTGGTAATGCCGCAACGGATTTTACGGCGAAGATGGCGGCGGGTATATCGCAAGCCGACGGGTCCATGAAAATAGAGCCGCGCATAGACGTCTCGCACGTGGCTGACGCGGTTCTCTACATGGCCAACTTGCCGCTCGACGCCAATGTGCAATTCATGACGCTGATGGCGACGGCGATGCCATTCATCGGTCGAGGATAAAAAACCGGTCAGGCTCGTCGGCAAATGCCTCAGAGCCTGACCGGGCCGACTGTCTCATGCCAGCTCAGGGGCGGGGGGGGGGACGGAAAAGAACGGACATGAGACGAGGGCTCGTGTGCCCTCACCGAACACGGCGACGACACATGTCGCCATGTTCGAGCGGGGCGGCTAGCAGACGAATTAGTTTGCCAGCAAAACCGTATCGATGACGTGGATCACGCCGTTTGATTGGTTGACGTCAGCGATCGTTATCTTCGCCTTGTCACCCTTCGCGTCCACAACAACCCAGCCACCGCCGCTTTCCATCAGCGTGATCGTGCCGCCGGCTACAGTCTTCAATTCAGCTTTGCCGCCGTTGGCTTTCGCTTGGGCTTCGAGGTCAGCCGCTGAAAGTTTTCCGGCAACCACGTGATACGTCAACACGCCCGCCAGCTTTTCCTTGTTTTCTGGCTTCAAGAGCGTCGTCACCGTTCCTTGCGGGAGCTTGTCGAATGCGCCGTTGACTGGGGCAAAAACCGTGAACGGACCCTTGCTCGACAACGTATCCACAAGGCCAGCCGCCTTGACCGCCGCGACAAGCGTCGTGTGGTCCTTCGAGTTGACGGCGTTTTCAATGATGTTCTTCGATGGGTACATCGCCGCGCCGCCTACCGTGACGGAGGTTTCCTTTTTCTCTGCCAGCGTTGGGGTGGCGATTGCGACGAGCGACAGAGCCGCTACGAGCGACGAGGCGCCGAGCAACGCGCTGCGAATGGATTTCGACATGGGGGGTAACTCCGGGGTTGTTTCCTGCTCTCCTTGGTGGAGCGCAATGGCAGTAACGATCCGGACGCAGCGCGGTTTCAAAATTTTTGTTGTGTTATTTTAGAGGCGAACGTGATCCGTCTTTTTTTCGCCATGCGCATGCTCGTACGCCGAAAATGATCGCATCAAAATGATGGTGAAATGCAATCGTCATTCGCCCGTCGCAATCAGTTTGCCAGCGAACACCACTGGGCCTGTTGGTCCACCCGTGGTTGATCCTCCTTCGGGCTCAAGGCTGACGGCGTAAGTCGCTTCTTCGATAATGTTGGGCTGATAAGCTGCAAGTGTCGGCTTGCGCATGACGGTCGGATCATCGATGACGCCAAGCGATTTTGGTCCGCCGAGTTTGTCATGCACGATCCATAGCTCAAAGCTTTTACCGGCCTCGTGCTGAGCCGCCACGGGGCGAACCGTCAGCAACCGTTGGTCGATGTTGACGGTCACCAGGAACGCAGGCGACTGGGCATCTTTTTGCAGCACTGCAACCAAGTTCTTTGTCGGCGGCTTGGGCGTCAGCTCGCGCACACCGATGAAGCCGACCAGTGCTGCCGCAACCAGTGACGAGGCTAATGTGGCGGCGCGCCAAAAACGGACACCACGCGTGAGCGCGATGACATCGGCTGTGCCCGCCGCATCGCCTCGTCCATGGCTCATCGACGCCTTCGACAGCCGGGCATGAATGCGAGCGAGGATCGCAGCCGGCGGCTCGACGGAGGGCACGGCATTGAGCAGCGGTTCAAGCCGGCGTTCCCAACCGGCAATGGCGGCATCCAACTGTGGCTCTCGCAGTCGTCGCGCCGACACCGCAGTCCGCTCAGCCGCGTCGAGCGTGCCAAGGACGTATTCGCCCGCGAGGCCATCGATGTCGTCGCGCTCTGTCATCCGCCAAGACAACCTTTGAGTTGCGCCAGGGCACGTCGCAGCCAGGTTTTCACAGTGTTGACCGGCTGATTATATTTTTCGGCGAGTTCATCACGACTAAATCCATCACAATAGGCGAGCACAACCATTTCCCGCCGATCTGGGTCGAGTTGCGCCAGACAATCATGCAGTCGCCGGCCGTCTTCGCCGCGAAGGACATTTGCCAGAGCTGTTTCGGTATCTGACGGCAGATCGAGTAACGCGGGATGATCCTCGATCGAGTCGGGGCGCTTGCGACGCAGTTCATCAAGGGCGCGATTGCGAGCGATCGCCGCCATCCAAGAAATTGGCGACGCCACCCGCGGGTCAAAATCGCCCGCCCGATCCCAGATCTTCACGTAAACCTCTTGCAGCACCTCGTCGGCGATATCCCGGCGGTTCAAGATACGCAGGATGATTCCATAGAGTTTCGCGGCCGTCGCACGATAAACGTCGTCAAACGCTGCGCGATCTTTGCGCGCGACGCCTTGGAGAAGATGAACGAGGGTCTGCGGAGTACTCATTGGCGAGGGTGGTATCTGTGCTGTGATGCCTAGCTTAAATTTCGCAGATTGCTATACAGCCTGCGTGGCTCGCCGCCTAGCCTGACACATGAGCGGCACTTTCAGAAGCGGCGGGTGTCGTCGCCCAGGCAAGCCAGAGTGCGATGCCAACAACCGTGACGGCGAGCACTGCACGCACGCGCTGGACGTCTCCGCGATCGGATAGCCAAGGACGCACTTGCGCTGCCGCGGCGACAATGCCGAGATGCACCGCCGTGGCGACAGCCACATACGTTGAGCTTAAAACCAGCGTCTGTGGAAGAATTGGCCGGTTTGGATCAAGGAATGGTGGGAGTACCGCGACGTAAAAGAGCGCCGCTTTGGGATTCAATAAGTTGGTGATGACGCCACGCTGAAAATACGTGCGAAGCGATTGCGCATCCGCGAGCCCCTTGCCGCCGTCAGGCTCGCCGCGCCAAAGCTCGAAAGCCAGCCACAAGAGATACGCGACGCCCATCCAGCGCAACGCTGCGTAGAGCCGTGGAGATTGCGAAATCAAAGTCGCTAGTCCGAGCGCCGACAACAGGCCGACGATCATCAAGCCGGTCGCGACGCCGGCGACAGCAGCCAATCCCGCCTTACGGCCTTCTGACAGGCTGAGGATCGCGAGATAGGTCATATTCGGTCCTGGCGTGAGCTCAATGATGAGCGCAGTCCAAAGAAATGCCAGAGGGACACTGCTCGACGATTGATCTAAACCGGCCCATTCCATATCGGACGCCTTGTCTTAGGCGGGCTTGATGACGAAACCCGTGATGAAGCCGGTCAAATCGTCGGTCATGTGATGGACGTGTCGCGGCAATTCTTGCCAATCGCGCATTTTCAACTGCACAGGGTGATCGACATAATCCGAATGGATCAAGACCGTCGTCATCCCGAGTGCCTCAGGAGCTTCGAGGTTGTGCGGCATATCCTCGAACATGGCAGCCGAGACGGCTGAAACATCGTGCCGGCTCACCATGCGATCGAAAGCCTTTCGGTCTGGCTTTGGCACATAATCCGTCGCGGCAATATCGCAGATGTCCTCGAAGAGATGCAGCACGCCGATTTTCGCCGCGACGTTCTCGGCATGACGGCGCGAACCATTGGTAAAGATCAAGCGCCGGCCGGCGAGCGCTGCGATGGCCGTCGCGAGGTCTGGCGACGGCTGCAGCACACTGAGGTCGATGTCGTGCACGTAGTCGAGGAATGGCTCCGGGCGCAACTTGTGCACCTGCATCAGGCCGGCAAGTGTCGTCCCATACTGTCGATAATAGGATTTCTGCAAGTGGCGAGCGTGCGCATACGGAACGCCAATCGTCTTGGCGATGAATTCGCCCATCCGATGATCGACTTGCGCGAACAGGTTGCAAGACGCCGGATAGAGCGTGTTGTCGAGATCGAATATCCAAGTATCGACGTGGTCAAACGCGCGCCCGGTTGGATTTCGCCAATGACCGCTGGAAAAACCGTGGGCGCGGCGCGCGGAACCTGCGGTCACGATTTTGGTTTTTTGCGTTCGGCGCGGCGGACGAGCGTTCCGACGCCATGCTCGGTGAACAGTTCGAGCAGGACGCAATGGGGGACGCGTCCGTCAATCACGACAACCCCCTCAACTCCAGCTTCAACGACTTCGATACATCCTTCAATTTTAGGAATCATGCCACCGCTAATCGTTCCCGCTTTGATCATGGCGCGTGCCTCATCGATCGTCAGCTTCGGAATAAGCTTTTTATTTTCATCGAGAACGCCCGCAACATCGGTCAGCAAAATGAGCCGCTTGGCCTGCATTCGCGCGGCCAGCGCCGACGCGAACGTATCGGCGTTGATGTTGAGCGTTTCGCCGTCGCGACTGATGCCGACAGGAGCGATCACTGGAATCAAATCGGACTTCGATATGACCTCGACGATGTGCGGGTTGACTTCGAGTGGCTCGCCGACATAGCCAATATCGACAGCCTTCATCAGATTTGAATGGGGATCCGGCAGTTCGGTGATTTTCCGGGCGATCATCAGGTTGGCGTCTTTGCCGGAAATACCAACGGCCTTGCCGCCCTGGCGATTGATGGCCGACACGATCTCTTTGTTGATTTTCCCCGACAGCACCATTTCAACCACTTCGACGGTGGGCTTATCGGTGATGCGCAAACCGTTGACGAAATCCGAGGTGATTTCGAGCTTCTTCAGCATCGACGCGATTTGCGGACCGCCGCCGTGGACAACGATCGGGTTGATGCCGGATTGCTTGAGGTAAACGATATCTTGCGCGAACGCGATGGCGAGTGCTTCATCACCCATGGCGTTGCCACCAAATTTTACGACAACCGTCTGCTCGTCATACTGGATGAGATGCGGAATAGCTTCGGCCAGGATGCGCGCCTGCAGGTGAGCGCTGGGCTCGTTCTCCGCCAAGTGCGTCGGCTTCGCCAGATGATCTTTTGGTGACGTCACGGCGATTCCTCAAAAGCATGGTCGGCGGTCCGGCCTGCGCCGGATTTATAGCGGCTCGGCCGGGCGCCTCAATGGAATTTCCTCGCAAGCGTCCGATATGCATCGTGTTCCCCAAAACACGGGCCAATCGGCCACTTTGTCCACAGCCTGCCGGGCTTTCGGCCAGTCCGCGAACTGCTAAGCTGTCCGTGCAAGCTATGATCGAAAAATCGGCGGTGCACTGTCGTGACGCATTGCCCCGTCTCGGCAATGCCTCCACGCTAGCAGGCGAGGGCATGATCTGGTGAACGCGGCGCTCATGGAACTTGGTCAAATACCGATGTCGCCGGCGCTGGCCGCGACTTTGACACGCGCGTCCGAGGCGGCGGCCACGTTCCAGTATACAGACGTGACGCTCGAGCATCTGCTGCTGGCGCTGTGCGACGACCCAGACGCGGTGGCTGTCCTCGATGCCAGCCGGGTGGTGATCGCGCACTTGCGGTCGGAGGTTATTGCTTTCCTCGGCAATACGCGACCGCCGTTTATTCCGCAAACGACCGGGTTTGGCGTTTCGGCGGACGTCTCGCGCATCCTCGAAGCAGCGTCAGCAGCAGCCCGTGGCGGTCGGCGCCGCGATATTTCGGGCGCGATCGTTCTGGCGGCCATCGTCGGTGATGCGCGCAGTGCGGCGGCCCAAATGCTGCAAAGCCAGGGATTGACGTTCGATGAAGCGATTCGGGCTCTGCAGCGCGCTCTGGTGCCGGCCGCTCTTCGCGATCAGCAGCACGCCATGCTGCCCGCCGACGATGTTCTGGCGCGTGCGCGCGAGCGAGTCCAGTCGCGGGCGGCGCCTAGTCTTCGCCAATTGATGTACGATGCACCTCGCCCGCCTCCGCCGCCGCCACCGTTACCGGTTGCTGCCACAGGCATCCCCTCATTCGGCGAGCTCGCGGTAGCGCTGCCGCAGTTGGGCGAACTACCGGGCAGCCCGCAACCAGCGCCGATCGACCGATTTGCCCGAGATCAAGACATCGCTTCGGTGATCGCCGGTTCGCTCGATGAGGCAATGCCGGACGCGTTGGGTGAGATTTCGTTTCCGCAAGTGCTGGTCAAAATGCCGGCGGAGCCAGCGAGCATCGAGCTGCCCGCAATGGGCGATGGCGACGAGGCAGCGGAAAGTGACGTCGACACCGTGCCCGACGGCATCGATATGGGCGGCCCGGCCGTCAATCCGCCATTGGGGCTCTCCGGCGATGCGGATCTCAGCGGTGATCTGGCCGAACCTTTCAGCCAGTTACAAACTACTGCGATCGATGCGCATCTGCGTCCTTTGCTCGACGACATGCCGTCGGCGATCTACGCCGCAGAGCCGCCGCAGGCCGCGCCGCTCGGTCACACGGACACCGATCGCGAGCTTGTGCGGCCAGCGCGGCAGGATGGCGCTGTTGCCCGATCGTTCTATCCGCCAACGCCGGTGCACACCGCGCCGGCACAGAATGCCCCAAGCGCCGGATTTATTCCCAGACTCGAACCGAATGGAATTTCGGATTTCGAAGAAACGCTGCCGCAAGCATCGGCCGTTCCCTTAAGTGCACCGCCCGCGTGGACCAAGTCTGATGCCACGGGCATTGGTTTGCCCACGTTCGCGACGAACCGGCCGATTCCGATCCAACCGCCACCGATCCCTCAGCCACCGCCAGGGACGAGGCTTGTGCCGACCTTCGCGCCACCGGGATCGTTCGAGCTGGGTAGCCGCTTTCCGCCCATGGACAGCCCGCCCTTTCCGGGCGAGGGGCGCCAGCGTGCCGAACCCGCCTTGCCGAATTTTAGCGCTCGCCCGGCTGAAGCGGCGGCTATGGCAAATCCTCGATTCATTCCGTCAGTACCGCCGCCCGGGCAGCACCATCTCCCGAATGCGCAGCCTGGGGTCTTCGAAGCCTCGCTGCCGTCACTCCGTTCACCGACGGACGATTTCGAGTTTCCGCAGCCGCCAATGCCGGGGCCGCAGCTTCATTTCCCACCCGCGGCGCCTGACGCAGCCTCAGCGCCAATGCAACCGCGCGGGCGAATACCAACGCCGGCTCCTCGTCGCGCCATCGAAACCAGTCCCGGATTGCTGGCTGAAAACATACCGCGGACGATGCGCGTCGCGCAGCCGGAACGCATTGAAATTCGCATCGCTAAAGCGTCGATCACAGGCATCACGACCGGCATGTCGGGCGGCGCGATCTGGCAGCACGACGTCACGGTCACACAAGCCATGTCGGTGCGATTGCGGGCCCCCGAAGGCGGGTTCTTTATCGAGACCGTTTCGCCGGAGACGATGTGGATCGACAATCAGCTGGTCTTTGCGCAGGATGAATTCGCGAGTTGGCGTTTTATTGTGACGCCACAGGTGCGCGGCCGTGCGCCGCTGCAGATCGTCGTATCTGCCAGAACCGCTGCGCACGACGGCGTCGCCGCTGATACGGCACTTCCCGACCAGACCATCGACGTCAGGGTGAGAGCCAACATCACTCGCTCTCTTGGCCGCTCGTTGGGTTGGATCGTCGCCGCCATCATCGGCGGCGCGTTAGCGAAATTCGGCGAGACTGGCGTTAATGTCGCGCAGATGTTGATGACGCGCTGAAGGGCGTGAACGCTGGCGTTAAAAGCGCTGCGGCGCCTAGCCGTGTGTCGCGAGCAGCCGCGCTATCGCGCCGCGCAGGTCTTCGATGCCGGTGCCCTTTTCAGCCGAGGTCGCCAGAACTTCCGGATAGGCCGCGGGATGCTTGGCAAGCGCAACGCTGGTTTCTTCGAACACTTTTTCAAGTGACGTGCGGCTGATCTTATCGGCTTTCGTCAGGATCGCTTGATAGGAAACGGCGGCAGTATCGAGCAGTTCGAGAATGTCGCCATCGGCCGTCTTGATGCCGTGACGCGCGTCGATCATGACAAAGACGCGGAGCAGTGTGCGGCGCCCGGCCAGATAGCCACGCAACACCCGGTTCCAGGCCGCCACTTTATCCTTCGGCGCTTCGGCATAGCCGTAGCCTGGCATGTCGACGAGAAACAGCCGAGCATCGGGGATGGTGAAGAAGTTCAGCTCTTGCGTTCGCCCTGGCGTGTTTGATGCGCGCGCTAACCCGAGCTGGCCGACAAGCGCGTTGATCAGGCTGGATTTGCCGACATTCGACCGGCCGGCAAAAGCGATTTCCGGCCGGTCGTCCGGCGGCAGATGGTTGAGGTCGGGCGTGCCGCGCGCAAATCCCCACGGCAAAGTGAACAACCGGCGCCCAGCCTCGATCTCGTCGGGCGTCAGTGGTGCAACGCCGGTCATGGGAGGCCCTTCATCGGCAGAATGGCCTTTCGCGTGTCCGTTGGAATAGGCCACGCTGGTTTACTTTTTGCCGTCGTCGCCGGAGCCGCTCGTGCCGAACAGTCGCGTTAATGGTGCGAACTGCCGCTTCATATTTTGCATGAGATGCACTTCGGCGCCGTTCTTCTTATTGATGTACCATTGCTGCACGATCGACAACGTGTTGCTCCACGCCCAGTAGATGACGAGCCCGGCCGGGAATGACGCCAGCAGGAACGTGAACAACAGCGGCATCCATTGAAAGATCTGCTGTTGTATCGGATCGGGCTGCGGCGGGTTCAACTGCATTTGAATCCACATGGTCACGCCCATGATGAGCGGCCATACGCCGATATGGAGATATTCAGGGACCGCGAACGGCAGCAGGCCGAACAAGTTGAACAGCGACGTCGGATCGGGGGCTGAGAGATCCTTGATCCAGCCGAAAAACGGCGCGTGACGCATATCGATGGTTACGAACAGAACTTTGTAAAGCGCGAAAAAAACCGGGATTTGAAGCAGGATCGGCCAGCACCCGGCCAACGGATTGATCTTCTCCTTGCGGTAGAGATCGAACATTTCTTTTTGCTGACGCTGAGCGTCGTCTTTGTAGACGTCCTTGATGCGCGCCATCTCCGGCTGCAGTTTTTTCATCCGCGCCATGCTGGTGTATTGCTTGTTGGCCAGCGGATAGAACAGCGCCTTGACGATCACCGTCAGGATCAGAATCGTAACGCCGAAGTTGTGGACCAGAGCGTTGATCTTCTCCATCAGTCCAAACAGCGGCTTGGTGATAAAGTAGAACCAACCCCAGTCGACCATCCGGTCGAACTGTTGGATGCCAAGGGCGCTCTCATAGCTATCAATGATCGTCGCCTGCTTGGCGCCGGCATAAAGATGCGCTTCGACGCCTTTGCGTGCGTTTGGCGGGATGACGACAGCGCCACGCAAATAGTCAGCCTGAAACGCGTCCCGCTCACCGGGCGCTGAAGCCTTAACCGCCGAGTACATGGCGCGATACGGTTCTTTTTGATCGGGAACGAGGGCTGCTGCCCAATACTTGTCGGTGATGCCAAGCCAGCCGCCGGTGACATTTTCAATCGTCGTCGGCACGCCTTTAGACGTCGCATTGGCGTAAGTGATTTCCTGCAGACCTTGCGCACCCGAGACGCCGATCAAGCCTTCATGCAGAATGTAGAATGCTTGCGATTTTGGCTGGCCATAGCGGTGAATGCGGGCATAGGGGAGCAATGCAACGTCGGCTGCTGTTTTGTTTTCGACTTCATCGACGACTTTGAACATGTAGTCCTTGTCGATCGAGACGGTGCGGCGGAACACCAAGCCCCCGCCATTGTCCCACGTCAACGTGACCGGCGTTCCTGGTGTCAGCGCATCGCCGCTTTCAATCGACCAAAGTGTATCGCGATCGGGCACCTTGGTTTGCGTGCCGCCTTGCGGCACCCAGCCATACTCCGCAAAGTAAGGCTCGGGCGCATCGACCGGTGACAGCAGCGTCACCTTGGCCGAATTGGGATCGACGGTCTCGCGATACTTGACGAGCACGAGGTCATCGATGCGGCCGCTTTTGAGTGCGATAGAGCCTTCGAGCGATGGCGTCCGGATCGCGATGCGCGGCGACCCTTTCAATGCATCGTCACGCGATGCCGCCGACTTAGCCGGTTGTCCGGCACCAACAGGCGCCATCGCCGACGGCCCGGCAACCGGGGCGGTGCCGACACCTGGAATGCCGATTACGTCGCCCGTGCGTTGTGCTTCGACGTCTTTGGCGAATTCCTTGCGCGCTTGTTCCTGCTGAACCATGGGCCGCGCAAAAAAATACTGCCAGCCCAGCAGGACCGCGAGCGACAGTATGATCGCGTACATCAGGTTGTTTTGGTCTTTGGGATCGTTCTGGGAATTCATTGAGACCTCGGCTCGGGCCGCCCAAAAAAGTGCCCGATGCATGTGGCATCAGACCGGGGCCGTCGACAGCCCGCAAGCGATGGCGGAAAGTTGTCGCAAAAGAAAGGGGACACCCGGTCACGCTTGATGATTTTCTAGCTTTTTGTCGGCTGCTCCGGTTGGGCTGCGTATTGCCGTCCGTGCAACTTATCTAGTGAGCGGCCAAGATCAGCGATCAAGTCGGGGTAGGGACGGTCAAAGGCTGCCTTTCGAGCAACAATGACGTAATCGAATCCGGCAACCGTCTGGTCGTGGGTGACCGTCGCAACTGCGGCCTTCAAACGTCGCCGGATGCGGTTGCGCACCACGGCATTGCCGAGCTTTTTTGTGATCGTGAAGCCAAATCGGATCAGCGATGGGTCGATGACTTTGATTCTTGACGGTTCGCCGGTGGCAGAAGCTGAGCGCCGTTTGCGTCCTTCGATCAAGAACGAGGCGCACGACGTTTTTGATCCGCCGCGCACGGCAAGAAATTCAGACCGGGATTTGAGTGTCGGAAAAGCCGGAATAGTGGCGACCTCCAACGCGTGTCCCGCACCTCGGCTCTGTACCGGGCGACGGCACTGCAATGGGCCGGGGCGGACAGGACGCCTTAGGCGGTCAGGCGCTTGCGGCCCTTGGCGCGGCGGCGGGCGATGACATTGCGGCCACCGACCGTTAACATCCGCTTGCGGAAGCCGTGACGACGTTTGCGCACGAGGCGGCTTGGCTGATAGGTGCGTTTCACGGACGTCTCCGACGTGGGTTCGTTGCTACTCTCGATCGCGAAGAGTAGCTATATTATTGATGTATTTCAGGGCGTTGCGAAAAAGCTCCGCACGGGCTTTTGAGGCCTCGGCAGGACGTCGACATGCCCGGAATTTCAGGTCTTATAGGGGCGGCAAGATGTGAAGTCAACGCATGCTCGTGGCGCGGCGCTTCGTGCTCCCTGTCCGCACGTTTGACGGCTGCTGGAAACGCTGTCGGTGTTCGCGGCGTAATATCGACATCGCGTCGGTATGTGGTTGCGATCCACGTTTGTCACGAGGTCTCAACCATTGCTCGATGCTTACCAAGGTTTATGCCATGTCGTGCGTGTGTGGCTGGCGCGACTGGGCGCGACCGTCATCGCGCTCTTAGCACTCACGCTTGTCGCACAGGCGGCTTCTCTCTCGGATAAATTCTCCAGCCATTTGAAGGGGTCAAAATCTGTCGTCGATCACGCCGTTTGGGACGGATTGCTGAAGACCTATGTCAAATCGTCCGCCGATGGGCTCAATCGGGTCGATTATGCGAGCTTCAAACGCAATGGTCACGGCGTGCTCAAAACCTACATCAGCAAGCTTGCATCGGTGAACGTCGCCGCTCTTTCTCGTCCCGAACAGTTCGCGTTCTGGGTGAACCTCTACAACGCGAAAACGATTGACATCGTGTTGGACGCCTATCCGATCCGCTCGATCAAAGACGTGAAACTTGGCGGCGGTCTCATTGCCGCTTTCACCGGCGGGCCATGGGCTGCAAATGTTGTGACTGTTTCCGGCGTCAATCTCAGTCTGAACGATATCGAGCATGAAATCCTGCGGCCGGTGTTTCGAGATCCGCGGGTGCACTACGCGGTCAATTGTGCTTCGATCGGCTGTCCGAATTTGTCGCTTGATGCGTACACAGGAGCGATGCTCGATGCGCAGCTCAATGCAGCCGCAGTTGGTTACATCAATCATCCGCGGGGTTTTTCGGCCTCGGCCGGCGGGCTTGTCGCGTCCTCGATCTATGACTGGTACAGCCAAGATTTCGGCGGGTCGCCGCAGGGTGTGCTTAAGCACGCGGGCGCGTATGCAAACGCTAAATTGAAATCGGCGATGCAAAGAGCTGGTACAATCGACAGCTACGCCTACGATTGGTCGCTGAATGATGTGCGGCCTTAAAATCTGCCGCGTTAAAATGCGCTGCTGTATAACTGCCGACTGATGCGCTCGCTCTCGCAAGGATCCTAGGCCTATGACGTCCAATCAGCCAGCCGCGCCTGGTTCAGCGATGCGCCGTTTCTTGCCAATAATTGTGCTGGCCGGCGCCATGGCCGCTGTGTTCGGCATGGGGTGGCACAACTATCTTTCGTTCAAAACAATCGGCTTGAATTTCGAACTTTTGAAAAGCTACGTCTCTAACAATTTGGCGCTGGCGCTGCTCGCCTTTTGTGCGGTCTACATGGCTGTCGTCGCATTGTCGTTGCCCGGCGGGCTGGTGATGACATTGACCGGAGGCCTGTTATTCGGATGGTTGCTGGGCGCCACGGCGACCGTGATCGCCGCAACAGTCGGCGCAACACTCGTGTTTATGATCGCCAAAACATCATTTGGCGAAAGCCTGGCTGCGAAAGCCGGACCTTGGCTCGGCAAGCTAAGAGACGGATTTAAAGAGAATGCCTTCAACTACCTGCTGTTTCTGCGTCTCGTTCCGGCCTTCCCCTTTGTCGTCGTCAATCTCGCGCCGGCGTTGCTGGGCGTTCCATTGAGGACCTACATACTCGCAACTTTTTTCGGGATTATGCCGGGAACACTCGCGTTCAGTTTTGCTGGCGCAGGGCTTGGCAGCGTCATCGAGGCGCAGAACGCATCTTACCAAGCGTGCTTAGCCTCCAACCCGGCCAATCCGAATGTGGATTGCCCATATTCAATCGATACTTCGGCGCTGGTCACCAAAGAACTTCTGGCGGCCTTTGTGCTGCTCGGCATCGTTGCGCTGATACCCATCGCATTGAAAAAGATGAGAGGCGATCATGTCTAAAGTTGAAAGCAACATCGTTCCCGCCTCCAGCACATCCTTGTCGGTTGACTTCTGCATCATTGGCGCGGGTTCGGGCGGACTTTCGGTCGCGGCAGCCGCAGCAGCGTTTGGTCAGCGCGTCGTCTTGATCGAAAAGCACAAGATGGGCGGCGATTGCCTCAACTATGGCTGTGTGCCGTCGAAGGCGCTGCTCTCCGCCGGCAAACGCGCGCACGCTATCCAGACTTCGGCGCCATTCGGCATCACGTCGCAACAGCCGGTAATTGACTATCGTGCCGTCCACAAACACGTGCACGAGGTCATCGGCGCCATAGCGCCCAATGACTCCGTCGAACGCTTCACCGGTTTAGGCGTGCAAGTCATCACCGCCGCCGCGCGGTTTGTTGATGAAAAGACGGTTGCTGCCGGCGATTTCCGCGTCACCGCCCGGTGGTTTGTGATTGCAACTGGGTCTTCGCCGTCTGCGCCGCCGATTTCCGGGCTCTCCGATGTGCCCTACTTCACCAACGAGACGATCTTCGACAACGCGCAGTTATTGCCGCATCTCGTGGTCGTCGGCGGCGGGCCTATCGGTTTGGAAATGGCGCAGGCCCATCGCCGGCTCGGCTCCAAAGTTACGGTCATCGAAGCCGCCAAGGCGCTCGGCCGGGACGACCCGGAAATGGCGATCATCGTGCTGCAACGCTTGCGGGCTGAGGGCGTCGAGATCATCGAGGATGCGAAGGTGACCAGCGTCGCGCGAACCGCCGCCGGCATTTCGGCAACAACGTTGCGTGAAGGTGCAACGCGCGTGATCGACGCGACCCACCTGCTGGTTGCCGCGGGCCGCCGCCCCAACATAAGCGAACTTGGGCTGGAGGCGGCGGGCATCTCCGTCGACAAAAAAGGCATCACCGTCAACCCCGGATTAGTGACGAGCAACCGGCGCGTGTTTGCCATCGGCGACGTCGCTGGCGGGCCGCAGTTCACCCACATCGCCAATGATGACGCGGGGATCGTCATTCGCCGCGCCCTGTTCCGGCTGCCGGCAAAAACGACAGGCCGCGCCGTCCCTTGGGTCACCTTCACCGAGCCCGAGCTGGCCAACGCCGGGCTGAGCGAAGCCGACGCCCGCACCAAGTTCGGCAAGATCAACGTCCTGCGTTGGCCCTACCACGAGAACGACCGGGCCCAGGCCGAGCGCGAAACGATCGGTCATGTTAAAGTGATCACTGACAAGGGCGGTCGCATTCTCGGCGCCTCGATTGTCGGCGCGCATGCCGGTGAACTCATCCAAATGTGGTCGTTGGCCCTGTCGCAGCGCCTGAAGATCAAGGCCATGACCAGTTGGATTTCGCCCTATCCGACACTTTCGGAAATCAATAAACGGGCGGCTTTCCGTTACTATGCAACAGCCGCCGGTAACCCGTTCGTGCGCAAAATTATCGCTCTTCTTACCAAGCTCGGGTAAAAGTCTCCGGAAGTGGAGATGATCTTTTTCGTGCAGCGCGCCCTTCCCAATCAAGATTCGAGCGATCAGACCGCAAAAGTCGATCCCGACGCGACGATGGCGTCGCGCATCAAAACAGCCTTGTCCGATGCGTGGGAACGCCGAGGCCTGCCGGCGCGGCTGCTGCTACTGACAGCTGCGTTCGTGCTGATCGCGGAGGCGCTCATCTTTCTGCCGTCGATCGCAAACTATCGGATCAACTGGCTGCAAGAACGTCTCACTGCGGCGCAACTCGCGGCCCTTGCATCGGAGGCTTTTCCAGGCGGCGAAGTGCCGTCGGCGCTGCGCGCTGATTTGTTGCGGACGGCGCAAGTGCGCGCCATCGCCTCGCGCAACGCCGGTGAGCGCCGGCTCGTTCTGCCGGTCGAAGGCGCCATCACGATCGATTCCGTCTACGATCTGCGTCACCAGCCGGAAGGCGCGTGGCAAAATCTCACCTCCAAGCTCGGCCAGATTCAAGACGCGCTGGCGACGTTTTTTTCCCGTGACGGGCGCATTCTACGCATCGTTGGAAAAAGCGGCGGCGAAAGTGACGACCTGATCGAGATCGTTATTCCGGAAGCGCCGTTGAAAGCGGCGATGCTGCAGTATGGATTAAATATTCTGTGGCTATCGGTGATCATTTCCGCGCTCACCGCAGCGGTAGTCTACTTCGCGTTGAGCCGCCTACTGGTCAAACCGTTGACGCGCTTAACCCGCAATATGCTGCGCTTTTCGGACGACCCGGAGGATGCGAGCCGCATCATGCCGGTGTCGGGGCGCATGGATGAAATTGGTATCGCCGAGCGCGAGCTGGCCAGCATGCAGCATCAGCTCGCCTCGCTGCTCGCACAGAAAAACCGGCTGGCGCAGCTCGGCCTCGCCGTCTCGAAGATCAATCATGATCTAAGAAATATGCTGGCAAATGCCCAGTTGATTTCGGACCGTCTCGTCGATCTGCCCGATCCGACTGTGCAGCGTTTTGTGCCAAAGCTGATCGCGTCGCTCGATCGGGCCATCAGCTTTTGCAATTCGTCGCTGCAATTCGGCCGTGCCTCGGAGGCAGCTCCGCGCCGGGACCTGATGCTGTTCAAGCCACTGGTTGAAGAGGTGGCCGATAGCCAGGGGCTGCCGCGCGAAGGCTCTATTCAATTTTTCGCGGATATGGACGACACGCTGCGCATCGACGCGGATCGTGACCATCTGTTTCGTGTCCTGAGCAATCTGGTGCGAAACGCCATGCAGGCTATCGAGAGCGTCGAGGGCAAAACCGATGGTGAGATCCATGTCGCCGCGCACCGCGAGGGCCGCAAGGTGATTGTCAACGTCACCGATAACGGCGCGGGCATTGCGGCCCGAGCCCGCGAAAACCTTTTCAAGGCGTTCCAGGGGTCGACCAAAAAGGGCGGCACCGGACTTGGACTGGTCATCGCCGCCGAACTGGTGCAGGCCCATGGCGGTACGCTGGTGCTCGCCGATAGCCCGCTTGGCGCAAACTTCCGCATAGAATTGCCTGACCGGTCGGCCCACTAGGCTCAGCGGTGCGCGCGGCTGCGTTGACCTGCCTCGCCTGCCGAGGCTGAGGTTCACCGGTTAAGGACTTGCGCTCGGCCCGGCCACCGACTAGGAAGGGCGCTTCGCCGTCCTTGGCTGACATCAGCCGGCTGCTTCGCAGCCTATCGAAGGCGGCGTGGCACGCGCCCGTAGCTCAGCTGGATAGAGCATCAGACTACGAATCTGAGGGTCAGAGGTTCGAATCCTTTCGGGCGCGCCAATTAAATCAGATACTTATGGGATTTAGCGGTAAGATTAGGTCTTAGGCAAAGCGATTTTGCCCACACCTTGCCCGCACGGCGCGCAAGAACCTAATAGGTCGTAGTCGTGTCGCGACCTTCGTTCGCGTGATGCTCATATCCAGCTGAGCTACGGGCGCGTGCCACGCCGTCGCGGTTCTGCCTGCGACTGACATGCTTTGTCCACACGGTTGCTGGGGTGCCTAGGGGTACCCATAGAGGGGGGTGCGGGGGTCCCAGGGTCCTTAGGAATTACCCGAAGAGATTTTCTCACAGAAATTCTGACTGTCAGCTCGATTGTTCCTCGACGCACTTGCCGAATCGCTACGAGATCCTCGCGCGGCTGGTGAGGGAACATTTATGAAAGTTATATTCGGGGCGTTGGTAATACTGCTGACGCTCTCAGGGTGCGCGGCCAACCCGAAAGAAGTTGCGCTAGCTTTGAGAGACGATGATCCCAAATTCAAATCTGATGATTGCACCTTTATCCGCAATAAAGTTCTGGATTACGACGACAAAGTTGGAGAGCGAGCCGTCACAGGATTAGCTTTAGGACTATTCCTCGGACCTTTTGGCATTCCAATTGCTGCAAGCATGGATGCTAGCCAAAATAAGGAAAGGGAACTTCTTGCCGCTGAAATGAAAAGGCGTTGTGTAACACAAGAAGCTTCCGTAACGCCTCCGGCGCCCGCGACACACTACAGCAATGCCAATAAAGCCCGAAACCAAAACTCATCTGACATTGAAACAGCAGCTATCGGACGATAGTCAATAGCCCGCTCAGAGTAAATAAATATCAAAAATTCTTAGGCCGTGACGCATGACAAAAATGGTAGAAGTTGAGCCGAAAAAAGTTAAGCGCCGATGCTTCGTGATATCTCCGATCGGGGAGGAAGGAAGTATCGAGCGACTGCACGCCGACATGGTTCTAGGATATATAATAAAACCGGCCTTGCCTGAATACGAAGTAACCAGGGCAGACGCATTTGGCGCACCCGAGATAATTACAACGAAGATCATTGAGGCAATTACCACATACGATCTGTCTGTTGCCGATCTGACGTTTCACAACCCCAATGTATTTTACGAGCTAGGTTTGCGCCACATGTCGGAAAAACCAGTTATACACATAGCAGGCGAAGGCACTAGGTTGCCGTTCGACAATGCAGGTGTTTCAACGATTTTCTTCCAGGTTTCAGATATCAATAGTCACACCCGGGCTAGAAATAAAATTACAGAATCAGCAAGGTTAGTTGAGGCAGAAAGCTACAAAGTAAGTAACCCAGTCACACAGGCGCGGGGGTCAATAAGACTGGCAAAAAGCGGCGACGCAAATGAAGTGATACTTGCAGGCCTTACCGACCGAATTGCCAGCTTAGAAAGTAAGGCTCAAGACGTACTTCAATGGAGAGGCAGTATACACGACACGTGGCGAGCGGGACGTAGCCAAGTCGTGCCACCTATAGGACCGATAGGCAGTTCTGTTTTGTCTCTCACAATGGCTGAACTTTTAAAAACGGCTAGACAGCCAGTGGCACAAGCGGGCGACGGACG
This sequence comes from Hyphomicrobium sp., assembly GCA_021732485.1. GTDB lineage: Bacteria > Pseudomonadota > Alphaproteobacteria > Rhizobiales > Hyphomicrobiaceae > Hyphomicrobium_B. The sequence continues at coordinate 315,412 of JAKFUV010000009.1, forward strand.
AAGGGACGAAGATGCTTAGTGTAGGCGGTGTAGGGTGACTACCTTCCTTTCTATAACTGCTCTATAGAGAAAGAGGGAATTACCCTACACTACATACACTGAAGGCTTGTATATCAGCCGCCGCCGCTCATATATTCAATAAAGACGGCTTAGATTGTGTCTTATCTGTACTTTCGTTGGTCTTCCTCCGACATACGCCGCCATTGGTCATAGCTTGGCCGGGCAGGTTCATTGAGAGGAATTGTCTCGCTCTCCTCCTCATTGTCGTTGTCGAAGGGCAGTCGTTCCCCAGACAGGCTGTAGTCTGTAAAGATCATTCCCGAGCTGGTGCGCTTCTTACCGATCCCTCGTTCTTCCATGGCACTTGTAAAGAACTTGAGTGGTTGCGGTGTCTCGCTACAAGTCCCGCACCACGTCTCGTAGCGCCGATAGACCTCCTGAACGCCGACCGTTGACCCGTTACGTCGTTCCAACTTCTCACTAACGAACCGACTAAGAATGTCGTTGTCTTGGCGATACTGGTCCTTGGCCTCAACACAAGCGCTAGGTTGGTCTCCTAGTCCGTGCTGGAGGTACTGCCGCGCTCCTGCCACCAGCCAAGCAAAGATGCCGTCTCTCTCGCTCAGGAGCTTGTCTCGCAACCGCGTATCGATCTTGGCCCCTTCGAATTTAGCTCGAAACGGAATGACAATAGGGCGTCTCCAAAAGCCGTGAGACGCATCTTTCACCCCCGGCAGATGGTTGGCTTGAAACCACAGCTTGTGCGTTGGATTGAACTCAAAGGAATGTCCAAACAACTTGGCCCCCGTGAGTGTGTCTCCACCCGTCAGCTTTTTAACTAGAGCCTCGTTCCATTTCTTAGTGCTGTCGGTCTCTGAGGCCACTGCGAACCGTATGCCCTTGAGACTGCCCACCGACTCTCTATTGCGCGCGTCGCTCTTGTCTGTGTTGAGGAAGGTCGAGAACTCGGTCGTCCGTCCGTAGTCATCAAGAATGTTGAGGACCGTCTCAAAAAGTGTCGTCTTGCCGTTTGATCCAAGACCGTAAGCAATAAACAAGCAATGCTCGTCAGTCTTTCCCGTGATCGAATAGCCGAAGGCGCGTTGAACATACGCAATCAACTTCTCATCATCGAGAAAGATCTGGTTGAGGAATGACAGCCACGTTGGGCACTTGCTTGACGGTGAGTAGTTTGCATTAGCGCACTTCATGCTGAGCTGAGTGCACGAATGAGAGATTAGCTCACCTGACTTGAGGTCAACCACACCGTTTGAACAATTGATCTTGGTGTAATCGCTATCGAAGTCCTTTGCTCTGACGCCTAAAGCTTCGGCTGCAATCGGTAGCATCGCCTCAATACGCTGTTTCGACTGAGAACGATTGGCCCAGGAACCAAGCTCTTGCCTCCCTCCTTGGCGTTCGCACGCTTTCGCCTCATCATAGATCGAGAGAACAGTTTGCCGCGCTCTCTCGTAGATTTTGGCGTCTTCACTCGTCCACTTCGTACCGTTCCAACTGACCCAACGATGCTCCTCCATTAGGTGCTTCAGGTCGTGGCGGTGCATCGCGACAAAGCGATCTGCATTTCCGAGGTCAGTGCAGGCAAACTGCAATCCCTTCTCGTCAAGGTGCTCTTTGTTGTGGTTGCCCATGTTATGCAGCCTCCCGCAAATCAGGACGCTTGCGGGGAACGAAGTCACGATCCCGTCGAATGGCTTTACGGCTCGCCACGACCGTTAGGTTTTCACGTCGAAGGTTGAGAGGGTTGCCATCGACATAGCGAACCGACGTACCCGGACCGGCATCCAACAACACCCGTGCGACTTGCAACTTGCTACCGCTGTTGTTGTAACTGTTGCACGTCACGTAGTTGCCGACAGGCATACAGGTCCAATTTGCTGTTATGCCCAACTGCATCAAGAACTCGAAGTCATCGAGGTAGATCATAGCGATTGGATCGCCAGCACGGCCAAGCCCAACAAGAGCAACCGTGCGTCCGTCGTCTTTGCTAATCGTTTTAATCAATCTGCTTTTCATAAAAATATACTCCAAACAAAAATGGCGAGCTTACCCCCCTTGGGGGAGACCAACGGTCATTGATCTGCCCATGGGGGATTGCTCGATTACTTATTAAAAATAGAGCTTGCCTCAGCAGTCACTTTCTCAAGTGCCGTGCGCTTGGTCGTTTCTTTGTTAAGTTCTTGGTCTTCGCGAGAGAGCTTTTCACCGTGGGCGTCGATAGCTCGCCGTGCTTCATCACGTCCTGTCCACGTACCTTGCAGCACGGTAGGTACGTCTTTCCCGTCTTCACGGTTGATAGTCCACATCATGTTATCTGGACGCTGAGACGAGAGCTTGTACCCCTTGTAGGTGACAAAGAACGACCCGGACGAATAGAACGGGACACCTTCGTCAAAGCTCAACTCGATTGGTTTGCTACTCATGTGTTTTTACTCTTTCTGTTGTTTGTTAGATCGCGGTCTTCCACCATCTCAGTGGCTAGTCCCCTTAGGTAGCTTGCGATAACCAGCAAGAATTCTGGCTTGTCGCGGTAACGATTAGCGAAGCTGGTAGCCGCGTTACGGGCTTCCATCTTGAAGGCTGCTTGCTCAACGTCACTTAGGTCGTCGATAGATCGCGAGGCCACAGGACCTCGATACCTGTTCTTTTCACCATGATTGATAGGCATTGGTTCTTCCATTCGGGTCGTGAGTTACGGGAAGGCACACCCGCTCCAACCCACGGCTGACCCGTGAATTTCCGTGGATTAGAGAGGGGATGGGGACGCCTGCGCTAGATACCCCCCCTAGTCGCCGTCTACGACGACGTAGAAGCCTCTAGGAGAGTCACTGGCGGGCAAATGGGGAGGGGTAGCAGGGGGTACAGCCCAAAAGATAAATGGGCGTGTACGGCCGCTTTACTTGCCCCTGAGGGGGAGGAGCGAAATCGGTACTTATCCGATAGTTCTTTTTGAAACTTCTATCGTACCGTCGAATCAGTCTTCTCTTGTAAATCTGTCTCTATCCCTACACTCATAGATCTTACACATTTTCAGAAAATGTCAAGATAAAAATACATACTTAGGCTAATAAAGTTTATCAGATTTTAGGCAGAAACGTCCCGTACTATGGGTGGGTATTGGTACTACAACGCACAAAGTAAGATAAAGTTCCATCAAATAGCCCTAAGTACGGTACCTTTTTTTGTCGCTTGGTCGATCTTGACCAGCCCAAGCTGAGCCAAATCCCTGATTGCCCTACGAGTGGTGGACCTATCCGCCCCTACGAGCTTGGCTAGCCCCCTCTCGCTATGTGCCAGGGTGCCGTCTGTCGAAGCCCGTAGGTGGTTCAAGATGGCTGAGGATGCCTGTTCCCGACTGGTACCTAGGGCGGACGTTGGACCAAGCTCCGGTAGGCCGACCGCCACTGTGGACGTAGGGAAGGCCGCTGTAGCCGCCATGACCGGTACCTGTTGGGGAGCTATCACCATTAGAGCCAAGGCTGAACCAACCTCTAGGGCCACTACAGGGACGAGGGTCAGCCATTGGGCTAGGACCGCTACCGGGACCACAATCCCAAAGGTTGCTAGGAGCGTGGCGAGGGACGTGCTGCCTGGGTCGCTGACCGTATTCGTGGTGTGCGGACCAATTAAGCTCTCTAATTCCACCTGTAGGGCTGTCCGTCTCTGTGCCGTTGCAAGCTCCACTTTGAGGGGAGCAACCTTGGCTTGGCACGTCTCACGGTAAGCAGGCTTATCAAGTGTGGTCTTACAACCCTTGAGGCGTCTGTCTGACAGGATAGCGTCTAGCTGAGCCGTGATCGCTTCGCTGGGCCGGGTATCTGCGAGGCTGTCTAATTCCCGTATCAGTCTCTCGCGCCGATCAGTGACCTCTGTAGCGTGATCTACGGATGCTTGGCGGCTAGCTACTAAGTCCCCTCGTGACGTGGCCATCAGCGAAAGCTCAGAGGTGAGGGAATACGTGATGCACACCAAGCCTAGGACGGTAAGACCTACTCCCCTTCCTACTTGCCACGAGGCATAGGCAGCTATAGCCCCACTGACTGCTATCGGCTTCACGCCTTCCAAAGCCAAAGCCATCAAGACCGATAGGGCAGCTAGTAGTGGTGAGTGCTCAATGCCCACCCTGTAGGCGTACACAGCCCCAAAGCCCGCACTTGCTAAGACTAATCCACTCGCACAGACAACGCCGACAACTCTCTGAGTTTTTGGTATCGTCCCCATGGGATCGAATCCTTTTCATACAAGGTTCGGTTCAAGGGGATCATCGGTGTTACTAGCACCTTTGGTCCCCGCGCTTTTACTCCTCGTGGAACTGCCTTTTAAAACTCTCGATGAGGTTCCTAAACGTCTCGTGTTGCATTGTCGGTGTTACGTATTCGTAAGCCGCATCCATAACTCTCTTGCCGTGGTACCAATTCAATAGATCAACGCACTCCAGATAATTCTGATGGGCCAATGCATCTTCTTCGGTGTCTTGATCAGACATTGTCTAAACCTTCGTCAGATTAAGCTCTCTAAGTTTGGACGCTGTGAACGGAGTGTCTTCGAACCCTAAAACCCAACGATGCTTGCGCTTGTCGTGCGGCGGGCTAGTACCAAAGCCACAAAGATCACAAGGCTTGTCGGACAGCGAACCTTTGACGCTCTGACTTTTCCCCTCAACTAAAGAGTATTCGAGGCCCAATTCCTTTAGTACTTTCACTGCTTCCTTAGCGTTCTCAAGAGCCTCTGACCTCGCTTTGCTCAACAAGCCATCCCGTTCTTTGTTGAGTTTCTTAAGTTGATCTAGTGCGCTTTCGTCTCTAGGCACGGTGCTCCTACCCTTCTTTTCAAATCGATCTTAAGTCTGTCGATCTGAAAGGTATCACAACAGAACTTGTAGACATAGGCGTTACAAGACGTTGGACGTAACTGCCCCATGCGAGTATCGCCTTCTTACGTTCCTCTTGATACTCGAAGCGTTGATACACACCGACCAAGCCGCCTGTGCTGCCGCTTATGTGGTTCAAGACACGTTCAACGATGTGAGGCGGTATGCCTAGCGATGCCATTCCCGTGGCTGCTGTGCGTCGTAGGTCGTGAACGCGCCAAGGTTTATTTATGTTGGGTCTCCCTAAGTCTGGGGAGATTAAGTCATCTAGCTCTCGCTTGGCTCGTGAGTACCCGCTGATTGGTGTTGTCTTCGTAGTGGTGAAGACAAACGGGCTCTCGTTGCCCTCATCATCAGTCTGCTTTTGTATCGACGTTAGGACTTCAACAGCTTGCGGCGATAAGTGGACAAGGTGCTCTTTGTTGTTCTTGGTCCGCTCTTTCGGGATGATCCAAGTGCAAGCGTCCAAATCTAACTCAGACCACCTAATGGCAGCGACTTCCTCTCGCCTCTGAGCGGTGAGAATGAGCAAGCGATAGAAGGGGCCGAATGGGTATTCGGTCTGTAAGGTAGCCTTCCACACCAACGATAGTTCAGTGTCAGACAATACTCGATCCCTAGAGGGAAGAGTCTTAGGTGGCGTGATGCCGTCGGTTGGTGAGACGGATATTAGCTCTCGCTCGACACACCATTTAAAGAATGGTCTGAGGGCTGCAAATAGCGTCCTTGCTGCCCCAGGGGACTTAGCCTGCTTTGTCTCTACGACGTGGCGAATGTCCTTACGGGTGACGTTACAGATGAGGGTGTCAGTGCCTATGAGTGGAACCACGTCTGAGTCGAAGGTGCGACGGGTCTCTAGCCAATATCGTGTGCCATCTGATTTTTGATTGAGGTACGTGTCCACGGCATCGGTAAGCTTGCCGGAGTGGTAGGCGGAATGCTCAGCCCGTCGTTGCTGGCGCTTACGGTCTTCTAGATCGACACCCTCTCTCACGTCATTGAGCAGGGCGATGGCTTTAGCCCGTGCCTCATCTAGGGGTGTCTCGGCAAGTGTGCCGAATGAATGCCACGTCTCCTTAGCCCCACGTCTCCTTAGCCCCACGGCCACCAGCCCCTAGCCGTCTACGCACTATCCAAGACGCCTTGCCTTTCGAGGATATGCGAACGCCAAAGCCCCTCAACTCGCTATCCCACAACCTGACGCTCACGCCTTCCCGTAGCGCCCTTTCAATGTCTCTTTTGGTGAGCTTTATCGTAGGCATGGCGTCATACCATTTTATGTAATAATTTCAATGACTTAAGCAGTTTACCCAGACGTATGATTGCTGGGGGATTTTGCCTTTTTATTTATCAAAATCAATAACTTAGGCCAAATTGATGGCAAGTTACAGCCCAAAACCCCTTACTCGACAGCATTTCAGAGGCCGATGGGGAGAGATCGGGTCGGTCGTCCTGCGCTAGTGCAATGATACCCGATTTGCCCGCACTTTGCCCACACATTCCAGCATTTGCCCGCACATTTTTAGGCCAAAGGGGAATGAAATATAACCTTACAAGACTATGATTAAGCTTATGAAATAATGTCTACTTAGTTGATTCTGCAATGTGGCTGGAATGCTTAGGCTGCTGACTACGAATCTGAGGGTCAGAGGTTCGAATCCTTTCGGGCGCGCCATTTTCTGTCTCACGCGCCGATGGCGCTCCGACGGGGCGAGCTGTTCGCCCGGCGGCGCAGTCGCGCCGCTGAGTGCGTTCGAACAATCTCCTGCGTTGTGCGCCACCGAGCCTTTTGTGCCGCAGTGCATCATCGCTCAATCGGGTTGTCGAAGAATGTCGACGTTAGAGTCGGAAAGGCTTTAGTGGCGGTTTGAGCGAGTGTCGGCGTTGGTCCGCTCATCGTCAGGAGACGACATGTCGTGCCCGTATGGAAGTCAAAGCCTCCACCAAAGAAAAATCTTTGATACCGGTGTTCGCCTTGGAAATTGAGGTTGCAACGAGCCTCGCATTTCGTGCGCCGACTGACACAGGTTCGCGATCCGGTTTCGACCAAGCAACGCCTTCGCCACGTTTGGACACAAAGAAACCACAACGAAAAGAACTATCACATAGCCGCACGGCCGCTGTTAACACAGGGGCCGCTCACGCTGACCGGCGCTGTCAATTCGGTACCGCGCTGCGCTAAAGTCATTTCGTCAGCTGGAGCAGTTTCCGCGTGCATCTTGAAGAGTGGCTGGTTCGAAACGAGAGAGGCTCCGTGGCGATCATCCACGGCGGGCGCTCGCACGACATTCTCGACACATTGCTCAAAATGTTTCCCGCACGTTCGACCGTCATTGCCGACCGTGCATTAGCGGCTGCGCTCGCACCGGCCGTCGCAATGCGCAATCGGCCACACGTCGACGTGCATCTTTCGCGCGGCTATTTGCGGGATTTCGATCAGCAGATGCCGATCGGATCCGGTGGGCCGATCGTCCTGCCCGCGTCTGTGATGGAGGATGATGTCACCTGCGAAATGCGACGTACGAGCGATCAGATCCAGATTTTGGCCGGTTATCCCGCGCCGCCCGAGATCATTTCCCGGATCGTCAACTACCGCTTCACAACAGCGCTGCGCCGGTGTCAGCAGCGGCGCAAATCCGCCGTGGTGGTCCATGATCGCACAGGCTGGCTGAACGTTGACGGCCTCGACAAACCGCATGTTTTTTCTGTTGGCGAAAGCACCGAAAACAACATGAGCTTCGCCTTGGACCAACTCCAGCGCGATTTCCGCCCGCCGACGATAGAGGATCTCACGCGCCAATCGGAATACATGGTCAGGACCGAGCTGCCGGTGCTCATCGATATGCACGCTTGGATCGCGGGACCCGCCGCTGGCGATCTTTTTGCCTATTGGTCGGAGCAGCTCAGCCAAGCAAAGTCATCGCGCGGCCACGAATTGTTTGCGGTCTTTGCGCAGGAAAAAATCGCCGAATTAGCGGACGCTTTCAACCTCTCTCAGGTCGGCTGAGCTGCCTTGGCACCTAAAGTTCTGCGGCGACATCCTGCAACACGTCCAGCAAGCTGTCGACGCTGATGGTTTCAGGATCGATGCGGTCTTTCGAGAAGTAACGCAGGAAGATCTCACGCGTGCGAGGGCTCGTGCCTTCGTGCAAACCCATGGACCAGGTTGGAAACAACCGTTCGCGCACGTCGGAGCATGAAAGCAAGATGAGATTGATGTGGCGCGGATCAGTAGCAATTCGATGATAGATTGAACTCACGTCGGCGCGCGAGCCTTCGAGCACTTGAATGAAGTACGTGCCATTGTGATGGAGCAACCCGGTTACTGAACGTGCCGTGTTGTTTTTGTGGCATTGAGCGATGAGGGTGCGTAGATCCAGGTGTTGATCGGCATCGCGCTCGCTGTAGTAGACCAATCGGCAGAGATTCATGAACCTCAATACTCCTGTTGATGCCTTTTATTCCGGCCGCTCGGCGAGTTCAAAAAACGAACGTCAGTTTGCCTGTATAACATCGTTCAACTGCGTGCCAGCGCTAACAGTCGTGCGAACCATACCTCAAAATAATACGGCGCCTCGCGGCAATTTTTATGTTCATTGGCAAACGATCGTCAATTAACATAAGGAGGCATGCTGACGCTCGTCCGGCTTCGATCCGGAACGCGCGTTGTAGCGTGCTCGCTAGACGAGTGAACAGAGGCAAACATGGCCGACAGATTCTATACGCACCGTCTGACGAAGATGCTTGAAGATTTCGTTTTGGGGGCCGGAATGACCGTTCACATCTCAGACGAGGCGTCGACGGTAAAGCTGAAGGACCAAAAAATTTCCATTGAAGCCATCGCCGCGAGCATCAACGTCGAGTGCGTGATAAAGTCGGCTGACGGCGTGACGCAGGTTCGATTTCAACGTCGCGGGTGAGCGGACGGATTTATGTCGGTTTTTGACGTGTTGACCCTGCGAATGCTGAGATAAAAGCAACAATGCATCGCGCAAATTTTGCTGCGAGGATAAAGCGATCTCAGCTCAGCGCCCGCTCTATTATGACCCACGCCATTATGGATTAAGGCCGGTTGATTGTTCACCCGGCCCGGCGAATTTGCCGCTCCGACCGCCGAGATTTATCGTGGCTGCGTTCGGCCCACGAGGCGCGGCGCTCATCCGATCGCTGGTGGCGTTGAAGACGTCCCATTTCGCGCCGTAATGCACTCGTTTCGACGCGCGACGCAGAGTAATAGTAACGCCGCGCAATCAGGAAGCCAACTATCGTGGAAGAAACGACGATAGCGCCCACTTCAAGTAGCAGATCGTACATTGACACTCCAATTCATCGGACCAGAAATTCCACGCGGCGGTTGGCGGCATTGCTTGCCTCGACGGCGCGGCGATGACGAGACAGGATCTCGCTAACGTCGGGTTCCGCTGCGTCGAAAAGCGACGGCTGTGGCTTTGCCGGTGCTCGTGGTGCGAAGGCCACCGGCCGACGTGCGCCATGCCCGACCGAGAATACGCGTTCCGCCGGCACGCCAGCAGCAATCAGCACCTTCATCACCGCCTCTGAGCGCTGCCAGCTCAGATCGTAGTTGTTGGCATCGGCGCCCGTCGTATCAGTATGACCGGCGATCTCGATGTTGGCGTCGGTGCAACGAGTGATGGCCTTGGCCACCTCGTTCAAGTCACCCTGCTCACTGGCGGCGATGCTAGAACTCGCGGTGGTGAATCGAATCTTGTAGCGGCGCATTACAGCCTTCAATTCGTCGCGACACTTTCCATCACCAACCTTGGTGGCTGACGATGAAGTCGCAATCGGCTCGGCCGGAGATACAGCGGCAACAACTGTCGGTGGTACTGGTGCGGCTGCTACTTCGCCGTTTGACGCTGACGCGGGTGTCGGCTGCGCACCGATCTGCGGGTTGGCACCGGCGGCCACCGCTACCGCCGCGACGGACGCGTCGGCTGAAACGGTATCAGAGAGCTTGTCCGATGCTGCTGGAGTTGGCGCCGATGCGGACGTAGCGTTCGTTGCCTCTTGAGCCTGGGTCGATGCAGCGATCGGCGCCGATTGGTCAGGTGCAGCCGGCGCTGGATCAGTCACGATTGCGGTAACGGAGGTTTCCGACGTGGGCGCCGGTTTTACCTCGGCCGCCGCAGATTGTTGCACTTCCGCGGGCCTTGACTCATGTGCCTCCGGCGGATGCACCGGCGACGCAATGGATGAAACGGCATCGTCGGCGGAACGCCCGTTCGTTACCGATTGAGAAGAGTCTGGACGTAAAACCGCCGCTTCAGACACAGCGGCAACGCGTGGGTCCGCAGCTGCCTTCTCGTCCGGTCCGTTGCTTGCGCCGGCAATTTCAGGGCGAGTAAACGTTGGCGGCGATTTCAACGCGCCGATTGTTTCCGAAGTTTTGCTGGCGTTTTCGACCGAGGCCCGCAGACTTTCGTCGATGGCTGGTCGTTTAGGTGCGGGAGTTGATAGCCCTACAGCATTTGACAGTTGAGTGAGCGCGTCAACGCTTTGCTGAAATGCCGGCACGAGAGTCAATTGAGCTTCTAATTTCGCAAGCAACGTTTCTTGTGGCTGCAAGCTGGTACGGATGGCGGCATGTCCGATACCCGTCAACGCGGCGGTTGCGAAAATGAGAAATAGGACCGAAAAGCCGCGAATTCGGCGCGCTTTTCGTGCTGCCCTATCGAATGTTGTTCGCGCTCTCAGTCCAACCCGAGGTGGAAATACGGCTTTAGGTAAGGACCCACGCATTACAAACAGTCCCTAAACATCAACTTGGCGCCGAAACTAGAGGCATAAACGCGAACGCGCAAGACGGCTGCGCCGGACGACGACCCAAGCCCTCTCTGAACGAGGCAGGCGTAAGTTGGACGTCGCAGTCTCGCATTTGGATCAGACGCGGAAAGTGCAGAAGCAGTTTCAAACAATGGAAGCTTTGGAAACGCGATATCGGGTTTGCGCCACGACCATGACGCATAGGACAAGCCAGCCGATTTTAGAACTCTACTTGGCCGACGGTTTGCAGCGGTTGGCCATTCGCAGCGGCAGCGGCTCCATTCCCGCCGTGGGCATCGGCGGGATCATAAATTTGTCGTCGCTAATGACAGCCATCCAGCGCAGACGATTGAAAGCGGATCGCGCCACTGCAACGTCAAGTGATCGATCGTTTCGTTACAGCTTTCGGCGGGGCGGTAGACGGAGCCAAAAAGTAGCTGCACGGGCTACGGGTGCGGCCAGACGTGTTCCGGGCAGAGCAGCGCCGGTAAAACGCCCATCTTTTCAAACCATGGCGGCGGTCGCGTTGACAGCCATTGCGGCGTATGGCTCATTTCGGATGTGATGCGCTGTCGCGATCCTGTGGCCTGATGATTTTCCATCCGGTTGCGACGGTCGCTTCGAGTTCGAGGGAGGTCGTCGTGAAGAGTGTAAAAACACTGGTCGTGCTTGTGGCCGTCGCGACGTCCACTTGGATGGCGGTCGCCACGACGACTCAAGCTCAAAGCTGGAACACGGTTGGTCGCTGCTATCAGCCGATCGAAGGCGTCGGCACCGGACGGGGTGCCTTCGGCCTCGGGACCGCGAAAGCCCGAACGGCGGCGCGGATCGATTGGCAGCAGCGTGCCGAGGGCCGCTATGGTCCAGCCTATGCGCGCTTAAGTTTGGCGAGCGGCGTTCGCTGGGACTGCAAAAAAAATGCAGTGCTCTTGGCGAAATGTGTGGTGATCGCGAAGCCGTGCGGCGCCCGCATTCGAGGCTGAAAGGCGGGTCCAAGCATCAGCGGTGTGCACTGGCAGGTGCTCGACCGCCAGCCTCAGGGCGGCGGCACATTCATCGAGGCCGATCGATGAGCCTGCGGCTCGGACATTTGCCGATTTCAGTGCGTTTGCCGGTTCATCTCAGCCGCTGTAACAACAGCGACGAACAGATGATTCTTAATTCTAGACGGGCGGACGTCTCACGATGCGCATGGCGGTTTTTGGCTCGGGTTACGTCGGCCTCGTTTCCGGAGCTTGCTTTGCGGATTTCGGCCACATCGTCACCTGCGTCGACGTCGACGCCGATCGCATAACGAGCCTGAAAGCCGGCATCATGCCGATTTTTGAACCCGGTCTCGATGAACTTGTTCGTTCGAATATCGCCATGGATCGGCTGCGTTTTACGACGTCGACAATCGACGCGATTAAAGACGCTGAGCTGATTTTAATCGCGGTCGGCACGCCGTCGCGGCAAAGCGATGGACATGCCGACCTCAGCCACGTTTTCGCGGCCGCACGCCAGATTGCCCGCGAACTTCCCGGTGACGTTGTTGTGGTCACGAAATCCACGGTGCCGGTTGGGACCGGCGACGAAGTTCAGCGCATCATGCGTGAGGAGCGCCCTGACTTGCACGTCAGCGTCGCATCCAACCCAGAATTTTTGCGCGAGGGAGCTGCGATCTGGGACTTCAAACGACCAGACCGTATCGTCATCGGCTGCGAAGACGATCGCGCACGCGCCGTAATGGCTGAAGCGTACCGGCCTCTCTACATCAACCAAGCGCCCATGTTTTTCACCAGCCGTCGCACGGCGGAGTTGATAAAATACGCCTCGAACGCGTTCCTCGCGACCAAGATCACGTTCATCAACGAGATTGCTGATCTGTGCGAACAGATCGGCGCCAATGTGCAGGAAGTCGCCCGCGGCATCGGGCTCGACAACCGCATCGGTTCGAAATTCCTGCATGCGGGGCCTGGATACGGCGGATCTTGTTTTCCGAAAGACACGCTGGCGTTGGTGAAATCGGCGCAAGACCAGGGCGTGTCGTTGCGTGTGCTCGAAACGGTGGTCGCCGTAAACGAACAGCGGAAGCGTGCCATGGGTCGCCGGGTCATCTCGGCGGCAGGCGGCGATCTACGCGGCAAAAAAGTGGCGTTGCTCGGACTCGCGTTCAAGCCAAATACAGACGATATGCGCGAGGCGCCGTCATTGCCGATCATCACGGCCCTTCAGGATGCGGGTGCGAAAATCAGCGCTCATGATCCCAAAGCCATGGATCATGCTCGGCAAATGGCGCTCGGTATCGAATTCGCCGACGATGCTTATTCCTGCGCGCGCGGCGCTGATGTCCTCGTCATCGCGACGGAATGGGAAGCTTTTCGCGCGCTCGATATGCGGCGTATCTTAGCGTCGATGAACACGCCGCTGCTCGTCGATTTGCGCAACATTTATCGCCCCGATGACATGCGCAAAATCGGGTTTCGTTACTTCGGCGTCGGCGTTCCGACGAAGCCAGACCAAAATTGATCACGCGCGTCGTTATCGCTTACCAGGGCTTATGAACGCACTATGACGTTGATCTCGGCGATCGCATTTGTGAGGAGTCTCATCGGCGGATTGTGATGCGGCCGAACCGGTTTTTAGGACAGCAAGCGGGTCGAGCATGGCAGTTGAGCCAGACGGACGCGACGCGGCGTCATTGATGTATTATTTCGACGCTCTGTGTTCGGGCGACGAGCGCCCATCCATTCTCGTTGATGGGCACACCGTGATCAACGCCAATCGGTCGGCCTTGCGCGATATCGATCTCAACTTGATCGGCAAGTCCATCGACGATGTTTTCGTCGATGCAGGCCCGGATTTGGAAACCTACATCCAATATTGCGCCAGTGTTCGCCGGGCTGTGCCCGGCACGTTCGCACTTCGAGGCATTGCCGGCGATATCAGCACGTGGTGCACGGAAGGATTTCAGGTCAGTCCAGCCGCCGGCGATCATCAGGCAACCATCATATTCCGATTTTATCCAGAAAACTTAGAGCTGATCGGCTCTAAGCGTCTGACGAGAGCCAACCTGGAATTGGCCGCCGAAATCATTCGCGCTGGCCAACTTGCTGAGCAACTGGCGAAAACTTTGAATGACTATCGCGGGGTCTTTGAAAATGCGGCGGTCGGAATTGCCATCGTCAGTCTCGACGGACGTTGGATCAACGTCAACAATCGCGTTTGCGAAATCGTTGGTTATCGGCGCGACGTGCTCCTGACAAAAACTTTCCAGGACATCACGCACCCGGAGGATCTAGCGCCCGATCTGGATTTAGTGGCGCAGCTTATCCGTAGTGACGTGCAATCTTACGCGTTGGATAAGCGGTACATACCGGCGGGTGGTGGCGTCACCTGGGTTCGCTTGACGGTCTCGCTCTTGCGCGACAGCGCCGGCCAGCCGATCCAATTCGTATCGGTCATTGAAGACATTAATGCTTTGAAGCGTGCCGAATGGCAGCGTAATCACATCATCGGTGAGTTGAATCACCGCGTCAAAAACAAACTGGCGATCGTCCAGGGGATTGTCCAGCAGACGATCGCGACCTTTCCAGACCCAAAGGTCTTTGGTGACGTTTTGCAAAAGCGGCTGCAGAATCTGTCGCGGGCCTACGATTTGCTGAATGAGACCGACTGGGTGGAGCCGGATATTTGGAAGGTTGTCGAGCGGGCGGTCCTCATTCCTTTTGTCGGATATGCCAACCGCATCACGTTTTCGGGCGCCGAAGCGCAACTTGAGCCGCAGGCTGCGATTACGCTTGGCCTAACTCTCTACGAACTCGCCACGAACGCGGTGAAATATGGTGCGCTGTCGAACGATCACGGCATTGTCGCCATCCGGGGCGAGCGTGCATCGAGCGACGGCATTGATCGCTATATACTGTCATGGATTGAGCGGGGTGGGCCAAAGCCCGCGCTGCCTCAACGCGAAGGGTTCGGCTCGTTCATGTTGAAGCGCGCTGTCGAATTTACACTGAGCGGGCAATCAACCGTGTCGTTCGGAAAATCAGGCTTTGAGAGCACGATTGTGTTTCCGTTGAAAGACATTCGAAACCACTAGCGACCCTGCACGACGCGGGCGTTGCGTGACGTTAAGTCCGTGCCGCGACTTGCGGCGTGTTGATGAAGAAAATGGCCTGACTAATCACTGCGCGAACGTGGTCATCTTGAAATGGCTTCGTAATCAAATATGTCGGCTCAGGGCGTTTCCCTGTGAGCAAACGCTCGGGGTAAGCTGTGATGAAAATCACTGGCACGTCGTGCTTTGCCAGAATGTCCTTTACAGCGTCGATTCCGCTGCTGGAATCAGCGAGATGAATATCGGCGAGGATCAGTCCCGGTGGCTGGCTCTGCGCGCGCGCCACGGCCGTGGCCTGCGTCCGCTCGATGCCGACAATAGTGTGACCCATGTCTTTGACCAGCGCTTCGAGCTGCACGGCGATAAACAGCTCGTCTTCGATGATGAGAACATCTGTCTTGACCTGTTCGGAAATCTCCTTGCGTGCTTGCAGCAGCGCGGCTTCGAACGCACCCGTTGACAGGCGGAGAATTTGCGCCGCTTCAGGAACTGAAAAGCTCTCCATAGCCGTCAATAAAAAAGCCTGTCGTGAATTCGCAGTCAGGCTGGACAAGCGTGCGTCAACAGCGGTTTCCGGCATGAGCTGTGAGCGGCCCAAATTTATATCTTCGCCGGCCGCACTGTTCCAAAGGCGCGACAGCGTCTCATATAGGCGAATTTTCGTCTGATCTTCCGAAACTACGGGTGGCGAATTGACGAGCGCCTGCAACGTCGCCAAAACGAGCGCATCGCCCTGTTTCTGACTGCCGGCGAGCGCACGCGCGTAACGCCGAACAAAGGGCAGATGGTCATGAACCTTTTTTAAATCAGACATGAAATCCGTGCCGGTTAAAAAAGCGCTGTTCAGATAACAATACAACTGGTGGATAAAGTGTTGTCACTAAAAAAGCTGGTGACTTCCGGGTTTAGCAGCGGATAGGTGTTTTCGATAATTCGTCGCCAGACTTGCTGGCCTTCACGCTTTGTTGTCGAAGCCGTGACATATACGATGTAGAAAGATTTGCATCCGGCATTTCCGACGGCCTGACATGGGTACAACGCATGACAGAGGCAAACGATACGCTGCCTCCACCATCTGGTGAGAGCCGTCTCGCCGCAGTTGACTGCGCGATCGACGCGGCTATCGGCGAACGGCTGCGTGCTGCATTTCAGCCAATTGTTAGCGAACAAATTCCACAACACTTTATCGATCTTTTAGATCAATTAGTTGCTGCGGACTCCAAGCTACGAGCTGGATCATGACGCCAGTCGTTGTATCCGCCGACTACCGAACGGCTTTGGTGTCGATCATCCCGCAATTGCGTCGTTTTGCCCTGTCGCTGTGTAAAAGCCAACATCACGCTGACGATCTTGTCCAGGAGACGTTGCTTGTCGCCTGGAACAAGCGCGACGAACTTCGCGATTTCGCGACGCTCCGGCCATGGTGCTTCTCGATTCTTCGCAATGCGTATCTCATGGAGCGCCGTCAGGCTCACCGCGAAATCGAGGATGTTGACGGGGTGCACGCAGCGGCAGTCGCTGTTCAACCCCGCCAAGAAAACGACGTCGCCGCTCATCAAACCCTAAGCGCGCTTCGTCGTTTGCCCGTCGATCAGCGCGAAGCGATGATGCTGATTTACGTCGAACGCGTATCTTATGAGGAGGCTGCGGCCATTCTCGGTTGCGCAATTGGCACCATAAAAAGCCGCATTAGCCGCGCCCGTGCCAAGCTGGTCGCCGAGCTTGATATTGCGACCGTGCTTGCTGAAAAGGCTACGGCGGAAAGCGCCAAAATCCAGGCTTCCGGCCCCAAAAAATCCGGTTCTCGCGCGGCAAAACAAAAGTCGGCGTGCTTGCGACAAAAGCCGCGTGCCACGGTTTAGCGCGGCTCGCTTTTTTTAAACTCATCGCCGACTTTGCACGATGGCTGCCGCCGGTCGCAACGCGCGGTATGCGCTTAAAGAGTAAACCAATTTTAACAAACAAAACTGGGGTTTAGCGGAACTTTCTCCGCAACGGCGCATCTGTGAGATGTTCGCTGATGTAGACGATGCGGGCGGGTTAAAAAAGTCCTGCACAAACTTACCTTTAACTCGCCCGCGCGTTCGCAAAGTTGACAACCGGATGGAGACGAGCGTTGCCGATCGTTGTTGACATCAATGCAGACCGTTCGCAGCTGCCGATCGAAGGTCATGCGGGTTATGGGGCATTCATCCGCGAGATTTCTACGGATGGTGCTTGGCTCGAAAGTTTGAAAATTTTGACGATCGTGAACGGCGCAGCGCCGGCTGCACAGCGGGCACCGGCATATGCGGCGGTATCTGGTTCACCTCGCGCACCTGTGGTGTGCGAACCGAATGTTCTCATCACGGATCAAGGTGAGCTGGCTCGGCGGCTGGACCTTTGGGAAGCAGCCATTGTTCCCACAGCTCCAATTGCGCTCGATTCGAATACTGCGGAAGTTCAACAGAGTTTTGGTTGGTTTCTACGTTGGCGCAAGTCGCAAGCCACACGCGCGGCAGAAAAACAATTGCGGCGCGCTTGCCGTAGCGCTGGTTCGGCATGGCTCGCGACCGAAGAGCATCTGATCGACGACGGGCGGACTCTTTAAGCAGTTCGGCAGTGCGACAAGACGGTGAAAATGACGTCGCGGGCTTTGATCGCATGAACTCCAAAACGCGACGCGGCCGCACCTCGATCGAACTCAACGAGCCCGAGAAAGTACAGCCGCGTTGGGATCACCGGATACGCGAAACCTCACTCCGGCGCTCCCCGTACAGATAGCCCGTAAAAGATTGCGATAAAGCAAACGTCGCGCAAAAAATTAGAGCTCTGGTTTTTTTAGCAGCCAAGCGACCAGCGGCACGGTGATCGGATGCGGTAGATATTTGAGCGCCAGCGCGAGACATGGCGCGGCGATGCCCGGCAGGATGACACGCTTGCGCAGCGTAAACTGCCAATAAATGCTTCGTGCAACGCGATCCGCTTGCATCTGAGGAATCAGCGTTCTGTAAAGCGACCGGTCGGCACCCATGGCGGCGTGGAACGTGGTGTCGATTGAACCTGGCAAGGCAACGGCGATTTTCACACCCGTTCCTGAGCACTCGGCCGCGAGCGCTTCGGTCAGAGAGAGGACATAAGCTTTGCTGGCGTAATACGCCGCTTGATGCGCGCCCGGCACATAAGCTCCAAGCGATCCTATATTGAGGATACCGCCGCGTCGCCGTGCAATGAGGTCTGGCAACGCGCGCCTCGTTAGCCGTGTCACGCTGGCAATATTGATCGCGATCAAGCGGTCGATGTCATGGTCGCCATGAGATACAAACGGACCCGCCAGACCGATCCCGGCATTGTTGACAAGCACGTCGAGGTACAGCCGGTCGGCTTGCAAGTGCGCGACAATCGTCGAAAATGCTGAAGCGGACGTAATATCGCAGACAATCGGCGTTGCTTTGACGCCCGTCGCGGCTTCGATCTCATCGGCAGCTGCGATCAGCGAGACCTGATCTCGAGCAATGATTGCCACGCGCGATCCGCGCGCCGCAAACACTTTGGCCAACGCCAAGCCGAGCCCACGGGAGCCGCCGCTGATGACCACCGCAGGTGTCAGCCCTGCCACCGCTTCGCTGGCAGCTCGCGTCTGCGCGTCAGGTGAACCGTGTCGTGCCGGCATGGCGATCCGATCGGACGGCTGGCCGCTCAAGCTCTGGATTGCGTCGGCTGCGAGCGATGCAGATGAGCAGCCGAGCGCGGGCGTGACGGTTCTGCGGTCTGCGTTCGAGACTGCCACAAATCATATTGCAACTGAAGTGCGTGCCAATAGCGGCCGCTCATGCCGAAGGCCTCGCCAAGCCGCAGCGCCATGTCGGGCGTAACGGCGCTCTGTTCCGCGAGCAGGCTTTGCAGCACTGTCCGAGATACACGCAGCTTCCGCGCCAATGTTTCGACGGTGAACTTGCAGTGCGGCAGAAAATCTTCGCGCAGCACCTCGCCGGGGTGCAATGGAGCTGAGTGATCATCAGCGGGTGATCGGTATAGGATATTGATCAGGGGTGTGTTGCTTGGTTTCATGAAAGAGATGTGGGGTGGGTGTTGCGCGATGCCAACCGCGAGTGACGTAGTTCGCACCGGATTTCACGATGGCGGCGTCGCGGCGCAATTTGAGGGCTATGGTTGGCCTTAAGCGAGGCAATTGGCTGACAATCCGTTCATTATCGCGGATCAAAACGGCTGTGGCCGTCTCGTGAACGAATGTGGCTCTTCGTCCGGACCCGCCTCATACAGCGATTGGACGTTGCAGCGTTCAGAAAATTCGCAGAGATGATGTGGTGCCGCTTAGGTGACTCGAACACCTGACCCCGTCATTACGAATGACGTGCTCTACCGGCTGAGCTAAAGCGGCTAACCGTCGGCGTTCATATTATGCCGGAACGAGCGGAGGGATAACGCTTGCGCCGGACAATTGCAAGGCCTGGCCTATCGCCCAACGTCCCGAGGATAGGCCATCGCGGCAGTATCGCGATGACAACACTGACCCTCCTCTGTCTACTTGCTCGCCCGATATGGCCGCAGCGGGACGGGTGCGAGGGTGCCATCGTCAGCATCATCCGGACCCGGATCATCGGGCGCACGTGGCGCCACGAACAGTTTCGAATCCAGCTTGCCATTGATCGCGACCTTGGATGGCATCGGCTCGCCTGTGCCGCGCTCGGAGCCTGCGATCGCAGTCTGCGACGAGCTGGCCTGACCGCGCGTATCTGGACCCCGCGCGGCGATGACCGTGCTTTGGTCGTCGCGCGGAATAAGCCGGGCGGCCGCCGGCTGTTCGCGTGAGGCGCCATCGCCGCGCGGCTCGCGCGTCGTCGCAGTGCCCCGATTAAGATGAGGTGCGTTTTCGGTAACTGGCGAGAGCGCCTTGTCGGCCGGGTCTGCGACGGGATGCGTCCGGGTAGCGACGGATGTCACCACGTCGGCGTCCGCAACGTGCGACGGTCGGCCCTCGCCGGCAACGGCAGCTTTTGCCATTTCATCGGGCTGGCCGAGCGCGAGAAGCTCTTCCAGGCGATTGGATACGATGTCGGCACGTGCTTGATCGCGCGCTTCAACGGGAACGCGCCATTGGTAGGCATCCAGCCTGCCGTCGATCGGTGAGATCGGCTCCCACTGATCGGAGATCACGCCATCGGCAATCCAAACCGGATCGCGAGCAGCGGTCACGGCGCGCGCGAGCCATTCGCGCACTTTCCCCTTGTCGCCGTTCTCGCCGGCTTCGATGCGCGCCATGAGTGTGGCAACGCGCTGCGTGAGACGGTTGGCGAGCAGCGGCTCCAGCGCCATGCGCGCGTCGTCAAACAGCCGGGCTTCGATAGCGGTCGTCGCCACCGCGATCGGGCTCTCGATAGAATGCGGGTTGAGGGCCGCGAGTTGCCGGATGCGATCCAAGCGATCCCGCGCGCTGTCGCCGACGCGGGCATGAGCGTAGGCCGTTGCCAGATCAGGATGTGGCGACTTTGTGTAGGTCTTCTGCAAAACTTTCGCGGCTTTTCCAGTCTGCCCGCGCGACGCCAGGATGCGGCCGGCGACGGCAGCAGCCGGCACGAGCTCGGGCGCCAGCGTGTGGGCTTCTAGGGCGCTCGACAGCGCGATATCGGTTTCAGCCTCTTCCAGATCCTGAGCCTTCGCGGCCAGCAAAATCGCCCGCTTTCGATCGCCCGACGCTTTGTCGTGATGGCCGCTACGCTTGGCATGAGCCAATGATTCAAGCGCGCCATCCCAATTCTTGCTGCGGCACTGGAGGTCGAACAGGGCATCGCACGACCACCCGAGTTTCGGATTGGCCTTCATCGCTCGGCCGGCGAATTGCTGTGCGGCGTCTGGCGCACCCTCACGTTCAGCCTCGAGGAAGAGACCGCGGAGGCCAAGTTGCTCGGTGTCCGGTGAGGTCAGCATCGCTTCGTAAATGCGCCGCGCGGTGGCGCGATCACCCGACAATTGCGCGGCTTGCGCCCGCAACAGATGTGTCAACGGCTCGTGCGGAAGTGACTTGCGCGCTTGCAATGCATAGCGGGTCGCCAAGGCCTTGTCGCCGGCGCCGACCGCAATCATGCCGCTCGATAGCGCATCTAGACCGCGCCTTTTGCGCCGCGTGACGATGCGTTCCCCGACGGCGGCCGGACTATTCCAAATGGTGCGACAGATCGACCAGAGAAACACCGCGATGGCAATGGCCAATGCCAAAATAACGGCCGCACGGAACACTGATGTTTCGATGTCGTAGCCTTGCCACGCGATCTGCAGCGTGCCTGGCCGGTCGGCAAGCCAAGCCAAACCGCTGGCGGCTAAGGCGACACCCAGAAGATAAATAACCAGACGCACCATGACGCGAACCCTTGGATGACAACACGCGGTTAAGCCGAAACAACGTCGAATGATTGAGCGAAGTAACTACGGAGCAGGCCCTGCTGCTGCGTCCGGCTTCAAGGAGGTTTTTAGCTGACTATCGAGCTTTTCGACGGCGTCGTCGACGCTGACGCGAGCGGCGACTTTATCGAGGAAGGGCCTGACGGCATCTAAAGCTTTGGGCCCGAGGTCGCGGGACTCACTTAAGACATCTCCAAGTCGACCGTCCTTCAAGGCGATTTCCATGCGGCCGACAACCGCCTCTGCTGTTTTATCGTCGGCGGCGTGATCGACCTTGCGAACGCGGACAACGGACTTCGCGCCGGCCAGCAAACGATCCATGACGCCACCCTCAGCCGGCTCGATTTCAGCATCGATAGCGGCATAGGCTACCGTGCGGAATTCTTTTGTAAGAACGTCCGCCGACGGCACGCCGACGTCTTTGAATTTATCGAGTGCACTGAGGTCGACGCTCGCGTCAGCGGCTTTTTGCAGGCTGGCGAGTTCAACTGAATAGCTGCCGCCTGTACTCAACGCGCGCTTGAGATTCTGCAGTTCCAAAGCCAGCACAATGCGCTCCGCGTTGCTGCGCCGCTGGTCCTCGGCTTTCATAACGGACTGAATGCTTTGATCGATTGCGGTCAATCGCGAAGCAACGGGCCCGATGACGGCGGCGATGTCCGCAGGTTTGGCGAAAGTGGATTTGGCGGCATTCAATTCGGACTTGAGGGCAGCTGCGCTCTCCTGGGCGAGCTGCGCGGCAGCAGCAGTTCGATCTGTTTCCGCTTTCATCGCTAGCAAGCGCTCTTCAAGACGCGCCGCGTCACCCTTGACTGTCGCGACATCGCGATCGATGCGCTGCGTACCCGATTTAGCTGCTTCGCTGGCCTCGGTTGCGGCGATAATGCGTCCCTCAACGTCTTCCGCCACACTCTTGCGCAAAGCGGTGAGTTGTGTCGAAAGGCTGGTTTCGAGGTCGGCAACTTTGCCGGTCAAGGCGGCGAGCTGTGCGAGCCTATTGCCGTTGGGGTCGTTGGCGCCAGCCTCGACCAATGCCTTGAATTTTTCCTCGACAGCACTTAGCCGGGTCAGCTGTTCAGGTGCGCCGGCGTCGCTGGCCGCTGCGGCGAGGGCGGCTTTTGTGTCGGCAACCAGCCGCGCCTGGCTTTCGGTCAGCTGTGGAATTTGGCCGACGGATTTTTCGATTGCAGCAAGCCGCGCGGTTTGGTCGGCATTCAGCGCGGCATCGGTGCTCAGACCTTTTTGCTCAATTAATGCGACGCGTGCTGCCAACGCCGACGTCGTGTCGGCGATGCGCGACGTCGTGCCATGAATTCCAAGTTGCGGCAGGGCCCATTCCGCACCAGCGAGCGCCAGCACGCCGCCTATCAGTCCGGCTGCGGCATGGGAGAAAAACCCGCCACGCTTTTTCATGACAACTTTTTCGGACGGCGCAGGGGGTGCGGGTGTGTCTGCCGCCGGCGAGGCGCCGAACGCCGATCCCGACGCGGTGGCTGGAGCGGCGGCTGACGGGGTGCCCGTCTTCGGCGGTGAGGCGCTATTGGCAGGCTCGCCTTTTGGTTCGGTGCCGGTCGCCGTCGCGTATGTCGAAGCTGGTGCGGGGCCGGGATTGGTCCCCACCGTAGCTGTCGCAGACGAACTCGACGCTGCGGCGGCCCCGCGATCGCTCAGCGGCTTTACCTTGATCTCGGTGGCTTTCAAATCAATCGTGGCGAATGGCCGCTTTGGTGCCGCGCCCGCACTCGGTGGTTCACCAGCGGATGGATTTTTGGGCTGATCGCCGGTCTTATCTGCCATGGGAGCAAACGCCTCTGTACTTGTGCGAGTGAAACCCACGAATGGGCG
Source organism: Hyphomicrobium sp. (assembly GCA_021732485.1). Classification (GTDB taxonomy): domain Bacteria; phylum Pseudomonadota; class Alphaproteobacteria; order Rhizobiales; family Hyphomicrobiaceae; genus Hyphomicrobium_B. Next base: position 338,430 of record JAKFUV010000009.1, read on the forward strand.
CTGATGTGGATCGGTAATCGCTCCGGCGAGCCTGGCGCGTCCACGTCGCAGATGAGATCTTCAGCCCAAGGTGCTGCGCCCAACTGCTGGGTTCGACGGCACTGCCGGGTGCACTCATGCGATTACGTGTCCGCAGCAGACGTGGAGCAAACTTGGAGCCGAAAACTGCTGTCGTCAGTTGTCTTACTCTGTCTGTCACTGTGCCGCTAGGCGACCAATGAGAGCAAGTATTTCTTCGCGCGCCGGCCGGCTGGCCACGTGAATTTTTAACTCCGAACTGGCGTCATGGGGCCGTGATTTGGCCCATGCGTCGGCAAGCGCTGCCGCAACGGCATCAGACACGCAGACATGCAAGAGGTTGGACGTCGCGGACGGCTCAGGCAGCTCGCTTGCAACGTTGATCCATGTCTGCGCCGTCCGCGGCGACATCAAGACGACAGCGTCGATTTCCTTGCCGGCGAGCTGCTCTACCACGGGCTTGGGCAATGCTGTGGCGGCAATCGAACGATAGGCCGGAACCGTCACGACGATGACGTGATCGTGGGCGAGCGCCGCCTGCAGATCGAAGGCGAGGTGGTCGCCCGCGAGGTGGACGAGTTGGCGCGTGTGCGCAATTGGGTCGGCAAGGATCAGCGGCACCAAGTCTGCGGCCGTCCCGGCACCCGCGATGACGCGTTGGAAGCCGAGTTCACGGGCGCGCAAAGCCGTCGCTTCGCCAACCGTGAACACTGGCAGCGGAAGCGCCGACGCCAAAACGCCGGCGTCGACCAGTGCCGTTAAACCGTGGCGGCTGGTAGCGACGAGGGCGCCTGCCCCGGCAAACGCGGATTCGACGATGTTCACGTATTCAATCTGCAGGAGCGGCGCTAGAATACCAACGTGGCCAAGCACTTCGAGCCGAATTTTCAGATCTTGCGCGTCGGATTCGGGCCGAGTCAGCAGAATACGCATTAAGCGTGCGATCTTGCGAGAATGCTCGCATCCGCTTTTGACAACACATCGTCGGCCGCTTCCAGGCCTACGTCGTGGGCGTGCTCGGGGGCGCCGTGGCGCGCGACATCGTACCCTTTCGCGCCATCGGGCGACAACACTTGGCCGCGAAACATCAAAAGGCCGTCGCTGAGATGCGCATAGCCCGCGATGGGGGTTCGGCACGAGCCTTCGAGCCGGGTGAGAAACGCGCGTTCAGCCGTCACCGCAAGCGCCGCAGACGCATCGTTCAAGGGCGCGATCATAGCGGCGCTGGCGGTATCGCCGGAACGAATTTCAAGTGCGATTGCACCTTGAGCCACGGCCGGCAGCATTTGCTCGATCGGCACTGGCGCCGTGATGCGGTCTTCCATGCCGAGCCGTTTTAAGCCGGCGACAGCGAGGAAGGTGGCTTCGGCAACGCCGTCTTGCAGCTTTCTCAGGCGGGTCTGCACGTTCCCGCGAAAGCCGACGACGGTGAGATCCGGCCGCGTAAACAGGAGTTGCGCTTGGCGGCGCAACGATGACGTGCCGACCACGGCGCCGGAGGGCAGTTCAGCCAAACTCTGGTGGCGCAGCGATATGAACGCATCGCGGACATCTTCACGCGGCAACACCGCGCCGATCATTAAGCCATCGGGAAGTGCGGTTTGCATGTCTTTCATTGAATGCACCGCCACATCGATATCGTTCGACAGCAGCGCTTCTTCGATCTCTTTGGTAAATAGCCCTTTGCCGCCGATCTCGGCCAGTGGCCGGTCGAGCACCTGATCGCCGGTGGTTTTGATTATTGTTATCGAGATGTCGGCCTCGTCGAGACCGTGCGCGGTGGCGAGGCGGGCGCGAACTTCGTGAGCCTGGGCAAGTGCCAGGGGCGATCCCCGGGTGCCAATGCGAATTTTAGCGGCTTGCAACGGACTTTCTCCAAGTGCTAGGCGGGCGGTGCGGGCGCATTAATGCAATAATGACGCGCCAATGCCAACCGGACGGGCGAAGATCCTGAATCGATGACCATAAGCTCACCGACAGCACCGCGCCGCACGCTTGTTCTCGGAATTGAATCTAGTTGCGATGAGACCGCTGCCGCCGTGGTGGCACGCGATGCCGATGGCCGCGGATACATCCTATCAAATGTGGTGCGATCGCAGTTCAAGCAGCACGAGCTTTATGGTGGCGTCGTGCCGGAGATTGCCGCCCGCGCCCATACGACCTGCCTCGATCACATCATTGCTGCGGCGCTGGCGCAAGCGCATGTAAAACTCGCCGACGTCGATGCGATTGCGGCGACCAGTGGACCGGGGCTTATCGGCGGGCTCATCATCGGCGCCATTACAGGCAAGGCCCTCGCACTGGCAACCGGCAAACCTTTTTTAGCGATCAACCACCTTGAAGCGCACGCGCTGACTTGCGGACTGACCGATGGGCTGCCGCCACCCTATGTGATGCTGCTGGTGTCGGGTGGGCATACCCAAATTCTGTTCGTCGAGGACGTCGGTGGCTATCGCCGCCTCGCCACGACCATCGATGATGCGCTGGGTGAGGCCTTCGACAAAACCGCGAAGCTCCTCGGCTTGCCGATGCCGGGCGGTCCGTCCGTCGAGGCAGCGGCGATTGACGGCGACCCGCGCCGTTTCAAGCTGCCACGGCCGATGCTTGGCCGAGCCGATCCAAATTTTTCGTTCGCAGGTCTGAAAACCGCAGTGCGTCACGCGGCCGAAGCAATCGCCCCAATCTCGGACGACGACGTGGCCGACATCTGCGCGTCGTTCCAAGCGGCCGTTTGCGACACTGTGGTCGATCGCGTGGCGCAGGTGATGCGAGCTGTCGTGCACCGATTTCCGGACGATCGCCATCGCCCCTTTGTTGTCGCGGGCGGCGTCGCTGCGAACCAAGTTTTACGCGCAGCGCTGGTTGGGGTCGCTGAGACGTTCGGCTATTCGTTCCATGCTCCACCGCTGTCGTTGTGTAGCGATAATGGCGCAATGATCGCCTGGGCTGGCGCCGAACGTCACGCGCGCGGGCAAAGCGATGGATTACAGGCGCCCGTCCGCCCACGCTGGCCGCTCGATGCAGATGCCGCTCCTGCCAAAGGCGCCGGCGTAAAAGCGTAAGATCATGGCTTCCAGGCTGTCGAGACGATAATGTTCCGAAACGACTGTGGGATGGGGTTTGAACGTGACGTTTGAAACAGTCAGCGTCATCGGCGGGGGGGCGTGGGGCACGGCTCTGGCGCAAACGCTCGCGCTAGGCGGCCATCGCGTCACCTTGTGGGCCCGCGAGCCGGACGTGGTCCACGACATAGCGAACCGGCAGGTCAATCGGGCTTTTCTGCCGGGCATTGCGCTTGATCGATCTATCTATGCGACAGGCGATCTTAAGCAGGCCGCATCAGGGAGCGTCTGTCTGATCGTTGTGCCAGCCCAGCATGTCCGCCAAGTCATGACCGAGATGCGCGCGGCGTTGTTGCCTGACACGCCCATCGTCATGTGTGCGAAAGGCATTGAGCAAAAGACCGGCAAAACGATGGGCGATGTCATCGGCGAGATCAGTCCGGACGCAGCATTCGCCGTCCTCTCAGGTCCGAGTTTTGCGGCCGACGTGGCGCGCGGGCTTCCTGCCGCTCTGACGCTCGCGTGCCGCAATGAACACCTAGGGCGCAATTTGGCATCAGCATTGTCATCGCGGCAGATGCGGCTTTACTGGTCGAGTGATGTCATGGGAGCCGAACTTGGCGGCGCCGTCAAAAACGTCTTGGCGATCGCAGCGGGTATTGTCGAGGGACGTGGTCTTGGCGCCAGCGCGCACGCGGCCATTGTAACGCGCGGCTTTGCTGAATTGCGCCGTTTCGGCGACGCCATGGGCGCGAAGCCGGAAACACTGCTCGGGTTGTCAGGTCTTGGCGACCTCGTCTTGACGTGCGGCAGTCCGCAGTCGCGGAACATGTCGCTTGGGCGTGGCCTTGGTGAAGGCAAAAAGCTGGCCGATATTTTAGGAAGCCGAACGGCGGTCACCGAGGGCGTTTACACGGCCGCAGCCGTGGTCGCTTTGGCTCGCGAACGGCGGATCGACATGCCGATCGCGGAAGCTGTTTTGAGCGTTATCGAAGGCCGCGTCTCGGTGGACGACGCGATTGCCGGCCTGATGCAGCGGCCGCTCAAAGCCGAAGATTGAATCCCGGTCTTAATGCGATTGCCGAAACGAGGTTGATCACGCATGCCTGCCTATTGGCTTTTCAAGAGCGAACCGGACGCTTTTTCGTGGGATATGCTGGTCGCAAAAGGCGCAACCGGCGAAGAGTGGAATGGCGTCCGCAATTATCTGGCCCGTAACAATATGCGGGCGATGAAAATTGGCGATCGGGGATTTTTCTATCACTCGAACGACGGCAAGGAGATCGTCGGCATTTGCGAAGTGATCGCGCTCGCCCATCCCGATTCGCAGGACGATAGCGGTACCTGGGAATGTGTCGATGTCAAAGCCGTCGTGCCGATGCCGCGGCCCGTTACGCTGATCGATGTCAAAAGCAACCCTAAGCTCGCCAGCATGGCGCTGGTGACATCGATGCGGCTGTCGGTACAGCCGGTCAAGCCGGACGAATGGAAGGAAGTCTGCCGCATGGGCGGGCTCGATTTCAAACGCTTGCCGCCGCGATGAGTGCCGCTCAACTTGATATCGATGATGCGGCAGCCGTCGCGCAATTCATTGCAAAAAATACCAAGCTCCTGCATCCGCCGATCGTGCCGGAAATTATTCTTCACCTCGCTGAAGAGTCCGTGCCGCTCTGGCAGAAGACAGAAGACGATCTTGGCGAAATGAATATCGCGCCACCTTACTGGGCGTTTGCCTGGGCCGGCGGGCAAGCCCTCGCCCGCTATCTGTTCGATCACCCAGAGATCTGTCGCGAGCGCGGCGTCATCGATCTCGGCTCCGGGTCGGGCCTCACGGCCATCGCCGCGTGCATGACTGGGGCGGCCAGTGTGGTCGCATGCGATATCGATCCCATTGCATTGGCCGCTTGCCGGCTCAATGCCGCAGCCAACGGCGTCACCTTCGCAACGACCAGCGTTGATCTATTGGCACTTCCGCCCGGCCGAGCCGACGTGCATCTGATTGGCGACTTGTATTACGAGCGCCAGCTTGCCGATCGGGTGTCAGACTATATCGCGCGCGCCAAAGCGGCTGGCGCCGTCGTTCTCATCGGCGACCCGCAGCGCAGTTATTTTCCGCGTGATCGCTATCGGCTTCTGCACGAGTATGCGGTGCCGGTAACGCGTGACCTGGAAGATGCCGAGATCAAACGCAGTGCCGTCTGGCAAGCTTAATGCCGGCGGTATTTCAAAGTTTCTGCCAAATCATTGATCTAGCATCGGGTTTTCGAGCCGCCTCGGGGGCCGTGGGGCAGCATCCCGACATCTCGATAAGCGCAGTTTCGCCGCGTTAGACCTTCGAGCAAGTTGTGACGCGGCGTGCCAACTCGCATAATGAGCCCATGAAGGCTGCCGTTGAGATAGCCGACCGGAGGACCAGCGAAATGACCGACAAGACTTACCCCGTTTCCGCCGCATGGGCAGAGCGGGCTCTCGTCAATGAAGCGTCTTACAAGTCGATGTACGCGCGGTCTTTGTCCGATCCCGAAGGTTTCTGGGCCGAGGCGGGGCGGCGGCTCGAGTGGATGAAGCCGTACACACGCGCAAAGAACACGTCGTTTGCTCAGGGCGCGGTTGATATTCGCTGGTTCGAGGACGGCGCTCTGAATGTCTCGGCCAATTGCATCGATCGTCATTTGGCAACGCGCGGCAACCAGGTCGCGATCATCTGGGAAGGCGATAACCCAAATGAAAGCCAACTGATCACGTATCGCCAGTTGCACGAGCGCGTGCAGCGGTTCGCCAATGTGTTGAAGAAACACGACGTCAAAAAAGGTGACCGCGTCACCATCTATCTGCCGATGATTCCCGAGGCTGCCTACGCGATGCTGGCCTGCACGCGCATCGGCGCCATCCATTCGATCGTGTTCGGCGGGTTCTCGCCAGACAGCTTGCAGAACCGGATTGACGATGCGCAATCGAAGCTCGTCATCACGGCGGACGAAGGCCTGCGCGGCGGCAAGCCCGTTGCTCTCAAAAAAAATGCTGACGCCGCGCTTGCCAAATGCAGCGGTGACGAAAAAATGCTGGTCGTGCGCCGCACCGGTAATCCGGTGCCGTGGACAGCGGGTCGCGATTTCTGGCTGCACGAAGAATTGGAAACGGTTGCAGCCGAGTGCCCGCCGGTCGCCATGAATGCCGAAGACCCGCTGTTCGTGCTCTACACGTCCGGGTCAACCGGCAAGCCGAAAGGTGTCGTCCACACCACCGGTGGCTATCTGCTGTATGCGTCGATGACGCATCAGTACGTGTTCGACTACCACGACGGCGACATCTACTGGTGCACGGCTGATGTCGGCTGGGTCACGGGTCACAGCTACATCGTTTACGGGCCGCTCGTCAACGGCGCGACCACCGTCATGTTCGAAGGCATTCCGACCTATCCGAACTCGTCGAGATTCTGGGATGTCGTCGACAAGTGGAAGGTCAATATTTTTTATACCGCTCCGACGGCGATCCGCTCGCTGATGGGAGCTGGCGACGAACTCGTCACTCGAAATGATCGGTCGTCCTTGCGCCTGCTCGGCTCGGTTGGCGAGCCGATCAATCCTGAAGCGTGGGAGTGGTATCATCGCGTCGTTGGCGACAGCCGGTGCCCGATCGTCGACACCTGGTGGCAAACCGAGACGGGCGGCATTTTGATTTCGCCGCTGCCAGGCGCCACGGCCTTGAAACCGGGATCAGCCACGCTGCCCTTTTTTGGCGTTCAACCGGCCCTCGTCGATGACAAAGGCAACATTCTCGAAGGTGCAGCTCAGGGCAACCTCGTCATTCTCGATAGCTGGCCAGGGCAATCGCGAACCATCTACGGCGATCACGACCGCTTCGAACAGACTTACTTCTCAACCTATCCAGGCATGTACTTCACCGGTGACGGCTGCCGGCGCGACGCCGATGGCTACTACTGGATCACCGGCCGGGTCGACGATGTGATCAACGTCTCCGGCCACCGCATGGGCACCGCCGAGGTCGAGAGCGCACTCGTCTCGCATCCCAAGGTCTCGGAAGCGGCAGTTGTTGGCTATCCGCACGATCTCAAAGGCCAGGGGATCTACTGCTACGTCACCCTCAACAGTGGCGAAAGCGGAGACGATGCGCTGCGCAAGGATTTGGTGGCACATGTCCGCAAAGAAATCGGACCGATCGCATCGCCGGATCTCATCCAATTCTCGCCGGGACTGCCGAAAACGCGATCGGGCAAAATCATGCGGCGCATTTTGCGCAAGATCGCCGAGGATGATTTCAGCAATCTCGGTGATACGTCGACGCTCGCCGATCCAGGCGTGGTCGATGACCTCGTCGGCAATCGGCAGAACCGTAAAGCCAGTTGATCAACCGATGATTCGGTGATGCTGGTCATCAATCCTGCCGGCTGGCGAGCGTCCGTCGCAACCGACATGGACGGCGTCACCGGTGCTGGCTTGAGAAAATGCCAGCCAACACCAAGCCTACTTGCACGATTTTAAGTAGCCGCGATCAAGATGGAAATGGTCTCGATGGGCCGCGTTGTAGTCGGGCCCAAGGACGACGCGGAAATAACGGCAGGCACCGTTGTGTACGGCGCGCAAGAAATCGGCCTGCGGGCCAGTCGACGCCCAATGCTTTTTGATTGAAATCACTCGACCGTCCTGCAATTCAAACGCCGAGATATCGATTGCGTTGGCCGTCGCATGCTGACTGCGGAAGTCTTGCCAGAGCTTGTTGCCGACAATGTTGCGGCATGAGTAGCCGCCCATGGTTTGCAGCGCCACGACGGGCACCTGCAAATGTTGCTCGGCAGCGGGCTGTAAGACGTGCGCCACCCACATTGCGGTGGCGGCGGCCGTCTCGCATGTGAGTTCATCAATAGTCACGCGAAGTCGGCCAGCGCCGGAAAGCGCGACTGCATTACGCCAGCCGCAGCCGTCGACGAAGGGCTTGTCGGCAATTGGCCTTGCGCTAATGAGGGGTGAGGTCAAGGTTGTTCGGCACAGCGCTCGGTTATTTGATAGCGCGGCAAGCCTGAGATCGACGAACCAAGCATGCTTGTCAGCCAAGTCGAGCGGCGCCAGGTTGGCGATTTGGCGCGGGATGATGCCGCTCCAAGTCGCGACTGCGAGGCTGAGTGCGATCAGCACAATAAGCAGTGCGCGCAGGCGCCGGCGTCGTCGCGACCGGATTGTTCGTTTCCGGTCGTCGCGGTGTGAGATCAACGAATGGTACCCCGCGCCCGCCCTAATCAGCGGCCGAATGACAAAAACGCCCCGTTGCCGGAGCGTTCTCTCAACGCGGAAAAATAGACCGAATTTCGGCTATCGCGACAGTCGCAGTTTGGTCAGCGTGCCGGCGAACTGGCGGAACGCCGCCTTAAGGTCTTCCTCGTCTTCGGCGGCGGCGAAGTAGTCCTCACCCGGCGTGGCGCAGGCCTTGAGCGTTGATGTCGCTATGGGGTTGCTATTGCCGAGCCCGAAGCCGACTGAAAACACAATGACATCCTTCGCCTTCATTGCCTTGCAAAGCTCGACGGCTTGATTTGCCGACGACGGTCCCGAATACCGCGTATTGAAATCACCGTCGGTCATCAGCACGACCGCTTTCATCAACTTCTTATCCTTGACCTTCTGGTAATCGTCCGGCTTGCTCGCGCCGCCCCACACGCCGCCCCAGTTATCGGAAATCAAATTCCACGCCCATTGAATACCGAGATGACCGGCCGTCGCACCGTTGGCCGAATAGCCATTGACCTCGGAAATCAGACTTTGCTTATCGTCGGTGAGTGGCTTGACGATCGGCGGTGGGCACTGAGGAGAAATATTGAACTTGCTAACGCTGTCGTTGAAATTTCCATTGGCGCGTTCGGCGATGCAATCCTTGCCAGGCGGGCCTGTCGTGATGTTGGTCGCGTAGCCGCCGAGTTTCACACCCGCAGAGTAGGGCGCGAGCGCTACACGGATCGATTGCGGTCCTTCTTGCTCAGGAAAAATTTCGTCGGCGAACTCAGCAAACGCTGATTTCAGCGACGCTATTTTCGTCTTTCCTTTGATTTGCGTGTTCATAGAGCCGGTGATGTCAAGCGCCATGCCGACCTCGATATCGCGCTGTTTGAAAACAGCTTGCGATGCGACCGGAACGTCCAATGTGTCGAAGCCGCCAATTCGCGTCAATGTCATGGCGATTTTGGCATTGGCCTTGATATCGACGGAGCCGCTGTCGCGATTGACGACAATTGTCGGTTCGCCAATGACAGACATGGCTTCGCTGAGCAATTTGGAATTCTCGCGAAAATAGGTTTTGCCGAAGGCGACCAGTTCGGTGTCGGTCAATTGGCCATTTAGAAGTTCACGGCCGACCGCCAATGATGCGGCATCGATCGCGCCGCCCATTCGTGTGCGCAAATCTTGAATGCGGCCATAATCGATCGCCATGCCGGCCGCGAAAAAAAGTACGAACGCCATGACCCCAAATAGGATCATGGTCGAGCCACGCTCTTCATTCCGAAACAGACCAAGAGAACGAGAGAAGCGGCGCAACATGTGTGTCTCCGTGATACATCGAGCTGTCGTTAGTTACGGCCGATGCAAACCGAAGACCTTATACTTCGCCTGAACACTCCACGGTGGGTCGACTTCTCGCCCTGGTTTATTTGTTGTTTACGATTGTTCGGAATCGCACGCTCAAGTGCCGTTTGCGTCGCCAACAGCCGAGACATCAAAAGTCAGTTGCGATACCGCCGGTCTCCCAGTCACCAAAGCGCACGGGGTCCGGCCCGGCTCGACCGCCTATTTCCTTGCCGGGGACGGCGGTGCCTGAAACAATCAGAGATGCTTGGCGCCGCGCCTCCGCTTCAGCCAAGGCGCGCTGCGCTTCCGGCGTTAACGTCCGGGGTGGAGCCGGGTCATTTGAATGAGTTGTTTCGATATTGGACATGGATCTCGATTTGAAACGATCACCGCTCATCGGTTTCGCGGTGGCGGTGTTGCTGCAAAGGATGGCGCGAGGCCTTAACCCGGCGCTCGCGACATCTTATATACCGCGTCGGGCGGCAATTGGATGCGTGTCCGCCGGATGACGATGCGACCGAGGAGCGCCGAAAGATGCCGATGAATTATGCCCGAACAGCCCTTTTGCTGGCAGTTCTGACGGCCATTCTGGTCGCGATGGGCGCGGCCGTTGGTGGTCGCGGTGGTATGGTCATGGCATTTCTCATTGCCCTGGTCATGAATGTCGTTAGCCTGTGGAAGTCCGACACGATGGTTTTGCGCATGTTCAAAGCGCAAGAGGTTGACGACCGGACGGCGCCCGAATTGGTCGCGTTAGTCCGGGATTTGGCGCAGCGCGCCGAACTGCCGATGCCACGCGTCTATATCATGAACAATCCCCAGCCCAATGCGTTTGCCACTGGCCGTAGTCCGGAACGGTCTGCTGTATGTGCGTCAACGGGTCTGCTGGAGGCGTTGTCAAAGGAAGAGCTTGCGGGCGTCATGGCGCATGAACTGGCGCACATTAAGAACCGTGACACCTTGACCATGGCGGTGGCGGCGACGATCGGCGGCGCGGTATCAATGTTCGCGCAGTATTTGCAATTCGGCATGCTCTTCGGCGCTGGCCGTAACAATGATCGGGGCGGACTTGGAATGTTCGGCACCATCGCCGCCGTTATCATTGCGCCGCTGGCGGCCATGATGGTGCAGATGGCAATCAGCCGTTCGCGCGAGTATCAGGCGGACCGATTAGGCGCGCAGATTGCCGGCAATCCGTTATGGCTGGCGACAGCGCTCAAGAAAATCAACACCATCGCTCGCCGCGTGCCGAACGAGCAGGCCGAGAGTATTCCGGCCGCAGCGCACGTTTTTATTATCAATCCGCTGAACGGCCGTGGCGTCGACAACATGTTTTCAACTCATCCCAACGTCGACAATCGCGTCGCCGAACTGGAAGCACTGGCGCGCGAAATGGGTGTATCGGGCGGTGGCTCGTTCGAAGAAAACGCGCCGACATCAAACCACGACTCTTCGGCAAATCGCGGGGTATGGGTTGGGGGTCGCAATCACGCGGTCAAATCGCAGCGTCCGTGGGGATGATGCAGTTCACCGCAGAGAGGCGAAATCGTGGGTGACGACACGACCCGCCATCGCGGCAAGTTCCGCTCAGGAAGTCTCAGAGGATCATTGCCCGGAGATCGTGGTGCCGAGCGACTTGCGCCGCGTCCGCGCGATGACACGCCTCGCCGCAACCGCGATGAGCCCGGCGACGGCGTTGCGGCGCGCGACGTTGCAGCGTCGGCATTGTTTTCGGTCTTCGTCGAAAAACGCGCGTTCGATGACGTGTTCTCAAAAGTTTCGGAGGCTCGCGGACTGGCACCGCGCGATCGCGCGTTTGCCCGAAATATCGCCTCGACCGTTTTGCGGCATCGCGGTTCGCTAAATGCCGTGATTGGGCGTTTTCTCGGCAAGCCATTGCCGGAAAACCAGGGGCGTCTCGAGCCGATCCTGCTGTCGGCGGCGGCGCAGCTTCTGATCCTAAAAACGCCGCCGCACGCCGCGATTTCGTTGGCGGTCGATCAATGCCGCGTCGATCGCTCGGCGCAACGCTTCGCCAAATTAGCCAATGCAGTGCTGCGCCGCGTCAGCGTGGAAGGCCCGGAAATTTGGGCGGGCTTCGATCATGCGACATTGAACTGCCCATCATGGATGCTCACGCGATGGCAGAAATACTATGGCGCCGATCTTGCCCACCGCATCGCCGCTGCGAGCCTGAACGAAGCTCCGCTCGATCTGTCGATCAAACAGGATTCCGAGGCTTGGGCCGAACGGCTCGGCGGTATCAAACTGCCGACGGGTTCGGTGCGTCTGTCAGCATCGGGCCGAATTGAAGGCCTGGCTGGCTACGACGAAGGCGCTTGGTGGGTCCAGGATGCGGCGGCGCGTCTCCCGGCTCTGTTGTTCGGCGATCTTCGCGGTCGTCACGTCGCTGACTTGTGTGCTGCGCCTGGCGGCAAGACAGCTCAGTTGGTGTTGGCGGGAGCCCAAGTTACCGCCGTCGACAAATCACCGGGACGTCTCAACCGGTTGAAGGCTAACCTCGCTCGCCTCGGGCTCGATGCGGAGGTGGCCGTCGCAGACGCCGCAACGTTCGCGCCTGGGCGGCTGTTCGATGCAATCCTGGTTGATGCACCATGTACCGCGACGGGCACGATCCGGCGTCATCCTGATATTTTGCATTTGAAACGCAGTGACGACGTTGCAGCGCTCGCTGCGGTGCAGGCGCCGATCCTACGGCGGGCCGCCGAGCTGCTTACGGTCGGTGGGACATTGATTTACTGCACGTGCTCGCTCGAACCGGAAGAGGGCCGCGATCAGATCGCGGCATTCCTGGCTGAGCATGCGAATTTTGCCCGCCTGCCGGTGACGCCTGGCGATCTGGCCAGCGCCGACCAAGCGGCCTGGCCCGAGGTCCAGTCATGGATTTCCGCTGACGGCGATGTGCGTACTCTGCCCTGCCATCTCGACGCATTGCCAACTGGCCTTCAAGGCCTTGACGGGTTTTACGCCGCGCGGCTGGTACGGCGCGGCTAGGCGGCGTTAGGCGCGGATGGCCCATCGGTCAACAGTTGCGTTGCCCCGCTGACTTGTCTTGGCACGTGCAAACCGCTAGAGCATTTTCCGACGAAGTGGATCCGGTTCGTCGTCAGAAAATGCGACAAAGCATCATATTAGAGCGCCGATCTGCTTCTATCAGATCGCCAAGCGCTCTAGTGCGAAAGTGACCAGCATCCAGCTTGGGTGGCGCATCGAGCGAGGTCTGGCGCGTTGGCCGCACCAGCAGCCGGGGAGCGGCATGACGGATTTAAGCCTGTCGGAACGGCTCAAGATTCGAACGCTATCTGTCGAGCAGTCGCGCCGCCGCGCCGTGACACGCGCGGTCTCATCGCCGCTTTTGCGCTGGCTCTATGGCGGCGGGGCGGCCGATCAAATCCTCATCGTGCCGCAGGAATTGCGCTCGGCCGATCCGAGCTTCTGGTCCGAGTATCAAAATGACCAATTCGGGTTGGCGTCGGAAATCGCTGATCTCAGAGGCGCCACGCCTTTCCGCATCATGCCGCCGAGCCTTGCATGGGAGCGCGAGCTGCATGGCTTTTCGTGGCTCCGCCATCTTGCCGTCGCCGCCAGCGAAACCGACGAATCCGCCGCCGTCACAACGGCTGCCCGGCAATTGGTTCTGGAGTGGATTTCGCTAAGTCGGGTGCCTAAGGGTGCAGCATTCGAGCCGCCGGTCGTCGCACGCAGGCTGATGTCGTGGATCGCGCAGGCGCATCTCCTGCTCGAAGGTGCCGACGCGCGGACATACTCGATCATCATGGCCAGCATCAGCCAGCAAATCGTCACCTTGAAAACGACCTGGCGAAACGCGCCGGACGGTGTTCCGCGAATGGTGTGTCTGATCGCGCTCGTTATCTCTGAACTTTCGGTTTCCGGACACGATCGCCAAGTGCAGAGCGCCGAGACCGCCCTCGAAGCGGAGCTGCGGCGTCAAATCCTCGATGATGGCGGCCACGTCAGCCGAAACCCAAGCGTGCTGGCGGACCTCATTCTTGACTTGCTGCCGCTCGGGCAATGCTTCCAGGCGCGCGGCCGCCGGGCTCCTGAAGCGATTCCGGCTGTCGTTAAAAAGGCCTTGGCGTTCTTGCGTTTCATGCGCTTGGGCGACGGCATGCTGGCGCGCTTCAATGGTGTCAGTACAGGATCACCGGCGGCACTTGCGACAGTGTTAGGCTACTCCGGCGGTGATCTCGACGCGGTATCGGCGGCAGAAACGTCAGGGTACGCCCGGCTCGAACGTGGCGAGACGATCGCCATTGTCGACATCGGGTCACCACCTCCGCTCGAAATTGCAACCGAAGCTCAAGCCGGTGCGCTGTCATTCGAGATGACGTCGCGCGCACGATTGATTTTCGTCAACTGCGGCTTCCCGAGTTCAGCGCATCAGGATTGGGCGGCTGCGGCCCGCGCCACCGCCAGCCACACGACACTGTGCCTCGCTGAAACATCGTCATCGCGGCTCGTGCGCCACCCGCAGCTGGAGGCTATTGTTGGCGGATTGCCGATCCGCGGCCCGGATATGGTTGTCGCGGGATTGAGTGACGACGGTGGTGTTGCAGTGCTGGCCGCAAGTCACGATGGCTACCTGAAGCGGTTTGGAGTGATGCACAATCGGCGGTTGGCACTGGCCGCGTCTGGACGGCGCCTCGACGGCCTCGATCGCTTAGATCATCCCACGCATAAAGCCGTGCTGACGGGGGAACTGCCCTATGCCATTCATTTTCATGTACACCCCGATTGCCGGGTCGAACGCGGCGGCACGCGCGACAGCTGCCGGATCCGCGTCAGCGACGGCCAAGTCTGGCACTTTAAGGCCGACACGGGCCTGATCTCGATCGAGGATGGACTGTACTTTGTCGATAGTGCTGGGCCTCGTCCAAGCCTGCAGATCGTGGTTCGCGGCACAATGCGCGGGGCGGTTGAAATTCGCTGGGAAGTTACCGCCGAAAGCGGCCTTTGACCCGCGTCAGGACCGCGCGATTTGATCGTCGCGTCCTCGTCTAAGTGTGTTCATCCGGCCAGCATCGTGATAACGCCGCTCTCGACATCAGGGAGACGCGCAATGCCAGATTTGAAAATTCGTCGCGCATTGCTTTCGGTCTCCGACAAAACCGGCCTCATAGATTTCGCTCGGGCCCTGAAAAGCCACGGCGTCGCACTGGTGTCGACGGGTGGCACGTCGGCAGCACTGAAGGCTGCTGGCCTGGCCGTGACCGATGTGTCGGAATTGACCGGCTTTCCTGAGATGATGGATGGCCGAGTCAAAACGCTGCATCCGCGCGTGCATGGCGGACTTCTCGCGATCCGCGGCAACGCCCAGCACGATGTCGCCGCCGCCAGTCACGCCATCGAGCCGATCGATTTGCTCGTCGTTAATCTCTATCCCTTCGAGGTGACGGCCGCTGAAGGTGGGTCCAACGACGATTGCATCGAGAATATTGATGTCGGCGGGCCAGCAATGATTCGCGGGGCAGCGAAAAACCACGACGCTGTCACCGTCGTCATCGAAGCCGAGGACTACGCCCGTGTTCTTGCCGATATGACGACGAACAACGGCGCGACCTCGCTTTCACTGCGCCGAGCGTTAGCCGCGAAAGCGTTTGCGCGCACGGCAGCCTATGATGCCGCCATCAGCAACTGGTTCGTCGATCAATTGGATGTCGCGGCGCCGACTTGGCGTGCATTTGGCGGCCGCCTCGGTCAAGCTTTGCGCTATGGAGAAAATCCACATCAGACGGCGTCGATGTATGTGTCCGATTGCACCCGCTTTGGCGTCGCGACAGCCAAACAGCTCCAGGGCAAAGAGCTCTCATACAACAACATCAACGATACCGACGCGGCCTTCGAACTGATTTCGGAGTTCGATACTACGACACCCGCCGTCGCCATCATCAAGCACGCCAATCCCTGCGGCGTGGCAGTCGGACGAACGCTGAAGGACGCCTATTTGCAGGCACTAGCATCAGATCCGACCAGCGCATTCGGCGGCATCATCGCGCTCAATCAAGCCATCGACGCGGCTGCTGCCGAAGAGATCACCAAGCTTTTTACCGAAGTCGTAATTGCGCCCGATGCGACCGTTGAGGCTCTGGCGATTTTTGCGGCGAAGAAAAATCTCCGCCTGCTGGTGACTGGCGGACTATCCGCCGTATCGGCAAACGCCTTGATGATCCGTTCGATCACCGGCGGCCTCCTTGTGCAATCGCACGACGACGGACGTATCGACGAGCGCGCCTTGAAGGTTGTGACGAAGCGACGCCCGACCGAACCAGAACTGCACGACCTCATGTTTGCGTTCAAGGTTGCAAAGCACGTCAAGTCGAACGCGATCGTCTATGCCAAGAACGGTGCGACAGTCGGCATCGGCGCTGGCCAAATGAGCCGGATTGATTCAGCGCGCATCGCCGCGTGGAAAGCGAGTGAAGCCGCCAAGGCGCAGGGCGTCGTCCAACCACTCACGGTTGGATCCGTCGTAGCGTCTGATGCATTCTTCCCATTTGCCGACGGCTTGCTCGCAGCCGCGGACGCGGGCGTGACAGCCGTCATTCAACCGGGCGGATCGCTGCGCGATGATGAGGTGATCGCGGCTGCCGATGCGCGCGGACTGGCCATGGTGTTCACCGGCATGCGGCATTTCCGGCACTAAAGTGCCTGCCGGCTCACTACGCCGATTTCGGCTGCGTGCGCACGAAAACCATCATTAGCGCTCCGATGATCAGAAAGACGAGGACGCCTGCCATGCCGATGCGCTGACTGCCGGTTTGCTGCGTGACCAAGGCGACGACCAGCGGCGCTAAAAATGCTGTGACCTTGCCTGAAAACGCGAACAGGCCAAAATACTGCGTGATCTTGTCAGGCGGCGCCAGCCGCGCCAGCAGGGAACGGCTTGCCGCCTGCACCGGCGCGGCCACGAGCCCGACGATCACCGCGAAGGCTAAAAACGTTTGTTCGCCGATCGATGAAAATGGCTTCGAGCCTGCGGATTTCGCGACCACTTCCGTCGTGTAGAGAATGTGCGTTTGGTCGACTGAGAGAATGCCGATGGCGCCGACCAGCAAAATCAGCAGCGCTGTGATGATCACGGCTTTTGGTCCAAAGCGGTCGTCGAGCCGGCCGCCGAGCAGCGCTCCGAACGCGCCGACGAGTGTCAGCACGATGCCAAAGATGCCAAGTTCGAGCGGTCCCCATCCGAACACGGAGGCGCCATAGATGCCGCCGAACGTGAAGATCGCCGACAACCCATCCGTGTAGAGCATGCGCGCGACGAGAAAGATCAGCATGCTCGGATGCGAGGGCAGCGACTTCAGCGTGTCCCACAATTCAGCCCGAGCTGAGCGTTTCGGAGTTGCCATCGCGTGATCGGCCGGCGCCGGCCGGCGATCCGGCACGAACACAAAAAACGGGATGATGAAGATTATGAACCAGACGGCTGCGAACGGACCCGTGAGGCGGTCGCCCTCGCGCGCGGCCCAATCGAGGCGCAACAGTGGATCGAAACCAAGCAGCGTTGTTGCTTCGCCCGGCAGTGGCACGAGGAAGCCAGCAACCAGCGCCAGACTGGCCAAGCCACCAAAGTAGCCGACCGCCCATCCGGTGCCCGACAACCGGCCAAGCTCATCCTTCGGCACAAGGCCGGTCATGATGGAGTTGGAGAAGACGCCCATCAGTTCAGCGGCAAGCGTCGCCACAATGAAGCCTGCAAGAATGATAGCGATGGTCGTCAAGCCCGCGCCCGGCGTTGCCGTCCACAAAGCGGTGAGGCCTGCAAGAAACACCAATGACAGGCCCGCCATCCAGGGCTTTCGCCGCCCGCCGCCGTCAGCCACGGCGCCGAGGAACGGGCTGAGCAGGGCGATCAGCAAGCCCGCAACGGCCGCTCCATATCCCCACAGCGATTGTCCGCAGGCGGCTTTTTCACTGCCGACCGCAATCATCGATCCGCAGACCGAATTTTCGACGACGGCATTGGCGAAATATGGGGCAAAGAGGAATGTCTGAACCAGCGTGTAATACGGCTGCGCCGCCCAATCGAAGAGCATCCACGAGGCGCGGGCGCGCAGCGGTGCGCGCTCGACATCGCGACCTCGGTCTGCGACGGGTGTGTGGTCATTGGTCATGCTCGTTTCCCCCGAAACCGAACCGCTGCGCTCAATCGATCGGAACTTTGGCGCTTTAGTATAGATTAACTCTGCGGCAAGTCAGGCCGCTGCTCGCGCCGGCTCTAGGCATCGAGAACGATCAGATGGTCCGGAAGTTCGTTTTGGTCGATGGCACCCGGTGGGAAATGTTCGGCGAGGTGCCGGCCTGCCGCTTCGATCGCGTGCATGAAACCCTCCGTTGCCAGTCCCGCGCCGATCTCGGCCGTCAGCCGATCGACAATTTGCTGCCAAGTACCCGCCGGCACTTTGCCGTCGATCGCTTTATCGGCAAGCACCACGGCGTGGCGCTCAGCGATCGAGACAAAGATCAAAACACCGGTACGCCCCGCCGTCGTATGCAGGTTCTGCACGAGAAACTGCTCTCTTGCGCGACGTTCGACGTGGGCGTTTCGGGCTGATTTCGGCACCAGCGCCGTTCGCCGCGCGCGGGGCCACAGGAAAAAAACGAGCGCCGCAAACACCAAGAGTTGCAGGAGATAGATCCATTGCACCGCGATCCAGGTGAAATGGATCAGCGGCCACGGAACGATCAGTGCCGCAAGCGCCGCCCAGAGAAAGGGCACATAGAAATAGTTTTCACTGGCATGCGCGATGACGGCGATAATCTCGCCCGAGGTTTCAGCCTCGGCCTTTGTGATGGTCGCTGAAATTCTGCGCCGGTCCTCGTCGGTGAAAAGGCTCATGACGTTGGCTCATCCATTGTGTCTCTCACCAATCTCCTGATGCTCCGCCGCCGCCGAAGCTGCCGCCACCGCCTGACCAGCCGCCGCCGCCACTGCCGCCGCTCCAACCGCCGGAGCCGCCGGGTATGAAAATCGGCCCGCTGCCGAGGCCGCGCCGTCTGCGGCGGAGTGGTTTGCCGTCGGGCCCCAGCGTCTGCTCCATGTCGCGCTCCGCCCGGCTGTTCATGTAAATGATCAGAGCAAAGATCGCGAAAATGACCAGGAAGTGGATCAATGGCATCATGTCGTCGGTGGGTGTGCGACCACCCTTGGCGCGGTTTTTCACCTCTTCCGCGTCGCCGAGCAGCACGGCTTTAATATCGCGCACGCCATCGCGGATGCCGCCCGAAAAATTGCCGCGTCGAAACTGACTGAGAATGGCGTTCTCGACGATCAGCTTCGACATCGTGTCGGTCATCATCGGCTCAAGGCGACGGCCAACTTCAATGCGAACCTTGCGCTCGTTGGGTGCGACCAGCAGGACGATGCCGTTGTCTTTGTCTTTTTGCCCGATGGCCCATTTGCGCGCCAGGCCGATGCTGTAGTCTTCGACCGGATAGCCCTCGAGTGACGGCACGGTTACCACCGCGATCTGATCCGTCGACGTCGCTTCAAGGGCCACAAGGTCGGCCTCAATCGCCGCCTTGTCCTCCACCGTCAAAAGATTGGCATTGTCGACGATGCGGCCGGTCAACTCAGGGTAGGTCGGCGCGGCGATGAGCGCTGACGCCACGAGAAGCAAAATAGCGAAACAGCCGACGAGCGCGCCAACCGCCGTCTTCGGTACGTATCGAACTTGGAGTGCAGCAGGCACGCCGGCCATCAAGCGTCATCCCCGAGTAGAGGTGTCGACGTATCGCGTCAGGCCCGCCTACTTGTTGTTGAAGTCGACTTTCGGAACGGTTTGCTCGGCAGCCGGGATCTCGAACGACGCCATTTCTTTGTTGTTTGGATACATGACCGATTTCCACAAGCGGCCCGGAATGGTCACAAGTTCGGTGTTGTAGACCCGAACGGCTTCGATGTAGTCGCGCCGCGCGATGGCAATGCGATTTTCTGTTCCGGACAGTTCGCTCTGCAATGCGAGGTAATTCTGGCCGGATTTGATATCGGGGTAGCGTTCGATGACAACCATCAATCGGCCAAGCGCGCCGCCGAGTGTGTTTTGCGCGTCTTGAAATTGCTTCATCGCCTCAGGATTGTTGAGAATATCCGCGGGAAGCTGCATTTGCGTCGCCTTGGCGCGCGCTTCGATGACCTCGGTCAGAACCGATTTTTCCTGCTCGGAAAAACCTTTCACCGTTTCGACCAAATTGGGGATGAGATCGCTGCGGCGCTTATATTGGTTCAAGACTTCCGACCAATTGGCTTTTGCCGCTTGTTCGTAGGTCGGAATATTATTGACGCCGCACCCCGAGACGAGCATCGCCGTCGCAAGAGCTGCGACGATGGCAATGGCACGCGGAGTGCGTCGTGAAGCGGTGCTGATCATGGTGGAGACAATCCCTGTTGGCGAACCGTTGTCGGCGCGTGCATCGCATAGCTTACCAAGCCTATCGCAGGGCGCGAGCCATGGCGACAGTGCCGTGTGGTACGGGCTATCTCCGGTTCGCGCAACATCGCCAGCTTGGTAGTTGCCCGCGTTGGGCGACGCGCTGACATGAATCTCGTCGCCGGAAATCGACCGCGCGGCCGCTTTAGCATCAATGCCGTCAGCTGAGTCGTCCGCACCATTCCGCCGGCGACGGGCCGATTGTTCGACCCAAAAAATACCGAAAAGCGCTCCTGCACGAGCGCCTTGTGTCGTGTCGATTTTGAAAAATTGGAGCGGGCGAAGGGATTCGAACCCTCGACCCCGACCTTGGCAAGGTCGTGCTCTACCCCTGAGCTACACCCGCATCCATTTGGGGTCAGCACCTTTCGGCGCCGCAAGACCCGCCTTATGGCGCAACTGCATTTCTAATGCAAGAGCCGCTGTCCGCCTTGAACACCGGGCAGTTGCGGTGACTAGCCGAGCCTGGCTCCGAGCGATAAACATCGTGCGACGAACCGCCGGTCGCGGTGACGGCCGAGCCACAAGTGATACCAACAGCAACGGTAGAGCCGCGATGCCCGCAAGCCGCGCAAATCGAACGGCACGATTGCCCGAAATGGGGACGTCGTCGTGACGAAGGAGCATGCTCTGGCGTTCTCCGCGGTCGATAACAGTGCAATCGATCTCGGTTTCGCTTGTCCACACACCAAAAATCGCGTCTTGAGGGACGACGAGGGCACCCTTGTCCTCGTGATTGCAAAAAGCTCCACCAAAGTTGACATGACGGTGCTATCGAAAAGGCTCCCCGCCGGCCGGTTTTCGTTCGCCAAACCAGATTTGCTGATGACTTATCTCGGGGTCATGCCCGGCTCCGTGACAGCATTTGCAGTCATCAACGACCCCGCCGGCCGCGTTAAAGTCATTATTGATCAAGAACTCTTTGCCAGCGACCGTTTAAACTGTCATCCACTCGAAAATACTGCGACGACCAACATTGCGCGCGATGATCTTTTGCGGTTCATTCGCGCAACCGGGCATGAGCCGATCGTCGTGACTTTGGCGGCGCGTGGCCCTGCTGCGACAAGCATCTGATCAGAGAATTGTCGACGCGGCTTACGTCGACGAGGAGCTAATTTTTATGAATTTCGGATCGCGCAACGCCGCCCCCGATGTGGCTGCATCAGCCAATATGATCAAAGACTCGACATCGGCTCTGTTTGCCGCTGACGTAATCGAGGCATCCAAAACGGTTCCTGTCATCGTCGATTTCTGGGCTCCATGGTGTGGACCATGTAAGCAATTGACGCCGCTGCTCGAGAAGAGCGTGCGCAGCTACAACGGCAAGGTCAGGCTGGTCAAAATCAACGTTGACGAAAATCAGGCGATCGCCGCCCAATTGCAAATTCAGTCGCTGCCGACCGTCTACGCCTTTCGTGACGGTCGGCCGCTAGATGGTTTTGCGGGCGTCCAACCCGAGCAGACGATCAAGACGTTCGTCAATCGTCTCATTGCCGAAGATGCTGTCGATGCATTGGCCGAAGTTCTGGCCACCGGCGATGAACTCGTCGAACAAGGAGATTTGCCGGCCGCGGTTGAGGTCTATGCAGCGGTGCTGCAGGAAGACAATGGAAATGTCGACGCGCTGGCCGGCTTGGCACAATGCTACCTCAAGAGCGGCGACATCGAGCGGGCCAAGCAGACCGTCCAACTTGTTGCGCCGGAACAGCGCAGCCATGGCAAAATACAAAGTATTCTAGCAATCATCGATCTTGCTGAAAAAGCGCCGCAGTCGAGTGCGCTCGACGACTTGCGTGTCCGCGTGACCGCTGATCCTAAAGACTATCAGGCACGTTATGAACTGGCGGTTGGATTGGCGGCTCTGGATGAGAGGGCCGAGGCACTCGATCTCTTGCTGGACCTCGTGCGGCTGAATAGAACCTGGAACGATCAGGCGGCTCGCAAACAGTTGCTGCAGTTTTTCGATGCCTGGGGCGCCAAAGAACCGCTGGTCGCCGAGGGGCGTCGGCGGTTATCATCGATCCTCTTCAGCTGAGGATGATTTGTCGCCGTTAGGGGTGATGGAGTACGCACGACGTGACACTGACAGACCGCTATCGTCGTCCCGCTGATTTGCCGCCACGCATCCCTGTGTTCCCGCTGCGTGGCGCCATTCTGCTGCCGCGCGCCACGCTCCCGCTCAACGTCTTTGAGCCGCGTTACCTGGAAATGCTGGACGACGTAATGTCGGGCTCGCGGATACTCGGAATTTTGCAGCCCGAAGGCGCCGATGACGATGACGGCGAAAGCCCGGAAAGCAAATCGGCTGGATTGCGTCGCGTCGGATGCGCGGGGCGGGTGACGTCGTACCAGGAATTGGACGACGGCCGACTGATCATTACCCTGACGGGGGTGGTGCGCTTTGAATGCGTGGGTGAAGCCGAAGGGGGCACATCCTACCGGATCATGAGCGTCAGCTACGACAGGTTTGCAGCCGATCTCACCGAAGGCCTCGGCGAAGATCTTGTCGATCGGCGCAATTTGCTCCGTGTGCTGAAGAGCTATCTTGAGGCCAACGGCCTGAAGACCGATTGGTCGGCGATCCAAAAGGCCTCGAATGAATTTCTGATCAATGCGCTGTCGGTGATGTGCCCATATGGTCCAGAAGAGAAACAGGCACTGCTCGAAGCCAAAGACCTCAAATCGCGCGCTGATGTTCTCGTCGCATTGGCTGAGATCGAACTGGCGTCGAACGGCAGTAGCGGATCGACGCTGCAATAGACAATTGTCGACATCTGTCCCGCCTGGCGACATAGAGAAGAAGGTCGCGGTCCATGAGCAGCGAACCAATACCCGGTGACACTCGGCCGTCGGGGGTGGATGTGAAGCTCCTCGAAATCCTTGTCTGCCCGTTGACAAAAACTCGTCTCGAATACCGGCCTGAAACGCAGGAGCTGATCAGCCGCGCGGCCGGCCTGGCTTTTCCGATCCGCAATGGTGTGCCGCTCATGATCGCCGATGCAGCTCGGCCGCTGACCGACGCCGATCTGAGGTAGGCTTTATCGATCTCGGTTAACGCCAATGGAATTGCCACGTTTCTGCGATGTTTTCGGCGGCGAGTTTTGCGGAAGCTCGGTTCGAGCATGACGGCCAGCATCGTTCGCGACCAAATGTCAGTGACGGACGAAAGTGCCGCGATTAACCACGCTCCTTCAGACTCTGTAAAATGACCGCGTGATCAGTGCCATGACTTCACGAGCGCGCATGGTACTGCTTTGAATACATCTCGACATCGCTATGAGAGCTTTCGCAAAGCCGCTGCTTCGGTAATGCGGCTGTGGCCGCTGGCCGCGCATTGGCCGAACCGTGATGCGAGTGTATGCGATATCGAAACGATCAACGATGCGCGTTGGCAGTTGGCCGATGCCGAAGCGAGATTTCGCAGTTTGCTCGATACCCAATCGGATCTCATCGCGAGGCGTTCCGCCGACGGCCGGCTCGCCTTCGTCAACCGCGCATACTGTTCGGCCTTCGGTGTCTCGGCGGCGGAAATCTCGGGAACGCGGTTCCAACCCAAAACGCTGGCCATCGAACATCAGCGCAGTGAATCTTCTCAAAATGGCTGCGTGCTTGAACTGGTCGAGACGCAACAGGGTGCTCGCTGGATTGCGTGGGACGACCAACGCTTCATCGACGCCAATGGCGACGTAGCGTTTCAACGGATCGGCCGAGACGTGACCGACGATCGCCGAATCGCATGCGAACTGCGCCAGGCGCGCGACCAAGCCGAAGCAGCCAATCGTGCAAAGTCGCGTTTCTTGGCGGCGATGAGTCATGAAATCCGCACGCCTATGACTGGCATTCTCGGCATGACCGGCTTGTTGCGAGCCACGCCGACGACGTTAGACCAGCAGACTTATCTCCGCGCCGTCGACGAGTCGGCGCGTGCTTTGCTGCAACTCGTCGACGAGATCCTTGATTTTTCAAAGATCGAGGCGGGCAAGCTCGAACTCGCCTGCCGTGAATTCTCATTGCCGGAGTGCGTCGGCAAAGCAGTGGCTTTGCTCGCGCCGCGCGCGGACGCCAAAGGCGTCGCGGTGTCGTGGTCGATCGATCCAGGCGTGCCGGAAATTGTCGTTGGCGATGAGGCGCGGGTGCGCCAAATACTTCTCAATCTGCTGTCGAATTCGGTGAAGTTCACCGATGTCGGTCGTATCACTGTGAGTATCGCGCCCGACGGCCGCGCGGGTGAGCCGTGGCGTGTCGCAATCGAAATCCGAGACACGGGAATCGGATTGTATCCAGATGTCATCGACAACTTGTTCAATGACTTCGAGCAGGGCGAAACGCTTCACCAGCGTCACCAGGGAGGCACCGGTCTGGGGTTGGCTATTTCAAAACGGCTGGCTCGCGCCATGGGTGGCGATATTTCGGCGGTCGGCGAGCCGGGAGAGGGTGCCACATTTACGGCCGTGCTGCGACTGCCCCCGGCGACGTCACAACGGCCAGCGGCTGGCAATGGCGTCGGTCCGGTGATTCGATCTGCTGAGGGTTCTGCGCAACGTCAATCGCATGCCGGCATTCGAAAGCTGCGGATACTCATTGCCGAAGACAATGAGATCAATGCCCTGCTTGCCTGTCGCATTATCGAGACAATGGGTGCCACGGTCACGCTCGTCGGCACCGGTCGTGCGGCGGTAACGGAGATTGCCAAATCGATTGGCAGCCGTGGTCCCTACTTCGATCTCATTTTGATGGACATGTTCATGCCGATGATGAACGGCATTGAGGCCACGGCCGGCATCCTGGCGCTGTTCGCCGAACACCGGGACCTCGGCATTCCCGTCGCGCCGATCATCGCTCTGACCGCCAACGCGTATTCAGAGGATCGCCAGCGCTGTCTTGACGCTGGCATGAGCGACTATCTTGCCAAACCTTTCGACGCGGCCCAACTCACGGCTGTGGTGGTGAAATGGGTGACGCCGACGGCGGCTCAGCCGGTGTTTCGGACGTGGGCGGCATCGTAAAGCGATATCGCCAGCGCTAAGCCCGCCGCCGAAATCAGAAAAATGTCACGGAATCGTGCTACCGAGCATCGACGTGCGTAGGGAGACGGCACAAATGGCGATTTGGCAGATCCGTACTGAACGTGGAGGCGCCGTAGATTACCGAAGCCTGAAGCGATTTACCGGGCTGGCGGCACTGACGGCGTTGAAGGCCCACGGGCGCACGCTCAAATCGTTCGAGCGGCAGATCGAGCCAAAGGTCTATGGCCGCGTCGGCAATCTTGAAGTTCGACTTGCGCGCACGCGATCGGAAATTCGCCAGGCGCAGCGGCTCCGCTTCCAAGTTTTTTATGAAGAGATGTCGGCCGTGCCAAGCCGCCTTGCGCAATTTCGCCGGCGCGATGAAGACGCCTACGATGCCATCTGCGATCACTTGATCGTTGTCGATCTCGATCAAACGACGCGATCGTTGCGCAGCGGTGGGGACGCGATCCCGAAGGTGATTGGCACGTACCGAGTGCTTCGCCAGGACGTCGCCGAACGGGGGCTCGGGTTCTACACGGCCAGTGAGTACAATATTGCTCCGCTGCTCAAAGCTCGTTCTCCGGGCCTTCGGTTTATGGAATTAGGCCGCTCGTGCGTGCTTGCGCCTTATCGCAACAAACGCTCGGTCGAACTCCTGTGGCACGGTCTGTGGACCTACGTTCGCGAGCACAAGATCGACGTGATGATCGGCTGCGCGAGCTTCACTGGCGTGGATGTGAATGAGCACGCAGCAGCCTTGAGCCTTTTGCATCACACGGCCCTGGCGCCGCCCGAATGGCGTTGCAAGGCGCACCCGCATTTGCACCGCGCGATGGACATCGTCGCCCAAGACAAAATAAATGCGAAAGCCGCGATGAAGAGCATGCCACCGCTGATCAAAGCCTATGTACGGCTTGGCGCTTATGTCGGGGATGGCGCCGTAATTGATCGCCAATTCGGCACCACCGACGTGCTGATCATCATGCCAGTTGCAAACATCGATCCGCGCTACTTCGAGCATTACGGCGCGCCCGACGAAACGACCAGCCGCATCGCCGCTGCCATATACTGACCTGTTTGAAGTTTGCGAGCGTTTTACACGCGGCCGGCGCCATACGCAGCCAGCGCCGCCATGTTGACGATGTCGGCGTCGGTGGCGCCGAACGAGCAGATCTGCACCGAGTGCGACAGGCCGACGATCAGCGGCCCGATAATCGTCGCGCCACCGAGCTCTTTCAGCATTTTGGTCGAGATCGATGCGGCATGAAACGCCGGCATGACCAAGACGTTGGCGGTGTCGGACAATCGGCAGAAGGGATAGTGGCGCATGAGGTCGCGATTGAGCGCCACGTCGGCTGCCATGTCGCCGTCATACTCGAAATCAACCTGGCGCTCGCGCAGAATGCGCACCGCTTCTCGCACCTGGTCCGATCGTTCGCCACGGGGCTGGCCAAAAGTCGAGTAGGCGAGCATGGCGACGCGCGGCTCGATGCCGAAGTTGCGTGCCGCCTGAGCCGCTTCGCAGGCAATGTTGGCGAGCTCTTCAGCCGTCGGCATATCGTGAATGCTCGTATCGGCAATCAGAACGGCGCGGCCACGGCTCAAAGCCAGAGAGACGCCGATGACGTGGCGTCCGGGCTTTTGATCCAGCACGCGATGCACGTCGCTATAAACGCTGGTCCAGTTGCGCGTGACACCCGACACCATGGCATCGGCATAGCCATGAACAATCATCAAGGCGCCGAACACGTTGCGTTCGTTGGAGGCGAGGCGCTGACAGTCCCGACGCAAGTACCCGCGCCGCTGCAGGCGCGAATACAGAAACTCGGCGAATTCGTCGATGTAAACGGAATCGGCCGTGTCGATCAGTTCGAACTCGCTGCGTAACGGAATGCCAAGCTCGCGAAACCGCTCGATGACGACCTTGCGCGACCCGATCAGCACCGGCTGGCCAAAACCTTGCGCAAAAAACGCATTCGCCGCCCGAATGACGGCTGGATCTTCAGCTTCGGCGAAAACCACCCGCTTTGGATCATTGCGCACCTGATCGAAAGTCGCTTGCAGCCATCCAGCAACGGGATCGAGACGTGCTTTGAGGCGCGCAATGTAGGCATCCATATCGACGATCGGTTTGCGCGCCACACCTGAATCCATCGCAGCCTTGGCAACGGCGGCCGGTACATGCGAGAGCAATCGCGGATCGAACGGCGCTGGAATGATGTAACCCGGTCCGAACGTCGGCCGTTCTCCGTGAAACGCAGCCGCAACCTGGTCGGGCACTTCGGCGCGCGCCAATTCCGCGATCGCTTCGGCGGCTGCGATTTTCATGGCGTCGTTAATGGTCGTCGCCTGAACGTCGAGCGCTCCGCGAAAGATAAACGGGAAGCACAAAACATTGTTGATCTGATTGGGATAGTCCGAGCGGCCTGTGGCCATCACGGCATCGGCTCGAACGGCGAAAACATCGTCTGGGCTGATTTCCGGATTGGGATTGGCCATCGCGAAAATCAGCGGCTTTGGCGCCATGCTCGCGACCATCTCGCGCGAGACGACGCCGGCGGCGGAGAGGCCCAAAAAGATGTCGGCGCCGACCATGATCTCGGCCAGTTTACGGGCCTTGGTCTTTTGCGCGTAGGGTGCCTTATATTCGTCCATCAATGTCGCGCGGCCTTCGTAGACGACGCCTTCGATGTCAGCGATGAAGATATTTTCGCGCCGCATGCCAATCTTGACGAGCAGATTAAGGCACGCGAGTGCCGCAGCTCCGGCGCCTGCGCAGACCAGCTTGACCTTGGCGATGTCTTTATCGACGACCTTCAAACCGTTCAGCATGCCGGCCGCAACCACAATCGCGGTGCCGTGCTGGTCATCATGAAAAACGGGAATATCGAGTAGTTTTTTAAGCGTCTCCTCTATGACGAAGCACTCGGGCGATTTGATATCTTCAAGGTTGATACCGCCGAACGATGGCCCTAGGTAGCGCACCGAATTGATGAAGGCGTCGGCGTCCGCCGTGTCGACGAGCAGGTCAATGGAATCGATGTCGGCAAAACGCTTGAACAGCGCGGCCTTGCCTTCCATCACTGGTTTCGCCGCCAACGCTCCGAGATTTCCAAGCCCTAAAATGGCTGTGCCGTTCGAGACGACGGCAACCAGATTGCCTTTGTTGGTGTAGGCGTAGACGTCAGCTGGGTCTTTGGCGATGGCGAGCACAGGGACCGCGACGCCGGGCGAATACGCGAGTGACAGATCGCGCTGCGTCGCGAGCGGCTTGGTCGTTGCAATTTCGAGTTTCCCCGGCTTGCCGCTCGAATGGAACTGCAAGGCCTCTTGTTCGGTAAAACGGGCAGCGCGAAATTGTGTGGCCATGGGGCAATAAACCGTCTGAGAACATTGACTGGGGGTTGCGCTGGACTGGACCGCGAGGCTTTGCGGCGCGCACGATAGGTTGCGGCAGGCGTCTCAGCAACCTATGCATGACCCCGACCGGAGTTGCCCCTGTCCTTCATCACCAACCGCATTTGGAACCGGCGACCGACACCCCGCGATGGCTAAACACAAAGAATCCGAGAAAGACAGTTCGTTCGCCGCTCAGCGCAGTGTCGACGCTGTTGTGTCGCACGACGTCGCTGACGACGTGAGGCTGCCATCCGATCACGTGCCGCCCGCCAGCGACGCAACACCATCAATGGCCCAGTATCTCGAAATCAAGGCCGCCAATCCCGACAGCCTGCTGTGGTACCGGATGGGTGATTTCTATGAGCTGTTTTTCGAAGATGCGGTCGCTGCATCGCAAGCGTTGTCGATCGTGCTCACCAAGCGCGGCCGCCATCAGGGCCAAGAGATTCCCATGTGCGGCGTCCCTGTGCACCGCGCCGATGACTATCTGCAGCGCCTGATCCGCAAGGGGTTTCGCGTCGCAGTTTGCGAACAGCTCGAAGACCCGGCCGAAGCCCGCAAGCGCGGCGCCAAGGCGGTCGTCAAACGCGACGTCGTGCGCTTGGTGACGCCCGGCACGATCACCGAAGAAGCGCTGCTTGACGCCAAGGCGCGCAACTATCTGACGGCGTTGTTCCGCCAGACCCCGGCGGACGTTGCCATTCTGTCGGCTGCGGCGCGCGTGGCACTGGCGTCTGTCGATATCTCAACCGGAGAATTCGAAATCTGCGATGTTTGCGGAAGTGATCTCGTCGGTGAACTCGTGCGGATCGCCCCGGGTGAAGTATTGGCAACTGACGACGTTCTCGCCGACGCCACATTGCGCCATTGGATTGATGTCGCCGGAGCCGCCGCTACGCCCGTTCCGCCGGCGTTCTTCGATCCGATGTCCGGAGCGCGCGATCTTAAGAACAATCTAGGGCTGATCGATCTCGCCGGACTTGGCGAAATTTCGCGGGCGGAATTATCGGCGACCGCTGCGGTCCTCAAATATATCGATCTCACCCAGCTGGGTCGAAAGCCTGTACTGCGCCGGCCTAAAAGATCGGGCACGGGTGCGACGCTGGTCATCGATGCGGCGACGCGCCTGAGCCTTGAGCTCATCAAAACCTCGTCGGCCGATAAATCCGCGACGCTGCTGTCGGCGATGGACCGAACGGTGACCGGTGCTGGCGCGCGC
The DNA here is from genome assembly GCA_021732485.1 of Hyphomicrobium sp. Lineage (GTDB taxonomy): Bacteria > Pseudomonadota > Alphaproteobacteria > Rhizobiales > Hyphomicrobiaceae > Hyphomicrobium_B. The sequence goes on from JAKFUV010000009.1 coordinate 368,184, forward strand.
GATTTGCAGGCTAAACTCGCGGAACCTCTCGCCGATCAAACGGCGATCAACGCGCGATTGGACTGCGTGCATTACCTCATTGAGCATCGCCGGCTGCTGGATGATGTGCGTCTCTCATTGCGGTCTGCGCCTGACTTAGCGCGGGCGCTACCGCGACTGGCCTTCGGGCGCGGCGGTCCGCGCGATCTTGCCGCCGTGCGCGACGCTCTCGCCGTGGCGACGGCATGCCACGCCGCTATCTCAACATCGGACAACGGGCTGGGCCTGCCGGCGTTGCTCGGCGATATCAAGCAGGGTTTGATCGCGCCGGGCAGCCAACTTCTCGAGACTTTGACGCAGGCGTTGGCGGATGACTTACCGTACGTCCGACGCGACGGTGGGTTCACGCGACCGGGTTTCAGTGCCGACTTGGACGCCATGCGCGCCTTGCGAGACGACAGCCGCCAAGTGATGGCGCAGCTCGAAAATCGCTATGTCGAAGACACCGGTATCAAAGCGCTCAAGGTTCGCCACAACAACATTCTCGGTTTTTATGTCGAAGTCACTCAGTTGAATGCGAAGCCACTTCTGACCGAACCACTCAGCGCTACGTTCAAGCACCGCCAGACCATGGCCAACGCCGTGCGCTTTTCAACAGCCGAGCTGCTTGAGACGGAGGGACGTATCGCTGCGGCAAGCGATCGCGCGTTGAACCTTGAGCAGGAGATTTTTGCGGACCTCGCCGCGCAGATTTTGGCGGCGGACGCGTGCCTCGGGCAGACCGCCACAGCGTTGGCGGAACTGGATTGCTTCGCGGCCCTGGCGGCGCTTGCGATCGAGCAAAATTATGTGAGGCCCGCCATTGACGACAGTCTGACATTTGAAATCGTCGGCGGGCGCCATCCCGTGGTGCAACAAGCGCTCGCCAAAATCAGAGCCGGGCCTTTCATTGACAACGACTGCGTCCTTGGCCGTGCCGGTTCGGCGTCGCCTTCGCCGCCGGGTTCCGACGAAATGAAAAACGCGCGGCTATGGCTGGTCACCGGCCCCAATATGGCCGGTAAATCGACCTTCCTGCGCCAGAACGCTTTGATCGCCGTGATGGCGCAGATGGGTTCGTATGTGCCGGCGAAGTCCGCCCATATTGGCATTGTCGATCGCCTGTTCTCGCGCGTTGGCGCCTCCGACGATCTGGCGCGCGGGCGTTCGACATTCATGGTCGAAATGGTCGAGACCGCAGCGATCCTCAATCAGGCAACGGCGCGATCGCTCGTGATCCTTGATGAAATCGGCCGGGGCACGGCGACGTTCGACGGCCTGTCGATCGCCTGGGCGACTGTCGAATATTTGCACGATGTCACGAAAGCACGCGCCCTGTTTGCGACGCACTATCACGAGCTGACGGCCTTGGCCCGGCGGCTGTCTGGCATCGCCAACGTGACGATGGGCGTTACCGAATGGCGCGATGACATCGTCTTTCTTCACAAGGTGCAGCCCGGTGCTGCCGATCGGTCCTACGGCATACAGGTTGCAAAACTCGCAGGCTTGCCGGCAGAAGTGATTGCCCGCGCGCGCGATGTCCTCGCCAAACTCGAGAAATCGGACCGACGGCCGCACACCGGCAAAGGCCCGCTTGACGATCTGCCGCTGTTTGCCGCCCCACGTCCAGCGTCTGCGTCGACGAGGCGCGAGCCGAGCCCGTTGGAGCGTGCACTTGAGGCGCTTCGGCCCGATGACCTGACACCGCGAACCGCGCTGGATAAAATATATGAATTAAAGGCCCTCGCCGCATCCAAGGCGCGTGCCGGCGAAACGTCGAAATCGGATGTTTGACGCTTGAAACACATCGAAAAGCATATTGACGCTCCCTACTTCGATACGCGCGCGCTTCGCCACGAGCTAACGGCGCTGTTCAACGCATCTGGCAGCGCGGCGGAAGCGCGACCACGGGTTGTCGATCGGCTGAAAGACTTGGTGAAGGCGGCCCGGCAGCAGGCTCGACTGGCATTGGAAGCCAACTGCAATGGCAGGGTGTGCGCCGCTGATCTCTCAGCCTTTCAAGATGCATTGACCGCATTGATCTTCGACTACACGGTGGCGCACGTCTACCGTGCCACCAATCCCTCCGACGCGGAACGTATGAGTATCGTCGCGACCGGTGGCTACGGGCGCGGATTGCTGGCGCCTGGTTCCGACATCGATCTGCTGTTTTTGCTGCCCTACAAGCAGACGCCGTGGGGTGAAAGCGTCGCGGAATACATGCTCTACGTGTTATGGGATTTGGGGTTCAAGGTCGGACACGCCACACGAACCGTCGAGCAATGCATTAGGTTGTCGATTTCAGATGTCACCATTCGAACGTCGTTGCTCGACGCGCGTCTCATTCACGCCGATCAGAAGCTGTTTGCTGAATTTGAAGACCGATTTTATGCCGAGGTCGTCACCGGCACCGCGCGTCAGTTCATCGACGCAAAAATGGCCGAGCGCGATGATCGCACACGGCGCGTCGGCGAAAGCCGGTACAAAGTCGAACCCAACGTCAAAGACGGCAAGGGTGGGCTGCGTGATTTGCACACACTGCACTGGCTGTCGAAATACTTGTTTCGGCAGGAAGTGGGTAACGCCGCCGTCCAAGCCGGAATTTACACGCCGGAGGAAGCCCGGACATTCCGCCGCTGCGAAGACTTTTTGTGGACCGTGCGATGCTTTTTGCATTTCATCACGGGCCGGGCCGAGGAGGTTCTCAGCTTCGACGTTCAACCGCAATTGGCCAAGAGTTTAGGGTACACCGACCACGGTGGGTTGCGGGCCGTCGAACGCTTCATGAAGCATTATTTTCTCATTGCCAAGGATGTCGGCGATCTATCGACAATCCTGTGCGGTGCGCTCGAAATGCAGCAACTGAAAACCACGCCCGGTGTTTCGCGCTATCTGCGGCCGTTGACTTGGAAAGCCCGCCGCGACGTGCGGGTGAAAACCGATTTCCGCGTCGACAACGATCGTTTGAACGTTGCCGATGCCGACGTGTTCGCTCGCGATTCCGTCAACCTCATTCGATTCTTCACGCAAGCCGAGGCCACCGGCGGCTTTCTTCATCCCGATGCGATCCGGCTGTTGCGGCGATCATTGCGCTTGATCGATAGCGATCTGCGTAACAATCCGGAAGCCAATCGCTTGTTCGTTGAGTTGCTGACTGGCACCGACAATCCCGAAGGTGCTCTCCGCCGCATGAATGATGCTGGCGTACTCGGCAAGTTCATTCCCGAATTCGGACGCGTGGTCGCGATGATGCAGTTCAATATGTATCATCACTACACGGTCGACGAACACTTGCTGCGCACGGTCGGCAACCTGATTGCGGTCGAAAAGGGAGAGTATGCAAAAGAACTGCCGCTATCCACCGAGATCGTGAAGACGATTCAAAATCGCCGCGCGTTGTTTGTCGCGGCATTTTTGCATGATGTCGGCAAGGGTCGCAAGGAAGACCATTCGATCGTTGGAGCGCGGATTGCGCGCAAACTATGTCCGCGGCTTGGCCTTAGTGCTGCTGAAACAGAACTCGTCGCATGGCTGATCGAAGAGCATCTGACGATGAGTAACGTCGCTCATTCGCGCGACATCTCTGATCCAAAGACCGTGCATGACTTTGCCGTGAAGGTGCAAAGCCCTGAGCGGCTGAAGCTATTGTGCCTGCTGACCATCGCCGACATTCGCGCCGTCGGTCCGGGCGTCTGGAACGGCTGGAAGGGGCAACTGCTTCGCACGCTCTACTATGAAACAGAGCCGCAGGTGGCCGGCGGCCATACGCAAGTTCAGCGCGCTGAACGCATCGATGAGGCGCAGGCGGCCTTGCGTTTGGCTTTGCAAGACTGGCCGCATGATGATGTGCGAGCGTTCATCAATCGCCACTATCCGAGCTATTGGCTGCGCACCGACACCGAGACGCAAGTCGAGCATGCCTTGCTGCTGCGGGATTCTTCAGCCAACGCGAAAAAACTGGCAACGCGCGTTAAAACGAATTCTTTCGCCGCCATCACTGAATTGACGGTCTTTGCCCCGAACCATCCTCGGCTGCTGGCACTCTTTGCTGGCGCATGTGCGGCGGCGGGATCGAATATCGCCGGCGCCCACATCATGACCACGCGCGACGGGTATGCTCTCGATACGTTTTTGCTCAATCGCGAATTCGTACATGACGATGACGAAATGCGCCGTGCCCGCAAAATCGGTGATACAATCGATCGCCTGCTCAACGGCGAACATCGGCTCGCGACGCTTTTGCAAAAGCGCCGGGTCGGTCAACGGCGCGCTGACGCGTTCGTTGTTGAGCCGGAGGTGTTGATCAACAACGCTTTGTCGGAGCGCTTGACGGTCGTCGAAGTTTCGGGGCGCGATCGTCCTGGGTTGCTGTACGATTTGACCAGTGCCCTGTCGGATTTGCTGTTGGATATCACGTCAGCGCACATTACGACATTTGGTGAGAAGGCTGTCGACGTTTTCTACGTCACCGACTTGACGGGCAAGCAAATCATCAGTGAGCCGCGGCAAGCGGCGATCAAAAACCGGCTGTTGAGTGTGCTCAGCGAAGCCGAATTGACGGCCTCGTCGACGCAGACCTCCGCGATAAAACTCTGATGACGATCGCCTTCCCGCCAGCTTTTAAAACAGATACCTCAGAACTGATATGAAACTTTACCGATCCTTCGCGACCGTCGGCGGCCTGACGCTTCTCAGCCGCGTGTTTGGATTCGCGCGCGATATCCTGATCGCCGCGACGCTCGGTTCGGGATGGGTAGCTGACGCGTTCGTCGTCGCGTTCCGGTTTCCGAACTTGTTTCGCCGGCTGTTTGGCGAGGGCGCATTCAATTCGGCGTTTGTGCCAATTTTCGCCAAGAAGATCGAAGGCGAAGGTCACGAAGCGGCGCGAAGTTTTGCCGAGGATGCCATGGCCGGCCTGTTTTTCGTGCTGGTAATCCTGACGATCCTTGCCGAAATTGCCATGCCTTTTCTGATGTACGGATTAGCGCCCGGCTTCGATGTCCAGCCTGAGAAATTCGACCTCGCGGTTCTGCTGACACGCATCACGATGCCCTATCTCCTCTGCATGTCGATGGTGGCGTTGATGTCGGGAGCTTTGAATTCCGTCGGGCGTTTCGCCGAGAGTTCATCGGTGTCGATCGTCCTCAACGTCGCCATGATGGTTGCAACGCTGATCTCGCTTTGGATCGGCTACTCCGCTGGCCCGGAGGCGGGCGTTATTCAGGCCTGGGGCGTCTTCGTCGCCGGCATACTGCAATTGCTATTGTTGATGTGGGGCATGAAGCGCGCCGGGCTGTCGCTGAAACTAAAGCGTCCGCGCATGACGGACGATATCCGCCATCTTCTCAAGCTTGGCGTCCCGGGCATCGTTTCCGGCGGCGTCACCCAGATCAACATTGCCATCGGTACGGTGATCGCGTCGCTGCAAGCCGGCGCCGTTTCGCATCTGTATTACGCCGATCGCATTTACGAGCTGCCGCTGGCCATTGTTGGCATCGCCGTCGGCGTCGTCTTGCTCCCCGATGTCGCCCGGCATCTGCGAGCCGGCAACGAGGCGGCCGTGATGGATAGCCAGAACCGCTCGCTTGAATTTGCGATGATGCTAACGGTACCGGCGGCCTTGGCGTTGGCTGTGATGCCGGAACAGATCGTCCGAGTGCTGTTCGAGCGCGGGGCGTTCAATGCAGCCGATACGGCGTCGACGTCGGCGCTGCTGCAGATTTTCGCGCTCGGGCTGCCGGCATTCGTGCTCATTAAAGTTTTCTCGCCAGCGTATTTTGCCCGCGAAGATACCAGAACGCCGATGCGATACGCGGCTGTCAGTTTGACCGTCAATACTATCGGGTCGATCGTGCTGTTCTTTTTATTTCGCCACCTCGGTTTTCTGCCGCAGCTTGGAATTGCCATCGCGACGACGATCGGCGGGTGGTTGAACGCGTGGCTGCTGTGGGCGACATTGCGACGTCGCGGCGCATTTGTTCTGGACGCTCGACTAAAGCGAAACTTGCCGCTCATCGCAGGCGCCAGTGCCGCGATGGCGATCGTTCTCGTCGGCACGCTTCAAGTCATGGCCCCGTATTTCGATCGCGGGCAGAGTTTCTTCGTCAAGACGACAGCACTCGCAGCTATTGTCGGTGTCGGGCTTGCGGTATTTGCATCGGTGATCCTCGCTACCGGCGTCATGTCGGCTGATCAGCTCGCCCGGTTCACGCGCCGTAAAGGTTAGCTGAAAGCGGAAACGCTTGCTTGCCTACAACGGGCACGCGATAACCCGCGCCGGTTCACGGTCGAACCGTTCGCCAGCTATGAGATCGCTCCAATGCAAATCGAGCCGCGGGTATTTTCGGGCATGCAGCCGACGGGCAGCCTGCATCTTGGCAATTATCTCGGTGCGATGATCAACTGGATCAAGATGCAGGAAACGCACGCCTGCATCTACTGCGTCGTCGATTTACACGCGATCACCGTCTGGCAAGATCCGGCTGAATTGCGCAGCGCTATCCGCCAAGTCACGGCCGCCTACATCGCAGCCGGCCTCGATCCCAAAAAGAGCATCCTGTTCAACCAATCTCAGGTTGCCGCGCACGCTGAGCTGGCGTGGATCTTCAATTGCGTCGCGCGGCTTGGATGGCTCAACCGCATGACGCAATTCAAGGAGAAGGCCGGCAAGGATCGTGAGCAGGCATCCGTCGGTCTTTACGCCTATCCAAATCTGATGGCGGCCGACATTCTTGTCTACCGCGCCACGCATGTCCCGGTCGGCGACGACCAAAAACAGCACCTCGAACTTGCCCGCGACATTGCACAAAAGTTCAACAATGATTTTCGCGATCAGATCATCGCACATGGCTATCGCGACGGCGTATTCTTCCCGCAGCCGGAACCGGTCATCACAGGACCGGCGACACGGGTGATGAGTTTGCGTGACGGCACAAAGAAAATGTCGAAATCGGACCCATCGGATTTATCGCGCATCAGCCTGACGGATTCCGACGACATCATCGCCGACAAGATCAAGCGCGCAAAAACCGATGCAGAACCGCTGCCGAATACTGTCGAAGAAATGGCCAAGCGCCCTGAAATCGATAATCTCGTGGGGATATACGCGGCGTTGGCGGACACGTCGAAGGACGCCGCGTTCAATTTGCTGCTCGCGACATCGACAGACGGTCCAAGCTTATTCACGGGTTTCAAACGCAACCTGACCGACGCAGCTATCGCCAAGCTTGGACCGATTCGCTCCGAAATCATCCGTCTGATGGACGATCCTGTCGAGATCGATAAAGTGCTCGCGAACGGCGCTGAGCGCGCCCGCGCGCTCGCAGCGCCGGTCATGGATCAAGTCAAAGACATCGTCGGCTTGATCCGTTCCTGATGATGGTCATACTTGGTTGCAAGCGCAGGGTCGGCCCCAGTCGCAAGGCATGGTCGGGAATCGCAGCATGTCGACAATGAAACCGCGCCGCTCATTCGAAACCGGACATCGCCGGAAGTTTCTGCTGGTCGTCGACGAGAGCAGCGAAGTCGAGAGCGCATTGTATTACGCCGCCAGCCGCATCCAGCGTTCGAGCGGCTCTCTCGTTTTGCTCTACGTGATTGAGCCGGGCGACTATCAGCACTGGGCGGGCGTCCGCCAAGTGCAGATCGAGGAAGAGACGGTGAAGGCCAAGGCGCTGTTCCGGTTGTTCCGCCGCAAGCTGCAACTGGCCGGTTTTGAACATCTGGACGTCGAGGACGTGATTCGCGAGGGCGACCCCGCGGAAGAAATCGTCGCGCAGATTGCCGAGGATGAAGACGTCGCCATCCTTGTGCTCGGTGCAGCGGTCGACGCCGTCGGGCCTGGGCCGCTCGTCGCCTCGCTGGCGGCCGGCAAAATGTCCGGCGGATTTCCGGTGCCAGTCACGGTCGTCCCGGGGCAATTGTCGTTGGACGATATCAAGGCACTAGCCTAAGCGATGATCGGACGCGGCCGAATACCGGCGGCAAGGCATCGACATCGCGGAGTCGTTTTCCTATATTAGAAGAAGTCTAATCGGGTGTACGCGTGGTTCTATCTCGACGGTTCGGGAAGAAGGCCATGGTCGCCGCCTCGTCCGGCCCAACACAGGAAGGGTGCCATGTTCATCCAAACGGAAGCCACCCCTAACCCGGCGACCTTGAAGTTCATTCCAGGCAAATCGGTTTTGTCGGACGGGACTGCCGATTTTCGGTCGAAGACCGACGCTACGACATCGCCGTTGGCCGCGCGACTGTTTGAAATCTCGGGCGTCAATGGCGTTTTCCTCGGCTCCGATTTCATTTCGGTGACGAAGGGCGACATCGAATGGCAACACCTCAAGCCAATGGTCCTCGGCGCGATCATGGAGCACTATATTTCTGGCGATACGGCCGCCGGCGATGAAGGCTCTAATGATGTCGATGAGGGATCGTTCGATCCGGCTGACGCCGCCACTGTCGCGACCATCAAGGAATTGCTCGAAACGCGGGTCCGCCCGGCTGTGGCCCAGGACGGCGGCGACATCACATTCAGCGGCTTCAAACAAGGTATCGTTTATCTGCACATGCGCGGCGCCTGCGCTGGGTGCCCAAGTTCGACGGCAACCTTGCGTCACGGAATTGAGAATCTTCTCAAGCATTTCTGTCCCGACGTGCAAGGCGTGCAAGCCGTCTAAAAACAACTATTGTCCCTACAGAACCCCGCCACTTCAGCGGGGTCCTTTTTTGGCCCCCGGTTTTCATCACCCGAAATTGACGAGGATGTAATGCACACTGCTCTCGATACCGCGACGCTGGATCAGCTTTTCAATTCCGCCCGCACGCACAATGCCTGGCAGGCAAAAGATGTGTCGGACGTTTTGCTGCGGCAGGTCGTTGATCTGGCAAAAATGGGACCGACGAGCGCTAACTGTTCGCCAGCCCGCATCGTTTTCGTCAAATCCGCCGAAGCCAAAGCCCGCCTCAAACCGCATCTGATGGAGGGCAACGTCGAAAAGACGATGGCGGCTCCGGTGACGGCGATTATTGGTACCGACTATCTCTTCTACAATCACCTGCCGAAACTCTTTCCACACGCCGATGCCAAGTCCTGGTTCACCGGCAATAAGGAATTCGCGGACCTCGCGGCATTCCGCAACGGCAGTTTGCAGGGCGGATACTTTATTCTGGCTGCCCGCTCCGTTGGGCTCGATTGCGGACCTATGTCGGGCTTCAATAATGCCGCGGTGGATGCCGAGTTTTTTGCCGGGACTGAGACAAAGTCGAATTTTCTCTGCAACTTGGGTTTTGGAGATCCTGCCGGATTATACCCGCGTTCACCACGCTTTGCCTTCGACGAGATGGCACAGATCGTCTAGGCTTGGCGCCGGAATGAACATTCTGGCTTTTGACACCTGTTTCGATGCCTGCTCAGCCGCCGCTGGGCGTGGACTGCGCTCATTGACGCCGTCGATTGGCTTTGCGTTCGAGTCGATGGCGGTCGGTCATGCCGAACGCTTGATGCCAATGATCGATAGCGTGATGGCTGAAGCCGGTCTGTCGTTCGCAAACCTCGACCGGATCGCCGTCACCCATGGCCCGGGCACGTTCACAGGCACCCGCATCGCTGTCGCGGCGGCGCGCGCACTGTCGCTTGCGACCGGCACCCCGATCGTGGCCGTCACTAGTTTGCGGCTCATGGCAATGAGCCCGAGCTTACCCTCAGGACGAGGCCAATCCATTGCCATCGCGACGGACGCGCGGCGTGGGGAATGCTACATGCAGATCATCGATCGCCACACCTTGAAAGCCGTTATGCCGCCGTGCCTCGTGCGTGTCGAAAACGCAGCGGACGTTCTCGGTCACGGTCCAATCGTTGTTGCCGGCTCCGGTGCTTTGGCGGTTGTTGAGCATGCGCGTCGCGCGGGCTGTGACGTAGAATATTTGAAGCCGGATTTGCTGCCAGACGCCGTCGATATGCTGTTTGCGGCCATGGACGAGCCACTCACCACGTCAGTTGAACCAGTGTACCTGCGGGCCCCTGACGCGAAGCCGCCGCAAGCGGATCGCTTTATCCGTTTTCGCGCCGGAGCCGGTTCATGAGTTCAAACGTCACTCCGTTTCGCAACGTCAAGCATGTCAGCCTTCTATGGGCTGCCCCCGACCGTGCCGCCGAAATCGCAGCTTTGCATGCCCGCCTTTTCCAACCAGCTTGGGATGAAGCGGCCATCACGGCACTACTTGAGCATCCAGCCTCGACCTCATTGGTTGCCATCGCCGGCGATCCCAAACTTGCCGTCGGCTTTGTCATTGGCCAACTCGCGGCCGACGAAGCCGAGATCATTTCCGTCGGCGTCGCACCTGATTGGCAACGTGCAGGTCTCGGAAAACTCCTCGTCGAAGGGCTGGCCCGGGCGTCAAAGCGCGGAGACGCCAACCGGCTATTTCTGGAAGTCGCGGCCGATAACAACGCCGCGCTTGCACTTTATCGTAAACTTCATTTCGCCGAAACCGGTCGCCGCGCCCGCTATTATGAACGGCCAGGCGGAGCGGCTGTCGACGCGCTGGTTCTCGCTCTCAAGCTATAGCGCGCTCGCCGTTATCGCGTGGCAATGGACGGCTGAGGCGACACTACCTATAACGCGGTGATCCTTTGCCAGATCGGAATGGCTGATTCCAATGTCGACTGCGCGCCGCGAAAATTCGTCGCAAATCGAAGCTCGATGTGCCGAGCATGGTCTGCGCATGACCGATCAGCGGCGCGTTATCGCGCGTGTCTTGTCACTGGCGCATGACCACCCAGACGTCGAGGAAGTCCATCGCCGTGCTCACGCCCTCGATTCCAAGATTTCGCTGTCGACAGTCTATCGCACACTGAAGATTTTTTCTTCCGTCGGCATCCTCGAGCGTCACGATTTCGGGCACGGACGCGGCCGTTACGAGCCAGCTCCAGTGCATCACCACGATCATCTCGTCGACGTTGAAACGGGCCGGGTGATCGAATTTTCCAACACCGACATCGAAGCCCTGCAGGAGCGCATCGCTCGCGAACTCGGGTTTCGACTGGTCGGTCACCGACTTGAACTTTATGGCGTACCGCTGCCAAAGCGAAAATCGTCGGCTCGCAACGACTGATGGACAAGCCCGGTCTATGGGAACGGTTCGCGCCACTGCGGCCTTGACGGCATTTTTTGCTCTGACTGTTCCGTTGATGCCGGTGCAGGCCATGCTCGTCAGGGTCGCGCCAAAAAGTGCGCGCAGATTTCCTCATTGGTACCATCGGCAGGTGTGCCGTATCCTCGGAATCACGTTGCTGATCGAGGGCGCCGTCGATCGCGATCTGCCGGTGCTGCTCGTTTGCAATCATACGTCATGGCTCGATATTCCGGTGCTGTCGGCGCTAGCGCCCGTTTCGTTCGTTGCCAAAAAGGAAATCGGCGGCTGGCCATTCGTGTCGTCATTGGCGCGTCTGCAACAAACCGTTTTCGTCGATCGCACGCGGCGCTTGGCCGCCGGAGACTCAGCCGATGAGATCAGTGAGCGGCTGGCGCGGGGCGACACCATCGTGCTGTTTGCGGAGGGGACGTCCAGCGACGGCAATCGCGTGCTGCCGTTCAAGACGTCTTTGTTCGGGGCGGTGATGGGGCGTGGCGCTGCAACGCCGATATCGTTGAATGCTGCCGTCGCAGTTCAAACGGCGGCAGTCGTCTACACCCACCGGCGCGGTCTACCGGTGTCACGCGCTGAGCGATCGAGCCTTGCCTGGTACGGCGACATGGACATGCAGTCGCATGCCTGGAATGTCTTGAAGGCCGGACCGTTAACCGTCACCATTCGCGTGGGTGCGCCGGTCCCGCTAAGCAGTTTTGCCGATCGTAAGGAATTGGCTATCAAGACCGAACGCGAAGTTCGTCTCGCCGTGCATGGCATTTTACGCGGCCGGCCCGAAGATAGAACGCTTGAACCGGTCGATCCCGATCCAGAAAAACGCAGGGCACTTAGGTCTCAGCCGAAATCCACCAGCGAAAAGTGGACATGATGATCCGCCACCGTGCTATGCGGCACGGGAGTTTTTCATGCCGCACGATAAACGGATCCGCCGGTGACAGACCTACGAGCCGAAGATTTTTTGCCACCACGCGAGCCGGAGGTGGGCGCAAGCGCGGCCGATGCGATGGCCCCCAAGCGCGTCTACCTCAAAACATTCGGCTGTCAGATGAACGTCTACGACAGCGAGCGGATGATGGAGGCCCTGATCCGCGACGGCTATGCGATGACCGAGCAGCCCGAACACGCCGACCTCGTCATTCTCAATACCTGCCACATTCGCGAGAAGGCCGCCGAAAAGGTTTATTCAGATCTCGGCCGTCTGCGCGATATCAAGCAGCAGCGATCTCTCAACGGCCGATCAACCCTGATCGCGGTCGCCGGATGCGTGGCTCAGGCCGAGGGCCATGAAATTACCCGGCGTCAAACGGCGGTCGATCTCGTCGTTGGACCGCAAAGCTATCACCGCCTCGGCCAGTTGATCGGTGCCGTGCAAGCAACCGGCAAGCCGATCGTTGAAACCGAGTTCGATGGCGAAGACAAGTTCGCGCAGATGCCGGCACCGCGACGCGTCGCATCTCCGTCGGCATTTCTAACCATCCAGGAAGGCTGCGATAAGTTTTGCACGTTCTGCGTCGTGCCCTATACGCGAGGCGCTGAATTTTCGCGGTCTGTTGCCGACATCGAGCGCGAGGCGCGGGCGCTCGTGGCCGGCGGTGCGCGCGAGCTGACGCTGCTCGGCCAGAACGTCAACGCCTATCATGGCGACGGTGGCAATAGCCGGCCGGCGTCACTCGCCGATCTCGCCCGCTGCCTCGCCGACATCGACGGCCTGGCGCGTATTCGATACATGACCAGCCATCCCCATGACATGAGCGACGATCTGATCCAGGCGCACGGCGACATTCCGCAGCTGATGCCGTTTCTGCACTTGCCGGTTCAATCCGGATCTGACCGGATCCTCGCGGCCATGAATCGCAAGCATACGTCCGCCGACTATGTCGCCCTGATTGCCAAAATCCGCGCCGCGCGGCCCGATATCGCCTTGTCGAGCGACTTCATCGTCGGCTTCCCGGGCGAAACCGACGCCGATGCCGAGGCGACGCTCGACTTGGTGCGAGCGGTTGGCTTTGCCCAGACATTCTCATTCAAGTTTTCGCCGCGTCCCGGCACTCCAGCGTCGCAACTCGTGGGCCAGGTGCCCGAGGATACTAAAACCGCGCGTCTGCTCGCCTTGCAGGCGGTGCTGGAAGAACAGCAGGCGGCGTTCAACATGGCGAGTGTCGGCACTGTGGTTCCGGTGCTCTTCGAACGTCATGGCCGCGAGCCCGGTTTTCTGGTCGGTAGAACGCCGCATCAGCAGATGGTCCATGCTGCCGCCGAGCCCGGCGACATTGGTAAAATTCGCACCGTGGCTATTGCGCAAGCGCGCCAGATGAGCCTGCGCGGTGTCATCCAGCCGGCATAATTGCCGTCTACCCGCTGGCATGTAAAACTGCGGACAACCGGGTGCACGCCGGTTGGCTAAGGACGGCCCATGATAGCGTTTCTCAACGTGCAGCCGATTCGGCTTATTCGCGGCTGATTTGGAACAGGGTCCGGTTGTGGCGGTTTGCAGGTAAACCCAACACACATTCGAGGAGTGACGGCATTTGGCAGCATTTCGCGGATCTTCCGCTCCGGCGTCACGGCGCCCACAAAAGCCTGACGCGGATGCCGCGCGCATCGTCGTTCCCTTTGAAGACAACCGGGTATTGACCCAACTGCTCGGGGAATTCGACAGCCACCTTGCCCTCATCGAAGATCGCCTAGGCATCGGCGCCCACGCCCACGGCAACGTCATCATCCTCACGGGTCCGGCGCCAGCCTGCATGATTGCCCGCGATGTTCTCGAAAAGCTCTATTCGCGTATTTCGAAAGGTGACGCTGTCGGCGCTGGCGATTTCGATGGTCTTATCCGCCATGCACGATCAGGCGGCCCAGAGAGTGACGGCCAGGCGCAAGTCGCAACCCGCCGCCGCGTCGTCAAAGCCCGCACGCCGATGCAGAGCACGTACATGCGCGCCATCGATAAGTACGATTTGGTTTTTGGCGTCGGTCCGGCAGGAACGGGCAAAACCTACATCGCGGTCGCCTTTGCCGCCCAGTGCCTTGAGCGCGGCATGGTCGAACGCATCATCCTGTCGCGGCCAGCCGTTGAAGCCGGTGAACGATTAGGGTTTTTGCCGGGCGATATGCGCGACAAGGTCGATCCGTATTTGCGGCCGCTGTACGATGCGCTCTACGATGTGCTGCCGCCCGAGAAGGTCGAGCGTGACCTCGAAACCGGCGTCATCGAGATTGCACCTTTAGCATTCATGCGCGGCCGCACGCTTTCGAACGCTTTCGTTATTCTCGATGAAGCGCAAAATACCAGCAGCATGCAGATGAAGATGTTTTTGACCCGCCTTGGCGAAGGCTCGAAAATGGTGGTGACCGGCGATCCAACGCAGATCGACCTTCCGCCCGGTATGACATCGGGTCTCGAAGAAGCGGTGCGCTTGCTGGATGGTGTCGATGACATCAAAGCTGTGCGCTTCGAGAATGCTGATATCGTGCGGCGCGATCTGGTGGCAAAAATCGTCACGGCCTACGACAAGGCGAAATAGCGAGCGATGCCGGTACGACGACATCAAACGGCAGCGACCCTCGACGTTGACGTGATCGACGCTGGCGGCGATTGGTCGGCGCTCGATGAAGCCGAAGATCGAATAGGACGCGCAGCTGCCGCCGTCGCGTGCTGGCCCGGCCTGATCGCGCAACCCTCCTCGGTGGCCATCGCACTTTCGTCGGACGCTGAAGTCGCGGCGCTCAACGGCAGTTATCGCGGCCAGCCAAAAGCGACGAATGTGCTGTCGTTTCCGGCCGGCAAAGGCAATCCCACCGGATTTCTTGGCGATATCATCTTGGCGTCTGAAACGGTCGCTCGCGAAGCGGCCGAGCAGTCGATCCCGCTCGAACATCATGTGACCCATCTGGTGGTGCACGGCCTGCTGCATTTGCTCGGCTTCGATCACGAAACGCCGGCCGAAGCCGAACGTATGGAAAAGCTCGAAATCGAAATCCTTTCCACACTTCACATTGCCAACCCCTACAATGGCGACTTGCTATCTGCACGCCAGCCCAACAACCTGGAGTAAGAGGGCCATTGCCCTTGTCTCACCCATGACCGAGCGACCGAGCGAAAAGTCAGCCGTTGATTTTCCAACCGACGATGTCCGTGCGCTCGGTGCTCAAGGGTGGTTGCAGGTTCTGCGACTGAAACTCGGCCTCGTCACGCCGCATAATGTCCGCGACGCCATCGAGGGTGCCCTCAAGGCGCCGGATCCGACGGCCACCTTCACTGAAGCCGAGCGCAGCATGCTCGAGCGTCTGTTGCGTTTCGGCGCCAGCCGCGTCGAAGATTTGATGGTGCCTCGCGCCGATATCACCGCCCTCGACGAAGACGAGCCGCTGTCGGAATTGTTGCAGACCTTCGATGAGGCCGGCGTGTCGCGCATTCCGCTGTTTCGCGAAACCCTCGATGACCCGCGCGGTATGATCCACATCAAGGATTTGTTTCGCTGGCTGATGCTGGAGGCGACAATGCCGCCCGGCAAATTATCCAAAGCAGGCACCGACGTTGAGCCGCCGCGATCGTGGGAAAAACTCGATCTCTCAAAGCTCGATTTATCGCGCCCGATCACCACGGCAAAAATTCGCCGGCAAGTGCTGTATGTCCCGCCGTCCATGCCGGCTGCCGATCTGCTGATCAAAATGCAGTCGACGCGCATCCACATGGCGCTGATCGTCGATGAATACGGCGGCACTGACGGGTTGGTCACCATCGAAGATCTCGTCGAACAGATTGTAGGCAAGATCGAAGACGAGCATGACGAGGCAGAAGAGACCAACATTCATATCGATCCCAAGCTTGGCCTCGTTGCCAGTGCCCGCACGCCGATCGACGAACTCGAACAGCATCTGCATGCCAAGCTGGTCGACGCGGACGAAGATGAAGACATCGATACGCTGGGCGGCTTGGTGTTTTCGATGCTCGGCCGTGTTCCGGCGCGCGGGGAATTGATCCGTCATCCAACCGGCGTTGAATTCGAAGTCCTCGACGCCGATCCCCGCCGCGTCAAAAAACTGAAAATCCATCTGCCGCGAACCGCTGCGCAAAAAGCCGCGGCCGACATCCAGAACAGCTGATGCCTGACGCGCTGGCAGTTCAAACTTTGCACATCGACCGATTTCGCGAGTGGACTGTGCGGGGATCGCAACGCCGGCGTGACGCCGTCGCCGTAGCCGCCGGTAGTGTGTCCGTTCTGGCATTCGCTCCGATATTTGCGGCTCCCGTCCTGTTCGTCACGCTGGCGATCTTCATTTGGCTGATCGACGTCAGTCCGACGCCACGTGCGGCGGCACGCAGCGGCTGGTGGTTCGGCTTTGGCTATTTCTTTTTCAACCTGTTCTGGCTTGGCGAAGCCTTCCTCGTCGAAGCCGACAAGTTCGCCGTGTTGTTGCCCTTCGCAGTCACTCTGTTGCCGGCCGGGATGGCGCTCTTTTGGGCGCTGGCCGCCGCCGCCGCACGACGGTTTTGGCTGAGTGGATTGGCCCGCGTCTTCGTTTTCGCCATTGCGTTGAGCGCAGCCGAATGGTTGCGCGGGCATGTGCTGTCAGGTTTGCCGTGGAACGTGATTGGCTACGCGCTGACCGCGCCGCTCGTGCTTATGCAAGGCGCAGCCCTGGTCGGAGCGTATGGCCTCACCGCCATCGCCATCGTGGTTTTTTCGGCGCCATTGGTCATTTTGGCGGATGCGAAGCGTGCCGCCGGTTGGGCTCGTGTCACCGCCGTCTTTGCGATCAGCGGCTTGCCTGTTGCGCTGCTGGCGCTCTACGGCGCCTGGCGCTTATCTGAAACACCGGCCGATGTCAGCGGCGTTCGCCTGCGCATCGTGCAGCCCAGCGTGTTGCAAACGCAGAAGTGGAAGCCTGAATATCAAGCACAAATATTTGACGATCATCTGACGCTGTCGGTTACCGATCCCGGCGGCAAGCGTGACGGCATGGCCGGTATCACGCACCTCATCTGGCCTGAAGCGGCCATGCCGTTTCTGCCGCTCGAACATCCTGAAGCCTTGCAAGCCATTGCAGCAATCCTGCCGGACGGCACAACCTTGCTGACGGGCGCGTTGCGCCGCGAGGCGACCGACCCGGCGGGTGTGCCACTGCCGCTCGACCAGCACCGCATCTACAACGGCATGTTGGTCTTGAATGATCGAGCAGACTTGATCGCAACCTACGACAAAATCCACCTCGTGCCGTTCGGTGAATATCTGCCCGTCGAGCCGCTGTTAACAGCGCTCGGCCTGAAAAAGCTGACACACGGCCAGGGGTCTTTCACAGCTGGGCCGACGCCGCGACCCATCCTCCAGATTGCCGGACTGCCGCCGGTCATCGCCCTCGTTTGCTATGAGGTTCTGTTTCCCGGTGCGATCGTGCAGGGCGAGCAACGCCCAGGCGTTATGGTTAACGTCACCAACGACGGCTGGTTTGGCAATTCGAGCGGCCCGCGTCAGCATTTCCATCAAAGCCGCGTCAGGGCCGTCGAGGAGGGCGTCCCTTTGATCCGTGCCGCCAACAATGGCATTTCGGCCGTCGTCGACCGCTACGGTCGCGTGCGGCATCAGCTGGGCATGGACGAGCGCGGCGTGATCGATAGCCCGCTCCCCGGCGGTGCAGCGCCGACCATGTACGCGCGCTATGGCGATCTCCTTCTTGCCCTCATATTGGCCGCTTACAGCCTTTTGGCTGCGCGTTTGAAAACTCGTGAACAAAGTTTACCAAACTTCCCGGCCAGCAGCAGCGATACGCGTGCTGAAGGTTGACGGGGGCGATCCGCGCACCTAGGAACGGTGCAGAGCCGAGCCATATTTAGAATGGGTTGGACGCGCATTGATGACCAACGATCCGATTTATGACAGCGAAAGCATAGAAGACGCCCCCAAGGGTTCACGACGCGCCAACCCCATGGATGTTCACGTCGGCACCCGCGTCCGGCTTCGCCGCATGCTGCTCGGCATGAGCCAGGAAAAACTCGGCGAACAGCTCGGTTTGACATTTCAGCAAGTGCAGAAGTACGAAAAGGGCGTCAACCGTATTGGCGCCAGCCGCTTGTTCGATCTGGCCAAAGTGCTCGGCGTTCCGATCCAGTTTTTCTATGACGAAGCGCCCGTCGGCATGCATGGTTCACCCGATCTGTCTCTCGGCTTCGCCGATCGGCCTGGGGAAAGCTATGTCGTCGAATTTCTTGGCACGCGGGACGGCTTGGAGTTGAACAAAGCCTTCGCGCGCATCACCGATACAAAAATCCGCCGTGCCATCGTTGATCTGGTGCGTGCGATGTCCGGTGACGACGCCTGATCAGCGTGGCCGCGCAAGCGGCGTTTTGCCTTGGTGTCCGTCGGCGAACGCGGCTGCCGCTTGGCTTGACCCATGACTCAAAGGCTGCAACAAACCGGCGACTTTTCAGGGCGTCGCCGCACTGCGTCGAGCCTTCGGCACTGCTGCAATTCAGCAGCGTAGTGCCAAATCGTGGGGGCCAACGTGGCGCGACAATCGTTTCAGTTCACCAGCGAATCCGTTTCCGAAGGCCACCCCGATAAAGTCTGCGATCGAATTTCGGATGAGGTGGTCGACGCCTTCTATCGCGAGGGCGCGAAAGAGCACCTCGATCCGTGGACCATTCGCGCTGCCTGCGAAACGATGGCAACGACCAATCGCGTCATCATCGCCGGCGAGTCACGCGGGCCAAAAGGAGTGACGGTGGCGGCAATTCAAGATTTGACCCGCGCCGCCATCCGCGACATCGGCTACGAGCAAGAAGGTTTTCACTGGGCGAACTGCAATATCGAAGTGCTTCTGCATTCGCAGTCAGCCGACATCGCCGCCGGGGTCGACGCGCAGCAGCCGACCAACAAGGAAGAGGGCGCCGGCGATCAGGGCATCATGTTCGGATATGCCTGCAATGAGACGCCCGAACTGTTGCCGGCCCCGATCTATTACGCCCACAAAATCCTCAAAGACTTGGCGATGGCGCGCAAGGCGCCAACAGGCGACGCCAGACAACTTGGTCCCGACGCTAAGAGCCAAGTCACGGTTCAGTACGAAAACGGCAAACCCGTCGGTGTCACGCAGATCGTGGTTTCGCATCAGCATATCGTCGAGGACCTGACATCGCGTCAGGTCCGTGACATCATTGAGCCGTTCGTTTTGAAGGCGCTGCCTCAGGGGTGGATTTCGAAAGACACGATCTGGCACATCAATCCGACTGGAAAATTCTTCATCGGCGGACCGGACGGCGACTGCGGTCTGACCGGGCGCAAGATCATCGTCGACACGTATGGTGGTGCGGCTCCCCACGGCGGCGGCGCGTTCTCCGGCAAGGATCCAACGAAGGTTGACCGCTCGGCAGCCTATGCGTCGCGCTATCTGGCCAAGAATGTGGTGGCGGCGGGCATCGCCGACCGCTGCACCATTCAGCTGTCCTATGCCATTGGCGTTGCCAGGCCGCTGTCGATTTATGTCGACACGCACGGCACCGGCAAGGTCTCGGAAGCTGTGATCGAGAAGGCGCTGGGCGAGGTCATGGATTTAACTCCGCGCGGCATTCGCAGCCACCTGGATCTGAACAAGCCGATTTACGCGCGCACGTCGGCCTATGGCCATTTTGGTCACTCCGCCGAAGCCGATGGCGGCTTTTCTTGGGAAAGAACCGATCTTGCGGCTAAGATTTCGCAGGCCGTCGCCTGACGCCAGCGGCGATCCGATGCGCCGGCAAAGCCGGCCGCGTCAGCGGCCGTTTTAAAGTTCGCGCCGGTCTACAGCCGGACGATAGGCGACCATGACGTCTGACACGCCGCACGGTGATCTGCGATCTTTTGGCCGCAGACGGGGCCGCAAACCGACCAGCCGTCAGGCGGCTTTGCTTCGCGATGTGCTGCCGCGCGTCGCGCTAGACCTTTCTGCGCCGTGCGGCGGACCGACAGCACGCGACACGCAAGTGCCAAGCGAAACGTGGCTCGAAATCGGCTTTGGCGGTGGCGAGCATCTCCTTTGGCAAGCCGAGCGCCATCCGGCCGTCAGCTTCATCGGCTGCGAACCGTTCGAAGATGGCGTCATCAAGGTGCTGGACGCGATCGAACACCAGCGGCTGACGAACATCCGCGTTCACATGGGCGATGCCCGCGACGTGCTGCGCGCACTGCCAGACGGAAGCCTGACACGCGCCTTCATCCTGTTTCCCGACCCGTGGCCGAAACGAAAGCAAGCCAAGCGCCGCTTGGTTAATGCGACGACGCTCGATCTTCTGGCGCGCGCCATGCGTCCCGGCGCGATCCTCAGGCTTGCCACAGACATCGGCGATTACGCCCGCACGACGCTTGAGGCGATCGAACGCGAGCCGCGTTTCGTGTGGCTTGCCAAAAGCCCCACTGACTGGCGCGTGCGGCCGCCAGACTGGCCGGAGACGCGCTATGAGGCCAAAGCCGCCGCCGCTGGCCGTCAACGCTACTATTTCAGTTTTCGCCGCCTTTAAGATCGCGGCCATGCCTTGCGCTGTGGGCCAAACTCGCCTATGTGACGGTCATCCTAATAACAAAAGACGACTTGCCGAGTGGACCCGCAGGGACCGCTCCCAAGGTTCTTTATCCGATAGACTGATCCACTCTTGATAACCGCCGAAGATCAGCCCCAGAAGGCATCTGCGAAGCCCGATACCGCGCGGTTCATGCGCGAGACCGGGCTTGCCGCGGACGTCGCCGACGTGGTCGAGCCGGTGCTGGTCGATCTTGGGTTCCGCTTGGTGCGCGTGTCGGTGCTCGGCGCTACTGATCGAACGGTCCAGATCATGGCCGAGCGGCCCGATGGCTCGATCTCGGTCGATGATTGCGAAACGATTTCGCGCGGGCTTTCGCCGGTCCTCGACGTCGCCGAACCGATGCCGGGCAAATATCGCCTGGAGATTTCGTCGCCCGGCATTGATCGCCCTCTGGTTCGCCCGAGCGATTTTGAAGATTGGGCGGGCCACGAAGTAAAGCTCGAATTGAAAGAGCCGATCGACGGGCGCAAACGCTACAAAGGGTTGCTCGAAGGTTTTGAAGACGGCGAAGTGCGGGTTGCGGCCGACGCCGGCAAGCTCGGTCGCCAGCATCTTGGTTTCCCTGTTTCGCTGATCGCCGATGCGAAGCTGGTGCTGACCGACGAGCTGATCCGCGAAGCTCTGGCACGCGCCAAGCTGCGCCACTCAGACCGCCCTGGCGACGGGGCTGAACTCGACGAAGACGACTTGGAGGATTGACCTATGGCTATGGCAGGCATCAGTGCCAACCGGCTTGAACTTTTGCAGATTGCCGACTCTGTCGCGAAAGAAAAAACGATCGACAAAAAGATCGTCATCGAAGCGATGGAAGACGCTATCCAAAAGGCAGCCAAGTCGCGCTATGGGGCCGAGAACGACATTCGCTGCGAGATCGATCCCAAGACCGGCGAAGCCAAGCTGACGCGCGTTCTCGCCGTCGTCGACGAGGTCGAGAACGATTCAACGCAGGTCAATCTGGCGGACGCACAAAAGCGCAACCCAGATGCCAAGGTCGGCGACATGATCGCTGAAACCTTGCCGCCGCTTGAATTCGGCCGCGTTGCCGCGCAAAACGCCAAACAGGTGATCGTCCAAAAGGTCCGCGAAGCGGAGCGTGATCGACAGTTTTCCGAGTTCAAAGACCGCATCGGCGACATCTCGAACGGCACCGTAAAGCGGGTCGAATACGGCAATGTGATTGTGGATCTCGGCCGGGCTGAAGGCATCATTCGGCGCGATGAAATGATCCCGCGTGAAAACGTTCGGCTCGGCGATCGCATCCGCGCTTTCATCTATGACGTGCGTCGCGAACAGCGCGGCCCGCAGATTTTCTTGACGCGCGCGCGGTCAGAATTCATGGCCAAGCTGTTCGCTCAGGAAGTGCCGGAAATCTACGACGGCGTCGTTGAAATCAAGTCGGTCGCCCGAGACCCGGGATCACGCGCCAAAATCGCGGTGATCTCGAAGGATTCGTCCATCGATCCGGTCGGCGCCTGCGTCGGGATGCGTGGCGCTCGCGTGCAAGCGGTCGTCAACGAGTTGCAGGGCGAAAAAGTCGATATCATCCAGTGGAACCCGGATGCGGCTAGTTTCATCGTCAACGCCTTGGCGCCTGCTGAAGTGACCAAGGTCGTTTTGGATGAAGATTCAAACCGCATCGAAGTTGTCGTGCCGGAAGCGCAATTGTCGCTCGCCATCGGTCGTCGCGGGCAGAACGTGCGGCTGGCATCGCAGCTCACCGGCTGGGATATCGATATTCTGACCGAGCAGGAAGAAAGCGAACGCCGCCAGAAGGAATTTGGCGAGCGCACGCAATTGTTGATGGATTCGCTCGATGTCGACGAAGTCATCGCCCAGTTGCTCGTCACCGAAGGCTTTGCGTCGGTCGAAGAAGTGGCCTTTGTCGATCTCGCCGAAATCGCCCAGATCGAAGGCTTCGACGACGACACGGCCGAGCAAATTCAAACCCGGGCGCGGGAATACCTCGAACAGCAGGAAGCCGAGCGCGATGCCAAGCGCCGCGAGCTCGGCGTTGCCGATGAACTCGCCGAAATTCCCGGCATCACGACAGCCATGATGGTGTCGCTCGGTGAGAACGGCGTCAAAACCGTCGAAGACTTTGCCGACTGCGCCACCGACGAGTTGGTCGGCTGGACGGAGCGCAAAAAAGAAAAAGACGCCGAAGCCGTCCGCCACAAGGGCTATCTCGATGGCTTCGAGCTGTCGCGCACCGATGTCGAAGGCATGATCATGGCCGCGCGCGTGCACGCCGGTTGGATCAAGGCCGAAGATCTGGAGCCTGCCGCCGTGGCTGATGAAGCCGGGCTCGAAGACGAGAGCGCAAATGGCGTCGATGGCGAAACCGGCCCGGCCGGATCGTCGAGTTAAGTGAGATGTTGAGAAAGGCACCCGACCAGCGTGGCAGCGAAGCGACAGCACCGGCCAATCGATCGGCCAGCAGACGATGACGATGGGTCCGGCAGCGATGTTGGACGTGAGCGTTTGTGCGTCGTCACCCGCGAGGCGCATGAGCCGGACGCGCTGATTCGCTTCGCCCGGTCGCCGGACGGCGACTTGGTGCCTGATCTCGATCAACGCCTTCCAGGCCGTGGCGCGTGGGTAACGTGCGATCGAAAAACGCTTGAAAAAGCAATAAAAACAAAGGCTTTCGCAAGAAGTTTTAAGGCTGACGCTCGTGCTGCCGCTGATTTGCCGGAGCGGGTCGATGGTATGCTGTTGCGCCGCCTGACCGCAACGCTCTCGCTTGCCAACAAGGCCGGGCTGGCGATTGCAGGGTTCCAGCAAGTCGACTCGGCGCTGGAAAAGGGGCAGGTCGCCGCAGTGCTCCACGGACACGACGCGGCGGCGGACGGTCGCGGCAAATTAGACCGAAAATTCAGGGCGATCCAACGCGACCGTGGCCTCAAAGCTCCGATCGCGGATGTCCTCACCATTTCTGAAATGAGCTTGGCCATGGGCCGCCCATCTGTGGTACATGCTGCCCTTATACCCGGAGAGCTGACGGATCGGTTTCTGAGGGAGGCGGAGCGCATTCTGCGTTACCGGGCTTCTCCAGCGACATTCGAACAGGTTTTTTCTGAGAACGCTCCTGATGAGCCGACGCAATTTGAAGGTTGAACGGAAAACGCATGACGGACTCGAACGACCAAACGGACAAGACCCTGCGAGCTGGAGCGCGCAAACCGCTTTCGCTGCAGAGAACGGTCGAGTCCGGAAGCGTGCGGCAGAATTTCAGCCATGGCCGATCGAAGTCTGTCGTCGTTGAAAAGAAAAAGACGCGCAAGCTTGGTCCCGGCGGTGTTGAACTCGCGCCAGAAGCGCCGGCGCAAGTCGCAGCACCCGTCATCGACAAGCAGCGGCCGATCACACGTCCGCTGACTTCGCCTTCTATTGGCGCTGCATCATCGGCACAGCAGCGCACCTTGTCGAACGAGGAACGTGACGCACGAGCTCGGGCTCTCGCAGCAGCGCGTGCCGATGACGCCGCGCGACCGCCGGAAGCCGAACCGGTTCGTTATGAACCCGTTGCGCGCGACCCAGAGACGGCCAGCCCGTCCGTCAATGCGGCGCCGGCCGCACCGACGATTGAAACCAGCATCGCAGCAAGCCCATCAGCATCGGCGCCAGCGGCTGCGTCATCAAGCCCCTCGACACCATCGGCGCGTCCGCCGATGGCGCGTCGGGACGATGCACCGCGCGACAGTGCGCGTCCGTCGTTCTCCCGTCCGGGCCCGCGCCCAGGCGGCGCGCCAGCGTTCATGCCGCGCGAGGCAGGACGGCCGCGCGAGCTCGATTTTCCAGGCCCGCGCCGTGGCGCTCCAGCTCCCACCGCTCCCGATCCTTCGCTTGAAAAACCAACGCGGGCCGTTCGTCCGGTCGTTGCAAAACCCGTTGTCGAAGACGACGACAGCCGCAAACGTGGCCCCGGCGGCGCCAAGATCACCCGCCCTGCCGTCAAGCTTCCCGACGATGGCCGCCAGCGCCAGAAACTAACGATCACGAACTTCGATCGCGAGGCTCAGCAGCGCTCGCTCGCGTCGCTGAAGCGCAAGCGCGACAAAGAACGCCTGAAAGCCATGGGCATTCAGCAGGTCCGCGAGAAGATTTCCCGTGAGGTCATCATTCCTGAAGCGATCACGATTCAGGAATTGTCGAACCGCATGACCGAGCGCGCCGTCGACGTCATCAAGTATTTGATGAAAGAAGGCGACATGCGCAAAATTACGGACGTGCTCGACGCCGACACCGCAGAGTTGATCGTCCAGGAATTTGGCCACACGACCAAGCGCGTTTCTGAGTCAGATGTCGAAATTGGCTTCGTCGGCGAAAAAGACGCCGAAGACGCCGCCATGGAATTGCGTGCGCCGGTCGTCACCATCATGGGCCACGTCGACCACGGCAAAACATCGCTGCTAGACGCCATCCGTTCGACCAATGTCGTGTCCGGGGAAGCTGGCGGCATTACGCAGCACATCGGCGCTTATCAGGTCATCGCCTCGAACGGCGACAAGATCACGTTCATCGACACGCCCGGCCATGAAGCTTTTACCGCCATGCGCGCCCGCGGCGCCAAGGTGACGGACATCGTCGTTCTGGTGGTGGCAGCCGACGACGGCGTGATGCCGCAAACGGTTGAAGCCATCAATCACGCGAAGGCAGCCGGCGTGCCGATGATCGTCGCGATCAACAAAATCGACAAGCCGCAGGCCGATCCCAAGCGCGTTCAAACGGATCTGCTGCAGCACGATATCGTCGTCGAAAGCATGGGCGGCGAAACGCTGGAAGTGCCGGTCTCGGCCTTAAAGCGCACCAATCTCGATAAGCTACTCGAAGCCATCCATCTGCAGGCCGAAATTCTCGACCTCAAGGTCAATCCGAAACGCCCAGCCGAAGGCATCGTCATCGAAGCCAAGCTCGAGCGTGGACGCGGGCCGGTCGGCACCGTGCTCGTACAGCGCGGGACCTTGAAGCTCGGCGATATCGTCGTTGCCGGGATGGCCTGGGGCCGTGTGCGCGCCTTGATCGGCGACAAGGGCAACAACATCGCGTCGGCCGGGCCTTCGGTGCCGGTCGAAATTCTCGGCTTCGATTCCGCACCAGATGCCGGCGATCAATTCGGCGTCGTCGAGAATGAAGCGCGCGCCCGCGAAATCACCGATTACCGCATCCGCAAGCGCCGCGAGACGCTCGGCTCAGCCGGTACGCCGCGCACGCTCGAGCAGATGATGCAGACGCTGAAAGATGCGGCTGGCCAGAAAGAATTCACGCTGCTCATCAAGGGCGACGTGCAGGGCTCTGTCGAGGCCATTATCGGGTCTTTGAAAAAGCTCGGCACGGAGGAAGTGATCGCCCGCATCGTCCACACCGGCGTCGGCGGCATCACGGAATCGGATATCGCGCTCGCGTCGGCATCGAAGGCGGTGGTCATCGGCTTCAACGTGCGTGCCAACGAACAGGCAAAGCGCGCTGCCGACAATCAGGGTATCGAAATCCGCTACTACAACATCATTTACGACTTGGTGGATGACGTGAAGGCGGCGATGTCGGGCTTGCTGGCGCCGACCAAGCGCGAGATCTTCCTCGGCTACGCCTCGATCAAGCAGGTCTTCAACATTTCGAAGTTTGGCAAAGTCGCCGGGTGCCAAGTGACCGAAGGCAAAGTCGAACGTGGTGCGAAAGTTCGCCTGCTGCGCGACAACGTTGTCATTCACGAAGGCTCGCTGTCGATCCTCAAACGCTTCAAGGACGACGTGAAGGAAGTGACCACCGGTCAGGAATGCGGGATGTCGTTCGCCAACTATCAAGACATCCGCGAAGGCGATCAGATCGAGTGCTTCCAGGTCGAGGTCATCGCAAGAAGCCTCTGATCGCTGACGCGGCCGAGCGCGGTCGGGGTTACGAACGCCTCGATCGGATTGACACCTGAGCCGACGCGGATGAAGGCTGCGGCTCCAGGCCTCTCGGTGCTGCGTCGGCAAGTTTTTTGAAAAGCTGTTCTTTAGGAGCCGTATGCGGTCCAACCCCGCGGCGGAGCGACAATGACGCGAAAGAAATCAGCCAAACGCCCAAGTTCTGGGTCAGGCGGCTCAAGCGCCGGGTCGGGCAGCCGGGCCCGGTCTTCGCCGGCCAAAGGGCCGACGCAGCGCATGCTCCGCATCGGCGAATTGATCCGCCATAAAGTCGCAGAACTTCTGGCGCGGGGCGAAATCCATGACGACGTGCTCGCGTCGCACGTGGTGACGATCCCGGAGGTGCGCATTTCGCCGGATCTCAAAATCGCGACCGTCTATGTCATGCCGCTCGGTGGCAAGGATGTTAAGCCGGTCATCACGTCGCTCGCCCGCAACAAGGGCTTCATCCGCACCGAAGTCGCCAAGACGCTGAACCTGCGCTATGCGCCCGATCTGCGCTTTCTCGAAGACAAAACGTTCGAAGAAGCGACGCGCATCGATCGCCTGCTTGACAGCCCTAAGGTGCGGCAAGACACGGGTCGGTCTTAAATCATGGCACGACGCAAGAAGGGCAACCCGGTTCACGGCTGGCTGATCCTCGACAAACCGTTGAACATGACGTCGACGCAGGCGGTTGGCGCCGTGCGCCGCGCGTTCAATGCGCAAAAGGCGGGGCACGCCGGCACGCTCGATCCACTCGCGACCGGCATCCTTCCGATCGCGCTGGGTGAAGCGACGAAGACGGTTCCGTTCGCGGTCGATGGCGAGAAAGCTTATCGCTTCACCGTGCGATGGGGTGGCGAGACGACGACAGACGACACTGAAGGACCGATCGTGGCGTCGAGCGATCGGCGGCCGACGGCTGAGGACATCAACGCGCTGCTGCCAGCGTTTCGCGGCGTCATTCAGCAGGTGCCGCCGCAGTTCTCAGCCATCAAGGTGGATGGTGCGCGGGCCTATGATTTGGCGCGCGACGGACAAAGCGTAATTCTGGACGCCCGCGAGGTCGTCATTGCACGCTTCGTGCTCGTCGATCAGCCAGATCCATCCACCAGCGTGTTCGAAGCCGAATGCGGCAAGGGCACTTATGTGCGCGCCCTCGCACGCGACATGGGTCGCGCACTCGGCTGCTATGGTCATGTCATAGCCCTTCGCCGGACGCGCGTCGGGCCGTTCGACGAAAGTAATTGCGTGACGATGGACCAAGTTCAACGCGCCGCCAACGGCACGGACGTCCACGTCGATGCCGACGTCGATTCCGACGCCGACGAGGTCATGCGGCTATTGGCGCCGGTTGAAATGGCGTTGTCCGATTTGCCTGAGTTGCTCGTGTCGCAAGCCGATGCGCAAAGCTTGGTGCGCGGCCAAGCCGTACTCATTCGCGGCCGCGATGCGCCGATCCTTACCGGTCCCGCCTATGCGACGTCGAAGGGCCGCTTGATCGCATTAGGTGAGCTGGATCGCGGCGCTTTACATCCAACGCGGGTTTTTAATCTTGGTTAGCATAACACGGCGAGCGCCAGTGTTTGCAGCATTGTGAATAGAGATCACACAACTGGGACCAAGATTAACTTGCATGTCGTGGAAATAGGGATTATCGACCCACTATCGACTTTGGCCGGACAACAGGGCCGCTTCGCTTGTTTCATTGGTATTTTATCGATGACGAGGCGTACGTCTAGAGCTTCCCCCAACATCGACAAACCGGGTTTCTTGGTTCACGCCAACGCGTGCCCCTGTTTCCCATCTATAACTTGCCTTGAAAGGGTAATCTCATGACGTCAGGTACTGTAAAATTCTATAACGATCAAAAAGGCTTCGGCTTCATTGCTCCGGATGACGGCGGCAAGGATGTGTTCGTGCACGCAACGGCGCTTGAGCGCGCCGGCATGCGCGGCCTCTCGGAAGGCCAGAAGGTCAAGTTTGACACGCAGGAAGATCGTCGCACCGGCAAGATCGCCGTCGGCAACATCCAGGCTGCTTAAGACCATCCTGATGCGCGGACCGCGCCGGTAGCGCCGTCGTTCGTGCGTCTTGATCTCGCAAACGCCGTCCTTCTTTGGAAGGGCGGCTTTTGTGCGTTCAGGGCCGATTGCGCGCAGTCGTGACCCGAAGCCGAGCCCGCAACGTAAACGACGTATGATCAGAATTACTCGACCGTTCCTGCCGGTCTTTGTGGCGTGCGCACTGTTTGCAACCGCCACGGCATTGGCCGCCAAATGCGCCGTGCGCGACGGCGTCATCGCTGACGTTTCGCCCGGACCTTTTTTGCCGTCGACCGAGACGGTAACTTTAAAAGGCACCTACTCGGCCGAATTCCGATGGGACATCAACGATAAAGAAGGCATCGGCTGGATGCGCATCACCGATGCCGACAACCGTGAGATCGGCTGGGTCCCGTCCGGACATGAGGGCGTTCGATGCGGCGAAAACAACTGATTTGATGAGATAATAGTACCGGTAAAACGACCTCGCGTTCTGTCAGCGTTCGTGTATAAGTGCGGTCAACCGCGCGGCACAACCGTACCGCGCGGCTTTTGTTTATGACCCGGCTGGACGACATCCCGGCCGCGGCCATGTCCCAAGAACTCCAGTTTTGAAAGGAGCAGACGATGTCGGAAGTTGCCCCGCACCGTAAGGCGGCGAAGACGGCTGTCATCAAAGATAGCGCCACCAAAGCCAACGATACAGGCTCGCCCGAAGTTCAGATTGCAGTGCTCACGCATCGCATCAACGAACTCACCGATCACTTCAAGATGCACAAAAAAGACAACCACTCACGGCGTGGGTTGTTGAAGATGGTTAGCCAGCGCCGCCAACTCTTGGACTATGTAAAGGCCAAGGATAACGCGCGCTATCAAAAGATCATCGAGAAGCACGGCATCCGCCGCTAGACGCGCGACACCGCGTCCAAGATGAGGGCGGCTGCATGCCGGCCAGACATAAAAGTCCAAAAACAGAAGTGCGCTGGAGCCAGTAGGGCTCCGGTGCAAAAACGCTTGGAAAGAGCCGCTTTTTTCAAGCGACGTCCGATCGAAGAGTAGAAAAAGCAAAAACGAAAGACTTGAAACATGTTCGATATTCATCGTGTTGAAATTGACTGGGGTGGCCGCAAGCTCAAGCTTGAAACTGGCCATATGGCACGTCAGGCCGATGCCGCCGTGCTCGCCCAGTATGGCGAAACAACCGTCCTTGCCACCGTCGTCGGCGCCCGCAGCGTCAAGCCCGGCATCGACTTCTTCCCCCTGACAGTGAACTATCAGGAGCGCACATACGCTGCCGGCAAAATCCCAGGCGGATATTTCAAGCGCGAAGGCCGCCCGACGGAAAAAGAGACGCTAACGTCGCGTCTGATCGATCGGCCGATCCGTCCGCTCTTCGTCGAAGCCTTCAAGAACGAAACCCAGGTTGTCGTGACGGTCATGTCGCACGATCTCGAAAACGATCCCGACGTGCTTGGCATGGTGGCCGCATCGGCCGCGCTGACATTGTCGGGCTTGCCGTTCCTCGGCCCGATCGCGGGCGCTCGCGTCGGCGTCATCAACGGCGAATTCGTGTTGAACCCCATGGTCGATGAGATGAAAGACTCATCCCTCGACCTCGTCATCGCCGGCACGCACGACGCCGTCATGATGGTTGAATCGGAAGCCAAGGAACTGTCCGAGAAAATGATGCTCGAAGCCGTCATGTTCGGCCACAAGCATATGCAGCCGGTCATCCAGGCGATCATCAAGCTGGCTGAAAAAGCGGCCAAGGAACCCTGGGATATCAAGATCCCCGACAAGGCGAAGTACAAAGACGCGGTCAAGAAAATCGCTGAGGGCGCGCTCAAAGAGGCGTTCTCGACGAAGGAAAAGGCCAAGCGCAACGATCTCGTCAGCGCAGCCAAGAAGGCTGTGTTTGCCGGCGTCGAAATTCCGGCTGACGATGCCAACGAAAAAGTCTTGCTGACCGACGCCTTCAAAACCCTCGAAATGGACATCATGCGTGGCGATGTCTTGAAGACGAAGCACCGCATCGACGGTCGCGATCTGAAGACCGTGCGTCCGATTTTATCGGAAGTGCATATTCTGCCGCGCACGCATGGTTCGGCGCTGTTCACGCGGGGTGAGACGCAGGCTCTTGTCGTTGCGACTCTCGGCACCGGTGAAGACGAACAGTACGTCGACAGCCTTGAGGGTACGAAGAAAGAAAACTTCCTGTTGCATTACAACTTCCCACCCTACTCGGTCGGTGAAGTCGGTCGCATGGGATCGCCCGGCCGCCGCGAAATTGGCCACGGTAAGCTCGCATGGCGCGCCATCCGTCCGATGCTGCCGGCAAAAGAAGACTTTCCCTATACGCTGCGCGTCGTCTCGGAAATCACCGAATCCAATGGGTCTTCGTCGATGGCAACGGTATGCGGCACGTCGCTCGCCTTGATGGACGCGGGCGTACCGCTGAAGTCGCCGGTGGCCGGTATCGCCATGGGCCTGATCAAGGAAGGCAACGACTTCGCTGTCCTGTCAGACATCCTAGGCGACGAAGATCACCTTGGCGATATGGACTTCAAGGTCGCCGGCACCGCGAACGGTGTGACGGCCTTGCAGATGGACATCAAGATCACCGGCATCACCGAAGAGATCATGCGCGTTGCGCTTGATCAGGCGCAGGCCGGTCGTCTTCACATCCTGAACGAAATGTCCAAGGCGCTGACCGGTGCCCGCGAAGAACTTGGCGAGCACGCACCGCGCATCGAAACGATCAAGATTCCGACCGACAAAATCCGCGAAGTGATCGGTTCGGGCGGGTCGGTGATCCGCGAGATCGTTGCCGAAAGTGGCGCCAAGATCGATATCGACGATGATGGCACGGTGAAAATCGCGTCGTCGAACCGCGAGTCCATTGAAAAGGCACTGGCCCGCATTCGCGGCATCACGACTGAAGCCGAGGTCGGCCAGATCTATAAGGGCAAGGTCGTCAAGATCATGGAGTTCGGCGCGTTCGTGAACTTCTTTGGCGCGAAGGACGGCCTAGTCCACATTTCTCAGCTCTCAAACGGCCGCCCGGCAACTGTCGGCGAAGTCGTGAAAGAGGGCCAAGAGGTCTACGTCAAACTTCTCGGTTTTGACGATCGCGGCAAGACGCGGCTGTCCATGAAAATTGTCGATCAGGCGACGGGCGCGGAAATTCCGCGTGCCGAAGGTGAAGTCGAGGAAGTGTTTGAATCGCGCCCACCACGCCGCGAAGGCGGCCGTCCGGGCGGCGGTCGCGGCCCGCGCCGCTAACAGATAGCGCTTCCGGCAGGCTCTCCCGCAAGGGGACTTCCAAGTGGTCGTACGGAGCAGAGTTTGAAGTGCCGGAAGCCAAGTGCCTACAAAACAAAAAAGCCGCCTGACACACTGTCGGGCGGCTTTCTTTTATGGAGGGGCTTTTGTGCTTCAGTACCAATCGCAGACGCGAAAGCCTAAAACGTTGGTATAGCAATTCTTGGCTGTCGTGCACTGGACGCGGCCAACGCCTTTGACGTGCTTATGCCAGCCGTTCAGGCCCTTGCGGCATTGACGATGCCAGCCATGCGTTTCTTCAACGATCGACTGGTTGGCGCCAATTGTTTTCAGCGGGCTGAGGCCCGATGCCGGGGCAGCGAACACGGGAGCCGTCGCCAGAAGGGCGACGCCCGCAACTGCGACCGCAGCGAGTGTGATTTTCGACGACATATCGACTGGTCTCCTCTAACGCGCAAAAACCTCGACGGGCAAAGCCCCTTCGACTGATGGCGACCAAATTAGCGGAAGCGCGACGGCGTCGCCAATCCCTGATCGGGCTGTGGCTGTCGATCGCCAACAAGCTGTTGCGTCCGGGTACGCGGCGCATCCTCACACCGACAGCATGAGTCCGGCCATCACAACCATTCCAACGTCCTCGACGAGCGTAATCGTCGACATCGGCAGTTTGAGGACGGTTCCAAGGCACGCACATGGAATGGCCCGCTTTTGCCGCACCGCATCAAGCACGCCGAGGCTCGAAAACCCCATCAATACAATTGTCGCGACGTTGGTCGCCGTCGGCATGATACGGAACAGAAAGGCGAGCCCGAGCACCAGTTCGAGGAACGGATACACATAACCGTAGGCATGCCAGCGCTTGGCGAGACGGTCGTAACTCGCATAGGCATCGGCGAAACCCGACAAGTTCAGGAATTTGAACGCCGAAAAGACGAGGAAGAATCCCGCCATGAAATTCAGCATCCAGGCCGAGACAGCGGTTTCGCCGGGGCCCGGCGTGCCAGCCAATGCTGCGACGGCAATATAACCGACGATAACGAAGAGCGGCCAATAGGTGGTGAACCAGCTTTCGGAAGTTTCGGCAACACTAGCTACCGCCACTGTTTCCGGTCCCGCCCCCTCGGGAGCGGGCGAGGCCGCTGTTAGCGTGTAGCGGCCAACGTGTGCGACTGCTGCCTGCAGCGACGAAGTCGTTGCGCTAGCCTTCACCCCGGTCAAAACCGCTCGCGGTGGATCGAGCGTCACGGACACGTCGTTGGCGAACGGCCGCAAGGCCGTCGAGATGCGGCTGACGCACGCACTGCAATGCATTCCCGAGATGTCGAATGTTTGATCCATCGCGGCACCCATCTTCTTTCGAACTATCTCACGATAGATGGCGATGACGACGCCGGGGGCAATGACGACGTCACGCCTTCGCGAACAGTGCGACATCTGGCCAGAAGACGCGGGCCTTGGCGCTGACGTCATCGGGGTCGCCGGTCGTGAGCAGTGTCAGTCGGCCGCCGTCATCGTCGGCCAGGTAGTTCGGGCGGCGGACGAGATAGTCTTCGAAACTGTCGGCAACCACTTCGGGCTGCGACAAAATTCGAGTGAAGGGCGGTAAATGCCGCCGGAACAGATGCTCGACGAGCGGAAAGTGCGTGCAGCCGAGAATGGCGCGGTGCGGCGGCATACTGGCCGTCTGGTGCATCACGCCTCCGACGCCTTCGACAACGAGCGCTTCGAGCATGGCTTCCGGCTGCTTGGCTTCAATCGCGCCGGCAAGTTCGGAACAGATCTGCTGCACCACAGTCACCTTCGGGCAGCGCTTGCGGATTTCTTCCGCGTAGACACCCGAATTGATGGTGCGAAGCGTCCCGAACACCGCGATCGTGTCGGTATTGTACTTTTGCGGATACTGCGGCGATGTCACCGCCCACGGCGTTTGCGTCGCAGCTTCGACCGTCGGCGCGACGATGCCGAGCACGTTGTGGGTGCCGGCCCATCGGCTGGTTGGCAACCACTGCTGCTGCAATCGACGAAGCGCCACCGCAGTTGCTGTGTTGCAGCCGAGAAGGGCTAAGCGCGCCCCGCGCTCGAACAGATCTTCAACGGAGCGGCGCGTCAGTTCGACGATGTCGTCGGCGGCGCGGTTGCCATAGGGCACATGTGCGTGGTCGGCGAGATAAACAAAGTCGGCGTTCGGAAACCGCGCGATCAGTTCACGCAGCACGGTGAGGCCTCCGAGGCCTGAATCGAAAATGCCGATCATGGGCGGAGTGTGTGCGACGGCGGGCGTGGAACGTCAACACGCTGGTGGGGTGCGGCTACGGTTACTACTCCGCCGCTTCCGAAGGTGAGTTGCTCGGCGCTTTGCTCTCGGTGTCGATGACTTTCAGGTTCTGAAGTGACGGCATCGACACGGTGTTATAACCGCAATCGACGAAGTGAACTTCGCCCGTAACCGCCCCCGACATCGGCGACAACAGATAAAGCGCCGACCCGCCGACGTCATCGAGCGTTGGCGTGCGCTTCAGCGGCGAATTTTCGCGCTGAAAATTGAAGATGACGCGCGCATCCGAGACGCCCGCACCCGAGAGCGTGCGCATCGGGCCAGCCGACAGCGCGTTGACGCGAACACCCTGCGGCCCGAGGTCGGCCGCAAGATAGCGGACAGACGCTTCGAGTGCGGCCTTGGCCACGCCCATGACATTGTACGATGGCACCCAGCGGGTCGCGCCGCCATACGATAGCGTGATCATCGAACCGCCATTGGGCATCAATTCAGCGGCGCGCTTGGCGATTTCCGTGAACGAAAAGCACGAGATGACCATCGAGTTGATGAAGTTCTCGCGCGTCGTGTCGGCGTACCTGCCGCCGAGTTCCTTCGGGTCGGAATAGGCGAGAGCGTGCACCACAAAGTCGAGATTGCCCCACTCGTTTTTAATCCGCGTGAAAACATTGTCGACACTCGGCAGATCGAGGACGTTGCACTCCTCGATAATCTTCGAGCCGAGCGACTGCGCCAACGGCAAAGCCCGGCGGCCAAACGCTCCACCTTGATACGTGAACGCAAGCTCAGCCCCTTGTCCGGCCAACACGCGAGCGATGCCGTAAGCGATCGAGCGATCGTTGGCGACACCCATCACGAGGCCGCGCTTGCCCGCCATGAGCGGACCCGGCTTTGCGATGTCGAAGGCAGTCATGGGACGATTTCCTTTGCGGCTCAGTGAACGTGATTGAACCTCGAACCAGCCGGTTCCGGGTTTGTATAGTCTCATAGTCAAAACCAGTCTGTGTCGTTACGCAAAACTCGAGCGCCGCTCACAAACGGATGTTCGAGTTAACCATTGTGGCGCTGGAACACGAGAGTGGCATTTGTGCCGCCGAAACCGAAGCTGTTCGACATCACACAGTTAAGCGCACGATCATCAATGCGCGCCCTCGCAATGGGCATGTCGGCGAAGTCGGGATCGAGGTCGTCAATATTCGCGCTTTCGCAAATAAATCCGTTCGTCATCATCAATAAAGAGAAGATCGCCTCTTGCACGCCGATAGCGCCGAGCGAGTGGCCGGTTAATGATTTGGTGGCGGCGATCGTCGGCACATGTGCCCCAAACACACTTCGAATGGCATCGATCTCGCGCGCGTCGCCGACGGGCGTTCCGGTGCCATGTGGATTGATATAATCGATCGTCGATGTACCTTTGCCATCGAAGCGTTTCAGCGCCTGCCGCATGCATCGTGCGGCGCCTTCGCCCGATGGAGCGACCATGTCGAACCCGTCCGACGTGGCGCCATAGCCGACGACTTCGGCATAGATCTTCGCGCCGCGCGCCTTGGCGTGCTCTAGGTCTTCGAGAACGATAACACCGGCTCCGCCCGCAATGACAAATCCGTCGCGATCTTTGTCGTAGGCGCGGCTCGCTTTCTCCGGCGTGGCGTTGAAGCGCGTGGTCATGGCGCCCATGGCGTCAAACAAGTTCGAGAGTGTCCAGTCGAGTTCTTCGCAGCCGCCGGCAAACATGACATCCTGCTTGCCCCATTGGATTTGCTCCGCCGCACTGCCGATGCAGTGTGCGCTGGTGGCACACGCCGACGAGATCGAATAGTTGATGCCTTTGATCTGAAAAGCCGTCGCGAGCGCGGCCGACGGGCCAGAGCACATTGCTTTTGGCACTTCGAACGGTCCGATTTTTTTTGGGCCGCCCGATTTGAGTGTTATCTCTGCGGCGTCGACGATGGCCCGCGTCGATGGTCCGCCAGAGCCCATGATAATGCCGGTTCGTTCGTTGATGACCGTCGCCGACTCCAGGCCGGCATCGCGGATGGCTTGATCCATCGCGATCCAGTTCCAGGCAATACCTTCATTCATGAACCGCTTTGGCTTGCGCGGCACCATGCTCTCCCAGTCGATTTTGGGCTGGCCCGAAACCTGACATTTGAAACCGTGCGCGGCGAAACTTTCCGACCGCGAGATGCCGGATTTGCTTTCGCGCAGTGACGCGATGACTTCTTGGGTGCTGTTTCCTATCGAGGAAACGATCCCCATTCCCGTGACGACAACGCGCCGCATGCGCCTCAAGTCCCTCTAGATGTGGTGGCGACCCGGTCGCCGCTGGCTGCGCGCGAGTATTTCGCTCAAGTTTCAGTCGGTCGACTTCAGCAGGACGCGGAGATCCTTGGCGGTGTAGATGACTTCGCCATCGGCCTTCAGCACCCCATCGGCTTCGGCGAGTTTCAGTCTGCGCGCGATGACGCGCTTGATATCTATAACGTATTGCACGTGCAGCACGTCGGGCGTTACCTCGCGCGTGAACTTGACGTCACCCACGCCTGAGGCGCGGCCCTGTCCCGTCAACCCGAGCCAACCGAGATAGAAGCCGGTCAGCTGCCATAAGGCATCCAGCCCAAGGCATCCAGGCATAACGGGGTCGCCGTGAAAATGGCAATCGAAAAACCAGTTGAGCCGGTCATTTCCGGCAACTTTCAGGTCGGCGATGATCTGGCCTTTGCCGTGCTCGCCGCCGGAATCTGAGATGTGGCTGATGCGATCGAACATGAGCATTGGCGGCAGCGGCAACTGGGCGTTGCCCTGACCGAAAAGTTCGCCGCGGCCGCACGCCAGCAGGTCGTCGAATTCGTAGCTTGCACGGCGGTCCGCCATCATCGTCCTCGTTGTCATCGCCGTGCCGTGAACGCGAGAAAGCTATGCGTCGGCGCGGCTGGATGCGTCGCCCGTAAATGCCTCTAGGGTCTAGGCGGCAAATTGGCGCCATGACCATCAATCCGTTGTGGCGGGTGGGTTACCACACCCCATTGCCAACGCAAAGCTGCGCGCGGCTGCATTTTGGGCGTTGCATCGCTGAAACGGGCCGTAATTGGGCCGGCTGAGGGTGGATTGGCCGCACATTGCGGTTGCCTCGCCGAGCCGCTATATTCCTGCCAGAAACGCGAGCTAACGCTGGTGCGATCGACACGCAAACGTGTTCGTCGATGAATGCAACTGTGGCTGTCATCGTGTGCAACCTTCGCCGGCTCCTCCAACCGGCTTTTAAGAGCAAACGTCCTGCATGTCAGTTCCTGATCTCGAACGCCAAAGCGCCGATCAAGACGTCTCGCAGCTTTTGCGCACGGCGGGATTGCGACCGACACGGCAGCGTTTAGCGCTTGGCGGCTTGTTATTCGGCGGTGACGACCGGCACGTTACGGCCGAACAACTCCACGCCGAAGTTTCCGGCGTCGGTGAACACGTGTCATTGGCGACCGTATACAACACACTGCATCAGTTCAAAAAAGCTGGGTTGTTGCGCGAATTGGCAATTGACGGATCAAAGGCCTATTTCGACACGAATACCTCGAACCACAGTCACTTTCTGCTCGAAAGCTCGGGAACGTTGATGGACATCCCCGGCGATACGATCACCGTTGCTGGCGTTCCTGAACCACCCGAAGGCATGCGCGTCACCCACGTCGATGTCGTCGTCCGGTTGGAAAAAATCTGAACATCGCTGCCTGAAGGTTGCGGTGGGACGGGCGTCCGATCACTTGATCGTCTCGCCCTCGTAGACGCCCCAAAGCTTTTTTTGCTCGATATAGCCGCTGTATCGGTCGACAGTAACCCGGCACCAACGGCCGTCGCAGGTGTGCAGATCTGCAATCACGCCGGCTTCGACGTTGGCCACAACCGATGAACTGTCGCTATCCCCAGACCTCACGGGCGCGATCGGCGCGGGAGCTTCGGCTTTGCGTTCCCATGGCAAGACCAAGCCGGTCCGGCGGCTCGAAAGCAGCGATTGCAGGACCCACCCCGTCGCGCCCTCGGCATCGCGCACCTGCCGCCAGGCTTCAAATTCTTTCACCACTTCCAGTGGCAAGCCGGCGCGCCGGTAGACCCAGCCGGTGGGATACTCCGTCCCCGGTCCGTTGCGCAAATTGACCCGATCGGATTTGAGACTGACGAAGCGTGGCACCGGCAGTCCGCTTCCGGCCGGCAAGGCGGTGGCCGACGGCGGCGTTTGTGATTGCGCTGCAACCTGACTGGGTGCTCCGCCCACGGCTATGCAGAGGGCACATGCCAAAATCCAACAGCGCATGGCTGTTGCATCGCCGCTGATTTCGAACATGCCGCGCCAAAACGTGATCGAAAGCATTCCTGTCATCTTGCCCCGTTTGCACTGCCGAATTTTTCGCTGCCGCGCACACCATGGCTGCGCCAGCGCCCGCCCCCGTTCGACGCACGTATCTGTAAACACCACTTTGTCATCGCCAAGACCATCTGTTAGACACGTGCGGACTTCGCTGGCCGACATTTCTGGCTTGTGGCTCCCGCGCTTGCCGCCACCCAACGCATTCTTACGGACATCAAAACAGCATGCCCAGCTCCGCCAAGAAACCGATCGTGATCGTCACACGCAAGCTGCCGGACGTGGTTGAAACGCGGATGTGCGAACTGTTTGAGACGCGCTTGAACGCCGACGATGTGCCGATGACGCAGGCGCAGCTCATTGCGGCGGTGAAAACCGCCGATGTACTGGTGCCGACGGTGACCGATCGCATTGACCGCGCCGTGCTGACGCAGGCTGGACCGCAGTTGAGGCTGATCGCGAATTTCGGCACCGGCGTCGACAATGTCGATCTCGATACCGCGCGCAATCGCGGCATTCTGGTCACCAATACACCGGGTGTGCTGACTGAGGACACAGCCGACATGACCATGGCGCTGATCCTGGCAGTGCCTCGCCGGCTCGCCGAGGGTGCCGCCTACATGCGCGACCCTCAGACGAAATGGACCGGATGGTCACCGACATGGATGCTTGGCCATCGCATTTACGGCAAGCGGCTCGGCATTGTCGGCATGGGCCGCATCGGTCAGGCCGTGGCCCGGCGCGCAAATGCTTTCGGTTTGCAGATCCACTACCACAACCGCCGCCGCGTGGCCGAAAGCGTTGAACAAGACTTGGGCGCGACGTACTGGGAAAGCCTCGACCAAATGCTAACTCGCGTTGACATCGTGTCGGTGAACTGTCCACACACGCCCGGCACCTACCATCTGCTGTCGGCGCGCCGTCTCAAGCTGCTGAAGCCGTCGGCGTATATCGTCAACACGGCGCGCGGTGAAGTGATCGATGAAAACGAACTGGCGCGGTTGCTCGAGTCGGGCGCCATCGCCGGAGCCGGGCTCGATGTATTCGAGCACGAGCCGGCGGTGAACCCGCGTCTGCTCGCCTCCAACCGTGTCGTTGCGTTGCCGCACATGAGTTCAGCGACGGTCGAAGGCCGCATCGACATGGGCGAAAAGGTGATCATCAACATCAAGGCGTTTTCGGATGGTCATGCGCCGCCCGATCGCGTCCACCCGGCGATGTTGTAAGCCACTTTCGGTGCGTCGTTCCCGCGATTGCTGATTGCCGGTAGGCAACGACCGCGAATGAAGTGGCGGTCACCACAAACGCGCAACGCTCAGCAGGTAAAACAAAAAGCTCGCGCCGTAAGCGACACCGAGCCAGACCGTGTCTGATCGCGTCAGCATCAGAATTCTTGGGTCCGTCGGGTCGGGTCGCTTCAGCGTACTAGGGCCGACCAGACCAAGCAGCGCCATCAATAAAAAATCGCCGACCCACCCTGCCAGCACGATGCCAGCGAACAGTGTCACCGCCTGGAATGCCCGCAGCGTCTCGCGCCCGGTGCGCGACAACAGTGCCTGCATGATCTGGCCGCCATCGAGCGGAAAAATCGGCAGCAGATTGAAGCCGTTCAGCGCGGCGCTGGTGAAGGCCAGTTTGGTTAGTGTGTCGTCGCCCGATTGAGCGCTGGCGAATATTAGCAGCGCTGTCGGCAGCAAGCTGAAGCCCGGTCCCATCAAGGCGACGAGGCCTCGCTGCAATTCGGTTCTGGCGACGCCATCGCCGACCGCCACGCCGCCGAAAAACGGCACGAAATAGATGCCGCGCACGGGGATCCCCGCCCATCGCATTGCTGCGACGTGGCCGAGTTCATGCACGAGGATGACGGCGAGCAGCATGGCGGCGATGGATGGACCAAACAACGCGAAGAAGCTCGCAAATGTGAGGGCGCCGGTGATGATGGCGGCTTGCACGCGGTCCGTCGATTCGCTCGCTTCACGCCCCGCCAATTGCTGTGCCGTGCGCCGGATTCGGGATGCTGTTGCGACTTGTGAGATCGGCATCAAGAAGCGGGTTCCCAGTCGCTCATGCGTTAACTCGTGCGTGGTGGTCACGCTCGATGCGTTGGCGTCGCCGAAGACACCGATCGCGCAGGAATAGCCGGTGCCATAGTGGTACGCGGGATCGGATTCCGCCTCGATGATGTTGAGGCTCATGGCTTCGCCGGCGCGCATCTCCAAGATGCGGTAGGCGAAGGCCAATCGCTTATCGCCATAGCTGACATCGCCCTTGAAGACACCGGGACGTGTCGCATCAGGTTCGGTGTCGATGGTGATGGGCGGGCTGCCGGTAAGCGTGATCTTGTTGGCAGATACGACCGCCCAGGTCACATCCTTCGGCGCGTCGACGGCATAAGATATGTCGTAGCGTCGGTGCGTGACACCTCGGATCACGTCGAATGGAATGCGCAAAAATTCGATCGCGACATAAATTAAATGCATGAGGCCCATCGGCACGCGGATCTCCCTTGCATTTTAGATGCGCTGATTGCGGTGTTCGGCCGCGTCAGGCCAAGCGCTACTTCCCGATCATTCGGCGGCGCAAGGTTCGGTCGCAGGTGTGCGATGCGACGACAAATCAACGATCATAGGGTTGCTGCCGGTCAGCGGGTTGGTCGCATCCCAGTTAATTGTAAGGGTTTCGAACCGGCTTGCGGCTGCGTCGTACAGCAGTAGGCGGCCGGCAAGTGTTTCGCCGAGCCCGAGAATTTCTTTGACGACTTCGGTCGCTTGCAGGGTGCCGATGACACCGGCGACGGGACCGAGCACGCCAACCTCCGAGCAGTTGGCGACGAGGCCGGCGGGCGGCGCCTGCGGGAATACGCAGCGCAGCGTTGGATAAGGATGTCCGTCAGGCGATGCCGCAAACGGTTTGAAAACGGAAACATACCCGTCCAGTGACCCCAGAGCCGCGTAGGCGAGCGGCTTGCGCGCAAAATAACAGGCGTCGGCGACGAGATAGCGGGTTGCAAAATTATCCGAGCCGTCGGCGACGATGTCGTAGCGTCCGATGATGTCGAGTGCATTGTCGGCCGTCAGACGTTGGCCATGAAGTTCGACGGCAACGAGCGGGTTCAGGCGACGGATCGCGGCAGCCGCACTCTCAACCTTGGCCATTCCGGCGGCGGCGCTGGTGTGCGCGATCTGGCGTTGTAGATTATCGATCGACACACGGTCATCGTCGATGATGCCGAGTGTGCCGACGCCGGCCGCCGCGAGATACAGCAGCACGGGCGAACCAAGTCCGCCGGCGCCCACTACCAGAACCCGCGCGGCTTTGAGTTTTTGCTGACCCTGCGCGCCGACATCGCGCAGCACGAGATGGCGCTTGTAGCGTTGCACCTCATCTGCGGTCAGTGTCGTCATCGCGATTGCCTCGCACATCCGTCCGCCATCACGATTTAGCGGCGGGCTCGATGAACAGTTCGCTTGAAAAGTAACGCTCCGCCGATGACGGCGCAAACGTCACGATGGTTTTGCCGGCGAATTCCGGCTTTTGGGCGACGGTGATGGCGGCCGCCACGTTGGCTCCAGTTGAAATGCCGCCCGGAATGCCCTCGACGCGGGCGACCATTCGCGAAATTTCGAACGCCATGTCGCTTGGCACGGTGATGACTTCGTCGATCAGATCGCGCTGCAAGACAGTTGGGATGAACCCGGCGCCGATGCCTTGAATTTTGTGCGGGCCACGTGGCTGGCCGGAAAGAATGGCGCTGGTCGATGGCTCGACGGCGAATATCTTGATACCCGGCACGCGCGCTTTGAGAACCCGGCCGACGCCGGTTATCGTGCCGCCGGTGCCGACGCCGACGACAAGCGCGTCGATGTTTCCCTTGGTGTCGTTCAAAATTTCCTCGGCCGTCGTTTTTTCATGAACGAGCGGGTTTGCGGGATTGTCGAACTGGCCAGGGATAACAGCATCCGGCATCATTCTGGCAAGTTCCTCGGCGCGCGCGACCGCCGTCGGCATGCCGCCCGCACCCGGCGTCAATTCCAGTTCGGCACCGAGATGGGTGAGAATTTTTCGCCGCTCGATCGACATCGTCTCCGGCATGACGAGGATCAAGCGATAGCCGCGCGCCGCCGCAACGAAGGCCAAGCCAACACCGGTATTGCCGGAGGTCGGCTCGATCAACACGGTTTTGCCGGGCGTGATCCGACCCTCGGACTCAAGCACATCGATCATCGAAACGCCGATGCGATCCTTGACCGACGACAACGGATTGAAAAATTCGAGCTTCAAAAGAATGTCGGCGTTGAGACCGGCTTTGGCTTTCACGTTCGATAGCTTGACGAGCGGTGTATGGCCGATGGTCTCGGCGATGTTTTCATAAACGCGGCCTCGGCCCCAGGATTTGGTCGCCGCGAGAGTCTTGATTTCGGTCATCGTCATGGTCTGTCCCGTCTTGGCAAATTCGCAGTTGTCATCCGCCGTCGCGCGGATCTGTCGTCATGGCGCCGGTTGTCGCAGTTTCGAATGCGCGGCTCAAGCACTTCGCGGTTTGGGCTCGACACGCGCTGTCCTCGTACAAATCATCGAAACAGTCAGGCGCTGGCGCGGCTTCAGGCTTTCTTGGATCGTGATTTCTTCGGCGAGCCAGACCGCGCAACGGGTTTTCTTTTTGGGTTAAGGCGCTTTGCACTGGGCCCGGTGGCCGCAACACCGGTCGAGCCAAAGCCGCCGGCGCCGCGTGTGGTTTCATCGAGCGTGACGGTGGCCACGAGGCGAGCGCGGGTGACCGGCGCCAAGATCATTTGCGCAATGCGCTCGCCGCGCCGAACCGTAAAAGGCGCCTTGCCGAGATTGATCAGAAGGACCGAGATCTCGCCGCGATAGTCGGCATCGATGGTGCCGGGACTATTCAAGACTGTGATGCCGTACTTCGCCGCCAGCCCCGATCGCGGTCGAACTTGCGCCTCCGTTCCGGGCGGTAGCGCCATTGCCAGACCTGTCGGTATCATCGCGTGTTGGCCGCCTCGCAGAATAACATCCTGGCCGTCCGCGAGCGCGGCGATGAGGTCCATTCCGGCCGCGTCGTCGGTTTGGTAAGCCGGCAGCGGCAAGCCTTTGGCATGCGGCAGCTGCACGACGTTCACCGTGAGCGGTTTTGCAGCGGTCGATTTTCTCTGAGCTGATTTTTTCATTCGGCGGCGGTTTGCCGCGCGTTCGGGCCAGCAGCGATCGCGGTGGCCGCGTTGTGCATCAGCTTTTCGGCGACTTCGGCTTTGCTCATGCGCGGCCAGCTTGAAACACCATCGCCGGACACGATGTGCACGGTGTTGGTATCACCGCCCATGACGCCCGTGACCGTTGACACGTCATTGGCGACGATCCAATCGGCCCCCTTGGATTTCAATTTCTTTTGAGCATTGGCGAGAAGGTTGTCGGTTTCAGCGGCAAAACCAATGACCAATTGCGGTCGCCCCAATGGCAATTGGCCGATCGACTTCAGGATGTCCTGATTTTCGGCAAGCTTGATCGTTGGCGGCTCGCCACTCGACGGTTTCTTGATTTTGCCCGAGGCAAGTTTGGCCATCCGCCAGTCAGCCACGGCGGCGGCGAAGACAGCGATGTCGGCTGGCAAGGCAGCATGGACGGCGTTGAGCATTTCGTCCGCCGTGATAACTCTGACGATCCGCACGCCACCTGGCGGTTCGATTGCCACCGGCCCGGTGATCAGCGTCACGCGAGCACCGAGGCGCTGGGCAGCGGCGGCAATTTCGTGTCCTTGTTTGCCGGATGACCGGTTGGCGATATAGCGCACCGGATCGACGGGCTCGTGCGTCGGCCCGCTGGTGACAAGCACGTGCCGGCCGGTGAGTGGCTTTCCATGAGTGGTGCCTGAACCATCGCCGGCTGATGCGAGGCGCTGCTCGATCGCCGCAATCAGCTCCGTCGTCTCTGCCAACCGTCCAGGGCCCGCTTCGCCGCGCTCTGCCATTTCGCCGA
Organism: Hyphomicrobium sp.; assembly: GCA_021732485.1. Taxonomy (GTDB): domain Bacteria; phylum Pseudomonadota; class Alphaproteobacteria; order Rhizobiales; family Hyphomicrobiaceae; genus Hyphomicrobium_B. The sequence goes on from JAKFUV010000009.1 coordinate 412,738, forward strand.
TACCAGGCCCGACCAGCGTTGCGCCGTCGGCAACGATTTGCGCGACGTTGCGGCGGGTCGCCGGATGCAGCCACATGCGCGGGTTCATGGCGGGCGCGACGACAATCGGTTTGTCCGTCGCTAATAGAACTGCCGTCGCCAAATCATTAGCCTGGCCTGTCGCCATCTTGGCGATCAGGTCGGCGGTGGCCGGTGCCACGATGATCAGGTCGGCGTCACGGGCCAACCGGATGTGACCGATCTCGCGTTCGTCATCGAGATCGAAAAGCTCGGTAAACACCCGCTCGTTGGTCAATGCGCCGACCGATAGCGGCGTCACGAATTCGTGCGCGGCCCGGGTCATGATGGCTCTGACGCCATAGCCGCGCTCGCGCAGGCGCCGGATCAGATCCAGACACTTGTAGGCCGCGATGCCGCCGCCCACGATCAGTACAATACGTTTTGTTGAAGCCACTGACGCCACCACTTTGCCGTCTTGTCGCCATGCTATTCGAGGCTGTAAAACCCGTTTCGTTCACGACGCGTTATCTGGCATTTTATCACATCCCGGTCACGAGAAGCGTTAAGCCCGAAGCGTCATTAACAAATCCCGCAGCCGCTACTATCTATGTCCCGCGCCGCGATTTCACCGAAACGGATTGAACCCCAGGAGCACTCGATGCGTCTTTTATCGTTCGTCGCCGCTGTTATCGCCTGTGCCGGCCCGGCTTTGCCGGCTTGGTCTCATGAAGCCACCAGCAGAGGCGTCACGGTGGCTCACCCGTGGGCGAGGGCGACGCCTGGGGGGGCGACCGTCGGAGGAGCGTATCTTGAGATCAAAACAGCGGACGGCACTGCCGACCGGCTGATATCGCTTCAATCGCCTGCTGCGGGGCGTGTCGAGATTCACACGCATATTATGGACGGCGACGTCATGAAGATGCGCCGTCTTGATGTGCTCGACGTTGGCCCCGGGCAGTCGAAGGTTCTCAAGCCCGGCGGTGATCACGTCATGTTATTCGACTTGAAGCAGCCTTTGAAAGAGGGCGATCTGGTCAAGCTGACGCTGGTATTTGAGAAAGCTGGGCCAATCGACGTCCAGGCGACGGTCGAACCGGTGGGCGCCACCGGACCGCACGGCATGGCCGCTCAGCCAACCGATGGTGGCGCGGAAACCGGCAGCGGCGATCACGGCGCTCATAAGCACCAATAATTTGCCTTGTTTTTGCGCTTTGCGGCCTGACAGACGAAGACATTTTCGCGACGGTATTTTTTGTCTGCGATCACTTGACGCATAACGGCGCTTGGGTCATGTTGCGGCCGCTGACGAACCCCGGGCCGGGACGTCGCCGTGAAAATTAAAAAGACGGTCCAAGTCTAGGGACGTAAAGATAGGGGTGGCGCTTATGGCGCCGCCCCTCTCGATTTTCAGGGCCATTTTTGATTGGCGGTCGTGAGCTTGCGACGAGCGCCTTAAGCGCACGGGGCCACCGACATAAAAACTGGCCTATGACTGATCGGTGCCATGCAGATCGCGCTTGTAGGTTTCGGGCACAAACAACACCCCAACCACAACCGTCATCATCGCAATCGCGATCGGATACCACAGCCCAAAGTAGATATCGCCCGATTGCGCTACCATCGCAAACGAGGTGGCCGGCAGCAGGCCGCCGAACCAGCCATTGCCGATGTGATAGGGAAGCGACATGCCGGAATAGCGGATGCGCGTCGGGAATAATTCGACCAGCGCCGCTGCGATCGGTCCGTAGACCATGGTCACGTAGATGACCAGGATCGACAGCAATGCGATGACGGATAGCTTTTGCAAACTCCAGATATCGAGCAACTTGGCTAAATTGGCCAATCCCGCTTGCGGCTCGATGGCGATTTTGACGACCTCGGCGTTACCGGCACTGGGATAACCGGCGGCTATCAGCGCCGCGCTCGTTACTGCGGCAAAATTCGTGCTCTCGACAGGGATCGGCGTGCCGCCATTGACCGTGACCGTCGACGGCGTGCCGGGGGCTGCTGCAACCGTCGTGTAATGCACGGCGGATTTCGCCAGCAGTTCCTTCGCCACATCGCAACCCGACGTAAATTTCGATTTGCCTGTCGGGTTGAATTGAAAAGAGCACTCGGCCGGGTCAGTCGTCACAGTCACAACGGCCGCATTCTGCGCCCGGTACAGCGCCGGACTGGCAGTCTTCGTCAGCATGGTGAAAATCGGAATGTAGGTGAGTGCTGCAATCAGGCAGCCGGCTAAAATGACTGGTTTGCGTCCGATGCGGTCCGACAGCCGTCCAAAGACGATGAAAAATCCGGTGCCGATGATGAGCGCCCAGGCGATCAGCACGTTGGCGGTGAACTCTTCAACTTTCAAAATCTTTTGCAAAAAGAACAGCGCATAAAACTGCCCAGTGTACCAGACAACGCCCTGACCGGCCGTCAGCCCGAACAGCGCAATCAGGCCGATTTTCGCATTAGACCAAGTGCCGAACGCTTCGCGCAGTGGCGCCTTCGAGCCACTCCCTTCGTCCTTCATTTTCTGGAACGCCGGGCTCTCGCTCATCTGCAATCGAATGTAGAGCGACACCGCGAGCAGCACGATCGAGCCGAGGAATGGGATACGCCAGCCCCAGGCCTTAAATGCGTCGATCGTCGCGCCGGAAGGCAATACGACAGGTGGATAGTTGGCGTTGACGAATATCTGCGTGAACATGATGACAATAAGCGACAACAAGAGGCCGAGCGTCGCCGTCGTCTGGATCCAGCTCGTGAAATACCCGCGCTGATTGCTCGGTGCATGTTCGGCAACGTACGTGGCAGCGCCGCCGTATTCGCCGCCGAGCGCCAAGCCCTGTGCCATGCGCAAAATAATGAGCAGGACCGGCGCGGCTGCGCCGATGGTATCGTAATTCGGCAATAACCCGACCAGGAATGTCGAGATGCCCATGATCAAAATGGTGACGAGAAAGGTGTATTTTCGGCCGACGAGATCGCCCAGCCGGCCAAACACCAAGGCTCCAAACGGGCGAACGATGAAGCCCGCCGCAAATGCCAGCAGTGCGAAGATTGCCTGAGTCGAGTCTGGGTAAGCGCTGAAGAATTGCGGCCCGATGACGGTCGTCGCCAGCGCGCCGTACAAGTAAAAATCGTACCACTCAAAAACCGTGCCGGCCGACGATGCAATGATGACTTTGCGTTGTTCGCGTGTCATCGGTTCAGATGTCGCCCGCGCATCGCCAGGTCTCAATGGTATCGTCATGGTTGGTTCTGCCCCCGCCCGCGACGCACCCTCGTAGCGCCCAATTCGCCAATGGCAGCGGACGGTGAACGACGGTACGGATACAGTCAATCATTGCCTTGATCGCAACGCGATATAGCGCCACAACCCAGGCCATCATCGGGCTACGCCTTAACTTGGCCCCGACGTTTTGGCCCGGTTACGGCTTGGCCGTGCCACGACTGGTGGCGCGATGCGGTTGCGCCGATCATCCGGCACGCGGCCGAAAAATCTATTTGCCGTTTAGTCTGCTTCGATGCGGCGGCCATGTCGACGTGAGGATCGCCTTTTATGACGGGTAGCGACAGACAGCAATCGTACGTCGGCCGATCGGCGGCGCGCGATTGCGTGTCCGGCGCGTCGCGACCGACCATGCGTTTGCTGGTCGTCACGCTCTCGGTTTGGGTGGTGTTGACACTTGTTGTCCCACTGACGGCTCTGACCCTTAATGCCGTGACCATCGCCGGTTTTCCCTTGGGGTTGTGGCTGACCGCGCAAGGATTGCTCGCCGCGCTCGCGGGGCTGTCGATCCTATTCGCAATACGTGCGCGAGGGGTCGCAACAGGCAGCGGGCCTCGCGAGCCCCTCGCCTTCGCCGGCGAGGCGATCGGCACAGCCGGCGTTCTCGGCTTCACCGGCGCCATCGCGACGCTCGGCTACGACGGTCTCGCACTTCCACTCGGCTTGACGGCCGGACTGGCACTGATGGCCATTTTGGTCGCGCCGCGTTTCGTTCTCTATCCGGTACGCTCGATCGGCGGGTTTTTCACGGTGCGCTATGGCGGCGTGTGGCCACGGCGGACCGCCCTCGCTGTCGCGGGGTTGGCATCGATCCTGCTTTTGGCGGCTGACATTCGGGGCGGCGCCTTGGTGCTCCAGGGCTTGCTGTCGACGGATTATGGATCAGCAGTTGCCTTATCGACCGTCGCCGTCGCGGCCGCGTGGTTGCTAACGACGATCATCAGCGGGTCGCACCGCACCGGCTTTGTTTACGTGGCGCTGCTCGGTGGCTTCGCTATCATCTTGATTGAACTGGCGCTGCGCCATGGCAGTTGGCCGCTACCATTGCTGTCTTACGGTCAGGCGATCAGCGATCTGGCCGCCATGGAACAAAAGCTTGTCATCGACAAACTTTCCGACTTGAAATCCCTGCGGCCGATGTCGTCGCCGTTTCTGCAACTGTCGGCGATCAATTTCGCCGGGTTTGTGATGGCGCTCGCGTTCGGTGCCGCCGTGCTTCCCCACCTTCTCGGCCGGCATGCCTCGCAAGCCGTCGTGCTTCCCGGCGATGCGGCGCGTCGCGCATCGTATGCGACGGCTCTGGTCGCGGTATTCTTGATGGGACTGGCGGCATTTGCCGTCTTTGCCCGGCTCGGCGTCGCCGAAATCATCGCCAAAGGCATCGAGAACGCGCTGGTGCCCGATGCGCTGCTTCAGGCGCGATCCTTCGGTTGGGTTGAAATTTGCGGACCAGCCCCGCCGCAAGCGTCGGCGGCAACGGTCGCCGCTGACATCATGGCTGCGTGCGCCAAGGCATCGGGCCAGCGCGGCTTTCTGCGCATGCAGGATATCGCTTTCACGAGTGATAGTTTTGTCGTCGCCGCGCCATTGGTCATTGGCTTGCCGGCGTGGGCGACAATGACATTCTGGGCCGCCGGGCTGTTGGCCGCGCTGGCCTCCGGCAATGCCATTTTGTCTGGCTATCTTTCCGCCGGAAGCGAAGCTCGCGGCGGCGATTTGTCAAAGGATACATTGCGTGTTGCGACCGGTGGGGATGCAGCGGCCGTTCAAGACGCGTTGCAGCGCAGCCCGCAGATCGATAGTCGCGGCCTGACCATCGCCGTCATTCTATTGTTGGCCGCTTCAGGTCTTGCCGTGATCGGGCGCATTGAAATCCCATCGTTGGTTTCGGAGGGCTTGGCTTTGATCGCGGCCGGACTATTCCCGGCGCTCGTCCTTGGGCTTTATTGGCGGCTGATGACGGCGGCGGGTGCGATATCGGCCATGCTGGTTGGCACCGGCATCACGGCCGCCTACATCATCGGTGTACGGGTCTTTCCGGTCGAGATGTACGAGTGGACAGGGCTGCTGTCGAACGCGGCGCCGAATGCCGTTCGCAAGTTCGAGCTTCTGCGGGACGCTCTCGCCGCCGCCCAAACCGATGACGCGCGGCAAGTGGCACGCGCCGCGCTTTATCGTCATGCCGGTACAATTGCCGGCTGGGGCGGTCTCAAGCCCGCAGCGAGTGTCGTGTTTGCCCTGCCGATTGCCGTGACGGTGGGCGTCGCGGTTGCGCTGCTCCATCACCGCCGCGCTGCGCGTGCTCCCGCATGACGACAATCCAATCACCAGATGGCACGCCGGCGATGGTCGATGTTCTTGTCATTGGCGGCGGCATCAATGGCGCTGGTATTGCTGCTGACGCGGCGACGCGCGGATTGAGCGTCATGCTCGCTGAAGCGGAGGATTTGGCGGGCGCCACATCGTCCGCAAGTTCGAAGCTGATTCACGGCGGTTTGCGCTATCTGGAGCAGTGGGCGTTTCGACTGGTTCGCGAAGCGCTGGCCGAGCGCGAAGTTTTGCTGTCCAAAGCCCCGCACATCATCTGGCCGATGCGGTTTGTCTTGCCGCATGTCGACGGGATGCGCTCCAAACTGACCCTGCGTGCCGGCTTGTTTCTGTATGATCATCTTGCGGCCCGGCCATCGCTTCCGGGGTCAAGCAGCGTTGATCTCACAACCGATCCTTCGGGCATGGCCTTGTCGCCTGCTTTGACCGGTGGATTTAGCTATTGGGACTGCTGGGTCGATGACGCGCGTCTCGTTGTCCTCAACGCAATGGCCGCGCGACTGGCTGGCGCGACGGTGCTGACGCGCACACCCGTCACAGCCATGCGGGTCGAGGCCGGCGTTTGGCGCATTGCGGTTGGCACCGGAGCAAGCGAGCGCCACGTGACCGCCAAATCCGTGGTGAATGCCGGCGGGCCTTGGGTCGGGCGTATCGCCGGTTTGACGCTTGGTGCCCGCAACGCGCCGCCGCCCTCGGTTCGCCTCGTCAAGGGCAGCCATATCGTCGTGCCGCGGATTGCTGGCGCCGATGATGCGCTAATCCTGCAGCATCCCGATGGCCGCGTGATCTTTGCCTTGCCCATCGAGCAGGCCTTTACTCTGATTGGTACCACCGACGAGAGCTATTCCGGCGACCCGCGCGAGGCTGCCATCTCGACGGCCGAAATCGACTACTTGCTGGCCATCGCCAATCGTTTTCTGCGTCAACCGCTGACGCGCGACGACATTGTTTGGCAGTTTTCCGGCGTTCGCCCGCTCGACGACGACGGCAGCGAACGTGCGTCGGCCGTCAGCCGGGACTATCGATTGGAACGCGACGATGCCGGTGGCGCGCCAGTTGTGCATGTGATCGGCGGCAAGATCACGACCTATCGCCGCCTCGCCGAGCAGGCGGTCGATCTGTTGCAGCCGACATTCCCGTCCATGCTGCCGTGCGCCACGGCTAAGGCTGTGCTGCCCGGCGGCGACGTCGGCGGCAAAGGTCATCCGGCCGAAAATTTCGCGGCATGGTTCGCGGCATTCAGCGCGCGACATACCGGCTTCGAGAGTGCGGCGCTGCTTCGCCTCGCACGCCGCTACGGCACGCGAGCCGACATCATCCTGGGCGGAGCCCGCACGACCGCTGACCTCGGCACCGATTTCGGTGCCGGGCTCAGCGCGCGCGAGGTCGGATATTTGAAGGCGCACGAGTGGGCCATGACGGCCGAGGACGTGCTGTGGCGGCGGACCAAGACGGCGCTGCATCTCTCCAGCACCGAGCGCGTGCGTGCCGCTGAGGCGATCGACGCGGCGCTGCCCGGCCTTTGACGGCTGTCATCGGCCCGCCAGCGAAATCTTGCCGACACCTTGCGAACCCGTTGCCAAAATTAGTAAGTCTTGCGACAGCCCGCCGCACGTTCGGCATGATCATCCTGTGGATAACATGTGAATACATCGGCCTTTACTGCCGCGCTTTCGGGATCAGCTTCAAGCAAAGTAAATATAAGCATACCCGCTCATCTAAGGGCCCCCATTTGATGCCAACGACTTACATATTAACCATGTTTGAACATTGAGTCTCGTCTTGCCGTCTTCTGCCGTGTACCCGCCCTTCCAGAAATAATTGGTTAATCTTGATGAACGGGTTGGGCCATGGTCGCGCCGTCTGCGCGATGGCCCCGACATAGGGGAAGCGGAAATGAAGACACGTTCCAACACAGCGATGCGCGTTGCGCGCGGCGTCGCTCTAGCTGTCTTTGCAGCGGTCGCCTCGATGCTCTGCGTCGCAGGCGTCAGTACGCAAGCCCAAGCCGAGACCGTGCCGTTTTGGGAACAGGCTGATTTCGATAAAGCCGCCGCAAAGAAACTCAAGGCAACCAAAGTTGCCTCCTACCGCTCCAAGAAGCGCTATGCGGCGTCGGGCAAGTCGAAGTCAGCGGCCAACCGCAAGAAGCTCGGTGGCTACGCCGAAGCGACGGAGACGAAGAAACGAAAGAGCCGGGGAGTTCGCGTCGCCGCACTTGGCAATACCTACTACAGCGAGCCGACGCCGAAGAAGAGTTTGACGGGCAGCAGCGTTCGCTGGGTTGCCTCATCGGGTTGCCTGGATAGCGGCATCAAAGCCGTGCTGTATCAGGTCGCGGCCAACTTCGGCCCGGTAACGGTCAATTCGACGTGCCGGGCGAAGGGCCACAATCGCGCCGTCGGCGGTGCCAAAAAATCTAAACACTTGACCGGCGACGCCGCCGATTTCCGCGTCCGCGGCAACGTTGGCGCAGTGTACGCATTCCTCAAAAGGAGCGGCAGTGTCGGCGGCCTGAAGCACTATGGTGGCGGTCTGTTCCACATCGATAACGGCGAACGCCGGAGCTGGTAGACGGCGCCACTGGCTCAGACGCGGCGCGCCACGACGAAAAGCCTCAGTTTCGTGAGCCAGCGCGTCCCTCGGACACTGCCCGGTGCAGCCACATCACCGGGATCAGTCCGATGAGGACGATGGCGACGGCGCCGAGGGCCGCCTCATCGAACTGCTCGGCCGCCGTCAGACCGAAGACGTGCGTTGCGAGCGTCTCGAAGTTGAACGGGCGCAGCAGCAGCGTTGCCGGCAATTCCTTCATTGTGTCGACAAAGACGAGTAGAGCTGCGGCTCCAAGCGCCGGCGCGAGTATCGGCAAGTGAATGCGCATCAATGTCGTCATGCCGCCGGCGCCGAGCGTTCGCGCTGCGGCATCGAGATTTGGCGAAATGCGCTGCAATCCCGTCTCGACCGAACCAAGCGCGACGGCGAGAAAGCGGACAACCAGCGCGAACACCACCGCGAACAACGATCCCGACAACAATAATCCAGTCGAGATCGAAAAGGTGGCGCGCAGCCACGCGTCCAGCCCATTGTCGAACGCCGCCAATGAACTGATGAGACCGATCGCAAGCACGGTGCCCGGCATGGCATAGCCGAGGGACGCCGCAGCGCTTGACGTTCGTGCGGCGCGGCTGCCACTGAAGCGCACAGCATAGGCAAAAACGACTGCAAACGAAATGGCCACCAAACTGACAACGCCCGCCAGCAGGACGCTATTGCGGGCAGCCCGCAAAAACGCACTGACGTCAACCGTCGCGAGATGTGCAACAGCCTGCGTTGCGAGCAGGGCAAACGGTACAAAAAAACCGAGTACACTCGGCAGCAGCACGACAACCAGCGCCAGCACGGCGCGCCCGCCGTCCAGCGTTTCAAATGGAATGGCGCGATATCGTCCCGTCGTTGCCTGAAATCCGCCGTTGCCGCGCAGGGCTTTTTCAGCGACCAGCAGCGCCACGATCAAAGCCAACATCACCAGCGAAATTTGCGCCGCACCCGGCAGGCTGGCACGTTGCAGCCACGTCGCGTAGATACTGGCCGATAGCGTCTCGACGCCGAGATATTGGACGGCGCCGAGATCGTTCAAGGTTTCCATCGCCACCAGGACGACGCCTGCGGCGAGCGCCGGGCGGGCGAGCGGAAGTGCCACGGCCCAAAACGTTTGCGCGGCTGTCCGGCCGAGCGTCCGCGCCACTTCGAGCACGCAGACCGATTGCTGTTCGAAACTGGCGCGCGCTGCCAGGTAAACGTAAGGGTACAGCACCAGCGCCATCATCGTCATCGCACCGCCCAACGAGCGAATTTGCGGAAACGCATACTGCGAAGGGTTGCCGACATTGAGCCATGTGCGCCAAGCGGTTTGCACCGGTCCGGCAAAATCGAGCAACTCGGTATAGGCATAAGCGACGATATACGTCGGCATGGCGAGCGGCAGCACCAGTAGCCTGTCAGCCATGTCGCGCCCTGGAAAGCGATGCATGGTCACCAGCCATGCCGTCGCTGTGCCGATGACGAGCGTCATCGCGCCGGTGCCGGCCATCAGCAGCAAGGAGTTGGTCAGCGCCGTCGGCAATACCGTTGATGCCAAGTGCGGCCAGACACTTGCCACTCCGGCAACTTCGTTGCCGGATCCGGCGATCCAGATAATCGCTACCACTGGCAGCGACAATGCTCCAGCAGCGATACAGGCGGCAGCGGTCCATCGCCGTTCCGGCGTCATGAGCGCCGCTAGTTTTCGCCAAATCGTGCGATATGGATGGGGCCGGCCGGGGCGCTCACCCGGACGGCCGCACACGACTGTTGCCGCCCCGCCGGTCGTCATCGCGCGAAGATTCCCACGGCCAAAGTCGTCATCAGCGTCGGACGAGGGCTGAACACGGCGCGTCGCCTCAGTTCAGCGGCAGGCGGCGGCGGGGCATGGCCCTGAGGGCACACGTCGCGGGACAGATCGAGTCGCGGCTCAAGATTTGTTTGGCGTGTGTCAAACCAATGGCCAACGATTGGGCGCCGTTGATCGTATCGCCGATATCGTTGGAGCCGATGAGCGCCGCCGCCGATGCCGTCAGCGCGGGCCGCACGTCGTGCTGGCTCGCGGCGATGATCGAAATGGCGAGGCATTCATCGCGACAAAATCCACGGCATCCGGACGCTGCGATCTCGATGTCGCGATCGGCGTTGGCTTTGACCGCGCGCACAAATTTCGAGAGGTCCATGAGCAGGCCTTTAGCGTGTTCGGGACCAAGTGTGCTGGCGAATGTGTTCCACGCCTCTTCCCAGCAGCGGATGTCGCCGGTTGAAAGCCCACCGAGCCAACAGCGAAAACCGACGCCGACAAGGCGCTCGGGCGCGCGGGCCGGCAGGGGCAAAACTTTTGCCGACGGCATGGCCGGTGAGTTGAGCGGATCGAATTGAGAAGCAGTCATGGCGAGCCTTTCGCAAAAAAGAGCAGCAGTGCCCAAGCGCCGTCAATCGAGCGCCGGGCCGCGCGAAATTCAGGAATTGGGGCCTTGGTCGAAGCGCACGCGGTCGACCATTTCGGACGCCTTTTTACGCAACTCACCGATTTTCGCTAAGGGCAGCGCGTCAGGCTTCAAGTCGCCCCACGACGCGACCAGCGGAGAGATCGGCACGTTCGCGACGACGGGGTATTCACCGTTCGCATCGGCATACAGACTTTGCGCCGGATCGGAGACCAGAAATTCCATCAGCGCCGTGGCATTGTCCTTGTTCGGCGCATTGGCGATCAGCGACATGCCGGTGATGTTGATATGCGTGCCGCGATCGTCGGCGTTCGGAAACAGCATCGTCACCGCATCGGCCCAGGCTTTCTGCTCGGGCGATTTCAGCATGGCGGCCATGTAGTACGTGTTGCCGATGGCGAGATCGCACAGTCCGGCTTGCACGTCGCGCACTTGTTCGCGATCGCCGCCAGCCGGCTTGCGCGCCAGGTTGGCTTTGAACCCCGTCAACCAGGCTTCGGCTTTTTCCTCGCCGTGATTGGCGATCATCGAGGCAATCAACGCGATGTTGTAGGTGTGCTGGCCGGAACGCACGCAAATCTTGCCGCGCCATTTCGGATCGGCCAACTCTTCGTAGGTGATCTTGGTCTGCTTGACGCGATCCTTCGATGCGTAAATTACGCGCGCCCGGCGCGTCAGCCCGATCCAATGCCCGCCGGGATCGCGCAGTTCGGCCGGGACAGCCTTGCTGATCACCTCGGACGTCATCGGCGCGGTGACGCCGGCTTTGGCCGCCTGGACGAGCAAGCCGAACTCATTGGTCAGCAACACATCGGCGGGACTGTTTTTGCCTTCCGCTGTCAAGCGTTCGACCAAGCCGCTGCTCGCGAACACAACGTTGGTCGCGATCCCGGTTTTTTCGGTGAACGCCGTCAGCAGAGGTTCGATCAGCTTGGGTTCGCGGTAGGAGTAAATATTCACCTGACCGGCAGCATGGCTGACCGCTGGCGACAAGGTCATGGCGGCGAAGCTGAGGGCTGAAAGACACGAAGCAAGCGCGCGGGGGCGCGCACAAAGTTCAAATCGCATGGCGTCTCCAATAATCGAGGTTCAAGGCCTCGGTATCGGTGGGCGTCGGTCACGTGGTGTGAGTTCGACACGGGGCTTCGATAAAAGCCCTAGATGGCTCGTAACCCGCTCGAACGGTTCAGGTCAACCGCTTCCGCATCGTGACGCGAAGCTTAGAATTTTTATAATTTTCAACTGGCTGTCGCTGGCGAACTGAAAGCTGATCAAGCCGTGCGCTGAGCCCGCGCCGTTAGAGTGCTTCCGGAAAAGTGGGAACCGGTTTTCCGAAAAGAAGCACGACGAAATAGAGAGCTAGTGTCGGTCTATTATTCTACTAAAAGCGGACAGACCCTAGCGCACGAACGAGATTAAAACCTGCGTGCCCTTGCCTGGGGTCGCGACGATTTCAATGTCGCCGCCCATGTCGCGCACCAAACGGACAGCCAGCGGCAAACCGATGCCGAAGCCACCACCCGGACGCGGCATAGGCGGCACCTGCGCCGCGTCCGGTGAAACCGTCAAGACGTTGGCCGACGTCTTCGCATCGATGCCGATACCCGTATCGCGCACCGCGAGGAACGGCGCGCCGTTGACACGATATCCCGTGACCACGCGCACATCGCCACCTTGCGGCGTGAACTTCAGCGCGTTGGTTACGAGATTGATGAGGATTTGACGAAGAGCTGTGGCGCTGGCCCTGATCATTGGGCTGGTGCCTTCAGCTTCGAACGCCAACATCACCCGGCGGTCGGCGGCAATCGGTTGCAAGGTCGACACCGTGCGGGTGACCAGGTTATTGAGATCGACCAAGCCGATACGGTTGTCGTCGTAATCGCGGTCACCTTCGCGGCCAAGCATTTTGGCAATGACCGCCAGCGCATGCTGAGCGCTCTCGTGCACGTCGGCTGCGTACCCGAGATAGCGCGCGTTCCCCATCGCGCCGAGCCGTTCGTCGCGCATAATTTCGGCGGCTGACGCGATTGCGGTCAGCGGCGTTTTGAGTTCATGAGCCAGTCGCGCCAAGTTTTCGTGTTTCAACGGGAAATCTTGAAGCCGGTGCGAGGCGGCTTCGCGCGAAGTCAGTGCGGCACGATCGGAGGTTATAGCAGCAGCGCCCATCGGCTGATCGCTGGAGGTTTCGAACGGCGTTGCGACAAACAGGCCTTCGCGAATCTGCCGCGCAATTTTTTTCAAAGTTTCCGCGTCGTCGCGCGCGTTCGGTCGGTCTGTTGGGAAGCCGACGGGGGGAGGGCTGGGCCGTGCTGCGGTGTCGGCGAAGGGCATGTCCGCGTTTGCATCGCTCGCGGTTGCCCGTTCGGGCTGCACGACGATCCAGCGCGGATTTGTCCCGCCATCGAAGCAGTGGACATCACAGGGGACGTGCAGCGTTCGCCCGTTCGACCAGAACACCAGGGTCATACGGCTGTCTGGCGGTCCGCATTCGGCCGCGAAGTCTCTCAGCCGAACCAAGGCCGGCATGGCGCTGTCGAGCGGCAGGGGCAGCGATGCATGTCCGACGACGTCGAAGCCATCGCGGGCGGCGCTGTTGGCGGCAATGATTGATGCGGTTTCGAGATCGATGACGAACGACGGCTTGACTTCGCCAAATACGAGGGCAGCTACTCTCGCCAATTCATTGGACCCGCCGTCGTGTGTGGTGGCGGACGGGTCGGTCAGTGCCTTGGTCGGCTTCGGCGTCATGTGTAAAATCGCCAGACTTTCAACGGTGTTACTCCGCGACGCTCGCATCGTCTAGGCGATTTACCGAGCTGCCATGCGTCGCGGCCGCTGTCGGCTGAGCGCAATGGCAGCCGGTTAACGGGCTGAGCGCTCGTCAATCGACTTCACGTCGCAGGTGGACCGCTCTCGACCCGCTTTTTACTTGACGGGCAGGGGCCATCGGTCGTTTTAAGGACCGACGCGGTGCGCCGTATTCGGCAGCGCTCGCGGATGTGCCGCCTTAGCTCAGTTGGTTAGAGCGCCGGTTTGTGGAACCGGAGGTCCTCAGTTCAAGCCTGAGAGGCGGTACCATTCACTCAGGCAATGTCCGCCGGCACACCCCAGACCTGTGACGCCCCATACCTTTGACTATGGCGTCTTAACCACTGCCGACTTCGCCCCCGGCACCGGCTCAAGCTCGACGCGGGCCGTCGGATATTTGAACTCGTCGTTGGTGTCGTCGTCGGCGGCATTCCACAATGCCGCGAACAGAACGCCACCTGCGCCTGCACCCGCCGCACCGTTCAAGCGCGCTTCGTCGGTGGCGTTGAAAACCGCGACTTCAGTCAGTTTCGGCTTGAAGCCCTCTTTCTCGCATTTGACCGCGATGGGGCTCGACTGATTTCGATAAATCGGCACGCGAACCTTCGCTGGCGTTGTGAGGTCAGCCGAAAAATCGCCCGTCGATAGCTTGCAGCGCGCGCCGGCAATCTCCGGCGCCATCTCGCCTTCCTTGACTGCATAGCTTCGCACGTCGACGATCTGGTCGCCGGCAAAGTCCGGTACCTTCTCGCCAGATGCCCGGCGCGCCGCATAGATATCCGTGCCTATCGTTCCGGGAGGTGGCTTGATTTCGGTGACGCTGCCGACTTCGAGTGGCTTTGCACACGCGGCGAGCACCAACACAGCAAGAACTCCAGCTACCCTGTACACCAGCGCGTCCCCCAGATCGTTGCCTTCGCCGCAGAGACTACCTGTGATTCTCAAGCCCCCCAAAGCTGCTCACCTAATCTAGAAGACCCGCCAGCGCACCGTCCACAGGTCAATCGCCTTCGCTGCGCTGCAAAAGCCGAGCGTGTCACAGGGGCCGATTGAGAACGGGGTGACAGCCGTGCGCGTATCGTCATCGAGCAAACACGAGGAACCCAAACCGCATGGCGGCAAAAAATCCTGTCCAATCGCTGATCTTGATCCTCGGCGATCAGCTATCGCCGAGCATTGCGTCGCTCGCGGGAGCCGACAAATCCCGCGACGTCGTGCTGATGGTGGAGGTTGCCGAGGAGACGACCTACGTTCGCCACCACAAGAAAAAGATCGCATTCATCCTGTCGGCCATGCGCCATTTCGCAGCCGAGCTTGCGGACGCTGGATGGAACGTCACCTACGTCAAACTTGATGACGCGAAAAACACCGGCAGTTTCACCGGTGAAGTGCAGCGGGCCGTAAAGCATTTGAAACCGTCGCGCCTTGTCGTCACGGAAGGCGGCGAATGGCGTGTTCGGCAGATGATGGAGGCGTGGCCCGAGCGGCTCGGCCTGCCGGTCGACGTACTCGCCGATGACCGGTTCATTGCGTCGCTGGATGAATTTGCCGCCTGGGCCAGGGGCCGCAAGCAGCTTCGCATGGAGTATTTTTATCGCGACATGCGGCGCAAAACCGGCCTGCTGATGGACGGCGATGAGCCAGCGGGCGGGCAATGGAATTTCGACCACGACAATCGCAAGCCCGCCTCCGCTGATCTGTTCATTCCGGATGTGTCGAAGTTCAAACCCGATGCCACGACGCGCGACGTGCTTGATCTGGTGGCCCGCCGGTTTGGCAATCACATCGGAACTTTGGAGCCGTTCTGGTTTGCGGTGACGCGGCACGACGCGCTCGTAGCACTCGACCATTTCATCAAAGTCGGTCTGGCGAAATTCGGCGATCATCAAGACGCGATGCTGGTCGGTCAGCCGTTTCTCTATCACTCGCTATTGTCGCCCTACCTCAATGCCGGTCTGCTGACGCCGCTCGAAATCTGCCGCAAGGTCCAAGCGGCCTATGTTGCCGGCAAGGCGCCGCTCAACGCCGCCGAGGGTTTCATTCGCCAGATCATCGGCTGGCGCGAATATGTGCGTGGCATCTACTGGCTGAAAATGCCGGACTACGTCGAGCAGAATTTTTTCAAAGCAACGCGGCCGCTGCCGGATTTCTATTGGACCGGCGAAACCGACATGACCTGCCTGAAAGAAGCCATCGGTCAAACGGTCGAGCACGCTTACGCCCATCATATCCAGCGGCTGATGGTGACCGGCAATTTCGCCATGCTCGCCGGCATCGATCCGCGCCAGGTGCACGAATGGTATCTGATGGTTTATGCCGATGCCTATGAGTGGGTGGAGTTGCCAAACACGCTCGGCATGAGCCAGTTCGCCGACGGCGGGCTGCTC
Source organism: Hyphomicrobium sp. (assembly GCA_021732485.1). Taxonomy (GTDB): domain Bacteria; phylum Pseudomonadota; class Alphaproteobacteria; order Rhizobiales; family Hyphomicrobiaceae; genus Hyphomicrobium_B. Next base: position 428,577 of record JAKFUV010000009.1, read on the forward strand.
GGCTCGAAACCGTACGCGGCGAGCGGCAACTACATCAATAAGATGTCCGACTACTGCGGCTCGTGTCGCTATGACGTGAAAAAACGAACGGGTGACGATGCCTGCCCATTCAATGCGCTGTACTGGGATTTTCTGGATCGTAACCGCGGCAAGCTCGGCAAAAATCCGCGTCTCGGGCAGGTGTTTGCAACGTGGGATAAAATGAGCGACACGGCGCGCACTGACGTTCGAGCCAGCGCCGCGAAGTTTCTCGGCGCATTGTCACCGAAGTGATCACGACGCGATTGGCCGGCGTTATGTGCGCGGCATCAGCAACGTCTGCCCGAGCTTAATCTCTGGCGACGCCAGGCCGTTGGCTTGCATGAGTGCTGCAACAGACGTGTTGTTGCGGCGAGCGAGGTTAAAGAGCGTATCGCCAGATGCGACGATGATCGAACTGGCGGCGGTCGTGTCGCGCACCGTGCGTGGTGGCAACCGAGATGACGTTTGTGGACGAGATACGGGTCGCGCATAGCGCTCGTTGATGACTGGCTCGGGGTCGTCAACTCGGATCGGCTGGGGACCGCCAGCTCCACTCCAATTCGCGTAAGACGCGTCGCGATCGGAAGTTGGCGCCGCGTGGTTCAGGCTCCAGGTGGGGCCATCCGAATTGGGGCCGAGCATGCCGCATCCGCCAATCGACGCCGTGAGTGTGGCGCTGAACAAAAGCGCCTTCGAAACCGCAGTAAAACGCAACACTATGACATCCTTGTTTTGTGTCGGCATTACGCTGCCGTCATGGTGAACGAGGACTTAACAAACGCCCGGTTGATTGCCGCGATTTTTGGAGAACAGTTTTCTGGCGTCTCGCGCGGTCAACGGCGGGGCGTGTCGGACTCTGGGCGCGCTTGGCGACAGCGATCCGAACAGTATCTGACCTCGTCCCAAACCCGCTCCCACTTTTTTCGCCACGTGAACGGGCGGCCGCAGGTGACGCAGAGTTTTTGCGGTAAGTCGGCCTTTTTCGGCTTTTTCGGCGGTGGTGGCATCGTGTCGTTGACCTCACCTTAAAGCGTAACTGGCGTCCGGCTGGCCGGTGGGCTAATCGTAGCCCATGGGCATTGGCACCTTGTATAAATTTGCGTGGCCGAAACGACCGCCGAACCGGCGGCGGTGTTTGGCTGGCGTCGTGTCCTGGGCACTGGCGATGATGCTGTCGCTGGCGCCCATCGGGACGATCATCGATCTTTCTCATGCCGCGTCCAAGTCCGCGGCAAACGGCATCGCAACGCGGTCCGAGGCTATGCCGTGCCATGGCGCGGAGAAGATGATCGTTGTCGGTAGCGACGATCGGACCGAAAGCTTGAACGCGCAGCGATCGAGTGGGCGACCCGAAAAACGCTCGTCCGATAGCAAACCATCCTGCATGTGCACGCCATGGTGTGCCTCCGCACTGTTGGCTGCGGTCATCGCGGTCGAAGTTGAGGCCTTCGTCGTTTCGACGCGAGCCGGGCATCCTGCAACATCGATCAAGTTGGCTCCGGCGGAACAGCCATTCGAGCCGCCGCGCGGCTGACGCGACGTGGAACGAGACACTATCAAACCGCCTTACGTCGTTGATCTGCATATTGGCGCGACCGCCATTGGCAAGCACAGATGCAGCGCACGACACAAATAAAGGACGATCGAAATGAGAAATTTTTCTGGATTTAAATCGGCAGCAATCGCCGCAGCACTTCTGGTCGGGGCGGCAACCCCGGCATTTGCGTGCGGATGTTGCGGAGGCGGCGCTTCTGCTGCCGCTGGAGGTAAAGCCGCCGGCGGGTGCATGGGCGCCGCAGCGGTCCCGTCGTCGTCAACGGCCGCCAAAAAGCCGATGAGCTGCATGGGTGGCATGGCATCGATGGATATGTCGCAAAAAAACAGCGATGCCGCGATGATGGGTGAGATGGACCATTCAAATATGGATATGTCCAAAATGGATATGTCGAAGATGGATATGACGCCCAGTCAGCCCATGTCGACGGGGTCCGTGTCGGTTGCGACCGACGCTGACTTTGCGAAAGCCATGATCCCTCATCACCAAAGCGCCATCGACATGGCGACGGCATACCTGAAATCCGGTACCAATCCGGAATTGAAGAAAATGGCGGAAGACATTCTCAAGACACAGGAAAAAGAGATCGCGTTTTTGAATGGGTGGATCGCCGGCCGCGCCAAGTAAGCGTAAGCTGTATCGATCGCAACGCCTAACGTCGTTTTCTACTTTGAAGCCCGGATGCTCATTGGTGTCCGGGCTTCTTTGCCATCATGAGGTAGTTGACATCGGTGTCGGCCGACAGCGACCAGACATCGGACAGCGGGCTGTAAGAAATTCCGGCGAAGCGGCCGACTTCGAGGTCGGCTGCGATGCAATAGGCGGTGATTTCATCGGGCGTCACGAAGCGGTCCCACTGATGCGTGCCGCGCGGCAACCAGCCAAGCACGTATTCGGCACCGACAATGGCAAGTGCCCAAGCTTTGAACGTCCGGTTCAAGGTCGAGAACACCGCGAGGCCGCCAGGTTTCACGACGTCGGCGCAAGCCGTCATGAACGCTTTGACGTCCGGCACATGTTCGACGACTTCGAGGCAGGCGACGATGTCGAAGGTTTCTTTCGCCGCCACTAGGTCTTCGACGCGTTGGGCGCGATAGTCGATCGTCAATTGGGATTTTTCGGCGTGCGCCGTGGCAATGGCGATGTTGCGCGTCGACGGATCGATGCCGGTGACCGTCGCGCCCATGCGCGTGAGCGGTTCTGAAACCAGACCGCCGCCGCAGCCTATGTCGAGCGCCGTCAGTCCGGTGAGCGGCCGCAGCGATGCTGCATCGCGGCCGAAATGTTCGATCGCCGCGTCTCGTATGAACGACAACCGCGGCGGTCCGATTTGATGCAACGGGCGAAACTTGCCAAGCGGGTCCCACCACTCGGCGGCAATGGCCGAAAAGCGGAGCACCTCCTCGGCGTCGAGCGTGCGATCGCCACCGGCATTTGGCGGCGCGGGCGAAGGTGATGCAACCATGGTGGGCTCCTCTCGGTGCAGTGTACTCGCGCCGCGACGGCTTAGATTGTCAAGCGTGGGGCCGGGCGGCTTGCCGCGACCGGCCGGGGCGGAATGTGCGCCAGTTGCGACGTCGCCCCGTTGCCGCTAAGAAGCGGGCATCTCCAGTGAAATTCAACCGAGTGATCGTTGGTGTTCGGAGCACGCTCGCCAGCTCGTCCGTGATGAGCGGCATAGCGAGGTGACACGCAAAAGGCTTAAGGAAAGCGGCACGGCGATGGCGGTTGTGGTGATGAAATTCGGCGGCACGTCGGTCGCTAACGTCGAGCGCATTCGCAACGTGGCGCGTCACGTCAAACGCGAAGTCGATGGCGGCAACAAAGTCGCCGTTGTCGTGTCAGCCATGGCCGGCGCAACCAACCAGCTCGTCGCCTGGTGCAAGGAAGCCGCCGAACTTCACGACGCGCGCGAGTACGATGCCGTCGTCGCGACCGGCGAGCAGGTGACGGCGGGGCTGCTCGCCATCGTGCTGCAGTCGATGGGACTGAACGCCCGCTCTTGGACCGGTTGGCAAGTCCCCATCAAGACCAGCGCCGCGCATGGGTCAGCGCGCATCCTCGACATTCCAGGCGACGATCTCCGCGCTCGCATTGATAGTGGCGAGATCGCCGTCATCACCGGTTTTCAAGGCATCGAAGCCGACTCGGAACGCATAGCGACGCTTGGCCGGGGCGGCTCGGACACCAGTGCGGTCGCCGTCGCCATCGCCGTCAACGCCGACGTCTGTGATATCTATACCGATGTCGACGGCGTCTACACCAGCGACCCGCGGATCGTTCCGAAGGCGCGCCGGCTGCCCAAGATCGCCTACGAAGAAATGCTCGAAATGGCATCGCTAGGCTCCAAGGTTTTGCAGACCCGTTCGGTCGAGCTTGGCATGGTGTACAAAGTGCGCACCCGTGTGCTGTCGAGTTTTGCGGCCCCCTCCGCTATGAAGCCCTTCAACGTCTTTGACATCGAAGACATCGGAACCATCGTGTGCGACGAGGATGAGATCGTGGAACAGCAGGTCGTAAGCGGCATCGCCTATGCCAAAGACGAAGCCAAGGTGACGCTGCTGAAGGTCGACGACAAACCGGGTGTGGCGGCGCGCATATTTGGACCTCTGGCGGAGGCTAACATCAACGTCGACATGATCGTCCAGAACATCACGCCGGACGGCCGCCAGACCGACATGACCTTCACGGTGCAAGCCGCAGAACTTGCCCGCGCGCTCGATGTCTTGAAGAAGGCCAAGAAAGATATCGGCCACTTCGACGTCAAGAGTTCAGCCGATGTCGTCAAGGTATCGGTCATCGGCGTCGGCATGCGCAGTCACGCTGGCGTTGCCGCAAAAATGTTTGAGACGCTGTCTGAGAAGGGCATCAATATCCACGCGATCTCCACGTCCGAAATTAAAATCAGCGTGCTGATCGATGCGGCCTATGCTGAGCTTGCGGTTCGCTCGCTGCATTCGGCCTATGGCCTCGACAGCGACTGAGCGCGCGACCCGCTTCGGTCGCGTCGACATTTCGGTTATCCCGCCTCCAAGACCCTAGACAACGGGTGTTGCGGGTGGAACGACTGGCGGATGGGTTGAACAGCGATGGTGACGCGGCGCGGCGAAGATCCAAGACCTCTCCCGAGCGAAACGGCGCTGCGCGTGATCATGCGCCGGCTGCGCGAGATCATGGCTGAGGATTGCGATGGTCAAAGCAAACTCGATCGCATCGTTCGCCAGATCGCCGGCGTCATGGTGGCGGAAGTTTGCTCGATCTATCTCAAGCGCCAAGACGGCTCGCTGGAATTGTTCGCCACCGAAGGCTTGAACCCCGATGCGGTCCACTCGACGCGTTTGAAACGCGGCGAAGGGTTGGTTGGCAAGTGCGCCGAAATCGGCGTTACCGTCAACGAACCGGAGGCTTCGAGCCATCCGGCATTTTCCTATCGGCCCGAAACCGGCGAAGAGATTTATCACGCCTTGCTGGCCGTGCCGATTTCGCGCTCGGCACAGGTGATCGGTGCGCTCGTCGTCCAGAACAAAACGACGAAAGAATATTCCGACGAAGACGTCGAAGTATTACAAGCGACAGCCATGGTCATCGCCGAGAACCTGGTATCGGGCGCAGTGGCCGGTACCGGGGCTGCGATCGAAGCCTCGCGCTCGCAACCGATGATCATCGAAGGCGAGCCGCTATCCGATGGCATCGCACTCGGCCACGTCGTGCTGCATGAAGCCCGCATTGTCGTCACGCAGTTGCTGTCCGACAATCCGGCGGCGGAAATTGTTCGGCTCGATGACGCCATCCACAAGCTTCAGGCCAACATTGACGAAATGTTCGAGCACGAGGAGTTGTCGGCAGCGGGCGAACATCGCGACGTGCTCGAAGCCTACAAGATGTTCGCCAATGACAAAGGCTGGCATCGCCGCCTGCGCGAAGCGGTCGAGGGCGGTCTGACGGCGGAAGCCGCCGTCGAGCGCGTCCAGAACTCGATGCGAACCCGCATGCTGCGCCAGCACGATACCTATTGGCGCGAGCGCCAGCGCGATCTCGATGATCTGTCGGATCGTTTGCTGCGCGTTCTCGCGGGGCGGCCGATGCGAGCCAACAACAGCGACCGCATGGCCTCCGATGCGATCCTCGTGGCGCGCACCTTGGGACCGGCCGAACTGCTCGACTACGATCGCACGAAATTGCGTGGTCTCGTCGTCGAGGACGGCTCAGCCCAAAGCCACGTTGCCGTCGTCGCCAAGGCGCTCGGCATCGCCGCCATCGGGCAGGCGACGGGCGTCGTCGAGCGCGTCAATGCGGGCGATGCGGCCATCGTCGATGCCGTCACAGGTGAAGTGCATTTGCGGCCGAGTGCCGAAGTCATCGCGGCGTACTCCGACAAAGTGCGGTTCCGGGCGCGCCGGCAAAAGCGCTATCAGGCGCTGCGCGATCGCCCTGCCATCACCAAGGACGGCGTGCGGATCTCGCTGCTGATGAATGCCGGGCTGCTGGTCGACATGCCGCATCTGGCCGAAAGCGGCGCCGATGGCGTCGGGCTGTATCGCACCGAATTGCAATTCATGCTGTCAGACGCGTTTCCGCGCCTCGATAAGCAGACACAACTCTATCGCAACGTGCTTGCCGAAGCGGGCGAGCGGCCGGTGGTGTTTCGCACGCTCGACATCGGCGGCGACAAAGTGCTCCCTTATCTGCGCCAGCCGAAGGAGGAAAATCCGGCGATGGGTTGGCGCGCCATCCGCATGGCCCTCGATCGGCCGGAGTTGTTCCGGCTGCAAGTGCGCGCCATGCTGAAAGCCGCCGCTGGCCGCCAGCTTCGCATCATGATCCCGATGGTCACGGCGGGCTACGAAATGGTCGCCATCCGATCCCTCGTCGATCGCGAAAAGGAATTTCTGACCAAACACAACCACGTGCTGCCGAGCGAAATTCTGATCGGTGCCATGTTCGAAGTGCCGTCGCTGCTGTTCGATCTCGACGGATTTCTGCCGCGCGTCGATTTTGTCTCCGTCGGCTCGAACGACCTCGTGCAATTTCTGTTCGCCGCCGATCGCACCAACGCGCGCGTTGCCAGCCGCTTCGACGTGCTGTCGCCGCCGCCACTCAGGGCGTTCAAGATGCTCGTCAAGGCAGCCAAAAAGCATCGCGTGCCGGTGACGGTGTGCGGTGAGATTGCGGGGCGTCCGCTGGAAGCGATGACGTTGATCGGTCTTGGCTTGCGGTCGCTGTCGATGGCACCTGCGGCCATCGGCCCGATCAAATCGATGATCCTGTCCGTCAATGTCGAGCGCGTCACCGATTGTGTTGAGAACCTGTTGAAAGACGGTGCGAAAGATGTGCGCCTGACTTTGCAGCAGTTTGCTGAACGAGACGGCGTTGACATCGACACATAACGCTGTCGATGGCATCGCCACCACCGCGCAATGTGCAGCAAAAGTCAATAAAATCGCATCGACTATCGCGTCGTTACACACAAAAATATTTGCCGCGTGACACATCGGCGACGAACGAGAAATGCTCCGAAACGACCTTTGACAATCCGTCGTTTTTAGCCAACTGTTGTGTGGGGTTATGGGGCGGCGCGGGTGTGCCGATAGTTTGTATGCGTCAAGGGTTAGGGGCCGATGCCTCCGGGCGTCGCGTATCGGCGGCACCGGGGCAGAGAACACCACAGCAGCATCGTAGCGGTGATCCGCGTCGCGGCGCGCTAGCTCAATCGCCATTGCAATCGGCTGGGCGTGCGATCGCCCCACGCGGTGACGCGCCTGATGCCGTGGCGCTCCAGCAGATGCGCACGCTCATCTCCCGATATTTTATAAATCTTCGCGCGGTCGTGCGGGTTTCACCTCAACAAATCGCCGCTCATCTTGTCATCGACGTGGCGGTCATCGAAACGCTTGAAACAGGATATGTCGAGTATCTGCCGGCGTGGCCTGAAACGGCGCGCATCGTCATGGCGTACACTGGTATGGCCGGCATTGACGGCCGCGCCATCTTGGAGGCGGTCGGCGACGCCATGCAACAAGCAGCGGTTCTGGCGGCCTACGATGCGGCTCAACCCGCTGCGGCGATCGCGCCGTCACCGCACCGTGGTCCGACGATGATGTCTCGGGCAAGCACGGCGGTCGCGCATCGCGCCAGCGGCGTTCGCGCGGCGGCTGTCAGTAGCGTCGCCGGCCGGCCGACGCGCACGGTACTGGCGATCGTACTGCCCTGCGCCATGTTGGTCGCGGGCTACAACACGTCGGCTGTTGGCCAGGCCCTGCGGCCGGTACACCGGGTCGCATCCGACGTCGGCGATTTTTTCAGGGTGCACTTCGCGCCTGTCCGCGAAGGTCACCGCTGGATCGACGTCCGCGATCCGCGCTCTCGGCGTGGGGATAAATTGCAGAACACAGGCGGTTAGGTTTAGATGCGCGCCCTGCCGCCCGATTGAGCGGTGCAGCGTGCCTCCAACCCATGATCCCCCGTCGCAACCATGACCTCGCTCCCGACAGAAAAACTCGACCGGCTCGCCGAGCGGTGGCTCGCCATCCAGGATGAGCTGAACCACGGCGTCAGCCAAGCCGCTTACGCCAAACTGAATAAGGAATTTTCCGATCTGAGCCCGGTGGTCGCCGAAATCAAGGCGCTGCGACGGTCGGAAACCGAATTGGCGGATCTCGAGGCGATGATCGCCGACCCGTCGGCCGACAAAGACATGATCGAAATGGCCTACACCGAGCGCGGCGACCTGCAAGCGCGCATTGAAGATCTGAAGCAACGCTTGCAGATTGCATTGCTGCCAAAAGATTCCGCCGACGAGAAAAGCGCGATCCTTGAAGTGCGCGCCGGGACGGGCGGCGATGAAGCCGGGCTGTTCGCCGCTGATCTATTTCGCATGTACACGCGCTACGCCGAACTGCACGGCTGGAAGGTCGAGGTGATCTCGATGTCGGAAAGCGACCTCGGCGGTTACCGCGAAGTCATCGCCTCGGTGACCGGACAAGGCGTGTTCGCGCGGCTGAAATTTGAATCTGGCGTACATCGCGTGCAGCGCATTCCAGCCACTGAAAGTGGCGGACGCATTCACACATCCGCCGCTACCGTTGCCGTGCTTCCGGAAGCCGAGGACATCGACATCGATATCCGCGCAGAAGACATCCGGATCGATACGATGCGGGCCGGTGGAGCCGGCGGACAGCATGTGAATAAAACCGATAGTGCCGTGCGCATGACGCATCTACCGACGGGCATCGTTGTGGTGTCGGCTGAAAAATCGCAGCATCAAAACCGTCGCTTGGCGATGGCCGTGCTCAAGGCCCGTGTCTATGATTTGCAGCGCGCCAAGGTCGATGCGGAGCGATCGGAGGCGCGCAAATCGCAGGTCGGATCGGGGGATAGATCGCAGCGCATCCGCACCTACAATTTCCCGCAGGGCCGGGTCACCGATCATCGCATCAACCTGACCGTCTACAATCTCGATGAAGTTTTAACGGGCGGCGGACTTGAGCCCGTCATCGACGCGCTCATTACCGATCATCAAGCCAGCCTTCTTGCTGCAATGAGCGACGTGTGATGCGGCTCACCGCCGGTATGACGGCCGGCGATGCGCTTGCCGCGATCACAGCAGAATTTCGGTCGGCGGGATTACCGACCCCCGACCTCGACGCGCGCTTCCTCGTGCAAAGCGTTTTGGGCATCGATGCTGCGGCGTTGTTTGTCGATCGGACGCGCATCCTTGGCGCTGCGGCGATGCCATTGAGCGCGGCCGTTGAGCGTCGATTGGCCAACGAACCAGTATCGCGCATTCTCGGCTGGCGTGACTTCTACGGCCGCCGCTTTGCGATTTCGCCCGCCGTGCTCGATCCGCGCGCCGACACGGAAACGGTCATCGATCTGGCGCTGGCGATTGCCGGTGAAAAAGGCTGGCGCGAGCGGCCAATCCGCATTGCCGATATCGGTACCGGCTCCGGCATCCTGGCCTGCACGCTCCTGGCCGAGTTGCCGCAAGCTACCGCAGTCGCGACCGACATCAGTGCTGCCGCTGTTGCCGTGGCGATGGCAAATGCCCGGAGCCTTGGTGTCGAGGCGCGCGTGACCGCCATCGTGACGCGCGGCCTGGCCGGGGCTGAAGGTGTGTTTGATCTGATCGTGAGCAATCCACCCTACATCGCCACCGCGGACCTCGAACGCCTCGATCTCGACGTGCGCGGCTTCGATCCGGCGATGGCGCTGGATGGCGGACCGGACGGGTTGGCAATCTACCGGGAAATTGCCAGTGAAATCATAAGATTGAGGTCGCCGACGGTCATCGTTCTGGAATTCGGCGTCGGCCAGGCGGAGGCGGTAACGGCGCTGTTCGCCGACGACATGACGGCACCACCTCGTTTTGGATGCGATCTCGGCGGCCACACACGCTGTGTGGCACTGGAGATACATCGGTAACTCAGTCCGCAATATGTGTTGGCGCGGGTCCAAAAGACGGATATCATCCCCTGACTGGCTTGTTAGAACGGATGTTCCTTCAGAGACCGATATCGGTCACTTGAATGTCCAGCTCCAAACCAAATGGACCCTACGGTGTTCGGGGCAATTCATATGAATTTGCCCTTAGAAAGCGGCCAAAGCCGATTTGAACGACGCCGGTTTCGCAACGGCAAATAATCACAGTGGATCATATGTCCTGTTGCAGCGTTCGATAGAGTGAGACCTACGACCTCAACTGGTTCGAATGGAAAATCGGTTCGCTGAGTCGGCTTCTGTGGGGGCGGCCATTGAGTGGGGCGCACGGCAGTCTTCGAATGATTGGCGACTGTTCGGCTAAGTCTTCAGACCGGAGTGCGATTTCGAGATGGCCCGGCCGTCACGATCGCAGCGCATGGCGGGATGCATTCGGGGCGAACTCAGCCGTGCTGTGGTCGGTCAAACGTCTCGCCGTTGCTTTTTGGCAGACCTGAGTTATCCGCCGGGTCCGGGTTTGGATATGGGGAAGCGGAGACATTTGAGCGAGATAGAGCGGTGCCGGGTCAGCGCCAATGTGCGTTCGCCGCAGACCATCAGAATGCACCGCTGTTTGCAGCCTCGCGCGAAACCAAATCACGGTGGCTAACAATTTTGAATAACCGCAACAAATCAACAGACGTGAACGGGAGCCAATGAGGCAAGGTCAGCAAAATCGCCGAGGACGCGGGCGTAACAACATCGGCGGCGGTGGAAACAATAGCAATAACAACAACCGCAAATCTCAAAATCCATTGACGCGGAGTTTCGAGAGCGCTGGACCGGATGTAAAGCTGCGCGGTACGCCATCGCACATCGCCGAAAAATACATCACGCTGGCGCGCGACGCGTTGTCGTCGGGAGACCGGGTGCTGGCTGAGAACTATCTCCAGCACGCCGAGCACTACAACCGCATCATCATGACGTATCGCGAGCAGCAGCTCAGCCAGGGCGCCAGCGATCCGTTCAGCAACGGAGCCGCCCGTACGCACTCGCTCGCTTCGCCGGACGGAAGCGACGGCGATGAGTTCGGCGACGAGGACAGCGGCGACGATTTCGGCGCTCAAGGCAATGTCGGCGGTCCACCCCCGGGCGGGCAAGGCAACTTCAACGACGGTCCACCGCCGCAAGCACCGCAGCCGCGCTACGACAATCGCCAGCCGCGCCAGGATGGCCGCGACAATCGCGGCGACAACCGCCCCTACAACAACACCCGCAATGATCGCGGCGACCGCAATGGCTATCGCGGCGACCGGCCAGATCGTCAAGACCGGCCCGAGCGTTACAATCGTGGTGATCGCTTCGCCGAACCGCAGGGCGGCGAACCTCGCTACGGCCGTGACGAGTCTCGTTCGCCGAACCCAAATCCGGCATCGCAGCACGACGGCGCCAACGGCAATGGCTTCCGCCGCCGCGAGCGTTTCCAGGGCGGCGGCAATCCTGGCAACGCTGGGCCGGCGAACGCTGGCCGAGGCGATGTTGGGCCAAGTCATGCCAATACAACCGGCTATGAACGCGGCGCTGGCGTTGGATTCCCCGGGCAAGGCCCGCAGCCTTCAGCGCCGCTCGCCGTTCAGCCGGTGATTGCCGCGCCGATGCCGGTCCAAGCAGCCCCTATCGCACCGGCTCCAGCGTTGGAGCAAGAACAACCCGCTTTCCTGCGTCGCCCCGTGCGCCGTCCACGCCGCGATGATACCGCCGCAGCCGATGCGCCAGAAGCCCCCACCACTGTCGCCACACGGCGCCCAGCCGTTGAGGAAAAAGACTAAGCGTCGTGCCGGCATTGCCAGCTTAAAAAAACGGCTGCGAGCCAATCTCGGCCGTTTTTGTTTCAAGCTGAGCGGCGCTCACGCAACGTGCTTGATCGGATCTCCAAGCGAAATCTCGCCGCCCTCGATGACGCGCGCATATACGCCGAAATCGGTGTGGCCGAAGCTGCGCGACAAGAACGACGGTAGTTTGAGATCGCGCGCCGCCGTCACCGGGTCGACGTTGGTTGCCGCGCAGCGCTCGGTGCGGCTGAAAACTTCGAGTGTCGCCGCGCCGATCCGCAGCTGCGAGCCAACGCAGTCGAATTCCGACCACGCCGGAACGCCGTCGATGATGACGTTGGGACGAAAGCGCAGCGGGTTGACCGCCACGCCCATCTTGGCTTCGAGTGCGCGGACACTTTCAAGATTGACGATATGGACGCACTTGGCGTCGACGTCGGAAAACGTATGCCCCGGCGACGAGACGATGCGCGGCGGCCCACGTACGCCGCTTGTGACCGTGCGGGCAATACCCGCCTCGATCGCGGCCCGCCCCTCGGCTGTGCGCAGATCGCCATGCACGAGCTCGTCGCCATCCCACGACAGCGTCAGTGTGTGCGTGATTTCGTCAAACCGCGTTTTCAGCGCGGCGAGTTGGTCATTGCGCATCAGCATCACGAAATGAATTTTCGGCAGGTGTCGCGGCTCCTCCGGATCGAAAGCCCCCGGACCGTTCTCAATGGCGTAGGCGCGATCGAACGGGAGCGCGGCCCCAGGCGACAGCATTACCGCCGTCAGCGCTTCGGCCGACATCCCTTTCACCGGATAGCGATAGATCGCGGCCAGCACGCCGCCGTCTCTTGCTGCCGCCGGTTCGCTTGCTGCCGTTTCGCTTGCCACCATGCTGTTTCCCCGTTTCACAGCCGACGCTGAACCGACAGTATGCACGTGCCACAACTACCTACGAAGCGAGTGCCACCAGGTTTGCGAGTGTTGAGCCAATGTCTTGGCTAGAACCGCACTCGCTCCCCAAAAAAATGGAATTTTTCTATGATGCTACGTGATTCGAATTGAGGGACACGCGATGTCTAAAAACATTCTAGAGCTGACGAATATAGAAATCCAAAATCTAATCGACAATCATCGTCGCCAAAACAGAACCACTGACCAACTCTACCTTGAAGCTCTTAAAGAGCAGGACGGTCGAGCTGGAAAGGGGCTCAGTTTTCTAACAACAATGAAAGTCGTCCGTGAAGCCGCTCTCGAACGTCGGTTCCTAAGTTACAAGCAGTTGGCGATCGCGAGTGGTACTGATTGGATCAAAGTTCGCCATTCTATGGGCCCCCATCTTTTCTGGCTTGTCGAGTATTCGCATCGAAGAAAGTGGCCGTTGCTCAGCGCGATCGTCGTCAATCAACAAAACTTAACCACGGGCAAAATGGAACCCGACACATTGCGAGGATTTGTTGAGGCCGTGGCAAAGCTCGGGGTGAGTGTTGATGACTCAGAACAATTTTTACACCGAGAACAAGAGCGTGTTTTTGAATGGGCACAAAGAGTTTCGGATGATCGATAAAACAAAACGATTAGAGTTTTCAGGTCAGCCTAAATTGCCCCGCCCTGCCTCTTTTGAAAGGTCGCGGTGCTCCCTATATCGATCGCAGTAAAGTTAGGGTGCCGATAGGGCCCGTTGCTTTGCATCAGGATCTTGACGTGAAGTCACCACACAATGCTCGGCAATTCGAACGTGCCTCACAAGGGCGTCGGATCGCGCGAAGGAGTGATTTATGAATTTCGAAAGATATACCGACCGTGCCAAGGGATTTGTCCAGGCCGGGCAATCGCTAGCGATGCGCGACAATCACCAGCACTTCACGCCTGAGCATTTGCTCAAAGTCCTGCTCGATGATTCCGAGGGCCTGGCGGCCGGATTGATCGAGCGCGCCGGTGGCGATGCGCGCTCAGCCTTGCAAGCGGTCGAGCGATTGCTGGCGCGGCGCCCGAAAGTGACCGGCGGCTCCGGTCAGGTCTATCTGGCGCCGGAAATGGCGCGTGTGTTCGATGCCGCTGAAAAGGCGGCTGACAAAGCCAGCGATAAATTCGTCACCGCGGAACGCCTGCTGCTGGCTATTGCGGTCGATGCAGCGACCGATGCCGGCAAGGCGCTGCGCGACGCCGGTGTGACGCCCGACAAGATCAACGCTGCGATCAACGACCTCCGCAAGGGCCGCACCGCTGACAGCGCGGGCGCCGAGCAGGCCTATGACGCGCTGAAGAAGTACGCCCGCGATCTGACCGAAGCGGCAGCGACCGGCAAGCTCGATCCCGTGATCGGTCGCGATGAAGAAATTCGCCGCACCATTCAGGTTCTCTCGCGGCGGACCAAGAACAATCCGGTGCTGATCGGTGAGCCCGGCGTCGGCAAAACCGCGATCGCGGAAGGTTTGGCGCAGCGCATCATCAAAGGCGACGTGCCCGAAAGCCTGAAAGACAAAAAACTCTTGTCGCTCGACATGGGCTCGCTGATCGCCGGCGCAAAATATCGCGGCGAGTTCGAAGAGCGTCTCAAAGCCGTGCTGTCGGAGGTCCAGGCCGAAGAAGGCGGCGTCATCCTGTTCATCGACGAATTGCACACCATCGTCGGTGCCGGAAAAAGCGAAGGCGCGATGGATGCCGGCAATCTGCTAAAGCCCGCGCTGGCGCGGGGCGAACTGCATTGCGTCGGCGCCACGACGCTGGACGAATATCGCAAGCACATCGAAAAGGATGCAGCCCTCGCGCGGCGCTTTCAGCCGATCTTCGTCGACGAGCCGACGGTCGAAGACACGATTTCGATCCTGCGCGGCTTGAAAGAAAAGTACGAACTGCACCACGGCGTTCGCATCACCGATTCGGCCATCGTTGCTGCGGCCACGCTGTCGCACCGCTATATCACCGATCGCTTTTTGCCCGATAAGGCCATCGACCTCATTGACGAAGCGTCCTCGCGGCTGCGCATGCAGGTCGACAGCAAGCCGGAAGCGCTTGACGTCATCGATCGCGATCTGATGCAGATGATGATCGAGCGTGAAGCCTTGAAAAAGGAAACCGACGCGGCCTCGAAGGACCGCTTGGCGAAGCTCGATAAATCGATCGCCGATTTGTCCGAGCAATCAAAGCTGCTCACCGCGCGCTGGGAAGCGGAAAAGAACAAGCTCGGTTCGGCGCAGAAACTGAAGGAAGAACTCGACACGCTGCGCAACGAACTGGAGCAAGCACAGCGCAAGGGCAACCTGGCGCGTGCCGGCGAGCTGGCCTATGGCGTCATCCCCGATCTTGAAAAGAAGATCGCGGCTATCGAAACCGACGACGGCCGAAACCCGATGGTCGAAGAAGCTGTCACGCCCGATCAGATCGCAGGCGTCGTGTCGCGCTGGACCGGCGTACCGGTCGACAAGATGCTCGAAGGCGAACGCGACAAACTACTGAAAATGGAAGATGCGCTCGGCAAGCGGGTCATTGGCCAGAAGGAGGCGGTGATCGCGGTCTCGACGGCCGTTCGCCGGGCGCGGGCCGGTTTGCAAGATCCCAATCGGCCGATTGGCTCTTTCATGTTTTTGGGGCCGACCGGCGTTGGCAAAACCGAACTGACGAAAGCGCTGGCCGGGTTTTTGTTCGACGACGATAGCGCGCTGGTGCGCATCGATATGTCGGAATACATGGAGAAGCACTCGGTCGCGCGGTTGATCGGCGCGCCGCCGGGCTACGTCGGCTACGAGGAAGGTGGCGCATTGACGGAGGCGGTTCGCCGCCGGCCGTATCAGATTGTGCTGTTCGATGAGATCGAAAAGGCGCACCCGGATGTGTTCAACGTCTTGCTGCAAGTGCTCGACGACGGGCGCCTGACCGATGGTCAGGGCCGCACGGTCGATTTCAAGAATACGATCATCATTCTGACGTCGAACATCGGCTCGGAATATCTCGTCAACCAGAAGGAGGGCGAAGATACCGACGCCGTGCGCGACGACGTGATGAACGAGGTTCGTTCGCGCTTCCGCCCCGAATTCTTGAACAGGCTCGACGAAATCATCCTGTTCCATCGCCTCCAGCGCACTGAGATGGGGCGCATCGTCGACATTCAGATGGGCCGTCTGCATCGCCTCGTCGCCGATCGCAAGATCACGATCACGCTGGATGATACCGCGCGCAGTTGGATCGCCAATCGCGGGTACGATGCAGCCTACGGCGCACGACCGCTGAAGCGTGTCATCCAACGCTACGTGCAAGATCCGCTCGCCGAGCAAATTCTCGCGGGCGGTGTCAAGGATGGCGACACGGTCACGGTCTCCGTCCGCGACGGTGTACTGACGATCAACGGCTGGCCCGTGAAGGTTTGAGTTTTGCGATCGGGCCATCACTCGCCTTGATGTGATCACTCGAAGACGGCGGCGGCAATCATCTGTCGCCGTCGCATTATTCTGATGATGCGCGATCGCCGCGTTTATCCCCGCGCTTAACCGTGCGGCGAAAAATCTCCCGACAAACTTATCCCCGCTTTCAGCCGCACCCGCATACTCTCCCCATCTCGCCACACGCAAAGGCATGAGCTCGTGCCGCGAACTCGTGGGTGGATGAGAGCATGCAGGGCCGCCCGGAGAAATCGGTATGCCGGGGATTTCTGCCTGCCACGCGACACGCATCAGGAGATGCGACGGCGTGGTGAAACGCCCGCTCAAAAAGGAGATGCAGGGGCGAATGGCGGGGTCGACGGCTCATGGACGCGCCAAAAAGCGTGATCCGCAGTTCGTCCGAGCGGGCATGTCTCAAGGGACAGTGTTCGCGGCCGGGAGTTGGTATGACGCGGGGCGGCGCAGGCTGCATCCCTAATCCAAAATGCAAAGAGCGAGGCCACGCCGCCCCGTCCTTTTTGTTTGTGCCTCCGACTCCGCGGCGCGGAGCCGGCCGGAGGTGCTTGTGCTGTTGCGCGTCCGGCAGGCTCGACGAAGGAGAGTCGGACGCGTCAAATAAAGAGCCTGCCGTCGTGCACGTTTGCGAGGCCTCGCTGCTAACGCGATAGCTCACTTATTTGCTGTCATGACCGGGGCGCGGCGCAGCAACTCTTCGATGCGCGCGCGTTCCTTTTGGAACTCGGCCAGATCTTTGCCGTCGAGCTTGCGTTCGCGCGGCACCTGGATCGACATCGGGTCGACGAAGCGGCTGTTGACCAGCACCTCGAAATGCAAATGCGGGCCGGATGAAAGGCCCGTGCTGCCGACGTAGCCGATGATCTGGCCCTGGCGGACCTTGACGCCCTCGGTCACACCAGCCGCAAAGCGCTGCATGTGGCCATAGGCAGTGTGATAGCCGTTAGCATGGCGAATGCGCAGGTAATTGCCGTAGTAGCCCTTGTGTCCAGCTTCCTCGATGGTGCCATTACCGGACGCGAGCACCGGCGTTCCTGGCGCAGTCGCCCAATCGACGCCGGTGTGCATTTTGCGCGTGTTGAGCAGCGGGTGATAGCGGACGCCGTAACCCGATGTGAGGCGAACATCTTCGCCACGCACGGGTTTGCGCATCAAGAACTTTTTCGAATTGTTGCCGGCATCGTCGTAATAGTCGACCACGCCATCGGCGCTGCGGAAGCGATAGAATTTATACAGGCTGCCGGCGCTGTTGATGGCGGTATAAAGCAACTCGCCGGGCGGTCCGTCGGTCGATTGCTCTTCTTTCATGTCGAAAAACATTTCGAGCGTATCGCCCGGGCGAACGCGGCGGCGGAAGTCGTTGTCGAAAGCGTTGACCTTCAACATCTGTTCGATCGTCGCTGGTGGCAAATTCTGCGTCAGAGATGCGTAATAGATGCTGGCATATAGACTGGCGTTTTGCCCGCTTTCGCCATCCGGGCCACCGGCCTGCTGCAGTTCTTGTCCGATCAGCGATTGCGCCGACGCCACGAATTCACCCGCCGCATTGCGCGACACGGTGACGATATGATCGTGGCCATCTGAAAAAATCGAAAACCGCGCCGGTTCTTTTTGATCGGCTTGCGTCAGTGACGGCACCACCGTGATGCGGACTTCCTGGCCCGGCACCAACGCCGATTCCGGGAATGTCGCTTGAGCGGCTTCGATCATGGATCGCGCCAGCCAAGGGGGCGCACCGGCATTGGTGAGAATTTTGGTCAGCGTATCGGTCCGTCCGACAGTGACCAGCATCACCTCGCCGCCTTCCAACGCGATCGCTGGATCGTCGTTCGCGTCGGGCGATTTGAAAATATCGGTGGTGTTGGTCTGCGTCGACGACGTTGCCTGCAACGGCCACGCACTGGTGTCGGCGTTGGTGAGACTGATATCGCCAGCAACTCCGTCGAGCGGTTCGCCGGTGGATACCGTTTCGGCGTCCGCTGTCGCGCTGCTCGCCGAGCGTTCAACGATGTCGGTGACTTCTTGCGCGTCGAGTTCCTGGCCATCCTCGCCGGGAAGAATTCCGCCGAGGAGTTCGACGACCTTCACCGACACGTCGGTGCGCGACAGGCCGCTGCCGGCGTTTTCGTCCAAGTCTTCGTTGGCGCTGACCGGCCGACTGTTGGCGTAAAGCCGGAATGGATTGAATGGTGGAATATCGACGTTTGCGCCGGCCGGCACGGGCGCCAATCGCGCGACGATGCGGGCGTAGGGCTTTTGGCGCATGTATTCGCGACCATCACGCCGGCTTTTTGAGCTCTCGTGGATGATGTATCGCGTCGACAGGGCGCCGGTCGTGAGCTGCAAGAGATCGGTCTTCGGCGCGGACCAACGCAGGCCGTCGGTATTGCGCATGTTTGGCATGACGGCCGCCGTCACCGTACCGTCACGAATGCTTTGCAGCGCTGGCAACAGTCCATCGCTGTCACCCGGTTCGTCGGCCGAGCCATAGATGACCACCAGAATAGCAATCGCGCCGACGGTGGCCGCAAGACACGTGCTGAGCAGCCAACGAAAGCGGCCGCCGGCACGATTATCGTAATGGTCGGCGTCGTAGAGATCTTTGACGAAACCGGCCCCGCGTCCGCCATAGGTTTCCGGCCGATACGTCGGCGTCGCCGTGCGCGTCTGCGTCTCGAGCGCAAAGGCGCCGTCCGCTGACTGCAATATTTTTCGGCGA
>JAKFUV010000003.1 GCA_021732485.1 Hyphomicrobium sp.
ATGGATTACGATCTCGGATACATCGATCTCGAACAAAGGACACTGCAGCCCCTCGACAACCCGTTCGGCACGAGGTTGTTACCTATGTCTTAGGTACAAAATGTTTCCTATGTCTCCGGTATGGACAGACAGAAATTGGCGCACCCGGCAGGATTCGAACCTGCGGCCTCTGCCTTCGGAGGGCAGCACTCTATCCAGCTGAGCTACGGGTGCTAAACGCTCGGGCGTGATAGCGCATTCCCCGCTGCTCCGCAAATACGAGGTGCGGCATCGCAGGTGTGGAGAAGGCGCGGTGTGTTTACGGGCGCCTCACTCGCTCAGTCGTCCGAGATGCCATTAGAGCCAACGGATGGGCCGCGGCCATAACCTACTGGTGGCAAGGCCGCGCGGTGACGACGCACTTGGCTTGCAGAATTGCGCCCTTCTTGCAATCCCAGCGAACATTGCGAGCCTTGTCGAGATTGCCATACTGGTAGCCGTAGCGGTCGGTCGCAGCCGCCTCGAAATTGTAGCGAGCAATGCGGCGCGCTTCCTTGGTCCCCGCGCCTAGCATGCCCGTCGACGTGGCGGTGGCTTCCAGCAGCGGCTTGCAGATATTGTAGTTAGGTTTGCGTTTCGCTTCGGCGGTCTGTGGACCGGCAACGAAAACAATCGCTAAGGCCGCCATTGCGACGCCGAATACTTTAAATGGTGTCATACACCCGTCCTCCCCCGTCCAAATCATATCGACATGCCGAGGCCGCATGCATACGCGTGACGCATAGCCCTGGTGGGCGGACAAAGCCATGCCGCTGCAACACTGTCAACGAACCGGCCCTGGATCGGCCACACCGAAACAATATTCGCAAGGCGCTCTCGATCCCGGCACCTGTCGAAGCTCCGTTCGCTTGCCAACGACCTGCTTTCCTTGCGGGTCGTTCTGCCTATAGTGCTGGCGCATGAGCGAAAAAGCCGAAAAGCACGCGGAAAAGATCGCTACGACCTCGACCGTTCCTGATGGCGAGGCGGTGCCCGTCATGAAAGGTAGCCACGTCTACCTGATCGATGGTTCGGGCTACATTTTTCGCGCCTTCCATGCCTTGCCGCCACTGACTCGGCCCTCCGATGGGCTGCCGGTCGGCGCAGTGCACGGCTTCTGCCAGATGCTGTGGAAGCTGCTGAATGAAAGCAAAGCCAGCGAGGCGCCGACACATCTCGCAGTCATATTCGACGCTGGCCGCCTGACGTTTCGCAACGACATTTATCCGCAATACAAAGCCCAACGGCCGCCACCGCCCGAAGAGCTCGTGCCGCAATTTTCGCTGATCCGTGACGCTGTCCAAGCGTTCAACGTCGCGTGCGTCGAGCAAGACGGTTTTGAAGCCGACGATCTGATTGCCACCTACGCGCGCCAGATCGTCGAAGCCGGTGGTGACGCCACCATCGTGTCGTCCGACAAAGATCTGATGCAGCTCGTTCAGCCTGGCGTCGTGATGTTTGACGGCATGAAAGCCAAGCGCATCGGCCGCGATGAAGTCATCGAAAAATTCGGCGTACCGCCTGAAAAGGTCGTCGATGTACAGGCGCTCGCAGGCGACAGCGTCGACAACGTGCCGGGTGTTCCGGGCATCGGCATTAAGACCGCCGCCGAGTTGATCATCGCCTATGGCGATCTCGATACGCTGCTGGCGAACGCCGGCGATATCAAGCAGCCCAAGCGGCGCGAAAAACTGATCGAGTTCGCCGATCAAGCGCGGGTTTCCCGCCAACTCGTGCGTCTCAAGGATGATGTGCCCGTCGTCGTGGCGGTCGATCACTTCGGTGTTCAAGAGCCAAATCCGACCGCGCTGCTGACGTTCCTTCGCACCATGGAATTCAACTCGCTGACGAAGCGCATAGCAGAGGGCATGGGTGTCGAGGCCCCACCGCCGCTCGATGTTTCTGTGGGTGCGTCAGTTGCTAAGGGGCCGGCAGTTTCGCGCGATGCAGGTGCCGGGGATAATCAGATCGGTGCCCCGATCAGTGCCCCGATCAGTGCCATGGCGACGCCGCATGCCGCGATCGCTTTTGTTACCAGCGCGCTTGCCAAAACTCCGATCGACCGCAGCGCTTATGAAACCATTACAACCACCGAGGCGCTATCGCGCTGGGTTAGCGATGCCACGGAAATCGGCCGCGTCGCTTTCGATACCGAAACCACGGGCCTCGATAGTCAGCGTGCGGACCTTGTCGGCTTTTCGCTGAGCGTTGCGCCGGGTCGCGCCTGTTACGTACCACTAGCGCATCGCGATGGGGCCAACGATCTGTTTGGTGGTGGCGGCTTGGCGGCCGGTCAACTGCCGTTGCGCGACGCGGTTGCTCTGCTGAAGCCGCTGCTCGAATCGCCCGGCGTTCTGAAGATCGGCCAGAACATGAAGTACGATATGACGGTCATGGCCCGTTACGGCATCGCCATGGCCCCGATCGATGACACGATGCTGTTGTCGTATGCGCTCGACGGCGGACGAGGCGACCACGGAATGGATGATTTATCCGAACGCCATCTGGCGCACACGTGCATTCCATTCAGCAGCGTAATCGGACACGCGCCCGGCGCCAAAAAATCCGACAAAACTTTTGCCGAAGTTCCAATTCCTCAGGCGTCCGAATATGCCGCCGAGGACGCCGACGTCACGCTGCGGCTGTGGATGAAACTGAAGCCGCGTCTTGCCGCCGAGCGCATGACGACGGTTTACGAGACCTTAGAGCGTCCACTGGTTGCGGTGATCGCCGCGATGGAGCGAGCGGGCATTACGGTCGATCGGGCGATCCTGTCGCGCTTGTCGAGTACGTTTGCACAACGCGCGAGCCAGTTGGAAGAAGAGGTGTACCAACTCGCCGGACACAAATTCAATCTGGCGTCGCCAAAGCAGCTCGGCGAATTCCTGTTCGATAATTTGAAGTTGCCAGGAGGCAAGAAAACCAAAACCGGGCAGTGGGAAACACGCGCTGGTCTTCTCGATGATCTGGCCGCCAATGAAGAGTTGCCGGACGATGCCCGCCGTCTGATCAACACGATGCTTGAGTGGCGGCAGTTGACCAAACTTAAATCCACATACACGGATTCACTGCCCGATTTCATCAATCCCGAAACCGGGCGCATCCATACAAGCTATGCGCTCGCGGCGACGACAACGGGCCGCTTATCATCGTCCGATCCGAATTTGCAGAACATTCCGATCCGCACTAAGGAAGGCCGCGAAATCCGCACCGCCTTCATCGCCGAGGCTGGGAATACGCTGGTCTCCGCCGACTATTCGCAGATCGAATTGCGGGTCCTGGCCCATGTCGCTGATATTCCGCAGCTCAAGAAAGCCTTCGCCGCCGGCCTCGACATTCACGCCATGACAGCCTCAGAAATGTTCGGCGTGCCGGTGAAAGACATGCCGGCGGATGTGCGCCGCCGTGCCAAGGCGATCAATTTTGGCATCATCTACGGAATCTCCGCGTTCGGTCTGGCCAATCAGCTCGGCATTTCCAGAGAGGAAGCGGGCGACTACATCAAGACCTACTTCCAGCGATTTCCCGGCATTCGCGACTACATGGACGCAACAAAGAAAGCGGCGCACGCGCAGGGGTATGTCGAAACCATTTTCGGTCGGCGCATTCATTATCCGGAAATCAACACGAAGAACCCATCGATGCGCGGATTTCTTGAGCGCGCCGCCATCAATGCGCCGATCCAAGGCTCGGCCGCGGACATCATTCGCCGCGCCATGATCCGCATGCCGGATGCGCTGGCCCGCGCCAAGTTATCGTCGGCGAAGATGCTATTGCAGGTGCACGACGAACTCGTGTTTGAAACGAAAATTGACGACGCCGCCCGCCTCATCACGACAGCGCGTCACGTCATGGAGACGGCCAGCGAGCCCGCACTGAAACTTTCGGTGCCAATCCATGTCGACGCCAAGACGGCCCGGAACTGGGACGAGGCGCACTAGGCCGTGGATTCATAATCTCGGAGCCAAAGCCGATTCGCATCATGGTCCAGATCGCGACCGGGCTTGCCTTGCCGTTGTGGCCATCGCCATTGCACGACATGATCACGATGATTCAAATGGCTTGAAAGAGGAAGGCGATGCGGACATCACTCTACGACCTGAGCGTTCCGACCTTTCTGCAGACGGCAAGAGCCGTCGGAGGATTTCTTGACCGTGCGACGAGACATTGCGGCGAGACTGGCGCCGATCTGGAAGAAATCGTAACGGCTCGCCTCGTCCCCGACATGGCGCACTTTCATTTTCAGATCGAAGCCCTGACGCATCATGCCGTGTGGGGGATCGAGGCTGCGAAGACCGGCGTGTTCGCTCCACCGCCTCTGGTCGGCGCGATGCCTTTCGCCGACCTTCGGGCCGTGGTCGGCCAGGCCGTCACAACGTTGGAGTCGTTTTCTCCCGATGAAGTCAATAGTTGGTCCGGTAAGAATCTGGATATTGAAATATTTCAGCCGCTCGACGTCGACAATGCCACGACTTCGAGCTGGGTCCCGCGGACAATGGCCTTCACGCCAGAAACCTTCCTCCTCTCATACTCGCTACCCAACTTCTTTTTTCATGCTGTGACCGCGTACAACATCCTGCGCACGCGGGGCGTGCCGCTCGGAAAATACCATTTCCAGGGACGTTTGCGCACCAATTCATTCTGAGTTGAAATTTGGTCTCCAGCAAAAGGACCGTTGCCGCTTGAACACCACGACCATCCTCTCGTCATGTGTTCACGCCCCCGAACGCTATGCGGTAGAGCGGAGTGAGATCGGCGCTCTGGCCTTTTTCTTGGTCGCATTTCTTGACGACGACCCGAAATCCACTTCGTCGGAACACGTCTTGAGCCGGCCATCGTCTCGCTATCGGTGCGATTGAGTGCGCACCGCGACTAGCCACTGTCGCCGTGCGTCGCGTCATCGCTTGTTTGTGATTTTTTGGGGCCTGTATCGGGCTTTGGCAAGCCAATGAGCGCGACGACATAATCGGACAGCAGCACGCAGAGCGCCATAAACGTTGCAACGGCGGCAAGTCGCAATTCGCCAAGCCCGGCGAGCAGGCCGATTGCCGCCGTCAACCATATCGTGGCGGCAGTTGTCAGTCCTTTCACGTCGCGAGGACTGCTGTGCTGGATAATCACGCCTGCACCCAGAAAACCGATTCCGGTGACGATGCCTTGAGCGACGCGGCTGAATTCATCCGGACCACCACCTTTGACGGCGGCAACCACCGCTATGCACGAGCCCAAGCAAACGAGCGCCAGCGTTCTGTATCCAGCGGACATCTTGCGCCATTCGCGCTCAAGCCCGATTGCACCGCCGCAGACGAGTGCCGTCGTAAATCGTGCGATCATGTCGAGATCTGTCAAGGGCATAGGCGACTGCTTTGAGACGTCATAGGACCCTGCTGAGGGGCCGCTGAGGACCTCGTGCCCACTATTCGCCGGCGGCAGGCGTGTGGTGCTTGCCGTTGGCGCCATTGAGCGCTCCGTTGGCTTTTTTAGCGTTTTTCCAATCCGGCGCCACGTCGGGCTCGGCCTTGAGCGCACGATACGGTTGCGGAATTCGCGTCGTGTCGCCGCCGGTCAGCCGCTTGTATTGGATCGTGCGAATGAATTCGCGGATGCGCGGTTGGATTTCGGTGCGCCAGCGCGTGCCGTTGAAAACTCCGTAGTGACCGACGCCGGCCTGCACGTAGTGGACTTTTTCATCGGCTGGAATCGACGGGCAAAGGTCATGAGCGGCTTCGGTTTGGCCAAGACCGCAGATGTCATCGCGCTCGCCTTCGACCGTCATCAACGCGGTTTTGCGGATCGCGCTGCAATCGACGAGTTCGTTGCGGTGGTACAGTTTTTTGTCGGGCAGCAGATGCTCTTGAAAAACTGTCTTCACCGTTTGCAAATAGAATTCGGCGGTCAGATCCATGACGGCCAGATATTCTTCGTAGAAATCCTGATGCTGTTTGACGCTGTCGCAGTCGCCGGTGACGAGATTGTTGAACAACTGGTTGTGAGCGTTCATGTGCCGCTCGAGGTTCATGGTCATGAAGCCTGTCAGCTGCATGAACCCCGGATAGACCGGCCGCATTAAGCCCGCGTGCGGGAACGGCACGGCGGAAATCACATTCTGCTCGAACCATTCAAGTGAGCGTTCGGCCGCGAGTTCGTTGACTTTGGTGGGGTTGCGGCGGGTATCGATCGGCCCCCCCATGAGGACCAGCGACGCCGGCTGGCTTTCATCGTTTCGCGCCGCCATCAAGGCGGTTGCGACGAGTGCCGGTACTGCCGGCTGGCACACCGCAATGACGTGCGTATTCGTGCCGATGAATTTGATGAAATCGATGCAGTAATCGACGAAGTCGTCGAAATCGAACTTGCCGAGCGCCACCGGGACATTGCGGGCATCGGTCCAGTCGGTGATGTAGACGTCATGCTCCGGCAGCATGGCTTGCACCGTGCCGCGCAGCAGCGTGGCGTAGTGACCCGACATCGGCGCGATAATCAGAACCTTCGGATCATAGCGCTTGCCCGTCGCGGTTTCCTCGCGGCCGAAGCGGACGAGATTGCAGAACGGCTTTGAAAGGACGATTTCCTGATGGATCGGAACCGTCAGAGCGGAGATCTTGACTTCCTTAATACCGAATTCTGGCTTGCCGTAGCGTCGCGTAATATTTTCGAAAACCTCGCAGGCGGCTCGCATGTTTTTGCCGGCCGTGGTGTGCCGCATCGGATTGAGCGGCCATTCAAGGGTGTGTCGCAGCGCTTGGACGCCGAATCGGACAGGGGACATGAACGCGTGGGCCATTTCATAGGCGTAATAGTTCATTGTCCGTCATCCCTTTGTTCTTGCTCGATCAACGCCCGAACATCGCGGCTTGGGACGCGTACTTTCTCAAGGCTTGGACGCACGTCAGTTGATGCTGCACTGCGAGAGTATAATCTTATTGCGGGTGGCAACAATGCTCAATCGACATGACTGATGAACGCGCGTGTCGAAGCGGCCGGAAGGCGACAGTGGTGCCTGGCTACCGATTTGGAACTCGAACAAAAAGACTGGAACGCGACGGCTAGCTATCGGCCTAACGCGATCGAAGCCCCTCAAGCGTCGCTAGAGATGCGCTTAGTCGCACATCACCGTCCACCTGGGCGCCGTGGTGGGCCGCCAGGACGAGAACCACCGCCACCTTCGCTCTGGCCTGGACGCACGTCCTTATGGCGGAAATTGATGCGGCCTTTGGTCAGATCATACGGCGTCATCTCAACGGTCACCCGGTCACCGGCGAGAATTCGGATGCGGTTTTTTTTCATGCGTCCCGAGGTGTACGCAATGACCTCATGTCCGTTGTCGAGTTTGACGCGGCATCGGGCGTCGGGCAGCACTTCGTCCACCACACCCTCGAACTCTAGCATTTCTTCTTTGGCCATACGGTCCTCTAAATCGTGCCGCGGTGTTTGGAGCTTCGGTCAATGGCTTGGATTGACGCGAACACCCGCGCGGTAAACTTCGTCATAAGAAAAGCGGGGGGCAGACGCGTCTGCCCCCCGCAAGACTGGAGTGGTATCGAACTCTAAAGTGGGCGCAAATTCACGGCTGCGATTTTGCCATTACGACCACGTTCAGTTTCGAAATAGACTTTCTGCCCTTCGCGGAGCGACTGCAAACCCGCGCGCTCAACCGCCGAGATGTGAACGAACACGTCGTTACCACCTTCTTCGGGTTGAATGAAGCCATAGCCTTTCTGACCATTAAACCACTTCACAGTGCCATTCGACATCCAATGCCTCCAAAGCCAATAGGCGTCCTCCAGTTGAATTACCGAAGGCCATCAAATCGCGCGATGGAGACGTCTTAGGTCAGGCGGTAGCGCTGTCGAAGAGTAAGCCAAGGCGTGTTCGATGTGACCTTTATGCCGTGGTTGCGGAGCGAACGCAAGAACGACGGAGGCTCTGACGGCAGCTTTCGATCGTCTCAGCGCCTTGATTTCGAGAGATAATCCGCATTATCGTCTTGACGCCATTTGAAGCTCGCATGTGTACGACTGCACGCGAGCCCCTGATTTCTGCAACCAATATTATTAATAACGCACGCCGCCATAATCGGCCTGCACACAGTTCGCGATCGCCGATCGGTTTCAGCCACGCATGACGCCAGCTGACTGCGCCTGGTGCGTCGCCTGGACCTGAACCAGCAGACGAGAGTGCGTCGGCGGCGGCTGTCTATAAGCCGTCCGCCCATCGCCTGATGGATGGCTGATCTCAGCTGCGACCGCTGCTGCGGTTGAGCGCCACAAACCGTGCGCCAACATCGACATGCACGTGATCCATATCGCGATAAGTCATGGTGCCGCCGGAATGGTGATTGGCAATCAGCCACTGCACCACGTCCTTCTTGCGGCCTGGAACACGAAAATCGATCGCTCGCCCTGATGCATGCTTGGACGGCCGGCCGGTTTTCGCAATGCGGGCGCCGGGACGGCAGGTCGAAATGATCTGGACATTTCCAAATCGCGACTTGATCCGTCCGAGCAGGTTTTTCGCCTCAGACGTCAAGCAGGCCGTGGAGGTCCCCCCGCCACTGGCTTTTCGGCTGGTCATGCTCCGATATTTCATTTTATAGCCACTGTCGCCTTGGTACGATTTCGCATTGGCCGCTACCGGAATGATAAGCGCCAAAATGCTGGCGACTACGGCGATCGAGCGTGTACGCATCGGTACTCCTCAAAAAGTTCAATGTTGCTGACAACCGCGGCGCGGGTTCAAAAGCCCCTGACGAAGCGTGGCCCGGACGCGGAAACCCCGTTCAAGTGTCACTTGGCACTTTGTGTTTGGGATCGGTGGTGATGGTGCTGGGAGGATGAAGCCGCGAGCGCCAGCTTCAACCGGAAGACCGCTTCGCCAAAACCTCCTGAAAGGAGCGGCGCAACGAAGGGTGAGCGAGGGTCGCTAGGCTCCGTGTTGCGGTGCGAAGGATAGGTCTAAAGCTTATGGCGGAAGTGCGGCACTCCGCGTTCTGACGCAGCGATGCGACCACCGGGCGCATTCAGGCTGATCGGTAGTCTTTGCCAATGCCTGTAAATTGTGCGTTGAACATGGAATAGTGCGCGCCGCGATCAGGGGAACCGCGAGTAAGGCCGGTGGGACGTATTGCGTGCCACAACCGATGCTTGGGGTTATTGAACAGCAGGGAGACGTCGGATGAATATTCTAAAGAGCATCGTGCTTGGCTTTATCGCCGGTGCGATTGCAACACTAACAATCCACGAAGTCATAAGTTGGCTGTTTTTGAATTATTGGACGGGATGGGATCGCCAGTCCTGGAGCATGAACCCCGTATCTAATCCGTATTTCCCCGATTTCGTCGTGCCACAGATTGTCAGCGCCGCATTTTGGGGCGGAATGTGGGGCGGGCTGTTCGGCTTGATCCTCGGCGCGCGGCCGCAAGGCATGATGACCATTCGAGGGGCTATCCTCGGGATTTTCGGGCCAGCGCTGATCGGCGTTTTCATTCTCGTCCCACTTCTTACCGAGCGGTTCCCGCCATTCTTCGGCGGCGATATGAGCAAGATCATTCCCGTGCTGGCGATCCTCGCCGGCTATGGCGCTGTCACGGCATGGATCTATGCGTTTTTCCGCTACGGCCGGTTGCCGTAACGCAACTTGCCTGGATCCCAGAAGGCGGCGAAGTAGCGCCGCCTTTTTTTTGTTTCCCGGAGCGTTGAACGCTCGAAGCTCTCACCGTGAATGCGGGCAGCACCGCCTGCGATGCCGTATTGGCGTTCGCGGTAGTCCATGCGAGGCTTGCGTTTGACGGCATGGGAGGCGACGCAGTGTGAGCAAGTCCTTATTG
The DNA here is from genome assembly GCA_021732485.1 of Hyphomicrobium sp. Taxonomy (GTDB): domain Bacteria; phylum Pseudomonadota; class Alphaproteobacteria; order Rhizobiales; family Hyphomicrobiaceae; genus Hyphomicrobium_B. The sequence goes on from JAKFUV010000003.1 coordinate 9,845, forward strand.
GTGGTCGGATTTTTGATGCTGTGGGCGACTGCGACGGCAGCGATCGCTGTGACGGTATCTGACACGGCCATTCGTGAGGTCATCTCGCAGCAGCTCAATGCTATCAACAATGATGACGGACAGGCCGCGTTTGCAATCGCTTCGCCGAACATTCAAACGATGTTCGGCAGTCCGGCGACATTCATGTCAATGGTCGAGCGCGGCTATCCTCAGATCTATCGCTCGCGCAGCCATCGCTTTCTCAATATCGATGACAGTAGCGGAACGCTTCAGCAGCGTGTGCTGGTCGAGGGCGAAACCGGTTCGGTCATCGTGCGCTATGAAATGATCGAAATCGATGGCCGTTGGCGCATCAACGGTTGCAGAATCGAAAAGGTCGAAGACGTTTAAGTGCTTCCGGAAAAGTGGGAAGCGGTTTTCCGAAAAGAAGCACGACAAAACAGAGTGCTTCCAGAAAAGTAGGCACCGGTTTTCCGAAAAGAAGCACGACAATATAAAGGGCGAGAGTCGGTCTATAACTCCACTAAAAGCGGACAGACCCTAGCGCAGCTTGGAAAACGACTTCAATTCTCATCCATCTTCAGTGCGGCGATGAAGGCTTGCTGCGGGATTTCGACCTTGCCGAACTCGCGCATCTTTTTCTTGCCGGCCTTCTGCTTGTCGAGCAGCTTGCGCTTGCGGGAAATGTCGCCGCCATAACACTTGGCGATCACATCCTTGCGCATGGCCTTGATGGTTTCGCGGGCAATCACCTTAGCGCCGATCGCAGCCTGGACTGGGATCTGGAACAGGTGGGGCTTGATCAACTCCTTCAGTTTCTCGCACATCGAGCGACCACGGCTTTCAGCGCGTGACCGGTGCACGACGATCGACAGCGCGTCGACGGGTTCGCTGTTGACCAGGATCGACAGCTTGACGAGGTCGCCTTCCTCGTACCCCTTGATGTGATAGTCGAACGAGGCGTAGCCGCGCGACACGCTCTTCAGGCGGTCGTAGAAATCGAAGACCACTTCGTTGAGCGGCAGCTCGTAGATCGCCATCGCGCGGGAGCCGACGTAGGTCAGCTGCTTCTGGCGGCCGCGACGGTCTTGGCACAATTTCAGCACCGAGCCGAGATGCTCATCCGGCACCAAAATGGTGGCTTCAATCCACGGTTCCTCGATGTGCTCGATGCGCACGACCTCCGGCATGTCGGCCGGGTTGTGCATCTCCATCATCGTGCCGTCGGTCATCTTGAGGTGATAGATGACGCTCGGCGCCGTGGTGATCAGATCGAGGTTGAACTCGCGTTCGAGCCGCTCGGTGATGATTTCGAGATGTAACAGGCCGAGGAAACCGCAGCGAAAACCAAACCCGAGTGCGGCTGAGCTTTCGGCTTCGAATGAAAAGCTCGCGTCGTTGAGGCGAAGCTTGCCCATGGCTTCACGCAAGTCTTCGAAGTCGGCGGCGTCCACGGGAAACAGCCCGCAGAACACGACCGGCTGCGCCTGTTTGAAACCGGGCAACGCATGTTCGGTTGGGTTTTTGTCGTCGGTGATCGTGTCGCCGACGCGCGTGTCCGCGACCTCTTTGATGGCTGCTGTAAAAAATCCGACTTCGCCCGGTCCGAGTTCAGCAAGCATTTCCTGCTTGGGGCGAAAGATGCCGACGCGCTCAACCTGATAGGTGCCGCCCGAGGCCATCATGTGGACCTTCTGGCCTCGCTTCAACATGCCGTCCACGATGCGAACCAAGACGACAACGCCAAGGTAGGCATCGTACCAGCTGTCGATCAACATGGCCTTCAGGGGCTTCGTCACATCGCCAGTCGGTGGCGGCAAGCGCTCGACGATAGCCTCCAGGACGGCTTCGACGTTCAGCCCGGTTTTGGCCGAGACACCGATCGCATTCGACGCATCAATGCCAATGACGTCTTCGATCTGCTCCTTGACACGATCGGCGTCGGCGGCGGGGAGATCGATTTTGTTCAGCACGGGCAGAATTTCGAGATTATTGTCGAGAGCCTGGTAGACGTTGGCGAGCGTCTGCGCTTCCACGCCCTGGCTGGCATCCACAACCAAAATCGCGCCTTCACAAGCGGCAAGCGATCGCGAGACTTCATAGGCAAAATCGACGTGCCCTGGCGTGTCCATCAAGTTCAATTGATAGAGCTGCCCGTTCTTGGCTTTGTAATCGAGGCGAACGGTCTGCGCCTTGATGGTGATGCCGCGCTCGCGCTCGATATCCATCGAGTCGAGGATTTGCTCCTTCATCTCGCGGTTCGAGACATTGCCGCACAGCTGGATAAGCCGGTCTGACAACGTCGACTTGCCGTGGTCGATGTGGGCGATGATGGAGAAATTACGAATGTGGGACGTATCGGTCATGCGCGGCTCATAGCACCCGGAACCCGTCGGCAAAAGGGGCGTTGGAAACCTCGGGCAAGGCGTCGCAACGTCGAAATGCGGTTACGGTCAGCAGGACTGGCTAGTTCTGCGCGTCCGTGCGAGAAACCAAGTCTGGTCCTTTGATCCCCCCGCATCATCAGGAGACTCCGTTATGGCAAACTCACCGTTCGACTCAAACCCAGCCTTCGCGAAAATGAGTGACGAGGCCCGCAAGTCGGTCACACAGGCCTTCGACGCCATGTCGAGCTGGCGCGACCAGATGTCGGAGATGGGCGAAAAAAACAGTGAAGCAGTTTTCGACAAAATGGCTGAAGCCGCCAAGGCGCTCGGCTGGCCGACCGAATTCGTTGAAATGAGCCGCAAGCAGGTGCAGACGGCTTCGAAAATGCAAACCCAGATGATCGGCCAAGTCATGGAAACTTGGCAGCAGCAGATGACCAATCCCGGCAGCGCGATCAAAATGCCGTCGTTCAACGGCCCTGGCTTTCAGATGCCAACCTTCCCTGGATTTCCGGCGTTCCCGTCGGCGAGTACGGGCGGATCACCATTTCCCGGCTTTGGCGACATGAGCGCCATGGGTGGTAACCCGATGCAAATGTGGATGCAGGCTGCCGAAATGTGGCAGAAGAACTGGCAGCAAGCTCTCGGCAGTTGGGTTGAGGCGCAGTCGAGCATGATGTCGCCGGGCGGTGCTGGCAAAAGCTCGCCCACCAAACCGACGGCCCGCTAACGGCGCGACGTCGGCTAGCGCTGGACGTCGGTCACGCGGAACTGCAAGTGGCCCTTCTCAACAGCCAGCCCTCCGGCTGGCTGTTTGCATTTTACCGTTACTGTGACTATCAGCAAGCGACGTGTGAACGATGGTTTGGTCGACAAAAAACATGCGCACGCTTCAGAGCGGTAGATGTCCGCCATAGCACTAAGAGGGGAAGCGGGCTGTGCGCTGGCAATCTGCCCGGCGCTCAAAGCGCTAAAGCGACATGACAACGACGACGCCCGACCTCACTGCCGCAAAGCCAGCGACCATTGGTCGTGACCTCCTGGCGTCGCTCGTCGTCTTTCTCGTGGCTTTGCCGCTGTGCATGGGTGTGGCGATTGCCTCTGGCCTGCCGCCGACAGCGGGTCTGATCACCGGCATTGTCGGCGGCATCGTCGTTGGCTCGATCTCAGGATCGCCGCTTCAGGTCAGCGGACCAGCAGCCGGACTAACGGTTCTCGTTTGGATGTACGTCGCGCAAAACGGCGCCGGGATGCTTGGTGTTGCGGTTCTTTTTGCAGGTCTGCTGCAAATTCTGGCGGGCGTTTTGAAGCTCGGTCAGTGGTTTCGCGCTGTCTCCCCAGCCGTCATTCACGGCATGCTTGCCGGCATTGGAATTCTAATTTTCGCCTCCCAGTTCCACGTCATGCTTGATGGCAAGCCAATTGGCTCAGGCATCCAGAATCTGCTCGGCATTCCCGGCGCGCTTTTGGCGGCGTTGCAGGCGGGCGATAGCCGGTTGACAGCCGCCGAAGTGGGGCTGTTGACGGTCATCGTCATCGCCGGTTGGAGCGCGTTTGCGCCGAAGTGGTTGAAGGTGGTGCCAGCTCCACTTGTCGGCGTTGTCGTCGCCATGATCGCCGCAGCCGTGCTGCACCTTGACGCCATCAAATTCGTCGACGTGCCGGACAACATATGGGCGTGGTCGATGGAAAACTATCCGACCGTCGACAAGCTGATGCGGATTTTTGAGACGCCAATCTTAATCGGAGCGATCTCAATTGCTTTTATCGCCAGCGCCGAAACGTTGCTGTGCGCGACGGCTGTCGATCAAATGCACGCCGGTCCGCGCACCAAGTATGACAAAGAGCTGACCGCACAAGGCGTCGGCAACACCCTTTGCGGCATGCTCGGCGTGCTGCCTATGACAGGCGTCATCGTGCGATCCGGCGCCAATGTCGAAGCCGGAGCGCAAACGCGCTTGTCGGCGGTCTTGCATGGCGTGTGGCTGCTGCTGTTCGTCAGTGTGCTGCCATTTACACTGAAGTATATTCCGCTGTCCGCCCTCGCGGCCGTGCTGGTCTACACCGGCTACAAGCTCGCCTATCCGAAAATCGTGCCGACTCTTTTGAAGTTTGGGCGCGGCGAAGTTCTGATCTACGCAGTCACGATCGTGACGATCGTCACGACGGATTTGTTGAAGGGCGTGGTGCTCGGGTTGGTGCTGTCTCTGTCCAAGCTGCTGTTCGCATTTTCCCATCTCGAAATCCGCAAAGACGAGAACGCGGCGAACGGCAACGTCGACCTGCATTTGTCGGGTTCGGCGACGCTCGTTCGTTTGCCGCTGCTTGCAACGACGCTCGAAGACCTCAAGCCGGGCTCAAACGTCAAAGTCCACATCGGTGGGCTCGATTACATTGATCACGCCTGCATCGATCTGCTGACCAATTGGGATCGCCAGCACACAGCAACCGGCGGGTCGCTGGAAATCGAGTGGGCGGGTCTCAAGAACCGTTATCAGCAAAAAAGCGGAACCGCGGCCGAGCGCCAGGCGGCGAAAAACGGTGGATAGCCGTCGCACGAAACCGTTTTAAATTGCCGCAAATGATCGGGCGCTAAGCTCCGACTGACTGCGGCGCATGGCTGGACGGCTTGCCAGCATTGTCCGCCGGGCTAAATCGCGCCCTAAACAGCCGCGCGGCCGCCACGAACGGACGACCGAAGATTACGCCCAACGATCGGAAATCGCTCGTTTCGTCGCCAATGCCAAAACCCTCAATTTCGCGCCCGCGCGGAATATGCAGGGTGCCAGCCATGCGATCCCAGACCGCCAGCGCTCCCCCCAAGTTCTTGTCGAAGTGTTCTACTTTGTTGGAGTGATGGATGTGATGCATCGCCGGAGAAATCAGCCATTTCTCGACGCGCGGGCCAAACGACACCCAGAACGGTGAATGCCGCAGCACGCCGCCGAACACATTGAACGCCACCAGAAAGATGTTGGCGCCGGCGACTGTCGTGGCCGTCAACTGATCTCCGAACAGGGCGATGAAAATTCCATTCACGACACCCAAGCCCATCGCGAGCAGCGCGCCGGTTAGCACTACTTCGACTGGGTGATGGCGCTCCGACGTTGCAAAATTCAGCACTTCCGCAGAGTGGTGAACTTTGTGAAATTCCCACAATTCAGGGATGCGGTGGAAGGTGTAATGCGCATACCAGCGCAGAAAATCATCGACGACGAACAACATCAGGGTCAGCGCGCCGCCGAGCGCCACGGCCGTGCCATCGGTTGCGTCGCCGGACACGCCAAGGCTATGCAGCGCGCCTGCGACCGCAGTTGAAACCGTGTTCCAATGCAAAACCAAGGCTGAGAGAACGGTCGCGCGCAGCACCGGCGTGATGACGACGATCAGGTAATCATTCATCGCGCTTTGCGACAGCCAGACGCGCTTGTCCAGCAGCGTGGTGGTGAAGTCCACGGCCTCATTGTGCCGGCGGTAGGCGTAGGCTGCGAGCAGCAGGCCGGTCAGACAGTAGAACCAGTAGTAGCGCGCTGTGGCGTCCGTCAAAAAATCGTAAAGCGGCAGCAGCGCGCCGGTGACGGCCCGGATTACGGTGATCTGGATCCACTCGAACACGGTCCGCCCTCTGCGCTGCCGAAACTTCGGCAAGAGCCTATTCGGGCACCGTGAAGAACCGCTTAACCCGGCAAAGAAGGGGTCACGCTATTTGGCCGCCCGACGGCTCCGGCGGGCGAAGTCGGGCGAGGGCGCGCGAGCATCTGCGCAAGACGCCCGGCCGCCATGGTCACCCCCCCCCTTCCAAACCGATGCGACCTTTATTAGAATAATTCTAATCAATGGCGAGGCATTACAAGGGGAAGTATCGATGCGCCGGTTTGCAGAACTCGAAGAGCGCGAACTTCTGGCCCTCGCCATCGCGCTGGAAGAAGAACATGGCCGCATCTACGGGGAATACGCTGCTGGACTGGCCGACAGCTTTCCGGCGTCCGCCAAGGTTTTCGCCGGCATGGCGGCTGAAGAAAACGAGCATCGCCGTTGGCTGATCGAGCTCTATCAGCGCAAATTCGGCGAACACATTCCGCTGATCCGGCGCCAGGACGTTTCGGGCTTTGTGCGCCACGAGCCGATCTGGATGATCCGCCCGCTCGGCTTAGACAAAGTGCGCGCCCAGGCGGAGGCCATCGAGACTGAGACGCGGCAGTTCTATCGCTCGGCGCTGGCGCGCACCACGGACGCCTCGATCCGCAAACTTCTCGGCGATCTGATCGCAGCCGAAGACGCTCATGTCAGCTTGGCGCATTCGCTGGGCGACAGCGAGCTGACCAACGACGTGAAGTCGGTCGAAGCTGCCACGGAACGCCGCGCTTTCGTGTTGCAGTATGTGCAACCCGGCTTGACCGGTTTGATCGACGGATCGGTTTCAACCTTGGCGCCCATTTTTGCCGCAGCATTTGCCACGCACAACACGTGGCAAACATTTCTCGTCGGACTAGCGGCGTCCATCGGTGCGGGTATCTCGATGGGGATTGCCGAGGCCATGGCCGACGATGGGCTGATCTCCGGGCGCGGACATCCCTGGGCGCGCGGTGCGATCACCGGCCTCATGACGGCGCTTGGCGGCCTCGGCCACACGCTGCCCTATTTGATCCCGGATTTCAAAGTCGCGACCACGCTGGCGGTCGCCGTGGTGCTGGTCGAGTTGTGGCTGATCGCCTGGATCCGCGCTCGCTACATGGACACCAAATTCATGCGCGCGGCACTTGAAGTCGTGGCCGGCGGACTTCTGGTGTTTGCGGTCGGTATCGCCATCGGTAGCGCATGAGACATGTCGTCCATCAGCGGCCTGCCTGTCTTAGTAGAGCCACACTCTCTTGACGCCATGGGATTAGCCGGCACAGTGCCGCCGTCGATCCCGTCGTCCGAGGTTTTGATCCCATGCCGACTTCGCCGTTTGCCGCACGCGCTGCCGCGATGTGCCTATCTCTCATCGCGCCGTTGGTGCTGTCGCAGACGGCCCACGCCGAAGCCGTGCCGCCCCCCGCGCCGAACAAGCGCAATTGCCAGAACACCGAACCATTTCCGCGCTGGCTCGCAGCCTTCAAACAGGAAGCCCTTGCCGAGGGCATCAAGGCGCAAACGATTGAGGCCGCGATCGGCGGCATGAGCCCCGATCAAAGCGTCATCTCGCGCGATCGCAAGCAGGGTTTCTTCAACCAGACATTCCTTGAATTCTACGGCAAGCTGGCGACCAACAGCCGCTATCAAATGGGCCGGTCCTATCTGCAGAAACACAAAGCCATTTTCGACCGCGCCGAGCAAGACTACGGCGTTCCGGGACCGGTCATCACCGGATTTTGGGCGCTCGAAAGTGATTTCGGCGTTGGCATGGGCAACTTACCGGTGTTGCGTTCATTATTGACGCTGGCCTGGGATTGCCGTCGTGGCGAATTGTTTCGCGGTGAACTCAAGGGCGCGATGATGATCATCGAACGGGGCTATCTGCGCGCCGACGAAATGATCGGGTCATGGGCCGGCGAGCTTGGACAAACCCAGTTTCTGCCGCGCCACTATCTGAACTTTGCCATCGACTATGACAACGATGGCCGCCGTGATCTCATCCGGGACATTCCCGATATCATTGGCTCGACGGCCAGTTTCATCAATCATCTTGGCTGGAAGGCCGGCGAGCCCTGGCTTGAAGAGGTGCGGCTGACGCGCGAGCTTGATTGGGAACAGGCTGATCTCACCATTCAACATCCCCGTTCGACGTGGGCGTCGTGGGGGGTCCAGGCACGTGATGGCGCGCTGCCCGCCGATGGGCTCAATGCCTCGCTGTTGCTGCCGATGGGCCGCAACGGTCCAGCGTTTCTCGCGTACCCGAATTTTCGCGTGTATCTGCAGTGGAACCAGTCGCTGACGTATGCGACGACGGCCGCGCATTTAGCGGCGCGCATGGCGGGCGCACCGTCCTTGGGACGTGGCAATGGCGGATCAATCGACACGCTTGGTTATGAGCAGGTGAAAGAGCTCCAAACGCTGCTCAAGCGTCGCGGCTTCGATGTCGGCGACATCGACGGCAAGCTTGGCGCCGGCACGCGCAAAGCGGTCAAGGAAATGCAGATCAAATTCGATTTGCCGGCCGACAGCTATCCGACGTCGGAGCTGCTGAACGCCATGCGCAGCTCCGGCTGAACGAGGCACACACTGACTGCCTTATGTTCGGCCCAGCTCCGCTTGCGATTCAATGCAGCTTCACTTGCGGTTCGGTGCGCCGCGTCAGCATTCGCGACACAGTATCGAGCGTCACCTTCACGGGACCGTGCAGCGCCATCTCATGCATTTTGTAAAGCGAGCGGTACATCATCTTTGCGAACCAGCCTTCGATGCGCATCGACTTGCCTTGCACGAAGCCCATCAGGTTGCCGATCGTCGAATAGTGTCCCAGCGATACGAGCGAACCGAAGTCGCGATATTGGAACGCGGCGAGATTTGTTTCACCCGCAATCCGCCGTTGCAGCTGCTTGATGAGATGCGACGACTGCTGATGCGCCGTCTGCGCGCGCGGTGGTAGTGGGACCGTGTCGCCGTCCGGCAAAAAGTATGCGCAATCGCCAATCGCGAAAACGCTGTCGTCCTTTGTCGTTTGCAGGCTGGGCTTGACGACGAGCATGCTGTTACGGCTCGTCTCAAGACCATCGAGTTTGGCTAGCACATCTGGCCCTTTGACGCCGGCGGCCCACACCACCAACTCCGATGGAATGAATTCGCCGGAGGCCAGCTTGACGCCCTCGGGCGTGACTTCTGTCACCAACGCTTCGGTGCGAACATCAACGTCAAGACCCCGAAGGACATTGGTGACAGCCGTCGCCATGCGCTCGGGCAACGATGTCAAAATCCGCGGCGCAGCCTCGATCAATGTGATCTTAATGTCTTTCTCGGGATTGATCTTGTCGAGGCCGAAGGCGACAAGCCCGCGCAAGCTGGAGTGGAGTTCGGCAGACAACTCACTGCCGGTTGCCCCGGCGCCGACGATCGCCACGTGCAGCTGGCCTGGCCGCACCGGCCCCGGTTGAGAATTGGCGCGGACACACGCATTCAGCAGTCGCCGATTGAAGCGCTCTGCCTGTTCGGGCGTGTCGAGCATGATGGCATTTTGATAAACGCCCGGCGTTCCGAACGCGTTCGACACGCTGCCAACGGCAATGACCAAGGTGTCATAAGGCACCCAGCGATCGGGCGTGATCTGCCGTTTGTCTTCGTCGAAGGTGGCAGCGAGATGAACGAGTTTCTTGGTTCGATCGATGCCGATCATTTCACCATAGCGATAGCGAAATCCATGCCAGTGCCCCTGCGCCTGATATTCGAGCTGATGGCGATCGATGTCCATGCTGCCGGCCGCGATCTCGTGCAGCAGCGGTTTCCAGATGTGCGTTCGTGACTTGTCGACGAGCGTGATGTGGGCTTTGCTTTTGCGGCCAAGTTTGTGGCCAAGCTGCGTTGCAAGTTCCAGCCCGCCGGCGCCACCGCCGACAACGACGATATGATGCAGGTCGCCCTGGCGCGGCACAACCAGTGGCGGACCTTCCGGAGTCGGTGTGGGTACGTCCAAGCTTGTAGCGGGGGTGTCCAGCGACGGCAGCAGAGTGTTCGACATCGGTGGGCACCTCAGTGTCGGCGCGCGGCTCACACGCCATCAAATTGCAGCCCGGCAGGCGTTCGCATCGATCGGCTGGCGATTTCGCCCGTGAAAGCGGACGATGCTAGCCGCGAATCACGCCGCCCGTGGTTTTTTTTACCTCTTCGATGATCTTGGTGGCGATGGCGTCGATCGCCGCATCCGTGAGGGTTTCCGTCGCAGGCTGGAGTGTGACTTCAATGGCAATTGAAACTTTGCCATCGGCCGCCAATTGGCCGCCGTCGAACAGGTCAAAAACAATGGCCGACTGAATGAACAGTTTGTCGGCGTTCAGCGCGGCTTTGATGACATCGCCTGCCGCCACATCCTTGCCGACGATGAACGCGAAGTCGCGCTTCACCGGCAATAGGTCCGACGCTACGAGCGCCGGCTTGGCCTTTGCACTAACCGTCGCCGTCGAAGTTACTTGCAACTCGTCAAGCACAACAGTGAGAGATCCCTTTATGTCGGGCTTCAAATGTCCTTTGATGCGTGTCTTGTTTGGCGGCAGTGCATCGAGAAAAATCTCGAACGCCGAAACCGGCGCGTCGACATCGAGCGCGGTCAACGTCGCTGGATGCACTTCGCCGAAATGCGCCAGGATCGTCTTTGGCCCCAACCGCAGCGTGCCTGAACGGCCAGGGTGATACCACGATGGCGCATCGCGCGTGATCTGCGCTTTCGACGGATCGAGACCAAGCGCCGCGAGAGCTGCGAACACGTCTGCTTTGACGTCGAACATCGTCACGGTTGCAGCTGTGCCATCCCAATGCCGCCCGGACCCGGCCATGCGGGCCGTGCCGGCGCGAACGCCAGCGGCGCCGATGTATTGGTCTTGCGGTCTCTCGCCGCGATAGGCTTGGCCGAGTTCGAACAGGGCGACGTCTGCTGCCGCGCGGTTTCGATTGCGCGTGACGGCCGCCAGCAATCCCGGCAGAAGGCCGGGACGCATCGACGATAATTCGCTCGAAATCGGATTGGCAAGTTCAAGCGCATCGCTGCCGCCGCCGAAGTGGCGCGCTGCTTCGCGTGTAATGAACGACCAAGTCACCGCTTCGACATAGCCTCGCGCAGCCAACAGACGCCGCGTCCGCCGAGCGCGCTTTTGCTTTTCTGTCAGAACCGCCCGCGTCACACCGTTGAGGCGCGGCAGCGGCGTTGCCGGAACGCGGTCCATGCCGGCGATGCGCACAACTTCTTCGACCAGATCGGCACTGCCATGGACATCAGGACGCCAGGTCGGCACCGTGACTTTGGCTGCATCCGGCGCGCCATTGATTGTGAAGCCCAACGTCGTCAGCGTTTTGGAAATCTCGCTGTCCGGCAAGTCCAATCCCGTCAGCTTTGCAACGTGCGCAAATTCGAAAGCGATGGTGGGCTGATCGATCGGCGCGTTACCAGCGACCTTGGCCTTCGTCTGCGTGCCGCCGCAAAATTTGACGATCATATCGGTTGCGAGATCCAGCCCGGTCATCACGGACGCTGGATCGACGCCACGTTCGAAGCGGTAGCGGGCGTCCGTCATCAACCCTGTTTTGCGGCCGGTGGCGGCCGTGCGCAATGGAGCAAAGTAGGCGCTTTCAATCAGGACGTTGGTCGTCGTGGCGGTCGAGCTTGACGCTTCACCGCCCATAATACCGCCAAGTCCCAGCGGCCCGTTGTCGTCGGCGATCACGCACATCGTCTCATCGACGACGTGCTCCTTGCCGTCGAGGCCGAGGAATTTTTCGCCAGGCCGACCGAGGCGAGCCCGCACCGTGCCCTTGAGCTTGTCGGCATCATAGACGTGCAGCGGGCGGCCGCGATCGAGCGAGATGTAATTCGTGACATCGACGAGAGCATTGATCGGGCGCAGTCCGACGGCCTTCAAGCGGGCCTGCATCCATGCGGGCGACGGGCCGTTCGTGACGCCTGTCACCACGCGACCCGCGAACACGGGGCAGGCGTTGGCCGCGTCAGCTGTGAATTCGAGTTTGATATCGATCGGGCAGTCGTCGCGACCTTCGACGGCGCCAAGCTTTGGTTCAGGCTTCAATGTGCCAAGCCCGGCGGCGGCAAGATCGCGGGCGATGCCTCGCACACCGGTGCAATCTGGCCGGTTTGGCGTCAGCTTTACTTCGAACACAGGATCGTTGAGGCCCATCACATCGACATAGCGCTGGCCGATTTTGTCGGCGAACGTCGCTGGTAGATCGATGATGCCGCTGCTCTCGTCCGGTAATTCGAGTTCGGCGGCCGAACACATCATGCCGTTCGACACAACGCCGCGAACAGGCTTTTTCTCGAGCGTGATGTTCGAGCCTGGAATGTAGGTGCCGAGCGGAGCGAACACGGCCAACATACCAACACGTGCATTGGGCGCGCCGCAGACCACTTCCATCAGCGGCTGACCCTTCGCCACTTCGACTTGCAGGACTTGCAGCTTGTCGGCGTTGGGATGCTTTTTGGCCTCGACGACGCGCGCCACGGTGAAGGCGCCAAGCTTGGCGCCCGCGTCCTCGATCGCTTCGACCTCAAGCCCAATCGCCGACAGCGTCGTCGATAGCTGATCGACCGACGCCGTGGTGTCGAGATGATCCTTGAGCCAGGAGAGCGTGAATTTCATAAACGTCTGTCTCGTCGATCAGTGAGCGGTGAAAACGCGAATGCCGGCATCGTCGACAATGGCGTCAGCCTCGGCTTGCTTGATCCATTCGGAGCGGCGGCGGCGGAACTCGGCCTTGACTGAATCCACGTGCTGCCAATCTTTGCCCCACTGGTCTTGCACATCGGCGCGTGAGGCTTGAACGCGGATCGGTACGGCACCTGCCCCACGCAGCCAGGAAAACACGAAATCTCCGCGCTGATCGGTGCGAAGCTGGACGTCATCGTCGTAGGTCATCGGACGGATCCTCCAAAAGAATGACCAGTAACACCGGTCAGCTCGACAACCCACCCCCGAGTGTCGGGACGTCGAGCACGCCGAAGCCGTAGTGGCGCAGCCATTTGAGGTCGCCGGAGAAGAACGCCCGCAGATCTGGAATGCCGTATTTCAGCATTGTCAGCCGATCAAGGCCCATGCCGAAGGCGAAGCCCTGATATTTTTCCGGATCGAGCCCGCAATTGCGCAGCACATTCGGATGCACCATGCCGCAGCCGAGAATTTCCAGCCACTGACCCGGCTTGCCGATGGCTTCAGCGCCGATATCGACTTCCATCGACGGCTCGGTGAACGGAAAGTGTGACGCGCGAAAGCGCATTTTCACGGCATCGACTTCAAAGAACGCCTTGCAGAATTCTTCGAGCACCCACTTGAGGTGCCCCATGTGCGTGGTCTCGTCGATGACGAGCCCCTCGATCTGATGGAACATCGGCGTGTGCGTCTGGTCGCTGTCGCAGCGATAGACACGGCCCGGCGCGATGATGCGGATCGGCGGTTTTTGCGTGCTCATCGTGCGGATTTGCACCGGGCTCGTATGCGTGCGCAGCAGCAGGCGCGAACCATCGGCGCCCGGCGAAAAATAAAACGTATCGTGATCCTGACGGGCAGGATGCTCGGCCGGAATGTTGAGCATGTCGAAGTTCATTGCATCGGTTTCGATGTCGGGACCTTCGGCGACGGCAAAGCCCATGTCGGCGAAAATCTCGATCACTTCATCGAGCACCTGACTGACGGGATGCACCCGGCCTTCGGCTACGGGGCCAAGCCGTACCGGCAACGTCACGTCGGCACGCTCAGTCGCCAATCGCGCGTCGAGCGCTGCGGTTTCGAGCTCGGCTTTGCGCGCATCAAGTGCGGCCGTGACAGCGGCCTTGAGTGCATTGACGGCGGCGCCGAAGGATTTTTTCTCATCGGCCGGAAGTGACCCGAGCCGGCCCATTAGCGCTGACACGCGGCCCTTTTTACCGAGCGCCGCAACGCGCACGGCCTCGAGCGCTACCAGATCGGTGGCCGCCGCAACCTCGCTCGTCAATTCGCTTGTCAGTGCCGCCAAATCTGTTGGCGTCGTCGCGGTCGTGTCCGATGTCATGGCGGACCAGCCTCTTGCAATTTGTCGCCCTCAGGCACGTCCCGGCGATGCATCGCTGCAAGCCTAACGATCGGCTCTCCCTCGCGGGACTTCAAAGGGTCACGCAAGGGAAAGGTGTCAGGCGCCGGAGCACTGTTGCTCCACGCCTTGTGGCTGGCTTCCCGCATAGGACTTCCCCCGGAGTTACCCGGAGACAAGTCGGTCAATGCCCGCAATCACGCCGCCTTTTTCGCCTTGGCCTGATCGGCCTTGGCGACCGGCGAGGACGCAGCCTTCTGCGCCTGCTCGACGAGTGCTTTGAAGCCAACCGGATCATTGATGGCGATATCCGACAGCACTTTGCGATCGACCTCGACGCCGAGGTTCGACAGGCCGTTGATAAATCGGCCGTACGTCATGCCGTGTTCGCGCACGGCCGCGTTGATACGTTGGATCCAGAGCGCGCGGAAATTACGCTTGCGGCGCTTGCGATCGCGATAGGCGTACTGCATCGCCTTCTCGACCGCCTGCTTGGCGACGCGAATGGTATTCTTGCGACGGCCATAATAGCCCTTCGCGGCCTTGAGAACTTTCTTGTGCTTGGCGTGGGCGGTAACGCCACGTTTGACGCGGGCCATGAGAGGAAACTCCTCGAATTAGATGTGCTTCGATTGATGGGCTGATGAGTTGCTCCGTCGCTTCCGGCCGGCTCCGCGAAGCGGAGTCGGACGCGACAAACAAAGACTCATCTTGCGTAGGGCATGTATTTCTTGACGATCTTGGCGTCGGAGTCGTTGAGAATTCCGGTGCCACGCGCCTTTTGCACGAACTTCGCCGTGCGCTTGATCATGCCGTGACGTTTGCCTGCCTGGCCGGCTTTGACTTTGCCGGAGGCGGTCATCTTGAAGCGCTTTTTGGCGCCGCTTTTAGTTTTCATCTTAGGCATTTTGCTTCAGTCCTCATCTTCGCTGGCGGCCGCACCTGATACCCGCGCTGACGCGCTTCGTATCCAGGCCCTTCGCGTTGTCGTGGCTAAAGCGAGCTGAAGTTGCCTCGCGTCCCCTGGGCCCAACGGCCGGAGGAACACTGTGACAAGCTTTTAAGGCGCTGTGAGCCCAGGTTCGTTTCCAAACCTAAGTGCGAGCCAAAGAGGCGGCCCACACTCTCGAACCCTGTGATAGGTTCGGTCCTGCGAAGGGATGCTTTATGCGAAAAACCGCTTGTGTTTCAAAAGCATATGAACCGCCACGGCATGCCTCGCCGGGCGGCTCTCGGCAGGGTTATAGGGGAAGCACAGGGCGGGAGCAAGTGGGGCACGTCGATCGCGCAGCCAAAACATTACAGTGAACGGCGATGGCGCAATACGACTTCCTCCTGTCGTCGACCGCACGTTTAACGCTAAGCTTGGACGGCAATTTTTTGGCGTCCGATCTGGCGCCCGCATCGCTCTTCATTGGCCCGTCACAAGACGATCATTTGCTGAGCTGTAGACGGATCGATGCTTGGTGAGAACGGGAGACCCATGGGACGCCTGATACGCTGGATTTTGCTGCCCGTGCAGCCACGGTTTCTGGTCCTCAGCATTGCGGCGGGCGCTACCGCGCTGCTCTCACTTGAAGCCTACCGGGCTCCTGAACTCGCCAGCTATCTGCTGTTCCCATTCGTCTTTTTCGGCGGACTGACGCTGATCGGATTGCGCGATATCTTGCAGTCGAAACACGCGATCCTGCGTAATTATCCGATCGTCGCGCATCTGCGATTTATGCTTGAGAACATTCGTCCCGAAATGCGCCAATATTTCTTTGAAGGCGACAAGGACGGCACGCCCTTCCCACGCGACAAGCGGGCCATCGTCTACCAGCGCGCCAAGCGTCAGCTGGACAAGCGGCCGTTTGGAACGCACTTCGATGTCTACGAAAACCGGTTTGAATGGTTGCTCCATTCGATGTCGCCAACAGTCGTTGGGATGGCGGATTGCCGCGTGTCGATTGGAGGGCCGGCGTGCAGCCAACCGTATTCCGCGTCCGTCTTCAATATATCGGCGATGAGTTACGGCTCGCTCTCGGCCAACGCCATTCGCTCGCTCAATCGCGGGGCGCAAATCGGCGGCTTTGCTCATGATACGGGTGAAGGCGGCGTCAGCCCTCACCACGCAGAATTTGGCGGTGACCTGATTTGGGAAATTGGCTCGGGCTATTTTGGGTGCCGTAATGCGGACGGAAGTTTTTCGGGCGAAAAATTCGCCGAAACGGCAACGCGTCCGCAAATCAAGATGATCGAAGTGAAGCTCAGCCAAGGAGCCAAGCCGGGGCACGGCGGCGTTTTGCCGGGAGCCAAAGTCACCCATGAGATTGCGCGCATTCGAGGTGTGACCAAAGGCGAGGACTGTGTGTCACCGGCGAGCCATTCAGCGTTTTCTACACCCCTCGCGTTCTTGGAGTTTCTTGCCGATTTACGCCGGCTGTCCGGCGGCAAGCCGGTTGGATTCAAACTGTGCATCGGCCATCCATGGGAATTCATGGCGATCGTCAAGGCCATGCTGCAAACCGGAATCATGCCAGATTTCATTGTCGTTGATGGGAAAGAGGGCGGCACAGGTGCGGCGCCGCTTGAATTCATGGATCATCTTGGAACGCCGCTGCGCGATGGATTGGTGTTCGTGCATTCGGCCCTCGTCGGTGCAGGTCTGAGAGAGCACATCAAAATCGGCGCCTCGGGCAAAATCACCACAGGCTTCGATATGGCTCGGACGATGGCGCTCGGTGCCGACTGGTGTAATGCAGCGCGCGGATTTATGTTTGCCGTCGGCTGTATTCAAGCTCAGCAATGCCATACGGATCGCTGCCCAACCGGCGTTGCAACGCAAGATCCGACGCGGCAGAGAGCCATTGCCGTTCCGGACAAATCCGTTCGCGTGGCGAGTTTCCACAAGCAAACGGTGAAGGCACTGTGCGAACTGGTGGCTGCTGCCGGGCTGAAAAATCCCACTGAGCTCAGGCCCCATCACCTCATGCAACGCGCCGCGCCCGATCGAACTGTGACGTTCGCTGAACTGTATAAATTCTTGAAGCCGGGCGAACTTCTCACCGGCACGGCGGATCCATATTTTCGCAAAGCCTGGTTGATGGCATCCGCCGATACGTTTGAAGCGCAGTGCGAGGAACTTCGGCGTCTGGAGGCCATGGCGGCTGAGTGAGCCAATCGAAAACGACAGTGCGCGTCGCCTTACCGAGGGCCGGCGTTCAATCTTCGCCGGGCGCCTCGATGTGCGAAATGTTCAACCCCGTATCCATGCCGCGTGCGATCAGTTTGGTTGCGGTTTCCTTGTCAGGCGTCCGCGCTTGCCGAGCTGTTCGGCGGGCGACCGATTTCGCGGCGCGCGTTTTCTTAACCGTAACAGCAGATGGTTTAGTAGCCGGTACTTGCTCGATCACGACTTGCTTCTGCGCGGCAATTGGCACAGGAAACGGGGATAGTGCGCCATCGCTCGAACGCTCGACGCTGGACGTTTCCAATGGCGACCCAGGACCGATTGGTCCTGCACCGACCTGCGGTTGTGCGACGGGCATATCGGGCACAGGATCGCCGTACAGCGCCCGTTCGCGGCTTGCGGTGTCCACCCCTTGCAAACCGACGCCAACGGCCAGGTAGCCCTCGCCAGCGCCGTCTGCGGCACGCGGCACAGTCGCGCTCATGACGCTTGCGCCAGCGAGCACGGTCATCATGGCAAATAGACGAAGCGGGCGCACGATGATCACCAAATTTCGGAGAAAACCAACGAGGTTAACTGGCTCTGCATCGGGTTAACAAAACCTTAACGAGGGGCAATTTGAGGCGTCCGGCCGAGGCTTTTTTACTGATGCCGGCTTGCAGGCCACGCCGAACGCGCTGCCCCAAGGTCGATCATGGTGACGGACACGAGCGACATTTCGGCATTCGTAGGCACTCTACGCTTTTGATCCCTTCAGGAGAGCATAAATCGCCATGGCATGCCCGCGGCCAAGGTCGAAGTCCTGCTTCAGCCACGCGACGACCTGCCCGGCTTTGACCTCCTTTTTCAAGATACCGCCGTGCATGAAGCCTTTCTTGGCGGCGAGCTTTTTAAAATCTTCAGCGCTCGTTCCAGTCTTCGCCTTGATATTGTCGAGATAGGCTTGGAACGACACGGCGTTTCACTTCGTCTTAATGTTGCGACGCTCGTTCAACGACGGCTACGTATGATTCTCGCAAGTAAAATCGAAGGTCAAGTCACACTGTTGACCAAGATCACGATCATTCATCGCCTATTCATACGGCTTGCGGAAGATTGGTGATGCACGCCGCCGGAGCGTGCCGTTTTGAATTCGGAATAATTGACACATTAGGAGACGCACAATGCGCTTAGCACCGCTTCTCGCTGGAACGCTCATGGCACTCACGATCGGCGCTGTGGCCGCGCCGTCGCAGGCCGCACCTGCAGTGCCAAATATTGAGGCCAACCAGACGCTGATTCAACCAGTCTATGATCACTATGATCGCCGTGATCGCCACTACGGGTATGGCGGGTATGGTAGGCCCTACGTTGACATCTACCGCCCCTATCGGCCCGTTTACGGCGGCCGCTGCAAGAAGTGGCGGAATATTTGCGCCGATCGCTGGGGCTTTGGTGGTCCAGGTTTCGGCCGATGCATGAGGCGCCAGGGTTGCTAGTCATTTTCCGCGCGCTTTGCTGAGCTCCGCATGGCCACTTTAACGTGGTCATGGCGGGGCTGTAGTGAGCGCGCGGAATTTTTACGCTGACGATCACGCCACCTTTTCCAGATTGAGTTGTGCGTGAGCTTCTTCGGCGCGTTCAAAGATGTGCGGCGTCAGCCCACGTTTGCTCAGCGCTTCCTGCATTTTCAGACGCATGAAGGCGCTTGTCGTATAACGCGTCGTCGTCAGATAGTGATGTTCGACCATATGTTCGATCATCGCTGCGTAGTCATCGTAGAGATCGTCGGCGATGCGGCAACCGTCGTGATTGACCACTGAATTGACGCGCTTGCCAGCCTTCACCGACGCATCGACTAGAACTTTTTTCAAATCCGCGACATCGCTCTTCTTGCGCACGCTCCAGCCTTCGAGATTGAGGAACAAGATGTTGCGATCGGCGTCATAGCTGACGCGCTCGGACAACTTGAGATTTAACAGATCGTCGAGCAGCCCCATCGGTTCGTCGACAAAAATGCGCGGGTCCATCGGCATTGGCTTGTTGATGATCGGGCGGAAATCCATGTTGGCAATGATGTCGCGTTCGATGTCGACACCGGGCGCAACCTCGATCAATTCAAGACCGACGGGTGTCAGTTCGAACACGCATCGCTCAGTGACGTAGATCACCGGCTGAGTACGGCTTTGTGCAAACGCGCCACTGAAGGTGATTTGTTCGACGGCGCTCACAAACTTGCGCGACCGGCCTTCTTTGACGATTTTCAACTTGCCGTCTTCAATTTTGATTTCGAGGCCGCCAGCCATAAAAGTGCCAGCGAATACGACAGCGCGCGCATTCTGAGAGATATTGATAAACCCGCCGCAGCCGTTCAATCGGCCACCGAAACGGCTGGTGTTGACATTGCCATGCTGGTCGCATTCCGCCATGCCGAGGCACGTCATATCAAGACCGCCACCATCGTAGAAATCGAACATCTGGTTTTGATCGATGACTGAATGCGCGTTCGCCGCCGAGCCGAAACTCGAGCCGCTGGCCAGCACGCCGCCGACAGCGCCGGCTTCCGTTGTCATGGTGATGTAGGGCGTGACTTTTTCTTCATTCGCGACGGCGGCGACGCCATCGGGTGCGCCGACGCCGAGGTTGATGACGCCATTCGGCGGTAGTTCGAAGGCAGCGCGCCGGGCGATGATCTTACGCTCATCAAGATGCATCTTGGCCATGCCTTCGGAGGGCACCCGAATTTCGCCGGCCAAGGAGGGATCATAAACCGTGCCGTAGTTCATTCGGTGCAGTTCGGCGGGTTCGGCGACGACAACGCAATCGACGAGAATTCCCGGAACTTTAACGTCTTTAGGCCGGATCGAGCCGTGTTCGACGATGCGTTCGACTTGCGCAATGACAATGCCGCCATTGTTGTGCGCGGCCATCGCCTGCGCCAGGTTATCGAGCAGCAGACACTCTTTTTCCATGCTGATGTTGCCGGCAGGATCGGCACTGGTGCCGCGAATGAACGCGACATTGATCGGCGTCGATTTGTAGAACAGCCAGTCTTCGCCTTCGACCTCGACGACCTTGACGATGTCTTCGGTTGTCACTTCATTGACCCGGCCGCCGCCGAGTCGAGGATCGACGTAGGTCTGCAGGCCGACTTTCGAAAACAGGCCGGGCTGGCCGGCCGCGCATGCGCGATACAACTGCGAGATCACACCCTGCGGCAGATTATAGCCGAGGATTTTGTTGTCTTGCGCGGCCTTGGCGACTTTCGGCATGCGCCCGAAGTTGCCGGCGATGACGCGGCGAAGCAGGCCGTCGTGGTGCAAGCGTCCGGTGCCGAGACCTTTGCTGTCGCCAGCGCCCGCAGTCATGATCAACGTGAGATCGCGCGGGGCTTTGGTTTCGACGAAGCGCCTTTCGAGTGCGGCATGAAGCGCCTCGGGAATGCAGCTTTGGACAAAGCCTGTCGTCGTCAAGACATCGTTGTCGCTGATGAGCGCGATTGCTTCATCGGCCGTGATGACCTTGTTTTGCATTGGTGCTGCGTTTCCCCGGTGTGTTCCATACGCTGCGTCCTCGCGCCGAAAGATTGGCAGGCCGAATGCGCTGGAATTTTTTTGTACAGGCGGCGTGGCTCGTTTTGCCGCCCATTATGCACATAGCGTGAGCGATACGATATTGCCCCACTCAACGGGGTAATTGGCGGCTATCCGCCCGGTCCATGGCGTGTGATTTTAGTCGCGGCCTTCGCAACTGCGAAATACCTGCTGCAGTGCGAGTATGCTAAAATTGGTCATTCATGCGCCGAATACGGGCCGACAACAGACGCATGATGTTGAGGGCGAAATCGGCATCTGCGCGAATTAAGGCCATGAACGTCGCCTGGTCGATGACCGAAACTTCGGTCGGCTCGGCGGCTATGGCGGCAGCACTGCGCGGCTCGTCGTCGATCAGCGACATCTCGCCGAAAATGCCGCCGGCACGAATGTTTTCCAAGACGGCGCCGTAGATGATTACGTCGACACGGCCGCTGCGGACAACGAACATCGCCCGGGCTGTCTCATCGGCAAGGAAGATTTTTTCTCCCGCTTCAAAACGGAGGACGGGGGCACCGAGCTGATCGAGCGACCCTGTGTCGATGGGACGGACGGCGGTCATGACGCGCTCCAAGTGCCTGCCTCGGCCGATCATTTGCCCGGCTGAGGACAGCGTGCCGCAACGCTACGATTGCCGAGATCGCACAGCAAGGCCCCACAACAACGGCTGCGAATTGGCAAAAATGAAAACGCCGCGTGAACCGGGTGTCTCCGGGCCTGTCGCGGCGTCGTCATTGGTTGGGAAATGGGCTTATTTCGGCGCGAGGACCATGACCATTTGCTTGCCCTCAAAGCGCGGTTCGCTCTCGACTTTCGCGATCGGCTCGGTATCCGCCTTGACGCGTTGCAGCACAGCCATGCCAAGCTGGGAGTGGGCCATTTCACGGCCGCGAAACCGCAGCGTGATTTTGACCTTATCGCCCTCGTCAAAGAAACGGCGAATAGCGCGCATTTTTACATCGTAGTCATGATCATCGATGCCCGGCCGCATCTTGATCTCTTTCAACTCGACGATTTTCTGATTCTTGCGGGCTTCGGCGGCTTTCTTTTGCTCTTGAAATTTGAATTTGCCGAAATCGAGGATCTTGCAGACTGGTGGCTCGGCGTCGGGAGAGATCTCTACGAGGTCTAGGCCGGCTGCTTCGGCGCGGGCAAGCGCATCGAACTTGGCGACCACGCCGACGTTCTGACCGGTTTCGTCGATGAGACGGACTTCACGGGCCCTGATCTGATCGTTAATTTTAGGCCCGGATTGTTCCCGGCTCTGGGGCTCGGGGCGCATAGGTTTGCGGATGACGAAGTCTCCTTGAATTGTTTCAACTGGTCGATTTAACGGCGAAACCGATATCACCCTCATGTCCGCCGGCCGGAAGATGGCGAGCAAACGGCGAGTAAGTCAAGCGTTTGCCATTGCTACAATGCAGCAAAACGCATGTTTTTTGCCTAAAAGAGAGCGGTCAAAACAGCGTTTACAACTGTTCACCGGGCAAGCGCGTGACGGTCAGCGCCAGTGCTCGTCGATCCACGGCGTCGGCTTGACGAATTTGTACGTTTTTTTCCAAAGCGAGGGCGTAGGCCAGCGGCCATCGCGGGCGTCATCGGGATCGGGTTTGCCGGTGAAGGCGACAACCTTGGTGGTAGGTGGCAGCGGCGTCGTTTGGAAGAAATTCAGGGGCCAGCGCGGCATCAAGGTGTGTTTGAAGCTGACGCACCAAGGCGCCGGCCAATAGGTCATCTGATTGATCGTGCGCGAGATGTAAACTTGGCTCAATGGGTAGTTGGCGAGTACCTCGCCAGCATTGGCTTGGAAGCGGTCATAGATGTACGTATCCGCGCCGACGCGAAAGCGATAGACGGATGTATTGCCGATGCCTTTGCCCATCTGTGTCCAATTTTCGATGACGCAGAACGTTTTATCAGGCTCGAAATCAAAAAAATCATCGAGGTTGCCGGTGACGACGATATCGAGATCGAGAAACAGCACGTCTCCCGAAACCCCTGGAAGCGTCGGCGCCCATAGCGATAGTTTTCGCCACGGTTTGAGTTCGGCACTTTTTGGCAGCGTGATCGGCGGCAATGGATAGGCTTCGATGTCAGGGTCAAGGCCGGTTAGATCGTCGGTGTAGCAAACTAGGCGTGTTGGGCGCCGCGTGTTGCGTTTAATCATCGACCACAGGCGATTGGCGAATTCGGCGGGGTAGCGCGTACCCCATTTCATGCAGACAATCGTTTGCGTCATTGCGATCAACCATTCTGACTAGGCTTCGACCCGGCCGGTTTGTAGCATCTGTTGACGGTTGTCTACGTTGGACAGTTGCGGCGGTTTGGATCGCTGAAAGCATGAGGGAAGTTTTGGTGGATCAAGCGGCACATCGGACGATGATTGTTGGCACCGGCACCGGGGCTCGGGCCATCGCCGTCATTCACGACGCGTCCTCCCGCGCCGATGCGCCAGGAATTTTTTGGTTGCCGGGCTTCATGTCGGACATGGCGTCGACCAAGGCCACGGCGCTTGCAGAGTATGCGCGTGCACATGACCTCGGCTGCACGCGTTTCGATTATTCCGGACACGGCGTTTCGGGCGGCGACTTTACTGATGGCACAATCGGACGCTGGCTCGAAGAAGCGCGGGCCGTGTTCGAGCACATGACGACGGGTCCGCAAATCATCGTCGGCTCAAGCATGGGCGGACACATGGCCCTCATTCTGCTGCAGGCGTTGAAGCGCGACGCCCCGCTGCAAGCCGCCCGCGTCAAGGGCGCAGTGCTCATCGCGCCGGCTTGGGATATGACCGAGGAGCTGATGTGGAATAAATTTTCGCCAGCCGTGCAGCATGAGATCATCGCAACGGGTCGCCACATGCGGCCCTCGGCCTACGACACTCCTTACACGATCACCCGTGATTTGATCGTGGACGGTCGCGACCATTTGCTGGCGCGCGAGCCGTTTGATCCGGGCTGCCCGGTGACGATCCTGCAGGGCTTGCAAGACCCTGATGTTCCGGCCGAACACACGCGCGATTTGATGACGTTCATGCGTGGCGCTGCAATCAAGCTGATCGAAATTCCCGACGGTGAGCACCGACTGTCACGGCCACAAGACCTTGCCATGCTGTATGCCGCCGTTGGCGACATGGCGGCGCGCTGATAGGTTCGAATTCGTCTTACTTGTCGGCCGAACTGACGAGTTCGCCCTGCGGCAAGCCCTCAACGATGGCATCTTCAAGGGCCGCAATACCGGCCTTTTTCGCGGTTCCCTCAGGCACGATCCAGACGCGGAAATCGGGTGTTGCAAGCGGGTGATCGCATGTCAATTCTCCGTCGCTCATCCGGCAAGACTTGTCGATTTCCGTTGTGTAGCCGCCTCCAGCGTTGCTCGTCGTGCTGCTGCCGAGGTCGATAACTTGAAGGCGCGGCGCTGCTGTGATCGCTACATCGCGGAAGACGCAAGCGGTTTTACCGCGACAGGTATCGAGCGTCACCCCAGTCGTCGTTTTCAACGCCTTGGCGTCACCACGCGGCAGGGCTTTTGCGGCGGCATCGAAGCCGTTGGAAACAATGCAGCGATCATCAAAGCATACGATCGGATCGTGCATGGATTGGGTTGCGTCCTGCGCGGCCGAGCCAGATTCAAAAACCAAAAGCACCGTAGCCTGCTGCGTCGGTTGGACTGGCGGTGACGTGGGCACCGTCGCAGGGGACGGCGACGGCTTGACTTCGGCGAGTGCCGTGGGTGCGACGATGGTGAGGGGCAACGCGGGCACGAGGCTCAATTCTTTCAGTTGGGGCGCCGGCGGCGTAGCGGGTGGCGGAATAGGCGCGGCCACCGCTTGAACTGGCGCGATAGCCGCCACTGGCGGCGCAATCACAGCAGCTTTCGGCGCGGATAACGGTAGGGCCGGTCCTGGCGCAGGTGCTGGCACAGCCGCAGTCGTGGTCGGCAAATCACTGCTGGCTGGCTTCTCGAAACGTGGTGACGCTGCTGGTGGCGTCGGTGCCGGAATGGAGATCGTCGCTGCGAAGGGCGCTAAAATTTTGGTGGGAGCCGGTATCACTGCTGGCTCAGTTGGCTTTGACGGTTTTTCTGCGGCCTTGATGATTGCAGGAGCGGGCGGCGCGGCGACGGCCGGCGCGGGTGCGGTTGCAAGCGGCGCGTTTGCAGTCTCGGGTGCCGCCGGAGTTTCAGCCACTTTCGGCGCTGACGCGGCGGCGGCGGCTGCGAGCGCCTCCATGGCTTTGGATTTGCGCTCGGACTCTTCCACACGGGCGCGCCGCAGCATTTCCATTTCATAGTCGAGGCTCGGCCGTTGCGGACCGATTTTAGCAACCGGTGCTGGCGCAGCAGCGTTAGTGGTGGTCGCGCGCTTGGCCGCTACCGGTTGATCAGCTGTGGTTCCAGATAGCGTTTTTTGCACCATTTCACGATCGGACTTGGCTTTGAGCGGTGCAGCCGTTTGCGGCAATGTCGCCGTGTCGCCGTCACCGGCGAATTTCTGCGCCAAGTGGTGGGCGGGATCGATCGGTTTCGTCACGGCTTCAGCGGCCAGCGCCGAGCCGTTCCAAACCAGTGCCGCGACCGCCGCTGTCATCACTCCAGTCAAAAGCACCCGTATCCGCATGATACCCTCTTCGCGCCCGATCGACGCGCAGCCGACCCCCGTTTTGTTTCAGCTTTCATTCGGGCGGAATCGCGGACGATCAATGGCAGACCGATGACGTTCGCAGTCAGCCGCCAGCGTCGACGATGGCCCGCAGCCCTTCGCGATACGACGGGTATGCCAGCAGCACGCCGAGTTCGCTTTTCATGCGGGCGTTCGACACGCGCTTGCTCTCTGAATAGAAGCTTCGGCCCATTGCCGACACGGCAGCCGTTGCAAACTCGATATCTGGCGGTATCGTTGCGCCGAGCAATTGCGCCGCATAAGCAACCACGTCTTGCGGTGGCGATGGCAGATCGTCAGTGACATTGTAAATCCGGTTGGTGGTCGAGCGGCCCATCGATGCTTGCACTGCGCTGGCGATGTCGTCGACGTGGATGCGGTTGAAGACTTGACCCGGCTTGATCAGCCGTCGCGCCGTGCCAGCTTTGACATCGTCAATGGTGCTGCGGCCTGGACCGTAGATTCCCGGTAGCCGGAACATGATTGCGGCTTTGCCACTGTCTTCGCCAAGTGCGAGCCAAGCGCGTTCAGCATCAAGCCGCCGCTGGCCGCGCTCCGACCCAGGCCGCGCGTCGGTGTCTTCGTCGACCCACGCGCCGGCTGAGTCGCCATAAACGCCCACCGTCGAAAAATAGCCGATCCAATTGAGCGACGGGCTGGCTGCCATATCGTCGCCGTGCCAGCGCAAAGCTGGATCGCCATTTGCATCGGGGGGGATCGACAGCAGCACATGCGTCGCCCGGTGTAGCTCGTCGGCAATTAGGCCGCTCGCGCTCGTCCCGTCGAACATCATGCCCCGATACCCACGTGCGGTCAGTGCGGCGACGCCGCCCGCATCGCGTGACGTGCCGGAGATCGTCCATCCTTGCGCCGCAAGGCGCGCTGCAAGCACGCCGGCGCTGTAGCCGAGGCCGAAACAAAATAGATGACTCATACGGCCGGGTCCCCATCGTCGGCGCGCCATTCGGCGGCCACCTCCGCATCATGTTCGCGCGGTTCAAAGCACGATCGCAAGCCTTCGAATGCGTCGGCAGTGGTGAGCTTTGACGCAGCCCAGACGGCCGCGCCGCGAACAATTGGCGACGCATCTGCGAGCAGCGGCGTCAGGCTCGCCATCAGGTCGGCGTTGCCTGAGTTGCCGGCCGCGATGGCCGCGTTTCGCACCACACGATCGCGGCCGGTGCGTTTGATCGGTGTTCCCGCGAAGCTGGCGCGGAACGTCGCGTCATCCATGGCAAGGATCGTGGCGATCGGCGGGTTGTCGGTCATTGCCGTCGCCGCGAATTTCGCTTCACGCGAGCGCTCGGCGAACTTATTCCAAGGGCACACAGCCAGACAATCATCGCAACCAAACACGCGATTGCCCATCGCGGCTCGAAAGGCACGCGGGATAGGTCCCTTGTGTTCGATGGAGAGGTAGGCGAGGCAGCGTCGTGCATCGAGCTGATAGGGCGCGGGAAACGCGTCCGTCGGGCATACGTCAAGGCAGCGTTGGCACGAGCCGCAATGGTCGGCCTCTGCCGCATCGGCCTCTAACTCGGCGGTTGTCAAAATGGCGCCGAGAAACAGCCACGAGCCGTGCGAGCGTGACACGAGGTTGGTGTGCTTGCCCTGCCATCCAAGCCCGGCGGCGGCGGCGAGCGGCTTTTCCATCAGAGGCGCCGTATCGACGAAGACTTTGACGTCCGCACCGGTCGCTTGGGCGAACGATCTTGCCAGTTGCTTGATGCGAGTTTTGAGCACGTCGTGATAATCGCGGCCCTTGGCATAGACCGAGATGACCGCCTGACTTTTTTGGGAGAGCGCTGCAAGTGGATCTGTTTCGGGGGCATACGACAATCCGACCAGGATCGCCGACCGTGCCTGTGGCCAGAGGACGCGAGGATCAGCGCGGCGGTCGGCCGTCGCTGCCAGCCATTGCATATCGCCATGCCGGCCATGATCAAGAAACGCGCGCAGTCGCTGGCCTGTATCGCCGCCGCCTCCGTCGAGGCGCGTCACCCCAATGGCGTCGAAGCCAAGCAGCGCGGCTTCGGAAATCAAGCGCGACTTGAAATTGTCTTGCGAACCAGTGGCGATCAACGCGGGTCCTCAACTGTCGGCGTGATTATGTCCTGCCGACATCGTCAGAAATCGAGATCGGCATAAGCGCTGGGCGGAGCCGTTCCCGGAATGCGATCCGCCAACAGCGTGCGAAACGCCGGTCGCGACTTGATCCGCTGATACCAGGACTTGACGTCGGGCACCTCGGACCATGGAACTTCGCCGAGATAGTCGACAACCGAAATGTGCCCGGCCGCGGCGAAATCGGCGAAGCTCAGATCGTCGCCCGCCAGCCAGCGGCGTGAGTTGGCCAGATACGAAATATACATCAGATGATAGCGCAAATTCGTGCGCACGGCGCGCAGAATATCGGCATCCGGCGGTGCTGGATTTGATGGACGCATCCGCTGAATGACTTTTTCATGCACCAGCTCGCGTGAAATCTCGCGGTCGAACTTGCCGTGGAACCAGTCGATCAGGCGGCGGACTTCGGCGCGATCCTCGCGATTTCCCGGAATGAGGGGCGTCATGCGCGCGGCCGTCAATCCGGCGCTGACCTGCGCCGGCGGCGAGACGTCTTCGGCCAGGAACTCCGAAATCGAATAAACGCCAGCCAGCGTCAAGCCGTTGTCAAATTCGAGAACCGGAAATTCGCCGGCCGGATTTTTAGCCAGAAAGCCTTGCCGCCAATCCCAGGGATTTTCGTCGACCAGATCAACGTCATAACCACCCTCGGCCAGCGCCAAGCGCACCGAGCGCGAGCGCGGACAAAGTCGGTACTGAGTGAGGCTCATAGCCATGGGCGGTCCTACCAAAGATCGACGCAAAACTATACCGGCTGATTTCAGACGAGCGAAGCTCTGACGCTACACTTCGTCGGCTGGTGTGCGTCGCGGGAATCCTGCTACCGCTGCGTTGGTCGCAGCAACGAGGAACGACGGGCATGGAAACGTGGCATGTGGTCCTGCTCGGCTTCATTGAGGGATTGACCGAATACCTGCCGGTGTCATCGACCGGACATCTGCTGCTGACCGAACACGTGCTCGGCATTACGTCCAAGGGCCGCACGTTCGAAGTTCTCATCCAGCTCGGCGCGATTTTGGCGCTGTTGACCGTTTATGCCGCCAAGTTATGGCGCATGGCGATGGCGCTACCGAGCGATCCTCAAACACGGCGCTTCGTCGTCGCCGTGCTGGTGGCGTTTATACCGGCCGCAGTCATCGGGGTGCTCGGGCACTCGTTTATCAAGACCGTCCTGTTTGAGTCACCGAGAATTATCTGCCTGTCGCTCGTGATCGGTGGGATCATACTCCTGATCGTCGATCGCATGGCGCTCGCCACGCACTATCACGACGTGCTGGAAATTACGCCCGTCACGGCGCTCAAGATCGGCCTGGTGCAATGCCTGGCGTTGATCCCAGGCGTATCGCGATCCGGTTCGACGATCGTTGGCGCCATGCTGCTCGGCGCCGACAAACGGACTGCGGCGGAATTTTCATTTTTCCTTGCCATGCCGACAATGGCGGGCGCCTTCACGTATGACCTTTATAAAAACTGGTCAGTCCTGTCGACCGATGACATTTCGCAGATCGCGCTCGGCTTCGTCGCGGCGTTCGTGACCGGCGTCATCGTCGTGCGGACTGTGCTGGATTTCATTTCGTCACGCGGCCTGTCGTTCTTCGGTTGGTGGCGCATCATCGTCGGCGGCATCGGCCTCGGCGCACTGGCCGTGCTCGGTTAGTTACTGGATCGAGAGCGCTTTGCGTTCTGATAGAATCAGATCGGCGCTCTAGCACCATGCTTTGTCGCATTTTCTGACGACGAACCGGGATCCACTTCGTCGGAAAATGCTCTAGGCTGCGTGTGAGGTCGCCGGCGCCGTCAGCACGCGCCGAATGCTTTCGGTGTCGTTCGAGGACCGCAAGCGCTCGAGCGTGGCGGGGTCGCGGACCAGGCGCGAAATGCGCGCCAGTGCCTTCAAATGGTCGCCGCCTGCATCTTCCGGCGCCAGCAGGAAAAACAGGAGATCAACGGGTTCGCCGTCGTGACTGTCGAATGCGATCGGCTGATCGAGCTTGGCAAATATGCACGTGATGGCGGCGACGCCCGGCAACTTCACGTGCGGAATGGCGATACCGCGTCCGAGGCTTGTCGAGCTTAGCCGTTCACGCTGAATCAAAGCATTGTAGACGTCGTGCGCGCTAACGCCGGCGGCGTCGCCGGCGCGCACGGCAAGTTCATGCAGCGCCTGTTTTTTGTCAGCGGCTTTAAGGCCGGTGACAATGCCGTTCTTGGCGAGGAGATCCCCGAGGTTCATGATCGTATCATCCACGTTGAGTGTTGACCCGATGCGCAGGGCCGATTGTTTCTAAATTTCAAAATTCGAAATTGGGCGACCGCTGCGTGCCTGTCGTGAAACGCCTGAAGTCACAAAATTTGAGCGGCTATACCGTGCTGTGAACTGCCCCGTTGCTGAGGTCCCTGCTGCCTGGCTCGGCATCAACCCAGCCGATGTTTCCGTCTGGCCGCCGGTACACGACATTCAATCCGCCGTGTGCTGCGTTCTTGAAAATCATAAATTGTGCTTCCGACACATCAAGCTGCATGACAGCTTCGCTCACCGATAATTCGCCGATGTTGCGGGCCGTTTCGGCAATGATCAGAGGATGGGCCTCGGCAACGTCGGCATGGTCGTCTTCGGCAACGCTGACCACATAGTCGCGAGCGTCGACGTTGCCTTTCCGGCGCAGCCCCGAGTGGTCGGATGAATGGTCCTTCAGCCGTCCCTTGTAGCGGCGCACGCGCGTTTCGAGCCGGTGGACCGCCTCGTCGGCGCTGGCGTACGCATCGCCGCCGTCGCCGTGAGCTTCGAGCAGCAGGCCGCTGGCGAGTTTCACCGAGCATGACGTTTTGAAGATGCCGTGCTCTTTTTCCAATCGGATATGACTATCGACGTCGCGGCCGATGTACTTCTGAATGACCGAGCGAATTTTCTCAGTGGCATAGGTCTGATAGGCATCGCCAGCGTCGACGTTTTTGCCAGTCACTTGAATGGTCATGTGATTGTCTGTTCCCGGCTGCTTATGATGTTGTTATCGGCGGCCCACAGGCGGCCGAAGCACGCCAAAGTTTTGGCGACATTACGGCGGCGGCGTCTCACACCAGAACACGTGAAGACTTCGGGTTTGATTTAAGGCGCAATGGCGGGCTCTGCCTGTTGCTGGCGTTAAAGCCGCCGATCGGACCAACGCTTCGAGTTGACCAGATGCCATGCCGCGGAACCTCTTTGTTCACTACGCCCATGAGCATAGCGATAGGGAATTTGCGGTGCTGTGTCAAATCACGGTAGTTGTAAGAATAGCCGATAAAATCGATGATATTCATCACGTTAGCTAATAATCAAATTTCGTATCAACCGCCAAGGCGCTCAAGCATGCGCTTGTCGCGGCGGCGCTGGACTGACGATGGAATGCGCATCGCCTCGCGATATTTGGCGATGGTGCGGCGGGCGATATCGACGCCCTCGTCTTTCAGGCGGTCGACTAATTGATCATCGGACAGAACATCGCTGGCCTGCTCGGCATCGATGAGTTGCTTGATGCGGAAGCGAACCGACTCGGAGGAGTGAGCTTCGCCGTCGTCGTTCGACGCAATGGCGGACGTGAAAAAATACTTCAATTCAAAGATGCCGCGCGGCGTCGATACGTATTTGTTCGAGGTGACGCGAGAGACGGTCGATTCGTGCATCGAGATGGCGTCGGCGATGGTTTTCAGGTTGAGCGGCCGCAGGTGCTGCACGCCGTACATGAAAAAGCTGTCTTGCTGGCGCACGATTTGCTCGGCGACCTTCAAGATCGTCCGGGCTCGTTGATCAAGGCTTTTGACCAGCCAGTTAGCGGTCTGCAAGCATTCGAATAGATAGCCCTTATCCTTGTCGCTGACGGCCGACGTCGAAACCCGCGTGTAATAGTTTCGGTTGACGAGCACGCGGGGAAGCGTGTCGCTGTTCAGCTCGACATGCCACCCGCCGTCGGATGCGGCGCGAATAATGACATCCGGCACCACTGGCTGCATTTGCACCGCGCCGAACTTCAGGCCAGGCTTTGGATTGAGCCGCTTGATCTCCTGGATCATGTCGGTCAGCTCGTCCATGTCGGCGCCGACGGCTTTTTTGAGTCCCGCAAGATTGCGGTTCGCCAGTAAATCGAGATTGGCCAAGAGGCACGCCATCAACGGATCGTAGCGATTTTGTTCTTTGAGCTGCAGGGCGAGGCATTCCGACAATGAGCGGGCGAAAATGCCCGGCGGATCGAAGGCTTGCAGTTTGCCAAGCACGCTCTCGACCAATTCGACCGGCGCGCCGAGCCTGTCGGCCAATTGCTCCAGGTTTGGCTGAATGTAACCGGCCTCATCGACGAGATCGATGAGATGCTGGCCGATCAGGCGTTCGATCGGCGCGACGATGGCGAGTGGCAGTTGCGCGCTCAGATGGTCGCGCAAGGAGATGTCATTGGCGACATAGGCTTCGAGATCGTGGTCGTCGTCGCTGCCGTTGTGCATGCGCTGGGTGACGCCCGCCCATCCGAGGCCCGCCATCGACGGGCCGTTGGGCTCGCCAGTGCCAGGCTCCTGAAAGACGTTGCCGAAGTCGGCATCCAACGAGCCGGCGTGATCTTCAACGGGCTTGCGCAAATCCAGCCAGCCGTCGTCGGTCGCTGTGCGGTCGGCGGCAGGCGCATCAACACCGCCTTCGTCAGCGCTTTTCGCAGCCGCAGAATTATCTTCGCGTTCGAGCAGCGGATTGCGTTCGAGCTCGGCGTCGACGAACTCGGTCAGCTCCATATTGGATAGCTGGAGGAGACGGATGGCCTGCTGCAGCTGTGGTGTCATCACCAGCTGCTGGCCTTGCCTCATCTCGAGTTTGGCCGAGAGCGCCATGCGCTAACCTGCTGCTCCTAAATCAATCGGTCGGGGCAGCTGTAATCAACGTGCGTTAACGAACATATCGCCCAAATAAACCCGACGCACATCTTCATTTGCTATGATTTCCGAAGGCTTACCCTGTGTCAGAACTTGACCATCATAGATGATATATGCGCGGTCGATCAGGCTTAATGTTTCGCGGACGTTGTGGTCGGTAATCAACACGCCAATGCCGCGCACCGTCAAGTGGCGAACCAGCTGCTGAATGTCACCGACGGCGATTGGGTCAATGCCGGCAAACGGTTCGTCCAGCAACATGAACGACGGCCTTGAGGCCAATGCACGGGCGATCTCGCAGCGCCGCCGTTCGCCGCCAGAAAGTGCCATTGCTGGAGATTTGCGCAGGCGGGTTATGGTGAACTCTTCGAGAAGGCTATCGAGCTGTTCCTTTCGAGCCTTTTTGCTGGGTTCAACCAGTTCGAGGATCGCCATAATATTCTGTTCGACGGTCAGGCCTCGAAAAATCGACGCCTCTTGCGGGAGATAGCCGATGCCGAGGCGCGCCCGCTGATACATTGGCAGCACGGTTACATCTTCGCCGTCGATGGTGATGCGGCCGTGGTCGGCTGGAACGAGGCCCGTGATCATGTAGAAAACGGTCGTTTTGCCGGCACCATTGGGGCCGAGCAAGCCAACGGATTCACCGCGCCCGACAGCGAGGCTCACGCCTTTGACAACCATGCGCTTGCGATACGATTTTTTGATCTCAAAGGCCGTCAGCCAGCCCTCGGCACCAATTGCGTGGGGATCATTGTTGGCGCCGCGCGCGCTCTTTTGTGCGCCAACGCCTGAGCCATTCGTTTGGGCGCCGTTCGTCGCACCGTGGCCGGTGCTATCGCCATGAGCGCCGTTAATCGCTCGGCGCATGAATGGAATGGCCTTGAACACCCCTGTCCCCCGGACCGGCTACGACGTTAACTTAGCTTTGCAGCATCGTCTGGCTACGTCTTTGCTTCTAACAACGTTGAAGCGGCGAGTCTAAGGCTGCGAGCGCGCTTGCCATGCGCTCCCATCGACGGCGCTGCCCGTGGTAACGCTCGTGCCACCGCTCCCCGTGACTCGCTCGCCGGCGCGCCCAGTAGCTGCGCCGCCTATCGCGGGCTTCGCGGCTTTCGTCGCCCGATTTTTCATATCGCTTGGATAGAAAACAGCACTCGGACGGCCGTCGGTGACGGTCGTTCCATCGCTGGCTCCGCCGCCGGCGGTGATCGCCGTGGTCGATGCCGACTCCGTTTTGATGGTGCTCTCGCCAGTGGTCATGTCGATGACCAGCTTGGTGCCACGCACGACGTTCTTGCCCTGCGTTAAAATGACATTTCCGCCGAGCGTCGCCATGTTGGCTTTGGGATCAAATTCGGCCCAGTCGCCCGTGGCGGTTTGGCCGTCATTGCCGGTCACTTGAACTTTGTCGCGCGCCTTGATCCGCGTCAGCTGAGCCGCCGCGGCTTTGGTGTCGCTGCCAGCGCCAAGTCCCGCCGCCCCGGTATATTTCGCCGTCAGTGTGGCTGCCCGAATGATGAAATCGCCTTGAATAGCGCGGACGTCACCAGTGAAAACGGCGTCTTTGAGCGTGTCATCGACGTCGAGCCGGGCGGCTTCGATATTGATCGGTGCGCCCGGCGTGGTTTTGAATGTTGCTCCGAATGACACGCCTTGGTCGCCATCGGCCGGTTGGGCTTTAGCGGCGGTCTTGCTGGCGGTCTCCTGCTTGAACTTGACGAATACTCGACCGGCGCCACCGCTGGCCGTAGGAGCGGACAACTGCATTTTTCCGACGCTGCGGTTGAACGCGAGCCTTCCGCCGCGCATCTCGTTACCGCCTTGGGTGAGCATCACAGCCCCCGTCAGGAGCACAGTATCGGCGACGGAATCGAACTCGACGCGGTCACCAACGGCGCGTCGATCAGGTAGTTGAACGACCACCACATCGCCATCCACGACGGCTTTCTTAGTGACCGCATCAAACTCGACCGTGCGGCCGGTCACGGTCTCGCCGGAGGCTTGACGCAGTTCGATGGGGCTTTGGGCAAAGATGCGTTTGAGGCGACCAGTGTTGTCACTGCTGGCGGCATCAATCGCAGGTTTGGCGATCGCTGCCGTGACGGCCGTTTTCGCGGTCGTCGGCGGCGTAATTGTTGCAGTTGCGCTGCCCTGATAGGTGACTTCAAGCTCAGGTGCCGTCAGCGTCGCGCCGTCTTGTTCGGCGACCACTTGCCCGTTGAATATCGCGGTTTTTGCAACGTCGTTGATATCTAGCCGGCTCGCTGTGATGACGATCGGAGCATCGGACGAGCCAAACACTTTCGCCGGTGATTTGATGTTGCTCGTTGGCTTTACCTCCGGCGTCAAGGTCGCGCGCACGGTGTCGACAAACGTATATTCTTTCGTTTTCTGGCGAATGGTCATCTGATTGGCGGTGATGGCACCGGCTTGCATGGCGACGCTGACCGGCTGATCGGACGTGATGATGCCGTCTTTTGTCTGGACCGATGCGCGCGTCAATTGCGCCTTCAAGCCGTTGTCCCCGGCGATCTCGATCTTGTCGAACAGTTCCAGGAGGTTCGATTTATTGTTGAAGGTGCCGCGCTCGGCCGACAGCTGCGTTTTGAGTTTTTGTGCGTCGGTCAGTTCACCGCTGATGCCCTCGAGCCGAATGGTACCGATGGATTGCAAGTCTTGAATGGCCCGCGCCGCCTTGACCCAGTAGCGGCCTCCATCCGCGTTAAAGCCTTCGTAGTGCGGATTTTCCATCGCCAGATTTTCAGGCAGAATTTGCGGTATCGCGATATCGGGGATGGACGATCCCCAGCCCGCCGTTTTCACCACCGACCCGGCAAATAACCCTGCGGCAGCCAGCGCCGACACCGGCAGCGCTAATTTCAGAATGCGAACGGTTTGCGAGTGGCGACGCGCGACGTGTCGACTAACGGTGCGGTCACCCGCAACCACGATCCCTGTTCCAGTGCTGCGGCCAGACGCTGATGCGCCATGCCCGTCGTTCGCGACCGCTTTGTCACTCACGCTAGCCATTGCCTCGTATCTCAGGTGAAACACCCAGAAAACTCAAGGAGACCATTGGGGCCAATTGGGGAAACTTTGGGACCATTTGCGGCGCCGGCGCAAGGTTTACCGGCTGATGGCCGTTTTTCTGGCGAGGCGAAGCAAACCAAGGGCGATATGCTTAAGAAACAGCTTTTCGGCTGACGGTCCGGCGACAACGCACACCGCGCTTGTCGTCCAACGCAGATTAATGAGCGAACAAGTCGTCGTCGGTAAACCCGGCCAAATCGAGCTTGGCGCGTGTCGCAAGGAACGCAAACGCGGCTTGCGCAAACTCTGTCCGCCCTTCGCGCTCCAGCATGTCATCAAGCTTCGCCTTGATCTGGTGGAGGTAGATCACATCGGCGGCCGCATAAGCCAGTTGGCTTTTGGATAGTTCGGCGGCACCCCAGTCAGAGCTTTGCTGCTGCTTGGACAACTCGACACCAATTAACTCGGCGCATAGATCTTTCAAGCCGTGCCGGTCAGTGTAGGTACGCACCAGCTTCGAGGCGATCTTGGTACAGTAGATTGGCGCGGTCTCGACGCCCAGGTACTTTTCGAGAACCGCCACATCAAACCGGGCGAAGTGAAAAATCTTCAATGTTTTCGGATCTTGCAGCAAAGCCTTCAAGCGCGGCGCGGCATACGTTTCGCCATCGAACTTTACGAGATGGGCGATGCCGTCGCCGCCGGAGAGCTGCACGAGACACAGCCGGTCGCGATGTGGATTGAGGCCAAGCGTTTCGCTGTCGACGGCCACGCCCCGAGGAAATTTCAAGCCCGCCGGAAGATCGCCTTGATGCAGCTTGATAACGGGTGCGGAGTTGCTAGCGGCGGCCATCGGCGTCCTGCTGTCGGATGAGTGAGTGAGTTGCGGCAGGAAACGTTCAAGCCAAGTGGTGCCCAGAAGAGGACTCGAACCTCCACGCCTTGTGGGCGCTGCTACCTGAAAGCAGTGCGTCTACCAATTCCGCCATCTGGGCCGGCTTGAAGTTCTGTCAGGTAAAGTGTGACCCGATGGAAGTCAATCACAGGCTGCGGCGTTGATTGACCGCGCTTCACAGCGCCCATCGGGATCGATACATCACACGGAGCGTCGATGTGTTCGACGTCCGACGACGGCTCAATCAATCCATAGGCGCAGGGGCAGGCAAACGATGGTGGCCAACGGCAAACTCGTCACGGTGTTCGGCGGTTCGGGCTTCGTTGGCCGGCACATTGTCGCCGCGCTGGCAAAGGACGGCTATCGCGTCCGAGCGGCGGTGCGCCGCCCCGATCTTGCCGGCCATCTGCAACCGATGGGTGCCGTCGGGCAAATTCATGCGGTGCAGGCTAATTTACGATTTTCCGACTCGGTCCAGCGCGCCGTCGAGGGCGCCGAGGCAGTCATCAACGCCGTCGGCGTCTTGGCGCCTATCGGGGCTCAATCGTTCAACGCGGTCCACGCCGAAGGCGCCCGGACCGTTGCCAAGGCGGCGCACGAAGGCGGCGCTGAGCAGCTTGTTCATATCTCGGCCATTGGCGCCGATAAGGCGTCGTCATCGGTCTATGCGCGCACCAAGGCTGATGGCGAAGCTGCGACGCTGGCCGCGTTCCCATCTGCGATCATCTTGCGACCGTCGATCGTGTTTGGTCCGGAAGACGAGTTTTTTAATCGCTTCGCGGGCTTGGCGCGCAGCAGTCCTCTGCTGCCACTGATTGGCGGCGGGCGCACGAAATTCCAACCGGTGTACGTCGGCGACCTTGCTCGTGCGGTTGTCACGTGCGTGTCGGGGTCGGCGCGCGCTGGAACGGTTTATGAGATTGGTGGCCCGCAGACACTGTCGTTCCGCGACCTCCTCGAACTGACGCTGACGTATACGGACCGCAAGCGCGGTTTTCTGCCGATGCCATTCTGGCTGGCGAAGTTGCAGGCGCTGGCAACGTGGCCGCTGCCCAATTCACTACGTCCGATTACGGTTGACCAAGTCCGTCTGCTGAAGCGCGACAATGTTGTGTCGTCGGCCGCTGTGACAGAAAAACGGACATTGGCTGATCTCGGCGTCAGCGATCCCTTGACCGTCGGCGCCATCGTGCCCGGGTATCTCGAGCGCTTTAAGGCCCGCGGCCAGTTCGCACATTACCGAAGATAACAAGACAGGGCCGCTCAATCGAACGACCCTGCCCTTCTCAAATCGTTTTCCTGCTGGCGGCGCAAGCTGTTACTGTTGATATCAGTTCAACGCCGCGATCGCCAAATCATCCTCTTCTGCGTGCCCGATGGCTGCCTGCAGCGTATCGGTCAGCGCGATCGGAGTTCCGTCGGCGGCGTGGAGCGAAAACAGCGGAATGCCGTTCGGCAAACCCTCGACAGTCGGAAACATCCGATTGGCTTCGTCAGTCGAGAGCGTTTTGATATAGGCGACTTCGCCGCCGCCAAGACGCGCCAGCTCGAGCTCGGTCATCACCATGGACATGGTGGCTGAGACCTTCGTCGGCTTGGCAGTCGATTTCGTAGTCATAACGCTCTTCCTCCATGTGGACGGATGCAACTGCGGCAAAGCAGTTGCGATGGGGTCGGGCTTTGGTCACATCCAGGTCGACAGCGAGTTTTTCGAATGCGCCGGAAACTTGCAACAGGTCCAGCGAGTGTCGAATGATTCGGCCTCGATGGCTGTGACGCGAAAACCGCGCTAGCCATCACTCTTGTGATTGGCGCTTGCTGCGCCGTCGAAGCCACTGACGCCCGCGCCAGTTGGCGTCATCTTCGGTGCGGTTGGCAGACCAACTCCAATGGTAATACGCTGGACCCGGCGAACGGGTTCAAGCCGGACCAAATCAATCGACAGCAGTCCGTTGGCGAGGTCGGCGGCGCGCACTTCTATGCCGTCGGCGAGCACGAACGTTCTCGTGAATTGCCGAGCCGCGATGCCGCGATACAGATAATCGCGCGATTTATCTTCCTGCTGCTTGCCGCGAATGGTCAGCTGCCTGTCATCGAGCGTGATGTCGATTTGCTCTCGCGAGAACCCGGCGACCGCGAGCGTGATGCGCAAAATCTCTGCCCCGGCATCACGACCGTTTGCAGAAGCAATGGCGGATGCCACTACCCGCTCAATGTTATAAGGTGGGTAACCGTCGCTGGCGCCTTTACCGGCGCGATCGATGAGCCGTTCGATCTCCTCAAATCCGAGAAGGAGGGGGCTCGAAAGCATGGTCATGCGTGTCATTGAAAGCCCTCGCTGAGAAGCGACCTTCGTTGCGCTCAAGGTCTATTCGACTGTGGTCCGCGAGACCGCCATAAAGCCGCTCTCGCCGTTGGTTGACCTTCATCACGAAGCGACAACCGGTGTTGTGCAGATATGGTGCGAAGGACCGCGGTTTCAAGCATGTGTGGCGTACGGCTGTCGGCGCAGATTTTCTCGTGTTGCGGCTAGGCGCCTGATAAGTCGAGCCAAATTCTGGTTGCTGAGGTTGGTGCGCGGGCCTCGGCAATGAAATGAGCTAAGATCTTCCGTCTGATGAAGATTCGGCTCGATGGGTCACAAAACTGACGTGGAATGTGAGCGACCCGACGTGATCGCAGGCCGCTGGCCACGATGGCCATAGTCCTGCTGGCATTGTCGCTCACTGCGCTACTCTGACCAAGCCAGTGCCACTCGCAAAACGCTTGGTTGATTCACAAACGAGGCCTTCTCACCATGTTTCATTTTAATGCCACCTCGCCGACTTTATTGCGTCTCGTCATCGGTGTCTCGCTGGCCACTGCAATTGCCGCCGCCCATCCAGCGGTCGCTGTAGAGACCGCCGCACCGGCGGCCGCCAAGACGGAGACAAAGCCATCCGATAGCCCGCCCGAGGCTGAGCTGACCGCAGAAGAGAAAATCGAGCGCGACGGCCGCAAGGCCTGCAAAGTTGCGATGTGTGCGGCTTTTCGAGCCAAGAAAGCGACTGGCGCCGACATCGCGTGCGACATCACCAAAAGCTGGCGCAAAGAACAGCTGGCGAAGCTGGTCGGCAAGCTCAAGGTCACGTGGCCGTACGCGGGTGTTCGCTGCACGTCCAAGGTCGCGCTC
This sequence comes from Hyphomicrobium sp., assembly GCA_021732485.1. Lineage (GTDB taxonomy): Bacteria > Pseudomonadota > Alphaproteobacteria > Rhizobiales > Hyphomicrobiaceae > Hyphomicrobium_B. The sequence goes on from JAKFUV010000003.1 coordinate 49,462, forward strand.
AAGCGGGCCGATCTTGTCAAAGCAATGTCAGAGCCAAAGCTCGATCTGCAACTCGACACACACTCCGTCGCCTGCGACGTCAATCGCGATGCCGAAGCGGCCACCAAGATCGCTTTCGACTTCAAGCCGAAGGTCACCTTCGAAAATGGCAAGGCGATCGCGGCTGAAATGAACTGGGGCAAAATCGACGCGCCGACATTGGTCAAGAGCGCTCTATGGACTGCGACGGCGGCCGACAACACCGTCAACATTCTCTCAGGCACGCTGGTCGATGACATCAACGACTTCATCGGCAAAAAGTGCGACGAGGTGAAAGACGCTTGGGATACGAAATGATCGCCAATCCATGGCGCGAGCAACTGCGACGTTTAAAACGTTATACTGTTATTAGCTCACCTAATCGGCGGTCTTCAAAAATACGATTGGCGCTGATGTCGGATGGGGCGTAATCCGATGGTCGTGAAGATCAACATCTCACGAATTTTTGGAGGAAATGATTATGAAGATTTGGTCAAAGCCTGCAGTTCGCGAACAGGAAGTCGGTCTCGAAGTGACCAGCTACCTCCCGGCTGAAATCGACATCATCTAATTGGTGTCGGCTCATCGGTTGAGCGCATTGGCGGCGGTCGGGATTACCCGGCCGTCGCTTTCGTTTGAGGCGCTATCTGTCGTGTCAATCGTCAGCCGTCGATCGCGACGCGGCGCTCTTCGAGGTCCAGCCATTTGAGTTCGCAAGTCTCTAGGTCTTTCTGCGCCGAAGCCAGTCGCGCCGATGCCTGATCGAACGTCACGCGATCGCGGGAAAACAAAGCCGGGTCTGCCAATTTCAGAGTGAGAGCCTTGATCTCGCGTTCGAGTTTGGCGATTTCGGCGGGCAACGTTTCCAGCGCGTGTTTTTCCTTGAACGATAATTTCCGTTGTGGCGCCGATGGCGCAGGCGGCGCATCTCGAACTGGAGATGTCACCGGGTCGCGGTCGTCAGAATTGGCCCACGCTGCGACCGCGGGCTTGCCGCTTTTGCGCTGGGTCAACATGTCGGTATAGCCGCCAGCAAACTCGGTCCAATGGCCATTGTCGTCCGGCGCCAGCACGCTCGTCACCACACGATCGAGAAAATCGCGGTCATGGCTGACCAGCAGCACGGTGCCCGGATAGTCGGCCAGCAGTTCCTGCAGCAGATCGAGGGTTTCGAGATCGAGATCGTTGGTCGGCTCGTCGAGCACCAGCACGTTGGATGGCTTAGCCAGCGCGCGCGCCAGCATCAAACGGGCGCGTTCGCCGCCCGAGAGCACGCGCAGCGGCGTGAGGCGCTGTTCGGGCTGAAACAGAAAATCCTTCATGTAACTGGCGACGTGGCGCGCCTTGCCATTGATGATGACCTGATCGCCGCGCCCGCCAGTCAGGGCATCGGAAACAGTCCAGTTTGGATTGAGTTCGTCGCGCTTCTGGTCGAGCGAAACGAGTTCGAGGTTGGTGCCAAGGCGCACGGTGCCGCTGTCCGGCTCAATCGCTCCGGTGAGCAGTTTCAGGATGGTCGTTTTACCGGCGCCGTTCGGCCCAACGAGGCCGAGACAATCGCCGCGCATGACGCGCAGTGACAGATCGCTGACGACGGTACGATCATCGAAGCTTTTCGATATTCGCTTGGTTTCAACCACAAGCCGGCCTGAAATTCCGCCCTCCGAAGCATCAAGGCGGACGCTGCCCTGCACCTGGCGCTGTTCGCGGACGCTCTGGCGCATATCTTTGAGTTCGCGGACACGCCGAACGTTGCGCTTCCGCCGACCGGTGACGCCGCCGTGCATCCACTGATTTTCTCGGATGATCTTGCGATCAAGCTTGTGACGTTCCAGCTCTTCTTCTTCCAGAACCTTGTCGCGCCAATCCTCGAAGGCGGCGAAGCCTTGCTCCAATCGCCGCGCCACGCCGCGATCGATCCACACCGTGGCGCGCGACAGGTTTTCCAGAAACCGGCGGTCATGGCTGATCAGGACGATGGCCGATTTGAGCGATTTCAGCTCAGCTTCCAGCCATTCGATGGCCGGGAGATCGAGGTGGTTGGTCGGCTCATCGAGAAGCAGCACGTCGGGCCGGGCAACCAGCACGCGGGCCAGCGCGGCTCGGCGAGCTTCTCCGCCCGAAATGAATGCCGGATCTTCTTCGCCCGTCAGGCTGAGTTCGCTCAGCATATAATCAGCGAGGTAGGGATCATCGGTTGGTCCAAGGCCCGCCTCGACGTAGGCACGCGTCGTCGCGAAGCCCTCGAAGTCGGCTTCTTGCGGCAGATAGCGGACGCTGGCGCCCGGATGCGCAAATCGCGTTCCCTGATCGGGTTCGACGAAGCCGGCTGCAATTTTCAACAAGGTCGACTTGCCGGACCCGTTGCGGCCGACCAGGCAGATGCGATCGCCGGGCGCGACGGTCATTTCCGCGCCTTCGAGCAGCGGCGTGCCGCCGAATGTCAGGTGAATATCTTTGAGCGCTAGAACGGGAGGTGCCATGCGCACCTCCTAGCCGTCTCGGCCGTCGCCTTCAATGGTTGTGGTGACGCGCCGCACCGCGTCCTTTTCCGCCGATCACGGCGACGGCTTGGTGAAAGCCTCGACGCGGGCAATCGCGTTGCGACGAACGCTCGCATAGAACAGGCTGTAGTCCTGATTGTGGTAGCTGCCGAACGTGGTCAGAGGATCTTTGAAGCCTGCGCGTTTGGCGCGTGGGATCGACACCACCAGCCGCCCACGCGAGCACTTCGCGCCGGTTACCCCTTGGACGACGCGCGGCAGAGGGTCGCCAAAGCCGACGATGGGAAGTGCGCCCTTGTTGGCGGACGCCGGTGTGATCGTCGTGCGATCCCATGACAGCGGATTGACGCACAGCCACGTTCGCTTGCCCACTGTCTGATAGCGGCCATCGTCATGCGTCACCATCAAGCCGCGACCAAGCGCCAACGGGGTTAACACCGTTGTGCTGTTCCAGTCGACGATGCAACGGATCTGGCGCGGCGAATTGCAGACCGGCAGGCCGGTGGACTCGATATTTTCGGGCATCGACGCGCCAACGATATAGGCGACGACGAGACGCTTGCGGACATTGGCGTCAGCCAAAATGCGGTCCTTCAATAGCCGCGTTGCATGCAGCGAGCCCTGGCTGTGACTGGCGAGAATGAATGGGCGGCCCTTATTTTCGTTTGCGAGGTAGTGATCGAAGGCGCGCAGCACATCGGAATAGGCGAGGTCGTAGGCCTTGAAGGCGCTGTCGCCAGGGTTAAGAAATGCGCTCAACGTCGTTTGGCGGTAGCGCGGTGCGAACATGCGGCAGCAGCCGTTGAAGATCGATGTCTGGTAGCGAAGTACGCCGTCTTCGAGCTGCGTGCCGGTGAAATCACCTTCGTCGTATTTCGCATTCCACGTCGCGTTTGTCAGATAGGTCGTGGGGTGGACAAAAAAGACATCCGCCTTTGCATCTTTCGCGAGTTCGCCGTTGATACCTAGCGGAATGACGTCGGCCTTGCTCGGTCGGCCCGGCCAAACCGCCCAAGCGGATTGATCGGCATAATTTGGGGCCGGTGGCGGCGTGTAGGCCTCGAACGGTTTCGACGGCGGCTTGAGTTTTAATTCTGCCCCGATGACCGGCGTCACGAACGCCGCACAGACGATCACACTGGCAAAGCGAAACCACATGTTGGAAGCCCCCCGAACCAAATCGTCAGAAAAAAAGAATGCGAGGCGTCCTCAACAACAACGGCTGATTTTACCGCCGTTGACGCCGTAGCGGCTGGCTTGCCGTTCACGAAAAAAAACTTCGTACGACATGATCGCTTCACCTGGATGCTGCGCTTGGCGATGGGCAACGTAGGCGTCGTAATCGGGCACACCCACCATCAGCCGCGCGGTGCGCACGGCCGTCTGTCCCGCCGCAACGATGCGCTTTGAGATTTCGGCCGACACTGTATTTTTCATATCACTCACTCCGCTGCGACAACGGCGGTTTCGCGCGCGCTGACGTTGGGATCTGCCAGCGCTCGCCACATCGCGACAAGGGCAAAACCCGCCATCGTCAACACTAACGCGATCAACAAGGTCGCCATGGTGGCATTGACGTAGTCGTTGGAAATGATGCGATTCATGTCGTCGATCGATTTGGCGGGCGCCAGCAATTCGCCCGAGGCGAGTGCGGTTGAGAACTTTTCCGCATGAGCGAGAAACCCGATCGCCGGATTGGGGCTGAAAATTTTCTGCCATCCGGCGGTGAGCGTGCAGATCGCAACCCAAGACGCTGGCACGGCTGTCACCCAGGCGTAGCGCTCGCGCTTCATCTTGAACAGCACGACGGTGCACAGCGTCAGCGCAATACAGGCTAGCATTTGATTGGCGATGCCGAACAGCGGCCACAGCGTGTTGATGCCGCCGAGCGGATCAACGACTCCTTGATAGAGGAAATAACCCCATCCCGAGACGGCAATCGTGGTCGCGACGATGTTGGCCGTCCAAGATTTCGTATCCTTGAACTTCGGACTGTAAGTCCCAATTAAATCTTGCAGCATGAAGCGCGCGACGCGCGTGCCGGCATCAATAGTCGTCAAAATGAATAGGGCTTCAAACAGAATAGCGAAATGATACCAGAACGCCATCAAGGCCTTGCCGCCGATTGCGGATGATAGAATTTCGGCCATGCCGACGGCCAATGTCGGCGCCCCGCCGGTGCGCGATAGAATGCTGGCTTCACCGACGTCCTTCGCGGCTTGTGACAGCATCTCAGGGGTGACGACGAAGCCCCAGCTTGAAATGACCTGCGCGGCCTGCTCCGGCGTCGTGCCGATCAGGGCCGCTGGACTATTCATGGCGAAGTAAATACCGGGCTCCAGCGTACAGGCGGCGATCAGCGCCATGACGGCGACGAAGCTTTCCATCAGCATCGCGCCGTAGCCGATGAAGCGAGCGTTTATCTCGTTATCCAGCATCTTCGGCGTCGTGCCGGACGACACGAGCGAGTGAAATCCCGATACCGCGCCGCAGGCGATCGTAATGAACAGGAACGGAAACAGCGATCCAGCGAACACGGGTCCGGTCCCGTCGACGAACGGCGTCACCGCCGGCATTTTTAAATCGGGTCTGACGAACAGAATGCCGATCGCCAAGCCAACGATGGTGCCGATTTTCAAAAACGTCGACAGGTAGTCGCGCGGCGCCAGCAAAATCCACACCGGCATGACGGAGGCGATGAAGCCGTAGGCAATCAGCATCATCGAAAGCTGCTCGCCGGTGAACGTGAACATCGGGCCGAGCACCGGATCGGCGGCAACGTGCTCGCCGTAGATGATCGACAGCATCAATAGGGCGAAGCCGATGAGGGACATCTCGCCGATGCGGCCTGGGCGGAGCAGTCGTCCGTAGACACCCATGAACACCGCGATTGGGATGGTAGCGGCCACCGTGAACGTGCCCCACGGGCTTTGTTTCAGGGCCTTGACGACGACGAGTGCCAGCACCGCCAACAAAATGACCATGATCAGCAGCACGCCAATCATGGCGATGGTGCCGGCGACTTGGCCGAGTTCGGCACGGATCATGTCGCCGAGCGAGCGGCCATCGCGGCGCGTCGATGCCCACAACACGATGAAATCTTGCACTGCGCCAGCAAACACGACGCCGACAAGCAGCCACAGCGTGCCCGGCAGATATCCCATTTGCGCAGCAAGAACGGGCCCGACCAGTGGTCCTGCACCAGCGATGGCCGCGAAATGGTGACCAAACAAAACGTTCTTGTCGGTTGGGCAATAGTCGAGGCCGTCATTGAAACGAACGGCCGGCGTGCGGCGGTTCGCGTCGAGGCGGAGGACTTTGTCGGCGATGAAGGCGCTATAGAAACGATAGGCGAGCAGATAGACGCAGACGGCAGCCGAGACGAGCCACATGGCGTTGATCGTTTCGCCGCGTGAGAGCGCTACAACGCCGAGTGAACCGGCGCCAAGCAGGGCCACGGAAAGCCAAGCCAAGTTGCCACGAAGTTGAGACATGGTTCAGCGTTCCCTCAGGCTTAGCTTTGCGGGCAAGGTTGCCCGCTGGCGATTTTTTTGAAAACCTACACCAGTTCGCGGGCGAAGGTCATCATGTAGGTATTAGCCCTGCCCGCTAGTCACCAATACGCTCGCGGGATTTGGGCGTTGCGGCCGCGCGCCAACAAAAATGGTGGAGGTGAGATCACAAAGATCGAGCCGGAACCACCGCGCGCCCGGCCGGCTCGACGGAGGAGAGTCGGGTGCGCCAACAAAAATGGTGGAGGTGAGATCACAACGATCGAGCCGGAACCACCGCGCGCCCGGCTGGCTCGACGGAGGAGAGTCGGGTGCGCCAACAAAAATAGTGGAGGTGAGATCACAACGATCGAGCCGGAACCACCGCGCGCCCGGCCGGCTCGACGGAGGAGAGTCGGGCGCGCCAACAAAAATAGTGGAGGTGAGATCACAACGATCGAGCCGGAACCACCGCGCGCCCGGCTGGCTCGACGGAGGAGAGTCGGGCACGCCAACAAAAATGGTGGAGGTGAGATCACAAAGATCGAGCGGGAACCACCGCGCGCCCGGCTGGCTCGACGGAGGAGAGTCGGGTGCGCAAACAAAAATGGTGGAGCTTAGCGGGATCGAACCGCTGACCTCTTGCATGCCATGCAAGCGCTCTCCCAGCTGAGCTAAAGCCCCGAACCGTCAAAGCGCGTCGCTGTCTGGACCAGCGTCGCGAAGCTCGCCTGATAAGTCGTTCAGGCGCAAACTTCAAGGTCATTGTGTGCCGACGAAGACGCCGGGTCTATGGCTCCTCGTCGCCTTCGGTCTCAACGCCGATGATTGTTGAAACGTCGCCGCCGGCTTCCTCTTCTTCCTCGAGGAAGGTCTCGTCGTCGGCTGCGGTCGTTTCCTCCGTTTCAACGTCGGCCAGTGCTTCTTCGCCTTCGACGGCTGGAAGCTCGGTCTCGGCATCATCGGCAACGACGATCTTCTTCGGCTTGCGAAGTGCGGCCTTTTCCTCGGCCTGAAGGGCGGCGAGAGCGGCAGGCGATGAGGCGATCACATACTTCGCACCGCAGTGCGGGCACAGGATAGGTGTCTGTTCCAAATCGTAGAACCGCTCGTCGCAGCTTTGACAGGTCCGCTTCATGCCGCGCGATTGTTTAGTCGCCATACTTGTGGCCTCGGTCAACGTGTGAAAAGAGAGCGGTTCGTCTGCCATACGCCTTAGGTGGTGTCAAAACTAATCCGGTCTGGCCAAGTCGGCTGCGTCAAATGCGGCATGGCTCCGCACTGAGAGACGTTCGACTGCATCGTGAAGGAGCCGATGCCATTTCGCCGTGCCGGAATTCATGGCGGCCAGAGTGGCGTTGACAGGTCTGCCGGCACAAGGCCTGTATCGCCAAACCAGACGCTCCCAACGTGCCACCCAAGCCCAAGCCTTACGCCGCGATATCGCTTTGACCCTCTTTACGGAACTCGCCGCCGTGCACTCATTCCAGCCAAAGCCTCTCGCTGCCCGGCGCGCCAGCGCCCTGTCTGGGCGCGTTCGAGTGCCCGGCGACAAATCAATCTCCCATCGCGCGTTGATTTTCGGCGCGCTTGCCACGGGTACGACCCGCGTTCGTGGCCTGCTCGAAGCAGAAGACGTCATTAACACGGCTAAGGCAGTGACGGCGCTCGGTGCGCCGGCCGCCAAATCGGGCGCTGAGTGGCACATTACAGGGCGCGGTCCCGGCGGGCTGACGCAACCTTTGGCGGCGCTCGATTTCGGCAATTCGGGCACCGGCACCCGACTGATGATGGGTGTCGTGGCGGGTCATGCCATGACTGTAACGATGATCGGCGATGCGTCCTTGTCGAAGCGGCCGATGCGGCGCGTGCTCGGGCCGCTGAAGCAGATGGGCTTGCAGGTTATGGACGAGGGCAAAGAAACGCTGCCGCTGACGCTGCGCGGCACCGGTGATTTGCTGCCAGTCACCTACACACTGCCGGTGCCATCGGCGCAGGTCAAAAGCGCCATCCTGATTGCGGGACTTCATGCTGCCGGTGAAACCACGGTGATTGAAGCCGAAGCCACCCGCGACCATACCGAACGGATGCTGCGTTTTTTTGGTGCTGACGTTTCAGCCCGGCAGCAAGACGGCAACACTCACATCACGGTCTGCGGAGGCGGCGAACTCACCGGCCGCGATATCGTGGTGCCGGGCGATCCATCGTCGGCGGCATTTCTGGTGGCGGCGGCGCTCATCGTACCGGGTTCCGACATCACGATTGAAGGCGTCCTCGTCAACACGACGCGTATTGGACTGTATACGACGCTTCGCGAAATGGGCGGCGCCATCGAGTTTCTCAACACGCGCGAAGACGGCGGTGAAGCCATTGCTGACCTGCGTGTCAGATCGTCCGACCTCAAAGGCGTTCACGTGCCAGCAGCGCGAGCGCCGTCGATGATCGACGAATATCCAGTGCTGGCGGCCATCGCCGGCTTTGCTCGCGGAGACACCCGCATGGATGGGCTGGCGGAATTGAAAGTCAAAGAAAGCGATCGGCTGGCCGCTACGGCTGATGGCTTGCTGGCCAACGGTGTCAGCGCGCGGGTTGAAGGCGATAGCCTGATCGTGATGGGGACGGGAACTGTCAAAGGTGGAGGTCTCGTCGCCACCCACCTCGATCATCGCATCGCCATGGCCTTCCTGACGGCGGGACTTGCCAGCGAGCAGCCGATAACCGTCGACGATACATCGATGGTTGCGACCAGCTTCCCGGAATTTCGCGGGCTCATGGAAAGGTTGGGGGCGGCGTACCAAGAGCCTGCGTCCGCCGTGCCAAGCAGCGAGCACAAACAACCATGACATCGCTGTCGTTCATGGAGTGCTTGGCATCGCCCCAATCCGACTGTTTCGCATCGCCGAGCTTTTGGGCGCCTCTCGCACTGCTTGCCATCTTGACGGCCGTCGGTTTCGTAGCCTGGCGCCAGGAGGTTGTCGTTTTCCGGCGGCTGAGGCGGCGCTCACTGCTCGCGGCAGCATCCGTGCTGACCGTATCCTTTGCAGCCATCAGCACGATCGCAGTGGTCGATCCCGAAGCGATTACGACCACCGACACTTCGCCGTTCTCTCAGACTGCATGGGCTGTCGCGCTGACGTCGCTTGGCGCTGGCGTGACGCTACTCGCCGGAGCCCTGAGTTTGGCGCTGGGCGGTCGCTTAGCCAAGCTCATGTCGCGCCGAGCCGCCCAATCGAATTTGCGATTGATCATTGCGATTGACGGGCCAGCTGCGTCGGGGAAGGGCACGCTCGCCAAGCGCATTGCCCAGCATTTTTCGCTGCCCTGCCTGGACACCGGTTTGCTGTATCGCGCGGTCGCCCGCGACGTCGTCGATCAAGGCCAGCATTTAAATGACGTCGCAGCGGCCGTTGCGGCAGCCCAACGCTTGAATGCGGCGACGCTCGATGATCCAGCCTTGCGTGGTCCGGCTGCGGGAGACGCAGCCTCCATCGTCGCGCGCATTCCGGCGGTACGCGCGGCACTGCTTGACTATCAACGGCGCTTTGCCAGTCAGCCGGACGGGGCGGTTTTGGATGGTCGCGACATCGGCACAATTGTTTGCCCCGATGCGCCGATCAAGATCTACGTGACGGCAACACCGCAGGAACGCGCCCGCCGCCGCCATATCGAGCATACGCAGCGCGGCGAGACTGTGCCTTACGAAACGGTGCTGGCCGACATTCTACAGCGCGATGCCCGCGACTCCAGCCGCGATATCGCTCCGATGGAGCCTGCGGCCGATGCCGCGCGCCTCGATACCACGTCACTTGATGCCGACGCGGCCTTTCGCGAAGCGCTCAAGATCATTGCCGCGAAAAAGGCCTGACGCGCCACCCCGATGATGGCGGCCTGCGGGCATGTTGCATTCTGAGCATATCGATTTGAAGATCGCCGCAACGCCTAAAGGCGTTGTCAACGAATCAGATAGCGTCGGCGTCGTCGATGTTTCACTCAGGGCGGGGGCTCTCAAAAATGATTGGTCGCATCACGACGTTCGTCGTCGGCGGACTTTGCTTGGTTACGTCGCCTCCAGCCCAGGCGGGTGATGCCGCACAGGCTTCTAATTCCAGCGGTTTTTACGTCATCGGCAGGGTCGGCTCCGCGCTGCCAATCGATCAAGACATTACATCCGAAGTCTTGGGTGAGGGCGACTACGATCCGGATGGCGGCTTCGGCTTACAGGGTGCGATCGGCAAACATCTCGGTGGTGGCTGGCGCGCGGAAGTCTCTTACACGTGGCTGCGCGGCACGGACGGGAAGGCGACGTTCGACGATTCCTTTTTTCCTGTGGAGTTAAAACTCGACGGCCGCGGCGAGTCGGACACTGTGCTTTTCAATGTTTTGAGAACGGTTGGCACGTTCGATACGTTCGTTGGCCAAGTGTCGCCGTTCGTCGGGGCCGGTATCGGCTTCTCGCACCTCGATCGCAGCGATATCACGCTGGCAGGAGCGCCGTCGGGCTTTTTGGCTGGCGACAGCACCGACACGGTATTCGCCGCTGCGGCGCATATCGGCTTCGAGACGGAACTGGCGCCCGGCGTTACACTCTCATCGCAATGGTCGTTCCAGTACGCTGACGAAGCGCACTTCGACAACGTCTTGTTCGGCACCGATTTGACCCGCGACGGACAGGTGCAGGTGTTGTCATTCACCGGCCTCAGGTTCGATCTGAACTGAGCGGAGATTTCGGTATCTCAGTTCTCGAAGCGCGGCGTTAGCGGAAGCCTGTAAAAATTTTATTGGCGACGCAAAAATCGTGGCGCCGCAGATAATAGCAGCGATTGCGATCGTAATAGTCGTCGGCGCCAAACGGGTCGCCGCGATACGACGAAAAGCCAAAGCCATAGCCTTGCTTTGGTCCGCGGCGCCAGTAGCCAATTCCTGGTATTCCGCCGTAGTGAACCCTACCGACCGCTGGGTGCTTCGATGCGGCGTGACGAGCGTCTGCTGGCGGAATGAACGCAGTCATGGCCAATGTCAAAGCCATAGCTAAAATGCAGGAGTAAAGTGATGTGTTCATGGGACACCTGATCGACTGTCGGCCGAGCGGCCGATAAATTTTCACATTCTGCATTCTAGAGCTTTAGACGACCAACTGCGCGACTAGATGACGACATCCTAAACGCCGCTGCTTGCCACGGCAGCCGCCTCTGGCGTCATTGAAAGTGGAACCGGCCGTGACATGACATCTCTTGCCGAAAAGCGCTTGTTACAGCTCGCGATTTGCGTCTGTTGCGCAGTGCCGCTGGCGGGTGGGTTGCTCAAGTGGTGCAGGGTGGGCGGTGGCTTGGTCAGCCCCCAGAGGTGACGCTCGATAGTCACTTTCGCTATCTGTCCGGTCTGTTGCTCGCCATCGGGCTGGCGTTTTTGTCGACGGTTCCCCGGATCGAAACGCACACCCGGACATTTACTGTATTGACGACCCTGGTGGCAGTCGGCGGGTGCGCGCGCATGTTGAGCATTGTCGTCGATGGTTGGCCATCGCCCTCAATGGTCTTTGCTCTGGCCATGGAACTGGGCGTCGTGCCGTGCTTATGGATTTGGCAGCGGCGCATTGCAGCGCTTTTGGCGATACGCTTTGAGCACTGATCGCCGCCTAGTGGATCGCTACCCGTCGATACGGCGAGAGATCTGGTCCGTTGACCGGCTGCTCGGCCCTTGCTTCGCCATCCGTCCTCCGCTAGAACGCCGCTATTCGACGTCGCCGTCGGATTGATCAAGAGGAAGATCGGCCAGTTGGGAGTTGCGAAGCGCAGCCCCGATACTTGAACTGGCAGGGCTGCGGCCCATCACGGCGCCGGCACCGCAATTGCGGTCGATTTCAATAGCAGCCCCAGGTGACTGGTCGTCTGCATGGCATCGGCCCAACGACCAAACACAAATTTCGCTCATCAATTCGTCCCGCCCTGGCATGAAGCCAGCGGGGCCTCAACCCGTTTTGAAGGACACTGAATGGCTGCTGAACTCAACCGAGAGATGAACCCGAGCCAAGAAGATTTCGCGGCGCTGCTGGCTGAAAGCCTCGCCAAGGACGATCTCTATGAAGGCACCGTCGTCAAAGGCAAGATCGTCGGCATTGAAAAGGACATGGCGATCATCGACGTCGGCCTCAAGATGGAGGGCCGCATCGCGATGAAGGAATTCGCGCTCAACGGCAAACCGTCCGAACTCAAGGTTGGCGACACGGTCGAAGTTTACCTGGAGCGCGTCGAGAATGCGCTTGGTGAGGCCGTGCTGTCGCGCGACAAGGCGCGGCGTGAAGAAAGCTGGACCCGTCTCGAGCGTCTGCACGAGAAGGGCGAGAAAGTCACCGGCGTGATCTTCAACAAGGTCAAGGGCGGCTTCACAGTCGATCTCGACGGCGCCGTAGCGTTTTTGCCGGGCTCGCAGGTCGACATTCGCCCGGTGCGAGATATCGGACCACTGATGCATCAGCCGCAGCCGTTCCAGATCCTCAAAATGGATCGTCGTCGCGGCAATATCGTCGTGTCGCGTCGCTCGGTGCTCGAAGAAAGCCGCGCCGAGCAGCGCACCGAAATCGTCGCCCGCTTGGCCGAGGGTCAGGTCATCGACGGTCTTGTCAAAAACATCACCGACTACGGCGCATTTATCGATCTCGGCGGCATCGACGGCCTGTTGCACGTCACCGACATGGCGTGGCGCCGCGTCAATCATCCGTCTGAAATCCTCAACGTCGGCGACACCGTGAAGGTGCAGATCATCCGCATCAATCCGGAAACGCAGCGTATTTCGCTCGGCATGAAGCAACTGCAATCCGACCCGTGGTCAGCCATCGAAGCCAAGTATCCGGTCGGCGCCAAGATCAAAGGTGCCGTCACCAACATCGCTGACTACGGCGCGTTCGTTGAACTCGAGCCGGGCGTGGAAGGTCTCATCCACGTCTCGGAAATGAGCTGGACCAAGAAGAATACCCACCCCGGCAAGATCGTGTCGACCAGCCAGCAGGTCGACGTGCAAGTTCTTGAAGTCGATCCCCAGAAGCGCCGCATCTCGCTTGGCCTCAAGCAGACGCAAGACAACCCGTGGGATTCGTTCCTCACACAGCATCCGAAGGGTTCGATCGTCGAAGGTCCGATCCGTAACATCACTGAATTCGGCCTGTTCATCGGTCTCGAAAACGGCGTTGATGGCATGGTGCATCTGTCGGATCTCGATTGGCAGAAGCCGGGCGACGAAGTCATCAAGGATTATAAGAAGGGCGACACGGTCAAGGCTGTGGTGCTCGACGTCGATGGTTCGAAAGAGCGCATCTCGCTCGGCATCAAGCAATTGGCTGGAGATCCGATCGATGCCGTTGCCAAGTTCAAGAAGGGCGACGCGGTGACATGCGCCGTGACCGCTGTCCAGGATGGCGGCATCGAAGTGAAGGTGGCCGACAGCGACTTGACGGCCTTCATCAAGCGCGCCGATCTTTCGCGTGATCGTTCCGAGCAGCGTCCGGAGCGCTTCAACGTCGGCGATAAGCTCGATGCCGCGGTGCTGACGGTCGACAAGGCAGCGCGCCGTCTGACGCTTTCGGTCAAGGCGCTCGAAATCGCCGAAGAAAAGCAGGCCGTGGCGCAGTTTGGATCGTCCGACTCGGGCGCGTCGCTGGGCGACATCTTCAAAGCCGCCATCAAAAAGCGTGAAAACACCGACGACGACGCTGAGTAGGCGGTCGGCTAAAGACATGATGCATCTCCAGCAACGCGCGGCGGATATTCGCCGCGCGTTGCTGCATTTCGGCGGGCGACACCAGTCCTCGGTTGCTGCTGGCCTAAACCTTGCCTAACCTCTGAGCTATCACGTCATTTCTAGGTCACACCGTCGTCTCGGATGGGGCCATTTCTGGAGTGCGATACCCCCATGCTCGAAACTGAAACAGTGCTCGATCGCCGCCGCCTGAGACGCTCTGTGTCGATCTGGCGCGCCGTCGGCATCGCTGGTCTCTCATTGGCGCTCGGGTTGGCCCTGTTCGGCGGTGAAAAATTCGGCTCGCTCAGCGGTGAAAAACAGATTGCCCGCGTGGCCATTGAGGGCACAATCACCGAAGATCGTGAGCAGATCAAAATGTTGAAGGAGATCGCCGAGGACGACAAAGTCGCCGGCGTTTTGCTTTACGTAAACAGCCCGGGCGGCACGACAACAGGCGGCGAAGCTCTGTACGAAGCTCTGCGCTCAATCGAGAAGAAAAAGCCGCTCGTGGCGCAGTTCGGTACAGTGGCAGCGTCGGCGGGGTACATCGTCGGACTTGCCAGCGATCACATTGTCGCGCGCGGCAACTCGATCACCGGTTCGGTCGGCGTGATCGTGCAATGGCCCGAAGTCGTGCAGCTTCTCGATAAGATCGGTGTCAAGGTCAACGAAATCAAAAGTGGTGCGTTGAAGGCAACACCCTCACCGTTCGAAACGCTCGACGAAGGCGGCCGCAAGGTTGCCGAAGGCATGGTGAACGATGGCTTCAAATGGTTCCTCGGCCTCGTCGAGGAGCGCCGTGGCATCAAGACGGCCGACGTGCCGGGTCTGGTCGAGGGGCGAATTTTCTCCGGTCGCGAAGCCCTGGCGGTCAAACTCGTCGACCAGATCGGCGGCGAGGACGAGGCGGTGGCGTGGCTCAAAGACACCAAAAAGGTCGACGCCGGCGCCAAAGTCGTCGACTGGAAACCGAGCAAATCCGGCGGTCTTGGCTTCGGTGGGCTGTTCGGCCGGGCGATCGGCTCGATGTTCGGCGTACAAGCCGGCCAGTTGGCGAACTTGGTGCTGCGTGACCCTTCGGTTGCGACACTAGGTCTTGACGGACTACTTTCAGTTTGGCATCCTTCTGAAAAATAAAGACAAATGATCGCCAGGCTGGGGAGCGGATCGTGATCAAGTCGGAATTGGTGCAAAAACTAGCGACCTCGAATCCTCATCTTTACCACAGGGATGTCGAGCGGATCGTCAACGTCATCTTCGACGAAATCGTCGATGCGCTGGCGCGCGGTGATAGGGTTGAGCTGCGCGGCTTTGGGGCTTTTACAGTCAAGCACCGCGCCTCTCGTCAGGGCCGTAATCCGCGCACCGGCACAACGGTCTCGGTTGCCGAGAAATTTGTGCCGTTCTTTAAAACCGGTAAAGAGCTCCGCGATCGTTTGAACAAGGCCAAGAGCCAGCATTGATTTTGGCCAGCATTGATTTTGGCCATCATTGATTTTGGTCAGTGCGGGGCTATTTTGGCGATCACAACGTGCGACGTTCGGGCGGTAGAAAGTCTGCGCTAAGCCCAAAGAGCAGCGCGGAAGTTCAGGGCGAACTCTGGCAATGAAGCCGACCAACAAGAGGTGCTGTGGTGTTGAGGCGTATCCTGTCGCTCCTGATTGCTTTTCCGGTCGCAGCGATATTGGTGGCGATCGCCGTGTCGAACAGGCAGTCCGTGCAACTTGTGCTTGACCCGTTTCGCCCCGAAGCACCGGCGCTGGCCGTCGATCTGCCGTTCTACGCGTATTTGCTCGGCGCGCTCGTGATCGGCGTCATGCTCGGCGGGTTCGCGACGTGGATGGGCCAAAGCCGCTGGCGTCAGACGGCTCGCACGCAAGGCCAGCGAGCGGCGCGCTGGCAGGCAGAGGCCGATCGCCTCGCGCGCGAACGCGACACATCGATCGGCTCGGGCAACGACACGGCCGGCGGTCGCAAAACCTTGGCGCTGGCTGGCCGTTAAATCTGCGTCGCGCGGCCTTCGAGGCAAACCTTAAAGATTGGACGCGGCATGGACGCACTCACACTTTTTGGCCTCGCATCCGTTAGTTTGATGCTGCTGTTTTACACTTACGAGGATGCTTCGCACTGGTGTGTCCTGGGTTTCGCGGCAGCCTGCGTGCTCGGCTCGGTCTACGGCTTTCTGCAAGGCGCTTGGCCGTTCGGTGTGGTTGAAGGGATTTGGGCTTTGATCGCGCTCAAGCGCTGGCAGAAGCGTCGGCTCACCGGTGCGCCCATCAAAGTCTGAGCGCGTAGTGCCAAGCGCGGAAAGTCTACACACCCATGACGCGCGTCAAGATTTGCGGTTTGACAACGCTCGCGACCATGTCGGCCGCGGTCGAGCATGGCGCTGACTATGTCGGTCTGGTGTTCTTTGCTCGCAGTCCGCGCAACGTCGATGTCGAGACGGCCGCCGCACTGGCTGACGTGGCGCGCGGGCGAAGCGCCGTCGTTGGCCTCACCGTCGATGCCGACGACATGACCCTTGCCGGCATGATCGGGCAAGTTCATCCCGACATGCTGCAGTTACACGGTTCCGAAAGCGCAGCGCGCGTCGCCGAGATCAAGGCGCGCTTCAAGCTTCCGATCATTAAAGCCATTTCTGTCGCTACGGCTGCGGACGCCGCGTCCGGCGCCGACTATGAAGGGTTGGCGGACCTGATCTTGTTCGATGCCAAGGCTCCGAAGGACGCGCCACTGCCGGGCGGCAATGGGCTGGCGTTCGATTGGAGCGTACTTAGCGCTGGGCAGCGGGAGGGCGACTTCATGCTGTCGGGCGGATTGAACAGCCACAACGTCGGCGACGCGATCGCACGAACGATGCCCTACGCCGTTGATGTATCCTCAGGCGTCGAATCCTCGCCGGGCGTCAAGGATATCGAGCTGATCCGCCGCTTCCTTCGCGCTGTAAAGACCGCTAAGCACTGACGCGAGCCTCGCGCGTCTCAGACATCCAAAGGCGGCGGGATAGTGCCTAGGCGACGTTTATTGAACTGACCAGGATTGCGACGATGGCGACGACCACTCAAAAATCTGCCGAAGCAAAGCTCAACAGCTATTCGACCGGCCCCGACGACAAGGGCTTCTTTGGCTTGTTCGGCGGCCGCTTCGTCGCGGAAACGCTGATGCCGCTGATCCTCGAATTGGAGCGCGCCTATAGCGCTGCCAAGGCCGATCCGACGTTCCAAGCCGAGATCGATTTCCTCAACCTGCACTATGCTGGCCGGCCAAGCCCGCTGTATTTCGCCGAACGCATGACCAACGAACTGGGCGGCGCGAAAATCTACTTTAAGCGTGATGAACTCAATCACACCGGCTCGCATAAGATCAACAATTGCCTTGGCCAGATTTTGCTGGCGCGCCGCATGGGCAAGACACGCATCATTGCCGAGACGGGTGCGGGCCAGCACGGCGTCGCCGTAGCGACGGTGTGCGCGAAGTATGGCATCGGTTGTGAAATCTACATGGGCGCCACCGATATCGAGCGCCAAGCGCCGAACGTTGCCCGCATGAAATTGCTCGGCGCCAAGCTCAATCCGGTGACGAGTGGCGCTGGCACGCTCAAAGATGCGATGAACGAGGCGCTGCGCGACTGGGTGACCAATGTCAGAGATACCTACTATCTGATCGGCACGGCGGCAGGTCCCCATCCGTACCCGGCGATGGTGCGTGATTTCCAGTCGATCATCGGCAAGGAAACGCGCGAGCAAATGCTGGCGGCCGAAGGACGGCTGCCCGATACATTGGTCGCGTGCATCGGCGGCGGCTCGAATTCCATCGGACTGTTTCATCCGTTTCTCGACGACAAGGACGTCGCCATTTACGGCGTGGAGGCTGGTGGTCACGGCCTCGATGTCGAGAACGGTCATGCGGCTTCGATGACCGGCGGCACACCCGGCGTTCTGCATGGCAACCGCACATATTTGCTACAAGACGCTGACGGACAAATTCTCGAAGGGCATTCCATCTCAGCTGGCCTGGACTATCCGGGTGTCGGTCCGGAGCATGCCTGGCTGAAAGACACCGGCCGCGTCACTTATGTCGCAATTACCGACAATGAAGCTCTCGCGGCGTTGCAAGTGTGCACGCGGCTTGAAGGTATCATCCCGGCGCTCGAGCCAAGCCACGCACTCGCGCACGTCATCAAGCTGGCGGCGACATTGCCAAAGGACAATCTGCTGGTGATGAATCTGTGCGGTCGTGGCGACAAGGATTTGTTTTCCGTCGCCAAGGCGCTGGGGATGAAGATCTGAATATGGCGGCACCCACGCGCATCGACGCACGCTTCGCAGCATTGCGAAAGTCCGGCCGAAAAGCCCTCGTCACGTTCGTCTCAGCCGGCGATCCCGATCTCGAAACGAGCGCGGCGATTATTGCGGGCTTGCCGAAAGCGGGCGCCGACATCATCGAAATCGGCATGCCATTTTCAGATCCGATGGCCGATGGACCAGCGGTGCAAGCGTCATCGCTGCGTGCGCTGAAGGCAGGCCAGACGATGATCAAGACGCTGGCGATGGTGCGCCGGTTTCGTGAGGCTGATGCCGACACGCCGATCGTTTTGATGGGCTATTACAACCCGATCTACGTCTACGGCACGGCGCGCTTCATCGCTGATGCCAAGGCTGCCGGCGTCGATGGCCTGATCGTCGTCGACGTACCGCCCGAAGCCGATGACGAGGTTTGCCTCCCCGCCGTCGAGGCTGGGCTCAACTTCATTCGCCTTGCCACGCCGACGACCGATGACGTTCGCCTTCCAGCCGTGCTTAAAAACACATCGGGCTTCGTTTACTATGTTTCGATTACCGGCATAACCGGGGCGGCTGCGCCCGTGGTGAACGACGTTCACGATCAGGTGAAGCGAATTAAACGGCAGACCGATATTCCCGTCGTTGTCGGCTTCGGCGTCCGCAGCGGCGAGCAGGCGCGCGCCATTGCCGCTGGGGCGGACGGTGTCGTGGTCGGCTCGGCGATTATCGACCGCATCGAAAAATCATTGGATTCCAATGGCAAGGCAACGACCTCGACTGTCGCAAACGTGCTCGATATGGTGCACGAACTGGCGTCAGCAATGCGCGCTTGAGGCTGAGTGGCGCCGTCCGCCGGGTGGGGATTTCTGGCGGGAATGGCTTGGCGCGACGGGTCCGCGATACCCATATCCAGAAGTACATTGGTGTGACTGCTAGCATCGCCCGCAAGGTGCCGTTAGATTATGTGGCTTGAATACGAGCGGTCCGCAGCCCGCCGTCGGCCTGAAGCCGCAGCGTTACCGCCGCATCAAAGAGTGGCGCGGCAGCATGACCACGGGCTCGAGTCACCCTACGAGGAGCTACGACCAAGTGAATTGGATCAACAACGTCGTCCGCCCGAAGATCAGCGGACTGTTGTCTACGGCCAAGCGCGACGTGCCGGATAATCTCTGGGTCAAGTGCCCCGAGAGCGGCCAGATGGTGTTCTATAAGGATTTGGAAGCCAACGCGTTCGTCGTTCCCGGCTCCAACTATCATATGCGCATGGGCGCCGATCAGCGCTTGCGGCATCTGTTCGACAACGGCGAGTACAAGCTCGTGGCGGTGCCGTCGGTGCAACAAGATCCGCTGAAATTCCGCGATGGCCGCAAATACACCGACCGTTTGAAAGACGCGAAGGCCGACACCAAACTGGAGGATGCGGTGCTCGTCGGCGACGGCTTGCTGCATGGCCAGCATGTCGTCGCGGCCGCGCAGGACTTCCGCTTCATGGCCGGCTCACTCGGCATGGCGGCGGGTGAAGCCATCATCGCTGGCATGTTGAAAGCCGTTGAACTCAAAACTCCGTTCATTCTGTTCGCAGCGTCAGGCGGCGCTCGCATGCAGGAAGGTATCTTGTCGTTGATGCAGATGCCGCGCACGACGATTGCCGTGCAGCGCTTGCGCGACGCGAAACTTCCCTACATCGTTGTGTTGACCGATCCGACGACGGGCGGCGTCACGGCGTCGTATGCGATGCTCGGCGACATCCACATCGCTGAGCCGGGCGCTTTGATTTGTTTTGCCGGGCCGCGCGTCATTCAGCAGACCATTCGCGAACAGTTGCCCGACGGCTTCCAACGCGCCGAATATCTGCTGGCGCACGGCATGGTCGATATGGTGGTGCACCGGCATCAGCTGCGTGAGACGCTGGCGCGGCTGTGCGGGCTGCTCATGTCGGGGATCAACGCGGCTAAAGGCAAGGATGCGCGTCGCGGCAACGGCAAAGCCTATGTCAATGGTTTGTCCGTCGATGGTAAGTTGATTGAAACAGCGGCACGCGAAAGCGGCGGCGTGGTTGAGCCCGAAGCCGTGCCGCCGAGCCAGCGCTTCGATCCAGCGCGCACCGACAAAGCCAAGCGCGATGGAACTGAACTGTCTTCGGCAACGCCGGGTTCGGGCTCCAGCGGCGGCACAGCGCCAAGCCAAGGAGGCGGCATGGGTCCAGCCTCGGGTAGTAATCAAACGCGCGGCGTTTAATTCAAAACGTTAGCGAGTTCCTCTTCGTCATTGACCACAAGCGACGCGCCGCATGACTTTTTCGACGACACGCCCGACGAGCGACGCGCTTCTCGCCGAGATGATGCTGCTTCATCCGAAGCTGATCGACCTGTCGCTTGGCCGCGTCGAGCGGCTGCTTGGCAAGCTCGGCCATCCCGAGCAGCGGTTGGCGCCCGTCGTCCATATTGCCGGCACCAACGGCAAAGGTTCGACCACCGCCTACCTGAAAGCCATCATTGAAGCGGCAGGCCAGCGCGTCCACGTTTACACGTCGCCGCATCTCGTGCGGTTTCATGAACGTATCGCGCTGGCTGGCGCTGATGGCGTGGCGCAGCCGATCGGCGAAGACGCCCTGGTCGAGGTCCTGATGCGCGTGCGTGCCGTGAACGATGGCGACGACATTACGCAATTCGAAATTACGACGGCGGCGGCGTTGCTGGCGTTTTCGGAAACGCCGGCCGATGTCGTGCTGCTCGAAGTTGGCCTTGGTGGCCGATTGGATGCCACCAATGTTATCAAATCGCCGGCCCTTACGGTCATCACACCGATCTCGATGGACCACGCCGAAAAGCTCGGGCCGACGTTAGCGAAAATTGCCGCTGAGAAGGCCGGGATCCTCAAGACCGGCACGGCGGGGATCGTTGCGGTTCAGCCCGACGAAGTGCTCGCCGTCATCGAAGCACGCGCTCGCGCGGTGGGTGCGCCGTTGACCATATTCGGGCGTGATTACGACGCCTATGAGCAAAACGGGCGGCTGGTGTTCCAACGCGATGACGCGCTCATCGACCTGCCACTGCCAGCATTGATTGGCCGCCACCAGCTTTCCAACGCCGCGACCGCCATCGCGGCGGCCTTGACGCTGGGCGAACGGCTACCGCATCTCGGCATCGATGAACGCGCCATCGAGATCGGCCTGCGCACGGTTGTTTGGCCGGCGCGCATGCAGCGATTGCTCAGTGGCCCGTTGTCAGCCCTCGTTGGCTCAACCAACGAGCTGTGGCTCGATGGCGGCCACAACCCGGCGGCTGGCGACATGCTCGCCGATACACTCGCCGCACTCGATGAAAAATCGTCAAAGCCGGTGTTTCTCATCGTCGGCATGATGGGCCAGAAAGATGCGCTGGGCTTTATTGCCCCGTTTCGCGGGCTCGTCCGGGCGGTCTACACGGTGCCGATCCCAGGTGCCCATGAGGCCCCGCACTCGCAGGAAAAGCTTGCCGACGTCGCGCGCAGTGCCGGGCTGCAAGCCTTTGAACGGGCCAGCGTGCCCGATGCTTTGCGGACGATCGCGAACCTGCCGCCCGGATCAAAGCGGGTGTTAATTTGCGGTTCGCTCTATCTCGCCGGGCATGTACTGACGTTGCAGCAAAATCTGGCCGACGATGAGGCTTGATTGCGGTGCAGCATAATCGCAGGTCGCGCAACCATACACCCAGAACAATCGCGCCGATGTGATTATGACTGGCGCAAGTATTCGACCAAAGTCTCAAAAAACCAGTCTCGCCATCAGCGGTAGCAATAGACTACAATCTGGCGCTATTCCCAACTAAAGAAAAGCGATGAAATCAATCGCGCTTCCATAACCCCGGAGAGGAGAAAACGCCATGCAGCACGTTGCAATGGACAAGCTGAACGGCAAGCAAGTTATCAAATCGCGGTACGATAACTTTATCGGCGGCAAATGGGTCGCGCCAGTTCGCGGCCAATATTTCAAGAACATCACGCCAATTACCGGTCAGGAAGTGTGCGAGATCGCGCGCTCGACCGCAGAAGATATCGAACTCGCCCTCGACGCGGCGCACGCGGCCCGCGAAGCCTGGGGTCGCACGTCACCCGCAGCACGCGCCATCATCTTGAACAAAATCGCCGACCGCATGGAAGCCAACCTCGATGTGCTGGCACTCGTCGAGTCGATCGACAACGGTAAGCCGATCCGCGAGACAACCCACGCCGACATGCCGCTGGCGATCGATCACTTCCGCTATTTCGCCGGCTGCATTCGTGCCCAGGAAGGCTCGATCTGCGAAGTCGATCACGATACGGTCGCCTATCACTTCCACGAACCCCTCGGCGTTGTTGGGCAGATTATCCCGTGGAATTTCCCGATCCTGATGGCGGTCTGGAAGCTCGCGCCGGCACTGGCCGCCGGCAACTGCGTTGTTTTGAAGCCCGCCGAACAGACGCCGATGTCGATCATGGTCCTGATGGAAATGATCGGTGATTTGCTGCCTGCCGGCGTCATCAACGTCGTCAACGGCTTTGGTGTCGAAGCCGGTAAGCCGCTCGCCCAGAACAAGCGGATCGCCAAGATCGCCTTCACCGGTGAGACGACCACCGGCCGCCTGATCATGCAGTACGCCTCGGAAAACATCATTCCGTGCACGCTGGAGCTTGGTGGCAAATCGCCGAATATCTTCTTCGCCGATGTCATGGACGCCGACGATGAATTCTTCGACAAGTGCCTCGAAGGCTTCACTATGTTCGCGCTGAACCAGGGCGAAGTCTGCACGTGTCCGAGCCGCGCGCTGGTGCAACGGTCAATTTATGAAAAGTTCATGGATCGGGCGTTGCAGCGCGTTGCCAAGGTCAAGCAGGGTCACCCGCTCGATGCCACGACGATGATCGGCGCGCAGGCGTCGAACGATCAGCTTGAGAAAATCCTGAGCTATATCGACATCGGTCGCAGTGAAGGCGCCCGTGTGTTGACGGGCGGCAAGCGCGCCAGCCTCGGTGGAGAAATTTCGACGGGATACTACGTCGAGCCGACGGTTCTTGAAGGCCACAACAAGATGCGCGTGTTCCAGGAAGAAATCTTCGGACCCGTGCTTTCGGTGACGACCTTCGAAACACCAGAAGAAGCTCTCGCCATCGCCAACGACACGCTCTACGGCCTTGGCGCCGGCGTTTGGACCCGTGACGGCTCGCGCGCCTATCGTTTCGGCCGCGAAATCCAGGCGGGCCGCGTGTGGACGAACTGCTACCACTTGTACCCGGCGCACGCTGCGTTCGGTGGCTACAAGCAATCCGGCATCGGTCGCGAAAACCACAAGATGATGCTCGACCATTACCAGCAGACCAAGAATATGCTGGTCAGCTACAGCCCCAAGGCGCTTGGATTCTTCTGATCAGCGCTCATACTGCCGGATGGTATGTAATTTAAGAAAAAGGGGATGGCTTCGCGAGAGGACCATCCCCTTCGTTTTTGACCTGAGCTCATTCGAGGTACACCGATGTCGGAGACGATTACGCGCGTTACGGCGACGCCGGACGCGATAGCACTCATCGCAAAACTGCAGGGCGTGCACGGTCAGCTCCTGTTCCACCAATCCGGCGGCTGCTGCGACGGCAGTGCGCCGATGTGTTACCCGCGCGGTGAATTCAGAGTGGGTGCGCAAGACGTCTATATGGGCCAAATTGCCGAACAGCCGTTCTACATGGGTAAATCACAGTTTGAATATTGGCAGCATACGCATCTGATCATCGATGTCGTTCCAGGCCGCGGTTCGGGTTTTTCGCTCGAAGCGCCGGAAGGCGTTCGCTTCCTGACCCGATCGCGCATTTACACCGATGCTGAAACCGATGCGATCGATGCGATGGGTCCGCCGCCGACCGGAGCCGACCGTCCGGCGATTTAACGTTTGTTGTGACGTGCAGCCGACGAACATCGATCAATCAATCAAGGACTGCTTCCTCATGACCGCTTCTAAAACGCTGCGCGAATTGACCGGCATGGGCCATACGCCGACGACAATCGGTCAATCGGCACTGATCCTGATTGATTGTCAGAACACCTATCGGCAAGGCATCATGCGGCTTGAAGGCGTTGAACACGCGCTCGCCGATTGCCAGTCGTTGTTGCAGCGGTTTCGTGATGCCGGACGACCCGTCATCCACATTCAACACAATGCCGGGGTCGGTTCGCCCTATGACATTACAGCGCCGATCGGCGCAATCGCAGATCCGGTCGCGCCGCGCGATGGTGAGCCTGTGGTCGTCAAAGCTTATCCAAGCTCTTTTGAAAAAACCAACTTGCATGAGCTGCTGCAGGGCTATGGCGTGACCGATCTGACGATCGCCGGGTTCATGACGCATGTGTGCGTCAACTCAACCGCGAGGGCCGCGTTCAACCATGGCTATCGGCCAACCGTGGTGGCATCTGCCACGGCAACGCGCGCGCTTCCCAACCCGACGGGCGGCGTGATCGCGGCGCAGACCCTGCACGAAGCTACGCTCGCCGGTTTACAGGATATCTTCGCTGTCGTCGTCTCGCGGCCGGATGATGTCGCCGCATAGCTTCAGTCTCGCGATCGCCTTTGCAATATAAAAAGCCCCGCAATCGCTCGCGGGGCTTTCTCACATCGACGTCGTTGGATGATCGATTAAGCGGATACGCTCTGGGCGATCCACTCTTCGAGTTTTTTCTTCTGCACAATGGCGCCGGTATGTTGAGCCGCTACCTGACCACCTTTGAACAGAATGAGCGTTGGCATCGCGCGAATGCCGTAAGTACCCGTGACGGTCGGATTCTCATCGACGTCCACTTTGACAATTTTGACTTTGCCAGCGAGCTCACTCGCGACTTGGTCGAGTGCGGGCGCCATGGCCTTGCACGGCCCGCACCACTGAGCATGAAAATCCACCAACACTGGTTCCGTTGCTTTTAGAACTTCCTGCTCGAAACTCGAGTCGGTCACAGCGTTAGCCATTTAAGTTTCTCCTGATTGGGTCCCGGGCGGGGGCTGCCCAGGTCCTCAAGGGGCGATGTTTCGCGACCTTGGTGTGTCGTGGGGGAACGTAGGGATTGGGTCATGGAGCGTCAAGGGAGGCAAGGTCTAAGCTCCAAAGGCGTTTGATCGCATCGTCGATCACAACTTTGGGAACGTCCATCAGTCGTGGGCCATCGGTCCACAGCAATGCCGCGTGCACGGTCTTTTGCGGATAGATTTCCCCGAGAGCGAGCACATAAGCCGCGAGTTGAAACAGATAAGCATCAGCAACCTGCGCAACGGTCATCGGCGGCGGACGATTGGTTTTGTAGTCGATGATAAAGACTTCGCTGTCTGTAATTGCCAATCGGTCGATTTGCCCAGACAGACGCAAAGCCGGCCCACTCCCTGACGGCCGCGGGATCATCGCCGATATCGCCACTTCGGCACGGCTCGTCGAACTGAACAGCGGCGCAAATGTTGGTTCGCTCAAGATCGCCATCACTTCGCTGACGATGCTCTGGCGTGAGCTTTGCGAAAGCGCAGCGCCGCGCTTGCGGACGAATGCTTCAGCCGCCATTCGACGCTTATCATTGGCGATCGCTGGCAAATGTTCCAGCAAGGCGTGCGTGAGCGTGCCGCGCAAGAATCGAACGCCATCGCTTGCGGCAGTCGGCGACAATTGATCGGGCAGCAGTGCTGGATCGTGAGCCGGCGCCGGTAGCGGCTCGCCGTCGCTGTCGGGGCCGTAGGCTTCGAGCCGCGAGGGCGCGAGCGGCACCGAAAGTTCTCGTTCGACGGGCGCGCGGGAACGCGCGAATAGCGGCAACGGTGCAGCTTCAATGGCGGCAGACGTTGAGGTTTTCTGTTTTTCCGCGTCGGCCGTCTGCGGCTCGCTGATCCGCCAACCGAGAAGGCCGTCGCCGATGTCGACTTTGGTCATGCGGGGCATCAGCGCGTCGGCAATCACGTCGTACCAACAGTTCGTGGATCGTCTTCTGGTGCCTTGAAATCCGGCGACGTAGAGCCGGTCGCGGGCGCGCGTCATCGCCACGTACAAAAGGCGGTATCGCTCTTCTGCGTCGCGCGCATCTTTCGCGCTCTTGGCGTTTTGCACAATCGCCAATCGCGACAGTCCTTTGACCGGCCAGATGATCGGATCGGGCACGCCGTCAGGCTTTTCGACATCGCGCAATGTCAGCAGGCGGGTTGCGTTGCCGTCACCTGTCGACGTGGTGCACGTATCTGGGAGAAAAACGATCGGCGCTTCGAGCCCCTTGGCGCCGTGCACGGTCATGACGCGGACTTCGTCGCGTTTTGCGTCCATGTCGCGCTTGATGTTGCGCTCGGCGGCGCGGAGGTTGGCTAGAAATCCGGCGAGCGAGGGTGGCGACGCGTCGTCATAAGCGAGGGCGAGATCGAGAAATTCATCGATCGCGTCGGCCGCTTCCGGCCCAAGCCGGTGTAGCATCTTTGAGCGAACTCCGTCGCGATCGAGAATACTGGAGTAAAATTCGAAGGGCGGCAGGAAATCGGCTTTTGCGCGCCACCGCTTCAAGGTTTCCGCAGCAGGCTTGAAAGCTGCGTTGCTTTCGGCGGCCGTCAGCAGGGCCTTCCACAACGTGCCTTTGCGACCGTGCGCGAGGCTTAACAAATGATCGTCATCAAGTCCGAAAAGCGGACTTTTCAAAATGGTCGCAAGTGCCAAATCGTCTTCGGGCAATGTCAGAAAATCACCGAGCACGAGCAGGTCTTGCACGACGATCTGATCGGTTAGCGCAATGCGGTCCGATCCGGCAACGGCGATGCCGCGCGCCTTGAGAGCGGCCACCATCGGTACGGCGAAGGGATGGCGCTTGCGCACCAGGATCAGGACGTCGCCTGCACGGACCGCGCGCTCCTGTGACGGTAGGTGCTCGCCGTTGCGGAGCCATCCGTCGATGGTTGCGGCGATTTTCTCGGCAAGTTGATTGGCGGGAGCGCGCGGACTTGAATCCGATAGCGGATCCCACGGATCAACCGCATCGGCGTCATCGGGTTCGATCACCGGCCAAATTTCAATAAGTCCAGCCTGACCAATGCGATCAGCGGTGTGGGTGACTGTTGCGTTGGTCGCCGTCAGTCCCGGCGTACGCGTCGCATCACTGAACACCTGATCTATTCCATCAAGGATCGGCTGCACCGTCCGGAACGACAAATTCAGCGGCACTCGGCGCCACGGCTGCGTCGACCCTTGCGCCAGATCGGCAAACGCTTGTCCCATCCGCGCGAACATTTCCGGTGCGGCGCCTTGAAACGAATAGATCGATTGCTTTTCATCACCGACCGCGAACACCGTGCGCTGCACATCTCGGGCGCCTATACCCGAAAAGAACTCGCGCGCTAGTGCGGCGATGATCAGCCATTGCGATGGGCTTGTGTCCTGCGCTTCATCAACCAGGATGTGATCGAGCCCGCCATCGAGCTTGAAGAGTACCCAGTTGGTTCCGTCCGATGTTGCGAGAAGGTTTGTGGTTCGCTCGATCAAGTCATCGAAATCAAGCGCACCTGCTGACTGTTTGACGGCCATATAGCGCCGCAGGACGGCTCCGGCCAAGCGGTAAAGCGCGGCGCTGGCTTCAATCAGCGTCGATGCCTGAACGTCGCGTGTCAGAGTCAGGAATTTTTCTTGCGCGCGCTCCGCGTCAGCCAGAATATCCGGTCGCGCCCTCGCCAGCTTCACGCTCATCAGGCCGTCGCGAGCCTTGCTGTCGTCACTGACCAAAAAATATCCGGCGAGACTATCGCCGCGGGCGCTGTCGCTCGTCGCCTGCATGGCCGCCGTCAGCAACGCGGCATGGTTCTGGTCGGTTTTGCCTCCTGTTTGCAGCAGATCGCGAAGCTCGCGCAAAGCGGTGTTGGTCAGCACACTGGCTCGCTGACGCAACAGCACTTCGGTGGTCATGCCCGCATCGATACCGAGCGCGCCGCGAAGATAGGTTTCCGCCCCGGCGAAATCGTCCGATGATCCGCCAAGTTCTAGGCGGCTCGCGGCAGTGAGCCATGCGCGTTCGCCGATCGCCTTGGCGAGCAGTTCGTCAAACGTCGAGTCCGTGGCGTAGCGAATGACCACGCTAAGCGCTTGGCCAAGGGCGGACGATGAGTTCGCCGTGGCGTCCTTCAATGTCGCATCGATGGCGCGGGCACGAATTTCGCGGCCCCTTTCATCGTCCAGGATCTTGAATCCTGGCGGCACACCGGCTTCAAGCGGAAAGCGCTGCAGCAGCCGTTCGCAGAAGGCGTGGATGGTTTGTACTTTGAGGCCACCAGGCGTTTCGATGGCGCGCGTGAAAAGCGTTCGGGCGAGAGCCATTTCGCCAGCGATCGCTGGACGGCGCAGAATATCGGCTAGTTGAATGCTGAGTTTTTTCTCATCCTCCGTCACCCATTCGGCGAGCTTGTCGAACACCCGCGTCGACATTTCGGCTGCGGCGGCCTTGGTATACGTGAGGCATAAGATGCGCTCTGGGTCTGTACCAGCGAGGAGCAGGCGCAGGACGCGCTGCGTCAGAACGTAGGTTTTGCCGGCACCGGCATTGGCATTGACCCATGCTGAGGCGGTTGGATCGGCGGCCTGCGATTGCGCTGTTTCGGTTTGAGAGCGCGCAGTTTCGGCACGCACCTGCGGAGTGATCGCACTCATACCATCACCTCATCGTCAACGTGGGCCGACCATTCCGCAACGCGGGCAAGATGCGCAAAGGCATCATAGTCGTAGCTGTAGGTTGGCCGTCGCATCGCCCGATACGGCGTGTGCGCATCGTCGAACACGGCGACGAGACGTGCCAGGCCGTCACTCGCTGCGCTGGCGAGAGCTGCGATGTCATCAGCGCGCACCGCGCGCTCTTCACCTGGCGGTTCACCCCCTGACGCTCGGATGTAGCGCAATCCGGAAACGCTGCGGCCCGCGAGTTCAGGAAAGCCACTGCCGCTTATAGCGATGGCAGCTTCGAGCGGCAGCTGCGGCGACCGTCCGCTTTTAACGTACCGGTCGGTCGGGATCGCACCGGTCTTGTAGTCGGTGATGATGAGGGATGGTCCCATGTCGTCAATCCTGTCTGCGCGCGCCGTTAGTGTGAAGGGGCCGCCCGGTGCGATGAGCACAAGGCTGCCCGACGTTTCCGCGATGACCGCTTGCGCCCCGGTGCGTCGCGCCGGTTCGGTGTCCGCGAACCATGTCAAGAACCGCGCAAGCCTGGGCAACCAGAACGCGGCAACGCGTGGATGGCCTGCATAGCGTTCGAGGACGGTGGTCGCGATCGCTGTCAATTCGCCGTTGATGTCGGTCGGGAGCCGATTGGGATGAGCCGTGGCGAACCGCGAAACAACCTCGTGAACCAATGCGCCGCGCAGGGCTTGATCGGGGGAAGCGCCAAGAATGGGCAAAGGTTCGAGGCGGAGCACATGACTGGCGAAAATCGCATAGGGATTGGTGATCCACGTCTCGATACGCGTCACACTCAGGCGTCGCGGACGGAGTTCGACGGGCGGGCGCGGTTCAGGCGCGCTGATGCGCTGGCGCTGCGTCTCGTCGATGGCATCGCGCGCGCGTGCCCATGCCAGCCAAGGATCGGGCGGGCTCAGCGCGTCGTCCAGCTTCATGCCTTTGAGCAGCGCTGCAATCCGCATCAGCCAGCGCGATGGCACCGTTGGAACGCCTTTGATTTTCTCAGCCCGGGTCAGATAGACGCGATCAGCTCCGAGAAGTGACGTGAAATCGAGTGCGGCGCGGCCGACATCTTCTTCTGGCGCTGGCAAGCCGATGGTCTGGCGCATCGGCCGATTGAGCCACGCACCAGGTTCAGCAGCTTCCGGCCACGTGCCTTCGTTGAGCGATCCCAGCACCAGCACGTCAGGCTGCTGCAAGCGCGCCTCCATTGGCCCCCAGATCGACACCCGCGGGTGAACCGGCGAGCGCTCGCGCACATTCTCGCGGGCGACCAGAGCAGCGTAGAGATCGGCATAGTCGGACGCTGCGATGGTGACTGCGGGGCTTTCGGCATGGAGGAGTTCGGTGAAAAATGTATGCGCTGTTTCTCCAGCGGCGGCGCGCCAAAGTGGATGGCCAGCCTTCTCGGTCGTTTCATCTGCCGGTAGGGCTGTCAAATATTCCGCAGCGGCGAGATGAGCTTTAGCGAAGGCCTGCACTGGATGGAGGTCTGATGACTGCATCAGCGCGTGCAGGCTTTCGAACGCCACGGCGAGCCGGTCGACGAGGACCCGCGCGCCTTTGCGATCTTCATCCCACAAGCGCGCAGCCGCCATGTGCTGGCGCGCTTTGGCCAATCGATCTTCCTCGAAACGCTCTAAGGCTGCGGCGATGCCGTCCAGTCCACGACCCAGATACGGGGCGCGGAAGGCCATGAGTTCCAGAGCCCGGCCATAGCGGCGGATGTCGAAGGCTTTCAACCCGACGCGGCACAGCGGGTGTTTCAGCAATGCCATCGTATCAGCGGCTGCAAAATCGCTGCGCGCCGCGTTGACGACGAGATTGAGAAACGTGCCCGGCACTGTCTTCGCGAACGGTCGCCCGGCACTGTCGTCGACGCGAATACCCCAGGCTTCGAGGCGAATTGCGACGCGCCGCGCCAAGACGCGATCGGGCGACACGAGTGCGGCGGTCCGGCCGGGCGTTTCGACGGCCTCACGCAATATCAGCGCGACGACTTCGGCCTCGTCCTGCGCCGATGGCGCGTCGATCCGTGACACTCCGGACAGCGCGGCGCGAATGAGCCTTGCGTCGGCTTCTTTCGCGTAGTGGTGCCAGCGCGTCGTGCTCGCGGATGGACGCATGGCCTCACTGATGAAAGCTGCTCGATCGGCGCGGGGCTTGGCCAGGTCGACGCCCGGCAAGGTGCGGACCTCACGGCGATCGACGCCGAGCGCATCTAAAAGTTTTTTGAACCCGAACTGAGGGTGCTCGGGATGGCCCCGATCGTTTTTGGTCGTGGGTACGATATTGCTCCAACTCTCGTCATCGAGCCAGGTGTCGAGCGCCGGTAGCACGATCGCGCCACCGTCACGGCGCGACACGGCACGCATCAATTCGACCGTCGCCGGAATAGATCCTGTGATTCCGGCGACGATCAGCGGTGCGTTGCTGGTGTCGGCAGCGATCCGGTCTGCTTCTCTCAAAATCAAGGTGTTGGTTCGCGCGGCGGCCGACATCATGCCGTCGGCTTCCAGCTGCGATGGCCAGTAGCTGGTGACGATTTCGAGGAACTTGACCGTTCGCTGCCAGTGCGCCGCATAAGTCTCGGGCACTAGGCTTCCAAGATTACCAAGCGCCACGTTCTCGCGTTCCACGTCATCCATCAGCTTCGCCAGTTCGGCGGCGAGATTGGCGGCCTGTGCCGGCGTGTTGCTACTCGCCGGGTGTTGGAGCGGATCGCCGTCGGCCATGGCTTGGCGCCAGCGGTGGATGAGCTGCATCAAGATTAGCGTCCGGCGCAGCGACGTCATCGCCGGCGGCATATCAAGGCCGGCTTCACCGGTAGCACCAACGCCCGCCAAAGCATTGAGCAGCGTCAAGTCTTCCTCACCCTCGGAAATCGGTTTGATGCTGGGCATCAGCAGTGCGCGCGCTTTCGACACCGATAGAAATGCATCTTGCATCGCGCGGGCAGCGCGCCGCGTTGGCAAAAACAACGTGATCTCCGGCAGTGACAGCGGATCGGGTCTTCGACCACCCGGTTGCGCCAAGTCGCCAGCGAGGATGGCGCGTGCCAGTGACGGCAAAAACGGCGCGCCTGCCGGCACGGTGTAAATCTGCGCCGTCATGCGCTTGCATCTCCGTCATCGGTGCGCGATGGCCCACGCAGTTTGCCGGCAGCGATCATGGCGCGCTCGGCGTCGCATAGAGCGGTCGGTGTGCCGACATGCATCCACAGGCCGTTGAGGTCGATGCCGAAAACTTTCTGGCGTGCGATGGCCACGTCCCAAAGTTTGTTCAACGAAAACGGACCCTTCGGGGCATTGTCAAAGAGCCGGGGATGGGCGATCGAGACGCCGCAAAAAACGTAAGGTTCGGTCGTGTCTCGACCTGCGCGAACCAGCATGCCGCCAGTCTGCACCGCGAAATCGCCGCGACCATCGTAGCCGAGGCTGGCCGACGCGGGCGCTATGAGCATGAGGCTGTCCATGCGCGCGTCATCCCACGCGCTGATCATGGACTCGAGAACGCTCAAACCATGTTCGATCCAAACCGAATCCGAATTGTGGATGAAGAACGGCTGATCGTGAAACTGGTGGAGTGCTCGTGCAACGCCACCACCAGTGTCCAACAGTCCATCGCGCTCATCCGAAATCGTGATTTGAGGTGCCGTTCGCGCAGCGAGATGCTTTATCAATGCATCCGCGAGGTAGTGCACGTTGACGACGGCATGTGTCACGCCCGCCGCAGCCAGACGATCGAGCACATGATCGATAAGTGCTCGTCCGGCGAGTGACACCATGGGCTTCGGAATTTGCTCGGTGAGCGGGCGCATGCGTGAGCCGAGGCCAGCACCGAGCACGAAAGCCGAGGTCGGTCGTCGGGGCGGCATCATCGCGTGCTCACTTCGGCTTACGGTTCAAATCGTCAGGGGGCGGCGGCGCAGAGCGGCGGGCATGTGCTCGTCGTACCACGCGCGCAGATCTACCAGTTCAGGATGCTGCAAATTTCGGTCAAGATAGTCGAACAGCCTCGGCATATGGGCCAGATACTGGCGTTTTCCGTCACGCTTGGCGAGGCGCGCGAAAATACCTAAAATTTTCGTCGTGCGTTGAGCCCCAAGCACCGCATAGGCGACGCGAAATTGAGTGGCATCGAAGTTTGGCTCTAGACGCGAAACCGCGTCGACGTAGCGCGCGAGACATGCGCTCTCGATGTCGGTCGAAACATCGACGCGGGCATCCTGAAGCAGCGATACGAGATCATATGCAGGCGGCCCTGTCATTGCGTCTTGGAAATCAATCACGCCGACATTGCGCGGCGGCGGTCTGTTATCGAGCGCAATGAGGTTTGGCGAGTGATAGTCGCGCAGGAGCCAACCGGTTGGGCCTGCCAGAACCGTCGCGAACAGCGGCGACCATGCCGCGATAAACGACGCCCGGATTTTGTCTGATGCCGGTGCGCCGAGGGCCGCTGGCCAAAACCAATCAAGCAACAGCGTCACCTCAATCGACAGGATGCGCGTATCGAGCGGTGCCAACCGTTGCACCGCGCCGTCGAGCAATGAAAGGCTGTGCTCTGGTGGATGCGCGCGCAATGCAACCAGTGTATCGGTTGCAGCTTGCCATAGCGGCAACTGCGCGGCGCCGCGTTTCAGTTCGGCGCCAAAAACCGCGTCGCCAAAATCCTCGATGAGCAGCAAACCTGCATCAAGATCCGCGACCAGAATTTCAGGCGCCGAGATGCCGCGTTCACGCAGCGCATTGGAAATTGCGACGAATGGGCGGACATCTTCGGCAAGATGTGCGATGCGGCTATACGGCAGGCCGTCTTGGACGGCGGGCCCGTCGGCTTGATGCGGAGAATCCATCAGCAGCGCGCGCCGGCCATCGCTCGCGGTCAACCGTGCGTAGCGGCGAGGTGATGCATCTCCCTGCAAATAGCTGACGTGAACGGTCGGATTGGCCCACTCACCTGCGCCTTGCAAAAACGCTCGGACGTCAGCGAAGCGTTGCAACCGCTGAGCGGCGTGTGGCGGCGCTGAAAGCACGATGCTGCGCCGGTCGCAGCCTTCCGCCTCACTCAGCTCGATTGAGAGCGACGCTTCGCCCAGCCGGCCGTCAGCGCGCTCGGGCCATTCGATCAGCGCAACACCCGTTTTCATGACATCGTCTAGGCCAAGCTCATCGAGCTCGTCGGCCGATGTAATGCGATACAAATCGACGTGGGCGATTTCAAACCGCGAACACGCGTATGTCTGCATCAACGTAAACGTGGGACTTGGGACGTCGAGAAACCAATCGTGCGTCGCCGCCCGGATTAAGGCGCGTGCCACGGTCGTCTTGCCGGCGCCGAGATCACCGCTGAGCGTGACCAGATCGCCAGGCGCGAGCATCAACGCGACCTCTTCGGCAAGGCGCGTCAATCCAGGCTCAGTCAGATTGTCGATGCGAAGGGTGAGGGTCATTGGGCGAGAGTTTACGCGGCCTTGCTGCGCGGTGCCACTACGCTTCCGCTGCCATCCTCAGTCGGAATGGGACGTTCAGGGATTCTAACCGTCACTTGAGTGCCACGATTTTCTTCCGACTGGATGTCGATCGTGCCGCCGTGCAGTTCAACCAGGCTTTTGGCGATAGAAAGGCCGAGCCCTGCGCCGCGATGTTTACCACCCTGGCTGCGGCTCTCGAAACGCTGGAAAACGCGATCCAACTGATCCTGCGGAATGCCGACGCCCTGGTCCGCAACGCGGAAAACCATGCTGCCGGCCTCGCGCCAGCACTCCACGTGAACCGTATCATACGGCTTGGAGAAGCCGACCGCGTTCGACAGCAAATTGTAGAGCACCTGGCGCATGCGTACTTCATCCGCCATCATCTCATTGGCGTCAGGGGCGACGATGATGTTGATGCTCAGCTTCGAACGGTTGGACCGTTCGAGAATTCCAAGCGTGGCCGCATCGATGATCGTGCGCACGCCGATTGGTGCCAGCTTCAATTCCACGCTACCGGCATCGATTGTCGCCAGATCGAGAATGTCATCGATGATGGCGAGCAATGTTTTTGACGACGCCATGATGTCGGAGACATATTCGCGCTGCTTGTCGTTCAGGTCGCCGGTATAACGCTCGGCCATCATTTGGGAAAAGCCGATGATGTTCGTCAGCGGTTGTCTGAGCTCGTAGGAAATGTGGCTGATGAACTTGGTCTTAAGCCGATCCGCTGCAATAAGCGCGTCGTTGCGCTCAAGCAACGTCCGCTCGGCCCGCGCGGCAACCGTGACATCGGCGAACGTCAGCAGCGACGCGCCATCCGGCAAGGGCATCATGGCATAGTCGATGACGCTGGCGTCAGCACGAACCATTTGGCCGTGGAAATCGTCACGCTCGTCCAGCAGTGCCGTCGCGGCTTGGCTGATGCGGTCCCATTTCTCCCCGTCGTCGTGGCCCCGTGATACCATAGCGATCACGTCGTCGATGTGAGGAAACTCCGAGAGTTTACGATTGTCGATGTCCCAGATGCTTGAAAATGCGGCGTTGTAAAGCTTCAGACGGCCGTCCGTGCCAAACACCGCGACGCCTTCCTTTAGGCTGTCCAGCGTCTCACGCTGCACGTCAATCAATGCGTTATAGCGGCCTTCCAAAGATCGCTGCTCGGTCTGGTCGGCAAACAAATACGTGACGCCACCGTCGGGCCGCTGCTCGCCTATCACATGCACGATGCGGCCATCAGTGAGATGCCAATGCTCTTCAATCTCGGTGCCAGTTCGATAACAGGCGAGCACCTGAGCTTTCCAGTCTCGATAGTTGACGACCGTGGGCAGTTTGGCCTGCTCGCGCAGACGGTCGAGAACGGCGCTGTCCGACGGCCGGGTTTTGAGCCAGTCGGCATCGAGCTGCCAGAGGTTCGCATACGCGTTGTTGAAAAAAACCAAGATTTGATCTCGATTGAAAATCGCAACTGCGGTTTCGACTCGATCGAGTGTGCGATCGTAAGCCGCAATCTGGCGTTCGAGTTCGCCTTGCACGGATTCGATGGCCGTCACGTCCATTGCGGCGCCGGCTGAAACATCGTCGATCGGCAACACGACGACATCGTGCGGCTTGCGCTCGCCACCGGCGACGAGATGCACGCGGCTGCGATAGCTGGTGCCAAGCGCGATGGCCTTGCTGACGGCTTTTCGCTGACGGCTTTCGAGCAATTCGATTTGCCGTTCGAGAACTTCAAGTTCGCTTTTGGCATCAACGGCTGCAACATAAGCCGTGTTCACCCAGATCAGGCGGGCATCGGAGTCGCGCAGCCAGGTTGGCATCGGCAGCGTGTTGAGAAGCGCCCGGCTCGATCGAATGTCGCGCGCCAGGGCGGCGTGCTGGGCGAGAATGTTCGACAATTCGACCTTGTACCCTGAGATGTCTTTGAACCGCAGCACGGCGCGGCCACCCGCGGCGCGGCCCTCCGCTTCGAAGGTGCCGCCGGCTTGCGTCTTCAAGATGAGATTGAAGGAGCGCCCGGTTGCGAACAATTCGTCCAGTCCGGCTTTCAAAACCAGCGCGCTGTTTGCGTCGAGCCACTGGCTGAACCGCAAAACATCTGTGTTGGTTTCCGGCAGCCCCGCAACGCCGGTGAGCGCTTGAACGACGATTCTGACGGCTTGCCCAGGCTCCCATAAAATCAGCACCTGCGGCTCGGCGCGGATGATCGCGTCGGCGGCGGCGAGACTGCGGCGCAGATGCAGGCTTTCGGCCTTGGCATTACGGGCATCGTGGCGCGCACCTCTGGCGATGTGCCAAACAATCAAACCCGACAAAAAGCTCGCCGCCGCAACGCCGGCCATCAGTGACAGGTGTCGCAAATCCCAGTCAGCCGGTTGCTCGCCCTGCCCAGCCAGGTAGAGCGCGAGCAATGCTGTCACGCATCCAATCGAGGCCAGCAGCAGCAACGCCAGCTGCCGCTTGGTGGTCTTGGTCTGAGTGCGGGTTGCACGGGCGCGCATTGGCTCTCTGTCGATGGTCGGGGCAAAGGGACGCGACGACGCAGAGACTAGTCGGCCGGCTGAAAAGGACGGCGAGTGGACAGGCGAACGAATGACGCGCGTCGGGGACACGAATCAATCCCCGGAGTATGAAGCACAGTGGCGCTAGCCTGCCACTATTGCCAACGCCCAAGACCGCAAACGGCGCCCGGGTGTTTCCCAGGCGCCGCGAAATGCTTGCGTTGATCGGCGGCTTGAGCGGCGATCGATCCTCAATACCGGTAGTGGTCGGGCTTATACGGCCCCTCGGGCGCTACACCGATGTACGATGACTGATCGGGGCGCAGTTTGGTCAGCTTGACGCCGATTTTCGCGAGGTGGAGCAGCGCGACCTTTTCGTCGAGGTGCTTGGGCAGCGTGTAGACCTTGGTTTCGTATTTGGCCGTGTTGTTCCAAAGCTCGATCTGCGCCAGCGTCTGATTGGTAAAGGATGCTGACATCACGAACGAGGGATGACCCATGGCATTGCCGAGGTTCACGAGCCGGCCCTCCGACAGCAGAATGATGCGCTTGCCATCGGGGAATTCGATCTCATCGACCTGCGGCTTGACGTTGTGCCATTTGAAGTTCTTCAGCGCCGCCACTTGGATCTCGTTATCGAAGTGGCCGATGTTGCAGACAATGGCGCGATCTTTCATCGCCCGCATGTGATCGGCGGTGATGACATCCTTATTGCCGGTGGCCGTGACGAAGATATCGGCGCGGGTGACGGCGTCTTCCATGGTCGTAACTTCATAGCCTTCCATCGCCGCCTGCAAGGCACAGATGGGATCGATTTCCGACACCATGACCCGGCAACCGGCTTGACGCATCGAGGCTGCAGAGCCTTTGCCGACATCGCCGAAGCCGGCGATCATGGCAACCTTGCCAGCCATCATGACGTCAGTTCCTCGGCGAATACCGTCGACCAGAGATTCACGGCAGCCATAGAGGTTGTCGAATTTTGACTTGGTGACGGCGTCGTTGACGTTGATGGCCGGGAACAGCAGCTTGCCGGCCTTCTGCATCTCATACAGACGGTGCACGCCGGTGGTGGTTTCTTCCGACACGCCCTTGATGTTTTTGGCGAGAGCCGCAAACCAGCCCTTCGGCTTTTCTGTCAATGTTTTCTTGAGTAGTGCGAAGAACACTTCTTCTTCTTCGGACCCTGGCGTGTCGAGGAAGGCGGTGTCGCCCTGCTCGGCGCGGAGGCCGAGATGGACAAACATGGTCGCGTCGCCGCCGTCGTCCAGGATCATGTTCGGCATGCCGCCGTCGGCCCATTCGAAGAGTTTACGGGTGTAATCCCAGTAATCGACGAGGCTTTCGCCCTTCCATGCAAACACCGGGATACCCGCTGCGGCGACGGCTGCGGCGGCATGATCCTGGGTCGAATAGATATTGCACGACACCCAGCGAATATCGGCTCCAAGCGCGGTCAATGTCTCGATCAGCACTGCCGTCTGGATGGTCATATGCAACGACCCGGCGATGCGGGCGCCTTTCAGCGGCTGCGATTTGCCGTATTCCGCCCGTGTCGCCATCAGGCCTGGCATCTCGGTTTCAGCGATCGCAATCTCCTTGCGACCCCATTCGGCGAGGCTCAAGTCTTTGACGATGTGGTCGTTGAACGCGCTCATCTCAGCTCCTTTTTGGGATCGCGGCGGACGGTAGGCAGGAGGCAAACCCCTGGTGCGACAGGCGGTCTCACGGTCATATTTTGCGGGCATCGCCGTAAAAATATTTTCGCTGCCGCAACGGGCTATAGCGGAACAGGCCCACCGTCGCAACAAGATATAAACAACTCTTTATGTCGCGTTGCGGGCGTTCGTCATGCGCGTCCGAAGTGGATAAACCCGCAGATTCAAAGCGTTGCAATTCAATCGTAGCCAATGATATCAAGTTTAAATTCTTAATATGGAATTAAAAGTAAGTATAAAATTTGAATAAAATGCCAATAATCGTGTTTTTTGAAGTGGAAATGCGGGTAAAAACGTCCAGCTCTGTTTAGTAATGCTTAAACTGATCGAGTATTACACCAATCCTGCCAAAATGTGCAGGAGGACTACAATGACGACCCGAGAAGGAGTGCGAGACGGTCTCGCCCAGTTGCCCGTGGGGGCGGCTGAAAGCCAATGCCGCGCGACTGACCGGATGCGCAAGCGTCTCGGTGAGTTCGCGCAAGATTCAGCCGGCGACGTTCTGATCATGTTCGGACTGATGGCGATACTCATGTTCGCCATGATTGGCGCTGCCGTCGATACCGGCCGCTGGCTCAATGCCCGCGACCAGACGGTCAATGCCATCGACGCTGCGGTGCTCGCCGCAGGTCGCGCGCTGCAAACCAACGGTGGCAACCAAGTCGCCGCCATCGCGGTTGCGGACAAATATTACGCTGCGGCGGTGTCGAACCGCCTCAAGATGAAGAGCGATACGATCAAGTTTGTCGTGGTCGACAACGGCACTTCCGTGACCGCGACGGGCACGGCGGTGATCGCCACGCCGTTTATGAGTTTTGGTGGCGTGAAAGAACTGCCGTTGATCAAGGAGACCGCCAGCGCATATTCGAAGGCGACGCTCGCGGTCGGCGGCAATGCTGAACTCAACCTCGAGATCGCCATGATGCTCGATACGTCGGGTTCGATGTGTGACGGCGGCGCGTCCCCGTGCACCACCGGCACCAAGATCAACGACATGAAGACGGCGGCGAAGGATCTGATCGACATCGTTGTCTGGCAGGATCAGTCCAAGTTCACATCGAAAGTCGCGCTGATCCCGTTCTCGGCTGACGTGCGTCCGCCGACGGGCTTTCCGACCAGTGTCATGACGACGGGCGTCTCGAACTTTGCGCGTTCCGTTACGACCGGCAGTGGCAAGAAGAAGACGACGACCTACTACTATTTCGCCCCTTCAGTGTGCGTCGGCGAGCGCAGCGGTGCGAACAAGTACACCGATGTCGTTGCCTCTTCGACGAACCCCGTGACGCGCATCTACAATGACGTCGGTAATTCTTCGGCGACGTCGGCATCCTGTCAGATCGCGTCGCAAAACGCGGTTGTGCCGTTAACGAGCGACACGACCGTTCTGAAGAACAAGGTCACGAGCCTTGTCGCTCAGGGTGGTACGGCCGGGCATGTCGGCACGGCATGGTCTTACTATGCGCTGTCGCCGAATTGGTCTTCGCTGTTCACGGGTTCTAGTGCGCCCGCCGCTTACGGCGACGACAAGCGCAAGAAGATCGCGATTCTGATGACGGACGGCGAGTATAACTACACGTATGACCCTGATAAGGCTGGAACGACGGACACCGCCGGCACCAACAACTCGGCGTTGTCACTCAACGGTCAGTCCTCGGCCAGTCAGGCGACGCAAATCTGCACGCAGATGAAGGCGCGCGGTATCGAGGTTTACACGATTGGTTATGCGCTCGGCGGCAACCAGACAGCGATCAATACGCTGAGCAATTGCGCGACCGACTCGACCAAGTTCTACAACGCCGCGAACGGCGACGAAATCAAGCAGGCCTTCCGCGATATCGCGCTGAAGATCTCCAGCTTGTACTTGTCTCAGTAAGCGGACCGTTGAAACCTCCTGCACCGGAATCGAGGGCGTCTCACCAGACGTCCTCGTTTTCTTTTTGGAAGGCGCGCGCTGGGGTCGAGATTGACGGCGTTAGTCGTCGCCGACGCATTCCTCGTCGAAGCCTGCCTCGACCAGCGCCACCAGGGCTTGCAGCGCTTCCGGCCCTTGCGGACCTTCCGCCGAAATGTGCAATTCCGATCCCGGTCCTGCCGCCAGCATCATCAACCCCATGATCGATGTTCCACCCACCGCCTGGCCGTCGCGTGTGACGATGACATTCGCGTTATAGTTTTCCGCGCATTTGACGAACTTGGCCGAGGCCCGCGCGTGCAGGCCCTTGATGTTGCGGATGATGACGACGGCCTCGGGCCGCGGACTATTGACGAGTTCAGGCATCCGATCCTCTTAATGCCCTACTCGCCCGACAGCTCTTGGCTCGCAACCTTGATATATTTGCGGCCCGCATCACGAGCCAAGCTCACGGCCTGCGCCAACGGCAGTTCGCCGCGAATGCTCGCGAGTTTGACTAGGATCGGCAAATTGATGCCAGCGATCACCTCGGCCTTAGCTTCGTCCATGACCGAGATGGCGAGGTTGGACGGCGTACCGCCGAACATATCGGTGAGAATGATCACGCCCTTGCCGCTATTGACCCGGCGCACCGCGTTTAAGATTTCGAGGCGGCGCGCGTCCATGTCGTCGTCAGGACCAATGGCCACCGTCTCTAAGCCGAGCTGGCGTCCCACCACATGCTCAAGCGCGTGACGAAATTCCGTCGCGAGGCCGCCATGGGTTACGATAACCAGACCGATCATGGGCAATGGGGCCAATTAGAAGTGCTGTGGACGGCGCACGATGTAGGTATGCCGGATCATGCGCGGGAAAGTGGCAAGGCTTGATGATCCGCGCAAGTGGTTTTAAGGCACGGCGTGCAGGCAAAATTCTAGATGCAGACTGGTGGCAAAAGCACCGCTTTGCCGCCGAGGGCCAGCAACGTCTTGATCGCGGCCGAGGGTTCGAAGGCCGATATCCGTATTTGCGGCACAGCGAGATCGAGCAGCCGTACCGTTGGCCAAGGCTGCGGCAAGCGTTCGGCGACTACGCCGTCTGGCAAAAGGTCGACAATCAGAACCACATCCGCCTGATCCGTCGCGTCGACGCTGGCAATGCCAATGCCGCGGACTTCGATCAGGCCTTTGAGCGAAGCCGGCGCGGTGGCGCTGAGCCTGGCGCCAATACGGTGGATGATCACTTGATCGTCAGCGATTAGGCGCGCGGGTTGTTCCACCAATGGCGATTGTCCCATCGCCAGACAGCGCAG
Source organism: Hyphomicrobium sp. (assembly GCA_021732485.1). Taxonomy (GTDB): domain Bacteria; phylum Pseudomonadota; class Alphaproteobacteria; order Rhizobiales; family Hyphomicrobiaceae; genus Hyphomicrobium_B. The sequence continues at coordinate 91,061 of JAKFUV010000003.1, forward strand.
CGCCAGATCCGACTTCCCCGATCCCGACGGTCCGCGAATGAGTGCCGCCCGGTCACCGACGGCGACCGCCGTCCCATGAAAGTGGCTAGAGGCGCCGTCCAACACCGCCTCCGCTCGCGCCCGCGGTCGGCAGTCGAACAGTGAAGCGGGCGCCTGTCATGGTATCGAGCGGACCGCTTGGCGCAATGTTTTCGGCGTAGATTTCGCCGCGATGGCTAATGACGATTTCGCGCGAGATCGACAGCCCGAGTCCAGAATTCTTGCCGCGTTTGGTGTCGGTCGCGGGGCGATCGGAGTAGAAGCGCTCGAAGATCGCGTTCAACTTGTCAGTTGGGATCCCAGGGCCCTGATCTTCGATCGTGATCTCGACGCGCTGACCGTTGCTCTGGGCCGTCACGGTGATGCGCCCGCCTGCTGGCGAAAATGATAGGGCATTGTCGATGAGGTTCGTGAAAATTTGACCAAGGCGGCCGTCATTGCCGATGACCGTGAAGGCGCTGCGCGGCGCTGAGGGATCGACGACCAGCCGGATCGAGCGGTCATCGTCATCGAGCATGTCTCGGAAAATCCGCGAGACGCTGTCAAGCACGCCTCGGACGTCGACGTCCTGCATCTCCTGGCGCGCCAATTCGGCGTCGAGCCGAGAGGCGTTGGACACGTCATTGATGAGCCGGTTGAGGCGTTTCAGCTCAGTTTGAATTTCATTGACGAGCTGCTGGCGGTCGGTGTCCGACTTGGCGTAAGTGAGCGCTTCGGCGGTGGAGCGCGCAGCGGCGAGAGGGTTCTTCAGTTCGTGGGCCACGTCGGCCGCGAACTTTTCGCTGGCTTCGATGCGCCGATACAGCGCGTTTGTCATATCGACGAAGGCACGGCCCATTTGGCCAACTTCGTCACGGCGATTGATGAGATCGGGCAGCTCTTGGCGCGCAACAATGTTGCGGCTGACGTGATTTGCGGCTTCCGATAGCCGTTTCATCGGTCCAGCGACCGTTCGCGCCAGCAGCAGTGAGCTGCCAACGGCCAGGACCAATGCGACGCCGGCGATTTGCAGGATGAGCCAGCGCTCGTCCCACAAGACGTTGTCGATATCGCCGGGCTTGGTCGAGAGCACCAGGACGCCGAGGACTTTTGACCCGCGCTTGATCGGCTCGGCCAGCGAAACGATTTGCTGACCCTTTCTGTTCAGCAGCAAGATAGGCGTTTCAATGCCTTTCTCGGCGGCATTCTTCACCTCCGGATAAAGAAAGCCATTGGCCGTGCCGAGTTCGCGGTAAACTTTCAGCTCTTTGTTGATCAGCCAATAGTGGAAGCGGGTCCAAAAATTGCGCAGGCGCGTCGATTCTTCCGTCGTTTCCGTGGGCGGCGACGTCAGCGAACGGGTCGAAAACAATGCGTCGCTGTCGAGGATCAGCGTGCCTTTCTGCGAGTAGACGCGCGCGGTCAGATCTGCCGGTCCAACGACTTTTCGCAGCACGGCGGCGGCTTGCTGCGGATCCAACGGCAATTCCAGGGCCGCAAATGCGTCGTCGCGCTTGACGCGTGGCGGGGATTTTTCCGGCAACCTATCGGAATCGAAGACGGCCCGCTCGTTGACGGCGCGATACGCGATGGCTTCGGCGGTGATGCGCGACACCGTCTTGACCACATCGACCTTGGAATCGACCAGCCAGCTATGATGCAGGCTTAGGTACAGCATCGCCATCAGCAGGCCAGCGAGGCCGATCAGGTTGGCGAATAGAATGCGCCGCCGCAGACTGCCGCCGAGCCAGCGAGGGATCGGTTGGCCCGCCCACCAGATTGGTATCCGCTGTCTTGCGGCCGCGCTGACGGCCTGGATACGATCGACCACGGGCTTTGGCAGAGCGAGATCAAACGCCGCCCTTGGCGCTGCCGGCGACGACGCGGCCCCGCGCCCGTCGGACACCGTCTCCTGCGAGGCCACCGCCAAGACATCGTCCACGGCCAGATCTCGTGTATCCAGCGCCATTCGCTCCCCATTCCAGCGTTACACGTTCAGCCCTGGAGGCATGCACCCGTGGCGGCCGATAATCGGCGGCCCGTTGCAGCATCATTCCTTGAAGCGATAGCCGACGCCATAAAGCGTTTCGATCACATCGAAATCATCATCGACCTGCTTGAACTTTTTGCGCAGCCGCTTGATGTGACTGTCGATGGTGCGGTCATCGACGTAGACCTGATCGTCGTAGGCGGCATCCATCAGCGCGTCGCGTGTTTTGACGACGCCGGGCCGCGTCGCTAGAGCCTGCAATATGAGGAATTCGGTGACGGTCAGCGTCACGCCCTTATTGTCCCAGTGGCAAGTGTGGCGCTCGGGATCGAGCTTCAGTTTGCCGCGCTCCAGAACGCGCTTGCTCTCTTCTTCGGCGGTCGCTGCATCCTTTGGCGCGACACGGCGCAGCACGGCCTTCACCCGCTCGACGATGAGGCGCTGCGAAAATGGCTTGGCGATGTAGTCGTCGGCGCCCATCTTGAGGCCAAACAACTCGTCGATTTCTTCGTCTTTCGAGGTCAGAAAAATAACCGGCATGGCCGATTGCTGGCGCACCCGGCGCAACAGTTCCATGCCGTCCATACGCGGCATCTTGATGTCGAAAATACCGAGGTCGGCGGGCTCTTCGGTTAAGGCTTCCAACGCCGACACACCATCACCGTACGTGCGAACCTTGTACCCTTCCGCTTCCAGCGCCATGCGCAAGGAGGTGAGAATATTGCGTTCGTCGTCAACCAACGCAATCGTGCTTTTCTCTTTCATCGGTTCCTCTCCAGCCCCGGGGGTGGGGCGTGCCGTGCCCGCAGCACGTTTCCGCTCTATGGCGGTAAGGTGCGCCAATTGTGGCACGACAGTCTTTGCAGCGCAGCGCCTGAACGACAACTGAATAGGCGACAGCCACCCGACCTGCAAGCAAACGCGGCAATCGAAGGTTGATTAGTCGGGGAATGTGCGGCCGAACGGCCGATTTTGATTTGGCAACGGTGTGGCAACAGGCGAAACTACGAATCGCAAATGAAATCCGCCGCTTGCCCGGTTATGCAGCGTACGACTTTGGGCGTTAGACCTTTGCACATCTTGAGCTGGCGTGGTCCACCGACTAGGTGATGCTTTCGCCGTTAGACTTGGCTTGCCCTGCTACGGGTAATACTCCGTGACTCTGGCGGTTTTTCCAGTCCACGCGTCGCCTGCGACAAGTCAGTGGGTGGTTTTAGCGCGATGAGGGTTTTGAATGACCGTCCAACTTTTCCCGCTTGAAACCTCAGCCAAGATCCGGCGCAATCTCCATGCCAGCGACTTGGTCGAAATCGCCATTCGGCGCGGCGAGGGGCGGCTGGCGTCGAGCGGCGCGCTCGCGGTTGAAACCGGCCAGCACACCGGGCGCTCGGCGGAGGACAAATACATCGTTCGCGACACGGCGAGCGAGACCGCGATCTGGTGGGACAACGCCAAAGCGATGAGCGAAGAGCAATTCGATCGGCTGCTTGCCGATTTCATCGCATTCGCAAAACACAAAGAACTCTTCGTCCAGGATTTGTTCGCCGGTGCCGATCGGCAGCATCGTTTGAACACGCGTGTGGTCACCGAGTACGCCTGGCACGCACTCTTCATTCGCCATTTGCTGCGCCGGCCCGAGGCCGATGACCTGGCCGCCTTCGTGCCGCAGTTCACCGTCGTTAATCTGCCGAGCTTTCGCGCTGCGCCGATGTATCACGGAACGCGATCGGAAACGGTGATCGCCTGTGACTTCACCCGCCGCATCGTTTTGATTGGCGGCACGAGCTACGCCGGTGAGACGAAAAAAGCGGTGTTCTCGTTTCTCAATTACGTCCTGCCCGAACACGCCGTCATGCCGATGCATTGCTCGGCCAACGTCGGCGGCGATGGCACGTCGGCGGTGTTCTTCGGTTTGTCCGGCACCGGCAAGACAACGCTCTCGGCCGACCCGTCGCGCACGTTGCTCGGCGACGATGAGCATGGCTGGAGCGCCGACGGCATCTTCAATTTTGAGGGTGGGTGTTACGCCAAGACCATCCGTCTGTCGAAATCGGCCGAACCGGAAATTTGGGACGCGTCGAACCGTTTTGCGACGGTGCTTGAAAACGTCGTCTTGAAAGGCCCGGAAAAGTCCCCTGATTTCGATGACAGTCGCTTGGCTGAAAATTCCCGCTCGGCCTATCCGCTAGACGCTATCCCCAATGCCAGCGTCGATGGCACTGCCGGTCATCCACGCAATATCGTCATGCTCACGGCGGACGCGTTTGGCGTGCTGCCACCGATCGCCAGGCTAACGCCGAGCCAGGCGATGTATCATTTTCTATCCGGATTTACGGCCAAAGTCGCCGGTACCGAGAAGGGCATGGGGGCTGAGCCGAAGCCGACATTTTCAACCTGCTTTGGCGCACCATTCATGCCGCGTCATCCAAGCGTCTATGGAAATCTGCTACGCGATTTGATCGCCCGGCATGAGGTGGATTGCTGGCTCGTCAATACCGGATGGACGGGTGGGCCATTCGGTATGGGCACGCGGATGCCAATCAAAGTCACGCGCGCGCTGCTCAATGCGGCACTCGCGGGCGATCTCAAAGATCAAACGATGCGCGTCGATCCGCTGTTCGGATTCAAGGTGCCGATCACGATCCCCGGCATGCTGGCGGGTGTGGACGCCAAGCTGATGGCGCCGCGTGACACCTGGGCTGATCCAAAGGCCTATGATCGCGCCGCTATCAAGCTGGCCGAGATGTTCATCGCCAACTTCGCGAAATACGAAGCGTATGTTGACAGCGACGTGATGCGTGCCGGTCCGGTGCTGCCCCGGCAAGCGGCAGCGGAATAGATGTCAGGTGCCCCAAACTGCGCGAGTACAATTGCGTTATTCAGCAGGAAAAACTCTAGCCTTTGACAAAAAGGCGTTTGATCGCCCGAGCAACGTACCAGACGGCAAAGAATGGTGCGGCGATGGTCAGCACGATGGCGTCGGCGGTCAGCGTCACCGCTCGCCAACCCAGCGACGGCTTGGCGTCACGAAACCGCGCCGGACCATGCTGCTCGCGTGGGTCGTGAACACCCGCGCTTTCAACCGCGGCAACGGCGTCGTTGTCGGACGTGCCGGGCACGGCGCTGGATTGCAGACGACCGCCATGCGAGGCGTTTTTGATGGCACCAGTGCCGTCGCTGTTCGCCGGTTCGACGCCCGCATCATGGTCATGGCGGCGTCGCAACGTGACATGCAGCGGAACCGAGCGACTTACGGCTGCGGAACGGCTCGCGGCTCGCCGATCAGCATTTGCTGATAATGCAGCGCGAACTTTGGTGTGATCGAACGTCGGTGCGACTGGAGGCAGCGGTGGCGCCACGTGCCGCGCGGTCGATCTGCCCGCAGTTTCGGATCTCGGCACGCCTGTAGTCTCGCTCACGCTCACTCTCAATAGTTTGGTGCTACGCAACGCAAAAGACGCAGCACGTTGTCATCATCCGTAACGCAGTATGACGGGCAAAGTTCGGCCAAGATGAGATGCCGGCGAGAAATAGTTATTGCAGACTGCGTCATAGTGCGTCCGACGGATGTGATGCAGACCGTTGTGCGCGTGACGATGTTTGCCGGCCTCAGAATGGCGCCGGTTCATGCAAACTCTGACGCTTGCGATGGTCAGGTCTTGAAATCGTTGAGCGTCAGAAGCGGATGAAACGGCAGCGAAGCTGTTGCAAAGGCGTCTGCTGCGCCATCCAGACGATCGACGATCGTGATCACCCGAACGATCGTGCCGCCGGCGGCTCGGATCGCCTCGGCCGCCTTGATCGATGACCCGCCCGTTGTTGTCACGTCTTCGACGATGACAACGCGCTTCCCGCTCATCGTTTCACCAGGTCCGAGCCCTTCGATCAGGCTCTTCGTGCCGTGCTCTTTTGCCTGTTTGCGAACGAAGAAGGCCGGCAGCTTGCGTCCGCGCGTGTGCGCCAGCGTCGCGACGCTGGCGGCGATCGGCACCGCGCCCATTTCGAGGCCGCCGACCATGTCAGCTTCGATGCCCTCAAGCTGATCGAGGATCAGCGTGGCGATAAGAAACGCGCCTTCGCTGTCGAGCATCGTCGGTTTCATGTTGAAGTAGAACGTCGATGTCTTGCCGGACGCAAGTTTCATCTCAGGGCCTTCCTGAAATGATCGCTCGGCAACAATCTTGATCAGCCGGACGCGCGCTGCCGCTGTGTCTGGTGATGGTGTGCTCATGTGCGCCGCGCACCCCTTGCCTTTTTTTGCCGAGGATGCGCAATCAACCTAGTTTTCAAGGGGTGTCAAGCCGAGGAGGGCGGTTGGTGGCGGAGCCAGCGCGCGAAGTACGTGCGGACAGGGCGACGTGGCTGACGGAGCTGGGGCAGCACCGGGGGCGCGGGGCTCTGGCGTTGATCCTGCTGTGTCTCGCGATTTATGTGCCGGGCGTCCTGCGGCTTCCCGCTGTCGATCGCACCGAGATCGTCTACGCCGAGACGACGCGGGACATGGTGGCGCGCGGTACGTGGCTCGATCCGCGCTACGGCGACACGGTGCATCAGTTCCGTCCCATCGGCACATACTGGGCACAGGGCATCATGGCGTCGATCGCCGGGCCGGAATTTGCCCGCACGATTGCCGTCTATCGAGCCCCTGGCGTGATCGCCGTTACGCTCGCGGTCGCGGCTTTGTTCTGGCTGGCCGCGCCGTTGGTCGGCGGTCCAGTCGCGTTCATGGCGGCCGCTCTGTTTGCGGTCGCGCCATTGACGGTGCTCGTGTCGCAGCTTGCGATTACAGAAGGCCTGTCGCTGCTTCCCGCCATTGTCGCGATGCTGTGCTTGCTGCGGCTTTACATGCTCCGCGACGACGACCCCTCGCCGACCTGGCTCGCCATGCTCTTTTGGTTTTCGCTTGGTATTGGCATACTGCTGAATGCGCTGCTGGTTCCAATTTTGATCATTGCGACGCTCGTGGCACTGGCCGTCATGGACCGCGATTTATCTTGGCTGACGCGCACGCGGCCGATCATCGGTGTGCCACTCGCACTCGCCATCGCAAGCCCATGGATCGTCGTGCGGATGATGCAGGATGGCGTACCGTTTTCGGGACTGGGCTTCAGCGCCATCCTCGAAGCGCTGGGCGGCTCGCAGGATATGAAACTGCGCGCCTTCCCGGGCACATTCGTGCTGGCGCTGCTGCTCGGATTCCTGCCGGGAACCGCGCTGCTGATCCCAGCTCTCTCGAAGCTATGGAGCGGACGTGATCAGCGCATCGCGCGCTTTTTGCTGGCCTGGGTCATCGGCTATCTTGCGTATCTCGAACTTCTGTCGTCGAAGCCCGGCACGTACACTGTGCAGGTGATGTTTCCAGCGCTTGCGCTCGCCGTCGCGATGCTCGTGCAAGGTGCAGACGGCGCGCCAAAGTTGCCGAAGTGGCACGCCATTCCATGGCCGCCGATCGCGGCAATCTTCGTGTTGGTGCTGTTCGTCGGCCTATTCGCTGCAACAGGCGCGCGGCCGGGTCTCCCAGCCATCGTGATGATTGCAGTCGTCGCCACACTCTTTTACGTCAGCGCTGTCGACGGCCGCGCCAACCGTCTCGCGCTCTGGTGGCGCGACAGCGTCGCTGCGCTGGCATTGTTTGCCGTGACGCTGCTTGTTGTCGTGTTGCCGTCGCTCGACACGATCTGGCCGGCGCGCCAGATCGCCCGGGCCATCGCAACCGCGTGCCCCGGCGCGACTGGTGTTTCAACTGGGGTACTCGGATTTCGCGAGCCGTCTGGCGTCTTCATTCTCGGATCGGCTCGTGCCCTGCAAACGCCGGAAGCCATCGCCCGGTCGAAACCACCGTTGCGCATCGTCGAAGCACGTTGGCTCGATCGCTATTCACAAGCGATGCAGGCGTCGGGCGCGTCGCCGGGCATTGAGCTTGGCTGCGTCTCAACCACAAATGTCATGCGCGGCTGCGGCCTGACATTTCGCATTTTCGGTGACGGGCTCGACGGCCGCTGTGCGCCCTTGGCTCATGCGGCTGCGTGTGCGCCCATTTCATCTTTGCGTGTGAAGTCCGATCAAGCCTGCGACTGAGATGCGCGCCGGCCGCCGCCGGATTGTGATAATCTGCCGATCGAAATTACCAAGGATGCCACCATGTTCAATCCCGAACGCCCGCCCGAAATCACCGCAACCCGCTGGCTCAATTCCGACGGCAAGCGCACGCTAAAAGCCGAGAAAGGTAAAGTTGTTTTTGTCGCCGTAGCGGCGATGGCTTGTCCCGGTTCGCTCAAATATGGCTTGCCGCAAGCTATGCGCCTGACACGCGCGTTCTCGGACAAGCAAGTTGCCGTGCTCGGCCTGCACATGGCGTTTGAAAAATTCGACGAACAGACGCCGGACAAAGTCGCGGCGTTTCTTGACGAGCACGGCTTCACGCTTCCTGTGGCACTCGACAAGCCAAACGGCGAAGAGCTGCCGCAAACGATGAAGGACTATGAATTACAAGGCACGCCGGCGATTTTGCTGTTCGATCGCCAGGGCCGCCTGCGCCGCCACTATCTCGGTGCCGTCGATGATTTGCGCATTGGGGCCGAGATCATGGCGCTGTTGATCGAGGATAAAGATAGCCCGCGCGACACGTCGATTGCGCTCGAACGCAAGCTCGCTGCGGCGCTGCTCAATCCGGACGACGACCATACGCACAGCGACTCGTGCGGCTGCGGCCACGACCATGCGCATAATCACTCCCATGATCACGCCGATGAGCAAGGGCACGATCACAGCCACGACCATGCAGCTCACGGCGAGCCGGGGCATGTTCACGGTCCCGATTGCAAACACTAATTTCCTCGGCGTCGGCGAGCGCCGATGCCGCGAAAATCCGCCTTCATTCCGGCCCCCGAATCGGTCTTTTGTCGCAGCTGCAAGACGAGCGGCAGTGAGGGGATAAGCAATGGTCGAGCGGGCGGGCAGCAAGGATCGCAACAAGCGCATGACCCCGCGCGGGCGCGAATCGTCCGATGTCCTGTCGCGGGAGCCAGCGCTCACCAACCGACAGGCCGCCGAAATCAAAAAACCATTTACCAAAAAATCGATCGCGCTCGTCTATGATTTCGACGGCACGCTGTCGCCAAAGCCGATGCAGGAATACGCCTTCCTGCCGAAGCTCGGCATCACGGCCAAGGACTTCTGGGCCGAATGCACCGCACTCGCCCGAGCCGAGCGCGCCGATCCGCTCATCACTTACATGCACCTGATGTATAAAAAAGCGAAAGAGAAGGGCGTGCGCATCGACCGCGCCGATCTGGTCGCGCAGGGCCGGGACGTCGAATTTTATCCTGGCGTCGAGCAGTGGTTCGGCGAAATCGAGGCCTACGTCGCTTCGAAGATTCAGGCCGACGGTGTGATCATCAAACACTATCTCGTGTCGTCTGGTCTGACCGAGATCGTCGAAGGCACATCAATCTACAAAAATTTCGCCAACGTCTTCGCCAGCGAATACTGGTTCGATGCCTATGATCTGCCGTTCCCCAAGCGCGTCATCACTGACACCGGCAAAACGCAATATTTGTTCCGCATCAACAAGGGGCTGGAAGACTACAACGACAGCATCAACGCCCATATGCCGGAGGAGTTGCGGCCCATCCCGTTCTCGAACATGATTTACTTCGGCGACGGAGAGACAGATGTGCCGAGCATGGCGCTTTTAAAAAAGAATGGCGGAGCCGCGATCGCCGTGCATGCGCCCGACGGCTCAGCCGAAAAATGTGTCGAACTCTTCAACGCCGGACGCTGCGACTTCTACGCCAGCGCCGATTATCGCCCCGGTTCGGATTTGTATCGCCGCACGACCCTTCTCTTGGATCGCATGATCGCGGATATCCGAATAAAAGAAGAAGGCGCCGGTCTGGGCTAAGCTGACGACGCGGGCTAATTGCCTTCGATCTTCACGCCCGGCAAATCAATCTTCACGCTCGACTGTTGTGACTCGTAATAGAAATAGCCGAGCACGCCGACGGCGACGAGCAGTGCGCCGATGACCAGTGACTTTGCATCCATGTAAGTTCGTCCCCCAAAAATGAGTAGTGCGGTAGCCAAGATCCGGTTGGCGACACCTCTGCAAAAGTGATGCGGCACCTGCCGGAACGCGCACACAACCGCTGGGCACCCGTAGTGTTCCCCTCGAACCGATCACATCTGCGTTATCGCTTATCCCCGCCGAATGCGGGCCCCGCATAATCTCCTCACCTCGCCTCGACCAACGACGGACAGTCTCGAGACCGTTTAAAGATTGGGGGTGGGGTGCAGGTCCGCACGTTGGCACAAGGGAGTAACGGCCCGAGGCCAACGGCGCAGCGAACCGTTTCGATGCTCAGAGAATGGAGACCCCTCCTGGCGGAGTAAGGAACCGCCCATATCGATACGGTCGATCAGAACACCTGTAGCGGAGCGCGCGATGAGCGCAAATCCTCCGGAATTTTTACGCGCACGTCTGGCGCTCCGCTTCCGTTTTTTGCCTGGCGCCGATTACCGTCGGCGCCAAGGCTTTCGCGTGTGTAGTTTCGCGCGCGCATTTGCCCAACTGGGACCACTGCGTCGTGCACCAATCGTCGCCAGGACGGTATGGTTTAGCGAGAATTCTCGGTCTGCGTGTCCCAGAAATCAACGGTGTGCCGGCGCAGCGTATCTCGGCAATCGGTCTCGTACGTCGTCCAGCTATCGCCCGGAACTCTCGGTCTGCGTGTCCCAGAAATCAACGGTGTGCCGACGCAGCGTATCTCGGCAATCCGTCTCGCACCACGTCCAGCTCCCGCCTGGCCGCCGGTATTGCGGACCGAGTTTGGTATAACGCACGACCGCGGTTTCGCAGCCATGGTGCCCGTAGGTGCTACAGGCCGTGATGACATGCGATCCGGCAGGCCGCGAGGTATCGCGCGATGACTTGTGGGCGCGATCATGCGCTGAGGCCGGTGTCGCAATGCCGACGGCGATCGCAGCCGCCGCTGCCGCAAGCGCCATCCCGTGAGAATGAACCATAGCAAATGTCCTCATCAAATGAATTGGTCGCAACCTGTCAGAAACTCGCACCAAATACGCGCGAAAGTCAGTCGACCCTTTGCTTGATCGCATCAAAACATCTTGAACGTCCGCCGCGAGCCCGAGATTGGCGCTCGTATTGAGGAAAAGTGATGCCATACTGCGAGTGTGGTCGACGCCAACAGCGGTGCCTGCCGGCATGATCGGCCAGCTGGAACACGACGTACAAAATTCATGACAAGTGAGCTGTCGCATCAGATTCCGTCTGCGCGTTCTTCCGACCACGGCGCACGGTCAGGTGACGCGTGTGTCATCGTTTATCACGACGGCTCGTGTCCGTTATGTCAGCGCGAGATCTCGTTGATCCGATCGTTAACCGATGAGCGGCAGGTCGAGTTTGCGGATGTCAGCCAAATCCCGCCGGACGACCGCGTCGCCACTGATTTGACGGCTGCGGATGCGATGCGCCGCTTTCACGTCCGTCGGGCCGATGGCTCGCTGGTCAGCGGGGCTGCGGCCTTCATTGAAATGTGGAGCATGTCGCCGCGACTGGGATTTCTAGAAAAACTTGGCCGCGTACCGGTCGCGGTCCGCATGCTTGACGCCGTTTACGTTGCGTTCTTGCGCGTGCGCCCGCCGCTGTCGGCCGCGTTGGCACGTTATGATCGTTGGCGGGCCGGCGGAAAACATCGCTGACGGATCGGCAGGGATCTACTTCATGAGTGTTGGACGTTGCGTCGTCGCTTTGACGATGCGATCGACGCTTGCTGCATCGGCACCTTGGTCAAACAACCCACGCGCGTCTGCGTCGAGCAGAGATGACATGACACTGTCGTAGTGCTTCTCGTTGAACGAAACCAGGACAAGGTCGACGCCAGCTTGCAGGGCTTTGACGGCAGCGCCGCCCGCCCGATCGGGACTATGGGTGATCGCGCCCATGCTGAAATCGTCGGTAATCAGCAATCCGGTGTGGCGCCACTTGGCGCGAATGAGATCGGCGATGATGACCTTTGAATAGGAAGCGGGCGTCGATGGATCGACGGCGTTGACGCGCACATGGCCGAGCATCGTCGCGACATACGGCTTATCCATCAGGCGGCGAAACGGCACCCAGTCGCTGAGCGCGAGCTGATCTTCGCTTGCCGCAATCTCACCCGTCGTCACATGCGTATCGCGTTTAACGCGGCCAAGGCCTGGAAAATGCTTCAGCGTGCACATGATGCCGGATCGCGCCAAGGTTGCGCAGTACCAGCCGGCAACTTTGGCGACAAGTGACGGTTCGGCCGCAATCGACCTGAGGCGCAGCCGCGTTTCGCCATCGCTGCGATTGTTCGGATCGAGTTTCAAATCGACCACCGGCGCAAAATTGAGTGTGACGCCGAGGCGTTGCAGCTCTGCGGCCTGCGTCGAGGCATATGCTTCGACGGCGGTGCGGCGAGCATCGTTGGTCGAAAGTTTGGCGATAATGGCAGACAGCGATGGCTGACGCTGGAGCGGCGGCGACAGTCGAGACACGGTGCCGCCTTCTTGATCGGCGGCAATGATGAGGGGCGGCAATCCCTGCGATCGGCGGATCGCTTGTAAGGCGTCGAGTTCAGCCTTCAGAATGCTCGCCGGACGGCCTTTGGCGTTGTGATCGGTGATGAACACGCCGGCGATGGCTCGCATTTCGACGAGATGCTTAACCTCGGCGTACCCGTGGTAGCCGACGATGATATGGCGGCCGATACGGGCAAGCCGTTGCGGTTCGTAAGCCAAAACTTGCGCACGTGTTAACTGCGGCGCGACCGTGGCCAGCGATCCCGGACTCGCCGAACGAGGCGCCGGGCGCGTGGCGATTTTCGCCGGGCGTGCGGGTCGCACCGCTCGCTTGCCATGAGCGTTCTTGCCGTCCGCTTTCTTGATGGCGTGTCGCGACTTGGCTACCGCGTCCGACGGTTCAATCGCGCCTTCGAAAGATACGACAAGCAATGCAATCAAACCGATGCTCAGCACGCGTGCGATTGGCGGCCGATATCGCAATCCGCGTAGGCCGCGAAGGACAATTGTGCTAAACTCGGCCGTAGTGCGTGCGGAGGTCATGATCCGGCTTGAACAATCTCGTTTTTAAGGTCGCTTCGCCAAGCGAGAGTTATCAGCAATTCAAGTCCGCGGCGGATATCATTTCGCCGATCAGTAAATTCGGACTGGAAAATATCGTTGCACGAGTTCTTCAAATCGGCCCGACGCGCGAATTTTTTTCAACGCGTCGTTGATCAGCAAGCGAATTTCGGGGTCGTTTTTGGCGACCGCAATGGCCAGGCCTTCGCCAAAGTATTTGGGTTCAAGATAAGGACCGCCCTTCATCTCGCAGCATTGCCGCGACAGCGTGCCGTTCAGCCAGAATGCCAGCGAGATCCCGTCGTCGAAAATGTAGTCGACCTTGTCGGCGGCCAAAGCCTCTCTGGCGAGATCAGCAGTTTCGAAGGCGATCAAGGGACTGTCGCGGAAAAAGGCTTTCAAAAAGGCTTCATGCGAGGTGCCTTTGCCAACCCCGATGCGCTTGCCATCCAACGCGGCAGGTGTGATTTCCAAGTCGCCTGTGCCGATGCGGCCGGCGAAGCGGCCGGGTGTGTAGAAATATCGATCGGTAAAGGCAACGTCATGCAAACCCGCGGCAGTCACCTTATGCGCTGCGATGACGCCATCGGCTTCGCCGGCCTGCAAACCTTTGAACAAATCTTCCCAAGGCCGCGCCTTGATATCGCAGGCCGTCGATAACTCCAGGCAGATCGCTCGCGCCAGATCGATATTGAAGCCGATGAGCGTGCCGTCCTCATCGTAGAAATTAAATGGCGGAAAATCGCTGTCGGTCAGAAAGCGAATGACGACGCGGCGTGGCAGTGGCGCGTCTTCCGCTTTCGTTTTGAGTGTTTCGACGCCGCTTGGCCGCCGGCGGACATCGTTGCCGTCCTGCGCACGCACCGATGTTTGCGCGCCCGTTACGACTGCGAGCGCTGCAAGCACCAAGAGGCGCCAGCTGCGATCTTGGGCGCGGAGCGGGCGTCGAGTTCGCAGCACGGAAAGCATTTCCTTTCAACGTCAGGGCATCGCCTCGGCGGCTGTCAATCTGGCTAGCTATTCTGATACGGCCAACCAAGTAAACCGATTGTCGGCGAGGGGCCAGCCTCTATACTTCACTGCGCGCACATCGACATGGCAGGCGTAATGTACGGGGCCAAAGTCACGGGAAATCATGGTGGTGATGGGGCGATGCGAGTCGCGCCCGAGCGTGCCATGGGGTCTGGTGATGACACGGCCATTGCGGGGATCATGCCAGTTCGCCTTGAGGGCGTGCATGCAGAGGATGGCGCGGACGCGTCGAGCGCTTCCGGTGCCGTGCTGCTTGCGGCAGTGGCTTGTCGAGATACGATTTGCCTGGATCGCGCCGTCCACGGGCTGCGGCGAAAGTGGCCGGAGCTTTCGGCCGCAAGTTCTGCGGCGCCGTGGCAGCAGCGCGCGCTGATTGTTGCGGCAGGCGCCGGGGCCGTCGTCGCGGCCATCGCACCGGACATCGGACGTCACATCGCCGCCCTTGCTCTTGCCGTGCCGTTCCTGATGATTGTGATTATTCGTATCGTCGCCATCCACTATTTGCTCCGGCCGGATGCGAAAGCCACGGCGGCTGTTCCGAGCGCCGGTAGCATGGTCCGCCGCGCGTGTCCTCTGCCGACCTACAGTGTGCTGGTGCCGCTCTATCGAGAAACCGCCGTCGCGGCGAATATCGTCGCGGCTCTGGCCGCGCTCGATTATCCGCACGACAAACTCGAAGTCATCTTTCTAACTGAAGCAGACGATGCAGCGACCCGCCAAGCGCTCAGCAACGCAGCAATGACGCCGACGATGCGTATTGTCGTCGTACCGGCGGGCGAGCCACGGACCAAGCCGCGCGCTTTGAGTTTCGGTCTGCAACTCGCTGTTGGGGAATTCATCTGCATCTTCGACGCCGAAGACGTGCCGGACCCAGCCCAGCTTCGCGTGGCTGCCGAAGCTTTCGCGCGCGATGATGGCCGGCTGGCCTGCGTTCAAGCTCGGCTCGACATCTACAATCCGAAGGCGAGCCTATGGACCCGCCAATTCACGATCGAGTATGCGGCCCTATTCGAAGCGGTTCTGCCAGCACTTGGTCGCTTGGGACTGCCGCTTCCTCTTGGCGGAACGTCCAATCATTTCCGCGCCACCCACTTGAAGGACGCCGGCGGCTGGGATCCGTTCAATGTGACGGAGGATGCCGATCTCGGATTTCGGTTCGCACGCAAAGGCTACCGCGTGGCGATGATCGATACGACAACGTGGGAGGAGGCCCCGGAAACAGCGCGCATTTGGCTTGGCCAACGGACGCGCTGGCTGAAAGGCTGGATGCAGACCTACCTTGTTCATACGCGCCATCCCGTGCGGCTGTGGCGCGATCTGGGGCCGCGCCGTTTCATTGGCTTTCAAGTGACTCTCGGCGGTATGGTGCTGTCGGCGCTGGTCCATCCATGGGCCTATGTTTCGATCTTGGCGGCAGTGATGACCGACACGCGAGACTGGTCACCGAGCGCTAACGGGCTCGTCGCGCTCTGCGGTTTCAACTTGATTGTCGGCTATGGTGCGGGAATTGCGCTCGCCGTCTTGGCACTCAGACGGAGAGCCATCAGCGGCTTGGCGCCGTCGACGATGTGGATCCCTTTCTACTGGCTGGCAATCTCGTTCGCCGCCTATCGCGCCGTCTGGGATTTCATCAGGCGGCCGTATTACTGGGAAAAAACGCCACACGGAGCCCCGAACGTAACATTGCCTGTATAATCCGCGTAAAGACGGCAACTGCCGGACGAACCGGCTTCGATACGTCGGCTTAAGAGAAGGCGGCAGCGAAGCGGAGTTGAGCCAAGACGGTGAGCAGATTGCGCTTGCCGTCAGGGCTTTGCGCCGCGATCATAAGTTGAGAGACCTTATTGAGTTTAGATCAGGGACGGCAAATGTATCACACAACCACCCATGACGTGTACCGCGAAGCAGCTCTCAATCCCGAGAAGGGCTTGTGCTGCACAACGACGCCGGTTTGGCAGTTGCCGGAGCTCAAGATTCCACAAAACATGCTCGACATGAATTATGGCTGCGGTTCGACCGTCAACCCGCGCGACTTGGTGGATAGCCCGACAGTGCTCTACGTCGGTGTCGGCGGCGGCATGGAAGTTCTGCAGTTCGCCTATTTCAGCCGTCGCGCCGGCGCGGTAATCGGCCTGGATGTCGTTGACGAAATGATGACAGCGTGCCGCCGGAATTTGGATGAAGCCCAAGCGCTAAACCCATGGTTTAAATCTGAATTTGTCGATTTAAGGCGTGGAGACGCTTTGGCGTTGCCAATTGAAACTGGTAGCATCGACGTTGCCGCTCAAAACTGTCTGTTCAACATTTTTCATGATGCCGATCTCAAGCAGGCGCTGTCGGAAATGTATCGCGTCTTGAAGCCGCGCGGCCGGCTAATCCTATCCGACCCGGTTTGCGATATGGCGATGCCGGCAAATCTGCAAAATGACGAGCGACTTCGCGCCATGTGTCTCACCGGAGCTATTCCGCTTTCCGAATACATCAAACGCTTGACCGATCTCGGGTTTGGCACGATCGAGGTCCGCGCCAAGCGCCCCTATCGCCTCCTTTCACCGCGCCACTTTGCAACCGATACGTTGATCCCCATTGAGAGCGTCGAGATTTGCGCCATCAAGGATCCCATGCCGTCCGACGGCCCCTGCGTATTCACCGGCCGAACGGCGATCTATTTTGGCGAGCAATCGTTCTTCAATGACGGCAAAGGCCACACGCTCGGACAAAACCAACCGCTGGCTGTGTGCGATAAAACGGCCGGTGCCCTCGGCAAACTTGGGCGAGACGATTTGTGGATTTCGCCATCGACCTATTTCTACGATGGCGGTGGGTGCTGTTGATCACGCGCCGTGGCATGGCACGGCAGTGACAAGGCTGGAGCGGGCGAAGGGAATCGAACCCTCGTATGCAGCTTGGGAAGCTGCCGTTCTACCATTGAACTACGCCCGCGTGCTTGGCCGCTGGATCGGCCCTATCGGATGCCATAACACGGCTTGGCGAACACGAATAGCATCGTGGGGTGGCGCGACGGTCATCGTCGCATATCTCCCGGTTGCCGATCTTGGAGGTCAGATTGACGGCGCGCAGTGAGGCTATCGACATTCGCGCTAAGCGCGCGAAATTCGAAGATCCCGACTGGACGGCGCAGGGTGAAAGCCGGGCCCGGGTCGGCCTTCGTCATCTGGAGACGCTCTGGATCAATACCGGCACGCTGTGCAACATCACGTGTCGCAATTGCTATATCGAATCCAGCCCAACGAATGACCGGCTTGCCTACATCGAGGTCGCGGAGGTGGTTGCATTCCTCGACGAAGCCAAGGCCTTGGGCACGCGCGAGATCGGCTTTACCGGCGGCGAGCCGTTTCTCAATCCGGAATTCTGTACGATGCTCGAGGCGGCATTGACGCGCGGCTTTGACGTCCTCGTTCTGACGAATGCGATGTTGCCGATGCAGCGACCCGGCATCAAGGAGCGAATGCTAGCTCTGCGCGCCATTCACACCGATCGCTTGAGAGTGCGGGTCAGCCTCGATCATTTCACCCAGGAGCTCCACGAAATCGAACGCGGTGCCGGCAGCTTTGCGAAAACCGTTGCCGGCTTGGACTGGCTGAACGACAACGCCTTCAAAACTGCCATCGCAGGGCGCTCGTGCTGGAACGAACCCGACGACGTCAGCCGCAACGGTTATCGAGATCTGATCGCTGCCCACGGCTGGCGCATTGACGCCGACGATCGCGCCGCACTGATGCTGTTTCCTGAGATGGATGCGGCGTATGATGGTCCGGAAATCACCACGAAATGCTGGGATCTCTTGCGGCTCGATCCTGATGCAATGATGTGTGCGTCGTCGCGCATGGTCGTCAAGCGGCGCGGCGCAGCGATGGCAACCGTGCTCCCGTGCACGCTGCTCCCTTATGAACTGGCCTTTGAAATGGGCTCTACTCTTGAGGCGGCCGCTCATGCCGATGGCGGCATGTTTGACGCCGGTGCAGTGAAACTCTGCCACAAGAACTGCGCCAAATTCTGCGTTCTCGGCGGCGGCAGTTGTTCTTAAAAAAAAATGCCCCGAGATGGCATCACCTCGGGGCGCGCGACCTTGAGTTTACACGAGTTCGCCTACCGCTTGGCGAGCAAATCGCGAATTTCCTTCAAATACATTTCGCTCGCCGGCGGAGGTGGCGCGGCTACGACAGGCGCTGGCTTTTTCATTGAATTGACGCCCTTCACCAGCAAAAAAATCGCAAAGGCAGTGATGAAGAACTTGATGATAGCGTTGAGAAACAGGCCATATTTGATCAACACCGGGTCGGTGCCAGTCGGCAGGCCCACAGCCAAGCTCGAAAAATCGACACCCGCCATCAATGCACCAACCGGCGGCATGACGATATTGTCGACCAAAGTCGACACAATTGGCGCAAACGCGGCGCCCATGATCACGCCGACGGCGAGATCGAGAACGTTGCCACGCATGGCAAACTCTTTGAATTCATCTAGCATGCTCATTGCGTTCGTCCTTCCCGGTTGACTGTAGATCTCAAATTCGGTGTCAGTGTTACAGAGCCCACTGCCCAAAGGAGAGGGTGGCTCGCGCCGCTCGCTGTGACGAAACCGGCCCGGTCGTTCAGCTGCGAAATCGCGGCGTTATTGGTGATTTTTTGCATCGATTCGCTTGGCAACGATAAAAGATAGCCTTGACATTCACAATGATGGGCAGCGCTGCGTAAGTGTTATTCAAATTCCGGGCAAGATCGATGCGAGACCGGCTCGAAGTCCACCTACGGCCCGCACTACGTCCAAAATAGTGCGGTATCTCGTGCCGCGTTGAACACCAGATATGATAAGATTGAAATCTGCGATCGGGCAAGCAAAGGCCCGGTAAAGTGACCGGGGAGCGAGCCGTTATGATTGAGCGCAAAGAACGCAAACCTTATTGGCGCGACACGAAATGGCAGATGCTCGCCAGCTTGTTGCCTTTCTTGGCCGTGATGATTGTTCTGCCGCAGTACGCCGAACAGCTCAACGGGGAAAGATTTTTGGGATTTCCGCTGGGCTATTTGTTAGCCGCGCATGGGTTCTTCATCATCGCAATCGTCACGGTGGCTAGCTACGTGAACCGACAAAACGCCATCGATCACTGGCATGGCGCCAACGAAGATCAATAGGAAGTCAGGTTTTATGACGTTCGGCGCTCGTTCCCGGCTGGTCAATCCGCGTCTCGGCACATATTTCAGCATCTTCGCCAGTTTGTTCGCGGCCCTCGTTCTGCTGGCCCTCATCTTCGAGCAATTGCGCATCGAGGATGGCTGGTTGCGGATCGCGTTGTTCGTCGGGCCGGTCGTCCTCTATTGCGCCATTGGCCTCGCCGTCGCGACGCAGGACACCCTCGGGTTTTTCGCCGCCGGACGGCGCGTGCCGGCAGCCTACTCCGGCTTGGTGCTGGCGATATCTTCGCTCGGCGCGACATTTATCGTGGCCGGTTGCGGCGCGTTCTTTTTTGCCGGCTTCGACGCTTTGGTTTTGATGGTTGGTGCCATCTCTGGGCTCGTCGTCATGGCAATGGTGCTGGCTCCATTCTATCGCAAATTCGGGGCTTTTACGGTGCCGAGCTACCTTGGCCGGAGATTTGAAAGTAAAACCGTTCGATTGACGTCGGCGATCGTGGCGACGGTGCCGATGCTGCTTGTCATGGCGGCCGAATTGAAACTTGGCGGCGCCATCGCCGGGCAGCTGGTCGGCGCCGATCCTGCAATTTTTGTCGTGCTCCTCGCAGCGATTGTGGCGCTGTGCGTCGGGCCTGGCGGCATGCGGTCATTCACCTGGACGGCGGTGGCACAAGCCATTGCCGTTCTGATCTCGATCATGGCCGTGGCAACCGTCGTTTCGATCGTCGTGACGGCGCTGCCAATCCCGCAGTTGGCAAACGGTCCGCTCGTGCGTGGGTTAGTGCGTCAGGAAGTCAACGAAGGCTTGTCGCTGATCGGCGTTTGGCCACTCGCCTTCGGTTTGCCGGGCGAGGGCATGCACGTGCTGAGCAAACCCTATACCCAACCGTTCGGAACGGTCGGCTCTCTCGCGTTTGTCATCGGCAGCCTGACGATTGCGGCTGGCGTGGCATCGGCGCCATGGCTGCTTCCGCGCGTTGCCGTCGCGCCAGGAATTTACGAAGCGCGTAAGTCACTCGGTTGGTCGACAGTGTTTGCCGGTTTCGTCATGCTGACGTTGTCGTCAGTTGCCGTGTTCATGCGTGACTTCGCTCTCGATGCGGTCATCAGCGATCGTATTGGACCACTGCCTGCTTGGCTTAAGCAGGCGGCGTCGCTCGGGTTCGTATCCTATGACGCGGATGCAACCCGGCTTGATTTTGCGTCATTGGCATTCAATCGCGACAGCATTCTATTTGCCCTCCCCGTTGCCGCTGAACTTCCACTGGTGTTCTGCTACGTTCTGATGGCCGCGGGTTTGGCTGCGGCCTTGGTATCGGCTGGCGCGACAGCGGTATCATTGGCCGCCATTCTCGGAGAAGATGTGGTGCAAGGCCTATCGTGGGAGCCGGAGTCGAAAGAAAATCGTGTGTGGATCTCGCGCGGTTTCGTTGGCATTGCGCTGATCGCCGGTTCGGCTCTGACCGCCTTGGCCCCGACCGATCCGCTGCAACTCGTGCTTTGGGCTCTCGGCCTCACTGGCGCCAGTTTGTTTTCAGTTTTGACACTATCGATTTGGTGGAAGCGCTTGACGACGGCGGGCGCGGTTTGCGGCATCGTTTCCGGATTTGGCGTTGCGGCGACGTCGATTTATTTGGGCGAATCTGGCGCCATCAGCGTGCCGGGAAGTATCGCCGGCTGCTTTGGCATTGTGGCAAGTGCCGGCGTGGCATTGCTGGTCAGCGTCATGCGTCGTGAAGCCAGCCGCCACGCACTTGAAGTCGTGCGTGACATCCGCATACCCGGTGGACAAATTATCTACGATCGCGACATGCAGCGATTACAACTGAAAAAGCACTCGCGGACATGACACTGGTGCGTGGCACTTCGAAATTCTTGAACCTTCACCTGTCCGCCCGTTGTGCACGCCGACACCCGGTGGCGTCCGCCCGAGATGGATGATCGAATGCCGTCGCGTGCAAGGCTGAACCACTATCCACCGGTGCAGCCGTATCGCGAGCACCGCTTGACTGTCGGCGACGGACACATCCTGCACATCGAAGAATGTGGAAATCCGAAAGGGCAACCGGTCGTCGTACTGCATGGTGGGCCCGGTGGCGGATGCAATCCGACGATGCGGCGATTTCACGATCCTCAACGCTATCGCATCGTCCTCTTCGATCAGCGAGGCTGTGGCCGTTCAACACCGAACGCCTCGCTCGACCACAATACAACGCAACATCTCATCGACGACATGGAACGCATTCGCAGTTTCCTTGCCATCGGTCGCTGGCATATCTTCGGCGGCTCCTGGGGCTCGACGCTCGGGCTTGCCTATGCTCAGCAGCACGCTGCGCAAGTGATGTCGATGGTGCTGCGTGGCATCTTCCTGATGACGAAAACTGAACTCCAGTGGTTCTATCAGGACGGCTGCAAGCGGTTATTTCCGGAGGCCTTCGCGGACTTCGAGCGATTAATTCCGGAGACCGAGCGCGGCGACATGATTGGCGCCTATCATCGCCGGTTGATATCGGCGGATCAGACGCTGCAGCGCCAGGCTGCGCGCAGTTGGAGCGCTTGGGAAGGGTCGAGACTTTCGTTGCTGCCTGAACCCGAGCGCGTCGCGCGATTTGCCGCCGACAGCTACGCGCTCGCCTTCGCACGCATCGAAGCGCATTATTTCGTCAACTGTGGCTTCTTAGAATTCGACGGTGCACTCTTGCAGCACGCCGACAAACTGGCCGGCATACCCGGCATTATCGTCCATGGCCGCTACGATGTCGTGACGCCGGTGCGTGCAGCGTATCGATTGCATCGCGCGTGGCCCGGATCGGATTTGCGCATCGTTGCCGACGCTGGACATGCGATGTCGGAACCAAGCATCGTGCATGAACTCATCTCCGCAACCAACCGTGTCGCCGGATTGCCGCTCGCCGCGATTTACAACGCGCCCGAACCCGGTGCCGCTTGAGGTGTGCTTTCAGGGGCGGGGCTGGGCGCGGTATCAGGCAGCGGCGAAGGTGCCTGATACTTCTGCACCCGATCGCGAAGCTTCTTGAAGACGCGTTCGACATAGTCGAGCGCTTGGTCGATCTCTTGTTCCGATGGCAACTGCGCCTTGCCGTTCGGAGTATCAATGGGCGGGATCTCCGTCGGCGGTGCCGCAACTTTCAGGCGGTCTTCAAGAGCCTGTACACGGTCGCGCAGATCCCGGTTCTCGGTTTCAAGTCTCGATGTTTCATCCCCCGTGCGCGCGGATGAGCGATCGGGCAAGGGTTCGCACGACCAAGTTTGCTCCTTGCCGGTACACAGCGCCACGCCGCCGGTTTGTGTATCGAGGCGAATGAAACCGCCGTCGACGGGGGTCATCGTATAGCGGCCGGCACCGTTGTCCGGCTGCTGGGCACGCGCAGGGAATTGCAAGGCCCCGTAAAACACGAGGCTTACTCCGATCAAAACGACGACCAACGATGGGTGACGAGCTACGCGCATTTGCGTCTCCACAAATTGACCAGCAGGCGGCGGCCCGGCGGCGATGTTTGAATAAATGCTCCTTATGGCAACACGGTGCTGCCGAATCAGATGCGGCCAGTGCCGAGCGAGGCCCGCCGGATGCCTGCCCTTAGATTCATCAAAATATTGAAAAATATAGACATTTTCAGATGTGCTCAGACTTTAACGGTCCGTTTACTGCAGGCTGAGACTGTCACGCTTGAGCTTGAATCGTGCCGCGTCCGGCTTTGAACCGCTTAGCGTTATGCGGGCACGGACGGCGTGTTGCTGCCCACCCCTCCCATTTCAGCGCGGCGCGAAGAGCAAGGACTGCGCCGATGGCGTGCGCCTCGAGGGAATGACATGGCAAAGACGGATTGGATCGACGATGTCGGCGACGCCAGCGGGGCGTTTGGCATCGACGGCGCGTCGCACGCCAAGGCGGGCGGATTGAAGAGACTGTTGTCTTCCATCGTCGATCAACTCAGCGAAGCCGATCGCCGCCATACCGACGCGCTGCAGCACATGCAGGAAAAATTGGCGTCGATGGGAAAAGATGCGACGACGATGCGCAGTCGTATTCCAGATCAATTCGCTCCGGCCTTTGAACGGATCGAATCCGGTGTCGCGGAACTTGCATACCGCATATCGGAGTCATCTTCCCATTCCTCCGTGACGTCGGACAATGGCGTGGCAGCCGCGTCGTCGATCAGCTATGGCATGCCACCGATGGCTCCTGCTCGGTCTGCGCATCAGCTCGGGGAAGGTCCTAAAGCGTTGCGCTCTGCCGAGCACGGATTTGTCGCGACACCTCGTCAGACGATGACTGACGATGCGTTCGACGTCATAGAATCGAGTCTGCCAGAAGCAGATCGTAATCCGTGGCAAAGCGCTTCCGCTGACGTTCTGAAAACGCTCTACGCACCGAGCGACGAAGATTTCCGCCTGACCAACGAGCCGCATCGGACCATTCCGTCATCGCCGCTTTCAGACTTTGCGACAACGGTCGACGAAGCTTGGCTCGAAATGCGGTTTGCCGATATCGCGCGTCGGCTCGACGAAAGCATTGCCGACATTCGGCCAGACCAGGCATTTTTTGCCTTAGGTCAACGTCTTGAAAGTGTCGAGCAGAACGTTTCGCAGGCGCTGCAGGAAGTCGCAGGACGCAGCGAAGTCGAGGCCATTCGAATCATAGAAACCCACATCGGCGAGATTGCAAATCATCTCGATCATACGAGTGGACAGCTCTCCCGACTGGATTTGATCGAAACGCAATTGCACGAAATTGCGGAGCGCCTTGCCGGTGCACAGCGCGCGTCGTCCGACGTCACGTCAGACAGCGCTCGGCCGTTTGCTGAAGACGTCCACGCTGTGGCCCACGCCGCTGTCGAGCAGGCCATGCGTAGATTTGCAGATATTGTTCCCGCAGCGCCGGCGTCCGGCAATGATGACATGCGCCACCTGATGCAGACCTTCATGTCTGAGAGCCGTCAGGGCGAGGAAACGACCAACGCGCTGCTCGACACGCTGCAACAAGCCATGATCCGCCTTTTGGATCGCGTCGATGCGATGGAAGAGTCGCAGCACAACCACACGGCATATTCGTACACAACGCCGCTCGACATTCCGCGGGAAAACTTGCGGTTTGAATCAGAACCGACGTCGAGCGCCGCGCTGAACGCTGCAGTCGCTGCAGTCGCGTTGGCCCAGCCAGTGGCTTCGCCTGAGCCGGATTTTCATTCGAGCGACTATTCAGTTCGCGTTTCGGCTGTCGCTGGCGAACAATCTACGCCGCCACAGCCTATGCGTGGGCCAGACAAAATCCGCCAGGATTTTATTGCCGATGCGCGCCGCGCAAAATTGCGTCTCGCCGCCGCTGATGAGGCTGGCGATCACGCGGTAATGCCGACCGTTGCCAGCAATTCAGCCAGCCAGGATGCCGCCGGACGTCGACCGATCACCAGCGGAAATGCCGCTGTTCGCTCAAAAGTTTCGCCAAAGAATTCAGCGCGGCCAACGTCGGCTCGGCGGCTTACGGCGATGGCACTAGGTGCGATGGCCATCGTCGGCGGACTTTGGGTCGCTCTCGATGCGGGCAATAGCCAGCCGATGATCGCGACGCCCGCCGGTGCGACGGCGCCCATTGGCGCGTTGGACGCTGGTTCAAGCGCGGGACCCGTGACGGAAAAGACGGGTACCTCCGATAACGCTGCGAAGTCGGCAGACGGGCCTGCTGAGGGGACAGCGGGCAATAGCGCTCTGCCGACGCCGGACGTCAATGACGGCCGCGACCAATCCGGCAACACGGGAGTGCCGGAAGGAACGCGCGGTGAAATCGTTCCTGATAATCTGACCGTTGGTCAAGCGTCAGTGCCCATGCTTGGCATCGCCGTCGAAAGCAAAGCGCCAATGTCAGCCGGCGAAATGGAACGAGCGCAGCGCCGCCAATCGATGGCCGCCATGTCGAGCAAACTGGGTCGCGCGGCAGCATCGATCAATAATGGCATCTCAACGCCAATTTCACTTCTACCGTCCGATGCCGAACACGCAGCAGTCGTGCGCGACGGAGCGGCAGCGCCTGCGCTCCCGAAATCATCGCAATCACAAGCAACAGCGTCGATGTTTTCCGAACAGCAAACGTCGGCGTTGACAGGCGGCGCCGCTCAATCTGCGGCGCTAGACTTGCCGCCTGCCGTCGTCGGCCCGCTTTCGCTTCGGCTCGCGGCGGCCAATGGTGATCCGTCGGCTGAGTTCGATGTCGGGGCGCGACTGGCTGAAGGCAAAGGCGGCGTGCCGAACTACAAGGAAGCCGCGAAATGGTATCAGCGCTCGGCAGATCGCGGATTTGCCCAGTCGCAATATCGGCTAGGAACGCTCTACGAACGCGGCCTTGGCTTGAAGGCCGATCCTGCTCGGGCTCAATCTTGGTATGAGCGTGCAGCAGAACTTGGCAACACCAAAGCCATGCACAATCTTGCTGTTCTCAGCGCCAATCAAAATCACGGGTCGCCGGACTACGCGACCGCCGCCCGCTGGTTCACGCAGGCGGCAGACCGGGGGCTTTCCGATAGCCAATTCAATCTGGCGGTGTTGCACGAAAACGGCCTCGGCGTGCCGGCTGACCTGCTGCAAGCCTACAAGTGGCTGTCGCTTGCTGCGCGCGGTGGCGATAAAGAAGCGATCCGCCGCCGTGATATTTTGAAAGGCAAGTTGACGGCCGAGGATCTCGCCAAGGCGGAAGATTTGCTTCGCTCCTGGAAGCCTAAAGCGACGGATGCACTGACCAATGACGCCCGAACCGCGGGCGACGCGTGGAAGAAAAATCCGCAAAACGGCGTTAACGGCTAATCGCTCCAGATTTCAAATGTCGGTCCGGTCAATGGCGATGGCGTGTCGACCGAGATGGAAGGTCCGTACGTGGTTGATGGCAGCGCTGCTGGCATGAACGTCATCGTAACATGCAGCTTTTTGCCGACTTGTGATGACGGTCAAGTTGGTGTCGGATAGAGCCGCTCACCTATCGGAGATGTGCACGCCACTCGTAGTGGATCACATCGACCAAGCCAGCGGACGGCCGCAATGTATGTTTATTTGCCGATCGCAGAGTTGCCGGTTCAGGTGCCGTTGTTTCTCGCGCTCGGCTGCATGGTGGGATTTCTGTCCGGATTGTTTGGGGTCGGCGGCGGCTTCCTTCTGACGCCGCTGATGATTTTTCTTGGCATACCGCCAGCCGTTGCCGTTGGCACGAGCGCCGCCCACATTGTTGCAACGTCAGTTTCAGGCGCCGTAACGCAATACCGCCGCAACAACGTCGATCTCAAGATGGGCGGCGTGATGCTGGCGGGTGGCGCTATCGGAACGGTGATCGGTGTTGAAGCCGTTAGGCTGCTGCGCAAGGCTGGATTGTTCGACGTCACAGTGTCTCTGACGTACGTAATTTTTCTCGGGGTCGTCGGCACCTTGATGCTGATCGAGAGCATCAACACTTGGCGGCATGCCCAATCGACGGGCGGAAAAAAGCGCAAGAAATCCGGCCAGCACAGCTTCATTGACGGTCTCCCGCTGAAGATGCGTTTTCAGCGGTCGAAGCTTTACATGAGCGCCATTCCACCGGCGATCATCGGCATGTTCGTTGGGTTTATGGCGGCCATTATGGGCGTTGGCGGTGGATTTTTCATCATTCCGGCGATGATCTATTTGTTGCGCATGCCGACAGCAGTCGTGGTCGGCACCTCGTTGTTCCAAATCCTGTTTGTGGCTGTGCTCGCTACGATACTGCAGGCCGTCCAAAACAAGAGCGTTGATATCATTCTGGCGGCATTGCTGATCACGGGAGGAGTGGTCGGCGCGCAGATCGGCGCGATGTCAGCAAGAAAATTTAAGGGCGAAGAGTTGCGCGGCCTGCTGGCCGCACTCGTGCTGATGGTTGCGCTTCGCGTGGCCTATGATCTCGTCGTGACGCCGACCGAGCTTTTCAACTTCGGTCCATTGCAGGTGTCCAAATGAGGGCCTGGAAATTCTGTCTGAGGTTGTCACTCGTCATATGGCTCGGCATCGTCGCCGAACAACACGCGGCAAAAGCTGGCGGCGCTGCGACATCACCGCTGCCAGAAGCCATCGAAGCTGATGTCTCGGCGCGAAATGTCTCGGTGCAGGCTGACTTCACAGGCACCGAAATTGTCGTTTTCGGAACCGTCGAAAACAGCCGCCAGCCCAGTGCGGAAGCCGGCACTTACGACATTATTATCGTCGTCGAGGGAACTTCCATTCCCCACGTCGTACGCCGAAAATCCAATCTTGGTGGTTTGTGGATGAATACGGCGTCTGTCCGCTTCGCTTCGTTGCCGAGCTACTATGCGATTGCATCGACGCGACCGATCCAGGACATCGCCGAACCGCCGATACTCACTCAAAACCAGATCGGTTTCGAACATGTGCGCATGGTGAAGTCAGGCAGCGGACGGACGCAGATCACGGATGCTGAGGACCTCGCGGAATTCCGTGACGCCGTTGTCCGGCTCAAAAAACGCGACGGCCTTTACATCCAGTCGGACTACGCCGTCGCATTCGTTGGCCGAAGTTTGTTTCGCACCACGATTAAAGTTCCACCCAACGTGCCGATCGGTGTCTTAAACGCGAAAGTTTATCTGTTTCGCGAGGGAATGCTGCTTGGCGAATACAAAAGCGAAGTGACATTAGCTCGAGCGGGAATTGAGCGCTTTCTGTATGATGTCGCCTATCGCCATGGCTTACTTTACAGTCTCGGCGTTGTTTTCTTTGCCGTGGCCGCAGGATTGGCGTCTGCTTTTGCGTTCCGTCGGGAATGACAGGCACGCGGCCATTGCTGGTTGTATCAATCGTCGCAGAGGAGACGTGATGCAACAGGATACAAGCCTTCTTGACCCAACATCCACACAGCAATTCCGTCAGATCCGAAGAGCGGTTGAAACGCCTCATCAAGAACATTGAGGCCGCCGGTAAATGATCCGAATGCCGGCACGACGAGCCGTAGTCCGTTGCCGACGAAGCACGGCCGTCGCAACACCGTGCCATTCATTTTCAAGCGTGCTGCCGGGTGCAGATGCGCGGCGATTTCATGGGTCACGGCACCAAGCGCCGGTTCATGCCGGAAGGTGATGCCTTCGACAGTCAGATCGTTTAGCACGACGCCGCCTAGACGCTCGTCGACAACCTTGTCATGGTTGCCGGTGATCCAGATCCAATCGCGATCTTCCTGCAATATCCGCAGACCCGCGAGGTCGCGCGCGTTCATGCGTTCACCAGCACGCACGTCATGCAAACTGTCGCCCAGAGCGATGACGGTCTCAACATCGTACGTATCAATTGCGCGGGCAAGTTTTGCGAGCGTCTCTCGCGTATCGTAAGGCGGTAGCATCTGACCGCGTGCAGCGAAGGCCGACCCCTTCTCGAAATGGAGATCGGCGACGATCAGTGCGCGCTCGGCAGGCCAGTAAAGTGCGCCTGACTTGTGCGCGCGAAATGCTTTGCCGCAGATCGATACCGGCTGGTCGGCGAAATCATCGAGGCCCAATCGCTCCGGCTTCAGCCCTGCCATATCAAATTTCCCCCATTGCTTCGCGGATCAGCGCGTCAGCTGCATCCCGCAACAATGCATCTTGCGCCTGGCCATACACCTGCTCCTTGCCTATTTCGAGCAGAACGGGGACCGATAGCGGCGACACGCGAGTCAATGCTTGATGGCTGATTCGTCCTTTGATGCGCGCAAGAAATTCACTGAGGCGCGCGATATCCAGCAATCCTGATGCTGCATCGGCCCATGACGCCTCCAGCAGCAGGTGTTCCGGATCGTGGCGGCGCAGCACGTCATAGATGAGATCGGTCGACATGGTCACTTGGCGGCCCGACTTTTCTTTGCCGGGATGGCGCCGCTCGATCAAGCCTGCAATGACGGCCGCGTGTCGGAACGTCCGCTTCATCAGGCTGCTTTCCGCCAGCCAAGCATCGAGGTCGTCGCCGAGCATGTCCTGTTCAAATAGATCGGCAAGAGACAACCGACCGTTAGCAATCATCTCCGACATGTCGCCGTGCCCCCAAATCGACAGCGCATAGTCGTTGGCAACGAACCCCAAAGGCTTCGCACCGGCACGGTCGAGGCGCCGCGTCAGCAGCATGCCGAGTGTTTGATGCGCCAGCCGGCCCTCGAACGGATAGGCGACCAGATAATGCCGGCTGTTTCTGGGAAATGTCTCAACGAGAACTTCATTTGCCTCGGGAATAACGGATCGATGCGCTTGCAAACGCAGCCATTCTGCGACCGGTTCAGGCAGTGCGGACCACGACGACGTGTCAGCTAACATCCCCCGCACGCGAGCGGCCAAGTGGGTGGACATCGGGAAGCGTCCGCCGCCATAGCTGGGGATCATGGGATCGCTGGCTGAGGCCCGTGACACGAATACTTCGGTGTCCCGTAGGCCCTCAAAACGAAGGATTTCACCGGCGAAGACGAACGTCGCGCGCGGTGTCAGCTGCTCGACAAAATATTCGTCAATGTCGCCAAGTGGGCGTCCACCCTGCAATGCTGCGCGAGTGCGCTTGCCGGATATGAGGCGAACTTTCAGCAGTGGCGTATCGACGATGGTGCCGACGTTGAGCCGATATTGCTGAACGATGCGAGCATTCGAGACCCTCAGTCGACCATCGTCAGTGGGTCTAAGTTTGGCAAATCGATCATATGCGCGCAGTGCGTAGCCGCCGGTCGCGACAAAATCGACGGCGCGGTCAAATTGCAATCGGGTCAACTCGCTATAGGGGATCGCCGAGCGAACTTCAGCGAACAATTCGTCGGGCGAAAACGGCGCCGCGCAAGCCATGCCGAGAATATGCTGTGCGAGCACGTCGAGTGCACCGGATCGGCTGAGAAATGCGTCCTGTGAACCAGCCTCGGCGGCGTCGAGGGCCGCGCGACATTCAAGCACCTCGAAGCGATTGCCGGGCACGAGCACAGCGCGCGACGCTTCGTTCAATCGGTGATTAGATCGGCCAATGCGCTGTAACAGCCGGCTGGCGCCCTTCGGAGCGCCAATGTTGATGACGATGTCGACGTCGCCCCAATCGATGCCAAGATCGAGCGTGGACGTGGCAACAACGGCGCGTAGGCTCCCGTCAGCCATCGCAGCTTCGACTTTTTTTCGCCGCTGTGCGTCAAGTGACCCGTGGTGCAGGCCGATCGGCAAATTGTCGTCGTTGCCGCGCCATAGTTCTTGAAACACGTACTCCGCTTGCATTCGCGTGTTGACGAAAACAATGGCGAGCTTGTGAGATCGGATGACATCGTAGATTTCCCGCATCGCGTAGCGCGCCGTGTGTCCCGACCAAGGCACTGCGGTATCAGCTTTGAGAATGCGGATGTCCGGCTGCGCGCCGCCGCTAACGGTAACGAGATGAGCGAGATCGATATGCGTGTCGGGCTGCGGCTGTGCCACGAGATATGCCCGCAATTCGCTTGGGCGTGCGACGGTCGCCGAAAGACCTATAGTCATGACGCCGTTGGCGAGTGTCCGCAGACGCGCGACGTCGAGCGCAAGCAAGTCGCCGCGCTTCGAAGCTGCGAGCGCATGTAATTCGTCGAGAATGATCGTCTCGAGATCAGCAAACAGAAAGGCTGCATCGGGGTGGCTGAGGAGCAGTGCCACTTGCTCGGGTGTTGTCAAAAGGATCTGCGGCGGATGCGTTCGCTGCCGTTGTCGTCGCGCGGCGCTGGTATCGCCCGAACGAGTTTCCGTGCGGATTTTCAAGCCCATTTCGGTGATCGGGGTCACAAGATTGCGAGCCACATCGGCCGCGAGTGCCTTGAGAGGCGAAATGTAAAGGACCCGAAGACCAGCGCCGCGTTTTTGAAGTTTAGACCCCGATAGTGAAATCAAACTCGGCAAAAACCCGGCGAGCGTTTTGCCTGCACCTGTTGGCGCCACGAGAAGTGTCGATTGCCGGTCTTTAGCAGCGTCCAGCAATGCCACCTGATGCGGGCGAAGCTCCCAGCCTTTGCGGTGAAACCAGTCTGCAATCACCGGCGGCACCAACAGTGCTTCAGTTGCACGTTCGGCATCTCGCGAATGAGCTGCGGATTTCCGACGTCGCGACGTTTGCCGTGCTTCTGCCATGCCGGAATGTACGCTCAAGCTCAGTGTTTGGCTCGCCTATTGCCGGCAGTCCGTGCTAGGCGAGCGACATCGCCGACGAAAAAGTCCGTATCGTGTTGCAAAGAATGGGTTGGAGACATGAACTTAAGGGATTTTCTGGGTGGGCACCCTGTCGCGGTGGCAATCCGACTTGCGATCGTTTCGATTCTGGTCGGTTTGGTTCTCTCCGTCTTCGGAATTACGCCGCGCAACTTTTTTTACGTTGTCGATAATTTCGCGCGCTCCATTTACGATATGGGCTTCGATGCCGTGGTCTGGATCATCGAATATTTGGCTCTCGGTGCAATGCTGGTCGTGCCGATCTGGCTGGTAGTGCGCGTTCTGCGGAGTGGGCGAGCTTCATCGGAATGACCCAGTCCGCGGCCCGATCTAGACCAACGGCCGAGTGGCCCACGCCGAGGCGTTCCGTCCGGTTATGGCGCCGAGATGACTGACGCCTGCGCGGCGAACGCTGACGGTTAGATGCTTCTTGATCCGGGCAATCAACCCCGGGCCCTCATAGATCAGCCCGGTATAAATTTGCAGCAGCGAAGCGCCGGCTTCGATTTTGGCCAAGGCGGTTTCAGGGCTGTCGATGCCACCGATTCCGATAATCGGAATTTCGCCGTTTGTTTGCCGGTAGATGCGCGCCAGCATGGCGGTTGAACGGGTGAAAAGTGGACGCCCGGATAGCCCGCCGTGCTCGTGGGCGCCGCGACTGGTCAAGCCATCTCGGCCGAGTGTCGTGTTTGAGACCGCGATCGCATCGACGTGATGAGCCCGAAGTTGGGCACAGACCGGAGCGATGTCATCTTCAGCAATGTCGGGCGCAATCTTGACAACGATCGGGCGGCGTGGCGCTCCGCTGGCAACCAGCTTGGATCGGGTGGCCATGATCTGGCCAAGCAGCTCGTCGAGGGCGGCCGGCGCTTGAAGATCGCGGAGCCCGGGGGTGTTCGGGGATGAAATATTGACGGTGAAATAGCTCGCGACCGCGTTGAACGCTTCCAGCCCTTTGACGTAATCGGCACCACGGTCGGCGCTATCTTTGTTGGCGCCGATGTTGACGCCAACAATGCCGCCGCGGCTCTGACGCGCACTCAGCTTGGCAAGGGCTGAGGCGTGGCCGTTGTTGTTGAAGCCGAGCCGGTTGATCAGGCCGTGCTCGGCCACGAGGCGAAAGACGCGAGGCTTCGGATTTCCATCCTGCGGCCGAGGCGTGACGGTCCCTATTTCTGCGAACCCACAGCCGAGACCAAGCACCGCATCGGGTACGCGCGCATCCTTGTCGTACCCTGCAGCAATGCCGAGCGGGTTTGAGAACGACAGACCCATCACGAGCTGGGACAGGCATGGATCGTCGATACCGAGCTGGCGAGGGTAAAGACCAGCTTCGAGGGCTCGTAGCGTTGCTTCGTGAGCATCTTCCGGCTGCATGGCGAACAACGCCGGCCGGGCGAGAAAATAGAGGCCGTTCAACATAGATGCCATGCTGGGTCGCAGGAGGGGTTGCCTTGAGCCGTCATCGGCAAGCGTTTCTGCCACAAAGCGGCAGCCGTTGGCAGGGGCCCATAAAAATGCGGGAACATCGCACCACTGCGGGATGCCTCGAAACGAAGAGCAGCACCAAGGGCGGCCGCATCGAATGCGACGAGCAAAAGGTCTGATGCGCCGGCGAAATGATGTTCGAGTGTGCTCGCCACTTGATCGGCTGTGGAGAGATGGATGAAGCCATCGCGGCGATCATCCGCCGAGCCGGCGAACATGCCCGCCGCCTGCGCGGCACACCAGTCGCTGTGCCGGACGATCTTGTAAACATAAGCACGCCTGGTGCTGCGATCGGCTGACACACTTGAGCCCTTGTTCACTTTTGGAATCATCGCTTTGCTAGTGCCGTCAGTCGCCACATCTTCACTACACGGTTCAATTAGCGTTGCCGTGGCAAAACCGCTCGTCACATCGCGTCGCACAAGCGGCCAAAATAAATAGCCGTTCGCCTCAGATTTGAGCACAAGGCCGGTGTGCGCCATGCTATGCTTAACGGTCATCGATTGCGATGCCTGCGATACGAAGAATGTTCGGAAAAAATCCTTGGAGAGCGATGTCTCGTGCTACCGGCTGCGTCATTGACAATCTCGAGTCTCTTGTCGACCCCATTTCTGTTGAACGTGCCGGTGTATCAGCGGCCTTTCTCGTGGGGTGGCGATCAGGCCGAGCAGCTTTTTGACGACTTGCTGGAAGCTATGACCCTCGACGCCGAAAGTTCAACTGATCCAGGATACTTCATCGGTACAATCCTGCTGATGGACGGGTCAGGTCTGGAACTCAAGCGAATTACGTCCAAAATTCCGACGCGCGAATTCGACATCGTGGACGGTCAGCAACGCCTCGTCTCGTTGATGACATTATTTGCGGTTTTGCGCGACTTCGAAACCAATCCGCGACGACCGCTCGCGCGCCGAGCCCAGTCGATGCTGGTGGCCCAAATGGGAAGCCGTTTTTTTCGCACCGAGCGGTACCGGCTTCATGCCCAAGGCCAAGATAGGGAGATCCTTGAAGAGTACATTCTCAAAGTCGGCGGGACACAAAGCAATCCGATTTTGACGGATCCTGTTAGCAATCCATCAACGCTCCTGGCTGTTCGCGATAAGCTGAAAGCCTTAGTCAGCGGGCTCGCCGAAGATGAGCGCGAGCGCTTATTCGCCTACGCGGCTGATAAAGTTCATGTCGTCGTCATCGCCAGCAGCGACA
Source organism: Hyphomicrobium sp. (assembly GCA_021732485.1). Lineage (GTDB taxonomy): Bacteria > Pseudomonadota > Alphaproteobacteria > Rhizobiales > Hyphomicrobiaceae > Hyphomicrobium_B. The sequence continues at coordinate 125,263 of JAKFUV010000003.1, forward strand.
TTGATCGCGCCCATCGGCTGTTCATCGTTTTGAACGAGCGCGGCAAGAAACTTCAGCGCAATGACATTCTAAAAGCCGATGTTCTGAGCCGCATGCCTGAGGTCGACGTTGAGTGGGCGTCGCAAAAATGGGACGAAGTCGGCCAAATGCTCGGTCCGGATTTCGAGCACTTCTTCACGCACGTTCGTGCCATCTATGGCAACACTAGGCCACAAATTGTTTCCGGCGTTCGGGCCGTGGTCCGCCAAGCCGGCGGTGCGGAAGCGTTTTTTAAGTCGGTGTTCGTTCCGCTGGCTCAATCATACGCCGTCATTCGTCAACGTCGCGCGATTGCTATTACTCCAGCGATCGCGAGGCATCTTCATTATTTGAATCGCATGGCCGATGGCGATTGGGCACCGGCTGCGATGTTGGTGATGAAAGATTTGGAACGCGACCCGATCCGCGTCGCAGCACTACTCGGCGAAATTGAGCGATTTGCGCTTCTCATGCGGTTGCTGTGCGCTGGTACCGGCAAACGGGTCCGCCGCTTTAGCGACATCATTGCGGCGCTGCGATCCGATACAAATGTCAATGCATCGCATCCGGTATTTCAGTTAACCCGCGAGGAGACACGAAGTATCGCGTTTCATCTCAAAGATCTCCACAAACGAAATCCCAAAGCATGCAAGCTGCTGCTGCTGCGATTGAGTGATGAGATCAGCGGCGACATTTCGAATGTCAACCCTGACGACTACACCATCGAGCACGTGCTGCCGCAGCGCCCGTCCGCAACCAGTGAATGGCGCCGGTGGTTTCCAGTATCGGAAGAGCGTCTCAGGGCCACTGAAAGCCTTGGCAACCTAGTGCTGATCACCCAGCAACAGAACGATCGCGCGAGAAACGCATCGTGGAGTTCGAAAAAAGACATCTATGCTGCCGCCAATGTCAGGGCGCCGCTACTCGCCATTACCGACGACGTGTTGGACACTGCCGAATGGCGGTCACAGGACGTTGACGCTCGTGAGCAAAAACTCATTGGCATGATCGACCGGTTGTGGCGGACCGATTTCACGGCGTTGCGCAAGTCGGTCGGGCGTCTTGAGGACGTGGACACGTCGCCGCCATCGTTACCGTCGGACCGCTCCATCTCGCATTGAAGCTGATCCGTTTGCCGCAAAGCAGACGGGATAGGTTTAATTCCGCCTGCCGAAAAAGCTCTATTTGACGAGCTGCACAGATTTCTTAAGCGGCTGCCGAAGCAAGCGAACCGGCAACGGCTTGTGCAATCAGCGCGCGGGTTTCAGCAATCCCGTAAAGCGCGATAAACGTGCCAAGGCGCGGGCCGCGCTCTTGGCCTAACAATGTCTCATAAATGGCCTGAAACCACTCGAGCTTAACGCCTGGCCCACCATGTGGACCCGCCTTGGCGGTGTCCTGATAGCGTGGGATGGCGCGCGCAACATCAAGCAGCGCATTTTGAATCTCGTCGGCGCTGGCAGTCGCCGGCAGCCGGCTAAGGGTGGCGTCCAGCGACGCCAACGCCGCCGCCTCGACGTCATCAGGGGGCCGGTATTTCTTCGACGGCTTGACGAAATCATTGAAGTACCGAATGGCGTAGTCGGAAAGCTTGTCCAGAATCGGATTTGCAGCCGCGGTAGCGCCCGGCGAGTAACGGCGCAAAAAACCCCAAAGCACGTCCTTGTTTGCTGCGTTGGAGACCGACACGAGGTTCAACAGCAACCCAAACGTAATGGGCAGTTCGGACCTTGGCGGATGACCGCTATGAATGTGCCACACCGGATTGTCGAGTTGCTGTTTGCCGTCTTGCTTTTCAAAGCTCGCAAGGAACTGCAAATATTCATCGACCGCGCGCGGTATCACATCGAAGAAGAGCTTCTTCGCCGTTTTTGGCTTTTGAAACATGTAGAGCGAGAGGCTCTCGGGTGATGCGTAGGTCAGCCAGTCCTCAATCGTCAGGCCGTTGCCCTTCGATTTCGAAATTTTTTCACCATTCTCGTCCAGAAAAAGCTCGTAGTTGAAACCTTCCGGCGGCGTGCCACCCAATGCCTTGCAGATCTTGGACGCCAACGCGACGCTGTCGATCAAATCTTTTCCGGCCATTTCGTAGTCGATACCGAGCGCCGTCCAGCGCATCGCCCAATCGGCTTTCCACTGACATTTGACGCGGCCACCGGTGACCAGCGTTTCGACTCTATCTCCGGTCTCTGGGTCGATATACGTGATCGTCCCGGCGCCAACATCTCGTGCCACCATCGGAACTTGCAGCACGCGGCCGGTCCGCGGACAAACTGGCAAAAACGGGGAGTAAGTCGCTTGCCGTTCACTGCCGAGTGTCGGCAGCATGATGGCCATGACCTTGTCGTAAGTTGCGAGCAGCTTGAGCAATGCAGCATCGAACATGCCCGACGTGTAGCACTGTGTTGCAGAATGGAATTCGTAAGCAAAACCGAAGCGGTCGAGGAAATCGCGCAACATCGCATTGTTGTGGTGAGCGAAACTTTCGAACTTCTCGAACGGATCGGGCACCACCGTCAGCGGCTTGTCGAGATGCTGCCGCAGCAGATCCTGGTTCGGCACATTGCTTGGAACTTTCCGCAGTCCGTCCATGTCGTCGGAAAAACAGATCAGTCGGGTCGCGCGGCGGCCTTCGGTCAGGATTTCGAACGCGTGGCGCACCATTGTTGTTCGCGCCACCTCTCCGAAGGTGCCGATGTGCGGAAGCCCCGAAGGCCCATAGCCGGTCTCAAACAGAACGGTCTTTGCGTCGCCGCCAGGCAATTGATCGAGGCGCTTGATTAGCCGGCGCGCTTCTTCAAATGGCCAAGCGCGTGAATCATTGAGCGCTGCGGCTTGGCTTGCTGACAAGAGCGGCGCTGTGGTTTGTATCGTCGACATCGGACTTGAGAGCTTCTCGGTTGGAGCATGCGCCAGCGGGTCCAGCAGCGCGACAGAAGGGCGGCACCGTAGGTTGCCGTTTTAATGGCGTCAACGCGCGGGGCGTCAAGCGTCCAACAGGGCCGCCACGAATGATTTTACGGCATCTGCGGCCGCTGTCAGGTTTTGCTTGCGCGTAAAACCCGAATTGCCGCGCGGGCCGAGATCGTGATCGCCGTCAGCCGCCCAGTGAAACGTAATACTCTCTGAAAGCCGCATGGCTTCGACTTCAGCTTTAGATCCGAACGGATCGCGGACGCCTTGAATGACGAGTGCCGGGCACGTCAGTGCGGTCAAGTGCGCGATGCGCAGCTGCGCCGGTTTGCCGACTGGATGGAACGGATAGCCGAGGCAGATCAGCCCGGCGATGTGGCGATCGCGAAAGGCTTGGTCGGCGATCAGGCTGGCAACCCTGCCCCCGAGTGACTTGCCGCCGATAAAAATCCGCTGGGTCCGAGCTGATCCGGCCCGGAGTTCGTCGAGATGGGTGATGAATTCGGCCACGAGTTTTTCAACGGACGGCGGCGGCCGGCGTGATCCACCTTGGCGTCGCTGCGCCATGTATTGAAATTCAAAGCGCGTCACGGCGATGCTGCGCTCTGCCAACAAATCGCTGACCGTCTCCAGGAATGGCGAGGTCATGCCTGTGCCAGCGCCGTGGGCAAGGACGAGTCGCGCGGCGGCTGTTTCAGGGCCGGTGGTCAGGTACAAAGTTCGCGCTGCGGTTGTCATGGTCATAGACTACTACGTGAACGCCTTGCAGCCGAAGTTTCGCCGCAGCGATCGAACAAAAAATGCCGTTGTACCAATGACTAGTAAACTTGTGTTATCTGCTTGAGAGAGCACCGAAAAATACTTTTACAGCATTCGGCTGCGGCGCAAAAAGTGCTGCTGAATTTTGCCGGAAATTCAGGTATACTGGCGTCTGAGATGTCATCGCAGGGATACAGAATGCGGGCCGGTCGCCTGTTTCTATTGCTGACGAGTTTGACTGCCGCCGGCATTGTTGCTGCGCGGCCCGGTACAGTGCTGCCGATCGTTAAGACTTACGCGGCTTGGATAATCGCTGCCACGACTTCGGCAATCGCCGTTGCAGAGCCGGCTCATAAAATCACCGCGTCCGATGCGGTGCCAGGAGCTGCGGCCCCGCGGGACATAGAACATAGTCCGTCGGCAGATTCACCGGAACAGAATTTGCCCAGCTTTGTATCCGGTGCCGCTCATTTGAACTTTGGCGCCAATGCTGACGACAATTCTGCTGGTCAAATGGCAGATGTTCTTCAAGATGCTCAAACGGCGGATCGGCCATCTGCGACGGCATCTCTACAACCAGTTTCCACGGCAACCGAAGCGTCGGGCCAAGCGGCAAAGACGACCGGCGAAAAACCACCGACACCAATTGTCCTCAGCGTTGAGCCGATCCCACCTCGCGAGGCACCGGCGGAAACTGCCAACATTGCAACCGCTCCGTCAGCAGTCGAGACGGCCCCGCCGCCAATTGCTGCAAAGGCACTTTTTGGCGCAGCAACGACGGCCGCGCCATTGGCATCGCGGGCGATTGGCACATATTCACGCGGATGCCTGGCTGGCGCCGTCGCGTTGCCTGTCGACGGTCCGGCATGGCAGGCCATGCGGCTGTCGCGCAATCGCAATTGGGGGCATCCCAAGCTTGTTTCATTGGTCGAGCGTCTGGCCCTCGACGCGCAAAAGTTCGACAATTGGCCAGGTCTTTTGGTCGGCGATATTTCGCAGCCGCGGGGAGGGCCGATGTTGACAGGGCACGCCAGCCATCAAGTCGGGCTCGACGCGGATGTCTGGTTGACGCCGATGCCAAGCAAGCGACTGACACGGAAAGAGCGTGAAGAGATCTCCGCCACGTCGATGCTCGATCAGACCGATCTCGCAGTTGATCCAAAAATATTCACCGAGCAACACGTTAAGCTGATCAAAAGGGCTGCGTCCTATCCAGCGGTTGAGCGCGTACTTGTGCATCCCGCCATCAAGAAGTCGCTCTGCGAGGCTGCTGGCACAGACCGCAAGTGGCTCGGCAAAGTCCGCCCGATTGGTGGCCATTATTATCATTTCCACATCCGGATCGGGTGCCCGCCGGGTTCGACGGTATGCAAACCTCAGGTGCCGCCCACCGGTGACGATGGTTGCGGCAAGGAAGTGCAGGAATGGTTGGCAAGATTGGCTCCGCCCAAAGGTCCGCCGCCGCCGAAGCCTCCAGGTTACAAGCCGCCACCACCTGTGCCGCCTGTGACGATGGCAGAATTGCCCAAGGAGTGCAGTGCAGTCCTTGAAAGCGGACCGGACGGTGTTCGCCAGCCATTAACAGCCATTAAGGACGATGTTCCGATGGGCGGCCTCGGGGAATCCAAGGCTGGTGCTTTTGTTGCCGGAGCGGCGCTCCGGCCGCACATCACGAGCTCAAAGGCTGTGGAGAAGGGCCAGTGAGCCCGCCGAAATTGCAGTCTATATTGCCGACCAGCATTTGCTGTTGATCTGCAATCTTGCACGTCACGCTTTTTTGCTAGCCGGCGATCGTCTCGCGCTCGAGAGGACTGGCTCCCGGCATTGGACAGGCAACGCCTGTGCCGGCAAGGCCGCAATAACCGTGCGGAACCTTCGCCAAATACTGCTGATGTGAGGCTTCCGCGAAATAAAACGGTGGCGCATCGCGAATTTCCGTAGTGATCGGTCCAAAGCCACGCGCCTGCAGCGCTGACGCGTAAGCCGCCCGCGAAGCTTCTGCGGTCTGGAGTTGATCAGCTGTCGACGTGTAAATCGTCGACCGATACTGCGTGCCGACGTCATTGCCCTGGCGATAGCCCTGGGTCGGGTCATGCGATTCCCAGAACGTTGCGAGTAGCGCTTCAAAACTTATGACTGCGGGATCGAAAGCGACGCGCACCGTCTCGGCGTGTCCGGTCGTTCCGGTGCAGACTTCGTCGTACGTCGGATTGACTGTGAAACCACCCTGATAACCGACCGCCGTGATCCAAATTCCGCGGCCAAGCTGCCAAAACAGGCGCTCAGCGCCCCAGAAACAACCAAGACCGAAATCAACGTGGTCGATGCCTGTTGGATAGGCTGGGTGCAGCGGTCGAGACAATACATAATGCTCGGCCGATGCGGCGAGGATCGGAGTTGATCGGCCTTTTGGGGCGGAGTCGGCGGTTGCCATGGCTTTGCTTCGACGTAAAAACATTTCGGTGTTTCCTTGATTTCAGCGCATCGTCGCAGCTTCTAGCCGGCAAGACGCCACCCTCAATTGAGTGCTCAATTGCGATACCTGCTAATACGCTGACCACTCGCCGAGTGTTTCATCGTATGTCATGCGGTCGCATCGATGACATTGTCTTGTCAGTTCACGAAAACGCGAACATCGCGTCGTGGTCTGCCCGCGTAGCCAGTCAAAATGGCGAGGCAGGCAAAAATCATCCATGCCGGTAATTCAAGAACCGATGTCAGGATTGGGTTCCAAAGCTGCGGGCTCGTTGTCCGGATGATGGCTGTTTCGGTGGCTGATAAGAGAGACGGCGTGAAAATTGTCAGATAATCGAGCAGCGTCGTCGCGCCAAGCGCGCCCTCGGGTTGGGTTGGCCTCGACCAGTCGGCAATGGCCGCGATAACAGCGATGAGAGCAAACAGGGCCGACAGGAAACGTAACATCAACCGCGGTCGCGTTTTGGCGCCGAAACTGGCAACGACGAGAGCTGCAATCCATCCGGCGATTGCCACGCGCCGAAGCCAAACCGGCGGCGGTTCACCGCTTTGCTGCCATATGAGAAACGCTGCAATTGTGACCATAAGTGCCGCGAGTGCAATTAGGTTCAACAGGCGCTGAGCGGTCATCGATCGTACTCGCGTGGCCGAGCGGTGTGTTGCCCGTTGGCAGTTTGTGCGGCGCTGCGCGCACGGCGTCAAGGTCGTCCGTCTGTCTCGGAATGCGATGCGCAGTTAAGACGAAGCCCTGTTGGCGACCATGTTCTCGAGGCGCGAGTTGCGTCGAAGCGGTGGATCGGTATAGTGCCCGCCGTTCCAGGCATTTTGCGGAGGGATGGCCGAGTGGTTGAAGGCGCTCGCCTGGAACGCGTGTAGGCTCGTAAGGGTCTCGTGGGTTCGAATCCCACTCCCTCCGCCATCCAGTCCGGTCTCAGCGCGCTGTTTTTGCGCCGCCCGGGTTGGGCCCGGAAATGGCCCCATATGGCGGCATTTCTGCCTGTCCGGTTTTGCGAACGGTCCCGGGAGACTGCAACAAGACCTTCCTCAGCCGTCCCGAAACGCCAAAGTCTCTGGCGCCCGAAATTCCGGGACCGTTTCAGGTTAGCCGATGCCTTGTGATTGATGGAGATCAGGCTCGATCGCGCTCTGTGTCAGCCACGGAACCCTAGCTGCCGGCGCTGGTCTGGCCAGGCAAGTTCGATTTCTGTGCCTTTCAGGAGCCGGTCGGTTGACAGGTCGATCGGCTGCGAACCACAGAGGATCGCCTCGACGACATCTGGTGCGAGAAACGCAAGGTCGATCAGCCTCGCGATATGTTTCCGTTTGACCCCTTCACGCGAGGCGATGGCCGAGAGTGTCGCTCGGGAATCGGACTTTAATTCCTGCAGCCACGCGTATCCCTTGGCGACCGAACGAACGAGCGGCTCGTCCATTCTCCGGCTGACTGGATTGTCGGTTCTGACGACTATTCTCGTTTCTACCCCGCGCTTTCGAATGTCGAGCGGGAGAGAGATGCAGAGGCTTTCTATTGCCACGTCGTCTGGCAGTTTGCAGTTGAGCCGTCGCCGAGATTCCTTGCATTTGATATGAAGAACCGCTGAACGATCATCGATCTCGATACGCTCAATGAGGTCGAGCACCATCTCGCGCAATTCAATTGGAGATGAATTTTCGATCTGTTCGCGTAACTTCCGTGCTCGATTGAGCAATGCGTGTCGCGCTAAGGGATAGAGCGCTTCAGCGCCGGCGATTGTGCAAATTTGCTCTTCGCTGGAGAAAATTCCGATTAGCCCGTTCTTGATCGCCACTTCAAGATCATCAGCAGGCAGGCGCCAGCCGTCTCCGCTGCGGTTCAGACCGGCAGAGGTAGGCACGCGAGCGACATAGTATCGGTACCGCTTTCCGTCCTTCACCGCGTGTGTTGGCGTGAGGCGATTGCCGTTTGCATCGAAAATCATTCCGGTAAACAGGCTTAGCAATCGAGTCCGGCGCCTGACTCGCTTTTCTACGCGGTTTTCGCCAACGAGTGTCTGAACGGCCTCCCAAAGCGCTTGGTCAACGATCGCCTCGTGAATACCCTCATGGTGCACGCCGTTGTGGCGGACCTTCCCGATGAATACGGGGTTTTGCAGAAGGTGCAGCAATGCACCGTGCGTAAAGAACGCTCCGCCTGACTCTCGGCCTGATTGACTGGTGCGCCGCTTGCTACGGATCCCGCCGCGCGCGAGTTCACTGGCCAGAACGACCGCAGATTTGATCTCGAGGTAGCGGTTGAAGATGTGGCGGACGGTTTGAGCTTCGCGTTTATTGATGATCAGCTTCTTGTCACCGACGTCGTAGCCCAGTGGCGGCGATCCGCCCATCCACATGCCTTTTTTCTTCGACGCGGCGATCTTGTCCCGAATGCGCTCGCCGGTCACTTCGCGTTCAAACTGGGCGAAGGACAAGAGGACGTTCAGCGTCAATCGTCCCATCGACGTTGTCGTGTTGAACTGCTGCGTCACCGAGACAAAGGATGCTTTCTGCGCATCGAGAACTTCGACTATCTTGGCAAAATCGGAAAGCGCGCGAGTTAGTCGGTCAATTTTATAGACAACAATAACGTTGATGCGGTTGGCTCGAACATCCTCGAGCAATCGGGCCAAGGCCGGCCGATCCAGATTTCCGCCGGAGTAGCCGCCATCGTCATAGCTTTCGCGATCGGCGACCCAGCCCTCATGTTTCTGGCTCTTGATATAAGCATCGCAGGCTTCGCGTTGGGCATCGAGTGAGTTGAACGCCTGCTCGAGTCCCTCTTCAGAAGACTTGCGTGTATAGATAGCGCAGCGGATCGTCTGCTTTTCAGCCATCGCCTGTTCCACGCGCCCTGAGGCCGAAGAAGCGATGGCCATTCCAGCGAGCGCCAGTGATGGTTCGGGCAATGACCGAGAGGCTTTTATGTGTCTCGCCCCGCCAATAGAAACCTTGGTCGGTCACCAAGACTTCGTGCGCCTCACCATGCCAAACCCGAATGAGTCGCGTTCCGGATTTAATCTTGGGCGAAGGGCACTCAGTTGAGAGCGCTCCGCCCTTCGCAATCGAGATCAACCGCTTCCGCGTGGCGGCGGCCAATCCACCAATCCGCTTTTCCTGCATGGCGTATGCGACGGACTTGGTCAGCAGCGATTTGCTGATATTTGGCGGCGGCTCGGTTTTCATGAGCCGCCGCCAGTGATCGCAAAGTTCTTGTCGCGAGCATTCTGATAGCGCTGCGATCCAGCCGGCGAGATCAGTTTCACGCGACATGATAGCGCCGCTCTCCGAACTTGGACTTCGTTGAGCTTGCTGTATGCCCGAACTTCTTTTTGAGCGTTCCGGCCATGAAGCCGCGGATGGAATGTGACTGCCATCCCGTTGCATGCATCATCTCAGGGATTGAAACGCCTTGCTTACGTTTCAAGAGCGCGATGAGGGTATTGGTTTTTGAGTTCTGCCGAGTTTTAGATTTAGGCTGAAGTCCTGATTGCGATTGCTCTGCTGCATCGGCACATAGCTTCTTGGATTTAACGCGGGTCATATAGTTCTCCGTTCCGGTGGCGGCAGCCATTTTGCTGGCCCTTGCACCACCCGAAGCCCCGGCTTAGGACCGGGGCAATTCTCTTGCGGAGAAACACGTCGTTGCCCGACACTACCGCTCTCTTTGCGGCGCAAGTCCAGACTTTGTCTCAGGTTTTGTTCTCCTGGTTATCGCTTTCTTTTGCTCCGAGCGATTGGGGGCCGTCAGTCTCAACATTGGCGCTAAAATGCCGGCAAGGCTCTTGAAATCGATAGCGTTACGCCTTGGAGATGATCGCTGATCAAGGCTCGCGGACACTGCCGTCGGGCATGATGAATTCGGCGCGTTTAGCCACGACATTTTCGAGCATGGCACTTGCCTGCGAGATAATCCCGCAGAGCCTGTATTGCGTTATGCCGGAAGCGGTTTCGAACCAGCCCACCACCGGCCCGCCGCTGACGCCGCCGAGATCGGCTTGGGGCGGCAAGCTTGGAATGCTTGCATCCTGCATTTCGTATTCCCGCTCAACGGTCCATGTAATTTGATCGTGTGTAACGACACGTGCGACGCCGAGGGCCGTGAACAATCCCCAGTTGATCGAGCCTGCGCTAAAGATGCGTTCGCCGCCGGGATAGCCTGCCAGCATAATGCCCCGACCTTCTTCGGGCGCGAGTGGTGGCCATCCACTCAGCGGAACGATAGCCTTGCCGAGCTTTGCAAGAAGCTCTTCGTCCAATTCGATCGTCGCAAGGTCCAGACCCTTGGAGCTCATGGCTATGATATTCAGGTCGCGCACCTCCGCACTCATCACCTGCAGGACAACTGGATGCACTTCGCGGGCATCCAGATATCCCTGGACTACATGGCGTGCCGTAACGCCGATGAGCCGTTCGGAAGTCCGCACGATTGTCAGCGTACCGTTGCTGCAGAGGTCGAGCTTGTTGCCGATCCTCCGGCTCCAATGGAACGGCGCGCAGCATTCCATGAGGATCTTGCGATAGACCTTGCCAAGTTCGCCGGACAGCAGTTCTCGGGCTCTATCCAGCGTGATGAGATGATTGTCGGGCGGTTGCCATTGTCGCGTCATGCGTCATGGTCACACAGCAGATTGGATGAGAGCAAGTTCACGACGGGCGGCCCTACCGTGCGGAATAGTAACTCTGAACCAAACCTGACGAGGTAGTAGCCGCCGAGGCGATCCGGCCAGATGTGCTCGTCGGTGAATTCGTTTTCGTCTTTGTAAAGGTCGCATTAGATGCAGCGTCGCATCGGTACTTTTGTGTGTTGCCAAGGTTGTGGGCCGTGTGCGTGGTGACGGTCGGCACGATCCGCGCGCGGAGCGCTGAGCAAATCGCTGTCGTGGACTGCAGCCGCGTACGCACAACCACAGGAGCGTTCCACCGTTGCGGGAGTTTCTACGCGGCACCCCGGGGTGTATTGCTTGCTCGGAAGACCTGGACCGCGCTAAGGGGCAGCATGTGCACTCACTACGGCAATGCAGCAGAACTTGGGCTAGCGGTGGCGGCTGGTCGAGGTCGCCGCACCTCGGCGAGCTTATCCCAGATGCCAAAGATCAACAGTGAGTGGATTAGCCAGTTGGTTGCATCTCGGGACGCGGCTTGGCGGGTGATCAGCCCATGCGCGAGGTTGTTGCGCAGGTTGCGGCCGCGCGGATCGGCATAGAGCGCCAGGAAATGGAGCGTGATATCCGGTCCGAGCGCTTCGGTGATATCCTTGCTGTTGAGGATGTCGCCCATATTGATGGAGACGCCGACGCCTTGCAGCGTGCCATGCGGTTTGGTGATAGGCTTGCCGAGCTTGCCGACGATGTTGCGCAGGCCGGCTTCGATCTGTGGCACGAGCACATGCAGTGCCTTGACTGTATCTCTCTCATACCAGGCTGCGACGCCCTCGAGCAGGAAGCTGACATCATCGAAAAGCGCCAGGCGGTTGGCCCAGGCCACGATATGGTGCGGCGTGAGGGCGTGGCGGTCGACGACGGTGGCCAGCGCCTGATGCAGCCAGAGACTGTCGAAGGCGAAGCTGGTCACGGCTTGCGCGATCACACGGCCGTTCGGGTCTTCGACGACGGAGCCGACCTTCGCGGCAACATGGTCTGCCGCCATGATGGTCTGCGTGAGGATCGCCTGCAGCGGAGATTCCTTGGCGACGTCCTTTATTAGATTTTCAAGGTTGTGGCGGCTGCAAAGGAACAGAGCGGCGATGTTGGCCAGGCTCTGGCCCGGATTGTCAACGACGACGCCGGCGAGGAACTTCTCCATGTCCTCGCCCTTGATCTCGATGTCGGTCGAGATGGGCACCATGGCGTCAGCAGCAGCTCCGATCTTCGCTTCCATAAGCGTGCGAGTGCGCTTGCTGTCGTCGCCAAGGCCGGCGTCGCGGTAGGCATCAACGGCGGTTTGCAACACGACCGAGGCCAGCATGGGATCGGCAATGCTGGCGAAGTACTCGAACGTCTTGCCGACAACAGTATGCAGACGTCTGATCTCGTCCGGCTTGTTCGACCTTCGGTGGATCGGAACAAGCCGCTTGACGATGCTCTCTGCATCATGCGGGTTGAATTTGCTGGGATCACTAGGGTCGGCAAATTCGTTGAGCAGGCTTTCAAGGCTCGCCACGAGTTCGTCGCGCTCGGCATCGGTGACGCTGGCGCGCTTGTTGTTGATGAGTGTGTCGAACGTATTCCACCACTGCGAGCGTGACGTCACCGCCTGGCGATGCAGGTCCACCAAGGCCATACGCGCGGCTTTGACACGTGACTGGTCGTTGATAAGGATTGCCAAATGCAGCGAACGCGACGCCACCTCGATCCGGTGGTAGAGATCGGGCGCCGGGGAGAGTGACGGCGCGGCTAGATAGGCGTCAATGGCAATCCGCGCCATTTCTGGGTCGCGGCGCGCTCCGCTGATCAGCGGCGCCATTTCCCACGCCACATCGGCATACCGGGCCTTGAGAATGGGCTGTGTGAGGTTCTGGGCGCGAGCCATCCAATGGGCGAGCGTTTCAGTGTCGGCGCCCGCGATGTCCGGGAAGTAGACGCTAGTGCCGTCCTGGCGCTGTCCAGATCCTTGTGGGCCGAAATAGGTGCCCCAGGGAGAGGCATCGCCACGACTAGTCATGAGGCCAAAGGGGAGCGTTTCGGCGTAAGCGCCGCGGCGTTCGCCATCGGTAATAGCGTTAGCGTCAGGAATGGCGGCGTGCAGGGCGTTGGAAACCTCGTGCAGGCTGAGGTCCGCCGAATTGCTATCGTAACCGCGGACAACGGCATCCATGGCCGGCGGGACGGTGAAATTGCTCGGCGTCTCGGCGCTGTCGGTCACTTTGTGGGCTCGCTGGCTTTGATGAATTGGGTGCGAAAATCCCTTTTCATAACGATCGCGCTGATTAACAACAGCGGCTTTAGGTCGAGTTCGCCACAGGGGCCGATAGGCAATCTCATACGTCCTCAGCGAAACCGCATGATATGAAGTACCGCACGCCACAGCATAGGTCTGGTGGCTAACGAATCTTGTGGGAATCTTGGGCTCTGCAGCCACTCGTGCTGTTTCCGTTGTCTCGATCAGGCCGAACGTCGATACAACGGTCTAATGTCGATACGTCGCCCCATTCCAAAGAACTTCCTCGAGGATTATTCCCCTGCGGATACATTCCTCGCCAAGCCCAATCCGGCCCAAGGTCGCCCTGGCCTCCTCACCGGGCAGACGTCAGACGGCCGCGAGGTTCTGATCAAGATGTGGTCCAAACCCTCCGGGTCCGGACAGGACGAGCTTTTGTACATCTGGCGCAGCGAAGTCCGTCAGCTCCAGCGCCTCGCCGCCATCCCGGGTGCCGATGAACTCTTCGTCCAAATGCTTGCCAGTGGCGAGGACGCCGAGGGCTTCTACCTCGTCCTCGATCTCGGAGAAGGCTCGCCGCTCGATCTTCACCTTCGCTCTCCACATAAAGGCAGCATCGCCGCGCAGTACAGAACGCCAAGGGCACGGCGCGTCCTGTGGATGAACGCTTTGCGGGCCGCTCAGGCCCTCGACCTGCTTCATGCCCAAGGCGTCATTCATCGCAACATCGATCCATGGGCTATTGTCACCGCTTTGGGAGATCAGCCCGATTTTCGCTTGACCGGCTTCGAATGGTCGATGCGGATTGCATCGCTCCCGGGGCCTAACGCCACGCCGCTCCCTTCGAAAGGCGATGCCCTGGCAGCTTCCTTCAGTCAGGACTGGCGGAATCTCGGCTTTTTGATCGGGCAACTTGTCGGCGCGCCGGCCGAGAAAGTGGCCGACCTGAGCGTGCCGCCCTCCGACATCGCATCCCACTTGTCGTCCACGGAAGGCCGCGTCTTGCGCCTGATGCTGGGCGTCAATCGCATCGATCAGCTCGATGGACAGCACATCTGCCGAGAAATCACGCAGGTGATCGCGGCGATGGACGCGGAGGTCGCAGGTAAGGAGATGAAGTCGTTGCTGGCGCTTCGCCTCGGACCGGACTCACGTCTGGGTGAAGCAGTTCGCACAGCGTCTGGACAGGACATTGAAATGAGCGACACTTCCGCTCAGCTCCAATTCGTTAAGGACGACCTGTCAGACGAGCCATTTTTGGCGCGCGTCAAAGGCAAAGCGGCAACGGATGCTGAGCAGACCGTCCTCATGGGGCGGCGCCTCACGTATGTGCTGGCCCCCTATCGAAAGCCAGGCACGACTACACCCCCCGATTGGGAGTTCGCGCTCTGCGACCGCACACTGCCCGGAAGACCGCCGGCAAGCGCACTGATTGGTAATAGCTTGATTGAGCCCGCCAGTCTGGACCTGCATTCTATCACTGAGGCTCACAAAAACTTCGCCTTGCGCCGCGGCCGTGTCGCTCGCTGGGATGAGCGGGTTGCAACCTTGACGCCGGATGCGGGTCGAAGATCCGATACGGAACGCAAGCATCAAGCCTTCGCGCTCTTATCTTTGCTCGAGATGGCCTATGCAGCGGCCAATATATTCCCCGTCGAGGTGCTCCCGGGAAGTGCCGACAAGCGCGGCGATCTTCATTTGCTGCGCGTCAAGCCGCGGCATGACCAACGCCGCGCCGACCTGTCCAAAGCCTTGAAACTCGAAGCTCCAGCTCTTCGACTTGTCCGAATGCTCGAAGCCGACGACGTCTCAGGCGACACCGGCTGGACCCTCGTCGCCAGCGGCTCACTGGGCGAATCCGAGAAGGACACCGAATGGAAATTCGTCGCTATGCTCGAGGAGGAGGGGCAGCAGGTCATTCAGTTTGAGGGACCGGAAGAGACAGCGCTGGACGGGCAGGTTTTTCTTGCGCCCACGGGGCAGGCCGGTGAGGTCGTCCAATTTAAGCGCCGCGTGAAAGCGCTCAGAACACTCGCCCAGCACAGTGAGCTGCTGAAAATGCTCGTAGATCCCCGGCGGCGCATCGACGACACGCACGATCCTCTCATTGAAGACCAGGCGTTCAAAGATCTCGATGCCTCCAAGCGCGACGCCTTGAAAGAGATCCTTTCAACCGTCCCGCTCTTCCTGCTCCAGGGTCCCCCGGGCGTCGGCAAAACATTCCTCGTTGCGGATATCGTGCGCCGCCGCTTCGATGACGAACCAACGACGCGTCTTCTGCTTAGCGCGCAGAGCAACGCCGCCATCGATCATCTGATGAAGGAGGTGCAGGCAGTCTTCAACGGGCCGAATCTTCCGATTATGGTCCGCGCTCGTCCGGCTCAAGATGACGCCGCCGACACCGACCTCGAGCTTGATAAGCAGGCCAGTCGCGAGCTTCAGAAGTTGGCTCAAAGCCCACTCGTTGCCGACGCCGATACAAAACTCGCGCAAAAGATCCGCGATCTAGCAGATGCCGCGAAGTCAAAACCCGTAAAAGGGAAAAGACCTCTTGCCGCCGAAACGCGCGCATTCGAGTCGATGATCTTGCGGGCCGCCAATCTGGTCTTTGCCACGACGAACTCTGCCGCCATCGAAAACCTAATCGAAGAGCGCGGCTTCTTCGACTGGACCATCGTGGAAGAGGCGGGCAAGGCCACAGGCGGCGAGCTTCTCTCCCCACTGTTACTCTCACATCGCCGCCTCATGATCGGCGACCATAAGCAGTTGCCGCCTTTTGGGGCGGATCGCTTGGAGACCATCCTGAGTGATCCGATCACCGTCCGGGATGCCGTCAAGGCCGCTCAGGGTCTGATCGAGCGCTATCTTCAAGATGCGGCGATCGAAGATCTGTTCGATGAGGTCAACGCGGAGAACACCGAGTATGGCCGCCTCTGCGCCGATGCGCTACAAATTCTGAACCTTTTTGCCTCCATCGTAGAGGCGGAACTTGCGCCGCGGCCTGGAAAATCGTCTAGGCGTCCGATTGCCCGTCGTCTTGACGAGCAGCACCGCATGCATCCCGCGATCGCCAAGGTGGTCTCCAACTGCTTCTACGGCGGCGGCCTGCACACGAATAAGGCCAAGGTGGACTATTACCGTTCTGGTCAGCCGACGGTTCGATCGATCGATGGTGGCGTGCTCCCTGACAAGCCGATCATTTTCATCGATATGCCGTGGGTTCGCGATCAGGTCGGCAACAAGTGTGGCGACCGGGGACCGGCATGGTCGAACCCGGACGAAGCCAAGGCTGTACTTCAGACATTAGCGAAGCTCCGCAGCTCGACGGACGCCAAACCTTCACTCGCCGTGCTCTCGCCCTATAGGGAGCAGGTCAAGGTGCTGAGCCGCACGCTTGCCGATGCCCAAGGTGGGTTCCTGGCACATTTGAAAGACTTCAGCCCGGCGGTGGGTAACGGCGCGTTCTGTGGCACCGTCGATTCTTTTCAGGGCGATCAAGCCGATTTGGTGATCGTTTCGATGGTGCGGAATAATGGGCACGCGGCACCGGCCAAAGCGCTTGGGTTCCTGCGCGACAACCGCCGCATGAATGTGCTGTTGAGCCGCGCCAAGTGGCGCCTGATCATTATCGGCAGCTTGAGATTTTATAACAGCGTTTCCGAAACGGCGCACTCGCTGCCAGATTCTGAAATTGGGTTCCTCCGGACTTTTCTGACAGAGCTGACCGCCGCCAAAGCCGCAGGCGACGCTGCCATCGTGCCGTGGTCGAAGATTGCTGGAGGAGCCACATGAGCATTGTCGAGGTTGCGGTTCCGATGCTCGGGGGCCGCAGAATGTTCCATATCGACAAAGGCCGGCGCTGGAGCGTAGTCGAACACCTTATGCTGGACGCGGTTGCGCGTCAGCCTTCCTCCGCGGCGGTCCTCTCTGAACGTTCGTGCTTGCGGCCGCGTGTGGTGATCGAAGCATTCATCCGTTTGATGCGCGTCGGGTGGGTCGAACTTTCATCAACCGAAAACGGCACTGTCTTTTCTGCTACCGCACTTGGCAAAGCGCAGCTCGGTGCGAGCGAGCTGCGTTCCGCGACCACACGGGACAAGCGATGGATGAGCTTTCGCTGTGATCAGGTCTATGGCGGTGTTCTCCGGGGCCGAGAGCCATTTATTCAAAGGAACCTCGGAACTGCTCCATCGCCTGAATGCAAAACTCGCATTTTTCTGGAGCGCTCACTCGCATATGAGACAGAAGACATGAGCGCTATCTTCGCTGCTCTGGCTGGCGAGGACGAAGTGATTGTCGGAATCGACCCGAGCTCCGAGCGCCCGCTCGCGGGCCATGCGCTCATCAAGGTCAAGGATGGGGAGATCGAGGGTCTACCCACTCGCGCCAGCGATGAATTGCGTGACGCCATTGTCCGCAAAGCCGCCGAAGCGCTGCCGCCTGATCCAAATCGCCCCGCGCCCCGCGTGGGCCCGACGGCGACGCCATTCGCGCAGAACATCAAGCGCGAAGTTATGGGGCTGTTCGAACAGCGCGATCTAATCCTCGATGGGTCTGAACACCGTGCGGCCCTCGATAAAGTGCTCGCGACCGCCACCGATCTTATCGTCATCCACTCGACCTTCATCTCGCCCGAGGGTTGGCGCGATCTACTGCCGAAGCTCACCAGCGCCGCGGCGCGGGGTGCCCAAATCCACGTTCTGTGGGGGCAGTCCGACGATCAGAATAACTCCTCCTCGTCGCGCACCGAAGCCACGGTCTTCCGGTCCAAGGTCGAGCAGATGGGCCGAGCGGAACAGATCGTCATTCACCCGTTCACAACAGGCTCTCACGCCAAGCTGCTCTTCAGCGACGATGGCCGTGGCCAGTGGTCGTGCATCGTTGGCTCATGCAATTGGCTCTCAACTGACTTCTCTAGTTACGAGTCTTCAATCAACGCGCGCGATCCGGTTATGGTGGGCGAGCTCCTTGCCCACCTCTCCGCCATGGCGAATGCCCACGATGGACTCTGGAGTCAAACGGCGGCCACCTTCACCGCGCTCAGCCGGCGTATCGCCGCCATGCCGCGCGGACCCGGCCGCACGGCCAAGATGCGGATTTTACTCGCGCCCGAACATGCGGAGCTGGTGCTTCATGCGCGTGACAACGCGCGCAAGCGCATTCTCGTGACTAGTCATCGTCTGGGTATTGCCGCCAAGCCGATGGTCGTCGTGCCGGCACTCGCTGCCCACCGCGAGAATCAGGTGGAGTGCTCACTTTTCTACGGTCGCGCAACAGGCGCTCATTCCAATCTGGACACTGCCGCGCAAACCCGGGAGCTGGCCCGTATGGGAGTGACCCAGCGACCTGTGCTTCGGCCGCGCTTACACGCCAAAGTGCTCGCCTGGGATGACGACGCGCTCGCCGTCACGAGTCAGAACTGGCTCTCCGCTGATCCGGCTGATACTGCCTACAGACGGGAGATTGGGATATTCGTCGAGCAGAACAAGCTGGCGGATACGTTTATGCGAAAGTTCGAATTAGCCCGATCCGGATGATACTAGTGAGGGGATGACCGGAGCATCGAGCCATGCAGCAAACCGGCGCTCCAACGGCAGGAGCATCAAGCGGATCGACCGCGAGTTGCACTTGGCGCGGGACACGGTACGCGGCATCGCGGCGAAGACACGGAGCGGCATTCCGGGCGCGCTTCGGTCGAAAGCGTCATCATTCCGATATCGGCACTGTGCCCCAAGAACATCGGGACGATGGGCGGATGATTCTTGAGATGATTGCCGACGTGTTCCTTGGCTCGGAAAATGTCATTCACGGGCAATCGACTGGAGTCGAGATCAAGCGCCAGGCTGAGCGATTGAAACGGGCTATTAATTTTGGATAAATGGATTCGCTCGGTGCCAGACCAGTCGCGCGCGGTGCTTGTCTGTCAGCGGAATCGGACCTTGCCAACGAAGCTCTGCGCGCGCCGTTTCGCTCACGGCAGAAGAAAATTCGGGCTGGCCTGCGTCGTCGAATGTCACCAGCCCACGGTCGAAGGCGGCGTCCCAGAGCGCTGAAAGCAGCAAGCCGTTGTGAACGTCCAGACGCTCGGCATCGCTCTCGCAATCTTTCCATGCGATGATGTGACTAGCGCGCAGAAGCGCTGGATCGGTGATACCGGTCAGAGGGCAGCGGCCCTGCCAATACGTCATCAGCCGGTCACGAAAAATATCCTGACCAACGCGCTGGATGATGAGGCGCTCCGCCTCCGTGGTCTTCGGTAGTCCGCGGACTGCGTCACGGAACTCATCAAGCGGGCCGTCCGGCAAGCTCACAGCCAGCTGATAGACCCGGTGCATCACATCATAAAGGGCGGCCAGGCTGGGATAAGCGAAGCGGGCGAGACCGGGGCCCGGGATGACGGCCGCCGACTGATCCAACTCTTCGATGACACCGCTGTGGTCAAGGGCAAGAAACCACGGCCCGCCTTGGCCAACAGCGGCCAACCAAACTGTGCCCTTCGCAGTCGTTGAGCCATAGCGCGCCCAGCCGTCCGCTTCGGCCATCGGGCGCCTATAGCCATTCTGCCAGGCGACCTTCTGGCATTCCTGCGAGATGACAAAGCTCTGAGGCACCTCGAACATCACATCCCCATCGCCGCAAATTCGCCGTCCGCTTCCATCCGGTCCCAGGCGGCGAGGACGAGGCGGCGGGTGCGGTATTCGCCGTGGGGGCGGATTTCTTTTTGCTTAAGAACGCGGAAGGTTACGGAGGTGCAGTCGGTACCCTTCACGTCGGCTGGGTCGAGGATGTAGCGCAGCTCGTCGCGAAGAACACCGTGGCGGTTGTCGTACCGGGCGAAACGTGGGCTATCATGGAGTGCTGAAACCATCATACTCGATCCCATGCGTCCTCGATGAACCGCTGGGACCGAAACTCCTTGAACTCGCGGAGTTCAGCGTTGCGCAGCGCCTTGAAGGTCTCCACCCCGCAGTCCGGGCCTAGGATGTTGTCTGGATTAAGGATGTAGAGCATTTCCTGCTTCGACTGGCCGAACACGTCGCGGGCCACAAGAACGTCGATCTCGGCGGCAATGACTGCACGCTGATCGGGCGCTTCGATAATTGCATCAGGCGCTTCGAGGATACCTGCCTTTACCGCCTCCGCCCTGAACGCCTCCATCTCGTCGCCCACGGCACAAAGCGCACAGACACGACGCGCAATCGCCGCAGCTGACGGGGTGTTCGCGAAATCGCGTGGGAAAGGTAGGCTGTCCATAATGGTATAAGACATGTGCAGCGAGACTTTTGTCCGAACCAAGAAATCCATGGCAAACGAGTTAGCAACGCCGATCCAGAGCAAGAGATTCTGAATATCTGCGCCAGAAAACTCAATCGTCGGGACGGTGTGACCGCTGACAACGCGGCCAGGAAGAAGTCCGGCGATGAGGCCTCGTTGATTTGTCGGGCTGGCGACGTCACCAAACACGACCCGATACCTATAGATCCGATCTCCCAGCTTTTCAGGAATCTGGTCCACGACGATACGCCATTGCGGCTGGATTCGCTTTGCCGGCGACCCGAACGGGTAGTCTTCCCACACAGCCGACCGCCCGCGCCCGGACACATAGCCCTTGGCGCGGTAGTCGTAGGCTTCGATCATCCGGCCTTCGAAAACGGGCAAACCCTCAGTGCCCTCCGAGAAAAGGCCACGATCCGTGCCCATGTCCACTTCGCGCATATAGCGGCGGTAGGGCAGCCCTTCGATGTCTGCCCCGAACTTCGGGTAGAGAGCATACATACGGGCGCAGATATCGATTTCGGACTGCGCTGCAAACTCCATCACCGCGACGGCATCCGGCGAGAACTCTTCGACGACGGCAACCGGGATGCGTAGCCCGCCAGTGGCAGTAAACTCTTGCAACTTCTGGCTGGAGTTGACTCGGAAGGCCGCATTGAACTGTTCGGTCCTGCCGCCCTTCCAGGCGACGTAGAGGCAGAACTTCATGCGGGTGTCGATCTTGTCGAACCAAATACCCTTGGTGTTCTCGAACCCAGCGAGATGCTCCAAGCGGAAGGTCGTGAACAGTTCTCGCCGAATCGCCGTTGCATTCGCCCCGTTGTAAAGGCCCTCGGGCACGAACTGGGCTGCAACCCGGCCGTGTCGTGTTACTGCAAGGGCGGTTTCCACAAACATGCGGTAGACGTTGAAATCGCCCTTGCCGAGATTGCCTTCGGCAAAAAGGCGGTATCGACCACTAGACTTGATGAAGTGGACGGCAACATAAAGGTCCGCGCAGTGTTGTTCCCACCGCGCCGCAAGGACAGGATTGCTCAGCAGGCAGGCGTAGGCCTCTTCCTGCTCCGATGGGGACATGTGCCGGATGTCTGGGTCGTAGACCGAGAAGAATTCCTTGTAGTCAGGGCTCATCGTGTCCCAGGGCGGGTTGCCCAGCACCACGTCGAACCCGCCGCGCTCCATGACGTCAGGGAACTCTAACGGCCAATGGAAGGCCCGCGCGCGACGGGCAGCCTTTGGGGCCTCCATCATCGACGGGCGGATATTCCCCTGATTGAAGGCAAGCCACAATTCCTCGGTCGTCGGCACGGTGCGGCTTGAAGCACCCGCCGGTGCGCCGCCGACCTTGGGCAGCAGGAAGGCCGCGACATAGAGATCTGCAGCCGCCGTTGCCCGCTCGAAATCTTGTCCGTCGCGCAGCTCACCGAACCGCGCGGTCTTCGCACCAATCTGCTCAACGGTATCCTCGGGCAGGTCGCGAAAACCGGAGAAGCCGAGCGCCAGTGGCTTCATCTCCGGCAAGCCAAAATTGCCCGCACCAAAGTCGAACCCGGTGGCGCCCGACTTGGCCTCTCGATTGGCCTGTAGATAGTAGCGCGCGGTATCCCTATCGTCGCCCGGCAGCGGCTTGTAAGCGGCATCGGGGATTCCGTCCGCCAATACCTTTAGATCGAAGACCCCCAACAATGAATCGCCACAGCGGATCTGCGCGTCGAAGAAGCCGAGGGGAAGGCCGGGGTCCACTGTCTCGATCCACAGCGCGACCTTGGTCAGCTCCACCGCCATCGGGTTGCGGTCCACCCCGTGCAGGCAGGACCGCGCGACATCACGCAAGGCATGGCGGAAATCTGACAGCGCGGGCGTGCCGTCGGCGCGGATTCTGGCCAACCGCGTGGCGATGCGGCGGGCAGCGGCCAGAAGGAAGTGGCCCGAGCCGCAGGCGGGGTCGATGACCGACAGTTTCAGCAGCGCCTTGGCGGGGTTGTCCGCCTCGGCCTCGGTCTTGTCGAGGACGGGGTCGAGCGCGGTGTCGAGCAGCGCCTGAACGAGGCTGTCGGGCGTGTAATAGGAACCAGTCGTCTTGCGCTGGTTGCCCTTCTGCTCGGCGGCCTCGGACGCGAAGAGCAGAGTCTTGCCGTCATCACCCAACTGGGGTTGGAGTTCGAGCAGTGATTCATAGACCGAACCCAACTCCTCCGTCTCCATCGCGCGCCAGTTGACGGGGACCATACCGGTTTTCTGGTCAAGCCACGACAGGCGGTAGAGTGCCTCCATGAAGGCGCGGTTGCGCAGGCGGGCGGTTTCGAGGTGGGGGAGCTTGTCGTGGGAGAAAAGGCCGCCGAGGGCGGGGAGCGCCAGCGCCTCTTGCCCGTTGGCCAACGCGTGGAAGACGATCTTGATGCCCTCATAACGGTCGTGGTGCTTGTCCCACGAGGCGGCGCGGTAGCATTGGGCGCGCAGGGCGGCGAGGCTGTAGCCTTCGGCGTAAAGCTTGCGGGCGTCCGGCTTGGCCTTGTCGGGATGCAGGAGGTTGCGATCCTCCGCCACCATCAGGAAGATCAGGCGGTAGACGAGGCGCAGCAGCTCGTTGAACCACTCGGTCAAATTGACCTCACCAGATTTCAGCTTGGCTGAGAGTTCGGGATTGGCTTCGAGAAAACCCGAGCCGAGAACTTTCAGTGCCTTCTCGACCTGTTCGGCCAGTTTCTCCCGAGCGGCCTCTCCCTCTTTCGATCCGGTATCGCGCCAGCGTTCCAATGCGCAGTCGGTTGCCGGAGCGCCAGCGGCGCCGAAGCGGGTGCGTTGAATTAGAAGCCAGAGACCGGCGAAAGACGCGGCATCTTCGTTTGTGAAGATCTGAGCGAGGTCGGCTTCGATGTAGGCCGGGCGAGTCAGTGAGGCGTTGTCCCGCATCAGGCGGATGAGCGTACCGTTGGTGACGAGGCCCCAGAGCGCATTGTCATGTTCGTTCAGGTAATCCTGAAGGGCAAAGGCCGCGGAGCGTGCACGGTCGATCGAAACAGTCGCACTGCGCCGGTCAAGTTTTTCGTCTGACGGTGGCACAACCACTACCGGCACCCGTTCGCCCGCAACGAACGAAATCGCGCCGTCCGCTGGAGTGAGATCGTCGTAGCCGAAGGTCTCTTGAAGGAAGGCGCGGACAAAGCGCCGAGTCGCCTCTGCCGACGGATTTGCGATTTTCACAAAAGCGTCAAAATGGGATTGCCCAACGCGAAAGGCGGTCGATATCTCCTCGCGGATCGTCAGGCCTTTGCGAATGCGATAATCTGCTTCCGCTTGCTCTGACGCTTCGCGCCGGTCGACAGCCGCAACCATGGCGGGCGCGATGAGATTGCCTTCAAGGCTGAGCGATGGCCAGGCCGACATGTCGATGACGGGTTTGCGCGCCATGGATCAGGCATCGCTCGGCATCAGGACGAACAGACCTATCACGTCGGGCGGCATAACGGCCTCCACTGTAACGCGCGAGGCGGATCCGGCTGCGGCCCGCAGACGGGCATGATCCTGCATGAGCTCTTCTGCTCGCGATCGCACGAATTCGAACAAAGCGCCGTCCAGAAGGCCGGGCAGATCTTCCTTTGCCTTGGTGATGAACCTTTCACGGGCCGATGGAGCGAGATCGGCTGTAGCCGGAGTATTCAACAGTTCACGGGCTGCCTCGCCGCTCGCGACGATTTTTCCGCCTCGCATCGCGATGATGGCTGCTTCCTCGGCGAGAAGGAGGCGTTCCTTTCGAGCATGCACCGTGAGCTTGAACCGGATTCGAAGCAGAGTTAGGTGGGTCATCTGCTGGACGGCTGACGTCGGCCAGGCGCCAACGCGTCCGATACCGAGACCGGAAAGGGTTTGCGGGTCCAATGACGCTTCCACCAATGCTTCGGCGAGCGTCGCCGTCAAAGGATGGGTGCGGGTCAGAAGCGTGGTACCAGTTGGCGCGGGTTCGGCCATCGCTAGGCGAACCGAGCCGGTCAGATTCCTGTAAGCGAGGCGCTCCCTAAGACCTGTTTCCAGCGCATGGGCGTGTGCCAGCAGAAGCGACTTCCGCGACTCCAGAGGCACCCCGAAGCGTGCCATCGCCCGTTCGATGAAGAGCTTCACATCGGCCGGAGATCCGAGCAACGTCTGAACCTTCTCCCATTCGGGAGCGACCTCCTGCGGTCTCATTGCGTTTTGGGCAAAGCGCGCGCGAGATTTCGTCTCGTTTTCGGAGGCATCCCGCCAGCGCGCCGCCATGGCTTTCGTGCCGTCTTCTAGCCGAAGGTCGAGGGCGAGCTGACTTGTTCCACGCCGACGCAACATGACTGAGGCCATCAGCGCATCGGTCACTGGCCCCCGCTCCTCGGGAAGCGGCACGGTAACACCCGTTACTTTGCGGATCTCTTCGGCCTTTCTAAGGATAACCTCAAGCACGGCGCCGTCGATGGCGCTATCTGGCGAGAACATCATTATTGATCGAACGATCTCGGCGGGCTGACCGAAACGGTCCACGCGGCCTTCTCTTTGTTGGTGTCGCGTCGGGTTCCATGACAGATCGTAGTGGATGACCGCGTCGAAGAGCTGCTGAAGGTTTATGCCTTCCGAAAGGCAGTCAGTGGCCACAAGGATGCGCTGGATTGCTCTTTCACCTTCAGCTGTCGCCATGTCGGCCACAGCATCGCGACGCTCGTCTGGCGTAAGAACACCAGTCACTGCCTCAATTGTCAATTTTGGGAAGGCCTGGCGTAGCCCATCACGGACATGCTCGGCAGTTGCCAGATACCTACAGAAAACGACAGGATTCGCTCCTTTCTTGATAAGTGGTGCAAGGGCATCGATTAGAGCTGCTAACTTAGGATCTGTATCGTGGACGAGTTCCTCGGCCTTTTGCACGAGCGCGATGAGTTCGGGATCCATATCGAAGGCTGTGCCCGGCTCGATATCGACGGCGTCTTCGTCATCACCATCGTCGTCGTAGATCTGAGGCTCGAGCCTGTCGCTCTCATGAGATAAGCGATTCCTGAGTGCACTTAGGCCAGCCGCCGGCGACGAACCAACACAGCGCATGAGCGCGAGTGTTCCCCAGAAAGCAAGCCGGCGTTCGCGTTGCCCTGGCACTGCACGGGAGACAATACCGAGGCAGTAATCAATTGCCGCCTCTTGGAAATCCAGATGCGGCTGAGAAAGGCGATAGGGAAATTCAGTTGTCTCATGCTTCGGGAATGCGCGATCTTCGTCCCATTCACCCGAGATAAGATCGATACGCCGCCGCTGGACAAAATGGCGCGCCAGACGTTCCCGATATCGCGCGTCCTCGAAATTCATTGAAGCGAAAGTTGGATCGACCAGCGAAAGAAGGCGCGCGAAAGCTTCTTCGTCGCCCGAATGCGGAGTCGCAGTCAGAAGTATGATCCGCCGTTCCGTATCTCTGGCTAGCCCGGAGAGCAGCTCGAATCGCTGTTGCCTTCCCTTGTGAGTTCCCACACAGGCATGGGCCTCGTCGACGATCACGAAGTCAGGGCACGCACGCGCAAAGCCATCCCGGCGTTTCTCTGCCTTGATGTAGTCGAGGCTGACCACAGTATAGGGGTAAGCATTGAATAGCGTCTGAGCTAGCGGCAGGCCCCGTTCCAGGCGGGAAGCGCTGCCCGATGTCACAGCGACGGCCTCGATCCCAAAGCGGGACTTCAGTTCCCCAACCCACTGCTCGACGAGGTGAGGAGGGCAGAGTACTGAGAACGCGTCGACTTCGCCACGGTCGATAAGCTCGCGCAGTATCAGCCCGGCTTCGATGGTCTTCCCGATCCCAACGTCATCAGCAATCAGAAGACGAGGCACCTGGAGGCGAAGAGCCATCAGCATCGGAACGAGCTGATAAATTCTGGGTTCAAATGCCAGCTGTGCGGCCGACCTGAAAGGGCCAGCACCGCGCCGAAGCGTTAAGCGCAAGGCGTCTGCTAGGAGTGCTGCTTTAGATTGCACCGTTGGCGCAGCATCGCCCGGTAGATCGAAGCGGGCTGCCGCAACAGGGAGTATTTCGAGTTTTGGGTCAAGTAGGACCGTATCGTTCTCGCTGCCCGAGAGTGGGCGGAGCGCCAAGATACCGTCGCGCGGTGACGGAAGCGCCACCCATTCGCGCCCACGAGCGCTGACTAGATCTCCTGGGGCAAAATTCACGGTCATCAAATTAGCCCTTGAACATCATGATCAACGCGTTGGGTATGCCAACCGTGACGTCCTCTGGCAACTCGAACACGGTCCAGCCCTTCGATTCCGCAATCTCAAGTGTTGCTTTGGTAAGAGGCGCTGCGCTGGCCGCAACGAAATGGCTGCGCCACGCAAAACTCATCTCCTGATTGTCAAAGTTTACGGCGGTGCCATCAGGCGCTGGAACGCCCGCTTCCTTAAATGCGCGTTCCCATCTCGCGGCACACTCTGACTGATCCGGCGCTGCCGAGAGGACGACCTCTCCCCGAGCGAAATCTACAAGCATCTGCTTCGCCTCAGCGCTCGCACGGTCGATGAGTTCATGGTCGGGCTGATTGAAATATGAGAGGAGGCATCGATAACAGCCGCGGACACAGGCCTCGCCAGCCTTGTCAACAAGTAGATTGGCATCCCCCGCAGCGATGGCTTCGTCGACATTGTCAAAATGCATAAGCGTCAGAGATTCCCTAGCTACCTTGCCGAGGGCATGCACTTCTTCGACCAGACGATTCAGAACTCCAGCTCCGCCTTCTGTTGCCTCATAGGCGAGGATGGCGCGGCGATTGTCGCGGGCTGGTAAAGGTTCCCCGAGGATCTCGCTTTCTTCCAGCTGGAAGACGACAGCTATCCCGCGCAACAGTGCGTGCTGGACGGTCGCTATCGTTTCGGGGGCGTAAGCTTCCGGCTCACGGAAGCGGAAAAGAAGCGCGTTCTTGCGGTCACGAACGATCGGAACAATCCGAACTGGCCTCGCAACTTCCGGCGGCACATCGACTTCCGGGTCCTCATCCTCCGACTTGGCCCAATAGCCGGTGCGAGGGTCGATATTGAAGCCGAAGACGGTCTGGTTTCTCCGCCGCTTGAGCCCCTTGTTAATTCGGCTGATTTCCGCGCTGTTAGCGTACTGCAGCGAAAGGATTGCGGTTTCGCCGCAGCGGAAATCGGCCTCAGTGATCTGAAGCCGACCGTCCCGTTTCGGCCAGGAGAAAACTGTTTGGATGTCGAAACCCTGACGGACGCGCTCTTCGTCATTCGCCGTGATTCGGTCGGCGGGCGCCGCTTCGACGTTGTCGATCCGAAGTGTACGCTGTACCGGGATCTCGCCGGCCATCGGAGAGTCGCACGCATGGCAACGCTCGACCTCGCCTTCATGACAGGCGCCGCAATTAGAGCAAATGAAAATGTCCTTCGTGGCAAGTTCTGATCCGTCCGCGGTGCGGACCTCGGGCGGTAGCTTCGCCTTCATGACTCGATAGGCTCGGCCTTCATGATAAATCAGGCTACGCGGTCCAAATTCCGAGATGGCCAAGAAACGGGCGCGTTGGAGGAAGGAACCGGTTTTTCCCTCTCCAGGGATAAAGGCATAGAGGGGAAGTCGCGGGAAATTGTATCCCGGCAAAAAGCCCTCCGTCGCGAGATAGCGATAGGAATAAAAATCCGAGCCGTTCGAGGCTTTGCCTTGTTCGAGGATGGCGATCTGGTCGCTTGCCTGCATCTGCGCGGCTTTGATCTTGCGCCTGTCTGCAGCTGATAGACCGGCGATTTCCGAACGTTGATTGGCCTCCATCAGCTGGGTCCGAGCCGAATTGTAGAGTTCGCGCCAGCGATCAAATGCGCCATCGAATTCGTAAGGCGCGCGCATCGCCACCCCAAGCACAAAGTCGTCCGGTTCCTCCATCCAGACTGGCCTTCGTCCGTTGACAGAGGAAAGTATCTGATCGAGCACGCGCTTCATCGGCGCACGTGCTGTTGTCACCAATTCGGGTTGACGGATGACGTCGAGGATTTCCTGTTTCAGTGGGTACTTCACTTGCTTGAGATCGAGAATTTCTGGGATGTCAGGGGAGAGCGCCAGCTTAGCCTCAGCCATCCAGACGGCGTGCAAGTGCGATCGCACCAATTCCTCATTGGTAATATCGAGCGCTGGTGGCCTTACGACACCGGCCACCATGTCATTGCGGCGCTGAAAGAAATACTGGTCGTGAGGCGACTGGGCCGCACAATAGGTCACGATGACGGCAGCTTGGCCCGACCTTCCGGCCCTACCTGCTCGCTGGGCATAGTTGGCAGGGGTCGGCGGTACATTTCGCAGATAGACGGCGTTCAGGGCCGAAATATCCACACCGAGTTCCATTGTCGGCGAACAGAAAAGAGTGGGGAGGAATTGGTCGGATTCTGCTGCGGCCTTGATTTCTGCGACGTTCTCTCTGAGCTTTGCACGATCATCTTCTTCGAAGCGGAACCTCCATTCCCGCCATTCCCGCTGTTTTTGGGAGACTTGTGCCGTGTGCTCGCGACCTTCCAGCCCCCAGTATGTACTCCGGCCCCGCTTCAGATCGGCAGCGATGGTATTGTACAGGTCATGGAAATAGCGGTTCCCGTGTGGTGTGCCGCTGCGGATCGATTCCCCTGCTGTTAAACGGACCGCTGATGGCGAGAGCCGCCAGCCCTGCAGATCAGCTTCAATCTCGACGAGCGATACTAGCCCTTCGCGAGCAAGACGCTCCATTAAGCCTGTCATCACTGTGAGATAATCGGCTCTGTTGAGTTTTCTGCCGATGACACTGGTTCGATTAATTAGGCGACCGATCCGGGAGTTGTGGCCAGCACGGACGATCGTCTGCTCTTCCCGCAATCCCACCTGGTCCTTGCCTGGCGCCTGCAGGAAAAGTGTCGTGCGGCTTCTGGGCGTTTCTTTTTGGTCGATGACCCACGGGGCTCGTAATAGATTGCGGGACTTTTGGGCGACGGAATCTAGAACGGTCAGATCGAGTGCCTCCGTACCTACGGCAAGCCCTTCCAGCATGGCGCCGAGTAGATTCTTGAGCAATTTCTTGCGTCCAGCGAGATCAAAACTGCCAAGATCAGGAAGGATTGCCATAAGGCCATCTCTGTCTTCCGCGATCTCATCGAGACCAATAAATTCAACATCGATAAGCTTGAGAACGGAAAGACTTGGATTGGTGTAACGCCATCCCCGACGCAAGTCTGTCCAGACACGATGGGCCAGCACTTTGGCGAGTGACCGTTGAGCATCTTCCCGCACCACCGCACCAGCCTCGGGATCGAGCATCCAGTGGATCCGTGCCTCCCTATTGGAAGCCGTGAACCCAAGTGCCTTCACCACACGCAGGCCGAATTCATCCTCGGCTAAGCCATCATCACCGGCGTCGAGAACTGCTCGCAGAATGGCACCACGGAGTAGGCTCACGAACAAAAAATCGTTGAAATGACCAGCCTGCAGTGCAGCGTCCTGGCGATTGTCAGTAAAGGCGAGAAGCTTTCGCTTTTCTGCAGGAACTCCGCTGTACTCTCCGTTCATCCATTCGAGGGCAGTTGAGACGAGATGTGTGGTCGCCGAGCTTCGGCCTTCTCCTGAAAGGCCGGCGAGTTTGCTGCGTTCCCGCATGCTGGGATGCGGCTGGTCGAGGCAGCATGGACAGAAGCCAAACTTGCCCGGAATGAACCAGAAGCTTTGGCCGGACGCGCTGTAGCGACCATCTGGGCTCACAGTGACAATCTGCGGAAGTCTGGCCCTTCTGTTGGCGCGGACACGCTCGATGCCGTTGCGCTCTTCCCGCCATTCTTCCGGATAGGTCTCGAAGTCGCCCGTAAAAGCGTAATCTGCGTCTGCGGCACCGGCGGGCGTCAGGTAGCCAGCGACATCGCCATCCGGTTCATCGGAAGGCGTATCATCGATGTTTCGAGGCAGACAGCGCGTACCATCAGCATCCACGATCTTCGTGACGACGTGGACTTCATGACCGCATTCCCGGCAGAACCGTGTGGGATAAAGGCGATTGCCTGGAAAGTCTGGATCTTCGAGCTGCCCTTCGAACAGGACACGCCTCGGCCGCTCTGTCAGCGTTGTGAATATTTCTCCTGCACCAGATATGAACCGGTGCAGTTTGAAAGCAAGAAAAGCGCCCGAGGTAGTACCACCGCGCTCCGTCTCGGGCAGGCTGACGCGGGTCAAAAACTTTTCAAACGCACTCCGGCAGCTTTTCGCATCCACACCACTGTCATGAGAAAGCAGCTCGACAGCCTGGTCGAAGGGTACGGGCTTTTTGCGCTTGAGCTCTTGTCCATCATCGAGACCGATTGCAAGCTCTGTCCAGACAGCAAGAGGGTGCCGCCGCAGTACGTCGTCTGGCAGGGCTTCGGGAATGTCGTTCGCGAGAACCTGCGCAAGGTTCGGCCGCACATCATCAAGCTTCAGCTGGTCGTCCGTCGCACGCTGAAGCGACTCGTCTATAACTGCATCAGGACCTATCGAGGTCCCGAACAACCGAGATGCGACGTCGGCCACGGCTTTAGCGCGACCGGCCTCAGAGCCTTCGCTGGCCATCGTGGCCGAAGTGCCGATGCAGATCGGTTCTGCATGTGGTGCGCAGCGGTTCCGGAGGCGCCGGACAAGGATCGCAACATCTGCGCCCTGGCGACCGCGATAAGTGTGCAATTCGTCGAGAACGATGAACTCAAGCCCGATGGCGTTATCGATGACTTTAGCATCAAGGCCGTCCTGACGCGTCAGAAGCAGCTCTGCCATCATGAAGTTTGTGAGAAGGATGTCTGGAGGGTTGTCTGCGATCCTCTGACGCTCTTCTTGGCTTTCCTGGCCAGTATAGCGCCGCACCACTGGCTGCAATTCTGTGGGAAGCCCCGACTGGGAAATGAATTTCTCGATTTCCTTAATCTGACTGTTTGCGAGCGCGTTCATCGGGTAGACGATGATGGCCCTTGTCTTGTGCGGCTGGCCGGCCTTTCGGGCACGGACGATGGCATCGACTACTGGGACGAAGAAACAGATTGATTTCCCTGAGCCGGTTCCCGTCGTCACAACGTAGCTTTGGCCGACGCGGGCCTTTGCGATCGACTGCGCCTGATGCCGATAAAATCTGAGCGGCGCTGCCCCTATTCGAAAAATCTTACCGGTAGCTTCGTCTAGGTCCCCCGACGCTACTAGGTCATCTACTGTGGGTCCTGAGAGAAACCGTGGGTTCAGAGAAAGCAGTGCATCCGGCCAGAAACGCCGTTCGTCGTATTGCCGTCCAATCTCGAGCCGGAGGTCCTCTGCCCGAATTGTGCTGAATGATCGAGAAAAGCGGCCGTATGAATCGATTAGCTCATGGTCGAACTCAAAAGCCTTCATGAAAATCCCAATTGCTCCCCGTCGGACTTCCGTGCCGAATTAACAAACGCGGTTCAGAGGCGCGAAGTCTTGGCATTGAGTCCCCTTCGCTAATACATCAAAGGACCATCCCGGAACTCAACTCTTTCGGGTGGCGCCCTTTACATCGTCAATCAACTGTCCAGCGGGCACCTTCAACGCTCTCGCAATTTTATCCACAATCACAACGGTCGGGTTGCGAACACCGCGCTCAATGCCGCTGATGTACGTTCTGTGCAAGCCGCAGTGATCGGCAAAGCTCTCTTGTGAGTAGCCCTGCTCCTCCCGCAACTTCTTTAAGTTCTGCCCCAATCGGCGGCGCACGTCCATGCCGTTAAGGGAACGGCGACCAAGACGATTGATCTACAGACGATGAGTCTCATTTTGCTGGACTTCACAGGGCTTTGGAGCGAACAGACGGACTTACAAGGGAAACTTATGAGTCTCACACCTCCATGCCCGCCATTGCGCCTTCGTCGATTCGCTACATCAAGCTCGGCTCAGGCGGCGTATTCGCGCCAGCCTGCCTGGAACGCGGCGAGATCCACTTAAGCTATAAGGAAGTCCCGCACGATCTTTGCCTCGCAGGAAACTGGGACGGCGTCGTCGACTGGTTTGTGAAACACGGTCGCAAGCTCGGTAAGGCCCGCGATGCAACTCGCGAGATCCGGGACTTCTACACCCTCGGCCCCGATTGCCTTTGGATTACCTTTGCCGACGGATTTCTTTGGTGGTCATTTTCTGAGCCCGTGATCACATGGCGTGGGCCGGGCGATCCAACGCAAGGCGCTCGAACGCGACCAACGATAGGTGGATGGCGCAACAGTTCGATCGGTGGCCGCTCACTAAGAATGCAGGGGCTGACGAGCAAGCTCACCCAGGTCGCCAATTACCGACAGACGATCTGCCAGGTTGCGCACGACGCGTATCTGGTCCGGAAGATCAACGATGTCGCCGAGCCGATTGTTGCCGAAGCGCATGCCGCACGCCAAACGCTTATCGACGTCGCAACCCGCATGATCGCCGAACTGCACTGGGCGGACTTTGAAGTGCTGGCTGACTTAATCTTGGCGCGCGGCGGCTGGCAGCGCGTCTCAGTGCTCGGCGAGACTATGGCCGACATCGACCTGATCATCGAGCAACCGACCTTAGGTGAACGCGCAACGGTTCAGGTCAAGTCGCGCGCGAGCCAGGTCGTGCTCGACGAGCACATCGAGCATTTCCAGCGCTCCGGGGAGAAGCGCACATTCTTTATCTGCCATTCTCCTCAAGGCCATTTGTCGGTCGCGGGCTTGCATGGTGTCCATCTTTGGACCGGAGATGCTTTAGCTGCGATTACGATCAAGAGCGGCCTCTTTGACTGGCTCGTCGAACGCGTCGGGTAATACTATCAGCAAGCGTTAGTCAAACATCTCGCCTTCCACGGGCGGGACTTCCTTCGGCCTATATTTCGCGTTCCATTCTTCTCGTGTCAGTGTCTCAGGTAAGACGATGTAGCCAACCTGTTACTCGTCGGTATCGATCGGTACGAACCGCCGCTCCAGATCGGTGAAGGTTTTGAATGCGCGCTGGTCGCCTGAGGCCGCCAGCTTTTTCCAGAGGACCAAGACGAGTTCAATCGCGCTGTATTGCCGGGGCTTCCCGGTGCGGTTCGGGTCGGCGTCATGCTTTTCCATAGCACACGCTTTGCTGTCGCCCTGCGCCCTTTGGCGCCCAGATCACCGCAGTCGACGACGCGGCCTAATCTTTCGATGCAGGCCTTCGCAAAACGTATCCGATAATTCAAAAACGCCCTTTAGATCCGTCGCAGGTACTTGATCGAACAAGCCCACCAGTTCCGGCCCACAAGGGCCACTTAACGCGACGTCCGAACGTCAAACAAAACTATCCTGCGAGGTATACTCCAACGGTCTCCTCCTTTCGTAAGCCACACAAATCAGGAAGCCTGTACTCATGAGATTTTCTAAGGACGGTCCCGAGATTCCAGTCGAACTGATTGAGGCCTCAATCCGCGGGGAAGTTATTTTTCTCTGCGGCGCTGGCGTCTCTCAATCATCGGGGTTGCCGAATTTCAAGACTCTCACTGAGCGCATTTTTGTCCGGCTTGGCGAGACGATGGATCCTGCCGAGAAACTTCCATATGAAAAAGAAAGATTTGAAGAAACGCTTGGATCGCTGGCTCGGCGCCTTGTCGATAAGCGAGGGCTGTACACGGCGGTTGCCGAAGAACTCCATGCCGACACTGTCAATGACCTCTCTCCTCACGAGACCCTCTTGCGGTTGTCTCGGGATTTCGAAAGCCGGCCAACCATCGTTACGACCAATTTCGACACCCTATTTGAGCGGGCACTAAACAAGGAGACCGGGCTACCTGTTCGTGACCTAAGTTTTGCCAGCGCACAAGTACCCGCACCAGGCGGGCCGAGGTTCGAGGGCATCATACACCTGCACGGTCGTCTGGCCGACGCTAAGCATAATCTCGATGGCAGCGATTTGGTGCTGACGAGTGCGGACTACGGTGACGCCTATCTGCGGTCGGGATGGGCGTCACGATTCTTATTTGATCTCGCGCGAACCCGGACCATCGTGCTCGTGGGCTACAGCGCATCAGATCCGCCCGTGCGCTACATCTTGAATATTTTGGAGGCCGACCGTGAGCGATTTCCGGACATCAAGTCCGTCTACGCGCTTGATGCTCACACCGTAGGCAAGGGTCAAGAGAACGCGGCGGCGTGGGAAGCGATTGCGGTAAGTCCAATTCTCTACGAATTGATGGACGACGACTACCGGCCTTTCTGGAAAGATTTATCCGCCTGGGCCGATGTTTCAGAGACGCCGAGAGCCTGGAGAAAAGCTCGTCTGGAAGCAATGACGGCAAACCCCTTTGATACAATCGAGGAATGGGAGCGCAATCAGGCGGCATGGATTTTCGGTCATGACGATGCTGTCGCACTGCTGTCCAAAATCAACATGCCGCCGGTGTGGCTGGAATTTCTCCGGACACATAAGGCTTGGAGGCCATCGAATTCTACCGAATGGCCCCTCGCGCAATGGGCCGCCAACCGATTGCATGACAACGATGCATTCCGAGAGATGCTCGGGTTTGTCGATCAACTGGGTCCTGCCGCTGCCGGCATCATCGATCGCGGTTTAGTTGCGCCACGAGATGAACCGGTTCCAGCTCATCTTGAGAAGGCTTGGCACCTCCTAACGATTATCGCGCGCACGAAACGAGACATCGATCACTGGCATCGTCCGATTGCTTTGGGCCGGGTGCGATCCAACCAAGCCTCAAGTTCAGATTTGATAGCTGCGATTGTGCATTATGCGCCGCGACTTAGGCTGCGCGCGCCGTATTCTTTCGATTTGGCCCAAGATAAAGAAGGTCTGTCAGGGTTATGCCGCGTCGAACTCGAACCGGATCGGGATTGCGACATCAACGAGCTCCTGAACGCCTTTCAGCCAGAGTCCCAACACATTTGGCCTGCTCTACAGATCGCAAGTGATGCTCTTCTTCGGTCGTTACGGTTGGCACTCGATGCGGAGCAAGCGGGCGCCAGTTTTGAACGCGCTAGCATCGACGTTCCGTCGATCAGCGCTCATGATCAGAATGAACATCACGGGAGCGTTTTGCCGCTGACTCGGGTCTGCGCGGAATTGTGGCTGAAGGTCTGCATTGTCGATCAGGAAAAGGCCAGTGCAATTGCTGAGCTCTGGAAGCATGCCGGGTTCGCACTCACGACCCGCCTTTGGCTTTTCACATTGCATGAAGATCTGGCGGTCCCGCCGGGCGATATTATTCAATGCCTTCTAGATCTGCCAACAACTAATTTCTGGGCGCACCGCAAAGAAGTTCTAGAACTGCTTCGAGATCGATGCCGGGGTGCATCGCTCGATCAGATCAGTAAACTAACTACTCGAATTTTGAATGGTCCGGAACTATCACAAGATCGCACACCAGAAGACAAGCAACGTGGCTTAGACAGCACCGTATGGCTGCATCTTAAAGCCCTCGCCGTTGGCAACGTCCAGCTTCCCGACCAGGCTCTGGCCGAATTTCAAAAAATTAATGCGCGCCGGGGATGGATGGACCGTAATCTTGAAGAACAAGACCTCTTCTGGATGTGGTCGTACGGCGCCCAGTATGGTCCCCAAGGTGATCCCGCGCCGATCGCCGAAGCCGACACAACAAAACGTATTGAAATTGCAGCCGACCTAGAGCGCCGTGATTCCTTCAATCAATCCGACGTCTGGAGAGTGTACTGCAAGCAAGATCCTGCGGGCGCGCTCGACGCCGCAATGGCAGCCGACGCCGCCGCAGACCAAGCCGATCGTTGGCGTGATGTATTGTGGTCCATACAAGAAATAGGCAACACTTCCGACGAGGCCAAAGCTCAAGGTCGCACCCTATCCGCGAAGGCCCTCGCGCATTTGGATGGTTGCGAAGACGCCAAGCTCGCGAAGTTATCCTCGCCTCTCGTAGACCTTTACGGCTACGCGCTCAAGATTGAGTCACCTATTAACGACCTCTGGTGGGATCGGCTCTGGAAATGCGCAACAACTGAAGACGGACAAATGGCGCTCGTGTCTGCCGACAAAGATCCAGGCTACGATTTGATATCTCACGCCATCAATGCGCCAGCAGGCAAGCTTGCCGAGATGATGATTAATCGCTTGGGGCCATCTTGGCAGGCTTTACCGGGTCAAAGCAAAGAGCGGACCAAAGCACGGCTGAGCTCAGCCATTGGAAGCCCGGTACTCGGTGGCCTGTACGCCCGCGCCGAGATCACGCGCTATGTGGCTTGGCTTGACGCGTCGCTTCCTGAACTCGTGGACGGAGAACTTCTATCTTGCCTAAATGCTGATTCGTCCGAAGGCGAGGCTCTGCGGTCAATCCTGGTTGGCATGAGCCCAAGCCACAACATGGCTTTAAGGGCAAAGCTCAAAGAGCCGATTTTGCGCGGGATTTGCGAGCATCGCGGTCATAACGATACTGCCGAAAATGCAGCGGCACGACTTGTGGCGTATGTTCGTGACGATCTCAAGCGCGAGGCGGACGACCCGAAGCGACTGAAGTCCGGCGATGCGAAGGCCGTTTTTTGTGCCGCGCGTTCGGAGATCTTGGCTGCGGCAGCGGAGGTCATGGGAGATTGGCTTTCCCGCGAGCAGGACACGCCCGCTCACGATCGATGGCTGCAAGAATTCTCAAAGATTTTTTATACGGTATGGCCAGCAGGAAAAAAGCATCAGACCCGAATGGCGTCTCTATCGTTGGCAAAACTTGCAGTTGCGTCCGGTGAAGCGTTTCCGGATGCATGGAACACGATCAAGCCTTACATCATCAATCTTGATGAAGACTGGCCTTCTCTTTATTTTGCGACGACAGAGCAAGCGAAGTCCGTTGCGGATACATTTCCCCGGCAGATGCTTGATTTGCTTTGGACGCTGCTGCGGCCCGCCACACGCGGCCAATCGCACGAGTTGGCAGAAGTCTTGGATCGTATTGCCCTAGCTTCGCCGACGCTGGCCCGCGATCGCCGTTTCCAACTTTTGGAAACTCGCGCCATGCGTCTCGAATAAGCGCAGAGTATCGCCTGGGCTTACCGGTGCGTTGCGGATCAGCGTTTTTTTGGTTTTTAGTCTAATAGCACGGCTTGTCGCGCGATGTACGGCCGCGTCTCTCGCAGCAGGTCCCGGTTTGGGTATAGTGCTCGCGTGGGCTTTGGGCCTGAGTCCCGATGTTCACACTTGCCTGACGCTGCGATCAGCGATCAGCGGTCGGCATATAGCCCGTCATTTCGAGATACCCGCGACCAGGCTTCGTACCGTCGAAAGAGATCGGGCCCTCCCAATACGGAAATGCTGTCGCCATCCACGCGTTCTCGTTCAAAGCCTCGGTTGTGACATCGACCCGTTTGCCGGGCACTTCGACGCGCCAGCGCAGTGGTAGTGAGCGCTGTGCAACCACGGCGTTGCTGAGCGGCGTCACCGCGATCGAGCCTTGCTTCAAGGGCTCGGCGACACCATCCGCGCTGATCCAGGTGCCCGATGTGAATCCTGCTCCGCCATCGCGCAAGCGAAACCCCATCAATTTCTCGCCGCTGTCAAAGTGCAGCGAAAACCAGTCCCAGCCCGTTTGATCGGCGCTGAGCGGTTGTGACGACCACTCGCGATCAAGCCAAGCTTGACCAGTGACCGTGACGGGGCCGCCTGGAAGTTTTAGCTCGCCCATCACGCGATAGAACGGCTGCGAATAATAGTAGCTCGCTTGGCCCTTATCCGATTTCACAGAGTACCCCCCGTCGCCATGCGCAACGAGTGGGCGATCTGAATCGAGCTTCAAATCAAAGGCGAAGTCTGCGCCCGCCGCGCTAAGATCGAGTGCCGACAGTGCATCGGCGTTTGCACCAGCGCGGCTTTTCATGCGCCACGCATCGATCCGGGCTTCGAATGGCGCGGCGGTTACGCCCGCCTGACCTATGCCGCCGCGCGCAAAGCGTTCGGCAACATGGTGTCGGTCGGAAGTCGTGATTGCCGCATGCCCCATCCACATCTGCGGGCTTGCCCAACCTGTTGCGTCGCCAGTTGCGAGGGCCGATCGAAAGAGTGTCCATTGGATGCCGTATCGCGTTCCGTCAGCCGCTTGCAGGTTTGCGGTGACGTACCACCACTCGATGCGGAAGTCGTTGTGCGCGCCGTGATCAGCGGGAAAACTGAAACGCTTGCCCGGTACTGATATATTGAACCCTTCGGCACTTGTGCCGAGCCCAGCGAAGCCTTGGGCATGCACGGGCGTCGACAACGCCAAGCCGAGACAAATCAGCAATGCCCTAACGCTCATTGGCAAAGACCTTCAGCAATTCAGACGGTGCTAGCCTTGAAAGCTTCCAGGCCGGAAGTGCGGCCGCAAGCGCCGTCGCAAGGATGGACAGGAGTGCTAGGCGAAGCCATTCGACTGGAAAATAGTACATCGGCAAACGCCATCCAAACGCTTCGACATTGACGATCGCCAGCAAGATCCAAGCGAGGCCGAGTCCGAGCGGCAGGGCCGCGATCGCGGTCAGAACGGCCAGAACGAAGCTCCGGCAAAGTTCCATCGCAGCCAACCGCTGCCGCGTGACACCCATGGCCCATACAGGCGCCACCTGCGGCAAGCGCATGCCCGCGAGCGTCAAGAGGCTTGCAAACATGGCGAGTGCTGCAACAGCGAGCGTCAGCACATTCAACGCACCAGTGACTTTAAAAGTCCGCTCGAAGGTCTGTAATGACAATTCCTTTGCGGCTGTCTGGTCAATAATGTTTTGCTCTGGAATCCCAAACGTTGAGCGAAGATCCGCTGCCAAGTCTTGGACTTTTTCAGGCGAAACGCGGATAGCGTAGCGCAGCCGAGAGACATCCGGAAAAAGCTCAGTCAATTTGTCGACGCCGATGATGACCTGGGCAATGGGGTTGCCGTAGTCCGAGTAGATGCCTGCGATGCGCGTTTGATAGCCGCCGGGCAGCGTAAGGGTGTCGCCGACGTTGAGCGTCTTTCGCCGCGAGAGTTGCTCATTGATGAGCGCCCCATCACCGCTCGCAACCACCTGCCAGACGTTGGGCGCCGCTTTTAACATCGGCCATTTGTCGCGATAGGTTGCATGATCGGCGATGCCGAAGATTGCGGTCCGCAGGCCCGCTACCTCGCCCTCGACGTTCCAGATCGGCAGGACGGCATCGCTTCGGCTCGCGAGCCACGTGCGAACTGCGGCGGCCTCAGTGTCATCACGCGTCGAAATGTAGAGTTCGGAGGCGAGCCGCTGTTCGATCCAGCCGACAAACGTCTGGCGGAAACTTGACACCATGGTCCCGACGCCGATGTTTGCTGCTAGCGCCAAAAGCATAGCAGTGAGCGCCAGAGATAAGCCGGGCAGCTGTTGGCGCGCATCGGCCCAAAACCACTGCGCAATTGCGCTCTTCGAGAGCGCGCCACCGGCGCTCAAGCCCGCCATCAACACGGCTGGCAGCGCCATGGCCGCGCCAAGCAAAAGGACTGCGAGCAGCGCGAAGCCCGCCATGAGCCCAGACCCATAGCGAGCGATAATACCAGCCGCTGCCAACAGGACGGCGGCCGCCACCAATTGCCAAATGATGGTTTGGCGCGAGGCTTGCGCCCACGCGCGCGGCTGTGCTGACGCCAGCAACGGCAATCGCCAAACGCCGAACAACCCTTGCGCCGAAGAGATCAAAGTCCCGAGAACGGCGATCGCCATGCCGAGAGCCCACGTTTCAGGACGAACCACGACCGCACCCGGTACGGCTGCGCCGTAGAGGCCGCGCAGTGTTGCCGCGACGTCGGGCAGCAGCATGGCCGCGATGGCGTATCCGAGTGCTACGCCAACCATTCCTGCGAGCACCGCGAATGTCAGCAGCTCAGCGCATATCAAGACCATCAGCGATCGTGCCGGCACGCCAAGCGCGCGAAGCGTCCGGAACATCGGGCGGCGTTGTTCAAACGCGAGACCGACCGCCGAATGAACAATGAACAGGCCAACGGCGAAGGCAAGAAAGCCAAACGCCGTCAGATTGAGATGAAAGCTGTCGGTCAGCCGCGCCAGATCACCTGTCTCGTCCGGAGCGCGCTCGATTAAGTCTGGAGCGATTTCGGCAAGCGCCGTGCGGTGCTGCGGTTGTTCCGGCCACAACAGCAATCGCGAAATCTGACCCGGCGCATCAAGCAGAACCTGTGCCTGACCAATATCAGTGACGACTACGCCTAGCGGGATGCCGTCGATTGCGCGAAGCGGCGGCGTCGTTTGGCCCGCCAGTTTCGTTGCGGTTTCGGGGGCGACGTAGAACACGCCAGGTGGAGTGATGAACTTTAGAAGTGCACCGCTCTCTGCAATGTTCACCGCTTGAGCCTGCGGTGGTGCTGTCAATGGATCGACGCCAAAAACCCGTAGCCGGTGTTCTCCGAAACGCTTGTCACCTTCGAGAACGGGGGAGACTAGCCACCCGGCCCGCCGCAGCGCGACGTAAATCTTTTGATCGAAGCGGCTGCCGTCCTTGCGAAGCAGTGTCGAAAGGCGGTCCTGTCCAAGCGTCGCCGCGGCGCGGGCGTAACTGGCGCGGGCTTCACTGTTGATCGTCTGCACGGCCGACCACAATGCGGTTGCTAGCGACAAACCAATCAGCAGCGTCGCCAGCTGCACCGGATGCCGCCGCCAGTGCGACAGAAGTGCGAAGAGCGCTGTCTTCATGGTTCAAACCGTCCGGCATGAAGATGAAGGCGCCGGTCAAGTCTTCCCGCCAAACGCTGGGAATGAGTCGCCATCAGAAGTGCTGCGCCCGTTTCCGACACGAGTGACAGCATAAGAGCGAGCACGGTATCACCGGTCGCCTCATCCAAATTGCCTGTTGGCTCGTCGGCGAGGATCAGACGCGGGCGTGCCGCAAGGGCCCGCCCAATGGCGACACGCTGTTGCTGCCCGCCTGAGAGCTGTTCGGGGTAGCGCCGAAGAACTCCGGCAAGGCCAAGGCGATCGGCAAGCAGGCTCAGCCATTCCGGGTCGTCACGGCCGGCAAGCCGCGCGTGGAATGTGAGGTTTGCGGCGACATCGAGCGACGGGATGAGATTGAATTGCTGGAACACGAGCGCAACCGTCTCTCGGCGCAATAAAGCAAGCCCTGTATCATCGAGCTTTGTGAGCTCCTTGCCCTCAATAAGAATCTCGCCTGAATCCGGGCGGTCGAGCCCCGCCACAAGATGCAAGAGCGTGCTCTTGCCGCTCCCAGACTCACCAGTCAGTGCTAGGCTCACACCGCGATCAAGGTTCAGATTGACGCCATGCAGAACATGGACAGGTCCTTCAGCCGTTGAGAACGATTTTCTGAGTTGCCTGATGCTTAGCAGCATGCGTCACGCACTTGGACATTGAGCCAACACATCATGTCTCCGCCACCTCCCCATTGCGTGGCAGGACGTGTGCGTGTTCGCGCTCGAATGACGTGTTCAGGAGTAAGTATGCTCCATAAAATTCGCGAACCCGTGCGATCGGGCCAAGATCTGCCGTCGTGACTGTCGCGTGCAATTCTAGGATTGGCGTGAATGAACGTATCGGGTCGTGCGATATTACCGTTCTTGGCGCAGCTATCAGACTTGCAAATGTCGTCCGACGAGAGGGACTAAGCGATTTGACGACTTCTCCGAACGGAAGATCGGTGGACCGCAGCTGACTGCGCAGTTCGGCAGGCAGTAGATAATCTCGATAGACAATCGTCGCTTCACTTAAAGCGTGTGGCCCGCACGTCAGCAGCACGCGCCTTGTCGCGATAGCGCCTTTGCGCGTCGCAACGTCGCTGCCATAGGCTTGCTCCATGACTTTCGCTCGAATGGTGTCAGAGCCCAATCCTCGAGCGGATATCCACGCTGCCAAGGCCGAAGTCGCGGTCGGAAAACTCATCAGGTGGTGATAGAGCAGACGGACGGGTGTAATCAGTGCGTTGTTCCCTGTAGTATTCGAAATGATAGCGGACATCCCGGCTATCCTCAACTTGGCATAGTTTGAAGTGCGGCGACGAAGGCCAATCCCGCACAGATTGACTGTCGGCCGGTGCTGTCAACGCTGTCCACAGTCAACCCGACACCTGTGTCAGATAAACGGCTTGAAAGCCGGATTGGATGTCATTTGAAACAGGTGATCAGTGCGAGGCTAGTCGCTCAATAAAGCGGCCTCGTCCGCGAGTGGACCGAGCATTACATCCGGATCCTCCAGCAGTCGCCGCTGATCGTCCTGACCCCAATCCGAGAACCTCTTCCAGTCGTCGCCGGTCAGGTCGCATGGCGGCCCGCCGCGCCCGTCCTCGTCGATCAAGCGACACGGCAGCCTATCGAACGCTCCGAGCGTCCATTTGAGGAAGTGCGATGCTCTAGCCGCGGTTACGATCTAGAGCGGCCTTTATGAATGCCTCGTCGAACCTATCAGGTAAGAGGGCAAGCAAGCGCTAGTCGAAATTCTCGCCGTCCCCGGGCGGGACGTCCTTCGGCCGATATTTCGCGTCCCACTCTTCTCTCGTCAGTCTCTCCGGTAAGACAATGTAGCCGACCTTCTGCTCTGCTGGGTCGACTGGTCCAAACTGCCGCTGCAGATCGGTGAACGCTTTGAATGCGCGCTGGTCGCCTGAGGCTGCGAGCTTTTTCAAGATGATCAGGACGAGTTCAATCGCGGTGTATTGCTTGGGCTTGCCGGTGCGGTGCGGGTCTGCGCGATGCTTCTCCAGCAGCACACGCTTTGCTGTCGCCCTCCGCCCTTTTGCGCCCTTCGGCCGACCACCCGGGTTGCCTGAGACGCCAAGCTTAAACCGGTTCTCGGTCGGTGGTTTGCAGTAGCCGACTTTCGGCTCGGGGCTGCCCGATGTGCCGTTCTTTCCACTACTCATAGTAAGGCCTCAAAATGTTGAAGATGGTCTGCATGCTGCGGTCTTCTTGTTGGTCGAAGATGCGTCGCTGATCATCCTCGGTCAGGAATTTCGGCACGATGAACACGCCGCCGGTTGTCTGCGGGGCTGGCGGCGAGGCGACGAGGTCGTTGTCGATTGCGACCTTGATGACGGCCATGATTGCAGGCAGGCTTTTGTCAGTGAGCGCCTTTTTGACCTGTTGACGGATCGCGACCTCGAGAGCCGGCATCTTGCCGGGCTTGCCGTTTTTCAGGACTTCGAGGGGCTCATCTAAAATAGCGCCGATGTCGACCAAGCCTTTACGTTCGGCGATCGTCTTTGCGCTCGGCCGGCGACGGCGCCGTAATTTGAGCGGCGCCGCGGGCGCGATTGAGCTCGGCGCTTCGGGTGAAGAAACACCTTCGCAATCCTTCGCGAGTTCAGGAATCTTGCTCGTCATTGGGCGGCCTCCAAGGTCACATCGCTGCCGTCCGCGGGATCGCTCGCGGCAGCATCGGCCGTTGCGGTGCGCTGGCCGGCGACGTCTTCAAAGGTCTGCCCCGTTCCGACCAGCACGGCGTCGAGCTTGGCAACTTTCATCAGGCGGCGAATGATGACGTCGCAATAGAGCGGGTCGAGTTCGATGCCGTAGCCACGGCGGCCGGTCTTATGAGCGGCAACCAGGGTCGTACCCGAGCCGGTGAAGGCATCGAGCACAATGCCCTTTCTGTTCGAGCAATCGAGGATGGCGTCCGCGACGAGCGCCGCCGGCTTCACAGTCGGATGCAGGGCGAGGTCGTCATCACGGCTCGCGCTAAAGGTATTGGCGCCGGCATAGCTCCAAATGTTAGTCCGGTACCGGCCGTGCTTGCCAAGCTCCACGTTATTGATATGCGGCGCGGTCCCAGCCTTAAACACGAAGACGAGTTCATGCTGCGAGCGATAGAGACTGCCCATGCCACCGTTGGTCTTCGACCAAACGCAGAGGTTCTTGAAATCCGCATAGAGACTGCGGGCGGCGGCAATCACTTCGCCCATGTGCCGCCAGTCCATGCAGATGAAGTTGATCGCGCC
Source organism: Hyphomicrobium sp. (assembly GCA_021732485.1). Classification (GTDB taxonomy): domain Bacteria; phylum Pseudomonadota; class Alphaproteobacteria; order Rhizobiales; family Hyphomicrobiaceae; genus Hyphomicrobium_B. The sequence goes on from JAKFUV010000003.1 coordinate 169,457, forward strand.
GTCCGCCGAGGCGGCGACCAAATTTTCGAAGACCGAGGCCAAGAAAGCCGTAAACTCGGCCGCGCTCATCTCGCCGGACGCCATCGCGAAGTCGCGATGCTTCACCGAGCCAAGGCCAGAAACGTGGCCGTCGATTTTGACGTTGTAGGGCGGGTCGGTGAAGACCAGCTGCGCTCGCTCGCCGTCAAGAAGCCGCGCATAGGTCTCAGGATCAAGCGCGTCACCGCAGATCAGCCGGTGCGGGCCAATCTGCCAAATGTCGCCCACCCGCGTGACGGCGTTTGCCTCTACTGCCGGCATGTCGTCGGCTGGATCGGCCTTTTCAGTTTTATCATCAAGCTCCCCGATTAAGACGTCGATCTCGGGCATGTCGAAGCCGGTCAAGGACACGTCAAAGGCGATATCGAGGTTCATCAGGCCTTGAAGTTCGATTGCCAGAATCTCGCGATCCCAGCCGGCCTTCTCGGCGAGCTTGTTGTCGGCGAGGATGTAGGCGCGTTTCTGGGCTTCGCTCAGGTGCTCGAGCCGGACGCACGGCACGGCTTCGAGACCGATCAGCTGTGCAGCTGCAACGCGACCGTGGCCAGCGATAATCTCACCGTCACGATCGACCAGAACGGGGTTGTTGAAGCCGAACTCGCGAATGCTAGCGGCTATCTGCGCGATCTGCTTCGGGCTGTGGGTGCGGGCGTTGCGGGCGTAAGGCCGCAATGCGGAAGTGGCTAAGTGCTCGATGACGAGCGGCGGCGTGGACATTGGTCTAATCTCCTCTGAACAGAGTCCGACTAGCCACTTAGGAACTGCCGCCCGCAGGACCTTTCACTTGAATTGCAAATGGATGTTGTGAGAGGCTATCAGTACAAAACATTGGGAGTCCGCGCGCCATAACCCCCTACGATTTCCGCGCGGCGCTTCGCTCGTTCACTAACCACCATCTTAATATCAACCATAACTGCATCTAGGCTGCCAGTTACTTGGAAAATACGTCTCCCATACCGCGCCAAACGACGTAGACCCCGACTGTTGCAACGATCGCGGCGAAGATCTGAGCCAAAAGTTGTTTACGGCCTGCAAGAGCATTCGCTGCGAGTCGCCCAAGCACGCCACCTGCGAGACCACCAACGATGAAAAACCCGACCAACGGCCAGTCGATCAATCCAGATACCGCGTAGTTACTGGCCGTCGTGAAGCCGAATGCCGCAACAGACACCAACGATGAGCCGATTGCGAAGATGAGCGGCATGTTGGTCGCGGCAATCAGACCCGGCACGACCAGAAAGCCGCCGCCAATCCCGAAGAATCCGGATAGCGCGCCGACACCGACGCCGTAGATGAGTAGCAATGGCATCAAATCTGGCGCAGAAAACCAGTCCAAGCGGACCGCCGCGTCGCCATCTCCGGCCTTTTTGAAGAACATCGCCGCCGCGATGATGATCATCAGAACGCCAAACAGCACGAGCAACTTTTGCCCGTCGAATTGTTTGCCAAATGTCGATCCAAGGGCAGCGCCAACGACACCTGCGGCGGCGAAAACCAGCGCGCAGCGCCATTTAACGTGCCCCTGACGGGCATGACCCAATAGATTGGCGAGCGCGCTCAATGCAACCGCGACAGCGCTCGTTCCGATTGCGACGTGAGGTGACGCCACGCCCACGACGTAGACCAGGAGCGGTACGGCTAAAATCGACCCGCCTCCGCCGATCAAACCTAAGACGAAACCGACGAGCGATCCTGAGAACGTGGCCAAGAGGTCATGCGTCAGCACTTCGCCCACCATCACGCCATGACCTTGGGCCTTGCCATCCACTCGCGGCCCTTTAGCATCGCCTGCCAGTAGATCGGCGGCAGGATGCGCTCCTTCATGGTCCACGCGAGCCGAGATGGCTTTGTGCCATCGATCACGAAGTCCGGAAATGACGAGCAAACTTTGCCGCCATAGGTGAACTCGGCAAGGACGACTTTGCCGCGCTCGACGGTCAGCGGGCAGGATCCATAACCGTCATAGGCACACTCGGCACGTCGAAATCCCTTATCGAACAGAACATTTTCCGCGACAACCGGGGCTTGCTTGCGCGCCGCGGCGGCCGTCTTGGCGTTCGGCGAATTGGTTGCGTCGCCGAGCCCGAAGACATTTCTGTATTTCTTATGGCGGAGCGTCGCTGGATCGACGTCGATCCATCCCGCCGGATCTGAGAGCATACTCGCGCGCACGAAATCCGGCGCGACTTGCGGCGGGCAGACGTGAATCATATCGAATGGCGTTTCGATCGTCGATTTTGAACCATCGGGCGCGGTCCGCATGAAGCGAGCCGTTTTGGATGGCCCATCTATGGCTGTCAGAGTGTGATTGAAGTTCAGCGTGGCGTGATAGCGTTCCACATAGTCCATGAGCGCCGGGACATAGTCGGCCACCCCAAACAGAACAGCACCAGCGTTAAAAAGCGAAACGTTGATCTCGCTTAGACGTCCGGTGCGCAACCAGTGATCCGCCGATAAGTACATCGCTTTCTGCGGCGCTCCGGCGCATTTGATCGGCATCGGCGGCTGCGTGAATATTGCGTGACCAGATTTCAGCTCTTGCACGAGTTTCCAAGTGTAGGGCGCGAGGTCGTAGCGGTAATTTGATGTGACGCCATTCTTGCCGAGCGTTTCAGTCAGCCCCTCGATGCCAGCCCAATTGAGCTTGATCCCGGGGCAGACGATGAGATGATTGTACGCAACGGTGCGGCATCCTTCGATAACGACCTCATTGTTGCCCGGCTCGAAACCTGCAACCGCAGCTTTTATCCAGGTGACGCGGCGCGGAAGGATCGATGCCATGGGCTTGGCCGTTTGCTTGGCGGTGAACACACCAGCACCGACCAAAGTCCATCCAGGTTGATAGTAATGCGTGTCGGCTGGATCGATGATGGCTATATCGAGATCGCTCTTGCGGGCGAGCAGGCTTGCCGCCACGGCCGCGCCAGCCGCGCCGCCACCAACGATGACGATGTCATGTTTGGCCGCTGGTGCGTTGATCGCTAGCGCGCCGCTCTGAATGCGGCTTGCAACGCCGGACATGTCATAGCCAGCATCCTTGGTGCGTGCCAGAATATCGGCGAGCGGGCGCTCCCCGGCTTCGGCTAGGCTCCAAAGCGTGGCGCATCGCGTACCCGATCGGCAATAAGCAAGGACGGGTTTGGGCAGTTCGGCAAGCGCTGACTTGAATGCTTGAGCGTCGCTATCTGAGACTATTCCTGTGCTGACAGGAACATACGCTGTCGCCAAACCGACTTTTCGCGCTGCCATCTGAATCTCGGCATATGAAGGCTGATCTGCGCCTTCGCCGTCAGGGCGATTGGTGACAATCGAACGGAAGCCGCTCGATGCAATCTCCGCCACATCAGCAGGATCGATCTGCGCTGAGACAGACAACTCATCCGTCAGTTTCTTGATCATCTTAGCTGCTAAAGCTTTCGATTAGAGTTCGTTGACAGGGACCTTCAGGAAGCGCTTCCCGCTGTCATCGGGTTCAGGCAACTGACCGCCGCGAATATTCACTTGGATTGACGGAATTATTAGCTTCGGCAGTCCGAGGGTTGCGTCGCGCTCAGTCCGCATCTTGACAAACTCGCCTTCCGAAACGCCTTCGCGAACGTGTATGTTCGTTGCCTTCTGCTCGGCAACGGACGTCTCCCATTTGATTTCGCGGCCACCCGGCGCGTAGTCGTGACACATGAACAGCCGCATTTCGTCCGGCAATTCGAGCACGCGCTTGATTGAGTTGAAGAGTACCTTTGCATCCCCACCCGGGAAGTCCGCACGCGCAGTGCCACCGTCGGGCATGAAAAGCGTATCGCCGACGAATGCTGCGTTGCCGACAACGTGCGTCATGCATGCCGGCGTGTGCCCCGGTGTCAGCATGGCAAAAACTTTCATACCGCCGATGGTGTAGGCGTCGCCATCTTTGAATAGCCGGTCAAACTGGCTGCCATCGCGTTGGAATTCAGTGCCCTCATTGAAGATCTTGCCAAAGACCTCTTGTACGATTTTGATGTTTTCACCGATGCCGAGTTTTCCGCCGAGCTTGCCCTGGATATACGGCGCTGCGGAAAGATGATCGGCGTGCGCGTGGGTTTCGATAAGCCATTCGACATTCAAGCCTTGTTCCTGAACGTAGTGGATGATCTCGTCGGCAGATTGGTAGCTGATACGGCCTGCCGCGTAGTCGATGTCCATGACGCTGTCGATGATCGCGCATGCTTTTGAGGCCGGGTCTTTGACGACATAGCTGACAGTATTCGTTGCTTCATCGAAGAAGCCTTTGACCACGGGCTTCACGGTCATATCGACGGTTTGAGGGATCGTGCCCATTGTTCTTCTCCTATGAATTTCTGTGTTGAGCCGAGGGCTTCATTGTTGCCCGCCGCGCGATAAGCGATGGCAGGACGCGCGCTGCGAACATTGCCGTCAGCATGGCAGCGAGGAAAATTGTGGTTTGATATCCACCGATGGGTAGGGCCACGATGGCTGGGCCAGGGCAGTATCCGACAAGACCCCAGCCAACGCCGAAGAGCGACGCTCCGAGAAGTAGTTTGCCGTCAATTTCGGTCGCCGCTGGCAGCTGAAATGCTTCGGCGAGTATCGGCCGCGCCCTTTTGAAAATCACAGCGTAGCCCAATGCCGTGGTGGTGACTGCGGCAGCCATCGTCAACGCCAGACTTGGATCCCATGCGCCTGCGACGTCGAGAAAGTTTTGAACTTTCGCAGGGTTCGCGAGACCGGAGACGATGAGACCCAAGCCGAACAGCAAGCTCGCAACGAATGTAAGGGCAATCTGCATGTCAGCCTCCCGAAACGTGGCGCAAGATGAATACGGTCACGAAAGCGGTTGACATGAAAGTCGCTGTTGCAGCGAGTGAGCGAGCTGAAAGTCGGGCGATACCGCACACGCCATGGCCGCTCGTGCACCCGCTTCCCGTCACGCTGCCGAAGCCGACGAGAAGGCCGCCGGCAATAAGAAGCGCCGCGTTAACCGTCACAGCGTGCGCAACGCCGGCACCGGTGAAAAAAGTGTAGAGCGGCGCAGCCGCTACCAGACCCGCAACAAACATCACCCGGACGATTGTTTGATCGTCGGCATAGGGTGGCAGGAGTCGAGACACAAAACCGCTTACGCCTGCGATGCGCCCGGTGAACGCCATCAACAAGACAGCGGCAACGCCAATCAGAATACCGCCGACAATTGAGGCGTGGGGTGTGAATTCTGTTGCTGTCATAGAGAGATTTCCAACTTCACAAGAAAGCCCAAAGTGCAACGCCCGAGGCGATCGCGCTCCAGACGATTGTATTTATGAACGAGCGCAGAACTTGGCGATGGTCGCTGTTCTTCGCAACGCCGCTCAAGTCGCAAACCAAGTCGCCCGGATACAAGAACAGCTTGATCAGAACGTTGCTCTCGTCCGCCGTCATGATTGGTTTCGCGCCGCGCAGGTGCTCAGCCCTGCGGCTCGATAGGCGGGGCAGAATTTAGCGATGCCCGTCAATAGCGGGATCAGACCGGCGAGACCCCAAAGCGTTTGCGGGCCGATGAACACGAGGCTCAGCAGGCCTAGACCGACAATAATTCTGAGCGTGCGATCGATGGTTCCGACATTACAAGCCATGGCAGTTCTCCTGTGCTTGGAGATTGCTTAGGCCAAAGCGGTATTGTCGTATGTGACGAAGTCACAAAGCACTGGGATCAAGGTGCGCCAGCGAGCTTCTGCAAATCCTTGATCGACACCAGGCTGATCTCGCCACGAGTCGCAGAGATCCAGTTTCGCCTTTGGAATTCATGAAGTTGACGGCTTATGACTTCGCGCGCGGTGCCAAGCTCGGAGGCCAACTGCTGATGCGTCAGTGCGACGCGACCCTGGCTGTCTGCAAGCTCCAGAAGCTTTTGCGCCAAGCGAATGTCGACACGCGAGAACGCAACTTCATCAATGATCTTGAAGAGATTAGTAACGCGCATGCTGAAGGCCGTGAATACGAAGCGGCGAAACTCTGCGGATCGCGCGATCAGTTCGTCGAACGTCGTGCGCGGAATGGCGACCGCCTGCACATCTGTTTCAGCAACACCCTCGGCTTGGTATTCTTCGTAGCCCATCAAGCATGCCGTCGTAAGAGCACAACTCTCGCCTGCTGAAACGCGATACAGGACGATCTCCCGACCTGTCTCTGAAACTTGTTGCACGCGAACGGTACCATCGAGAAGCAGGAGATATGCTTCAGGCGACTGACCGGGACCGAAAATGCGCGTTCCAGCAGCTAGCTTCACGACCTTGCTGTTCTCGACAAGAGGCCGACCGATCGATGGCTCTAGCTTTCGCAATCCAGGAAAGTGAACTGTCCAGTCGGGTGTCGACACAAACGATCTCCGGATACAGAAAATCTAGTTCTAACAATGCCCGCTATAGCAGACGCAGCGCTGCCAAAGCTATGAGCACTTTCATCGGTTCAAGAGTGGGTCTTGCTCGACGCATTAAATCGGAGAAGAGTTTTCAAATCGGAGAAGAGTTTTCGTAACGAAGTTGGACGTCAGCCGATCCCATCGGTATGTATGTCGGCTTAGCCTGCAGGTTGTCTAATACAGCGCCTGTTTTCAGGGCTATGTCTGCGAAGCATTAGTTTCCGCCATAGCAGCTCGAACTTGAATGGCAGTCTTCATCGAAAACTTGAACTGAGGTCAGACGTCTCATCGGCTGGCATGCATCTTCGACAAAAACCCGATGCGTGCGATAGATTCGACAATCCGGACTGGCGTCGGTCGGCTTTGTGGTCCAGCCTCAAGCTGGCCGACCTAGTATCTCCACGTGACGATGCACAAGTTCGATAGTCACTTAGGCGCTGCTGCTCGCAGGTCCTTTCACCTAAAGTGCGAGTAGATATTGTAACGGTCGGCGGCGCTAATCGAGAGGTGCCCACGCGGCTCAAAGCCTATTTGTCTTCCTTGCGTCTCTTTCGTTCCTCAGTCACCATATTAAGCAGCCGACCGTTTTTCACCGCAGCGAAGGTCGAAAGGCAAGCGCGGACCATGTCGCAAGCCAGCGCGCTCGCCGATGGAAGCCGATCGGGATCATCATATCGGACTTGCTTACGGCCAGACTCTTTGAGCCGCTCACGCTCCTTGTTGGCTTCATTCAGGGCGTCATCGTAAACTAACGGCAGGACGAACAGTTGAAGGCGCTCAAGTGCAGTTTGTCTTGACTTAGACACACCCTGGCGGCGCAAGCGCTTGCCGCGGAGGTGACCGACAACGGCACGGCGAAGGCTCGGCGGCAAGGGTTCGTCTTCGAACTGCTCGACGAGGTCAGCGAGCTGCTCAGCTCGTAGCGTAATTTCTCCCAAGCTGTCTTCGTTGGCCAATTGAGCGAGCATGCGGCCCGGGCCGTTCGGCTGCCAAATTGCATATGGTCCAGCGTCTTGATATTTTTTCGGAATCGCAAACACGCGAGGCTTCGGGCGATGTTCGCCCGAAGCTTTGCGCCGGGAGGTCTCTTTCGTTGCATTTGCCATGAGGCGATCGTAATGCAGCGACCTTTTTGTTTGATTGACGGGCTTTGCCGGGCGCAGCGCGCCCGGCAAGTTCTTGTTAAGACTTCTTGGCCAAAACCTTTACTTCCACAGTTCCCGTGAGCGCGATTTCGCCGGAGTTCGCCAATTCCGAAAACATCTTGGTGAGGAAACCGGCCACTTGCTGCTCGGGCTTCACCAGTTTCCCATTGATTATACACATCGGGAATCCGCAGCTGTGGATCTGCAGGGTCACGTCCGAGTCTTGTTTGTTTTGCTTCGGCTGTTTCATAATTGTACTCCATATCCAGTGCTAATGGTCCGGAGTTGGAAATGCGGGGCTGCAACTGCCTTCACTTGAAAGCAAAATGGATCGCGTGAGCGTTATTGCCAGGAGTTAGGCGGGTCGCGGACTAGTGAAAATGGTCAGTCTTACCTTCGCAAGGCGAACGGGATGGTGACCAAAGCACATCAATCAGTGTTCTGGCGCAATCAGATGCACTGCCGTTGGTGAAGTTTCGCCGCGATGCAGTTTCGCAATCCTGTCTTGAAGGTCACGATCCGCGCCACTGACACGTTCGTGATGGCGGAGGTGCTGTAGCCACGAGGCCTCTTGCCAATACTCTACGAAGCGGCCCGGCGCCGCGGCATCTTCCATGATAGACCAAGAATAACCGCCGTTGCGGCGGCGAGAATCTGCCAGAAGCTTTGTAAGATCGAGAAAGCTCTGCTTATCAGCAGCATCAATCTGGTAGACAATCTGAATTGCAACGGGTCCACGGTCATCTAACAGTTCGGCTGCCGCTATCGGCGCCGGCCAGTGCATCGAAGGGGATAAATCTAGCCCTTCGCCCTGATTGAGCTTTGCGCGGCTCGTTAATGGGATGGCCAATAACGCACCGGCGGCAGCAACAACGAGAGTCGCTGAAATTCCGATGTGCGCTGCAAGACTGCCCCATAAGAGGCTACCGACCGTCATGGAGCCAAAAAACACCATCATGAAGATCGATAGACCACGCGCGCGAACCCAATTCGGGAGCGAAGTTTGTGCAGAGACATTGAGGGTCGAGACGACCGAAATCCAACACACTCCCCCGAGAAGCGCGGCCAGGCCAGCCAAATAAGCGTTCGAGTTAACTGCAAAGATCGCCATCGCGCCGGCAAGACCTAACGTTGCAGCTTTTACAGTTTGGTCGGCCCCGAGCTTCGCCTTGATTTTCGGAAGCATCACGGCGCCGGCTACTGCTCCAACACCAAGGCAGGCAAGCAGAACGCCGTAGAGCGCAGCCCCACCTTGCAACACCTGCCGAGCAATAAGTGGCAGAAGCGACCAGAACGCGCTCGCAAAGAGGAAGAATGCAAATGCTCGCAAAAGCGTCGACTTCAGTGGACCGCTATGCATAGCGTAGCGCACGCCTGCGATCATCGCAGGGAAAACTGTTTCGGCGGGCAGCGCACTTTGTGTGGTTTGAGGGACTCGCCACCAGATGAGTGCAGCAACAATTGCGACCACGCTTATCGCGTTAATCGCAAATGGCACCGTTAGTCCATAAGCAACGATAAGGAATCCTGCCAGGGCCGGACCTATGGCTCGACTGACATTTATTCCCATTGAGTTTAGCGCCACCGCAGACGACAACTGCTCGCGCGGAACCAGCTGAGGTACGATCGCTTGCCATGCAGGTGCCATAAAAGCTGCACCCGTCCCCATGATAAAAGTTACGATTAAGAGCAGAGTTGGCGTCACCGCGTTCAGGCTCACAAGTACTGCGAGCAGCGCGGCTACAGCGCCCAGAAATATATTGACGACAATCAGTAGTCGCCGACGGTCGACAATATCGGCAAGCGCGCCGGCGGGAAGCGCAAACAGAAAAACCGGCAGGGTCGTTGCCGCTTGGACTGCTGCTACGACGACGGGCGAAGGGGATAGTTCCGTCATGAGCCAACTGGCGCCAACATCGTGCATCCATGTACCGACGTTGGAGACGAGTGTCGCTGTCCATAGTATGGCGAAGGCAGCGTGCCTTAATGGATCCCACGCGCCGGTCCCGGCTAATTTTGCGGAGCTCCTCTCAACATCTGTCACTTTGGCTCTCCTAAACTCTGCGGCGCAGCTTGAATTTCAGAGCGGATGTTGACGCTGAGACCGGGCATCAAGATGCCATCTGGATTTTGGAATTCAGCCCAAGTGGTGAGTTCGCCCGTATCTCGGTCTACCTCGCCACTTTCAAACTTCGGCTTGCCGAGATGCGGATAGGTCGAGCCTGACGGTAGAATAAGTTCGACCGTAACTTTTTCGAACAACTCGCGCGGTGTTTTCACTCGCGCCGTTTCGAGCGAACGTTGGCGATCAGCATAAGGCACGCGATAGCCGACGAGTATCGGATCGAGCTGGACCACTTCGCCGAGCACGGTGCCGCCTTCAGCCTCCACGAAGCTACCTGGCGCAATCTTTGTTTTCCCAACGGTGCCAGATATGGGCGCTACGATGCGCGTTCGCGCGAGCGCCAACTCGGCTCTCGCAAGGGCGCTTTCCTGACGGGCGACAACAGCGCGCGCAGTTTCAACTTCGATCACAGATTGCGTTGCTCGAGCCTCCGCGCCGCTGCCGCGCTCAGCAAGGCGTCCTTGGCGGGACGAGATGTCGTCGGCGAGCCGGAAGCGTGCGCGGGCCTCGTCCAACTCAGCCTTTGCAGTCGCGACGTCGATTTTAAATGGTTCGACGTCGATCTCGAATAGGACATCGCCTCTTTCAACGTGCTGACCGGCAACAACTCGAACATTGCTGACGACGCCCGACACCTGATTAGCGATCGCAACGCGCTCGCGCGGTTCGACAATGCCAGCGAACGTCAAGACCAGCTGGTCAGCACCACCTGCAGGCAAGGGCAATAGGATCGCAACGACGCTGACTGCAAGGCGCATTGCGGAGTTTATGTTGAGACCGTTCGATGTTCGCATGTTTACACCGCAAAGCATGAGCAGCCGAGCGCGCCCCAGAAGGCGCCCTTGTCTGCAATCGGTAATGGCTTCTTCCAAGCGATCGCATGGTCGTGGCCGTGCACGCCGCAGTGATTGCCACATCCGTCGTGACAAGACCGCGCGTGCCGGGTCTCGCCAGGCATCTCGGCTCGTTGCGCCGGACTCGGTACGGCGTTCACGGGGCTCCATGATGGAGATGCGGGCGGCAGAGGAGGTGAGAAAGCGGCGTAGTCACCTTCGCCAAATACAATTCTTCCCCCGACGATAGTCATCAGCGCATTGATCCGGCGGATCTGCTGCGGGGGAACCGCCATATAGTCGGCCGACAGCACAGCGAGGTCGGCATACATGCCCGGCGCGAGAGTCCCTTTGACGTCCGCCTCGCCCGAGAACCAAGCTGAACCCGCTGTCCAAATCCTGAGCGCCGTCTCGCGGTCGAGCACGTTCTGCTCGTCGTAGAGCGGCAGCCCACCGACCGTCTGACCCGTAGTGAGCCAGAAGAGCGCGACCCATGGATCATACGATGATACGCGCGTTGCATCGGTGCCTGCACCGACTGGGAGCCCAGCCTTCAGCATTTTGTTGATCGGAGGCGTTTGGCGTGCAGCATCTTTGCCATAGCGTTGAACAAAATACTCCCCCTGAAACGCCATACGGTGTTGGATCGCGATCCCGCCGCCGAGAGCATTGATGCGGTCTATGTTGCGGTCGCTGATTGTCTCAGCATGATCGATAATAAATCGAGTTTCGAAAGGCGATTTGCCATTCACGCGCTCAAACACGCTCAGAAAGCGATCTATCGATTCATCGTATGTCGCATGGATTCGGAACGGCCATTTGTTGGTGGCAAGCAATTCGACGATTGGCTCAAGTTCGCTTTCCATCGTGGGTGCTAGATCGGGACGCGGCTCGAGGAAATTCTCGAAATCTGCGGCCGACCACGTCAGGTTTTCGCCGCCGCCATTCATGCGCAGCATGCTCGATCCTGCGCCTGGCTTGGTCAGAGTCATCCAACGTTCGTAATCACTTTTCTCGGCGCCGGCGTTCTGCGCGAACAGATTGTAAGCAATACGAACGGTCAACTCGCCGGCGTCGTGCAGTCTTTGAATAACATTGTAGTCGTCGGGATAGTTCTGACCGCCGCCGCCCGCGTCGATCACCGACGTGATTCCAAGGCGATTCATCTCGCGCATATAATGGCGCGTTGAATTGATCTGATCCTCAATGGGCAACTTGGGGCCGCGTGCCAGCGTCGAGTACAGAATAAGCGCAGAAGGCTTGGCGATCAGAAGTCCAGTTGGATTACCGTTCGCGTCTTTCTGGATGAGACCGCCCGGAGGGTTCGGCGTCGTTTTATCAAAGCCGAGAGCGTAAAGTGCAGCCTTGTTGAGCAGGGCCTGACCGTAGAGATGAAGTATAAAGACGGGCGTCTCGGGAGCAGCCTGATTGATCTCTTCAAGAGTTGGAAGTCGGCGTTCTGCGAACTGGAATTCGCTCCAGCCGCCAATGACGCGGACCCATTGCGGAGGCGGAGTGCGAACCGCTTGCTCCCGTAGTAACCGCAACGCGTCCGCAACCGACGGAACGTTCTCCCATCGCAACTCCATATTGAAGTTCAACCCGCCACGGATGAGATGAGTGTGACTGTCGTTCAAGCCGGGGATGACGCGACGTCCGCTGAGTTCGATAACTCGCGTCGCAGAACCAGCTGCCTTCATAACTTCGTCTGTTGGGCCGACGGCCTGCACCAAACCATCTTTGATAGCGATAGCTTCTGCGGCAGGGGTCTGTGGATCTAGAGTTGTGATGCGTCCATTGCGCAAAATGAGATCAGCTGAACCCGTCATATTAGTCCCCCAAGCTGAGCGTGACGTCGCAGTAGCCAGCGCTCCTGTTGACGCAAGGCCCTGCACAAAGGTTCGGCGTCTTATACCCATAGCAAGATCCTCCGGCCGACGACCGAGACCGGCCGCCGGCATTAAAATGGACAAATCACCGTGCGGGAACTGGTGCCAGAAGCTTGCCATGAGCGACGCGCTCAGGCGCCTTGTGAACCATCGTGTAAGCGTAATCGATGCCCATGCCGTAGGCGCCTGAATGCTCCTTTACGATCGAAGTCACGGCATCGTAGGTATCGCGTCGCGCCCAATCGCGCTGCCATTCCAGCAAGACTTGCTGCCACGTCACCGGCACCACACCTGCCTGAATCATACGCTGCATGGCGTAGTTGTGGGCGTCGAGCGACGTGCCGCCTGAAGCGTCGGCAACCATGTAAATCTCGTAGTCCGCGTCGTGCATTGCCGACAGGGCGAATGTTGTGTTGCACACCTCGGTCCAAAGACCAGAGACGATTACCTTGCGGCGTCCATTCGATTTGAGCGCATCCCGGACTTTCTGGTCATCCCAGGAATTCATGGACGTCCGTTCAAGTATCGGGGCGTCTGGGAAAACAGCCAGAAGCTCGGGATAAGTATGACCGGAGAACGAGTCTGTTTCGACGGTGGTTATGATTGTTGGGATGCCAAATGCCTTCGCTGCTTTCGCTAATCCCACGACGTTATTTTTGAGGGCTTGTCGATCGATTGATTGAACACCAAACGCCATCTGTGGCTGCTGGTCGATAAAGATGAGTTGCGAATTCTGGGGGGTGAGGACTTCAAGCATTTGCTTCGACATGATGGGATCTCCTGCGGTTGAGAAACTCTTGTGCGGCCATATGCGATCAATACCGCAGGCGCGACAATCCACCAAACGGCGCTCTAACTGGTTCCAAAAGTTCGCCAATAGATGCCATCGTGTCAGCTCGTGGCTGGCGGATAAGGACAATCTCGTTAGATCGGCGGCTGGACGAGCCGCGCGGCACAGATTTCAGACGTGGTCTCGGTAAAAACTCGAGGAAAATTGGAGAGCAGCATCACGGGCTCTCCACTTTCGAACGTCAGCCCTTCACGAATTGAAGCAGGTCAATGTTGATGACCGCTGCGTGTGTGGTGGCCATTCCGTGGGGATACCCAGGGTAAACTTTGAGTGTGCCGTTACTCAGCAATTTCGCAGACAGCCGCCCTGAGTTCTCAAGGGGAACGATCTGATCGTCGTCGCCATGCATGACGAGCGTCGGAACCGAAACAACCTTCAAGTCTTCCGTAAAGTCTGTTTCGGAAAAAGCCTTGATGCCTTCGTAATGCGCCTTGGCACTGCCCATCATGCCTTGACGCCACCAATTTAGAATGAGTGCCTGCGACGCCGTCGCACCGGGCCTGTTGAAGCCATAGAACGGACCGGTAGGTAGATCGATGAAAAACTGAGCGCGATTTTCTGCGAGCTGCTCACGCAGCCCATCGAAAACTTCGATCGGCAGACCGTCCGGGTACGCATCTGTTTTGAGCATGATGGGAGGAACAGCGCCTATTAGAACAAGTTTTGCCACGCGACCTTGCGGTTGCCCGTAGCGCGCGACATACCGCAACGCTTGGCCACCGCCAGTGGAATGGCCGATATGGGCAGCGTTCTTGAGATCAAGATGCTCAAACACGGCGTTTGCGTCTGCCGCATAATGATCCATGTCATGACCGTCACTCACTTGCGATGACCGGCCGTGTCCGCGACGGTCGTGTGCGATGACGCGGTAGCCGTGGTAGACGAAGAATAGCATCTGTGCGTCCCAGTCATCACTCGACAACGGCCAACCATGATGGAAGGCGATAGGTTGCGCATCCTTGGGACCCCAGTCTTTGTAGAAGATTTCGACTCCGTCTTTCGTTGTGACCGTAGACATTTGCGTTACTCCTTGACCTTTTGCCGATGTTGCGTTTGTGGCCCGTGACTAGCTGGGCCGTTCGATCTGAAATGTGTCGCGTGTGGACACATAGCGGTCGCGCCCCTCCATCCGTCCGATAAGCTCGAGCTTTGAAGTGTCGACATACAGCCGCGCCGGATCCAGAATTGCGTCATCGTCAATGTGCGCCTCTAAAATTTCACCGATGACGATGAGATGATTTGTCGAGACTTCGATCTTGCTGTGTAGTCGGCATTCTAAAGATACCGGACTTCGTCGAATGCGCGGTGGCCGGACACGGATCGAAGGGCAACTCTCAAGGTCGGCACGTTCGAGTTCGTTCACGTCCGGCGGGAGATGCGCTGATGTGACGTTCATGGCGTCCGCAAGACTTTGCGAAACCAGATTGACAACGAATTCACCGGTTTCGAGGATGTTGCGCCCCGTGTCCTTCATGCTGCCATCGTCGTTTGCCTGGATTCCGATTGCCAAGAGCGGGGGCTCTTTGCTCATGACGTTGAAGAAGCTGAAGGGTGCAGCGTTGAGCTGACCTACAGAGGACGTCGTCGTCACCCAGGCGATCGGCCGCGGTACGACCGTGCTCGTTAGAATTTTGTAGCGATCACGTGCCGTCATCATTTCAAAATTAAGCCGCATGGCTTTCATCCTTGGAGCGTGAAGGGATACTTGCGAGCATCGCGCGCACGGCCTTGACTTCATCGTCTACGATGGTGTGCTGCATGCCCGGATAGATACGCTCCGTGACCTGCGCTCCCATGCGCTGCAATACGGTCGTGCTTTCTTTCACGCGGTCTAGCGGTATGTGAGCGTCGACGTCGCTGCACCCTAGAAAGACGGGCGTGTCTAATAACGATCCGGCATAGTCGCGTGCACTCCCGCGCGGGCCAATGAGGCCCCCGCTTAGTCCAGCGATGCCGCCGAAACGTTCAGGATTGCGGGCGGCATACTCAAGCGCGAGGCACGCTCCCTGCGAGAAACCGATCAATACGATCCGCTCCGATGGCACGCCTTGCGACTTCAGGTCGTCCAGAACGTTGCCGATCACCTCTAGCGACCTGGTCAAGTACGGTTCGTTGTCTTCTATCGGCGCAAGAAAAGAATGCGGATACCAGGTGCCTGCAGGCGCATGCGGCGCGACGTGGGCAATATCCGGAGCGCCGACCGCTCGACCAAGCGTAAGTATGTCCTCAGCTGTTCCGCCGCGGCCATGGACCATAACCGCGACGGCGCGCGCGTCTTGAATTGCACTTCCAGATGTAGACACGCGATGCTTTGTCATCACACTACCTCCAATGGCTCTAAGCGAGCTTCAATTTGCGCTCTGCGCGGCTCAAGGAATTCAGGCAGCTTGAGATCCTGACCGAGGCTTTCCAGTGGTTCGTCGACGGAGAAGCCAGGTTGGTCTGTCGCAATCTCGAAGATGATCCCGCCCGGCTCCCGAAAATAGATCGACCGGAAATAGTTACGATCCATCTGTTCCGTTGCCTGCAACCGATAGACCTCCGCAAGCTTGCGGCGCATGTCGGCTTGTTCGGCATCAGACTCTGCGCGGAACGCGATGTGGTGTACCGAGCCACGGCCCATGCGGCCTTCCAAAAAGCCGCCGACTTCGCGCAGATCTACGACTGCACCATGCAAGGCGCCATCCGCGACGAGCCGGCTGACTAAGCCCTCTTGACCCGTTTTTGTGAAGCCAAGCACATCGGCCAGGATCGCTTCCGTCTTCTTGGCGTCGTCGAGCAGCAACGTAACGCCATGAAACCCACGGATTGCATGCTCGAGTGGAACTTCGCTGCCTTGCCATGCCGTCTCAGCTTCTGATCCGGCGACGCCGACGAGTGCGAGGCTCAAGCCATCAGGATCGGAGAAGGCGAGCACCGGCTGGCCGAACCGCCGTGAAACCGCTTCATGAGCGACACCCTTTTCGACAAATCTGCCGGCCCAGTATGCGATCGCGCTTTCTGGGACGCGGAACGTCGTCGTTTGTGCGAGCCCCACACCGTTCCGGCCGCGAGCAGCGTGTGCCCACGGAAAGAAGGTCAAGATGGAGCCGGGTGTGCCTGCCTCGTCGCCGAAGTACAGGTGGTAGGTGCCTGGGTCGTCGAAGTTCACTGTCTTCTTGATCAGACGAAGACCGAGGACGCGCGTGTAAAAGTCCAAGTTGCGAGCAGCGTTTCCAGTGATGGCGGTCACGTGATGAATGCCAGGCATGATAACCTCCGGTTTCCGTGGCGCGATGCTTACAAGCAGGGTCGCCGTTTCTGACCTGCAATATCGATCGTTGACGTGGATCACTCAATCCGTAGATTTGTGTCCACACTGGTGCCAAAAGGGATACAAATGGATAAACTCGATGCCATGGCTGCGTTTGTTAGAGTAGTCGCAAGCGGAAGCTACGCGGAGGCGGCGCGCCGGCTCGGTTTGACGCGGTCTGCGGTGAGCAAAGGCGTCATGGAACTGGAGCATGATCTTGGCGTGCGCTTGCTTGACCGAACGACCCGACGCGTTACTCCGACGGAAGCGGGCCTCGCATACTACGAACGCTGCCTCTCGATCTTGGCTCAAGTCGAGGAGACAGAGCAGCAGGTGTCACGATTGCATGACGAGCCGAAGGGCGTTCTGAAGATCAACGGACCACTGTCATTCGGGACGCTCTACCTCGGAAAACTCGTTGCCGAGTTCATGCTTCGCTACCAGGATCTGCGTGTAGAACTGTCGTTGACAGATCGCTACATCGATCCGCTAGAAGAAGGCGTGGATGTAACGCTTCGCATAGGGATCCTCAAAGATTCGAGTCTGATCGCCCGGCGCGTATCTTCGACTCGCATGATGATCGTGGCGTCGCCCGTATATCTCAAAGCCAATGGCACGCCGAAAGCGCCAGCAGATTTGGCTGGCCATCGCTGCCTAACTTACGGCCATACAACATCAATGCAAAAATGGTCACTCACCGATGCTGGTAAGACGTCAAGCAGGGCAGTCGGAAGCTGCATGGCATCGACCAATGGAGACGTACTGCGTGATGCGGCCGTAGCAGGGATCGGAATTGCGCTTCTGCCGGAATTCATTGTGGGCCCAGACGTTGCCGCTGGCCGTCTTCGGTCCATCCTCCCAAAGCACGCTCCCGCCGATCTTGAAATTCATGCTCTCTATGCCCCCAATCGCTATTTGGCTGCGAAGACGCGCGTATTCATTGATTTCTTGGTCGAGAAGTTCGGTAAGAAGCCGGATTGGAACAGCCTCGCCCGCGATCTCGCTTAACTGCGCACGTTCGTCGCTTCCTGAGCCCGCTGATAGCTCTCGATGACCGCCGCGTAGTTTGGCGCCACTAACGCATACAACTTAGCGAGCTCTCCTGCTTCCGGACGGGCCCATGTTCGGTGGAGTTCTGACAAAAGCGCGTTCGTTGATGTTGGCTTGATGTCACCTTGCACGAAGCGAGCGAGCGACGTGCGAGATGCCATCTCACTGGGATCGCCGGAAGCATCAATCACAGCATAGACATCATAACCTGCAGCGCGCGCATCAAGGGCGGGGAACATGACACAAACGCTGGTCCAGACGCCGGCCATTACAAGCGTCTTACGGCCTGTTGCCTGAACTTGGGCCACAAAGTCCGCGTTGTCCCAAGCGTTCACCTCACCCTTGCGCGGCACATAGACCGCGTGCGGCGCATATTTATGGATCTCCGGCATCAAAGGGCCGTTGCTGCCATTCGGTTCAGATGCTGTCGTGATGACCGGAATGTTCAAGAGCGTGGAAAGCCGAGCGATCATCTCTACGTTTCTACGCATGTCGGCCACCGGAATATCTTTAACGGTCTGGAACAGGCCGGATTGATGATCCAGCAACAGAATGAGTGTGTCAGTTGGATCGAGCAGTGCAGCGCCACCGCCGGTCGGCAAGACGCTGGATTTGCTAGGTGACGGGCTTGGCATTGTCGTGCTCCTGATTTTGTATTTCGAAAATTCTATAGATGATCGCCGACTTCACCAGATCCGAACATTTCCTTAAGCTCAGCTGTCGTAAATCGCGGCGTAATATGTTGAGGACAGTTCCAATCGTAGCCTTCGATCCGGATGAGAATCCCGCGCTCAATTTTTGCCTCGTAATTGTCCTTGAGCTTCGCAATCAGGTCAGGCTCGCTCGTCACGTCAATTGTGCGTGCGTGGCCTAGCATCTTCAATCGCTGGCGATTTGGATAATCCATTAGGAATAGTGATACGCGATCATCACCACTGAGATTGCCGATGCTGACGTATTGGCGATTGCCGCGGTAATCCGCAAAGCCGATCGTATGACTATCTATAACCTTGAGGAAGCCGGGTGGTCCGCCGCGATGCTGGATGTAAGGCCATCCAGTTTCGGAAACGGTCGCCATGTAAAAGCTGTCACGGGCTGCAATGAATTCTGCTTCGCGCATAGTCAGCGGATCGATGGTTGACGCAGATCCATCCGTCATCCGCGCATACGCTTTGCGCGAGCCATGGTCACTCTGTATCTGTTGCACCTTAGGGGTGAACATCAAGTCAGCGAAACGATAAGCCATCGTGCTGCCTCCTAAACTGTTCAGAGAATTCTGCTGCGACTAGAAGATCTCTATTGCACCGCGAGTTTGCGGCCGAGAAATTCGCGGATCAGCCCGGCAATCTCAGGTCCATTTGTCTCGAGCGCGAAATGTCCGGTGTCGATCATGTGGATTTCCGCATCGGGGATGTCCCGCTTGTAGGGTTCAGCGCCAGCTGCGACGAAGATTTTGTCATTCTTGCCCCAAACAACCAGTGTCGGCGGTTTCGCGCTCCGAAAGTAGGCTTGCCATTGCGGGTACAGCGGCACGTTTGTGCGATAGTCATAAAAGAGGTCGAGTTGGATTTCCTGATTGCCAGTCCGGTCGAGTAGCGCTTGATCCAAAGTCCAAGCGTCAGGGCTTACCAACGACACGTCTTTGGCGCCGTCGGTGTATTGCCATTTGGTCGCCTTCAGAGAAGTGAGCCAGCGAAGGGCTTCGCGCTCCTGCTTAGCTCCAGACTTCCAGTAGGACTTGACCGGCTCCCAGAAGTCGCCAAGCCCTTCTTCATAAGCGTTACCGTTCTGAACAAGGAGTGCCGTTACGCGATCGGGGTGCGCCGTCGCGAGGCGGAACCCGACAGGTGCGCCGTAGTCCATCACGTACAAGGCATAGCGTTCGATGCCGATCTGTTGCGTGAGTTTGCCGATCAGCTTCGCATATCTGTCAAAGGTGTAGCCAAAGTCAGCGCGGTCCGGTGCGGCGCTATGACCGAAGCCTGGATAGTCTGGCGCGACGACGCGATACTTGTCAGCAAGCTGCGGGATCAAATTCCGAAACATGTGTGATGATGTGGGAAATCCGTGCAGTAGCAAAATCGCTGGCGCGTCTTTGCGACCGGTCTCGCGATAAAAGATCTCCGTCCCTTCAACGACAGCGGTCCGATAATGAACGACCAAGGTATCGTGGACCGCGTCGATTTTTGGCACACTTTCATCTGCAATCGCTGGCATTGCTAATGCTGAAATGAGCGTCGCAGTTACGAGAAACAGGGCTGTGCGTAGCATCGACTTACCTCCATTGATGGCGTGCAGGGTCATTCACGCGCCGCAAAATCGCTGCGCGATGTAATTCTTCCAACGAGTAAAGCAGGCAGCTAGAGACCGAGCTCACTTAGGCTTGGCGTATCATCAGGTCTGCGGCCGAGCGGCCAGTGAAACTTCCGTTCAGCTTCAGTGATTGGCAAATCATTGATGCTCGCGACGCGCCAGCGCATGAGGCCGTCGGCATCGAATTCCCAATTCTCGTTGCCGTACGACCGATACCAGTTGCTGCTGTCATCGTGCCATTCGTAAGCGAAGCGGACTGCAATACGATTATCGGTGAACGCCCAAAGCTCTTTCACAAGCCGATACTCCAATTCTCGCGACCACTTGCGAGTTAGAAGGGCAACAATTGCCGCACGGCCGACGAGGATCTCTGAGCGGTTGCGCCACCGGCTGTCGGCCGTATAGGCCAGGGCTATGGAGTCTGGGTTGCGACTATTCCAGCCATCTTCGGCCAAGCGAACCTTTTGAGCGGCCGTTTCTGCCGTGAATGGAGGAACTGGCGGACGGCTGGTCATGATTGCTCCTGTCATATCGCGGGCGCCGCGGGATTTACCGCCAGGGCTCGATTGCGAATAACGTAGAGCCTCCCGCTATTCTGCGGTAGCCAATCAGATCGCGAGTCACCCTCTCAAATATTGGAAGGTATGGATGGATCGCTTCGACACTATGTCAGTACTTCTCGCAGTGGTCGAAGAGGGCAGTTTGTCTGCGGGCGCTCGACGCTTACGCGTACCTCTCGCGACGGTCAGTCGAAAGGTTTCTGACCTCGAAGCGCACCTCGGCACCCAGCTTCTGGTCCGAACAAGCCGTCAAGTCATGCTCACCGATTCCGGCCGCAGTTATGTCGAGGCAGCAAAGCGGATTTTGGAACAGGTCGAGGAAGCCGAACGCTCCGCCGCTGGCGAACACAGCGAGCCGCGCGGCCAGTTGTCGATCACGACGCCTGTCGTCTTCGGCCGCCTCCACGTCCTGCCGATCGCCGCCGATTTTCTCAACGCGCATCCAAATATCAATTTGCGGATGTATATGATCGACCGATACGTGAACCTACTCGAAGAAAACCTTGATGTCGGCGTGCGTCTTGGCCATCTCCAAGACAGCGCGTTACGAGCAACGCGTGTTGGACAAGTGCGCCGAGTGATCTGTGCAAGCCCGGCGTACATCGCGCGATGCGGAATACCGAAAGTTCCGGACGATCTTAGACAGCATCAGGGCATTAGTTTTCAAGGTTTTGCCACTTCCCCAGAGTGGCGCTATCGCGGCGACAACGAGACACTGGCTGTCGAAGCGCGAAACCGGGTGGTGGTCAATACGACCGAGGCCGCGGTCGATGCTGCACTCGCAGGATTAGGTATCGTTCGGTTACTGTCCTACCAAGTCATCGAGAAAATTCAGTCAGGCGAACTCGTGCCGCTGTTAGAAGAATTTGCACCCGATCCAATACCGGTACAGCTGATCTATGCCGAGCAAGGAATGCTCCCGGTGAAAGTCCGAGCTTTCCTCGACTGGATCACGCCACGTTTGCGATCTCGCCTCGCGGAACTCGGGCTCGATTAGTCCGCGCGCAGCAGCGTTATCGTCGAGTATCATCTTGGCGGTCTACAACAGCGTCATCGGCGGCTCACGCGACGGAGTCTGCAAGCGGATAGATACAGCCTTGGGCGTCCCTGTTCTGCGCATTCGTAGTCGCTGTTCAAACTTTAGAGCGCCCTGATAGCAGCTGAGAAATTCCCTGTTATTTTCTGAACTGCCTTTCGACTAACGCACTGTAATAACTTATCAATACGGCCTTTCAGGCGCGAAAGCAGGGTCGAAAATCCAAAATTTTCCCTGTTTTTTTTCGTTTAACGTAGCCTGCTCACAGAGACCGTCTCGCTCTCCACTGCGTCCACCGCCATCCAGTCCGGTGTCCATACCGGAGACATGGGTGACCGATCGTTCATACGACATCGCCAACAACATCAAGGGGCGATGGGGGTTGTCGCTGGCGCACCTGCGTGCTGTCGCGCGGCGATAGCGCAATAAGGTTCAGGGCCTGTCGCGATCGTCTCACGTCTTGATTGCCACCGGGTCAAGCACCGCTCGTCCTCGCTTTCGACTTAATTTAAATGACGATCTCGTTGACGAGGGATATGGGTTGGACAATGCGCAGTCCACTAAGGCTAATTCTGATCTTTGCAATTTTGCTGTGCGAGCTACACCCCGCAGCAGCGAGCAAACGCGTTGCACTTGTTGTCGGAAATTCCGCTTACGTGCATGCCACTCCGCTTGCCAATACGTCGAACGACGCGCGCGACATAGCAGCCAAGTTGCAGCAAGCCGGTTTCGAGGTCACGCTTGGCA
Organism: Hyphomicrobium sp.; assembly: GCA_021732485.1. Taxonomy (GTDB): domain Bacteria; phylum Pseudomonadota; class Alphaproteobacteria; order Rhizobiales; family Hyphomicrobiaceae; genus Hyphomicrobium_B. The sequence goes on from JAKFUV010000003.1 coordinate 191,727, forward strand.
TTGATCTCAATAAGGCGGCTTTCGACTCCAAGCTGCGTGAATTCTCTCGCTCTTTGGAAAGCGCTGATGCTGCCTTGCTGTTCTATGCCGGTCATGGCTTGCAAATTGCGGGACGCAATTTCCTGGTTCCGATCGACGCCCAGCTTGAGCGCGAGCGCGACGTGGAATTTGAGGCGGTCAGCCTTGATTTCGTTCTGAAACAGATGGAAATCGATCGAGAGACCAAGACCAATATCGTCTTTCTCGACGCGTGCCGCAACAACCCGCTATCCCGCAATCTGGCACGCAGCATGGGCACGCGCTCGACGAGTGTCGGCAGCGGATTGGCGGAAACCATTGCCGGTATCGGCACTTTCATTTCGTATTCGACGCAGCCGGGCAACGTGGCGCTCGACGGCGATGGGCGAAACTCTCCGTTCGCGTCGGCGCTTCTCAAATATATGCGTCAGCCAGGCAAGAGCCTGACCTCAGTTATGATCGACGTGCGGAAAGATGTTGTGGCTGCGACGTCCGGCAAACAGGTCCCTTGGGATCACTCGGCGTTGACGGGCGAATTCTTCTTCGATCCAGCCGCCAAAACAACCAACGATGGCGAGTTGCAAGGTCGCGTGCGGCTGCTCGAAAATGAAATTAAACTCAAGACGGAGTCGGCGAACACTGCAGCCAAAGCGGCGTTGGTGCAACTGAGGCAGCGCGTCGACCAGATGAACGACGAAAATCGCCGCGATTGGGATCGGGTATTCCAGCTGCAGCGTTCAACGTCGGGTGAGGCCAATTCGGCAAAGATCGGTTCCCTCTATCGGGAAATTGGCCAACTACAAATCGGGGTGGTGAAGCGCAGTAAGCAACGCGACGAACTGAAAATTGAAATCGAGCGCCTTGAAAAGAGCCTCGGGCAAGAGACCAACGTCGACAATGGCTCGCAAAACCGGGGGGCTACGCGAAACCTTTCTGCGGTTGAAACTGCGGCTGATGACGTGGCGCCGGTTGGCCGCGAAAACGACCCACCGGTTGTCGAGACGCCAGCGGCAAGCACTGCGGCCAAACCTGGCGCCGCTGCAAAAACTCAAGAGTCATCACCAAAGCCGGCGGCGAAAGTTGCAAAATCCCGGCCATTGAAAAAGAAGCCGAAGGATGATTTCGATCCCGATTGGGCGACAAAACTCTTTGTCCAGTAGGGAAACGCAACGTGATCGCCGTGCGGGATTTTTAGAGCTCCATGATCGCAACACACGTTGATTCGGGGGGTAGTTTCGGCGTCGCCGTGCCGCCGCTGTTATCTACGATTGGAGAATTTGGCTAATCGTCCTAGCCTATCCGTTCAACACCATCGCCGAGGACGATGGAGCCGCCGTCAACGACCCGCGCCGTAATGCCTCCCCGGCCGCGCATAGCATTGTAGCCGCCCGGTCCGAGATCGCTCTCCATGCGGCTGCACGGCGCACATTCGCCTGACGTTTCAAGAAGCGTCGAGCCGATACGGAATCGACGGCCTTTGAGCGCGATAAGATTGATCCCTCGGGTTACGAGATTTCGGCGCAGCATGGCTGGGTTGATGGACTCTTTTCCGAGAAACGCGGCGATCGCTGCAATATCCTCAGCGGCGATGATCGTAACCTGGCGCGGTCCATTTCGCTGCGTATCGTAATGATCACCCTCAATGCCGCGACTGGCGGTCAGTACCGCGCTATTCGCAATTTGCATCGGCGCCTTGCGACTTGGTCGAAGCCCGATCCACGCAAGTAATCCAGGCTGCATGGGCCCATCCAAAAGCCGACCAAGGGGCGTGTCAGACGAACGCGTCACGGTGTTTTCTCCTAGTGATTCGGTGCGGCTCGGTTGTTTTCACAGCGATGGCTTTGCCGATGAAAACGAAAATCCGCTCATCATGTTTGATTCCACGAAACCTGTGAACAAACGTGTTGGCAGCGTGTGGACAACCGGCGGTCGATTGACGCCGCGGTTGCTAACACGTCGTGACGTCCTAGAATCTGCTAAACGTCAAAGTATGTAGTGCAGCGCGAATTGGCTGCAGCGTCAGGGATATCCCTTCAGTATGAAAAACTGAGCGTCGCCCGTCGCCACGCGGACCACCGCGTTCTATCACAGATTAGGACCTACCATCATGCCGGCCTCATCTGCCAAGTGGTCACCTCCTGAACTTTCACTCGCTTTCCCTGACATCACTCCCCGTGCCGACGTGGCCCTAGCGACAGGGCATCGGGGAACGCGTCAACTGCCGATCGCTAACGACACTGTGCAGGCTCGGCGCATCGAAGATAGCCGCATTGCGGCGTCCACCACATTGCCGTGTCAGCGCGTCCTGTTCCTCTATTGGGGACGGCGCGGGCTTTCAGAATTTTCGCTCATGTTGGCCGACGCCGCTCGCGCCCGATCAGATATCGAGGCGTTCTTCACCGTGTCTCGCCAGAACGAAAAATTCAGCGATTTTGAAATGCTGGGCGAATGCCTGGAACCGGTCACGACGTTTGAAAGCAACCTCGGCGCCCTGATGTCGATCGCGCGCGTGAATAAAGCGCGGTCACAAGTTCTCAAACGCTTACGCACAGACCGCATAGATACCGTCGTCTCACTCATGCCCCATGTTTGGAGCCCGTTGATCGCGCCTGCCATTCGCGCGGCGGGTGTAAAATTTGTGTCCATTGTTCACGACGCCGAACCCCATCCTGGAGATTTGACAAGTTGGGTCGCGAGTTGGGCCTTTCGCGATCTGGTACACTCCGATCTCGTGCTGACACTCAGCGAGCACGTAACGAAGTCTCTCAAAGAAAGTGACACGGTCGACCCGTCCATCGTGCGGACGCTGTTTCATCCCAATCTACGTTTCGCAGAGCCGGTGCGGCCGGCTTGGCCGCTGCCAACTGAGCCGTTTCGCGTTCTGTTTCTTGGCCGCATTCTGCCGTACAAAGGTCTCGGGCTTTTGATTGAGGCAGTCGAAGGATTGCGGGCGCGCGGCTTAAATATTGCGCTTGGTGTGTTTGGGGACGGTGCCATCGCGCCCTATTGCGAACGGTTGAAAAGCCTTGGGGCAGAGGTTGAAAATCGCTGGCTTTCTACAGACGATATCTCAGCGGCTCTGAATAAATATCATGCGGTGGCGCTATCACATACCGAGGCGAGCCAATCGGGTATCGCGGCGTTGGCCGCAGGGCATTGCGTGCCAACGGTTGCGAATCCGGTCGGCGGGCTCGTTGAGCAAATCGTCAATGAGCGTAGCGGATTGCTGGCGTCATTGCCGACGGCTGCGGCATTTGGCGACGCTCTGGGACGCTTGGCAGGCGACCGTGGTTTGTACGACAGCATCACCGTCAATCTGCAAGCAGAATACAACAAAAAATCATTCGGTGCATTCCTCTCGAACGTCCTGGCCTGCATCCATGAATTCCCCGCTCATGCACAGGGGGTAGCGAAAGTCGGCGACAACATGTAGACGGTGGCGGCTGCGAAGCGATTGTTCGCCCGTCCATTCATGAGGCAGTGCCGATTGCTGTATTCGTATCTGAAAGACGGCACCCTGAACGCGATCACCGTTTTCTTGCAGTTCGATCGTTGGTGTACGCTTGCCTGGACGGACATCAGACTGCGCTATAGACGGACAAAACTTGGTCCGTTTTGGATGACGCTCAACACCGCTTTTTTTGTGTTGTCCGTCGGTCTTGTCTGGGGCTTCGTCTTTCAGATGCCGATGCGCGACTATCTTCCGTATTTTGCGCTCGGGATGGTTGTTTGGACCTTCATAAGCTCTACCATCACTGAAGGATGCCGTGTTTTCCTGGACGCTCATCACGTCATTAAATCGTTGCCAAACCCGATTTCACTCTACGTTTGGCGTTTGCTCGCTCGGCAACTCATCTGTCTTGCGCATAATCTGCTTTTTCTAGCCATCTTGTGGCTCGTCATTCAACGCCCGCTTCCTAGCGGCGCCCTTGCTGCTGTACCGGGGCTGATTTTACTCATCATGGCTTTGGTCGGGGCAATCTTCGCTCTTGGAACGCTGTGTGCACGATTTCGCGATATTCCGCAGCTTGTCACCTCCGTCCTCCAGGTGCTTTTCCTCGTGACGCCGATCATTTGGCATCCGGCAAGGCTTGCGACGAGCCCTTGGAGCGAGGCGCTTTTTTACGCCAATCCGATATACGATTTAATAGTAGTTATTCGATCGCCGATATTGGGCGAGGAAACCACTGCGCTCCATTGGCTTGGTGCTTCGTTCGCGGCGGTGTCGATGCTGCTCGTCGGGCTCACGCTGTTTGGTCGTTTTTCCAAGCGTATTGCGTATTGGCTGTGATCATCTCATTACGTTGGCGGCGGTGGCAGGTCATAAACGATGTCTAGTCTCACACTCAAGAACGTATCGGTAAGTTTTCCGATCTACGAGGCGTCGCGGTCTTTGCGGCGCGCACTCTTGCTGTCGAGCGTCACCGATGGACGTCAGTCAATCTCCGATCGCGGGCCCGTAGAAGTCAATGCTCTTCGAAATATTAACCTCGACATCCAGGCTGGCGATCGTCTTGCCCTCATCGGCCCAAATGGCGCGGGCAAGTCGACGCTGCTGCGCGTGCTGGCCGGCATTTATTCACCATCGGCCGGTGACATCGAGTGTCGCGGACGGGTCATGCCTTTGTTCGATATTCACATGGGCTTTGACGAGGATGCGACCGGCTATGAAAACATTACTTTAAGAGGCTTGCTGCTCGGGCAGACGCGGGCGCAAATCGCGGCACGGCTTCCGGAAATTGAAGCCTTCAGCGGATTGGGATCGTTTCTGAATCTGCCGGTGCGGACCTATTCGAGCGGCATGACTTTCCGTCTCCTCTTCGCGATAGCAACCAGCATCGAGTCGGATATTCTTTTGATGGATGAATGGATTGCGACCGGCGATCAGTCATTTACCGCAAAAGCTGATGCGCGGCTGAGAGACTTGATAGGTCGGACGCAGGTTTTGGTGCTCGCGTCCCATCACCCTCAGCTGTTGCAGAATTTGTGTAACAGAGCCATCGTCATTGATGGCGGACAAATTGTCTTTTGCGGTTCGGTCGACGATGCCGTTGCATTCTACTCGGCCAGCCAAGCCGCTTAGCCGATGAAACGATCCCTGCGCGCCGGTTTACATCGACATGTCTGGCCCCGGCTGCCGCCGGTCTTACGCCGGTCTTTATTGTTAAGAAGTGCGCACCTCCTAGCACCAAAAATCACGACAAGCGCGACGTTGTCAGCGCCGGTGATTGTTGTTGGCGCGTTGCGGACGGCCTCGGGCTTGGGCGAGTCTGCGAGGCTCTGTCATGACGCGATCAGAGCGTTGGGGGTGCCGGTATTCGGCATCGATATAGCGGCACAGCTCATGCAACCCGTCGACGACGTCGCGTTCGATTTCACGGACGGGCGGCATCTTATGGGACCGGGTACGTTGATCGTGCACGTCAATGGGCCCCTGATGCCGCTTGCCATGTTGGCGCTGTCGCGCGCGTTTGTGCGCGACAAGTTTGTCGCCGGATATTGGGCGTGGGAATTGCCGCAAGCCCCCCGCGACTGGAAGCTGGGATTTCATTACGTGCACGAAGTTTGGGTGCCTAGCCAATTTACAGCCGATGCCCTCTCGTCCATGTCAGGGCGCATCCCAGTCCGTGTCGTCCCCCATCCTGTCGCTGTGCATTGTTCTCACACGCAGCGACGACCTGTGCGCTCGTCAAATGCGCCGTTTGTCGTGCTGAGTATCTTCGATATGGCGTCGAGCTTTGAACGGAAAAATCCGCTTGCAGCCATCGCAGCGTTTCGCCGCGCGTTTGATCAGGATGCGGGTGCGACGCTCATCATCAAGTGTGCGAACATCGACTGCCATGACGTCGGCGCTCGTCGGTTGAGGGAAGCCTGCGACGGTGTCGGCAACATTACGCTTGTCGATCGACATATGAGTGCCGCGCAGCTCGCGTTCATGTACGCCAATGCTGACGTTCTAATCTCGCTGCATCGCGCGGAAGGTTTTGGGTTAGTGATTGCGGAGGCAATGCTGCGCGGGTTGCCGACTGTCTGTACGAACTGGTCTGGCAATGTCGATTTTACGTCCGAGTCGACAAGCATTCTGATTGGTTACCGGTTGGTCTCAGCGCAAGATCCCCAACTGACTTACGATTTCGCAGAGATGTCATGGGCGGTGCCCGATGTTGCGCAAGCCGCGACGGCACTGCGCGTTCTTCGCGCGCACCCAGAGCGGGCGCATATCCTGGGCGAACAGGCGCGTCATTTCGCGATGGCCAATTTGGGTGCCAAAACCTACGCGAACGTGCTGCGGCATCTCTTGCCGCCGTCGGTAAACTCGCCATGACGAACAGCTCCCTCGCCAGATTAGCGCTCGCGCATGGCGCGATACATCTGATCCGTGAATGGTTTCGTCAGATAACTGAGAACACTCCGTTCGCCAGTGCTGAAATGTAATTCACACGGCATCCCAGGCCGCATGGCCTGCCCGCCAAGCCGTGCTACTTCGCCAGGCGAGAGCCGCGCCTGCACGATGTAGTAGGCTTGCCCGCTTCGCGTATCCTGGTTGGCGTCTGGCGCCACCATACTGACCGTCGCCATCAAAGTCGGCGTCGTGCGCTGATCGAAACCGCTGAAATGAACCGTTGCCAACTGGTTCATCGAGAGCCGATCGACCATCGCGGTTTCGACGCGAGCCTCAAGAATCAAATCTTCATTCTGCGGTACAATTTCAGCGACTGTTTCTCCGGGTTTGATGACGCCGGTGATCGTTGTGGCGGTCAGATTGTGCACTATCCCGCTCGACGGGGCGATCACGGTAGCACGGTCGCGACGGGCCCGAAGTGCTGTCACTTTTTCGATCAGTTCGGAGCGTTTTGAATCCACGTCGCGCAACTCAGACAAAATCTCGCCGAGGTTCGATTGATCGACTTCACTGAGTTGCAAGCGGGTTTCGCTCATTTGAGCCGCGAGGCGCTCAAGCTCCGCCTCCAGACGCACAATCTCGCCTGACAGCCGTTCGTGTTCACGCTCGGCGGTCAGTGTGCGCGTCAACGAGACCAATCCGCTCTTCTCGAGCGGAGCAATCGCGCGCAATTCCTGTTCTGACAGATCGAGCTGGCGTTTCAGAGATTGAATTTGCGCGTGGATCGCCGCCTGGCCGCGATCTAGCTGCTGCATGCGCGTATTGATTTGATTCTTCTTGTTGACACGCAGATCGCGCCGGGCATCAAGAAGTTTCGACTGGCCAAGCCACAGTGCATCGTTGCGGTGAGTTGCACTGGTTGTGATCGTGACAGCGGCTCGTTGCTGCAACTGTGCGCAGCCAACGCTTTCGCAGATCAGCCGGTCCCTGTGGACGTTGATTTCATCAAGTTGCGCCTCAGCAATGTCGAACATTGCCGCTGCTTCAGTCGAATCAAGCTTGAGCAGCACATCGCCGGCCGCCACCGTGTCGCCGTTCTTGACACGGAGTTCCGAAACGATGCCGCCGTCCAGATGTTGAATCTTTCGCGAATTTTTTTCGACGACCACAGTCCCCTGCGCGACAACCGCACCGGAAATCTCGGCGTAAGCGAGGCTCGCAGCACCGCCAAAAACGACTGTCACAAGCAGCGTAAGCGCGAAGCGTTCGTATTTTGATATGGAAGCCAGATACGGCGATGTCATAGTGTTATGGCCCTGCAAACGATGAACTACGCTCTAGGTTGGAAATGAAAGCCGCTCGCGTTGGCGTGGACCGGCTGTGGTGCGGGCCTTGGGACAGGCGTCAGGATCTTGTCGCGTGGCGCGAACGTCGCCTGCCGGCCATTGCTGAGCACAAGAATATTGTCGACGGCCTTCAGGCATTGCGGCCGATGCGAGACAATCACGACAGTGATGGATTCGGTGCGCAATTGCGCGAGCGTCTGGCTCAACGCCGTTTCCCCGGCGTCGTCCAAGTTCGAATTGGGCTCGTCCAGCACGACCAGTCGCACATCGCCGAAAAGCGCACGCGCCAGCGCAATTCTTTGGCGTTGTCCTCCCGAAAGCTTGGCTCCACCTTCACCAATTTCCGTCATGTAGGCGTCCGGAAGCTGGAGGATCATGTCGTGGACATTGGCGCGCTTCGCAGCCTTCACGACGGCTTCCGCATCCGGGCTGTCCGTAAAACGTGAAATGTTTTCACTGATCGTGCCTGCAAACAGTTCGATATCTTGCGGAACGTATCCGGTCGCGATTCCCAGCTGATGTTTCGGCCAATTGTCCAAGGTCGCACCGTCGAGCCGAATGGCGCCTCCGATTGGCGCCCAAACGCCAGCAATGCCTCTGGCGAGTGTCGACTTCCCGCAACCCGTCGGTCCGATAATGGCGACGGATTCTCCTGGCGAGAGCGAGAAACTGATACCAGACAAAATGGGACTTTGTGAGCCTGGAGCGGCCATCGTCAGGTTCTCAACGGTCAAAGCGCCAGTTGCATCGGGTAGGCGCAACGGCTCCAACTTTGATGGCGAAGTTTCCAAAAGTGTCTGCAACCGGCGGTAGGCCGCGTACACGCCTTGAATATGTGTCCACTGGCCTGTCGCCTGCTCAACGGGTGCCAGCGCGCGCGACAGGATAATCGTTGCAGCGATGATCGCTCCGGCCGATACCTGGCCGCGGATGGCGAGCGCTGCGCCGAGTGCAAGACACGCTGACTGCAGGAAAAGCCGAAGATACTTGGCGCTCATATGAAATGAACTCGAGCGATCCGTTGCGCTCACCAAGTTTTCTTGGCCCGCTGAGAATGACTGAGACCAACGCTGAAAATATGCAGTCTCCATCGACATGGAGCGCAGCACTTCAGCGCCGCGCCGCGCACTCTCGAAGACCCGATTTGATTTTGCTAGCTGCGCGTTCGCGACTGCTGAAAGCTTTGCTGTCCGGCGCTCATTCGCGATCGCTAGGCAGATCAGGATGACTGCGGCTGTTACGGTCAGTAAGCCGAGCATCGGATGTAACAGATAGGCCAGCAGCAAGTAGATCGGCACCCAAGGCATATCGAAGAAGATTCCCAAGCCGGTGCCGGTTGCGAACTGGCGTAGCAGCTGAAGGTCTTGCAAGGGTTGATTGCCGTAATGCGTACTCTTCTCAATCTCCTGATTGAGAACCGTGCCAAAAATTTTGTTGCTGAGACCGGTCGCGAAGTGACCAGCGACGCGGTTGAGAATGCGCGCGCGGATGAGATCGAGGTGGGTCGCTGCCGCGAACACGGCCGCGAGCAAGCCCAACAGCGTTACCAGTGTTGGCATGCTGCGACTAATCAGAACTCGGTCGTAGACCTGCAGCATAAACAGTGGGCTGGCCAGCAGCATGAGATTGATTGCCAAGCTCAGCGCAACGCAAATTACCAGCGGCCGGCGGATATCGCCGATCAGATCGGCAAAGCTGTGCGATGCGATTGTGTGCTGGGACGTCTTTGTTTTCGAAAGAAGGGACACGTTTTGCAGCCATGGTTCAATTGACCTAGTGGCTGTTCAACAGCATCAATCGTACCACTCGCAGTGGCTCAAAATGGCACCGGTAGGGCTGTGACGGTTGGCAATTACGGAGCCTGCACGAGATGCTACGCTCGGCAGCGGTCGTCGTTCTTAATCAATGCACCATCGTGGCACAGCGGCGAAAAAATTGCTTCCGGGCGCAGCTGTCTATCGTCAGCGACGCTGTCGTTGGCCATGCGGTTGCTGTCAACTGGCGTCAAGCCAGGACAATGGACGCGGGCCAAACTTTGCCGACAAGCAATTGCGATAGTCGGCATGTGTTGCCCAACGCCAGACATGGACGGCAATGGTGAGGTGAAAATCGACCAAGCGACACCTAAAAAATGGGGTGATGCAACACGACAGCGAGGCGCTGGTGCGCAATCGATGTCGTTATAGTGCTGGTCAAGAGTATTAAAAAATTTCGTTAATTTTTGATGAATATGCGGCCGTCATGGTCGCGTGAAATGTCAGCACTTGATAACACGCCGGTTAAATCCTCATGGATTTTATCGCCACGTCCAGGCGTTGGCGCGCCTGTTTCATAATGTCGGCCGTACGATATTTTCCAATCTTATCGCTGATCGGTGCTTTCGACATGTGCACCAATTCCGCGCCAGATAATCCGAATTGAACCAGATCGCTGATGACTGATGCTACAAGGTCGTTAGATTGTGATTTGGCGCCGCACTTTTCTGCCAAGACGAGATACTTTCCCAAGAGCTCGAAGAGGTGCTCGCGGCTGGTGCTTGGTGATTTGATGCACTTTTCATAAAGAAGAACTGCTTTTTCGCTCCGGCCACATTCGCCGAGCAAGTAGCCGCACAAATCCAGACAATCGACATCTTGAACAGGCCCTGAAGGTAACTGCGTCGTGAACTCTTCGATGGCATCGGCAAAAGTCTCGGGCTCCGACATATGTCCGGATTTTGCTTTGGCGTCGATCCAGAAGCGGAAAGCAAGATGCTTCAACTGCAAATCGCTCTCTTGGCTGCGGTATACGTTGCCGAGCAGGTCAATCGCTTCTGGCAGGCGGTCTGAAAAAAGCGCGTCGAGCCCGTCGGCGTACATTCGAACGAGCGGAGAAATGGCGATCTCGGGCCACGCGGCGACGCCGGCATTCGAGGTCTTGCGAAGGACAAAGGCGATTGGAACGATGATCGAAAGCCCGACCGGATTGGCCAGGGTTCCGGCACGGTGATAATACGACAATTGCGGCGCACTGCCCGGGAGTGAGGATGCGGGAAGGTAGCGTCGCGGTCTTGCGGCATTGCCTGGATGGAGTGAATTGAAAGTCAAATCCGAAGGTCCGAGAAACTCAAAACCTCTAAGTGCCGGTTTGATGGCATCGAACAATTCATCATTCCAAGCATTGACGCCAGGAAGTAAATACGGATTGCCGGTGACAGTGAATTCGGTCGTCAGGATGGCGTGGCCGCCAACTTTCAAAATGCGATCGATTTCTGCGAAAACCAAAAACAAATCTTTCAACGTTGGAATGTGCTCGATACTTGAGCATGACCAAACGAGATCAACTGAGGCGTCGGCGGCGCCGGTATGACGCATATCCGCATTGCGCACTTCGACCCGATCAACCGGAAAACGAATCGGCGCGGATTCCATCACTTGTTTCGTCGTGGCGAACCTGGCTTCGCTCCAAGTCGTGTTGCTGCTGTAAAGATCGGTTGCGACGACGGCTTTGCAGGTGTTTGCAAAGTGGAAGATCAAGGGTTCGAAACCCGCGCCAAGACCCAATGCCGTCGTGCTTGAATTCAACAGATCAAGCGTCTCGGCGCACTCGGCGATGTACTCCCATTCCCACCATTTGCGCGGAAGTTGTCTGACGAAATAGTCTTGCGGCATGGCGGCGTCGAACGACGATAATTTGCGGCTTTCGAGTTCACTGACGTCGCCAAGATAAGTGCCGGGCCGGGCGCGCTGTGTCGCCCAATACGCTTTGAAGTCAGCCATTCAAACTCTCCCTCGTTCGACAGCCTAACGCTTCCCTTAGCGGTGCTGGGAAAGCAACTTGAATGCGCAGGCCGGGTGCCAATCAAATGTGCATTTGGGTGCCATCGTCGGCGGAGAAAAAAATATCAACGGCGTTACCTTGCGGTCGGCAACCGTTAGAGGGCGGCGGACTGGAGCAAAATTTGCTGTGTTTAGATGGATGTTATGTCCTCAAAAATGCTTTGCAATCGGTTGTCAGAGCACCTTCGCGACAGATTGGTCTAGCGTAACTCCTACTTTTTTGTAGGCCTGCGCCAACAAACCTTGACAGTATGGCGCTGAAAAGCGCGCCGCTTGCAGCGGTCCTTTCAGGCGCAATTCGTTCAGTAGGTCGATGTCGCCGTTGATCCGGCGAAGTCCGCTCGTCATATCGGAGATACTGAACGGATCAATCTGGACAGCAGCATCACCAACCACTTCGGGAAGCGAGCTATTATTCGATGTCAAAACCGGTACGCCGAGCTGCATGGCCTCAATCACCGGCAATCCGAAGCCTTCATAGATAGATGGGAATACAAAGAACTTGGCGCATTTTAGCAGAGCGACGACGTGACGGCGCGGCAGATAGCCGAGCTGCCGAATTTTTTGTTCCGACTGATTGAGTTGGTTGACCGTGTTTATTAGCGCGACATCGTCTTCATACAACCATCCGAGCGGGCCAGCGATCAACAGTGGAATTCCAAGATCCGCGAGGAGAAAAGCTTCAACCAAACGCTTGATATTCTTCTTGGGCTCAATCGCTCCGAGAAACAAAGCGTAATGCCCAGGCTTTGCACCGTAGATCGTCACGACCAGTCGCTCAGCGTCGGCCATGTCCATATCGGGCAATGACGGTACAGGTTGATAGGTCACCGTGACCCGGTCGTCTGGTACGTTCAACATCGCTACAATATCGCGTTTGGAATTCTCCGACACAGTGATGATGTGATCGGCTTCCCGGGCGATCGTCTCATGCATTTGATGCATGCGAGCACCAAAGCCAGTGACGAAGTATGGAAATTGCAACGGAATGAGATCGTGAAGGGTGTAAATGTTCGGCACGCCGCGCATGCGCACCGGCATTGGCCCGGTCCAATGACTGGCCGCGAATGCACAGTCATCACCCTCGGCCGATACCTCGGTGAACTTTCCCGTCAGATTAAAGGCTGCGTTGGCGCGAGCGTACAGGCGATTGGCGTTGAAGAGTCGATCCGCCGCCGGTAACGGTGGCTCGATCGCGCGCATGTCGATCTGCGACGTATTGATCGCCACAGCTTTAGCCCGATAAGCGCTGCCGGTTATAAGCCCGAAAGCGAGCGAAGCATTGTGCGCTTGGCCTAAAATCCGGCCGTGCTTGACGATTTCGCGAGAGAAGACTGCCGCCGCCGCCGCTCCTGGCGACGTTTTTGTGCTTGGCTGGAACGCTTGGCCGTACAACACGCTGACGGAACAGCCGGATGATTTGAGCATCGCAGTGAGGGAACGAACGTAGGACGCTATTCCGGTGCCTGACGAGCGCAAAAATTGAAAGCCGTCGACCAGAATTGGAGTAGCCGCCACGAAAGGTCCCCCTGAGATGGCGGCGAACGTAATCGTAAGTCCGCAGAGGCCACGCAGACCTTATCTCAACTCCGATCGCAAAGATCAATGTCACGAGCCCGAAGCGCCGCCGCGATTGGCGGCGTACGCTTCGTGCAAGCTGTTAGACGTCCGCCCGTCGCGGGAAGTCTTGAGCTCCTGCGCTACGCGTGCAGATCGTTGCTGGCGAGATGGCCGTGATGCCCATTCTCGCCATGTGACTGGCCCTCATACAATACTGAAACCGCATCGATGTGGACCTGCTGCAAGTTGTTCGTGCCGCCAGTCCCGGCCGTGAAGCCGAGGTAGGCATATTGCGAGCCGCCGAGGTAGGCCTGCTGAATATTTTCATTCAGCGAGAGCGACTGACGACCGTCGATCCAATACTGCAACGTCAACGTCTCTGGATTCCAAGTCACCGTTACGGCATGCCAAGCACCATCCTGGACATTGCCAAGTGCGAATTGTTCGCCGACGCGGGCGTTGGCCAGATCCACAGACGTATCGAGAAAATTGGTATGGTCCTGCTGAATATCGCCAAAGTTTCCATTCTGGTACGTATCGAATGCGATGGCCAAACCGTTGTTGATACCGATGGCGCCGAGGTTGCCGCCCCCGTAGCCAACGGCATTCGAGCCACGTGCATCGTTCTGCAGAACGAACGCGATGCCATCGGCCCCTTGCGCGTTCGTGCCGAAATTGGCTTGGAATGAAATCGAGAAATCGTCGGTGATGTCGATTCTTTCGCCGAGAAACGCGCTGCCGGCTTGACCTTGCTCATTGGGTGTCAATGTAAAGATGTGGGTCGACGCGTCGTAGGACGCGTCTCCGTTCACCACCGCTGCATCGGCCGTCGCAAACGGATCTTTGATGCAATTGTGGATGTCGTCATAGCCAGTGAAAAAGGCGTCAACGGCCGTGACACGAAGCTGTTGAATGCCAGTCGCTCCGCCTGTCGCGCCTGTGAAACCCAAAAACGCTTCAGAACCGCCGCCGAGGTATTTCGACACGATATCGCCGGATAGCGATCCGGTTCGATTGCCGTCGACCCAGTAGGCAAGAGTTTGTGTGTCGACATCCCAATGCACGCCGACTTGGTGCCATTTGCCGTCGGTGAAATCGCCAAGTGAAACCTGCGGTGATAGATCGGCCGCGGCGACGCCAAGTGCGGTGCTGGCAATCGACGTGCGGTCGCCCTTCGCATCGCGAAACGGTCCAGCATTCTGATAGGTGTCGAATTCGATCGCGAGGCCGTTTTGCAGGCCGTAAGCGCCGAGGTAGCCGCCGCCGGCAGCGAGCGCCGCTACGCCACCTGGATCGTTATGAAGCACGAATGCCAAGCCGTCCGCACCTTGTGCCTTTGCACCAAGGAACAGTTCGAAGTTGATATTGAAGCTATGGGTCAGATCAATCTTGCTGTTGAAGGTCACGCCGCCGGTTTTTCCAGCCTCGTCATTGGTCAACGTGAAAATTTTCGAGAAGTCGTCGAACGATGCATCGCCGTTGACGGCAACGCTCGCCCCGATCGTGCTGACGTCGAAGACGCAGCCGTCATTGAGCGGCGCATTGCCGCCGCCGCCGGGGCCGTGATCTTCAGGCGTTGCCGTAAATGAATTGAGGCGCACCTTGTGAACATTGCTAGCGCCGCCGGTTGCGCCGGTGAAGCCGAAGTAGACGTGGTCCGAGCCGCCGAAGTATTTGTTGATGACGTCTTCGTTCAACGTGCTGATCGTGCGGCCATCAAACGTGTAGCTCAACTTGTGGTCGCCAGCGTCCCAATGCACCTGCACGTTGTGCCAATTGCCGTCTTCGAGATTGCCAAGCGCGACTTGGTTGCCAACCCGACGCACCGCCGCGCGGTCATCGGTACGAGTAATTTCGGCATGGTCGGCAGCTATGTCGCCGGCCTCGGGATTGTACCAAGTGTCAAAATTGATCGCGAGACCGTTCAATATCCCTTTTGATCCAAAGCCTCCGCCGCCGCCGCCAGACGCGTTCTGCCCGAATGGATCGTTGTGCAGAACGAAACTGAGCCCATCGGCGCCATTCGCCTTGTTGCCCATTTGAAAATCGAACGACAGATCGAAGTTGTCCTCCAGATCAATGCGGCTGTTGCTCATGACGCTCCCGATCTGGCCTTTGGCATCGGGAGTGAGGGTGAATACGTTGTCGTCCTCGTGAAATGCGGAGCCACCGACCGTGAGCCAGGTTCCGAGTTCATCCGAATAAATGTTGCCGCCCGGCTGAACCTTAATGGTCGCGGCAATGGACGGCGTTCCGCGCTGGTTGTCTGCAAACAGCATCCAATGACCGGGTGTGACGACATTGGCGTTAGCGGGTAACGTCACGCTGAGCGTGTGTTCGTCGACGTGGGTGAATTCCAAGCTCAGCGCGCGCTGCTCGGAATTGAACGAATGGGTACTGTTGCCAAACTTGACGAACTCAAGCTTCTGGATGGCGTCCGCATTGTCGAGCGTGATGGTGAACGTCTGCCCCTGATTGAGCGTATCGGGTGCGTCGATGATCACCGGGCGATCCTGACGCAGACTGCCATCGGCCTCGAGAAGATAGCCGGGTGTGTAGATTTCAGCGTTGAGATTAATCAGTGGGCCGGGCGCACCGCCGCCGCCTGATAAAACGGTACCATCAGCTAAGAGCGTCGTCGTCGAATGGTAGAAGCGGCCGACGGAGGCGCTGGCGTCGCTCGTCCATTCGCCGGTATCGGGATTCCATATGACGACGTTGTTCGTTTGGGTTTCGATCTTGCTGTCGCCGACGCTGCCGCCGGACAGCATGACAGAGCCGTCGGCGAGCACCAGAAGGTTTGACCAAGCGCGGTTTTGGCCGACACCCGCCGTCTGCGTAAAGGTTGGGGCAGTGCCGCCGATATCGACAATCCAGGCGGCGCCTGTTTCGTCAATCGTCAAAACCTTGTCCTTGTCGAACATGATCGCCGGATTATAGTTCAGCGATTCGAACGGCGTTTTGCCAAGATCGGTTGTCAGCCCGTTGCCGCCGGGGTTGATCGAGAACACCGCATTTTTGCTGTTGCCGGGCGCGAAATCGGTGTAGCCGACAACGTTGCCGGTGCTCGCAAGCCAAGCACGCGGATACCACCAATCCGAAGCGATGCTTGGCGTATTGGCGCCAGGCAAGGCTTTCCAGCCGACCCCGTTGGTATAGAGTTCGGGCGTTCCGACACCTTTATGAGCGCCGTCGGTGCCACCGATTTCCAGAATTTTTCCATCGGCGAGAGTGATCGCGGTTCCGTACCAACGTGAGAAATTCAGGTTGCCTGCGGGATTGGTGGTCAATTCTCCGGTTTGATAATCGAAGTTGTGCACAAATGGCACGCCGCCGTTGATGTTACCGTCGGGTCTCGCGTCGCCGCCGACAATGATGATGTCATCGGTAAAGGGATCGATGACCGCACCGGAGCAGAAGATATCCGTATGCATCTCATAAGTCAGGGTAGTATGAGTGCCGGTGACCGGATCCCAGATATCGTACAGCATATTGCTGCCCTGCAGACCCGTTTGGTCGGTGCCGAACGTCAGCACTTTGGCATCCGGCGTGACGATGGCGTGAATGGCTACGATCGGCCAAGGGACCACCGCGCTCCAGCTGCCGGAATTCATCTGTCAACTCCTGTGAAATCGAACGACTGCGAGAAAGACTTCGGCATCCAAGACCGCTTCTCTTGGCGCCAGCGACGTGTTCGTGCTGGCAAATCGAGCATGAGTTTTTGCTCAATCGCTCGAATGTAGCGCCTTCGAAATGCCGCCCAGCCTTGCCTTCGCGAACGGATTGCAATCTACGGTCCAGTTGAAAATTTATGAAGGATAAGCCAGCATTTGATTGGTTTTTTGGTTAAATGGTGCAGATCGATCAGGACCAGCCGCGACGACTGTGTCGATGGAGACAAGCCATTGCACTGGCATTCGGCACGCTAATTCGTTAAGTCACGGCCTACCGAACTCAGCCTGCAGGCCGATGTCTGCTGCATTTGTGAAGATTGACCCTGCATGACATTTCCGTCGACGCACCCCGCGCTCGCACGCGCTCTGGTGGCCCGTGACTACTCCGTTCCGACCGCTGTGCAGCGCGCTGTACTCGAAGCTGATGCCGCTGGTCGCGATTTGCTGGTGTCAGCTCAGACCGGCTCCGGCAAGACCGTCGCCTTTGGTTTGGCGATGGCGCACCTACTGCTTGGCGAACAAGATCGCTTTGGGCGCGCCAGCGAGCCGATGGCGTTGATCATCGCGCCGACGCGCGAATTGGCGATCCAAGTGCAGCGCGAACTCGACTGGCTCTATGCCGATACCGGTGCTGTGGTCATTAACTGTGTCGGTGGCATGGACGTGCGGGCCGAGGCCCGCCTGCTCAACGCTGGAGCACATATTGTTGTGGGCACGCCGGGCCGGCTGCGTGACCATATGGAACGCAAGCGCCTCGACCTCTCGAAGCTGAAATCCATCGTACTCGATGAAGCTGACGAAATGTTGGATCTGGGCTTTCGTGAAGATCTGGAAGCCCTGCTGGAAGCGACCCCCAGTGGTCGCCAAACGCTGCTGTTTTCAGCGACGATGCCGCGCGAGATTGAAACGTTGGCAAAGCGCTATCAGAGTGAAGCGATCCGGATCGAGACGGCGCGCCGCGATCAGCAGCACACCGACATCGAATATCACGCCATGCGGGTTGGCCCTGGCGACATTGAAAATGCCGTCGTTAATGTGCTGCGCTTCCATGAGATGCGGGCCACACTGGTATTTTGCTCGACGCGCGAAGCGGTGAAACGCCTGCATGGGCGACTTGTAGAGCGCGGGTTTTCCGCCGTCGCTTTATCGGGGGAGCTGACTCAGCACGAGCGCACTCAGGCATTACAGGCCGTGCGCGATGGCCGGGCACGCGTTCTAGTCGCGACTGATGTCGCCGCACGCGGACTTGACCTGCCCGATCTAGCATTGGTCATCCACGCCGATTTACCTAACGATCGTGAAACGCTGTTGCATCGTTCGGGCCGCACAGGGCGAGCGGGCAAGAAGGGCCTGTGCACGCTGATCGTTCCGTACAATCGCCGGAGGAAAGCAGAGGTTCTGCTGACGGCTGCAAAAATTAAAGCCACTTGGGGCACGCCGCCGACAGTCGAAGCGATCCGGGCGCGTGACCAAGAACGCTTTCTCGCCGACAGTATATTCACTGAAGTCCCAAGCGACGACGATCTGCAGCAGGCGCGGTCGCTGCAGGCCGCAAGGTCAGCCGACGACATCGCAATGGCATTGATTCGACTGCATCGGGCTCGGCTGCCTGCGCCGGAGGATTTGCCGGAGGACACGGGCCCACCTCCGCGCAAAGAGTTCGCCCGTTCCCGCGACGACGCTCCGCTCGCCAGTCGTGAACGATTTGAGCGGCCAAACCGTGGGGCCCGCGCTGGCGATGCGCCGCCAAGCTCGGCCGAGCCTTCGCCACGCAGCGCACCGCGAGCGCGCGACGATCGCCGCGAGATGGTATGGTTTCGGCTAAATATCGGTCGCGATCGCAATGCTGATCCACGATGGTTGCTGCCTCTGATTTGCCGCGCCGGCAACGTCACCAAAGCCGAAATTGGCGTTATCAAAATCAACGATCGCGACACACGCTTTCAGATTGCCGCCGAATTTGCCGATCAGTTTGCCACGGCGGTACGGACGACTAGTCCAAAGGAAGGGCACATTTCGCGCGTCGGTTCCAACACGACCGCCGACGGTGCATCCCAATCTCATGATCTGCGGTCTAGTCCTGCGCCAAAATTGCTCGGCGAGAAAAAAACGCCGACCGGTCTGCCGGCGGGGCCGCGACTTTTCAAGCAGAAGGCGCCGTGGCGGGGAGGCGGAACAAAAGAAGCGGACAAGCCTTTCTCTCGGCCGTCGTCTCCATCAGTTGACACTCATGCCGGCGGTGCGACACGCGATGCTCGGTCGAACGGGCCGGCAAAACACGCAACCGCTGCGCCGAAACCACGATCGAAATATGCGCACAAAAAGAAACATCGTGCCGCACCGGAAAAGACCAATTGATTTCGCATGGCGCCGATGACTCGATACGCGCTTTATATCGTGCAATGCGCTGACGGGACTTATTACACCGGCATCGCGACGAACTTGGCTCGACGATTGGCCGAGCACAATGGCGGCAGCCCGGTAGATTTGGAGAGCGGCCAAATCTCTACCCCACGAGGCAAAGGCGCTCGCTACACGGCGAGCCGGCGCCCCGTATTCCTGGTGTTTTCAACTGAGTTCTCAACGAAGTCGCAAGCCTTGCGAGAAGAGGCGCGCATCAAGCGACTATCGCGCCGCGAGAAATGTTTACTCATCGCTTCAGCGAGGCCTGGCGGATGACGCAGCCGCCTCAATCCTTTGACGCGATCGTCGTCGGCGCTGGTGCGGCAGGTTTGATGTGCGCGCTTACGGCCGGACAACGCGGAAAAAGAATCTTGCTACTCGAGCACGGCGACAAAGTCGGCGCGAAGATTTTGATTTCCGGCGGCGGCCGCTGCAACTTTACCAATTTAGAGATTGCGTCAGATCGGTTCGTTTCGGGCAATCCGCATTTCTGCACGTCGGCGCTCAATCGTTACACGCAAGCTGATTTCGTCGCACTCGTTAAACGCCACGGCATTGCGTTTCACGAGAAGACGCTCGGACAGTTGTTCTGTGACGGATCGGCGCGCGCTATTGTTGCGATGTTGCAGGCGGAATGCGAACTCGGCAACGTTGAGACGCGGTTGAACACAACCATCACCGAGATCTCGCACTCAGACCACTTCAAGCTTGAGACCACCACTGGAACCGTTACGGCGCCGGCCCTGGTGTTAGCCACCGGCGGTCTTTCGATACCCAAAATGGGAGCGACGGGGTTTTCCTACGATGTTGCTCAGCGCTTCGGCTTGCGGGTCACGGAAACACTGCCAGGTCTTGTTCCTTTGAAAATTGCGCCGTTGACGAATGTGCCTAATGCCGCGCTTGCCGGTGTGGCACTCGATGCGATCGTGTCGTACGGCAAACAAAGGTTCCGAGAGGCCATACTCTTCACGCATCACGGCATATCTGGCCCTGCAGTTTTGCAGATTTCATCATACTGGCGTGCCGGGCAGGTCATAATGGTGGACTTTGCACCGGATCTCGACGCGACGGCATTTCTGATCGACCGCAAACGCGCCCGAGCGAGAGCCGCGCCGCAAACCGTTCTCGCTGAATTGCTGCCGGCTCGGTTGGCGCAGGCGCTGGCCGCGTCTCACCTGCCCGGTTCAGAGATGGCCAATATCGCCGATAGCACCCTCGGCAACTTCGCCGGCCGTTTGAAAAGCTGGCCAGTGCAAGTGATGGGCAGCGAGGGTTATGCAAAGGCCGAAGTAACGCTCGGCGGCGTCGATACGCGTGATCTATCGTCGAAGACCATGGCGGCTCGCGCGCTACCCGGATTATTTTTCATCGGCGAAGCCGTCGATGTCACCGGCTGGCTTGGTGGTTACAATTTTCAGTGGGCATGGTCGAGTGGCTGGGCCGCCGCACAGTCGATTTGATCATTGCTGCGGCGGATTTTTTTTAGCGCGCGAAAACTAAGTGCAAGCCTTGAATACATTGCATTCGTGGCCGCAATCGCTTGCCTCGTCATTGATTATACTGCGGCGCAACATGGGCATTTGCAGAAATTTTGCTACCGCACTCGTCGCGCTCGTGATCTTTTCCATTGTCGCTGGGGGGACCGGCCTGGACGACGGCGCGGACCAGCCTGACATCGTGCGGCACACGACGCGATCATATTTATTGAGTGGGGCACCTGTATGACTCGCGGACAGCAGTTACCCGAGCGCGAATTTGCCGGAACCTGTGAGGGCTGGGTTGAACCCCATCAGACCCGGCAGCCCCATGCTGCGAGTAGCATCCTAGCCCAGCCGATTGGCCATCATGATCATTCCAAGCTTGCTCGGTTGATCGAAGGCAAGGTTTTGCCGCACTTGTTGCTCGCCTATCGGCAAGGTGCATTTAATACGCCAGCCGACGGCATCATGAGCGAGAAGGCGATCGGCGAACACGTCGGCGAGTTTGCCGACCTTGTCATCAATCCGGACGCCGCTGTCTCGACTGTCTACTTCGAAAACATGATTGCCGAAGGCGCTTCGGTTGAGGCGCTATTTCGCGTTTTACTTGCGCCAACGGCCCGGCGCCTCGGAGAGCTTTGGCAGGAAGACATCAACAGCATGTTTGATGTCACCCAGGGGCTGGCGCATCTCCAACAGCTTGTGCGCACATTCTCTCCCGAGTTTCATGAACAGGGTCATCATCCACTTTCAAATCGGCGCGCTTTGCTCATGCCGCTGCCGGGCGAGCAGCATACCTTCGGCATTTCGTTGGTTGAAGAATACTTTCGACGGGAAGGCTGGCACGTCTGGGGTGGTCCGCCAAACTCGTTTGAGGAAGTAGTCGCCCTCGTCAGCAGCATGTGGTTCGATATGATTGGCTTTTCGGTCAGTCGAGTACCAGAGATCGGTCCGCTCAAATCGCAAATCGTCAAAATCCGCGCCGCCGCTCGCAATCGCAATGTGACGATCATGATTGGTGGCCGGCCTTTCGTCGAAAATCCCGATCTCGTCGAACTGGTGGGCGCCGACGCCACAGCCGCCGATGGCCCGCGAGCGGTGAGCAAGATGTCGACCCTCAACTCTCGAGCCATCGCTTCGGCGTAATCCGCGATCGACCCGGGCGCGGTGTCACGATACGAGATTGCGCGCCTTCGCCTCGGCGATGAGTTCGGCCAAGGCGCTGATGGCAACCGTTGCTTTGCTTTTCGCGCCGCCGATCATGCCGACCGGTGCCCTGATGCGCGCCAGCGTGGCATCGTCAAATCCGCGAACTGAAAGCGCCTTAAGCCTGGCGCGATGGACCGCGTGATTGCCGAGCGCGCCAATATAGAACGCGTCGCTTTTCAGAATACCCGACAGCAATTCGGGTTCTTGCTCGTGATCGTGAAAAACCAGCACGGCAGCAGATGCGAAGTCCAGTTGTCCAATGGCACCGTCCACGTCGCCGGTCATCAGCATGTGTCTCAAGCCGCGACGGTCAAGATCGGCAAGTGTTGGGTCGTCGGACGCATACACAGCGACATCAATCCCAAGTGCTGCAGCGAGTGATGCCATCGCCACCAGGGCAGGGCCGTGGCCCAGAAACAACGTTCTTAATTTCGGCGTGTAAAAACGTGCAAATACATCGCCATTCCGTCGGCTGGCGTCGATGCCTTGCGGCGACACACTCACGGCTGCGATATCCGAGTGACCGTCAACCAGATGAGTTCGCAAAGCGAAGGATGTTCGCGCCGCAGTCCGAGCCAGCATGTCGGCGACCAGCAATGACGAAATGGTCGGATCAAAGAAGAGATCGAGGCCGCTGCCGCACGGCAATCGCACGTCAAAATACGGCGACCCTTTTCCGTAGCGGACAAGTTTTGGCTTTGCTGTTTTGATGATGACTTGCGCTTCGAGCGCGACTGCGCCCTCAAGGCATCCGCCGGACAAATAGCCGGCATAGCGGCCGTCTTCGGCGACAGCCATCTGCGCACCAGGCTGGCGAGGTGCGCCACCTTCAACGCCGACCAAAGTTACGAGCGCAACTTTCAAGCCTTCGCTCTGCCATTTGGCCAGCGGCTCTAAGACATTTTCGTCGTCCAGCAATCCCGGACTGCCAATAATGTGTTGCAACTGGATCGTCATCGCTCCGCCTAAAAATACAAGGTTCAGCCGTCGGCATTGCTCGTCAAATCGCTTTCACCGATCACCGTATGTCTAGCCAAGAACTCGCCGGCAACACGGGCGCGATGTTAGCCATACGCGTGACGGAAGAAAATGTTGCTCGGCAGGCGTTGACGCTGAGGCCGGCATCCCGTGCAAAAATCATGTTGTGCCCCGGGTCGTCGATGACACTATGCAAGACTACGCCAGTCTGCGCTTTCTCGACCGCGACACAGGTTCGCCAACGCCTTCACCATCGGTAACAAAACCTACGCAACGAAATTACCACCGCGCGTTGCCGTCCGTAAACCGAGTTTGGTCAGTTGGTCCAGCGCTTCACGCAACGACGGTCTTGAGACGTCGAGCGTCATCTTAAAAACGCGTTGAGGCGCTCTTTTCTGCCCCAGCACAATATGCCGTCGAGGATCATCGTTTCGGTATGAAGCCCGACGAGGTCAGAATTTTTTTGTTCGAATGGCCGGCATGGCGCAGCCGTCCCCGCTCCAATCGAAGTGTCGGCGGACCGGCGTAATGAGAATAAATTACGAGCGACGAGGATGAACCGGGTAACGGCGCGACCGATTTTGACCAGACCCGAGAGTTGGTATAATTATTTGACCAGAAAAAAGCGTGGAGAACGCCGGTCATACGAGCGCGGTGAGGGAACGTCGCATGTGGTCGCAAGTCTATGATCCCTTCGGCAGCATGTATGTCTCAGCTGCAGTCGCGGCGATTCCGATCTTCGTTCTGCTCGGAGCCATTGGAATTTTTGAAATCCGTGCCCACGTCGCGGCAGCGCTGGGTCTGTTGGCCGCGCTTACGGTATCGATCGCCGTTTACGAAATGCCGGTTCAAATGGCGGCGATGGCCGCTGTGTACGGTGCGGCTTTCGGTTTGCTTCCAATCGGCTGGATCATCCTGAACGTTTTATTTCTTTATCAATTGGCTCATGAAAAGGGTGAATTCGCGGTCTTGCAGCGTTCGATCGGGGCCATCAGCAATGATCGAAGGCTTCAGTTGCTGTTTATCGCGTTTTCGCTTGGAGCTTTCTTCGAAGGCGCGGCTGGGTTTGGAACTCCCGTCGCAGTGACTGCGGCCATGCTCATCGGCTTGGGCTTCTCCCCGCTTTCGGCATCGGGTCTGTCCCTCATTGCCAATACCGCGCCAGTTGCCTTCGGCGCATTGTGAACGCCGATTATAGCGCTCGCTGCCGTGACTGGGCTCGACCTTCATGAATTGAGTGCGATGGTTGGACGGCAGTTGACGCCGTTCTCGATCCTGGTGCCGTTTTGGCTGATTTGGGCGTTTGTCGGTTTCAGAAAGATGCTCGAAGTCTGGCCACCGATCTTGGTTGCCGGGGTCGCATTTGCCGTGCCGCAGTACGCGATTTCCAATTTTCACGGACCGTGGCTGGTCAACGTTGTTGCCGCGATTTCTTCGATGGCAAGTCTCGCGCTATTCTTAAAAGTTTGGCGCCCTGCCGTCCCGATGACCGATATGCCGGCTGCGCTCAACGCGACGGGCGTCTCTGAGCCTGTGCGGCAGCTGATGAGCGATAGTGTGGCTGCGGTGCGGCGCGCTTGGACGCCCTGGATCATCCTCGCCGTGTTCGTTTTTATCTGGGGCGTACCGCAGGTTCGCGCCGCGCTCGATGGCATTTGGGTCGAAAAAATGCCGGTCGCTGGCCTTCACGAATTGGTCCAAAAAGTCCCGCCCGTCGTTGCAGCGCCACATGCCGAAAGCGCGGTCTACAATCTCAATCTGCTGTCAGCGACCGGTACCGGGATCTTGATTGCAGCGATAATTTCCGGCGTATATCTCGGCTACAGTGCTTCCGGCTTGGCGCACATGTACGGCCGAACTTTGTACCTCGTGCGCTACTCGCTGATGACAATATCCTGTATGATGGCGATCGGCTTTGTAACCCGATATGCTGGCACCGACGCAACCATGGGTCTAGCGCTTGCACAAACCGGATGGGCGTACCCTTTTTTTGGCACGCTGATTGGTTGGCTTGGCGTGGCCCTGACGGGTTCGGACACGTCGTCCAATGTGTTGTTTGGAGGACTGCAGCGCGTGACGGCTGAGCAACTGGGCCTCAATCCGGTATTGATGGCGGCTGCGAATAGCTCGGGCGGCGTCATGGGCAAGATGATCGATGCGCAATCGATCGTCGTCGCATCCACCGCAACCAAGTGGTATGGTCATGAGGGCGCTATTTTGCGCTTCGTATTTTTCCACTCCGTTGCGCTGGCCGTGCTGGTTGGATGTTTCGTTTTTGGTCAGGCGTATGTCTGGCCGTTGACCTTGCTGGCCCCATAAAAGAGTTGGCCCCATCGAAGAAATGCCAGATTATTGGCGAATTGTTCGGCCGACAGTGTGAAGTCGTCACGTCATGTTGCAGCGCTCATGAGACCTTTTGGCAAAGGAGATTTTGCAGATGCCATCCATCAACGTGAACGGAGAGAAACGCGACTACAGCGGCGATTCCGCCATGCCCTTGCTGTGGTTTTTGCGCGATGAGCTGAATCTGACGGGCACGAAGTACGGATGCGGTGCCGGCGTTTGCGGCGCTTGCACGGTTCATGTCGATGGGGTTGCCGTGCGCTCCTGCCAGACCACCGCGGCGGAAGTGACCGGAAAATCAGTGACGACCATTGAGGGGCTGGACGCCGGCGGCGAGCATGCGGTTCAGAAAGCCTGGCGAGAACTCAGTGTCCCGCAATGCGGATTTTGCCAAGCGGGACAAATTATGCAGGCCGCCGCACTGCTCACGAAAAATAAGGCGCCAACGGACGACCAGATTGTCGAGGAGATGTCCGGCAATATCTGCCGGTGTGGCTGTTATCAGCGCATTCATGACGCCGTTCGTCTTGCAGCCGGAGGAGTATGATCATGTTGCAATACTTTGAAACAGAGGCGCGGACCGCGCGCCAAGTCGAAGTTCAAAGCTCGATCGAAAACGTCAGCCGGCGTTCTGTCCTCGGTGGCGCGCTGGCGGCATCAAGCTTCGTCGTAGCGTTACGCATTGCACCGGCGAACGCGCGCGAGGCCTTGACGCCCTATCCAACGGGCGCTGCTGGCATGCCGCATACGGTCGTTGCCGATCCCAACGTATTCATTGCGATCGCGCCGGATGGTGTGGTGACGATCGTTACGCACCGGGCGGAAATGGGAACGGGTATTCGCACGAGTTTGCCGATGGTGATCGCCGACGAGATGGAGGCCGATTGGTCGCGCGTCCGCATCGTTCAAGCCGAGGGCGACGAGCCGAAGTACGGCAACCAGGATACCGATGGCTCGCGGAGTATGCGCCACTTCATTCAGCCGATGCGCCAGTGTGGCGCGGCGATGCGGCATATGCTTGAAAATGCCGCCGCTGTCACGTGGGGCGTCGATCCGGCGCTTTGCCGGGCAAAAAATCACCAAGTCCTGCTTCTGGATGGCGCCAAGAAACCGAGCGGAAAATCGCTCTCGTTCGGTGAACTCGCCAAAGCCGCGATGGCGCAACCCGTCCCGCCGCAAGGTAAACTTCTCTACAAAACCCCCAGTGAATTCACGTTGATCGGCAAGGACACGACCAAGATCGCCGATTTGCGGGATATCACGACAGGGAAAGCCGTCTATGGCGCCGACATTCGATTGCCGGGCATGAAATTCGCCGTTATGGCGCGGCCACCCGTGGTTGGCGGCAAAGTCAAAACGCATGATGCCGCCAAGACGCTTAAAGTGCCGGGCGTCGAAGCCGTCCACGAGCTCGAAGGCGTCCACAAAGTGCCGCGTGGCTTTAGCATTTTGGGTGGCGTCGCTGTCGTTGCGAATTCGACGTACGCGGCGATAGCCGGTCGCGATGCGCTCGATATCGAGTGGGAAAATGGGCCGAATGCCAGCTACGAGTCGGTGGCCTTCGACAAGGAGATGACCGCCACCGCAGCTCAGCCCGGCAAGGTCATTCGCAATCAAGGCGACCCCGATGCCGCATTCGCGAAAGCGAAGCAGGTCTTTTCCGCCGACTATCACGCCCAGCACATCGTGCCGGCGGCGATGGAGCCGCTCGTCGCCGTTGCTCGTGTCGCCGATGGCAAAGCCGATATCTGGGCTCCTGTTCAGAGCCCATACGGCGCCCGCAAAGACCTTGCTGAAGCGCTCAAAATTCCGATCGAGAATGTGACTGTTCACGTCACGTTGCTTGGTGGCGGATTTGGTCGCAAATCCAAGTGGGATTTCATGGTTGAAGCTGCGTTGATTTCGCAAAAGCTCGGCGGCACGCCGGTCTTACTCCAGTGGACGCGCGAAGACGACATTCGTCACGCCTTTTATCACACCGTTTCCGTCGAGCGGATTGAAGTGGCGATTGATGAGAAGGATAAAGTGACGGGCTGGCGCCACCGCACTGTGGCACCATCCATTATCTCGACGTTCAAAGAAGATACGGGATACTCGTTCCCGATCGAATATGGCATGGGCTTCGTCAACACGCCGTTCGACATTGCTAACGTTCGCTGCGAAAATGGCAAGGCGATGGCGCATACTCGCATCGGCTGGTATCGGGCGGTATCGACCATCCCGCACGTCTTCGCCGTGCAGTCAGCGGTTTGCGAGGTGGCAGATCAACTTGGTCGTGATCCGAAAGAGTTCCTGCTTGAACTGATCGGATCGGACCGCAAACTTGATCCCAAAGCGCTCGGGTTTCCCGAAGATTTCTGGAACTTCGGCGATCCCTATGAGGCCTTCCCGATCGATACAGCGCGGCTGAAGAATGTCATACGCATCGCTGCCGACAAGGCCGGATGGGGTCGAAAGCTCCCCACTCGGCATGGTCTTGGCATTGCCGCGCATTGCGCTTGGTCGAGTTATGTCGCGACAGTGGTGCACGTCGAAGTCGGCAGTGATGGAAAAATCAGCGTGCCCGAAGTAACGACGGCGATCGATTGCGGCCTTTATGTCAATCCTGAACGCATCAGGTCGCAGATGGAGGGTGCTGCCGTGATGGGTATGTCGAATACCGTCTATAGCGGCATCACGTTCAAGGACGGTGCAGTTGAGCAATCGAACTATACGGATTTCACGGTCGCTCGAATGTCCAACTATCCAAAGAAAGTCACGACCCACATCGTCGATGCCCCGCCCGGAACGCACGCTGGCGGTGTCGGGGAACCAGCGGTCGCGCCGTTCTCAGGCGCACTCTGCAATGCCATTTATGCCGCCACCAAAAAGCGGTTACGCAGTTTGCCGACCGGCGATATCGTGACGTAGGTCTGAAATCGGCCTCGGCGGTTAGGTCACGAGAGTGCTCCGCCGAGGCCTGAAGCAATGTGACATCAAAGGCGCGTGCCGGCATCGCAAGGCGTTCTTGCACCCGGCCATCGTCGCTTTGCTGACACCGGCCAAGCTTGCCGGCCCACGGTCGAAGTGCGACGTCGACGCGACACGCCGGAGAGCGATTGAACTCGAGCATGAATTATAAGTGACGATCACACAGCCATGAAGACCGTCGTGCTTGTCGGCGGCGGTCACGCTCACCTATCAGTGCTCCGCCAATTTTCGCGACACCGCGCGAAGCTTGCCCGCCATAGGGTGATTTTCATCACGCCTTCCACGAGACAGTTCTATTCCGGCATGCTGCCGTCTTGCATGGCTGGCCATTATGATGTCAGCGATTGCCAGATCGCGCTCGAGCCACTGGCGGCAGCGGCCGGAGCAGAGCTCGTTCTTGCATCAGTCGCCGCGCTCAACGTTCATGAAAAGCGGCTCGTTTTGGACACGGAAGAAACGATCTCCTACGATGTCGTATCTTTGAATATCGGCAGCGAAACGGACGTTGCGGGGCTCGAAATGTCTGGTGACAAGCTCTTTGCAGTTAAACCGCTGGCGACATTTTTTCAATTGTGGTTGCGCGTGCTGGCAGAGGCAGAATTAAAACCGACCTATCGCCTCGTCGTCATCGGCGGTGGCGTCGCGGCTGTTGAGCTTGCACTGGCCGCGCGCCATGCGCTGTCATCGATCACACGCGTAGAGGTCGAACTGATCATCCCTGAACGCGGCATGCTGTCGTTGGCCAACGCGTCGCTACGAGACCGAGTGCGCGCCTATCTCGATCGTGCAGGCGTCGCGATGCGGCAGGGACCAGGCGTTGCTACGTCGGCGGGTCTCGGCATTGCAGACGGACAGATCATCATCGCAGATCGTTTTATCGCTGCAACAGGCGCTCGAGCGCCGAAGTGGGTGTCCAAATCCGGATTGGAGTTTGATGCTGCTGGATTCATCGCTGTCGATGATCACCACCGCAGCCGATCTCACGCGACGGTGTATGCGGCCGGCGACATTTGCTCGCGTCGCGACGTGGCGATGCAGCGATCCGGCGTTCATGCTGTGTACGCGGGGCCGGTGGTTGGCGCGAATTTGCTTGCGGAGCTCGGCATTGGCTTGCCAATCGCCTATGCGCCAAAGCGCCATCCTCTTTACATTTTGGCCTGCGGTCCGCGTTATGCGATCGCAGCCTGGGGCGCGTGGTCGGTGGAAGGTCGCTGGGTCTGGTTCTGGAAGGACTGGATCGACCGCAGTTTCATTCGACGTTTTTCGTGAGTGTAAAGTGCGGCGAGCCGACATGGTCCGCATCCCGTTGACTTGCACTCCAACACTCGCTTCCGCGCCATCAGCAGCCTGTCGAGCCACCTGATCCTGGTTTTGCCGCCACCAGTTTTTGTCACACTTTCAACGCCGTCGATTGGCTTGAAAGCACGGTCAAATCCAGCTACGAGACCAAGCTTCAAGGGCGTTGAAACGCTCCGTTGGGATGTAGCCAAGTGGTAAGGCAGCGGATTTTGATTCCGCCATTCGGAGGTTCGAACCCTCCCATCCCAGCCAACACCTAAGTCATTGATCTTAAATAAGAAAACACGTTTTCTTGGGGTGCTGATCTGGCCGTGTTTTCGGCCGGTTAGCGCACTGCGGACGTGACCGAGCCGCAGCGAGAGACGGTTGTTTGCGGGATATGCCGCTGCCAACGCGCGGTTATCTCTCAGGGCCCTTTTCGTGCTGCGGGATCACGGTGAGAGCTCGCAAATCTGTGGGCCGATTTTTCAAATCTGAAAGCGCGTCCCTCGCTCGCACGGCGCGAGGCGAGAGATAACCCGCATCGATGACGCTATAGAAAGCCGAGGTGACGTCTCTGAAGGGACCACTCGCGTGGCAAGGTGTGCGTCTTCGTGATAAAATTTCTCGCTGTCAGTGTAGGTGGATGGCGACCGTCGAGAACGGCCGCAACGATGTCCGGCGCGAGCAGGCTGATCCGCAATAGTGATGTGATGTAGTTTGCATTGATTTTGATCCGCCGCGCGGACGCTTCGATGCTTTCGCCTGCCCCGTTAAAAATCTTTTCGCGGACATCGAACGCTTTCACGAACAAATTTATCAGCGTGGTATTCGGTGATGGCGCGGTCGCGTCGCGGATCACCAATCTCATGCCTTGGCCTGCGCGCTTCAGCACAGCGTCTACTTTAAGGACGAAGCCGTCCTGGACTGGTTCGCCGTCAGCGCATCTCTTGGTCGCCGGCTGGTCAGGTCGCATCAACAAATCGAATACTTGGGATCGGTTGATCTCGATATCGACGTGCTCGAGTTGAATGACGACGCGATGCACAATCCTGCGGACAATCGTTCGTCGCAACGCTGCTGGTTGTTCGTCCCAATCACGGGCGAGATCCGCTGCTCGGCTCAGGAGTTGCCGCTTATCCACATTTCGAAAGTCGGTTCCAGAAACGGCATCTAGTATCTG
Organism: Hyphomicrobium sp.; assembly: GCA_021732485.1. Classification (GTDB taxonomy): domain Bacteria; phylum Pseudomonadota; class Alphaproteobacteria; order Rhizobiales; family Hyphomicrobiaceae; genus Hyphomicrobium_B. The sequence goes on from JAKFUV010000003.1 coordinate 222,328, forward strand.
CTGACCCGACGCAAAGAAATCCTTGATGCTTTTCTGGACCAGCATTTCGATATCGCTTGCCGGGACTCGTCGGCCGCGCGGCGCGGCGGATCTTGGTCCCGTGATCAGTGTGTTGGACACGTAATACCGGTAGCGCTTGCCCGTTTTGACGGCATGGCTCGGTGTTAGTCGACAGCCGTCTCCATCAAACAGGAGGCCCGTCAGCAGGCTAGGCTCTTGAACTCCGACGGCCGCCTCACGGTCATGCGTGTTATCCTCAAGCCGCTTCGTAACCGCATCCCAAAGAGGCCGATCGATGATAGGCGGATGTTCGCCAGGGTATGCCGTTTCCTTGTGGATGATCTCGCCGATGTAGATCCGGTTCTTGAGCATATGATAGAGCGCCCCGCGAGCAAACGGCTTCCCGCCAGTTGTCTGGCCGTGCTTGTCGATCCGCCGTTTGGAGACGATGCCCTGCTGGCTGAGGTCGTTCCTCAAAGCGGACACGGCACCGAGTTCGAGGTAACGCCGAAAGATGTGCCTGACGGTTTCTGCCTCGTGCGGCGTGATCACGAGTTTTCGGTCGCGCACATCATATCCCAGCGGCGGATACCCGCCCATCCACATACCCTTTTTCTTGGACGCCGCGATCTTGTCGCGAATGCGTTCACCAGCGATTTCGCGCTCGAACTGCGCGAAGGAGAGAAGCACGTTCAGCGTCAAACGCCCCATGGAAGAGGTTGTGTTGAACTGCTGCGTTACGGAGACAAACGAGACGGACGACGCGTCGAATATCTCGACGATCTTGGCGAAGTCTGCCAGGGACCTAGTGAGCCGATCGACTTTGTAGACAACGACGCAATCGACTTTGCCATCACGGACATCATTGAAAAGACGTTGCACGGAAGGCCGTTCGAGAGTCGCTCCAGAAATGCCGCCGTCGTCATACATCTCAGGCAGTGCGATCCACCCGGCGTGGCGCTGGCTTAAGATATATGCCTCACACGCCTCTCGCTGGGCATCGAGTGAGTTGAAATCCTGCTCCAGGCCCTCTTCAGATGATTTGCGCGTGTAGATCGCGCAGCGCAGGCGCTGCAATTTCGTTGCGACCGAGGCATTAGTCATTTCTGCCATCCCGCAATCGGGCCACCGGAGATTGAGTTCGCATTCTCAACCCGAAGAACCGCGGGCCGGACCAATGTGCCCCAGTGATGGCGTTAGCGATCTTGCTCAGAGAAGCGAAGGTCTGCCCACGCCATTCGAAGCCGCCCGCCACGACTTGAACCTCATGGGTTGTTCCGTTCCACTCGCGCAGGAGCGTTGTTCCGGGCTTGAAAGCAGCCTGCCGTTCAAGCTTTTTGCCGGCACCGGAGGCGCTTTGATCAGACAAAATTCTGAGCCGCCGAAGGGTCGGCTTTGAAATCCCGCCATGAACGGCTTCCTGGACCTTGTAAGCTATGCCTCGGATGAGGAGATCGCGACTGAGCCTGTGCGGCGGCGGCTTTCGATAAAGCCGCCGCCATTCTGTTCGCAGTTCGGGCAATTCCAGTCGCTCAATCGCCGTTAACTTGGTCTCGAGATCGGTGTGCACCGAAGCAGTCATGGTCAGCGACCCCAGCTGGTACCGATCCGGTAGCGGCGGAGCTCTCCATCGACCTTCGATGATGTCAGTTTGTTTCCGAGCTTCTTTTTGACGGTCCCGGCAAGAAAGCCACGCACGCTATGCTGCTGCCAATCGGTCACCTTCATTATCTCTGGGATCGTTGCGCCTTCGCGTCGACTGAGCAGCGACCGAATGTGGTCATGTTTTGTGACGTTGGCTGCGTGCGGCTTGCTCTCCGTCGCCGCTTGCAATGTCGTTGAAGGTTTCGAGGGATGTTTTTCGTTGGGCTTCGATTTACCAGTCTTAACCGAAAGCGACGGGGTGGTTTTTTTGGCTTTGGTTGCGATACGTGCTTGAACTACGGTCATCATGAGCTCCGTGGTTTGCCGTGCCGCTATTGGCGTCGGCACCACCCAGAGCCCCGGTTTCGAGCCGAGGCAATAGTTGCAAAGAGAGGTTTTCCTTCCAAACACTACCGCTCTCTTCCAGAGCGAAGTCCAGTGCTCGTTTTTCGAATTTCGTTTCGGGTTAACGAAGCAGTTGTGTTGACTAGTTTGTGTTAGTTAGGCTGATCACCGCCGTCAAAAGGTTAGCGGTTCGCTGGAGATTTGATTGTATCTGGAGCGCGAGCCCGGCGGTTTCTGCCAATTTTCTTAGCGCTTGCCCCCTTGTTGCAATGCTATGCGCGTCTTCAAGTTGAGCTGTGATCTCCGCAAAGAGATTTAATACGAGCTCGCGCTTGTCTTGATCCAGGCTACGGCTCCGTCGGCATGGCCACTGACGCTTGCTGTCGCCAATAAGCCCAGTCAACGAAAGGAAAGGAGGGTGGACAACAGCGTCGCACGATCAGCCCGTGCGTGCAGGGAACAGCCAGGAATCAAAGTCAAAGACAAGATCATAGGCGGTTCAGCCCCGCGTGTGCGGGGAACGCTCCGGCGGCTTGCCGGTTTTCAGATCAACGACCGGTTCAGCCCCGCGTGTGCGGGGAACGCCTGTGATTCATAGACGGCAGCGCGCGGATCGCCGGTTCAGCCCCGCGTGTGCGGGGAACGCGGCGTCCCTTGATCCGCTTCCCGGCTGGTTCTTGGTTCAGCCCCGCGTGTGCGGGGAACGCGGCTGGATCGGCGTGGCGTTTCTCGGGGCAGCCGGTTCAGCCCCGCGTGTGCGGGGAACGCCCCAATAGCGCGCCGGTCACGTTATGCCATCACGGTTCAGCCCCGCGTGTGCGGGGAACGCTTCGAAACCCTCACGCGGATAGTGCGGAACTGCGGTTCAGCCCCGCGTGTGCGGGGAACGCAGCATCGCCAGCCGCGGGTGCCGGGACCAGACCGGTTCAGCCCCGCGTGTGCGGGGAACGCCGAGACCGGGCAAGAGCCGAGGTTTTTCAGCGCGGTTCAGCCCCGCGTGTGCGGGGAACGCGTTATCGGCGCCATGTATTCAGATCCGTGGGGCGGTTCAGCCCCGCGTGTGCGGGGAACGCAAGTTTTGTCCGTTCAGTTTTTGAAAAGGTCGCGGTTCAGCCCCGCGTGTGCGGGGAACGCCACACCCCGAAACGATGCTTTGCGGAGGTTGGCGGTTCAGCCCCGCGTGTGCGGGGAACGCTTCATCGGCCTCGTCATTCTCGACTGGTCGGCCGGTTCAGCCCCGCGTGTGCGGGGAACGCCTTGGCCTTGAGATCGTCAACAATCGCTGCGGCGGTTCAGCCCCGCGTGTGCGGGGAACGCTACACCGCAACAAGTATCAAGAAACGTATTGACGGTTCAGCCCCGCGTGTGCGGGGAACGCCGGCGGGTGGCGCGTCTCGTACTGCGCGATCTCGGTTCAGCCCCGCGTGTGCGGGGAACGCTTCGTTGCGCACCAGCACGGGCACCAGGTGATCGGTTCAGCCCCGCGTGTGCGGGGAACGCTGCTTCTCGACATAGCCCCACTCGACCAGGTCCGGTTCAGCCCCGCGTGTGCGGGGAACGCGTGCGCGAGAAATGCCTGCGCACCCGCTGTCGCGGTTCAGCCCCGCGTGTGCGGGGAACGCGCTCGACGGTGCTGCGCGAGCTCGACTGCGAGCGGTTCAGCCCCGCGTGTGCGGGGAACGCCTGGGTTGATCGTGGTGCGGTTCTGGCGGCTTCGGTTCAGCCCCGCGTGTGCGGGGAACGCCCTGGATCAAGGTCTATGAGCTTGAGGCGGCTCGGTTCAGCCCCGCGTGTGCGGGGAACGCCTTGCGCGTCGCGTCGATCTTTTTTGGAATGGCGGTTCAGCCCCGCGTGTGCGGGGAACGCGAGGCGCCGTTTATCCGAGTGAAACGCTAGTGCGGTTCAGCCCCGCGTGTGCGGGGAACGCGCCCGTTGATCGGCGTCGCCAGGTCGTCGAGAGGGTTCAGCCCCGCGTGTGCGGGGAACGCGTGATGGCGATGGCGTTGGCGCCCGACGTCGCCGGTTCAGCCCCGCGTGTGCGGGGAACGCGCGAAAGAGTTGTCGCCAGCGATGCGCGCCGTCGGTTCAGCCCCGCGTGTGCGGGGAACGCCTCTGAGCCGGAACCATGGGCCTCTGCGACGCCGGTTCAGCCCCGCGTGTGCGGGGAACGCCAGACCGGCCTGGCGCCGTGCTGAGTGACGAGCGGTTCAGCCCCGCGTGTGCGGGGAACGCGTCAAGCAAGAGCCGACGACAATTGAAGCCGCCGGTTCAGCCCCGCGTGTGCGGGGAACGCTCCGTTTGCCGATCCGAGCCGGCTACAGTTTCAGGTTCAGCCCCGCGTGTGCGGGGAACGCTCGACAACGCCCGGCCGATCGTCCCCGATCGCCGGTTCAGCCCCGCGTGTGCGGGGAACGCGCACGCTGCTCGCCTGCGCCGATCTCATCGAGCGGTTCAGCCCCGCGTGTGCGGGGAACGCTCGCCCGGTTGCGTGTTGCCAAGTTCGTGCGCCGGTTCAGCCCCGCGTGTGCGGGGAACGCGCCTGCGGCGGCGACCCGGCCAGGTCCTCGAACGGTTCAGCCCCGCGTGTGCGGGGAACGCGTCGGCGTCTTGTAGCCTTGCACCTGGACAGCCGGTTCAGCCCCGCGTGTGCGGGGAACGCGCGCGTACGGCCGCCGGCGGGTACACCTGCCTCGGTTCAGCCCCGCGTGTGCGGGGAACGCAAAATACTACACGTAATTATTCTCAAAAAAGCCGGTTCAGCCCCGCGTGTGCGGGGAACGCGCCGGTTAACGTAAGCTCCAAAGGGCATGCAACGGTTCAGCCCCGCGTGTGCGGGGAACGCGTCGATAGGCCCGCGTCCGCCCGCCATGCGCGCGGTTCAGCCCCGCGTGTGCGGGGAACGCGGTGTTCGATACAAGCACGCCAAGACTGGCGGCGGTTCAGCCCCGCGTGTGCGGGGAACGCCGAAATTCATTCACGCCTCGTTTAGCGGGGAACGGTTCAGCCCCGCGTGTGCGGGGAACGCCTTGCGCGTCGCGTCGATCTTTTTTGGAATGGCGGTTCAGCCCCGCGTGTGCGGGGAACGCGAGGCGCCGTTTATCCGAGTGAAACGCTAGTGCGGTTCAGCCCCGCGTGTGCGGGGAACGCGCCCGTTGATCGGCGTCGCCAGGTCGTCGAGAGGGTTCAGCCCCGCGTGTGCGGGGAACGCGCGAAAGAGTTGTCGCCAGCGATGCGCGCCGTCGGTTCAGCCCCGCGTGTGCGGGGAACGCCTCTGAGCCGGAACCATGGGCCTCTGCGACGCCGGTTCAGCCCCGCGTGTGCGGGGAACGCGGATCGCTCACTTAGTTACACGTACCTACTCACGGTTCAGCCCCGCGTGTGCGGGGAACGCGGGCCACCGGTTCCTACTCACGCATGGAGACGCGGTTCAGCCCCGCGTGTGCGGGGAACGCGTCAAGCGCTACGCGCGCAAAATTTTAGAATTCGGTTCAGCCCCGCGTGTGCGGGGAACGCCCATGGTGAGCGTATCGAGGTCGCCATTCTGACGGTTCAGCCCCGCGTGTGCGGGGAACGCGGCACCTGAGGTTGACGACTTTGGACTCCCGATGGTTCAGCCCCGCGTGTGCGGGGAACGCCCAAAGAGCGTTGGGATGCCGAAGACGAGAAACGGTTCAGCCCCGCGTGTGCGGGGAACGCGGGCATGCACCGGTTGGTGTCATGCGGACGGCCGGTTCAGCCCCGCGTGTGCGGGGAACGCGCGCCCAAGGATTGAGCGCCTGTCGCCTGTTTCGGTTCAGCCCCGCGTGTGCGGGGAACGCGTTTTCGGTGAAGCCCATCCCGCAATCGAGGGCGGTTCAGCCCCGCGTGTGCGGGGAACGCTCGGGCGAGAAGTCCCCGAAGAACACCGTTGCCGGTTCAGCCCCGCGTGTGCGGGGAACGCTTCGCGTGCGGCAAAGGCCGTGGACCTCGAGGCGGTTCAGCCCCGCGTGTGCGGGGAACGCCTCGCGATTGTTGCTCTCGATCGTAAGTGTCACGGTTCAGCCCCGCGTGTGCGGGGAACGCATAGGACGCGTTGGCGATCAACCAATGCCAGGCGGTTCAGCCCCGCGTGTGCGGGGAACGCTTCGCACCAGCTGTCGAAACGCGGACTGGCTTCGGTTCAGCCCCGCGTGTGCGGGGAACGCTCCCGTGTGGGAATGCGATCCATTGGGGTCGGCGGTTCAGCCCCGCGTGTGCGGGGAACGCCGCGCAAGACGTGCAAGCTTTACGTGAGCCATCGGTTCAGCCCCGCGTGTGCGGGGAACGCCTGCTTTGCTGCCAGGAATTCCCGCGCCTCGTCGGTTCAGCCCCGCGTGTGCGGGGAACGCTGTAAGATCGGCCCCCGCGATTCCGAGCAACGCGGTTCAGCCCCGCGTGTGCGGGGAACGCCCCTTGTTCGCCGTGGTTTTGTACGCGTAGGGCGGTTCAGCCCCGCGTGTGCGGGGAACGCCTGGCGCCCGTTGGCGGCGATCAAAAGCAGCGCGGTTCAGCCCCGCGTGTGCGGGGAACGCTTGCGCAAACTTATCCGAATTTGCTTGCCGTGCGGTTCAGCCCCGCGTGTGCGGGGAACGCGCCATGCACGAATTAACAAGATCAACTCCGAGCGGTTCAGCCCCGCGTGTGCGGGGAACGCCTCTCGACGACCTGGCGACGCCGATCAACGGGCGGTTCAGCCCCGCGTGTGCGGGGAACGCCCGGCAAGCCGTGCTTTGCTAAGCACAATGCGCGGTTCAGCCCCGCGTGTGCGGGGAACGCCACGCAATGGCATCAGGCGGTCATCCTAGGGGCGGTTCAGCCCCGCGTGTGCGGGGAACGCTTATACGGCATGCCGTCGTCGACGATGAGAACCGGTTCAGCCCCGCGTGTGCGGGGAACGCTCGGCAAACGCGCCCATGATCTCGCGAAAGTGCGGTTCAGCCCCGCGTGTGCGGGGAACGCTCGACCATCGCGATCCGCTGTCCGATCCATCGCGGTTCAGCCCCGCGTGTGCGGGGAACGCGGTTGCCGATGGTGTGTCGCATGAGCTGTGGTCGGTTCAGCCCCGCGTGTGCGGGGAACGCTCTGCGTGGCTGTCGGGCATGTCGCCCTCGGCCGGTTCAGCCCCGCGTGTGCGGGGAACGCCAATTCCAATTTCGGGTGAGCTTTGGCGGCAACGGTTCAGCCCCGCGTGTGCGGGGAACGCGACGGTATGCAGATCATCCAGGTCGATAACTACGGTTCAGCCCCGCGTGTGCGGGGAACGCTCGACCAAATCGCGGCAGTCGGGCAGCAGAGACGGTTCAGCCCCGCGTGTGCGGGGAACGCGCCTTAGCGGACTTAGATGCGTTATCGTTGCCCGGTTCAGCCCCGCGTGTGCGGGGAACGCCAGCCACTAGACCTTGCGTCGACTAAGGCGGCCGGTTCAGCCCCGCGTGTGCGGGGAACGCCTAGTTTATCGATCGCCTGCTTATTCTCGTTGAGGTTCAGCCCCGCGTGTGCGGGGAACGCACCATGTCCGCAATGATTGAACACGACTGTGACGGTTCAGCCCCGCGTGTGCGGGGAACGCGCTGAGGCGCGAAAGCTTGCGCCCGGTCGTGACGGTTCAGCCCCGCGTGTGCGGGGAACGCAAAGCCGTCTTTATCCGCGTTGCGAACACGTGCGGTTCAGCCCCGCGTGTGCGGGGAACGCCGATTTGTCAACCATGTCAATTGGTTCGTTGTCGGTTCAGCCCCGCGTGTGCGGGGAACGCCGGCGGGTGGCGCGTCTCGTACTGCGCGATCTCGGTTCAGCCCCGCGTGTGCGGGGAACGCAAGGACCATCCCATGCAATCCGCGCAAGAAATCGGTTCAGCCCCGCGTGTGCGGGGAACGCGCGCTATTCTCCTTCAACCGTTCGAGGTAACTCGGTTCAGCCCCGCGTGTGCGGGGAACGCGTACTGCGCAAATATTACACGCCTAACTACGGCGGTTCAGCCCCGCGTGTGCGGGGAACGCCTGTACTATATAACGATAGCGCTAAAGATTATCGGTTCAGCCCCGCGTGTGCGGGGAACGCGTGTGTCGAGAAAATACAAATGATCTTCACACCGGTTCAGCCCCGCGTGTGCGGGGAACGCTTGGCGTCAACGAGGTTCTTTTTACGGGCGCGCGGTTCAGCCCCGCGTGTGCGGGGAACGCCTGCGCAGATACTTGCTCAGACTGACGCTGACCGGTTCAGCCCCGCGTGTGCGGGGAACGCGAGTACATCTCGTCAAGTATACACCAACCCATCGGTTCAGCCCCGCGTGTGCGGGGAACGCGCGCATCGTGGGGACGACGGCCTGAACCGTCCCGGTTCAGCCCCGCGTGTGCGGGGAACGCGTGTATACGGTTAATGTTATCACAGCAAATAACGGTTCAGCCCCGCGTGTGCGGGGAACGCCGGTGGCGCTGTCGGCTGGCACGTCTCGAAACCGGTTCAGCCCCGCGTGTGCGGGGAACGCTTCGGCCCCCACCATGGGAAGTCACGATTGAACGGTTCAGCCCCGCGTGTGCGGGGAACGCATGGCTTCGTCGGCCGCGAGATTGATGCCAAGCGGTTCAGCCCCGCGTGTGCGGGGAACGCCCACCAATCGTTCCAGGCTAACGGACTGAGATCGGTTCAGCCCCGCGTGTGCGGGGAACGCACTTCCGCTTCCGGCCGATAGACGCGGAACACCGGTTCAGCCCCGCGTGTGCGGGGAACGCGGCGTTCTGCTTGATGCTCATTGATGCCAAACCGGTTCAGCCCCGCGTGTGCGGGGAACGCCCTCCCCTGACGGGCGCAGTAAGAATAAACTACGGTTCAGCCCCGCGTGTGCGGGGAACGCGTCCTCGATCAGGCCCGCGCTTTGATCGCAGACGGTTCAGCCCCGCGTGTGCGGGGAACGCTCTTCCAAATCACTCCACACTCAGCCCGCACGCGGTTCAGCCCCGCGTGTGCGGGGAACGCCCACACACTGCCGAGCAGGGTTTGCGATTTGCCGGTTCAGCCCCGCGTGTGCGGGGAACGCCTGGAACAGAGAGCGGCGATAATGTTCATGAGCGGTTCAGCCCCGCGTGTGCGGGGAACGCCTGTGCCAGGGGTACGGCATCGGCACGTCGGTCGGTTCAGCCCCGCGTGTGCGGGGAACGCGCATTACGCCGGCGTGGTTCTCAAGCGCTCATCGGTTCAGCCCCGCGTGTGCGGGGAACGCGACAGGAAACCGGAGAACGCGATGGCCGTTTCCGGTTCAGCCCCGCGTGTGCGGGGAACGCAAGTACGGCAAGCGCAAATAATTTGGAGGCGTCGGTTCAGCCCCGCGTGTGCGGGGAACGCCTGAGAACTCGCTGACGAACAACGCCGTGTCGCGGTTCAGCCCCGCGTGTGCGGGGAACGCTTTCATTGTTGGCGCGATCGATGCCTCGAAAGCGGTTCAGCCCCGCGTGTGCGGGGAACGCCCCTTCCCAAAATCCGAGTGGGTCCACCGGCACGGTTCAGCCCCGCGTGTGCGGGGAACGCGGTCCGATCTGGCGAAGATGTTTCCGCGCGCCCGGTTCAGCCCCGCGTGTGCGGGGAACGCTCCATCGGCGTTGATGAAATAAATCAGATTGGCGGTTCAGCCCCGCGTGTGCGGGGAACGCTTTTCAATTCCAAGGTCAACGACGTTCGGGTTCGGTTCAGCCCCGCGTGTGCGGGGAACGCTCGTCGGCATCCTAGTTGCAGCTAATAACAATCGGTTCAGCCCCGCGTGTGCGGGGAACGCGTAAACGAGGCCAGAAGAACGGCCGCCAGTTCCGGTTCAGCCCCGCGTGTGCGGGGAACGCACCGGGCGCGCCCGTTCCCTGCACGCCGTGCTCGGTTCAGCCCCGCGTGTGCGGGGAACGCGTCTCACCGGGCACCACGCGGACGACGTCGAACGGTTCAGCCCCGCGTGTGCGGGGAACGCGAATTTGCCGGGAACGTCGTTTTGTTAGAGGCCGGTTCAGCCCCGCGTGTGCGGGGAACGCTTCGCGGGGCGGACCAAGACCAATCAGAAGCAGGGTTCAGCCCCGCGTGTGCGGGGAACGCCCGACCAAGTCGGTGCTGCGAGACATGAGTCCCGGTTCAGCCCCGCGTGTGCGGGGAACGCGTTTTGAACTTGCCGTCGGTCGCCTGCGGCACCGGTTCAGCCCCGCGTGTGCGGGGAACGCGAGGTGGCGCTACCGTGAAAGCCCTCGCAATTCGGTTCAGCCCCGCGTGTGCGGGGAACGCTTACATGAAGAAAGCAAACGGGCACGGGCGGCAGGTTCAGCCCCGCGTGTGCGGGGAACGCGCGGGCCGGTTCAACCTCGACATGCCGATTAACGGTTCAGCCCCGCGTGTGCGGGGAACGCACTTTGTGCGCAACGTCACCGTAGTGGCCGACCGGTTCAGCCCCGCGTGTGCGGGGAACGCGTGACGTAGATCGTGCTCATCGCCGTTGATGACGGTTCAGCCCCGCGTGTGCGGGGAACGCTTGCTGCCGGAACTGGTTTTGCGCGCTGTTCAGGGTTCAGCCCCGCGTGTGCGGGGAACGCAGATTACCGAGCGACCCGGCGCACCACACACGCGGTTCAGCCCCGCGTGTGCGGGGAACGCTTGGCGAATGGGCAATCTGACATGATACATCCCGGTTCAGCCCCGCGTGTGCGGGGAACGCGTTTTGTTTATGCGCAACGCCAACAACACGCCAGGTTCAGCCCCGCGTGTGCGGGGAACGCGTCAATTTGGTTCACGTAATTAACCAAATGTTCGGTTCAGCCCCGCGTGTGCGGGGAACGCGTCAATTTGGTTCACGTAATTAACCAAATGTTCGGTTCAGCCCCGCGTGTGCGGGGAACGCTTTTTGACGGCACGAGCGTCCAAGCTCAAGTCCGGTTCAGCCCCGCGTGTGCGGGGAACGCCCTCGAAGTCGGCGTTGAATTGATCACAAACACGGTTCAGCCCCGCGTGTGCGGGGAACGCGCCTGAGCGCGATCCGAGGATTTCTGCTCGGCCGGTTCAGCCCCGCGTGTGCGGGGAACGCACCCACTTATGGGTTCCGACTATCGCATCCGGTGGTTCAGCCCCGCGTGTGCGGGGAACGCTCGGGGACGTGGGACATTACGACGAACGTAGGCGGTTCAGCCCCGCGTGTGCGGGGAACGCGTTATAGTCTAGCAGCTATATCGTGATACTAACGGTTCAGCCCCGCGTGTGCGGGGAACGCGTTATAGTCTAGCAGCTATATCGTGATACTAACGGTTCAGCCCCGCGTGTGCGGGGAACGCCCGCTCAAAGTCTTGCTCGATACGTTCGACCTCGGTTCAGCCCCGCGTGTGCGGGGAACGCGTCGCACGCAGCGATACTGATGAGCGAAGTTGCGGTTCAGCCCCGCGTGTGCGGGGAACGCTTGTGGTGGGGAGGTGATGGGATATGGCAAGGCGGTTCAGCCCCGCGTGTGCGGGGAACGCGCGCCCGAAATGGCGCAACGCGGCGACATTGGCGGTTCAGCCCCGCGTGTGCGGGGAACGCGAGAACGGTTCCAGGATGCGATTGATGATTTGCGGTTCAGCCCCGCGTGTGCGGGGAACGCCTGCATTACGCGGTCTCCCGTTGCGGCAAATACGGTTCAGCCCCGCGTGTGCGGGGAACGCGGCTACAGTGTGCCGCCCAGCCTCGCTGATCGTGGTTCAGCCCCGCGTGTGCGGGGAACGCGCGCTTACGCGCTCGACCGTCACGCCCCAATGCGGTTCAGCCCCGCGTGTGCGGGGAACGCGTTTCCCGTCCCGCACCGAGTGAGCGCCTGACCGGTTCAGCCCCGCGTGTGCGGGGAACGCATAAACGCGCACGTTGCCATGCCGATCGACGTCGGTTCAGCCCCGCGTGTGCGGGGAACGCGATGCCGTTCCATAGGCAACCGCAGAACAGAACGGTTCAGCCCCGCGTGTGCGGGGAACGCGTTGCAGCTTTCACCGCATCCGCCGTCATGCCCGGTTCAGCCCCGCGTGTGCGGGGAACGCCCGGAGAATTTCAATCCCGATAGCGGCATCACCGGTTCAGCCCCGCGTGTGCGGGGAACGCGCTTGGGAGGGGTGCCCGGTATTTGGCGGGGGCGGTTCAGCCCCGCGTGTGCGGGGAACGCGGGTTTTGGTCGCTGCCGTCTGGTGGCGCGCCCGGTTCAGCCCCGCGTGTGCGGGGAACGCACTTGGTTCCATCCCTTTGATGTCACGAGCAATTTACGATGTCAAAGAACGGTACCAACATGAACAACATTTCTATCACGCTGTGTCTGGTCTACTATTTACACTTTACAATTTCTTCCCATCGTTCGAAATCGCTGGAGGGGTCGGCTTAAATCGCACAAGTGTCAGACCATCAAAATCGAGGGGCTCCCGGCGGTTCTCGCCGATCGCCTCGAACGCAAAACCGCTGTCGGTCGGGGCGGACCACGCGACGACAGCGTTGCCGCCCTCGATCATGATCTTGACTTCATCCCAAATTCGCTCGCGCACCCTGCGTCCATAGACGCCAACGTAGACGCCTGCACGAACTTCTGCGAGCCAAAGTGATAATCGTCCGCGCAATCGGGGCGGAGCGTTTTCAACCACGATGACCATCATCGCCTGAGGCCTCCTCCGGTGGAATCGCTGGATCTACGGCTTCGGGCGCATCTAAGGGCGGATCTATACCACTTGCCTTCAGAATCTCATCGATAGACGGGATGATTTTGTCTAGGATTCCGGTCTTGCGGAACAGATCACGGCAAGCAACGCGAACTTGGCGCTCTGGCGCCGAACCGTCACCTTTGCCTTTCGCAATTCGCGCCGCCGTTTCAAAAGCAGCTGGAACCACAGTATCGAACTTGTAGACATCGGCGATGTCGTAAACGAAACTCTGAGCCTTACCTCGATGCAGGAAGCCTATCGCTGGGGCATAGCCTGCAGCCAGAACGGCGGCTTCACTTAAACCGTAGAGGCACGCTGTGGCAGACGACAAGCACCGATTTGGAATGTCTGCGGCGTCCCATTGCTTGCGGTCGTAGTTCCTTGATTTCCATTCGACACCATATTTCTGGGCGATGAGCTTATAAATTTCGCGAACGCGAGCACCTTCAATGCCGCGGAGCTGGTCAATTGAGCGCCTTGAGGGTGCCTCTTCACTGAAGCGGCGGCGATACATTTCGCGGACAACATTCAGGCGTGCGTCTTCGTCGAGCGCGACGCGTGCTTGATAGAGAAGCCTGTCAGCGCGCGCTCCTCCTGGTTGGCCTGACGCATAGAGGCGTACGCCTCCTTCTCCGACCCAGACCAACAGGCAACCGACACGGGCGGCCAAAATGACTGCCGCGTGAGAAACGCGCGTGCCGGGCTCGAGCATGATGCAGGCAAGTCCACCGACTGGGATTTGGACTCGCACGCCCTTCACATCGACGAGCACAAACGCGCTGTCGATGACGTCGAGCTCGCCATACTGAACAAAAATTATCCCGGCCCGATCTTTGATGGCGATGGGGCGAAGGGGTACAAAAGGAGCGTCGTTGTTCGCCATGACAGTGCTCAAACACGCCGAAGAAGCATGAGGCCATTGCCAAAGGCTTTAGCCGAGCCGAAGCCTGTAGCCAATTTTGAGAAAAATGTCGGGGGGTCGCTGACGGTGAGAACCCCTTCCAGGTCAATGACCGAAACGACGCCGCGCTCGCGACGGCGCTTTCGCTCGCGGTCGGCAATGTCGATTTGTCTATAGCTGCCAACCACGACGGCTTTTGGAGTGAAGCCCGCACGCGCCCCCTGTTCGGTGAGCCAGGCGCTGCCAGCCTCAGTCGCAACGCGATCGCGATGTTGCGCGCGGCCGGAAATTGGTAACTTCGCGAGCCTGTCCATGACGACATCAACGCGTTTGCCGCGCTGACGTATGCCCGTTGCGTCCGGATCGTTTGCGCCCTTGCGGGCCACAGTTGGATTTGCGCGCAGAACAAAGCGCAGGTCATCGCCGACTTGAAGGGCCGGAGCAAACGGCTTTGTATCAAGCTCAAAGAGGTCCTTAGGATCGGCCGGAGGGCGCGTTGAGAGAATGAGATACTTACCGGCCCCATCGTCACGCCAAAGAAAGTCTCGTTTTGCATTTGGCACGTCTTGAAACAACAGCCAGACAAGCCGGTGCGCAAGAGCTGCGCGCTGATTTCCATCGTCAGGCATGAGTATCGGTGCAATGGCTGACAGCGTTTCGCCGTGGCCGGAACGAAGACGGGCTCGCGACAGAAAGAGTGGCAATGTCATGCGCGGTCTCCCAACTTCGTCGGTTTGAGCAAAGCTTCAGCGCGCAAGCCGAAGCGCCATTTGGCGCGGCTTTCCGGAATATCGCGCCGTTGTTCGATGCGGTCAGTCAACTGGCGTGGCACGCTGTCGGCATCGGCGTAGATGCGCGCATCGGACTGCCGGGGGATCAGCCAATAGTCTTTTTGCAACTGCTTTTGCGTGTCTGTCTCGCCGGAGTCATAAAGAGTGAATGCGGCGGTTACGTCATCAGCACTTACTACACGCGGCGTCATCGGTAGCATCAGTACGTTCGCCTTGCGCCCAGCAAAAGGCGTGAACACAGGCGCTTTCAAAGCTGTTGCAATGTCACCGAAACCTGGCAGCAACGGCTGCGCGCCAGAGGCCCACAGCGCAATTGTGTAGTGCGACCCAGACCGCAGTTCGCGTCGTGATAAGATCGTGCGCAACTCGGTGTTGGCAACGGCAAGTTCGTCTGCGCGCGTCGCGAAACGGCGGTTGCGACGGGCGGGCGGTACCTGCGTGGTGTGATAATCCGTCTGAACGGTGCCGGCACTATCCACGCGGACAGCGAACCCGAGTGACGCGGCCAACTCGTTCTGACGTGTTTCCTCAGTGCGCTCAATCCCGAGCGCACCGGCGATCAGGCCGAGAACTTGCGATTTACTCGGCCGGTCCCAGGTAGGCCGCCGCTCCCCAACCGCCACGGCGCCAAACGAGGCGAGTGGAGCAGCAAGCGTGAAGACGAGATACTCTTTCATGGGGCTTATTCCGCTGCTGCAAAGGCAATTGCCTCAGCGAGCGAACCTTTGCCGGATGCAACATCCATGGTGTAGGCCACGCCATCGAAGCAGGGGCCGTAGGCATGGTTCATACCATCAGCGAGTTTGCCGAGTTCGGTGACCGACGCCGACAACAGGTCGTCACCACGCAAGGGCTTGAAGAACGCGGCGGCAAGGCTGCGTGGCTGCTGACTACCCTTTTCGATGCGCAGATGGCTGGCGCGCGACCGCGATGCGAAGCTCGCCTGCTTGCCAGTAGGCGATGCCGTGGCGAGGCCTTCGATCAAGCCAGCCAAGGCCTGTTCAGCGAGTTGTTTATTGCCACCGAGGTTTTTCAGCAGCAACGCACGGTCGACACACGTGTAGATGTAAAATACGCCCGACCCGAAGCCGAGTTCACCGATGAAGCCGGCGCCCGCATCTTCCGACGGCTTTTTCAGATCATCGACGGCGGTGTAGAAATCGTCCTCGACTTCGACGCGATGGGTGGTGATGGCGTGTGCGACTTGGACAGCGGCTTCTCGATTGAATTCTGGATTGTCGGCGAGCATGCGGCCGAACATGGCGATGTCGGCAGCGGTGTCACTCTTGCGCAAAATTGATTCAACGAGATCGCCCGACTTGTCCGGTAGCTTCTTGCCGCCAGCCACTGCGTCGGCCAAATCGAATACGGCTTTGCGCTCTTCGGGACCGACAAATGCCAGCTGCTCAATGTACGCCGGATTTGCATCGGTCGTGGCTTTCAGCTTACCGAACACTTCCGCCATCTTACGTGCA
Source organism: Hyphomicrobium sp. (assembly GCA_021732485.1). Taxonomy (GTDB): domain Bacteria; phylum Pseudomonadota; class Alphaproteobacteria; order Rhizobiales; family Hyphomicrobiaceae; genus Hyphomicrobium_B. The sequence continues at coordinate 238,169 of JAKFUV010000003.1, forward strand.
GTTTCCAGTGATGCTACGGCCGAAAGCCCCTTGGCGACGAGATGAGCGCAGATGTCGGCCCCAAGACGTTGGGTACGCTCGCCATGATGGCCCGCCAAGCGGGTGCGGAATGCTTCGCTCGTGCGAATGGCGCGCTTCAAAGCTTGTGACGAAATTCGCAGACGCTCAGCACCGCCAAATTTCGCTGTCTTCGGGCGGCCGGTGTCGTCGCGATTGAGGTTAGACGGGGCATAGATCGTCAATGCGTGGATTTGGATGAAACGGCTCATTGGATCAAACCTTCTCGGGTGCAGTGGTTTCGGTGGCGTCAATGTCCGGCGCGAAGAGACCCGCACCGTGGTATTCAAAGGCGAAACGTGTGCGGGCTTTGTCGCCTGCCCCATCGTCGGTCCAACTTAGAATGAGCTTTGCGAGATCGCGCACGTTGGCGGTGCGATCGAGCATGGCGACGACGCGGCGGAAGCTGGTCATGATCTCGTCGTCGGTGCGCGCCGCCATTAAGGCGCGGAAGCGGTTCGGTTTCAGCAGCGCGTCTTCGGGTTTGCCCTGTGGAGGGGCACCGATCGCAAGCGCGATTTTGCCGCCACCTTCTTTGCGCACATGGGCGAGAACTGCCGCCAAAGTGGCCGCGCGGCCCAAGTGCATATCATTGCGCGTTGAGAAGCCGAGCGCTTTGAACAGCTTGGCCGTTGCAGGCTCCATCGCCGCGTCGACCGGCGAACTGCAGCGCCGCAAACGCGCGAGGGCGGCGCGGTCACCGGGAAGTGTTTTACCTTCGATTTCGATGGGACCGAGGGTGCGCCACCATTTGTGGGCAGCGTCTGCCTGCGTTTTGAGATCGGTCATGCGGCCCTCCTGTCTTTTTTGTCTTTCTTCGGTTTGGTTTCCGGCAGTGGCAATGCGAGAGATTTGAACAGACTGATGCCGGCCTTGCCGTAGCCGGTCAGCGCCAGCATCAGCATCTTGCGCCCGTTGATGACATCGACGATGCGCTTGCTCTCGGCGCTGCCGATGGGAACGGTGTCATCAAAGACGAGCAAGGCGTGTGTTCGGAGTTTCTGCAGCCAAACACCGCCGAGCTCTGTTCGAATGTCACCGTGCATGTCTTGCAGTTTGTCTTCGGGGACATCGAATTGTTCGGCAGCATCAGTGAGCGTTGCGAAAAACGCTGCCTCAGTGTCGGCCCAGAAGCGATCCCGCACCGGATACAGCACCGAACTATCACTGTCTGCCTTCGCACCCTCGCCGTAGAGGCCAATTTTGACAGAAGTTGTCAGTTGGCTAGCAACAAGCTTAGCGGACTCAATCAGTTTTTCGGCTTGTTCCCGGATGAGCTGGTTGGCCGCGTCCGAACTGCCAACAATCAACGGCATCAACGCTTCGCCGAAATCGAGTGGTTTCATGTTGTCCATCGCGTAGCCAGCGACGAGGAGGCGTGCGTCCGACCAGACAACGGCATTCTTGCCGCGAAAAAAGCGCGCGCGGTGCTGGAACCTCTTCACGCAATCAGCAGGCAAGCGGCTGTTACCATCAGCGCCGATGGCAAATCCAAGCCACTCGCGATAGCCGACACGCGCCGACTGCAAGTGCACGGGCAGATATTCGAGATCGGCAGGTTTGACTTTGTAGTAGGGGCTGAGCGGGTGGCCTTTGCTCCAGCCCACGTAATTTGTGCCCCACGGGCGTGTCACGTAGCGAGTGACAATGACGTCGTCGACGATGCCGAGGAGGTCGCAGAGGCGCTTGTCCGCATTCCGCATGAAGTCGAGCCGGATACGCCGTGGCATACCGAAGAATGCTTGTGCAGGGTGCACGTTCGCTGGGGCTGTTTGATCGCCGGATTTGTCTGACACCCGCGTGGGCATCAGCCATGGGAAAATGCGGCGCGCGTCCTCGGGCGTACCTGACATCTCATTCGGAACATTGGCCCATAGCCGCTCCCAGAGCGTCGGTTCGCGGTCGCGAGGAGCGCCGGGTACAACCAACGTGGCCAAAGGCCCGCCGCCCCTCAACGACGTGCGATGCCCGGCACCGCCCGATGGCGCACAGGTCTGCAGCGTTGCTAAAACGATGGCTGCACCTGCACGAGACAGAGTCTGGGTTTGGCCGCCCTTGACGAAGTGATCGGCATTATCGCGCAAGGTGCTGACGCCGGGGGCATCAATCAGCAGACCGGAAATGGGACCGGCTTCTCCCTCGATCTCTTGGAGGTCTTGAAAGAAACGTGGGCTGTCGCCATCGAGAATGAGTGCTTGAGCGAATGGCGCGAAGGCCGCTTGCAGTTCGTCTTCGCTTGGCGGCGCGTTGAACCGCTCCAACCATTCGTCGTCATCTTTCGGTCCGATAGCGACCGCCAACATGCCGATCAAAAACTCGGTCAGGCTGATGTCGCAGTCGGGCCGTCCTGTTGAGATGCGCAGAATGTCAGAGCGTGAAATATCGCAGAGGCGCACGAAGGCGCTTTTGCCTGACGTGAGGGCGACGTGGAGCCACGGCTGCTCGACGAGCGAAAATTGCTCTGGCATGGTGTTATATCCGAAGTTAGGAGAAAAATTTTGGAATCGCCGCCGCCCTGTCAGATGGACGACAGAGCGGCAGGAACAATCGTCAGTGGCTCTCGCCTACCGGTCGAGGTGGAAGCAGATCCAAAGGCGCAGCACGCACTTCTGCAAACTTTTGCCCTGTTGAAATCTCAGAAATGCGACCAGAGTTGACTCTAAAACGAGCCGCAATGTCGGACTGCCGATCACCACGATCGAGCATGCCCTTCACCAATGCAGCGTCTTCGCCAGACAGTCGGCGTCCGCTGGATTTCGCTCTGCGTCGACGACGGGGCTGACTATTGGGCGTAGGTGTGCTATTTTCCATAGGATGCCTTCGTTGTGGGGTCGCGCTCGGCCGCCAAGCATGATCGCGTTTCCGCAGTTGGTTTCATCATTCAGGCTCTGAAGGCAAATTGCTTTCGGAGCCTGAGCCCTTTTTAGTCTACAGTTTCGCAACAGTCAATCCCTCAATCACCCTAATAACTAAGTACTTAGTTGTTTTCGTAGAAGCCCCGCGTTTGCGGGGAACGGGCCCAGCTAAGGGTTACCCTGATGACGAAGTACGGTTCAGCCCCGCGTTTGCAGGGACCCTCAGGTTGCAACGATGCGCAGCCCAATTTCGGGAGTGTATAGTGCTGAACGATTGTTTTTGTCCCGGTCAATGACTTGCCCGCACCAAGTATCGTTTTGCTTTTCAACGAGCAACAGCGGCTGATCCTGCTCCCACTCCGGCCAGTCAGCTTTGGCGAGGGTGATTAACTTGGCTAGCGTCGCGTCCGGCTCCAGCACTCCAACAGCTTTGCGCTGACTGAGGCTGACTTCTGACAGCGCCCAGGACCGGCGGATATTTCTATCATCAGCGGTGCACCACGGCACGACGTGGTCGCCCTCGACCTTGCCCAGGCGGAAAACAGTCACCGGGTCGCCGAGCCGCGTTGGCGTCACGGTATCAGGCGCCCAGTTGACGTTGTTGCCGTCATAGCCGTTGTCGACCTTGAGTAGATTAGCGCCAGCGATTGAGAATGCCGCGAACTCGCGGCCCGTCGCTTTGTTTGACGCACGCCGCAACGGCTCTGGAACATCGTCCAATGTGTCAGGTCCGTAAACGCTTTCGATGAGTGCGCGCACGCCGCCAGGTGTTTCGATGCAGCCCGTCTCACTCAGTGTTTTAGCACTGCGCCAGACCAAACCGTGGTGGCCGTAAACGGCTGCGGCTCGCTTCGATACTTGTGCGTACCAGTTCTGATCTTCAACGATCTGCCAGTCAGGCGCGAACACAAGTAGTTCTGGCGCGTCGACTGGACGGCCCTTCCGATCCGTATGCCGCCACAACCGCCCCGCGCGCTGGATAATTAGGTCGACCGGTGCCAGATCGGTGATCATGGCATCCACGTCGTAGTCCAAAGACTGCTCCAGAATTTGTGTGCCGACCAACACGAAGCCCTGTCTCTTGGTGGTATCGCTATTGCGCCCCAGCGTCTCACGGACGTGCTTCTCGATGTCCAAGCGGTCGCCCATTGCGAAACGCGCATGCAACAAAACGGGAGAAAGTGCCATCGCCTGCAATGCTCCTGCAGCCTCGATGGCGTCGTCGACAGAATTGCGGATCCACGCGACGGCCGCGCCACGCGACGCCATCTCGCTCACATGCGCGAGCGCAGCATCAATCGATCCAACCGCGCGCACGGCCAAGTTCCGATAACGATCCTCACGAGTTTCAACAGGCGTTGCCGTCACGCTATCCGCCGATACTGTAGTAACCAGTGGGTAGTTGCTCACAGCCTCAATCTTCGGCTTGGCGCCAAGGCCTTTGGCGAATGCACGTGCCAGCGCCTCGCGTTGCTGTGCGGGCAGCGTCGCTGAGAGAATAATTGCAGATCCGCCAAGTGCCGCATGGAATTCCAGAAGGCGCTCAAGTTCGCGGCCCATATAGGCGTCATAGGCATGAGCCTCATCGACGATCAAAACCCGGTCAGCGAGACCCCACAGCCGTAAGGCCTGATGTTTAACGGGAAGTGCGCCAAGAAATGCCTGGTCAATCGTGCCCACTCCAACGTGAGCCAGAAACGCGCGTCGCCGGTCATCGGCAATCCAAGTGGCACACACCGCACTTGAGGCGTCGCCCTGGGCTTCACCGTCAGTCTCGCTTACTGCCGTCGTACCATGCGCTAAGATCGACGCCTGGAAACCTGCATGAAGCCCGCGACGCCCATGTGCGAGTACGAGTGACGGTTGCGCAGTCTCCGCAAACATGCGGCGATAACCGTCCCCCAGCCGATCAAACATCGCATTGGCGGTTGCCATCGTTGGCAGCGCGAAAAACAACCCGGCGGCGCGGTCAGCGCCGATAAAGCGCGCAGCGAGCAGCAGCGCAGCTTCAGTCTTGCCACTCCCGGTCACGTCCTCAACAATCGCGAGCAATGGGCCATCTGGCAGCGCCATACTGCTAAGTTGATTTTGCAGCGGGCTCGGAGCTGTGATTGCCGGAAAGAGTTTTAGTGACGAACAATCAGATGTTGCAGCAACAGGGCTTATACCGGCAGCGGATATAGCCTTCACCGCTTGCTTGCGGGCGTAATCCCAATAGGTTTCGAAGTCCAGGGTTGGCGCGCAATAGCAAAAGAACTCGCGGTTTGACCCAATCCAGTCGGCGAGGTTGGTCAACCCGGCCAGACTCCACGATAAAGCAGCAAGCTTTGCGCGATCGGGCTTGCCGATCAGCTCGAAGGGCCCAAAGAGTTTTGCTGCCGCTTGGGCGAACTCAAGAGCCGCTGAAATGCCAGCCTTCCTGATTCCCGAAATAGTTACAGTGTTACCACCACTGTCAACGGGCCGCCCGTGGTGTCCAGCAACTGGCGCCCATAACGCATCAAATTCAAAAATCCAACTCGAGGTATCAAGTGCGGGTGCAAACAACGTCTGGAAGTCGAGCTTTTCACGAAGATCGAAGGCGGTTTGCGTGTGATGCGGACCGGCGTCATTTCGGATTGGCCCAAGCACTGAAGTAGGCCATGCATCAGGCACTTTGCATTGGAATGCTTCGGCAAATTTTCCAATGTCATGCAAAGCGATCAAGGCGACGAATACTTGCCTGGCATTGTCGTTTGAAGTGCCGAGCAGTCCAGCCATGTGAGCCAGCCGCCTCGGGTTTGAAGCGAGCAACGTGTCTGCAGCTGCGGCAACGTCCAAGCCATGATAGGCAACGGGGTGAAAAGCGGCTTCACCTTCACACGGAGCGCCGGCTTTCCCCCAAAAATTTAGAAATTCATTCACGACGTGCTCACCGTATAAGCAGCGACCTCCCACTCTGCAGGCAAATCTACTCGTTCTTGAGTTACAACTGACAGAAATATTGTATAAAACCCCGTACTTTGTTTCGCCGTTTAGGGGGACCACCGCGCCATCATTGCCGGCGACTTTAGTGGCGACGGCCTAACTGATTATGATGCCAATCTGAAAAGCCTCTCTGCTTGACCCGACGGTCAATTCGTCGGCCCCCAAGTGCTTGACAGCAAGAACGTCAATTGCGGACATGCACCGCACCAGCTCCACACGCGACTATTCCGCTCGGCGGCGACTTCCGCAATGTATGCATATATTTTGCCATGACCCAGCCGCCAATTCGGTTTTGCAAATGGTGACACCGTGAGTTTCCATAACAAAAATTAAGCGGACGGATTGGTGCGCATGTGTACAACTATAACCAATCCTCGACTGCTACTGCTCTGGATCATCGCTTGTAAGTTGCGCGACACTTTCAAAGACGAAGACGTCGCTTATCTTATGCAGCTGGCGCTGGACGCTGCGGGTTGCGATCCGGCTCTGCAAGAGTACCGGGCTTAAGTATCTTCGATGCATGGCCTGAATATGCACAAAAGAATGTCGCAATATCCAAGACGGCAGCTTTTGCGGATGCTGCGGTCGCGCCGGTGCTGTTCAGCTCGGCGATGATATTGCCGAACTGATCGTGGATGAGGTGCGTCGTGCCGTCGGCTGCGCCGGAGTTGGTGGCGACCCGCGTGATCAGCTGCTCCATGCCGTTGTACGTGTAAGTGCCGACCAGCGTCACACCAGCAGACACCGTCTTTAGCCGGTTGGCGTTGTTATAGGTGTAGGCGTATGTCGTGCCGGAGCGCGCGTCGGAGAGCAGGTTGCCGGCGAGCTATTACACTTTGCTCAGCAGCTGCTGATCGTGAAAGTTACAAAAAAGCAGTCGTTTTTTTGTTCGAGAGCCCACTGATAAGCTGGATCTTCAGCACCTATTCCAATTGCTGCGAGAGCAGAGCCTATCCGCATGATGTCAGTAAATGCTAAACGACGATCCTCCTTCAATGCTTTCAGTGAGCGATACAACGCGTCTGTATGTGGGTAGGAACTGGTAGTGAGCAGTACAAAATTCTCTCTCGCAGCCACCGCCACTTTAGCAGATTCAAAACATGAAAGCTCATCGAGTATTATACGCTTCAAGATATCATCTCACACTTATTAAATGACGTACCGCTATCTGCCTTTGCTAAAATTTCCAGTAAACCTACAAAACGTATAGGCTGTCGCACAGCCTGCAAAGCAAGCAGTCTGTACTCATCGGAAAGCCCTGCAAATCAGCGATGTTTGGCATCCGACAAGACGCCGCAGAAGTAAACGATTACACGCTTTCTCTAACGTGTCAGGATCAGGGATCGGAGGCAGAGGTGGAGGTCGTGCCGGAGCGCGCATCCGTCGCTATGTTGCCGGCGCCGTCATAGGTGATGGATAGGGTCGTCGTTTTTAAATGTCGAGATCACGGGGTTTGGCACGAAGGGCCTCGGGATATAGATCGGGGTACTGCTCGCCTATGGGATTCATTATGCTGGTGAGATGGATGCCCATGACATGAAATATTTGGCGTTTAATCAGAGCTGCAGACTCGGGATCCATGTTTTGCCTTGCGCCTTGCAAAACTTGGAGCAGCAAATCATTTGCTTCTAAAATCGATTCCATCATTTCTGTGGCCAATTTTCTATCAATCATTTTTGTAATTGGTACCTCCACATTTATTGTCGAACAAACACTGGTTCACACACCGGAAGAATGGGTTGCCCTGATTGGCTCTATCGCCGTCGTCAGCGCCTTCGCACAGGTTGTAACAATCTCTTCTCACCTGCTTGCAGCGCTTAGATTCTTTATATATCGCCATGCACGTCAACCCTAGACCTACGGCCCCACCTAATACCGCTCCTGCCGCCGCACAATTAGGCCCGCAGATAGATCCACCAATTCGTCCTCCTTTGATCGCTCCGTCTAAAGCATTACGCCCATCCTTATCGACAAACATCAGCGGCGCATCTTTCCCATAAGCAAACACACTCGGCCCATCGACGAAGCCGAGCGGATCGGGCTGGGTGTACCTTCCCAGAGACGGATCATAATGCCGATGCCAGTTGTAGTGAAGGCCGGCTTCGAGCTGGAACCACTGTCCTGGAAACCGCGCGTCCATGACGACGGTGCCTGAGAGCACGTGCGGCGCCCCCGACGGCGTATACTCGGAGGACCAAACGGCGGCCTTGATGCTGTTGGTAATGCGCACCGGGCGAGCGAGGTGGTCGGCGTGTACCATGTACAAAACCGGCGTTGCCGTGTTGACGGCATCGACCACCGCGAGGGGAATATCGACCTGGGCGCGGCTCTGCCGCGTTGGCGCGATTTCGGCTTCGGGCAGCCAGATGTATTCTTTCACCGTCGCGCCGGTGCTGTTCAGTTCGGCGATGATATTGCCGAACTGATCGTGGATGAAGTGCGTCGTGCCGTCGGCTGCGCCGGAGTTGGTGACGATCCGCGTGATCAGTTGCTCCATGCCGTTGTAGGTGTAGGTGCCGACCAGCGTCACACCAGCAGACACCGTCTTTAGCCGGTTGGCGTTGTTGTAGGTGTAGGCGTATGTCGTGCCGGAGCGCGCGTCGGAGAGCAAGTTGCCGGCACCGTCATAGGTGAAGCTGCGCTGCGTGACCGTCGCCTGCACCACCGACTGCATCCGGTTCGCGGTGGTGGGATAAGTGTCAAAAGCCATCAACGCGCCGCGCAACGAAATTACATCTGTTTCAAACGTTAAACGAACGCTGACATCGCGGTCAGGGCTACCATGTTTAGATGACACGATGAGTACGGCTGCTCAATCGCGACGCGACAACATTCAAACTCTTTCCGACAAAAATCTGTGCTCGTACGGAATGTAGCTTCTCAGTCTTTCAGCACGACGTACTGAACCAATCAAAAATCCTCACGCAGGAAGTGCGCAGCAAAAATTTCAGATCGTTCTGTGTCGTGCGCTGTCTCATCAATTTATAAATTCCTGCTGCGACGAGTGGTTGAAGTGTAGCGCGCCGATCACGCCGCTCTGTGTTTGATAAAAAAATCGAGCGTCGCAAAAAAGTTTGATTGACGAAGATGTGAGGACCGTTTGCAATCAGAAAATTGCAGAGGGGTCTTTGGACATTACGCAACGCTTTGTGCGCGTGATTTTTTCAAGCGCGTATTAGAGAGTTCAGTCGTCCAGTAGAGAGTGGGGCAGGCGGTGAAGGCATTTTTCTTGCGTGCGTTGATCGCACTCGCAGTTTTGTATGTTTCCGAATTTTTCCTCCCGGCATCGCCACCCGCATTCGCTCAGTCGAGCAACCCATACGCGCGCTTCGGCGGTACAGCCGATGCGAACGGCAACGCAGTTCTTCCATCTAGTCAATTGGTTGGCGCCACGGCGGCGCAAGTCGGCGTCAGCCCTGGAGGGGTGGCGAGTTACACCATTCCCATTACTGTTCCGGCGGGCACCACTGGCGTTCAGCCGAACGTAACGCTTCAGTTTTCGTCGCCTGGTGCAGAGGGTGCGCTCGGGTACGGTGGGTCCATCGGCGGAATTAGTTACATCACTCGATGCCCTAAGGATCTCTTTGTCGACGGCGTGATCGACGGGGTCAGTTACAACGCCAATGATCAGTTCTGTATGAACGGTCAGCGCCTTATCCCAATCTCGGGCGGTAACGGCGGCGATGGCACAGAGTATCGGACACGATTGGAATCGTTTTCGAAGATCGTCTCTTACGGTGTCGCCGGGAGTGGTCCTGCAACGTTTAAAGTCTGGCGGAATTCCGGCGAGATCCTGGAGTATGGGACGACGGCCGACTCTCGGATTGAAGCGCTCGGCTCGGCATCCGTCAGAGTTTGGGCGATCAGCAGGTTGTCGGATCGGCAGGGAAATTACGTTTCATACGACTACTCCGAAGATACAGGGACTGGCGAGTTTGAGATCCGCAACATCAACTACACAGGGAACGTTGCGCAAGGCGTAAGCCCGTCGTCGCGTATTAGTTTTTCTTACGATTCTAGACCGCAGTCGTCGCGTTTTTATCATGCTGGACGGACGTACTATAACGAACATCGGGTAGGCAGGGTTCAGGTCTATTCTGGATCGACACTGTTTCGCGATTACCGGCTCACTTACGGAGTCAATGCGCAGGTCACCAGCGTTCAAGAATGTGCAAGCAGCAACACCGCCGACTGCTTTGCTCCAACGATCATCAACTGGGTCAACACGGAAACATCGACGCCTCCGACCAACTACATGTCACCGCCATTGACGCTGTCGACAAGCGGCATTGGAGGAACAAGCAATTCGACGACGTCGCACCTGAATTGGTCACCGGTCGCGGTCGGCGACGTCAATGGCGACGGCATCACCGATCAAGTGATGATGAAGAGAAATAAAACGACGGCGATTGCCGACGAGGTGTGGCTAGGCACGCGCACGGGGCAGTTCACGCACGTGAACATCGGTACTAGTTTTTTGGGAGCGGGGTCTATCTATTCCACCGGCGACTTTAACGGCGACGGGCGATTGGATTTGCTCGTTCCTACAACGGGGACGCTAGAATTTTGGTTCGGCCAAATAAATGGAACTTTCGTTAAAAATGCAACTGGGCTGGGAGAAGTTGGTGATGGTCCACAAACTTGGACGAGCGGTGATTTCAATGGCGATGGCATAACCGATCTTTATGTTGCTTATTTGCTCGAGTGCGTTGATCCAAGAGATGACGGTAATTTTGTTTTCTGTGGAAAAGTTGAAAAAGCCTTTTTGTCAAATGGGGTGGGGGGTTTTGCTACTGTCAATACGAGTAGCAATAATCTTGTCTCCTACTCAAGTGGCACTGGTGGCCCATTTGGTCTTCCAGCATCGAGCAAAACTTGGAGCGTAGCTAATATTGGAGATTTCAACGGCGACGGAAAAGCCGATATGTTCTTAATGGATAACGGGGGCTCCACTCTCAACCCAACTCGCCCGGTGTCCTCGAACCTAGTTGGTGTCTACAAGGTTTCCGCGACCTCAGATCGCGTTCTTTTGTCAAATGGTGATGGCACGTTTAGAAACACAACGCTGGCAACATCTAATAGCGTTCCGGTCCAACATACCTTAGGCGTATCGGCTGATTTCAACGGCGACGGGTTGAACGATTTTCACATTTTTCCGTCCGACACTGCAGGCCGCGTCAACACCAATCCAAATGATTTTCTGTGGCTGTCTAAAGGCGATGGAACTTTTGAGAAGTTCACGTTAGCCGGAAGCGTGATGGAACCGTCATACGCTGGCTACGTGGTGGCAGCATCAGGTGACTTCGACAATGACGGCTACAGCGATATCTACGCCTATAAGGTCAATAGCGACGGGCGAAAGACAAGCGGCATTGCCGATGTCATTTGGCGGGGCCGTCCGAATCTTACCTTCCAAACGGCAACTGTAGCGCTCGCAAATTCGATCGTTGGCAATCATATCGTAGCCGGAGTCGGTGACTATGATGGTGATGGCGAAACGGACCTCTACAGCTATCAGGCAAGCACGTCTGTCGCCGGCACATCCGACGGGACGACAAGCGATGTTTTGTATCGTGGCGAGCGCATCCGCTACAATTTGATTTCTCGCATTACGAACGGCATCGGGCTGATCACCGAGTTTGACTACAAGCAAATGACAGACCCGACGGTCTACACGCCGGGTGGAGCCGTTGCTTACCCAGTGGCCAACGTGACATCGCAGTCCGAGGTGGTGTCGCAGGTGCGTTCGTCGAATGCCATTGGCGGCTTCAACTCTCAAACATATAGATATGAGGGTCTGCGCGAACACACGCGCGGTGGGGGCGCGCTCGGGTTCTCAAAAGTCAGCATCGCCGACGATGCGACCGGGATCACCTCAGTATCGACCTACAGCCAAAACTACACGGACTCGAACCAAGGCGCGTTGCTCGCCAGCCAGACGATCGCACCATCCGGTGTCATTCTGGATGACCAATCGTCGACATGGACGACGATGACGTTCGGCGCTGCTGGCCCAACACAACGATTCTTTTCGTACATCAGTCAGAATTCCAGCATCAAAAAAGATCTCAATGGGTCTGCTCTCGGCACGGTCACCGAACAGAGAACTCACGATAGTTTCGGTAATGCGACGCAAGTAAAGACCATCACTCAAGACGGCGCGATCACGCATACAAAAACGACGAACAGCACGTACACCAACGACACGACAAACTGGATTCTGGGGCGGCTATCTCAAGCGACCGCGACGCATAGCTCGTCTGGCAAAGCCGACGTTATCCGAACATCGTCATTCACTTATGGATCAACAGGACAGCTGGCGTCCGAAACCGTGCAACCCGGCGATGCGCTGTCGTACACAAAAACCTATTCCTATAATGCCTTTGGCGCGATTACCGGTATCGCCGAGACGTGGGGATCGACGGCCACCTCGGGTATCACCGCCACAAGCCGTACAACGTCCTACACCTACGACGCGTTATCGCGGTTCCGAATCTCAGAGACCAACCCGCTCGGCCATTCAAGCAGCACCGCGTACCATCCGCAGTTGGGCCTGCCGACCTCAAGCACAGGCCCGAACGGGCTGACGACCACGCAGACTTATGACGCGTTCGGGAATCCAATTCTTGAAACCCGTGCCGATGGGACGACCACGCAGGTCTGGCGTTTTAAATGCGGCGGTACAGTCAGCTGTCCCGCCAACGGGTCGTACGTTGTCGTTTCGAAGTCTACGGGCCAGCCCCTGGCGGCTGCCTACAAGGACATGCTCAACCGCACGCTTCAGGAAACATCCGTTTCGCTCGACGGACGCCTGGTCGACGTCAAGCTGACCTACAACGCGCGTGGCGATGTCATCAGCAAATCGGAACCGGCGTTCGATGCCGGTGCCCCGCTCTGGACCAACATCCAATACGACGTGCTGGGTCGGCCAACGCTCACGACCGCGCCCGACGCGTCGACTGAGAGCGTCGTGTACAACGGCCTCGTCACTTCGAGCACCAACGGTCTCGGCCAAACCAAGACCCTGACCAAGAACGCGCTCGGTCAGCTGATCAGCTCGAAGGACACCACCAACAACGCCGTCTCATTCGAGTACGACGCGCTCGGCCAGCAAACGGCGATCATTGACCCGCTCGGCCTCAGAACCGAGATGCAATATGACGTCCGAGGCAACAAGATCGCGGTGACGGATCCCGCGCGCGGGGCGTCGACCACCCGGTACAACGCTCTCGGGCTCGTGGTCGAAACCACCGATGCCAAGGGTCAAGTGGCGCGGGTTACATACGACGTTATGGGTCGCATGCTGACCCGAATCGACGACGTCAACGCCTCTGCACAGTCGACCCGCACCTCGACCTGGACCTGGGACACTGCCACCAAGGGAGTTGGCAAGGCGGCTTCGACCTCGGGCTACGGGTACACCGCGACGCCGACGTACGATTCTTTCGGCCGGCCAGCCTCTGTTACCGAAGCAATGGACGGCTACAGCTTCACCGTCTCAACGAGCTACGACTCGCTCGGCCGCCCGGCGACAACGGCGTTTCCATCAGGCCTCACCGTTCGTAATATCTACGCGCAATACGGCCATCTGCAGAAACTCGAGAATGCCATTACAAACCAGGTCTATTGGCAACTCAACGCCACTGACGCGCGCGGCAACGCCACGCAGACGGCGCTTGGCAACGGCATCAATGAATACCGCACCTTTGTTCCTGAGACGGGGCTGCTCAACCGCATTCAGTCGTTCGGGCCAATTGTCGGATCAGGTGCCATTCAAGACCTGACCTATGTTTTCGACAAGATCGGCAATCTCACACGGCGGTCCGACGCCAACCAATCTCTCGATGAAACCTTTGCCTATGACACGCTGAACCGCGTCATCGACGTCACGACCAAAGCCGGGCCGGCAACCGTCTCGAACATCACCGTCAGCTATGATGTGCGCGGCAACATCACCGCCCGCTCAGACGTTGGCGCCTACACCTACGGCAGCACGGATGGCTGCGGCACGGCTGGTCCCTATGCGGTCAAAGCCGTGGCCGGCACCAAGGTCGCGAGCTACTGCTACGACTTGAACGGCGACATGACGTCGGGCGATGGCCGCACCATCACGTGGTCGGCGTTTGGCATGCCGACGGAGATCACCAAGGGCCTGCGCTCGATCGCGCTGACCTATGGCCCAGACCGAGGCCGCTTCAAGCGCGTCGATACCAACGAAACCGGCATCACCTCGACCTACTATGTCGCGGGCGGGTCCTACGAAGTCGCCGTCACGCAATCGGGGCAGACGACATCGACCGCCTACATCGGCGGCGTCGCGACCATCGCGACCACCACGAACGGTGCAAACAGCGCAACGGTTGAGCGCTATCTGCTCAAGGATCACCTCGGTTCGCTCGATGTGATGACGGACGCCAGCGGCGCCGTGGTGCAGCGCTACTCGTTCGACACCTGGGGCAAGCGCCGCGACATCAATTGGACGGCCTTCATCTCGACGGCGCCGTTCGTCTGGCAAAGTCAGCCGGTCACGCGTGGCTATACGTTCCACGAGCAGCTCGATTCGGTCGATCTGATCCACATGAACGGCCGCGTGTACGACGCCGAGATCGGCCGCTTCCTGTCGGCTGATCCGTTCATTCAGGACGTGACGAACACGCAGGCGCTGAACGCTTACAGTTACGTTCTGAACAACCCGCTGTCGTTCACCGATCCGTCGGGGTACTTCTTCTCGAGCCTGTTCCGGGCGATCGGCAACGCCTTCAAAGCCATTGGACGGGCCTTCGCGCGCGCCGTGCGATCGATTGTCCGATCAAGCATCGGGCGAGCGATTTTGCAGCTAGTTGCGTGCGCGGCCGGACCCGCCGCGTGCGTCGCCGCCTCGGTGGGATTGACACTCGCCGCCGGAGGAACGCTCAAGCAGGCGTTCATCGCCGGTGCATTGGCTTTTGCTCAAGTCGGCTTGCCTCAAGGCGGGGGAGGCCTATGGACCGCCGTCGGCGATGCCGTGGCGGGAAGTGGGACTGGACTAGCCGGTACGATTGCGACGCACGCCATCGTCGGAGGAGCGCTGTCGGTTGCGCAAGGCGGATCATTCACCAGCGGATTGGCGTCGGGTGCCTTCTCGGCAGCAGCTGGCGGCATTGCTGGCGGATTTGGAATTAATAACTCGGCACTGCGGGTCGCAATTGGCGCCGTGGTCGGCGGCACCGCGAGCGTGCTGTCTGGCGGCAAGTTCGCCAATGGCGCGATCACAGCGGCGTTTGCGACGATCTATAATGATTTGGCAGCGCATGGGTCGGAGGGCACTCAGAGCGGGATTGACTATGTTGGCCGGGCCGGAGCTGAGGGCATCGGCGACCCGATGTATGATGCTGCCGCAGGCGCCTACTCGGTACTGTCGCCGACGGCAGGCGCTACGGAATGCTGGCAAGCCGAATGCGGTATCGGTGGCTGGGCCTGGGCTGCGGCGGGGGCGATTCCGGGGCCAGGCAAGGGAATTTGGACTGTTGGAAGAGCTGGTAGTTCGGTCGAAAATGCGTTTGGACATTGGTTGAAACACGCAGCGAATTTCCCGGAGTTTCAAAACGCTAAGCAATACGTAGAAGGTGCGCGGGATTTTCTCACCAGTCCGCCGAGCGGAACACTTACCAAGGTCCGTAGCAATGGTGACGTTCTCCGATATAATCCTGGCACAAACACTTTTGGGAGCATGAACAGCAGTGGCGTACCAAAGACAATGTTCAGGCCACAGGATGGAGTTGGCTATTGGAATAGGCAATGAGCGAAATCAATCAAAAAGGACATGCGTGTCCATGCTGTGGGTACCTTACGTTAACGTCGGCCAATCGAGGTACTTTCGAGATCTGCCCGGTATGCTGTTGGGAAGATGACAACGTGCAGTTTGATGACGAGGATTACGCAGGTGGAGCAAATCGTGTGTCACTACGGCAAGCGAGGATAAATTTCGCGCTTTATAAAGTAAGTTCAATTGAGTGCAAGCGATACGTGCGGCCGCCGAAACCGTCAGAAATTCCAGGCGCCATTTAGCGACCCCGGCGGAGACACTTCACGCATTGCGTAGTCCAACGGTAGTTAAGTCCGGGATCAAGCAACGAAACCGGCATCACCTCGACCTACTATGTGGCGGGTGGGTCCTACGAAGTCGCCGTCACCCAATCGGGGCAGACGACATCGACCGCCTACATCGGCGGCGTCGCGACTGTCGCGACCACCACGAACGGTGCCAACAGCTCAACGGTTGAGCGCTATCTGCTCAAGGATCACCTCGACACTTTTCCGGGCGCTTGCGACTCCGTTTCGCGGAGCCGGCCGGAAGCGCCGTAACTCCGTGGCTGACGCCGGTGGCATCGTTCTGCACGTCGCACGTTACATAAAAATGATGCGCTGCATGGTCTCAAGAATTTGCTTGATCGGTGGTGCATGTTTGTAGCTTGTCCGCTGCGTTATTGCTGACTAGCATTCATCATCAGGACAGTGGCGTCATTAGAAACGCCAGCAACGTGGCCGGCAACGACGAGGTCGCGTTTTTTGTTTGCGTAGCGGGGGTACGTGGGGTGGGAACGCGTTGGTGTTATGTGTCGCGTTGCTTGGCACACGTCCAGTTCAGGATCTGGATTGCAGCGATTTCGGCCGCTTTGGTTGTCGGCTGCAGCGGCGACACCAGTCAACTACTTCAGTCTGGTGCGATATCTGAACCAACACTAAAACCGCAAAAGCTCGCAGCTCTGGAAACACAGGGTCGCTTTGATGTTCCGCCAACGGCAGAGGGATTGGTCAGATCCCACGCAGAGGTGGACGTTTCAACTCAGCCGCTTGCTGTCGGAGAGCCTAAGCGCATCAACCGAAAAGGCAGCCAAATCGCGTATGGCACTGATCGCTTTGTTGATCAGAGCCGAGGTATCAATCATGCCGAAGCTCTGCCGGACGGTGATATCGTCCTGAATTTTTCCGACACGGACATTCGCGAATTGGCTCAAGCTGTTCTGGGTGATGTTCTCGGCTTGAACTTCGTCGTTGATCTTGAAAGTCAGGGTCGCATTACTCTGCGAACCAATCGGCCGATCCCGAAATCAGCGGTGTTGCCGACGCTGGAAACGACGTTGAACGCGGGCGGCTTGGCGCTTTCCAAAGAGGGTGACATTTATCGCATCGTGCCGACGTCGAAGGTAAAAGGAACGGGCAAAACAACGCGAATGCTTCGCGAAAGTGCTGGCCTTCGAACCGGCTACAGCGTTGTTGCTGTGCCGCTTAAATATGTCGCGCCGAGCCAAATGGCTAAGCTTATCGAGCCAATGGCTCCGCCAAATAGCATCTTGAACGCTGATGACAGTCGAAATCTGATGGTTGTCGCAGCGATCGGTCCAGAGATGGAAGCGTTGCTCGACACCATCGAAATGTTCGATGTCGATGGCATGCGCGGAATGTCTTTCGGCTACTTTAAAATCCATCGATCGAACGTCGCCGACGTGACAAAGGAATTGAAGTCCATCGTCGCGGCTCATGCAGCAAGTGCATCGATAGCGCAACCCAGGCTGGTGCCTCTGGAGCGACTGAACAGCTTACTCGTCATATCATCGCGTCAGCAGACCCTGAAGCTTGTCGAGGACTGGATCGACAAACTAGATCAAAGTTCCAAAACTGATGAATTGAAGCTGTTTGTGTATCACGTGAAAAATCGCAAGGCGAAGGAGCTCGCGGCTCTTCTGGAGAATGTGTTTTCACAAAATGATACCACTGTCGGAGCGGCAGGTCGTGCGCCGACGTCTGGCGCGCAAGATGATATACCGATCTCTGCTAATCCGTCTTCGCTGGGACAAACGTCTCTCCCGCCGGACGAGAGATTAGCCATCATTGGCGCGTCTGGAGTAAGAGTTGCGAACGCTGGTGCGGGTGAAGGAGCGGGGTCGACCTCCACCGACGCGTCGTCTGCAACCGCATCCGCGCGAGATATTGCAAAGGCCCGTATCGTTGCCGATGAAGAACACAACACGTTGGTCATCCGTGCGCGTCAAGTCGACTACGAGTCAATTGTGAAGGCCATCGACGGGTTGGACTTCATAGCGCCACTGGTCATGATTGAAGTCACCATTGCAGAGATCAAGCTTCAAGACGGGTTGCAGTTTGGTATCGAGTGGTTCTTCAAAAAGAAGAACAGTGAAATCACGTTCAGTTCGATTGCGTCAGGCCAGATTATTTCGAAATTCCCTGGCTTTTCCTATTTCTTCAGCGCTGCTGACATCGCCGCTTCGATCAACGCGCTGGCCGAGGTTACCGACGTACGAATCGTATCATCGCCCAAACTGATGGTTCGTGACAACAAAACCGCATCGTTGCAGATCGGCGACCAAGTTCCAATTCTGACTAGTACTGTTCAGGGGGTCACGAACCCTGACGCACCAATTGTACAAACCGTCCAATATTTTGATACGGGCGTCATTCTTAAAGTCACGCCGCAAGTCAACGCGCGCGGCTTGGTGACGATGGACGTCGTCCAAGAAGTCAGCAACGTCGCAACTGATCAACAGGAAGGTATAGCGTCGCCAACGATTCAGCAACGCAAGCTTGCGTCGTCACTTTCTGTGCAAAGTGGAGAAGCGGTTGTTCTGGGTGGCATGATGCGTGAAAGTCGATCGAAGGCGACAACTGGAGTACCGCTTCTTGCCGAAATTCCAGGTGTTGGTGATCTTTTCAAGACGCATGACAATGCGAAAGAGCGCACAGAACTTTTGGTCGTGATCACGCCCAGGGTCGTCTGGGGCCGGTCCGATGCTCAGCTCGTAACCGATGAGCTCCGCGCGCAGCTTGAAAGCGTTGCAAACACGAAGGATAGAGGCACGCGTGCTTTTATCGGGCAGCGCTCGGAGAACGGCTTGGTCTCGCCCGGCCGTGATGGCTACTCGGCAAAGGACTAGTGGCGCTTGACTAGTGAGTACAACAAGGCTGAGCCGCGCTATCGACTTGGTGGGATCGCAGCGCATTTAGGCAGAGCGCTGGGTGTTGGTCCGTTGACGATCAGTCCGCGTGTTTTGCCGACCGCGGTCGGCCTCTGTGTTATTCTTGCTCCAACGCTTGCAGCTGTGCGCGCTGAATATCTCGCGTCGAGCGTGCTGCTCCTGGTCCTATTGGCTTTTCTCGCAGCTCATGATTTCTGGACGCTCCGACTTCCCAATGTCTTGACCTTTGTACTTGCTTTTGGCGGCGTTTGCGCGCGGCTGTTGCATGAACCAGCAACTATAGCTCAATACGCGCTAGGGGCTCTGGTCGTGGCTGGATCTCTATTTCTGGTCGGAGCAATCTATGAACGGCGGCGGGGCGTCTCAGGACTAGGCTTCGGTGACGTCAAACTCATTGGCGCCAGCTGTCTCTGGATAGCGGCCGACGAGATGCTGTCAGCGCTTGTGATCGCGTGTATCACCGCACTTTTGTTTGCTGTCGTCCGATTTGGCCGCGACGCATCCAAGCAACTCAGTCCTTTTGGCAGCTTCATCTGTTTAGGCGTCTGGATCACTTGGGTTGTCGGCCCATGGCAAAACTGGGTTCTATGAAACCAATGATCGCAACAGATCAGTCTTTTCTAGACCTCTTGGTGACTGATGGTGTGGTTTCGCGCACCGATGCTTCGCGTGTCGACAAAGCGTTGGAAAGCTCGGAACAGGGTCGCGTTATTCTGTTGTCGAGCCTCGGAATCTTGCCTGAAGCCTTGGTCTTGGAGCGCCTCGCGAAATTTCTGAACCTCTCAGTGTGCGATGTCGGTGCTGCCGACGTAGACTCGCTTCTCGAGAGCAGACTAGGTCGTCGGTTTTTAAGCAAAGCGGGCATCTTGCCATTGTCTGACGACGGCACGCAGATAACGATTGCAACTGCCGATCCTTTTGACAGTGACACGATCAATGCCATTGGCTTGGCCACAAGCCGATCGGTGGCGATTAGGCTTAGCCGGCCTTCGAGGATCGGTCGTGCGTTGACTGAGGCGCTTGGCGAGCCCACAGCAGAAAGGGGCGCTGTCAGCAATCGGACTTCGCAGCTCGTGAATGACGCCGAAAAGCTTCGCGAACTGGCGGCGGAGGCTCCGGTTATTCGCTACGTCAGCGAGACATTGATGCGTGCGTCAGAAGCACGAGCCTCGGACATTCATTTCGAGACATCCAAGACAGGCGATACTGTTCGCTTCCGGATTGATGGTGTGCTGCGCGAAGTCCCTGCACCAAATCTCTCCCGTGAGGCAATCATTTCGAGACTGAAGGTTTTAGCGAGCCTAGACATTTCAGAACGTCGATTGCCGCAAGATGGCCGGATAAAAACTACGATCGCCGGTGAAGAAATCGATCTACGACTATCGACGTATCCGACGTTGCACGGGGAAAGCGCGGTCATTCGACTGCTGGATCAATCAGCATCAGCGGCCAACCTCAACCAAATTGGTATGTCATTTGAGAATCTTGCGCTGTATCGCGAGCGGTTGGATCGTCCTGCAGGTATCGTTTTGGTGACGGGACCAACCGGGAGCGGCAAAACAACAACGCTCTATGGGTCGCTTAAGGAGCTTGCAACATCCGCAACGAAGGTCTTCACGATTGAAGATCCAATTGAGTATGAGCTCCCTGGCGTCAATCAATGCCAGGTAAAGCCGAAGATAGGATTTTCTTTTGCAACGGCGCTGCGATCGCTGCTTCGGCAAGACCCAGATGTTATTCTCGTTGGCGAAATCCGCGATTCGGAGACCGCCGAAATGTGTGCTCAAGCAGCACTTACAGGTCACAAGGTCTTCTCGAGTATTCACACCATTGACGCTGTTGCGACCGTAACGCGCCTCATTGATCTGGGTGTCCCAAGCTATCTGATTGCGGACACTGTCGACACGATCGTCGCCCAGCGTCTTGTGCGCAGGCTTTGCGAAGCATGTAAGCGTGAAGTGGAAGTGCCTGCAGACATCGGGGGCTATTTCTTGGAGCGGAAGCTCCAAGCTCCGACGCGCATATTTATTCCTGTTGGCTGCACGCGATGTAACCAAAGCGGCTACACTGGCCGTATCGGCATCTACGAAGTGCTCGCGCTAAACGATACTCAAAAGGATGCCATCCGCTCCGGTGACGGCCAAGCAAGCTTCCGACGTTCGGTGCTGGCGGGTGGCTTCCAAACGATGTTTGACGACGGTTTAAATAAGGTCAAAGCTGGGATCACTTCGATGGCCGAAGTATTGCGCACTGCGCAGCGGTCATAGCGATGAAGCAGTATTACTATTTCGCCGTCGACAATGGTGATCGGAACAAGACCGGCCAAATTTTTGCCGATGACTTGGGTGCTGCCGCCGAGCTGCTCGTCGCGCGTGGCTTGGTGCCAATCAAGATTTCAGACACAAAGATATCGGACCTGGTTTCCACACGAGTGGCTTCAACGCTCAGCGACGGAGACTTAATCGAACTCTTTACCCAGATACGGGTATTTCTTGATGCGGGGCTGCCAATAGATCGAGCTTGTTCATTGCTCAGCCGAACAGCAAGATCGAACGCCCTGCAAAACGTTGCGAGTGTCGTCAATGTCTCGTTACGAGATGGAGCGACCTATGCCGACGCATTCGCGATAGCAGTTCCAAATGCGGCGCCGCATATCTCAGTCTTATTGCGTGCAGGGGAAGCAAGTGGTCAGCTCGCCAAAGTGCTCAACAGGATCTCGTTACAGCTTGAACGCGGGAAGAAACTTAAATCCTTAGTGGTGTCCGCACTGCTGTATCCATCATTCGTGCTTGCAACAGCGATTGGGGCATTCGTCCTGATATCAACCCTACTTGTCCCCCAGCTCCAAGAACTGTTCTCAGGATCACAAAAACAGGTGCCGTTCGCAGTTCAGATGTTGATAATGTTCAACCAACTTTTGCACTTTGGTGCTGTGCCGTTCATTGGTCTTGCGATAATGACTGCTACCTTTTCTGCCTTGAAAGGCGGATCGGCAAAAAAGCGTGGGGTACGAGCTGTTCTCTTTGTTGCAAATCTGTTTGGTGGTTTAGGGCGGAAAAGTGATGTCGCTCAGTTTGCCCGCCTGACAGGAGAACTTCTTGAGAATGGCATCGTTCTCGACGAAGCTATTGACCTTGCGTCCGCCGCAATAACGGACAGCCGGCTTTCAGCGGACTTCGGCGCTTTTCGTACAGGGCTTCGCGAGGGCAACCGGCTATCGCACCTCATGAGCCGCACTAAGAGCTGCCCACTCATCCTGACTGAATTGGTTGGCGTTGGCGAGGAAGCTAGCGAGTTGCCAAAAATGTTGATCAAGGCTGCGGATACTCTTGATGCTGAACTCGAAATGCGACTTGAGAAGCTCAAAGCGTTGCTAGCCCCGTCGTTGACACTTGTGATCGGTGTGTTTGTCGGCGCCATCGTGTATCTTCTTCTTTCCGCGTTGCTGAGCATCAACGATTTGGCGGGTTTGTAGTGCAAAACAAGAGTGCGACTAGAATGTCGGCAAAATGGCTGCGACGAGACCAAGGGTTTACACTCCTTGAGTTGCTCGTCGCCCTGACGATCATATCTCTATTAGTTGGTGTCGCGGTACCGCAGGTCCTCCGCTATTTAGATCGAGCAAAATATGAAACCGCAAAAATCGAAATAGCCAACATTGGCGGCGCGATCGACCTTTTCAAACTTGATGTCAATCGCTTTCCAACCAGTGAAGAAGGATTGAAGGTACTGAGCGTCGGGGCGGGCAGCACTGTGGGTTGGAATGGTCCGTATCTCAAAAAGAGTAGTGCACTCCTTGATCCATGGGGTCGCCCCTACAGATACACGTCACCTGGGAAGCACGGAGCCTATGATCTTTACACTTTGGGCGCGGACGATGCTGAGGGGGGCGACGGGGTGAATCGCGATGCCACGAACTGGTAGTCGGCTGGAGGACGGTTTTTCGCTCGTCGAAGTGCTGGTCGCACTCGCGATCCTGGCTTTAATGGCAAACTTGGCCATAGGCTCTTTTGCTGCGGTCGCCTCGGCTACGAAACGGCATTCGGCGCTTTCACACATTGAACGATTTCTGGTGGAGGCCCGCAACGAGGCACAGCAGCGAGGCAAACCCGTCATTGTTGAGGTTCTTCTGGACCGGCGGCGGCTGCAAAGCAAAGGTGGTGAACGATACGTCGACATTCCAATCGAGTACAACCTTAGCTTCGAGGGCGCGGGCGGACAGATATCGAGTGGCGGCCACGCTAGTTTTGAGTTTTTCCGGGATGGCACGTCGACCGGTGGGACACTTGCATTAAGTGCTGGAAACACAGTGATCGAGTACAAAGTATCATGGCTTACCA
This sequence comes from Hyphomicrobium sp., assembly GCA_021732485.1. Lineage (GTDB taxonomy): Bacteria > Pseudomonadota > Alphaproteobacteria > Rhizobiales > Hyphomicrobiaceae > Hyphomicrobium_B. Next base: position 261,362 of record JAKFUV010000003.1, read on the forward strand.
GTGTCATCGACGTCGTTCAAGAGTAGCCGAGCAGTCGTCAATCGCGGCTGCAAGCACACCTCTAAAGAAATCGTTGGTGAGTGAATGCGGGGCCGTACTTATTGAAGTTCTCCTCGCATTTGCGATCGTCGCTGCGGCTTTAGTTGCTCTTTTCCAAATCGGGCAAAGAGAAACGGATGCGGCACAGCGGGCTGTCCTGTCGGCGCACATCGAAACACTCGTTCGGAACCGACTGGCTCTTCTTGATGCGGGCGTCGCCGAGGGCTCAGTCCGGTTGGATGCCCCGATGATCGGAGGCCTGAAGCTCACCGAGCGCGTAGAGCAAGTGACGGATGCGAGGTTGGGACAGGCTTTGTTTAAGGTGCATTTGACGGTTAGCTCGCCATTGGCGAGGGGCACAAAGGAGCACGTGTTTGAAACTCTTCTTTTGCGGCGAGCTACGCGCATTGGAGCTTTGACACCAAGTGTACCGTAATTTGCGGCTCAAACGATCTGATGGCTTTACGCTACTAGAGGTTCTGGTTGCGTTGACGCTGTTGAGTGTTGTCGCCACGCTCATGCAAGTAGGGTTAAATTCCATATCATTCAGACACGACAAGCTTCGGGCAGAGTTGGCTAGGCTTGAAAGGCTGGCCCGCGGAGAAACAGCGCTGCGGAACATTCTAGAGCAAAGCTGGTCCGGTCCGATTAAATCGGACAGCCAACAGTTTCAGGGTACGAGGGATTCGGCGACGTTCCTTGTCGAGTTACCAGAGCAATTTGGGAGTGGCGGGCCAAGGCCGGTGACCATCACTACCGAGAGACGCTCAGATCGCAATGATCTGATGCTTGTTGTGCCAGCTGAACGTTCAACTGGCGCGCCTGCTAGACGCGAGACCATGTTCACCGGCATCACGTCTGTCGCCTTTGAATACGGGCGACTCGATGCCAACAGCCACATTTTGTGGAGTTCAGACTGGCGACCCATAGATGAGAACCCTGTCTTGGTCAAAGTGACCGTCATACTGTCAAATTCCGAAGTAATGACGATCATTGGGGGCGGCCGACGTTCGCCCTCGCCACTGTGAGGAAAAGTGCGACACCCGTTCAACAGGCTAAATCTAAAACGCTATGATCGAGGCTTCGCATTCTTAATTGTTCTGCCGCAAATCCTGGTTGCAGTGGTGTTGGCGGCGGTCATTGCTCAAGGGGTCAGATCTGTAGCAACGAGCCCGCGTTTTAGTCACGATGAGCTTGCGGGTGATCTTGCCGTTGAGGCGGCATTGAATGCCGAAATCTTCCGTCGTCTTGAGGCGCAAATCAAAACCGAGGCTGGGTTGAGCGACTCGGTTCAAAAGTGGCTCGATAGTAAGCGAGTGAATGTTTCAGTGGATCGCGAGTCATCAAAGATGAGCTTGCTGTCATCACAGTTGCTGACCCTCAAGCGGCTGATCCAAGTGCTTTGCATATCTGATACCGCAGCATCTAAAATTGTGGCTTTCGCGGACACGTATCGCCGCGGAGGTCAGTCTGGGGCAGGTCAGTCACTATCGCGTCGCTTTGAAACACTTGGTGCGTGGCGCAACCAGATTGGGCTTCCCCTCGAAGCATACACCGCGCTGCGCCCATACATCACGATTTACGGCTATCATGATCGCCCCATCCTCGCGGGTGCGCGCATCCCCGTGATCATGGCGACTGAAAATGTCGGACCCGACGCAGCAGAGGTCCTGCGCCAAACGTCCAATGCAGAGGGAGTAGACACCGTAGGTATCTTGACTGTCACCGCGCAGCAATCTTCCGTCGATCAACACCCGCGCAATTTGAGCGCCGTCGTGTACTTCACAGGCAATCCGGCCAAGCTGGTGCAGGTATTAGAATATCGGCGCAACATAAACTTGTCTGAATCCTCGGGATGCCGACCTGGCGTTTCAGAAAGGCGATTTTAGGAAGGACTAATGGGAGACAATCTCGCTTTACAAAGTTGGCGTTGGTGGGCAACCGAGCTTCAGAGCGCTTGGGCCGATTGCCAGAAAATCCTTGCCGAAAAAAATGATGAAGCGATTTATCTTTCCGTTGATGACGGCATTCCGCAGCTTTTACGCGTGAGCGAAAAAAACTTGGTTCCGGTTGATCGTGACAACATCGGGACGGCGGGTTTTGGCGGGAAACGTTACGTACTTGGTTTGCTTGAATCCAAGCAGGCCGTTGTTCGGAAAATTAGGCTTCCCCGCTCAGCAAGAAACGATCTCCGCAGCGTCCTTCAATATCAAATCAGTACCTATACGCCGTTTTCGGCTAATGACGTAGTCTATGATGGTGTAGTGACCAGCGAAGTGGCTGGGTCAAACACAATCGACGTTCGGCTTATTGTCGTTCCTAAAACTGTCGTAGAAGCACTGAGTGCACACGCCAGAATGCTTGGCTTATATCTGTCAGAGCTACACATAAAACGCGAAGTTACAGACGGTGAAGTTGAGCCATTAAGGGTTGCGCTCCAGAACAAAGTCGCGCCGACCACGAAGCGTACGAGGTCACTGGCGTTGATTGCGCTGACGTTGATTGCCGTTAGCCCTATTGTGGCGATGTGGCGAGACGAAGCGCACTATCAACAACTTGTGCAAGAGATGGACGCCTTGAAACCGAGTATTGCGAAGGCTCAGGTGGTCAGCGACGAACGCGCCAGATTTCTAGGAGTACAAACGACGTTCGCGCAGATTGTCGCACGGTCGGTCCCTGCACTCGAAATTCTTGAAGAACTGAGCGCAGCATTGACAGACGATAGTTCACTTGTCGAACTACGGCTTCAAAAAAGTGAAGTGGCATTAACGGGACTATCTCACTCGGCAGCCAACGTACTTACAGTCATCGAAGGGTCGTCAAAGTTCTCAGATGCGAAGTTCTCGGCGCCCATCATGCGTCAACCAGAAGATTCCTTTGAGCGTTTTTCTATGACTGCAAGTTGGAGTCGGGGAATTGAATGACCTTCAAAACAGGCCGATGTTGCGACGAGCGCTTGCACTCGCGATGTTGGCGGTCGCGTTGTCTTGCTTAGTCATTTTTGGTGTTGTTCCACTGGCGAGTTCTATGGCCGAGCGACGCGATCAGATTGCGCAGCTTCGGCTTCAAATCGATAACGCAAATTCCATTGACGGTCGAAAGTCAAGCTTGTCGACCAGTCTCGAAAAAGCGAAGTCTGAGTTCAATGAAGCGGGTCTCTACTACAAAGCATCCAGCGCTTCAGCCGGGGCTGGTTTGGAAAGCGCGATAGTAGCGCTACTGCGCCAGCAAAGCATTAGCGTTTCTCAGTCGCGCTTGCAGGATGATTCAGCAAGAGAGGCACTGTCATCGGTGCTGGTGACCGTGAGTTTTGTAACATCTTATGCGTCACTCATATCAGCGCTTAAGGAGTTATCGCAGTTGCGCCCACTTGCGATTTTAGATCAGATTGCGATTGGCCAAAGCAGTCCAGGGGCCGTTTCTAGCGACACGGGTAAGGGGCCATATAGGGATGATCCGATACTGGCCGTCGAATTGACCGTGCGTAGCGTGTACTCGGCTGAGACCGCAGCACAATGATAGACCCACCAAAACGAGATACTTTTCTGGTTGTCGTGGTCTTGTTAGCTTGCGTCAATCTTGTCTATCAGTCTCTGAGAAAGCCGAACAGTGTTGTCACGACGGTCGGCTTGAGCAGTGAAAAAGACAGCACTTCAGATGGATCGAACACAACACTCAGGATCGGCGAGAAGAATCTGCCGCCCGCGCCGAAGTTGAAAGCGACTTTGGAGCGCCCCTTATTTCATCGCACGCGACGTCCACTCGGTGAGCGCCCGAGCGAAGCAATACAAAGCGTCGACGTTGTTACACCGCAGGCTGTGCCGTACTATCCATCTATCGAGGAGACTTACGTTCTGCGTGGTGTTCTTCTGACGACCCAGAAGGGAATTGCCATCCTTGAAAAGGTTTCTGGAGGAACGAGCATCAGGGCTGTGGAAGGTGACCAAATTGATGGCTGGACCGTGAGAAGCGTGATGCCAGCTTCAGTAATTTTTGAAAATGCGGGCCAAACCCTAGCTCTTCAACTCGCGAAGGCAGGATCTGCGTTTGGTGGGAATATCGCAATCGGCGCCACACCTCCCCCTCCGACCCTCTTGCCTTGACGCAACTGAGTTTGTCTACGGTTCTGTATCCAATAAATGTACGTAGCGGCCAATTCTAGCGGCTGAGAAACGAAAGAGTATGATCGACCATAAGGGTGGATATCAGGCCACGTCTCGCTCGTTTTCATGAGCCTAAATTTCATGATCTGCGCAATGATCACTTGTGTGAGCATCTTATATAACGCACGATCGAGCGGCTAAGGCAACTTCATCCGCTCGATGGGAGTTCTGCCATTCATGATGACCCCATATTCGTCAGCAGCTGGTGGCCTACTTTCGGGCCGACAGGATTAGCAGATGCTCATTGATCCCAGGGCCTGGGGTCCAGCGATACTCGATGTCGTAAAGTTCAGACTTGAAAGTTCGACTTTGATTGTTGAAGTAGGTTTGAAAATTTCGTCGTTCAGCGATGGAATTTTCTTACTCACTAGGACACGAACCATCTCCGCAGCTTCCGCCTTGTCACCATGAACGGGATAGTTCGGATTACAACCGTTTGGATTATTCCACATGACCTTGATATTCTCGATTTGTCCAGGATTGCCAGCAGTTTCATTTATCCAGAATTTGGCAAGCTCGTCCGACTTGGTTGCTCCTAGCTGGCACCCGTAGAGAGCGCCCGACCATTCATCGGCTGGCGTAATTCTCCCGTTCGGACACTTCAGTAATTCATTGAACTCCTCGGCCTCTGCGGTAAAGCCGCTGAACGGAGGTGAAGAGCGAGCGACACCTGGTCCAGGTGGTATAAAAAACCATGCAATCAAGAGGCCGAACACCGCCACTGATCCGACGATCTTCAGCGCCTCCGCGTTGGACACATTGTCAGACGCACCCGTTTTTCTTGACCGTGCCATAAGGCTGTCTCCCTAAGGTTTGACAGCAAGATTAAATCAGGTCAGTTATCAAAAGGTTTGATTTGCTCAAGAGTTGGGGGGTGTCCTGACATGTTTCGTCACAAATTTCCGAAGCGGTATCGATAAAGACCGCCGCATTACGATTTCCACGTGTCCGCCAGTCACGCCCCAACAGCCGTTCCAATTTCGGCTCTACACGGAAGCCCCATTTCCGTGCCAGCGCCCGCCCCTGTCCGACGTGCCAGATATGATCGCTATCAAACCGTCGGTGTCGAAGCGTTAGAAGACAAGCCGTCGAAGCCGTCGCGCGTCTGGAACCGCATTCCAGATGACGTGCGCGCTTCGCTCGTAGAGTTGGCGCTCGATGAACCCGATCTGTCGCCGCGCGAACTGGCGGCACGCTGTAAGCATCCGGCCAGGACCGCAGGCAGTGGGGGTGAGCAAGAGCGGATGCATGGCGCCGTACGGTGCTGTAAGGCAATTGGTGGTTCTTCTTGTCTGTGAACTGCGGGGATATCATGTCGGCTGGAGGGAGCGAGCCGATGGATGAGCAGCTCGAGCTTTTGGGCAGGGATACGACGCGGCACAACGTGTTCTTCACGGCCCTGCCGGACGCAACGATGAGCGCCCGCGCAGGAGAT
>JAKFUV010000002.1 GCA_021732485.1 Hyphomicrobium sp.
GTTTGGCGCGCTTCAACGCCGCCATCGACGACGACAAGCCGAAATGGCAATCGAACTTTTTCACCGGAGTGCCGACGCCTGCGGCGGCGATCGCCGTGCTGCTGCCGGTTTATCTTTCGCAGCTCGGATTGGAGGGCATGAAGGCGCCCTGGGCGCTAAAGCTCGTGCTGATCTACACGCTCTTCATGGCATTCCTGATGGTCTCAACCATCCCGACGTACTCGGGCAAACTGCTCGGCGAGCGGGTTGGGCGCGAATGGGTGCTGCCGATGTTCATTGTCGCCATCGGCGGGGTGGCGATGCTGGTTACCTACCCCTACGAGACTTTGACGGCACTGACGCTTGCCTATTTGGCAGCTATTCCGCTGAGCTGGCGCCGTTTCCAAGAAAAACTCGGCCAGCCGGGCGAAGCTTCGAGCGGCGTGACGGCGGGTTCACCCGCGTCGCGCGCAGATGACATGGCGGCACCTGCGTCGGCCGCAGACGTGCCGCCGCCGCCGATCGCGCCGACGAATTCGCCAACTGGCGCACCTACGAGCGGGCGCGTTTTTCCGTTGCGACCCGGCAGTGAACCACCGCGATAAAGCCGGTTATTTGGTCTCATCCGGCGCGCGATGGTAGATGTCGTCAGTGCGATAGATATCGTCCTCACCGAGGTACGAGCCTGTCTGCACCTCGATGATTTCAACCGGAACTTTGCCGGGATTTTCGAGACGATGCCATTGCGTGGCGAAAATGTAGACGCTCTCGTTCTCGCGCACGAGTTGTTCGGTTTCGCCGATCACCACATTGGCGGTGCCTTGCACGACCACCCAATGCTCGGATCGGTGATGATGCATTTGCATCGATAGTTTGCCGCCCGGCTTGACGTGCAGAAGCTTCACTTGAAAACGCGGGCCGACATTGAGCGTTTCGAAGAAGCCCCACGGACGATAGTTGCGAACGTGCTGTTCGTGCTCTTTGCGGTTGGATTGCTTCAGCCGTTTGACGATGGTCGCCACATCCTGGCTGCGGGATTTGTCGGCGACGAGAAGTGCGTCGGGCGTGTCGACGATGATCAAATCACGGACGCCGATCGTTGAGACCAGCGACGTATCGGAGTGAACATAACATCCGCTTGTGTCTTCAAGAACGGCATCTCCGGTGACGTGGTTGCCATCGGCGTCGCGCGGCGCGATATCCCAAAGCGACGCCCAAGAACCGACGTCGTTCCAGCCGACATCGAGCGGCAGCATGGCGGCAGCTGCGGTTTTCTCCATGACCGCATAGTCGATCGAGATATTCGGAGACTTTGCAAAGTCGCTGGCACCGAGGCGAATGAAACCGAGGTCGTCGCTTGCTTCCGACCATGCGGCGGTTGCGGCGTCGACGATATCTGGATTGAAGCGGCGAACTTCATCGAGGTACGTGCGGGCGTGCAAAACGAAAATGCCGCTGTTCCAGAAATAATCTCCGCGCGCGAGGTAGCCTTCGGCGGTTGTGGCGTCAGGTTTCTCGGCAAAGCTTGCGACTTCGAAAGCGCTGCCCTGAGCGCCATCGAGAGCGGCGCCTTGCTGGATGTACCCATAGCCGGTGTGCGGCTCCGTTGGCTTGATGCCAAACATCACGAGCTTGCCGGTGGCGGCAACCGTCGCCGCGCGGGCAACGGCGTCAGCGAATTTTGCCTCGTCTTGAATGACGTGATCGGACGGCATGACGACGAGGATGGCATCGGGGCTGGAGCGAAGGGCCGCGAGCGCCGCGACAGCGATGGCCGGGGCTGTGTTGCGCGCTGACGGTTCGAGGATAATGGCGTGGGCGGTGAGGCCGGCGCGCTCGAGTTCTTCGCGCACTAAAAATCGGTGATCGTTATTGCACAGCAGGATGGGCGCCGCGAAGCCTTGCGCGCCAGTTAGCCGGGCGAGCGCCGTTCCGAGAAACGTCGGGTTCTGTGCGTTGAAGAAGCGGATGAACTGTTTGGGATACATGGCGCGCGACAACGGCCAAAGGCGGGTGCCGGACCCGCCGGAAAGAATGACCGGAATGATCGAACGCGTTGGTGAATTCATGTCGTCGTGTCTCTCCGTGATTGGCAAGGGGAACCGCGCAGCCCCGGCGCGCAAGCTAGAAGCAATCTTGCCATCCTTCGACGACGATTTGAAATTACGGTTTGCAGCGGACGCGCGTCACATTACCCAGCTGAAACATGGGTGTGTCACCTTGGCGTGGTGCCGGAATTTCGAGCGACACGCCGCTCCTTTAGCCGGCTGGTCGCGTTAACCGTTCACGCAGCGAGCGTAGCGAACTTCCGGCCGATTGCTGAGCCAGAGCTGGATCAGCGCCACCGGGTGGCGTGACCGGTTTGCGCAGCGTTGGCGCATTTGCACGCGGTGGCAGGGATGGCTGGTTCGGCGGCGGATAGCCGGTCGAGGCAAGGGGGGCTGCGTGGTGCGTGGCGGACGGTGGAGCGTAGGTCGGCACTCGGCCGCGAACCGGCTCGGACTCGAACGTATCCGCTTCGCTGGTTTGGGCGGCGGGGCTCGATCCAAGGCCCATGGCTTCCGCCATCATCGACATCTGCTGTCCAACATCAATGCCGGCACCGAGGCCCGACGCGCGCCAGCGTTCAACGACATGATCGAGGAAGCTGTCGTCGTTCGTCGCATGCTGCCACTTTTGCGAAAAGCTGGCGCTCGACGAGCGGGGCAGGCAGTTCTTGGGCATTTCGTCGAACTTGATGCGGACCGGCAGCGACATGCCGTCACCGAAGGCAATCGCTTCTCGCTGACCGAGTGAAGCCAGGAACTCGAGCAAGCCTGACCCAGTGTCTGAGACCGCCGACTGAACAATAGACTGGTCTTTATCGTTGGCCATGCGGAGTGCGAACACGGTGTTGCACTGAGATAAGATTGTCGGATCGATTTCGGCAGGGCGCTGCGTGACGATGCACAGCGAGGCGCCGTATTTCCGGCCTTCCTTGGCGATTTTGGCGATGGCGCGTTTGCACGGCTCAAAACCAAGCGAGGCGTTGGCTGGCACATAGCGATGGGCTTCTTCGCACACCAGCGTCACCGGAACCTGACCTTCGCTCCACAAGGCGAAATCGAAAGTCATGCGGCAGATGACCGAGACGACGACGTTGACGATTTCCGTCGGCAAGCCGGTCAACTCAAGGATCGTGATCGGCTTGTTGTTGACTGGAACGCGGAAAATGCGCCCAAGGACCTGCGCCATGCCATCATAGACCGTCAGCGAACCGAACATGAAGCCGTAGCGGGCGTCTTGAGAAATATTCTCGATGTGATTTCTCAAGGCGCGATACGGCGATAAATCACGCTTGTTCTCGAGCTTGCCCATGCGCTCGTCGATCAGACCCGTGAGGTCTGAAATGCGGTAGGGCACGGGCGTATCGACCGTGTAGCGCCCGGTATCGATCACACCGCGACGGAGCTTGTTGCTCTCGCCGCTGCGGCCCGTGCTGTAGCGGCTCTTGGCAATCGGAATGAGTTCCTGGAGAATCTCGATTTCGGCCTTGCGTTCGGGATCGCCGACGAGAACTTCGACGATCTCTTCGAAATTCAGCAGCCAGAACGGCAACTGCATGTTGCGTGGTGAGATGACTTCGCCCCATTCCGGAAACGCCGTCGCGTATTCGTTATGCGGGTCCAGAAGTACGATATGGGCAGCTGGATGCTTTTCAAGAATGGCGCGCAGAATGAGCGCGGTCGTGCACGATTTCCCGGTGCCGGTGGTGCCGAGAATGGCGAAATGCTTGCCGAGCAAATCGTCAACGCGAACCATCGCCGGAATAGAACTGTCCTGGCGGATCGTGCCGACGCGAACGGAAGCGGCGCTGTCGCCGCAAAACGCAATTTCAAGTTCGGGTTTCGATGCGACGCGGACCCGGTCCCCGAGTGCTGGATAAACCGTGACGCCGCGATTGAAGCTGCTCTTGCGGCCCTCGTTGCTTTTCCAAAGTTCACCGACCAGGCCAAGTTCGGCGATCCAGATTTCAGTGTCGCCTTCGCGGTGCGCTGGGACCGGAACGCTCAAAGCTGAAACAATGGCGAGAACAATCGTATTGGCCGTATCGATGGCCATCAACGTTCCCATTTCAGGGCGATCCCTGATCGACAGCACGCGACCTTCGACGTGGCCATCGAGCAGCATGATGGCTTTGGATCCCGTTACGGAAACGATACGGCCGATGGACACATCACCGGATGGGCCTGCAAGCTGTGGAGTTGGCGTCGGCTGCATGATCAGGTCCTAGGAGTTAATCGAGCGCAGGTCTGGAAGGTCGTGGTGATCGACGGGCGACACGGAGTTGCGGCTCGGCAGCGCGATGGCAACTTCAGTGCCGACATCCTTGCGCGAGCGAATTTCGATCAGTCCGCCGTGTAGTTCGATGAGAGCTTTGGCGATGGGCAAGCCGAGGCCGGTCCCTTCGCGCCAGCGGGCCTTGCCGGCATCGACTTGGCCGAACGGCGTCAACGCAACGGAAATATCTTCCGGGTTCATGCCGACGCCGCTGTCGCGGATCAGCACCGTGACGCCGCCGTCGTGAGCCCGCAGCGCTTCGACATCGATGGCGCCGCCCCGCGGCGTGAACTTGATGGCGTTGGATAGAACATTGGTAAAGATCTGGCGCAGCTTGACGGCATCGCCGCGCACCACTGGCAGGTCGTAGGCGATGGTCTTGCCGATCGTCACGTCGGCCTCTTTGGCAATGAGGCGGAACGAATTGATACTTGCGATCAGGATTTCTTCGATGCTGACTTCGCGGCTGTCGATCGTGTATTTTCCGCTTTGGATTTTCGAGATATCGAGGATGTCGTTGATGACGGAGAGCAGGTGCCCTGCCGCGTCGTTGATCAGCACTGCGTACTCGACGATTTCGGCATCCGGCAAGTTGCGGCGTTGATGCTCGGCCAGCAGCTTTGAAAATCCAATCACGGTGTTGAGCGGCGTGCGCAACTCGTGGCTCATGTTGGCGATGAATTCAGATTTGACCTTGCTGGCGAGTTCAGCCTCGATCCGGGCGGACTGTTCAGCGACGCGAGCGCGATGGCGAAGAACAGCATCGCCAAGCAGCGACGCGTATTCATTCATCAAGGAGTTTGACTTCGAAGTCCCGAAGGCTCCGGTGTACATTGTGCGGCTCTTGTCTCGTGCGATGAACGCCAGAGCTCAAGTTACGGCCGATGTGCTAACCTTGAGTTAACCCGGTCATTTGGTGAACTATCGTTTATAGCGCGGCTCTTACCACATCGCTTCGACGATGTTGCGGTTGTGCCACGAACGGCTGTTTCCGTGTTTTCATTCATTGAAAATTCGCTCACGCATGAGCCGCACCTCTATGTTGTGGCGCGGCTTTAGAATGCAGTGCTGCGTCGCGACGGGGATGAACGTGGCAAGAGACGTCGGAAATGGTGTGTCTGCAAGCGTCGGAGCCGTCTTGGCCTGCGCGGCTCTGGCGGTCGACTTCGACGCTGCGCGGCACGGTGATTTTCAAGTGGTCGGGGCACTCGCCGGACCAGCCATCAATCAATTTGAAGTGAAAGATCTCCAGTCGGCACCCGGCGATTTCGAATTTCAAAGTCAAAACGCGTTTTCATCCGGACAACCTCGGCGTCGAAGCATCGACAACGGCGGTGGCGATGTCCTTTATGACGACAACACCGTAATCCGGCAGCGCGAGGCGCTGGAAGTACAACTCGGCATCACCGATTGGTTTCGTGTCCGCGTCGGCATCGAGTACGAGCAAGAGCGCTTGGATGACCCGGCGACTTTGGCCGACGCTGGACGCTTCGGTGATCTGCAACTCGACGAGGTCGCTTTTGAAGGCGTGGTCGTGTTCGTCAAGCCGAAAGCCGAAGGGGTTGGGCTTGGACTGCTGGTCGAGTACGGGCTGCCGGTATCAGGGGAAGCGGAAAGTCAGAGCGAACTCTATATCGGCCCAATCATTGAAGCGCACAGCGGCGCCTGGACGATGATTGCCAACTTGGCCTTCATTAAACTATTCGGCGGCGATGGCGCAGACAGCGATCTGGATTTCGTCCGCGATGAGCGCTGGGACTTCGGCTATTTTCTGCAGGGAAAGTATGACTTTTCGCGGTCGGTGGCTCTGGCGCTCGAAGGCTACGGGACATTCGAGCGGATCGGCGATACGGGCCGCCGATCGGAGGCGTCGATGGCGTTTGGCGACACCAATCAGCATCGTGCCGGATTGGTCGGCTATTACACTTTTTTTCCTGCCGAGCGGACGATAGCCATGCTGGGCCGCGACCGGGGAACCCTGGCGACTGACGAAAGCGCAGATGAAAAAGAATTGTCCGTTTCAATCGGCGCCGGCGTGTTGCTTGGTTTGAATGAGCAAACGCCCGACACAACGTATAAGTTGTCGCTTGAGGTCGAATACTAGGGTCTGTCCGCTGTGAGTCGACTGATCGACCGATCCTAGCGCTCAGTTTTGTCGTGCTTCTTTTCGGAAAACCGGTTTCCACTTTTCCGGAAGTCCTCAAATGGCGGCCCCGATGACGCTCAGCGCATGATGAAACGGAACGGCTGCGTGAAGGCGAGCGGCTTGGTGCTGACCTCCGGCGGGATCGGCGGAAACGGAGCCGCCCGCTCAAGCGCCGAAATCGCAGCTTTGTCGAGTAGCGGCGACCCAGAGCTTGTCGCGACTTCGGTCTTGAGAAGTTCGCCCCTGAGCCCGACCGTGAAGCGCATCAGCACGGTGCCACCGATGCGCGCACGCGGGTTGATTTTGGCCCGCTGCACACGCTGATTGATCTGGCCCATATAGCGCCCGTAGGCTTTGGCATCGCTGCCTGACTTCGCTTCCCCTGAACTTTGCTGCGATAAAATTGCGACCTGATCCGGCGCGCGCTCCTGAACCTGAACTTCGGGCGGCGTTTGCTCGACAACCAGCGGCGGCTCTTTGACCTCGGCGATCTGTTCCTCGCTCGGGCTCTCGGTGGCCGTAATGGCATCCTGCAGTTCGTCGACGGGCTTGATATCCTCAAGTGGCGGCGGCGTGGCATTGACCGGCGCAATCTCGACGGTTTCGATAGTCTCCAAAGCGTCGCCCAATTTGGCGAGCCCTTCGATCGCGATCCCTGCCTCGACATTCATCGCGTCGGTGCCGGAGCCCGACTCGAGCACGTCCGTCGGCGGCGCTGGCGGCCGCCAGATCACGGCGTAGGCCAGCGAGCCGTGGATGAGCAGCGAGAGCAGAACAGCAAGGGTGCGAAGACTGATCATCGGTTGCCGCGTCGTTCCCTCACGGCCGCTGCAAGGCGGCAGCGGCGGGTGCCGGCTGTGACAGCAGCGACACGCGCGCAAAGCCCGCCTCGCCGACGCGGCCGAGAAGTTCCATCACGTCGCCGTAGGCGATCGTGCGATCTGCCCGCACATAGACGATGTTTTCAGTCCCTTCCGCAGCTTTGATGGCCTGCAGCCGGCCGGTGAGGGTTTCGCGCGTCACTTGTTCGTCGCGAATATATAAATTGCCGTCGCCGGCGAGGGTGACGACCATCGGCTTTTTCATCGCGCCGAGTTTGGACGCCGACGTTTTTGGCAAATCGATCGGCACGCCTTGCACCATGAGAGGTGCTGCGACCATGAAGATGATGAGCAAAACCAGCATCACATCGACCATCGGCGTGACGTTGATTTCAGCCATCGGCTTATAGCCGTGATCGTCGTCCGAGCCGCTGCTGCCGACCGAAAGTCCCATCAGCGTGCGCCCTCCATGCCGCGCCGCGACAAGGTGCGCGCGAGATCGCTGATGGCGGGCGCAATTTTGTCGGACGCGCGCCCGAGCGCGACGGTGATTTGATTGTAGGCGATGACGGCGGGGATGGCCGCTGCCAAGCCAATGGCGGTTGCGAACAATGCTTCCGCAATGCCGGGGGCGACGACGGCAAGGCTCGTATCTTTGGTCTGGGCGATTGCGGTGAACGAATTCATGATGCCCCAGACGGTGCCGAACAGGCCGATGAACGGCGCTGCTGAGCCAAGCGTCGCCAGGAATGGCAGGCCGACTTCAATGCCTTTCAATTCGCGCTTCATGGCGGCGCGCATGGCTTGCTCCAGGCGATCGCGTAATTCTCCATTGGCCGCGTTGCGCTCGCCTTCCGTCCATTCGGTCGTCGCAGCCGTAGTGATTTTCTGGTTCAGGCCACGAGCTTCGCTTGATGGCAACGCGCCGGCACCGGCGGCATCCTGTAACCGTCCGATTTCTCGGCTGAGACGCCACATGCGAAAGATTTTTTCAAAGATCAAAGCCCAGCAGACAATCGACGCGAGTATGAGCCCGACCATGATCGATTTAACGACGATGTCGGCATGATTGAACAAAGCCAGAATTGAAAAGTCATGCACGGTCGTATCGTTCACGGCGAACTCCAATACGGAATTATTTATTTCGAAAGCTGAACAGAGCTAAGCGACGATGTCGCCAAGCGCTGCAAACATGCGTCGGCCGGGCCAGCCTCGGTTTTGCAATCGATCACGTCGTTGATGAGAAATGATCCGATCTTGTCGCAGGCCATCTGGTCGATCTCGAACAGCTTGACCGATTTTTTTTGCGCCCTGACCGGCGCCAGATCGAGTGCGAAGCGACGTCCGATCACAGCGTCGGTTTGGAAAAGCACCAAGTCGAGTTTTAGCGCCTGATAGGAAAGTTCGGTCGTATTATTGACGACGATATAAGCGCGGCAACCCTTGTCGAATGTTTCAAGCTTGTTCAATTCAAGCGACAACCTCGTGGGCTGGCCTGGCGCAGCCGATGGTGATGTGTTCGGCGTCGCGGCGCTGGGCGCTTGTGCCGGCTCAAGCGCGCCTTGCGCCACGGCGGCAGTCGACAGCGCACCGCAACCGAGCATGGCGAGCGAGATTGCGGCTGAGTAGCAAGAGCGACGCCGGAAAATGGGCGAGAAAACGGTCGCTAATGCGAGGATCACGGTCAGACTTCCAAAACGCGATGGGCCACAACGAAGCCCCTGCATGTAACGATTTTTCTGCCGTTGGGCCAGCGCCATTCGCGTCAAATTTTCGTGCCTTTTGCGGCTGTGCAGATCCAGCGCGTTCGCGTTTGATTTCAAAGAGTTCCTCGCCAGCATGAGCAACAGGCGCCGTTGGCTGTTTTGCGTCGCAATGCAGCGAGAAAAGTTCCCGATGATCGTTTTACAGGCGGCGGCCGCACGCCGGTCGTGCGGCCAGCGGCGCATCGGCAACCCGGAATGCCCATCCGTTCGTTCTTCCTTCGCGCCGATTGGGCGACGTAGTTCCATTAGTGCCGATTTAAAATAGCAGATCGGTCAAGCGTGGACGCGACATGACGGTGCGCTCCGGCAACACACATTGGCAATCAGTAATATTGGGAAATATTCCCTAGGTGATCGTTATTGACCCGACAATTCGAACCGCATTTGAGTATCGAGGGAAATTTATGATCTCAAACGCTGATTCGGGATCAATATGTTTTGGGGACGCACCGTGAAATCTAGTGCCATTCGCGCCGGCTTTTTTCTGGTTTTTTTTTACGCGGGTGGAGCGACAGGGGTATTGGCGCAGGATCAGGGCACAGGCGACACGCCGCCAGTTCCGCCCGCTGACGCCACGCCATCAACGTCAGACACACCGCCTGTGGTGACGACGCCAACGCCACCGCAAACCCCATCGGTCACTGCGCCGACACCACCAAATGCTCCCGCCGCCGCGACGCCCGCGCAACAGGGCGTGGACCCTGCGACGACGGACGGTCAGCAGCGGCTTCCCGATGTCGAAGTGATTCAAACGACGCCGGCGCCGAATGCGGTAACGCCGAAAGCCCGCCCGGCACAGGTAGCGAAACCAAAACAAGTCCCGATTGAGCCGCAGCCGGTGTCGCAGCCGGTCGAGTCGCCAGACCCTTCGGCTCCACCACAGCCAACCAACGTCGTTGGTCCGCCCCCTGCGAACACGCAAGTGCGCGTGTCGCCGATTGGCGGCAGCGAAATCCCGCTCGAAAAAGTCCCGAGCAACGTCGGCACTGCATCGGCAGCACAGATCAGCGCGGAAGGTTCAGCGCAGGTCCAGCAAGCTTTGCAGCAATCCGTGCCGGGAATCATCATCACCGATATCGGAGGTAGCGGCTTCCGCACCGACGTATCGTATCGCGGTTTTGATGCCTCATCGGTCGGCGGACGCGCCCAAGGGCTTGCGGTTTATCAAAACGGCGTCCGCATCAACGAGGCATTTGGCGATACCGTCAATTTCGATATAATTCCATCGAATGCCATCCAAGATATCACGGTCATCAGCTCGAACCCGGTGTTCGGGTTGAACGCGATCGGCGGCGCCATCAGCATCGTTACGAAGGATGGCTTTGGCTATGAGGGCGGCGAGATCGATGCGCTGGCCGGATCGTTCGGACGCCGTCAGGTTGGTGTCCAGGCGGGTGGCAACAGTGGCGGCGTCAGCGCCTACGTCGCCGCGCAGCGCATCGAAGAAGATGGTTTCCGCGATTTCTCCGAAGCGGAAATCTCGCGGTTTTTTGGCGACGTGGGTTTCAAGGGAGCGAATAGCGAATTCCACCTGAGTTTGACCGCCGCCGATTCATCCGCCGGCGTTGTTGCAGCGGCGCCGCTCGAATTGCTGCGGGCTGACTACGGCAACACGTTTACGTCGCCGCAGAATACCGAACTTGAAGTTCTCATGCCGACGCTGTCGGGCAAAATCCGCGCGACCGAGACATTGACCTTTTCAGGCGTCGGCTACTTTCGCCGACTGAAACAGCGCGTCGTCGATGGCAATTTGTCGGAGGCCGAGGCGTGTTCGTTCGACGCCACCATTTTGTGCTTGGAAGAAGAAGGGCTCGAAGAACCTCTAGAGACCCCAAGCGGCGGGTTCATCCCAACTCCGATTGATCCTATCGGCTCCATCGAACGCATCAATACCGATGCCGACAGTTACGGCACGGCTTTTCAAGCCGTCGAAAAAACGCGGTTGTTCAATCGGCCAAACCAGTTTCTCGTCGGCGTTAGCTACGACCACGGCTCGGTCGGCTACCAGACTTCGAGCGAAGTCGGAACCATCGGACCAAAGTTCGTCGTCACTGGCACGGGCGCGATCGTGGTCGAGCCGGACGATCTGGCGCCCCGCAACTTGGACACCGAGAACGATTACTACGGCGTCTATTTCAGCAACACGCTGGACGTCACCGATGATCTCTCCGTCACCGTCGGCGGTCGCTATAATCACGCCACCATTCAGCTCGAAGACTTGACCGGCGAATTCCCTGAGCTGAATACGACCAATAAGTATGATCGATTCAATCCAACAGCCGGTGCGACGTACCGGCTGATGCCGGGATTGTCCGTCTACGGCAATTATGCCGAGGCCAACCGGGCACCGACGGCCGCCGAGCTTGGCTGCGCTGAACCGGAAAATCCGTGCTTCATCGAAAGCTTTCTGACCGATGATCCCCCGCTCCAGCAGGTAGTTTCCAAGGGTTTCGAACTTGGCATTCGCGGCGAAGCGACATCGGTCGATCGCCAGCGGTTGACGTGGAGCCTCGGCGTGTTCCGCACGACGAATTTCGATGACATCTTGAATGTGGCGGCAACAGCAACCGGACGCGGATTTTTCCTCAACGCCGGTGATACGTTGCGGCAGGGTTTTGAAGCCGCCATCGGATATCACAACGATAGGCTTTCGATTTACGGTTCTTACGCGCTAATCGATGCGACGTTCCGCGACGATCTGATCCTGCCGGCGCCCAATACGCCGAACGCCGAAACGTGTCCTGACACCGATCCGGCCGATGAGATCGGCTGCAACTTCGTCCAGTCAGGGGATCATTTGCCGGGAATCCCGCGCCATCGCTTTAAAGCCGGGATTGAGTATTGGCTGACGCCGCAATGGAAAGTCGGCAGTGACCTGGTTGCGTCGAGCGATCAATTTTTCTTCGGCGATGAAGCCAACAACAATACCAAGCTGCCGGGTTATGCCCGCGTGGACCTGCGCACATCCTATGATCTGACGGAAAACTTCCAGATCTACGGGCTCGTAAAGAATATCTTCGACCGCCGTTATGGTTTGTACGGAACGTTTTTCAGCCCCGAAGACGCCAACGCCGCCAGCTCGACAACGGGTGTGACGTTCGATGAAGACGAGGCGCGGTCGATAACGCCGTCGCTGCCGTTCGCCGCGTATGGTGGAATCAAAATCAAGTTCTAAATCAGCGCCGCAGCGCGCCGAGTTCCAGAGCCGTTGTGCTCAAACCTGGCGCGGCGCGAATGCCGAGCGAACGATTGAAGGGCGGCGCTTTGCAGTGCCGGCGACCTCAAGAGCATCGACTTCGCGCAACGCCGCCTGCAACGCGTCGGCAAGCGGCTGATGGTGCGCGTCATCGCGAAGATCGCTGGCTATATAGAGGAGCGTCTCGCGAACGCTGGTCAGGTCGATTTCGCAATACGTACGAGGCTGGCGGTGGGCACGCAAGAACGCTTCAAACACGGGACAACCTCAAATGCGGCGCAACTTTTTAACACTTCGTCAACGTTTGAGATGTGCCAGGAAACCCGCCAGACCGCAAGCCGGCGATTGGTAAACAACTTGCTGTTCTATTGTCCGTTATTGGGACATAAAAACCATATGAATTCGAACTCTTCACTGCAGCCTTCCTTTACGTTTTGAGAGGATGATGCGCCCCGATCCCGACGAACGCGGATCAGAGGGTGGAGCTACGTGGTGTCGAACGGGCCGGGTGTACTGATTATCGTTGAGAATTTGACCGTGCCGCTCGACCGCCGCGTCTGGCAGGAAGCGCTGGCGTTGCGTGACGCCGGCTATACCGTTTCGGTGGTCTGTCCGAAGGGCGGAAAATTTACGGCAGCCTACGAGCGCCTCGAGGACATTCATGTCTTCCGCCATCCGCTCCCGTACGAAGCCAATGGGGCGCTTGGCTATGCGCTGGAATATAGCTGGGCCTTGGCGTGGGAGTTTGCGCTGTCGATCAAAGCCTACCGCAAGGTCGGCTTCGACGTTGTCCAGGCCTGCAATCCGCCAGATCTGCTGTTCGTGATCGGAGCGTTCTGGAAGTATCTGTTCGGCAAGCGCTTTGTCTTCGATCATCACGATCTCAACCCGGAACTGTTTGAAGCCAAGTTCGGTCGGCGCGGCGCGATGCATCGCCTGCTGCTGTGGCTCGAAAAGCTGACGTTCAAAGTGGCTGACGTTTCAATTGCAACGAACGAGACGTTTAAAGACATTGCGATCCGGCGCGGCGGCATCGACGCCAATCGCGTCTTCGTCGTCCGCTCCATTCCAGAGTTGTCGCGCTTCAATCGCATTGCACCGAGCCCGGCGTTGAAGAATGGCCGCAAGACGCTGCTCGGTTATGTCGGCATCATGGGCACTCAGGATGGCGTCGATCTGCTCATCGAAGCGATGGACACCATCGTGCATCGGTTGAACCGCCACGACGTGCAATGCGCGATTGTCGGATCGGGAACGGAATTGCCGCGATTGCAGCAATTGGTTCGCGACAAGGGCCTCGCCAACTATGTGACGTTCACCGGGTTTCTCTCCGGCAAGGCGCTATTAACAGCGTATTCGAGTTTCGACATCGGCGTCATCCCTGATCCAAAGAACAGCTACAACGACAAAATCTCGATGAACAAGGTCTTCGAATACATGAGCCTTGGAGTTCCGTTCGTCGGCTTTGATCTGATTGAAGGGCGCAAATTGTCGGGTGGCTCGGCGCTTTATGCCGCTGACAACGATCCCGTCGATCTCGCACGGCAGATCATGCGCGTGGCCGTCGATCCCGTTCTGCGTCGCGCGCTCAGCGAGGAAGGCTTGGCGCGAGCTCGCAGTCTGCTGAACTGGGATCAAGAGCGCTCGCGTTTGTTGGCTGCTTATGACCATGCCTTGGCGCATTCGGCAATTCGCCGGTCGGCAAAGATTACGGCGTCGTTGGCAGTCGAACCGCAACGCAACGTCGGCTAGCCTTGCAAAGTTTGCCGGCTAGAGCGCCGATCTGATTGCCTAAGATCGGCGCTCTAGCATGATGCTTTGTCGCATTTTCTAACGACAAACCGAGATCCACTTCGTCGGAAAATGCTCTAGGCAGCAACCAGCGGCGCAGCTCCGACGAATGCGCGACGCAAATCTCGACGCAAACCCGGCATGACCGCCAACCCGATCGCGGCAATCAGCGCGATGGCGATGAGGCCGGACCAAAGCAGCGCGGACGGCGTGCCGCCGAACGTCGCGCCGAGCAGCGTGGCGCCAATACCGGCCGGCAGGATGAACAGCGCGCGATCGAACAGGAGCCGGCCAAGCTGCGGTTCCAACCGTTCCAGTTGGGTGACGATATACGCCAGGGATACCACTTCAAAGACGACGCCGATCGCGGCCAGCGTTGCCAGGCCATAGCCGGTCAAGGCGGCGAGCAGCACGCACGGCAACGCGTGGGCCCGCAAAATACCGGCGACGAGAAACGGCTTCGTGTAACCGTAGGCCATCAGCCCCATACCCGGCACGGATTGGATCATGCGCACGGCCCACATCGCGGCGAGCCAACCGGTAATGGCTCCGAAGCCCGCGTACTTGTCACCGAAAACGACCGGCAAAAGCCAATTTCCTGCGATACAGAAGGCCGCAAGATAAAGCGCGGCGAAGACGGTTGTCGCTTCGACCGCCGACCGATAGCGCACCTTGATGCCGCGTCCGTTGCGCAGAGTGTCCGAGAATACCGGCAGCAGCAAAGAGTGGCCGACTTTTCCGGCGATCAGCCCGGGCACCATCGTGATCATGAACGCTGCGCTGTAAACGGCCAGCGCTTCCATGCCGAGCAGCCGGCCGACAATAATGCGATCACCCTGAAACACGGCGATGACAGGGATGGCGCTGAGCAGGATCGGCCAGCCGTAGGCGAGATGGCGCTTGATCAATGTGAAATCGAGGCCAACATCGTAGTGCCGCGATGCGAGCAGGTGCGACATCGACACGGCGATCGCCGCCTGCCCAAGTGTCAAGCCCACGACGAGCGAATAATCGTTGGTCATTGCGAGCGCCGGAATGGTCATCGCGAGAGCGGCGGCCTGTGGCACGACTTCGATCCACAGATACGGCCGGTTGTCCAACCGCCGTTGCGCGGCGCGGTAGTCGAGATGCATGAAGCCCTTGAGAAACGGGCCGAACGCCGCCAGTTGAAAAGCTTGGATGGCGTGTTGAACCTGGAAAAACGCGGCGATCGCCGGGGCTGCGATGAGCATCGTCGTTGCGATCAAAAAGCCGCGCGCGATCAGGATGGCGTGAGCGGTCGCAAAGAAGCGATCCGATGTTCCATCGTCAGCCTGGACGATCAAACGGTCTGAACCGAGATCGGACAACGTCTCGATCAGCTGCAACATAAGCGTGATGGTGGCGGCGATGCCAAAGTCCGTTTGCGAAAGTGCGTGACCGATAAGCGCGTTGCGCGCGAACGAAAGCAGTTGCGCGACGCCGAAGCCGGCAAATAGCATCGTGCCCTGCAGCGCCACGCGACGACCTAATCCGGCGTCGTTGGTGGCGAACAGCGGGCTTTCCGGTTCAGTGGATCTGATCATGCGCGTTCAGCCTTCAATCGTTTCCAGCCCGATGAGCGGGGCAATCTGCGGACGACGCCGGAAAACACCCGATCAAATCGTCCTTGCATGGCGCGATTGACGGGACCGGGTGACAAACGGATGAGGCTGCATGTGGTTTGCAGCCAGCGTGGCGACAGCGCTTTCGACCACTTGGCGCGAAAGGCTGTTTCGGCTGCGACGAAGTCTGCTCCTTTGCGGCCGGGCGAAATGTGTTCGAGATGGAAATCGATGACGTAGGCGGTGTGGCCCGTCTGGCTGGCGTGCAGGCAGATGTCGGCGCCGTAAAAATGAAAGCCGGTCAAATCGATCGAAAAGCCGATACGGGCATCGCGGCGAACGATCAAAAGGTTTTCGTCGAGCGACTGGACACGGGCGGGAAGTTTGCCGATGTGGCGGTTGCGGCCATGGGGATCACTAATGCGGATCGCAAGGCGGCCCGGGCCGATGCCGCCCGCGTTGCCAGCGACGGCCCAAGTCGGATCGGCTTCTGTCAACGCCGCAAGCGTCCGATCAAGATGCGCCCGCCCGTCAGCGATCAGGCGGATATCCTGATGGCACAAGATCACGATGGGCGCCTGCGCCGCGTTGAGCAGCGCGTTCAAACCACGATAGGCGTCGGCTTGATTGTTGCCCGTGTTGTCGATGGCCAGGTATTCACAATCGGTTTGCGAAAACCCGCCGCCGATGAGCGACGCACGCATATCGGCATGATGCTGGCGATCGGTGACAAGCGTCGCAACGGCATACGCGGGTGTGTGCGGCCGTGAACCGACGCTGAAAATATTCACGCTTGATGGAGTCATCATGTGTCGCTGCGCGCCAAGATCTGAGGACGGTGTTGGGTCGGCGCGGCAGCTGTCTGCACGGGAGGTGAATCGGCTGCGAGATAGCCCCATCGCCACTCTGACCGGCGGTGCCAAACCTCTCGCCAAGTCGCGGCAGAACTGGCAATTCGATCGTCGCTTGAGACGAGCGCGGCCAGAGCCATCGCCAATCGCCGTGACAGCGGCCAGCTACTGAGTAAGGCTCGACCCAGTGAGACCGACATCGGCGTCCAGTGCCGCATAATGAGGGTCATCTTGGCGGTCAGCAGGCGAACCATTTTGTCGGCGCGCACGGGCTCTGACGCGCCGCCATAGTGAACGATCGTGGCATTTGGCGTAATCATCGGCCGTGCCGACAACTCCCGCGCCCGCAAGCAGAGATCGGCTTCTTCGCCATACATGAAAAATGCGGGATCAAAACCGTTCAGGCGGTCCCACACCTTTCGTTCGATCAGAAAGAAGCATCCAGACACGATGTCGACATGGCGCACCGTGTTTCGTCGCCAGCCGCCGATGGCTTCACCATTAAAAAATGCGCTATTCGCAAACAGCACCGCAAGCCCGCTGGTTCGGCAAAACAAGGTCCAAGCCGTCATCCGTGACCAGCATGAGGCGGGGTTGAGGCGGCCATCGGCGAAAACTGTGCGCCCGCCCCATATACGTGCGTTGCTGTTGGCATCGGCAAAGGCGACGAGGCGATCGATGGCGGCATCAAGGACGATCGTGTCGGGGTTGAGCAGCAACACGTAGCGGCCACGCGCGTCGAGCACAGCTCGATTGTTAGCGCGGGCAAAACCGATATTTTCGGACAGCGCAATCCGGGCCGGTTGCAGCGGATGATGCGCGATCATCTCGGCGGAGCCGTCCGTCGAGGCGTTGTCGACGACTATGACTTCGTAACTGCAGGCTCGCGTTTCAGCCTGAATGGACGTCAGCGCAGCAGCCGTCATAGCCCGCGTGTTGTAGCTGACAACGATGATCGATACATCGACGGGCGTGGTCGCCAGCATCCGCATTTCCCCGCAGCGAATCTGCCACCGAAACGCTAGGTGCGAGAGGTTAACGGGAGGTAAATAATCGGCTCTGCTCATTAACCGGCTAACGACTGATTAACGCGGATCGGTCCATGGTTTGCCGAAGCGGGGACGAGCGGGGAGGCCGGAATGGCGGTGGAGCACGACGTAGAGCGAACGGCATTTGATGGCATCATCTGCATCGGGGGCGAAGACTGGTGGTACCACAATCGCGGCCATTTCGATTTTCAGATCATGCGCCGGCTCGCGCGGTCGGTGCCGGTTCTGTTCGTCAATTCTCTGGCCGTACGCATGCCGTCGCTATCGGAGAAGGGGCAATTCGCCGGCCGTATCGGCCGCAAGCTGAAAAGCCTGTCGCGCGGCTTGGTCCACGTTGAAAACAAATTTTGGGTGATGTCGCCGTGGGCCGTGCCAGGGCCAACTGGCGAGCGGCTCTCAGGCTGGGCGCTGGCACCGCAAATCAAACGCGCCGCAGCCCTTGCCGGAATTCGCCGCCCGCTGCTGTGGGTGCATTGCCCGGCCGGGGCGCTGCTGATCGACAAGATTTCTCACACGGCGCTAGTTTTGCAGAGGACCGACCGGTTCGAAGCTTTTCCGGAAGCCGATCCGCATGTCGTTGGCCGGCAAATTGCGCGTCTCAAATCAGCAGCCGACCTCGTCGTCTACTGCAACGCCTCGTTGATGGACGAAGAGCGCGGCGAGGTCGCTCGCCAAGTTCTCATCACGCACGGCGCTGACCTTGACATGTTTATCCGTGCAGGCGACACCGCCCGGCCCGATCCCGCCGATGTCGGTGCTTTAAAGCATCCTCGTGTCGGCTTTATCGGCGGTATCGATGCGCACACATTTGCGCCCGGATTGTTTATCGAAACCGCGCGCCGGTTGCCCGATGTTGCGTTCGTTTTGATCGGCGGTTGTTCGCTGCCGGACGGGTGGTGCCAGTTAGCGAACGTGACGATGGTCGGGCGCAAACCCTACGATGATGTCGCGCGCTACATGGCAGCGATGGACGTGCTCATCATGCCCTGGAATGACAGCTCTTGGATCAAAGCGTGCAATCCGATCAAGCTGAAAGAGTATCTCGCGGTTGGCCGCCCGGTGGTGACGACGGATTTTCCGGCCCTGGCGCCGTATCGCGATCTGGTTCGCGTGGCGGCGACGCCTGAACAGTTTGCAGCGGAAATTACAGCCGCTCTGGCGCAGCCGTTCGATGCGGCGATGGCGCGGCACAGGATTGCGCACGAGAGCTGGGACACGAAGGCGCGGCACCTGTATGACGAGCTTCGTGCTCTGTGCGGCGGCCAGCATTTCGACCAGCGGCTGGTGGCGTCAGCCGCGTGATGCGGCGATCAGATCGCAAGCGGTGACGGTGCCGTCGCAGGCCTCGTCGAAATGTGCACATGGCGGGGAGTTGGCCGTCGCGATATTCGGCGAGCGCCAACCGCGCGCGACCGTTCGCCCACGCCTGTTCGCGCTGCTGCCGCCATCCGTTTTGGATCAGCCATCCATCCCGCCAAACCTATGACGAAGAAAAAGAAGGCGTAGAGCACATTCCAGAAATGAACTGTCGTGCCAACCAGCGACAGCGCGATCAACGACATGATCCAGCCACGTGCCAGATTTCGGATGCGTGGATCGGGATGGTGCAACCCCTTGGTCGCCACGGCCCGGATCATCAAGGCCAGCGCCAGCACCAGAAGTAGAAGTGCGGGGATGCCTTCACGCATCGCAATCACCAGCCAGAAGGCGTCAACCGTTGAAGATACCATCCACCACGGCCGCTCCCATTCGTCGAGGCCGATGCCGGTCCAAGGGTTCGCATAGACATTGTTCAGGCCGTTTTCCCAGATTTGAAGGCGGTAGTATCCAGTCCAGCTATCGAGTGTCATGCCGGTTGCGATGAAGTTGATCGGCGAGCGCGTCATGACAAGTGCGGCACCGATGTAAAGACCGGTCAGCGCCGTCAACGCCATCAGCGTGCGATTGGACGTGCCGCGCGTCAGGCGTTCCCAAAGCAGCATCGTGCCTTGCAAAACCAGACACAAAATTGGTGCCGATGACAGGCCAAGAAAAGTTGCGCCACACAGCAGTGCGATGCGTGTTCGGCGCTGGTGGTTTGAGCGTGCGGCGAACCAAAACATGCTGAGCAACGCGGCACAAAAGGTGCCGTAATGGATTGGATGATCGAAGGACCCGTAGGCGCGGGTCAACCCAAGACGCGTTTCGACAGCGGTCGGATGGCTATAACCAGTGACGCGTTGCAGCAGGTCGTGGGTGAACGTCTGCCCGAAAAGTGTTTCCGGTAGCGCAATCAGTGCGGCGACGCCAATGGCTAAGGCCAAAGTGCGCAGCACGGCATCGAAGGTGGCAGCGTCGCGGATCCAGACGCGGGCGACGAGATAGCCGCCGAGCCCTTCGAGCGCCAGTGACCCGCCGTAGATCAACCCTTCGGAAGACCCCTGATGCGTCATGAAGACGCCGACTGTCCAAACGTTGAATGCGAGAAAGGCCATGTCGAAAGTGCGGATCTTCAAGCATCGCTGCGTCGCGAGCTTCCACAGGGCGATCGGCACCAGAAGCGCCAGTGCGACGCGATGCGGCGGCAAACGCAGGCTGTCGAGATAAAGCGAAAACTCCGTCGGACAGAGGAAGGCAACGACCAGCAAGCTGACCGGCATCGGCGTTTTGATTTTAAGCTTCGTCATCGCAGGCATCTGGTTTCCACCGCCACGTCGGGCTTTAGTCGGCGTTGGTTCCGGAGATGACGGCCGCAAAAGTGCGCGACAGTATTTTGATGTCGAGCCAAATCGACCACGCGCGTACGTACGCGAGGTCAGCCTTGACGCGCGCTTCAATGCTGCCCGGTTTCGCCGTGGAGCCGCGAAAGCCGCTGACCTGCGCTAAGCCTGTCATGCCGGGGCGCATCTGATGGCGATCGGGATAGAGGTGCAACAGTCGGCTGAATTCGTCGTCATGGGCGAGGGCATGAGGTCTCGGGCCAATCAGCGACATCTCTCCCCGGATGACGTTGATGAGCTGCGGTAATTCATCGAGGCTGGTGCGCCGCAAGATCCGGCCGACGCGCGTCACGCGGGGGTCTTTGACGACTGCTTGCTGGACGAGCGGACCGTTTTCCATGACGCGCATGGTGCGGAACTTCAAAACGTTGATGGTCGACTGATAACGGCCACGGCGCTTTTGCGCGAACAATACCGGTCCAGCACTATCGAGCTTGATGGCGATGGCGATTAACGGCCAAAGTGGAGCCGAGATGGCAAGTAGCACGCAGCCAAGAATGATATCTTCAGCACGCTTGCTGGCGCGGGCGCGGCCGTTCAACGTTTTTTTTTTACGTCCAGTAGGCCGATCGGTCCGATGGACGAGACGTTGAATCCGGCATTGGTTTCGAGCAGATCGGACGCGATATGCGTGACGACATGCGTCGAGATCGGCAGGCTGTCGAAATGACCGACGATTGCTGCCATGCGATCGTTTGCGGACTGCGGTAGCGCAATCACGATGCGATCGACCGCACCTTCGCGGGCAGACTTGATGAGGTCGTCGAGGCGGCCATGGACGGCGAGGCCTTCCGGATTGATGCGGTCGGTTCCCATACGATCGTCGTAGAGCCCAGCAAACGTGATTCCAAGGCGCGGCTCAGCGACAATGTCGTAAACGCGGCGGGCGATCGGCCCGGCGCCGAAGATGGCGACGCGTTCATTGAAGCGGCCGGCGGCGGCGAGACTTGCGATCAAGCTTCGGGTGGTCAAGCGCGTGATCAACATGACTAGGAAGCTCGCCGACAGCCACGCCGTGTACCAAAGCACGAGATCGACGTGCTGCAGATTGAGCGGGAGACCGATACCGAGAACGCCGATCATGCCGCAGCAGATCGCAATGAGAAGTTCAACGGGCTTGAACGGGAAAGCGTCCATCCGCGAGGTATCATACATACCGCGAAAACGCAGACACAGGTGGGCGATGAAGCCGGCCAGCATGGTCGCCTGAAGGATCGTCAGTTGATCGATGGTGAAATCGCCGATAACCGCATAGATAAGCGCCGGCAGAAGACCTCCGAGCACGACGGATAAAACGTCGCTGATGGCCACGACATCGGCCGCGACTTGGCGCGACAACCGGCGCTGATGCTTCGATGCGTATGCACCAGGCGCAGCCAGAGTCTTGGACATCATGTCCGTGGAGGGTGCTGACATTTGAAGTGTTTACCCAGGTTACGCGACGCGACGCACGAACAGATCGCCGGCCAATCACGGCCGTTCGACTGCTCTTGATGTTAAGCGAGACTTCCTAAATTTGCTTGAATGCCGACTGATTATTGTGCCGCGCTCGCGCTGGCGCGGCAATTTCAGGCAGCCTCTCGCCGCCGGTATTGAGCCGCTGCCGTGCGCGGCGACCGGCCGAGAAGCGTTGCCAACGCTCCGTAGTCTTCGAGTTGATCTTCCGCGACATCATTGAGGATGACGCCGGCGATTTTGTGCTGGTTTGCACCGAGCAGGTTAAGAGCTTTTTTGGCGATCTGCTTGGGTGTTCGCTGCCAAGTCATGACGAAGACGATCTGGTCGGCAAGGTCGGCGAGTATCCTCGCATCGATCACCGGCAGCAGAGGCGGGGCTGAGATGATGATGGTATCAAATCTCGCCGTGAGCGACCTTAACCCGCTGGCCATGAGGCGAGAACTCAAAGCTTCAGGGATCGAAATTTGCGATGGAGCGGGCCCAGTGGCTGGCAGGAAATGCAAGCCGGTCAAGCCGTCGCGCAGGATGGCCGCTTCGAACGGTTCGCCGCTGGCCAGCTGATCGAGCAAACCGCGCTGACGATCGGCGGCGAGTTGACGGGTCAAGGGTTGCAATCGGAGATCGCCATCGACAAGTAGGCTGCTGCCCGACGTCATCGAAATATGATGGGCCAGGTTCGAGGCGATGATGTCGGCACCTTCGCCCGGCATGCTCGACGTCACAAGAATGATGCGTGGGCCAGCGTAGTTGCGACGCTGGTCAAGCTCGCGGCGCACGTTGCGAATGGCGTCGGCATAGATGCTGGATGGCTCGGCGACGATAAGTCGAACGGCCTTGCCGGGTGCGGCTGCCGTCTCAGTGGCGGCCATCGCTGGCACGGACGACAAGTGATCCAAGTCGAGCGTGCGGGCAATATCCTCCGAGCGGGCGATGCCCGGGGCCATGACTTCAAGCAGCAGGGCCAAGCCGATCGCGAGAATAAGTCCAGCAACGGCCGCCATGAAGGCCAATTGCTTGCATTTCGGTGCGGCGGGAAAAAGCGGCACAACGGCTTGCTCGACCATGCGCGCATCTGGAAGCTGGAAACCTTGCGTCTCCGCTGTTTGCTTGTAGCGGGCAAGGAGAGCTTCAAACAGTTGCTTGCTGGTCGCGGCTTCGCGCTGCAGATCGTTCAGGTCGACGCCTGAATCTTTTGAAATGATTTGCTGCTCTTTGAGTTGCGACAGGCTTTGCGACAGCTGGCGCTCGCGAGCCTCGGCGACTTCAGCTTCGTTCTTTAAATTGCTGACCAGACGATCGACCTCGCCACGAACCTGGCGTTCGGCATCGGCGACTTCGGCACGGCTCTTAATGATTTCAGGGTGGCGCGGTCCATATTTGGATGCGAGCTCGGCCGCTCGCCGTGTCGCATTCGCGAGCTGTTCTTTCAGCAGGCGGACCGTGTGGCTTTCAAGAACTTCAACGAGGGCGTCGCCGTGATCGCCCTGCCGCGCCAGCTTTTGCGCTTGGTCGAATTTGGCTTTTGCTTCGCTGGTTGTGTTGCGGGCGTTGACGGTTTGCTCCATCAGGCGAGCCAGTTGCTTTTCAGACAGCACTTGGCCTTCCGTATCGAAGACGCCGTTCAAGGCTTTCCATTGTTCGACCTTGCGCTCGGCATCGCTGACTTTAGTGCGCATCTCGTTGAGTTTTTGCTCAAGAAGCCTCGTGGCCGATGCGGCGGCGCCGGTCTTGGATTGCAATTGTTCCGTGAGATAAACTTCCGCAACCGTATTAGCGATGTGCGCGGCCTTGATGGCATCGCTGGATGAAAACTTGATATCGATGAGCAGTGTGTTGCGTACACGGCTGATTTTCAACCGGTCAAAGACTGTTGCGGCGACCTCGTCCCGGCCAGGCTTCGACGAACCGGGGACGTCAAGGTGGATGAGATCATCGCGTTGGTCGACCGGCTGCGGCGCCGGCTCGTCGATCGGATCGGTTGGCAATGAACGGGTCGAAAGCCCGAGAAATCTCATCAACCGCGACGACAGGGCAGGCGCTGCAAACTCGGGATCGTGGCGCAGGTCAAGCGTCTCGATGACTTTCAGGATGACAGGACGCGAACGAATGATTTCGACTTCACTCTCAATCGTCGGCTGGTCGCCCTTCAGATCCGAGACGACCGAATCGAGATTGGTGATCGATCGTTGACGGGGATCGATTTGAACAACTGCGGACGCATCGTAGCGGTTGGGGATCGCAAACAGCACCGCAGACGCCAAGATGACGGCCGTGATCGGCAGTGCCACAACGAGCTTCAAGCGTTTATGGACGGCCGAAATCGCCCGATCGAGGGTCAGCGCACCTTCGGCCTCGTCGGCCTGGTCTGGAGAATTGGCGTGATCGCCGCGCATGCACGTTTGAGCCTAGAAGCGAATCTTCGCGCCGACCATGAACCGATTGCGGTGCATATCGAGCGAATCATCCGATGAATCCCGAACCTGATGTTCGTACCCAAAAGTGAATAGCGCGTTCTTAGTGTAGAAATAATCAAGGCCGATGCGGGCGACGTACACGTCATCCTGGCGGCCTGTGCCGCGAAAATCGTCTTCCCGCATCTCAAGTACGCCAGACAACACGAGATCATGGCGAAGCTCGTAGTCGGCTCGAGCGCGGACGCCCGTTTGCAGAAGGCCGGTGCTGGCAATATCGAGCGCGTCGTCGATTTGGCGATAGACGGTTGCGAGAATGGTCAGCCGTTGTGTCGGCAACCATTGGACTTCGGCATTGACGAGGCTGATTGCGAGATCGGCGAGCGCGTCATCGCGATAGTCGCGGACGCCGTATCCGCCGACGAGTTGCCAGCGCAGAAGCGGGTTGGCTTCGAATGCAACGCCGGCGACGGCTTCAAAGCCCAGCGAATCGCGATCAAGGCTCGCGTCGCTGCGATTGTCGATTTTCTGACCTCGCACTTTGCCGATGACCTCGAAGCCTGGCGAGATGCGATAGCCGAGTTTAAGTTGCGTCGCGTAGGTATCCGTGTCGCGCTGGTCCTGATCGATCGGCGTGCCGTCGAAGGCGGTGGCATCGGAATAATCTTTGCGATCTGCGCTCGCAGACAGCGTGCCGTACAACCGTCCGACGTCACGCGTGATGCCGATGGCGGCGCGATGTTCGAACACGGCAATCGGGTCGCGGGCGGTGAGCGTGAACAGCGGATCATCGCGTTCCTCGTGCGCCAGCAGCGAACTCATGTTGAACGAGATCGTGTGGGCATGGTCGAAATGCAGGGCGCCATCGATTTTGGCGCGATAGTTGGCGTAGTTCTGATCTTCGTTCTCAGCAAACGACACCAGCTTTCCATCGAGCGAGAAATCGAGAACATGGCGCGGAAGCTGGGACTTGAATTGCACGCCGGCGTTGACGTCGGTGCGCACGTCCGATCGGCGGTCGCTGTCGATCGCGAAGATGTTGTCGTCATAGGTGACGGCGGCGCCGACGCTTGGAAACACCAGATAATTGCCCATGCGCAAACCGTCGGGCTGCAAAAAGGTTCGGTCCATGTTCGGCACGGGCAACGCCCCGTAGATTTGCGCATTGTCCCAAACGCGTAGCCGATCGCGGCTTGCGACTGTTGCCGTGTTGAGGCCGTCGACGCCGCGAAGATCGAGATCGTTGGAAAAAGCCCGTGTCGGTGAGCAAAGTGCCAGTATCGCAGCAAGAGCGATGGCGTTGTGCGGTTTTGATCGACGCGACCTAAGCCTCAAATCGGCGCGCTGATGAGAAGCCTTGCGGCCAACAGTACCCGGTGACATTGCAGCATCCAAATCTTGGCCGAAGGGGCTCAAAAGAACCTTTCGGGGATTTGAATGTTGTCGCCGGGCAGGACCGGGATGTCGGCCGGCAACTGCACGGCGACTTCGTTTTTGCCGGCGCGCGACATGTACACGACGTCTTGATTGGCACGGTAGGTATAGCCACCGGCGATTGCCACGACGTCGCGCAGGCTCAAGCCGGTTTTGTAGGGAAACTCACCGCCGTTTTTCACTTCGCCATGAACGTAGATCGGCCTGTAGGTGAGCATTTCGACCGTCACCTTTGGATTTTTCAGGTAACCGTCGGAAAGCTTGCGCGCAATCTGGTCGCGGAATTCCTGTTGCGACAAGCCTTTCGCGGGCAATTCGCCGATCAGCGGCAGCGACGCTTGGCCAACGGCGTTGACTTCAAATTGGCCCGACAGATTGTCTTCGCCAAAGACCGTCAGCTTGAATTTGTCGCCGACGCCAAGCCGATAGACGGAGTCCTTCGACGCCATCGCGTTGCTCGTCACGAATTGGGGATTGCTCGCAAATTGCGGTTGGGCGCAGCCGCTTGCCAACATCACCGCAATGAACGCGGTGATGGTCAAACACGACCGGCTATCGAGCAGAAAACGCAATACCATGGCCCGACCAACGCTGAGGCGCACCGGGGTTCGGCACGCCTTGAACAGCCGCTGTCATCGCAGATTTAAGTAAACTTCGATTTAAGCCTGATCGGATTGCTTCACCGGCGACTGGCGATACAAGTTGTTAACCTGTGGTCGCAAAGGCCGCCTGCACGCCATTAGCCAGCTGTTGAGGGATTGGCTGCTAAACCGGGGTGGGCATTCGAAGACGTGGGGAGAACGGCCGTGACACTTCAATCTGCTGAGCGCGCGGATGACCTCAGCTTGTTCTATGCGGCCAAACCGGCCAGTTATTTTTCAAATGCGCGCGCCGATTTCGTCGACCGTCTGCCGGTCGATGCATCAGCGTCAATTCTTGAAATTGGCTGCGGAACCGGGGCGACGGGCGCCTTGGCCCTGCATGAAGGGCGCTGCGGCCGCTACGTTGGCGTTGAACTGTTCGAGACTGCGGCCGCCCAAGCCCGACGCGTTCTCAGCGAAGTCATTGTCGGAAATGTCGAGACGCTCGACTTCGATTGGCAGCCGGCGAGCTTCGACGCAGTGATTTTTTCCGAAGTCCTCGAGCACTTGATGCACCCCGGCGACGCCTTGAAGGCGATCTCTCGCTTTGTTCGTCCCGGTGGATTGCTGCTTGCAAGTTCGCCCAACATTTCGCATTGGCGCGTTGTCCGCGAACTCATCAGCGGTCGCTTCGAACTGGCAGATCAGGGCGTCTTCGATCGAACGCATTTGCGTTGGTTCACGCCGCACTCCTTCGCTGAGTTGATCGAGGATGCCGGCTTCGTCATATCCGAAATGGGTCCGGTGACGCCGTTCAGCGAGACAACCGAATGGATTTCGCGACTGTCGGGTGGCTGCTTTGACCATTTGTTCATGACGCAGATTGCCGTGGCCGCCTACAAGCGCTAACGACTTTCACCATCAGCGGTTGGCGATGCGCGCAAGGCCCGTCACCATGTCATAGCTGCAGTCGGCGCCAATAGATGTCGGTGCGGCGAGAACGAGATGGGGATGGCGGTAGCGGACATCCCACAGCGGATTGTCGAAGTCCAACATCGCAACATCGGTGCGCGGATTGCCGATTGTAATCACGGTACCGGCCGAGGGTGCCCACGGATTGAGCGGGGCTGAAACCGGCTTGACGAGCTTGCCCGCTTGGTTGGATTCCGAAATTTTAAAGCAGCCTTGGGCTGCGCGATCGCGGTACGCAGCGACCAACGCATCGCTCATGGCACTGCGGTAGAGCCGATCCTGAGTCCACACTTTTAATCCAGCCAAGACGGCGAGGATGACGACGAAAAATCGCATGGTCGAAACCTCTCAGCACGATGGCGCCGCGTGACGACTGGCCGGTGAGCCGGTGGGCGAATAGGTGAGCAACCCGGCCGGTGATGTAGCAATTACGGCGCAAACACTGAACGCAATATGGTGAAAAAATCGTTTCGAACCGCAGCCGAGACGGCAAGCGATGCCGGTACGCGATACCAAAGGTTGCGCTGCGACGCGGACAGGCACTGAGTAGGCCAGTCAGCGCGAGTGCACTTGTCAGCCGCGCTGCCGTGGGGCACAAGCGACCACCACGACCAAAGTCGCATGCTTCCGGGAGCCGTTGCCAATGTCGAAAAAAAGAATTCTGATCACTCGCCGCTTGCCGGAGGCCGTCGAGGCCCGCGCCCGGGCAGCCTACGATGTCGTGCAGCATGCCGACGACCGCCAGATGGGCATTGATGAGGTTTTGGAAACGGCGAAGTCGGTCGACGCGTTGCTGATCACGCTGAATGAAAAGTGCCGCAAAGACGTGATCGACCGCATGCCTGAAAACATCAAGATCATCTCGACGTTTTCGATCGGCTTCGATCATCTCGATCTGGAGGCCTGCAAGGCGCGCGGCATCGCAGTCGGTAATGCGCCGCACGGCGTGACGGTCGCGACTGCTGAAATCGCTATGCTGCTGCTGCTTGGTTCGGCGCGTCGCGCGAGCGAAGGCGAACACATGATCCGCACGCGCTCTTGGCCGGGCTGGGCACCGCTGCAACTCGTTGGCCAGCGGCTCGATGGTAAAAAGCTCGGCATCTACGGTTTTGGTAAGATCGGTCAGGCCCTGGCGCAGCGGGCTCGCGGCTTTGATATGGAAATTCACTACTACGACATCTATCGCCAGCCGGCCGACAAGGGGAAGGGCGCGATCTATCACGAGACCTTGGATAGCCTGTTGTCGGTGTCACAATTCTTCTCGATCAACGCCCCGTCGACGCCTGAAACACGATATTTTTTCAACAAGGACGTGATTGCGAAGCTGCCGCAGGGCGCCATTGTGGTCAACACCGCGCGCGGTGATCTGGTCAACGACGAGGATATGATCGCAGCCCTCAAGTCAGGCCGTCTCGCCTATGCGGGGCTCGACGTTTTTGCCGGTGAACCAAAGATTCATGAAGGCTACTACGATCTGCCGAACACTTTCTTGTTCCCGCATCTGGGATCGGCGGCCATTGAAGCCCGCAATCAGATGGGCTTTGAAGCCCTCGACAATATCGATGCGGCATTCGCCGGCAAAGATATGCCATTCAAGCTGGCCTAGAGCATTTTCCGACGAAGTGGATCCCGGTTCGTCGCCAGAAAATGCGACAAAGCATCATGCTAGAGCGCCGATCTGATTCTATCAGATCGCTAAGCGGTCTAGTCAGACTGTTACGACGCTTCAAAAGCAAATCATTCGGGTCCGGCGGCAAACCGCCGGGCCCATATTTTTGGGTGCTTCGTCACTCAAAACCGGTACGAAATTCCGGCGCGAACAACCGTGCTGTTTGGGTCATAAGCCTCCAAGCTATGAAGGCCGCCCGATAGTGATATCTCTTTGCTTTCATAGTCGAAGCGCAGCGCTTCGAGGCGCACCGTGACGTTTGGCAAGACGAATGCTTCAGCGCCCAAGCCATAGACGATGCCGTCGAAAGCATCCGTGCCCGACCGCGTGACGCCGCTGCCGCTGCGATAGCTCAAATCAACGTTGGTCCAAGCATAGCCGGCGGTGGCGTAGAACAGCGCCGGTCCGACGGGGATGCCAACGCGGCCGCGCAATGTGCCGCTTGCCGTCACTTCGCCGCTGGAAAAATCCGCGAGCAGCGGGTCGGATTGGAATTCAGCGGCTTCATAGTTCAAATCGGCCTCGACGCCGGCGACGACGAAGCCGAGACCGATATTAAATCCGAGATGTCCGCCGAAGGTCAGGTCATCGCTGCTATTGTCGCGCAGGTGCGCGGCTTCAAGCTCGGTCCAATTGCCGCCGCCGTGAATTCCGACGTAAACGCCGGTCCAGATGGGTGCCAAAACGTTATCGGCTCGGGCTTCGAATTGCTGTGTCTTGGCCAGAAGCAGCGCGGCAAGCACGCTGATACGAGCGGCGCGACCGGCGCGCGCGGCGAAAAGCATTAGGCCATTTTCCCTTGATGACGCAGAACACGCCTGCGCTTTCGGGGAGGTCGCGCGCGGCCAAGCTCAGAGTGCCGCGCAAACGATAAATTATCGTTAACAGCTCGTTAGCTTTTGACGATCTGGCAGAGCGATCAGCGGTGCTGCGACATCAGCCACTGGGCGGCACGCAGGACGCCCGCATCGTTGCCGCGGGCTCCGGTGAGCTGCACGCCAAGCGGCATTCCATCAACTTCGAGCAGTGGCAGCGAAATGCACGGCATCCCAAAATACGTCCACAGTGCATTGAACATCGGACTTCCCGTGGCTTCGAGCCCAACCAGCGCCGCGCCGGGAGCTGCGGGTGTCAGTATGGCATCGTAGTTGACCAAGATGGGCCGCAACGCATCGTACAGCGGATCGCGTTCGGCACGAGCCGCCGCATAATCCGCCATCGTAAACGAACGCCCTTCGGCGATAATGTCCTTGAGCTTTTGCGACACCTTTTCAGGGTGCGCATCAGCGATTGGCCCGTAGTTTCGGGCGATATCCGAGAACTGGATGATTTGCTGCAAGCGCAGCGCGCCATCGAATTCGGGCGGCAACGGGGTTTCGACCACTTCGGCACGCGCGTCGAAGCTACCGGCGAACGCTTCAAACATCGCGCGGGCGGCGGCATCGGCGTTCGGCCAAGCCGGTGATTTGACGAACGCCAACCGCGGCGCGCGACGCGCGTGTTCAGCGAGGGCTTCTGCCAGTGGCGGCTTGCCGCCGCAAGACATGTCGCGATCGGCAACATCATAGCTGCTCATCGCGTCGATCAGTATCGCAGCATCTTCAACACTGCGCGCATAGCCGCCGATGGTGTCGAGCGGCGCGGACTGCGCCAAGACGCCGGAGCGCGACACATAGCCAAACGTCGGCTTGTAACCGATCACGCCGCAATAGGAAGCTGGGCGAATGATCGAGCCGGCCGTCTGAGTGCCAAGCGCCAATGGCACCTGGAAATCAGCAACCGCCGCCGCCGATCCCGACGACGACCCGCCTGGTGTTCGACGAAGGTCATGCGGATTTCTGGTTTTTCCGGGACCAAAGAAGGCAAGTTCTGTCGTCACGGTCTTGCCCAGAACAACGGCCCCCGCCGCGCGCAGTTGTGCAACGACGCTGGCGTCCGCCCGAGGTCGGCGACCGGAAAAAACGGCCGAGCCATTTTCTGTTGGCAGAGCTGCGGTGTCGATGATGTCCTTGACGCCGATCGGAATGCCGAGAAGGGGCGGCACCCTAGAGCCGGCGGCATGCAGCCGTTTGAGTGCGCTATCGGCGGCGCGCGCGGCGTCGAGCGCCGCATTTGGGTCGAGGTAAGCCCACGCCGCCACGTCGCCATCGCGCGCATGAACGCGCCTGAGACACGCGTCGATCAAGTCGACAGACGTGAGTGAGCCCTCGTCCAATGCCGCACGTGCCGCCATGGCGGTGAGGCGTTCGGGGCCGGGTTCTGCCTCAATCCCAGACATTATGGGCCTTCATTTCCGGCTTTCTGTTCGGTTGCTCACGCGCACCGTCGAGGTGTGATGCGCTGGAATGCGCGACCGCACAAGCACCCTGGCGCAAAAGGCAGAGTTGGAGATCGGCGTCTGGAAATACCGGCCGCCCGCGCTAGGCATCAGAAATCCGTGGTCGGCTAGGCCGAATGTCCGCAAGATGCATTGTGCCCTTCGAATTAGCGTATTAGGACATCGCTCTGCTGACTTTTAGACCAGACTTAGAGGACGATAATGTCGAAACAGCCTCGCCGCCCCGGCCGCCATTTCCTGCAGATTCCCGGCCCAACCCCTGTGCCGGAACGAATTCTCGCGGCCATGTCGCGCCAGATTCTCGACCATCGCGGCCTGGAATTTCAACAGCTTGGATTGCGCGTTTTGAGCGGAATCAAGGGGTTGTTCAAAACCCAAGGTCACGTCGTGATTTTCCCGGCGTCCGGCACTGGCGCTTGGGAGGCATCGCTATCGAATACGCTGTCGCCCGGCGACAAGGTTTTGATGTGCGAGACCGGTCAGTTTGCAGTGTTATGGGTGGCTATGGCGGCCCGGCTTGGCATCAAGACCGAGGTCATCCAGACCGATTGGCGGATCGCGGCCGATGCCAACCTGATCGAGCAGAAGCTGCGCGCTGACAAAGCCCATGAGATCAAGGCCGTGTGTGTCGTGCACAACGAAACATCCACCGGCTGCCGCACGCGCATTGATGAGGTGCGTAAGGCGATGGACGCCGTCCGCCATCCGGCGCTGCTGATGGTCGACACCATTTCGTCGCTGGCATGCAGCGATCTGCGCCACGACGAATGGGGCATCGACGTGACAGTGGCCGGCTCGCAGAAGGGCATGATGCTGCCGCCAGGCTTGTCGTTCACGGCGATCAGCGCCAAGGCGCTGGACGCGTCGAAAACTGCGAAGCTGCCGCGCTCATATTTTTCCTGGGACGACATGCTGGCGAGCAACGCCACGGGTTACTTCCCCTACACTCCGGCGACGGGATTGCTCTACGGCCTCTCCGAAGCCATCGACATGATCAACGAAGAGGGCCTGGAAAACGTATTCACGCGCCACGAACGATTGGCCGAGGCGACGCGCCGTGCCGTGCGCGGGTGGGGGTTAGAGATTCAGTGTCGCGATCCGAAGTATTATTCTCCAGCCGTCACCACGGTGATCATGCCCGACGGACACAATGCCGACGCTTATCGAAAGCTGGTGCTTGATACATTTAATATGTCGCTTGGAACCGGATTGAACAAAATAGCCGGGAAAGTTTTCCGCATCGGACATCTCGGCGACACCAATGAATTGACCATTATGGGCGCTTTGACAGGCGTTGAAATGGGCTTTGAATTGGCTGGCGTTCCCTACAAGAAGGGCGGCGTCGCGGCGGCCATGAACTACCTGGTGGAAACAGCGAGCCCGGCCAAGGCTGTCGCGGCATAGTACAAAGCGGGACACCCATTTTTGAATGCGCCGTTCATCACCGAACGGCGCATTTTTGTGCGGGGGGCCTATCGTCAATCATCCTTGGCGGCAAAAATGAGCTTGAGTGATTCCGACAATCGAACGCTATCGACATCGTCTTTGTGAATAACGTCCGTGGCGCCGGCTGCGATGAGGATGGGCCGGCGCGTGCGCGTCACTTGTCCGCTGATCACGATCACCGGCCCTGTGAACCCCGCTTGACGAATGCGCGGTAGCGTTGTCTCGCCGTTGTCGCTTGGCTTCAAGATGTCATCGAGCAAAATCAAATCGGGATGCTTCGTTTCGATGTGAGCCAAGGCAGCGGTGATGGTCGCTGCCCGGCGAACGGTGACGTCATATCCGTACATCACGCGTAACGTCGCCAGCATGCGGTCGGAATCGCGTGCCTCGTCATCGACGACAAGCGCGTCGAACACACGTAGCGTCGCCGATTGATCGCGCATCAACCGGCTTTTCTTCGATAGAAAATCTCCACCCGAACTCGACGCCATCGTGCCTTACTCTTTGCAGTTCAGATTCTAATGTCGCGCCATATGCGGTCGCGCAATGCCGAGCGCTGAATTATTCGGTCAGTTGCCGTTGTCGGCCAATGCGCCATAACGTGCCATCATTAATACGAATCCATCGTAATTGGCCAAATCACCGTGAAACAGGTGCCACGGCCGTGCGCCGGGTCTGATGAAACCGAGACGCTGCCGCCCACAGCTTGTACGGCTTTCTGCACCATGGCCAAGCCGATGCCAGTCGAGGTGCCATCAACGACGGCTGTCAGACTTCGAAAGGGCAGAAAAATGGTTTCGTGGTGGCGCGCGTCGATGCCCGGGCCATCATCTTGTATCGTAATTTTGACCTGCGATCCGGCCTCCCGGCAATCGATTTTCAGGCGCGTCATGGCGCGATCGTTATGCTGGATGGCATTGGCGAGGAGATTGCGCAGCACGAGGTCTAGCGGCGCCTTGAGTGTTGTCAGCGTCGGCCACAGGCCGCTAATTTCGACCGTATGACCAAGGTCGCGCCACGGTTGCGTCAGTGCGTCGATCATCTTCGCCGTATCGACACCTTCGAGAGCTTCATATTTTCGCCCCAGGCTCGAATAGTCGAACAGGTCCGTCAACATCCTCGACATTTGACGAGCCTCGGCGGCAATCGTCGTGAGTGCGTCCAGCACCCGCGATGCGCTGTCGCCTTCGAGGTTTTGCATCGCGGTTTCGGCGGTAAAGCGCATGTGCCGTAGCGGCGCTTTCAAATCGTGCGAAACTATCGCGGCGAAGCTTTCCAAATCGCTATTGGCGCGAGCCAGATCGCGGGCACGAGCGGCTGTCTCGGCTTCAGCCATCAGCCGTGCGCGGATCTGCTTGCTCAGTTCGAGTTCCATGGCGGATTGCGCGTCCGTTTGATAGACGAACGCCATTGGTGCGGACGTTTGCGAATTCCAGAAGAACGAAAAATTCCGCTTACTCGCGTCGCCGTCGAGCGCCGCTGTCGCAACGGCCGGCAGGTCAAGGCGCGGCAGTGAACGGTTTTCAAGGCCGGAGATTTC
Organism: Hyphomicrobium sp.; assembly: GCA_021732485.1. Lineage (GTDB taxonomy): Bacteria > Pseudomonadota > Alphaproteobacteria > Rhizobiales > Hyphomicrobiaceae > Hyphomicrobium_B. Next base: position 34,111 of record JAKFUV010000002.1, read on the forward strand.
GCTTTCCAAACCATAGACCGCGAGGACGCTGTCGGTGAGTGGCCGGCCGAGAGCAACGAATGCGGCAGCCCGGCCATAGATTTTAGTGACGACCAGCTCGCGGTCTAGCCATATCAATCCGAAATCGCCGAACTCTTCGATGATCGAGACGGCGGCCAGTAGGTTTTGCGGCGACACGCCGGCGGTATCAGGCGGAGCGGCGGGCAATGGCATTGGCAGCACTGATGAAAGCCGATTGAACGTGATCGCCGGTTTTGGCGCTGGTGCGCGTGAGTGAGACGTCAGGCGCACTGAGGTGCGGTGGCAGCGTCAGAGCGTCGCTGTTTTCGACGAGATCGATTTTGTTGATGACGTAGCCGATATGGCGGCCCGGAAAAGCGGCGCTAAATCCGGCGGCAAGGCTTCGCTGTGTGTCGAGCGTCTGTTGTCGAGTCAAGTCGGCGATGATGAGCGCCGCCGACGCTTCCTTCATGTAGATGTGCTTGAAAATGGCATCGCCGAAGTTGCCGTCCGTATCCCAGAGAATGAGCGACATCTGGGGGCGAGACGGAGTATCTGGCACATCATAGCGATACACATCGACACCGATTGTCGGTTTGTAGTCGAATTCGAATTTGTCGAATACAAGCCGGCGGGCGAGTGAGGATTTTCCGACGCCGATTTCACCAAGCAGCATGACTTTTCGCGCCATCATGGCGGCGCTTCGCCATCGAAGCCGATTTCAAATTCAACCCGGCGGTTGGGGCTTGCAGCTCCGGTCAACGGGCTGATATCGAGCGGAGTTTTGCGGCCAATCGCGACCACGAGGCCGGCCGGCACGCCACGTGCGATCAAATCGGCGCGCACCGTTTCAGCCCGTTGCTGCGCAAGTGGTGCATTGATCGATTGACCGCCCGGATCATCGGTATAGCCGACGACGCGAACAAGAATTCCGGCATTGGTTATGACCGGCACAAGCGCTTGCAGCGTTTCGCTGGCCGCCGCGCTGTCGCGATACTCGATGCCGGAGCTGAAAAACACCGCCTTTGCGCGTGCAGCCAACTCCAGCACTTGGCGCCCGCTTGGCGCCGGTGGCGCGACGATTTGTTGGATGATCTGCGGTGGCGGTGGTGGCGGCAATGGCGGCGGTTCGAGCGACGTTGCGAGCAAGACCGTCGACGCGCCACCGGCGATTCGTTCGGCATACGTGGTCAATTGATCGGCGAGATGAGGCAAGCTTGCCGCAGCGGTCAGAGGGCCGGTCCGATCGTTGCCGCCTGCAATCGCAATGGTCAATGCGCCACCGGCGGTCGCCACGTCACCGGCCACGGCCCTCAGTGCGGCAATGATCGATACGAACCGCTCGTTCAGGCCGTCCAACCGGGCGCCATTCGTCTCATCGCCTAAGTCGGCTTTCAATTTGGCCAAGTCGGGGACGATGGCTTGGATCGAGGTCTCGGCCGCACGCAGTGCAGACCGCCGATCCTCACTTCGCGCCAAAGCAACGGCAGCCGCCAGATCGCTGCCAGCGTGGTGCAGGCGGTCGGCGCCACGCGCGGAGGCGCGAGCCAGCATTTCGCGGAGCAGTGACGTTTCAAGCGACGACAAATCTTTTCGGATGTTGGCGAGATCGGGCCGCAGATCCGGTGGTTTTTGGCCCGGGCCTGGGATAACGCTGAGGCGGTTTGCAATTGAGGTCTGCCGCAGCCGGCTGGTCAGTGTTTCAACCAGCGCAGATTTGGTTTCGGCGTTCGGTGTCAAACCGGAAACTGTCACGACGCGGCCGCGCGGACCGACATCAATCGTCACCGGGTAGCCAGTCATGCTCGGCAGCCCGGCAACAGCGCTTTCCGCGTTTCGGCGAACGGTGTATTCGGTCAATTCACCAAACCAGTGATATCCCAGCCAGCCCAGCAGCGGCAGCAGCACCAGCGCTGCGACGGCCTTTAGCACGCCAAAACTCACCGGCCGATTGAGGTCTGAATTCTCGGTTTCGATGCGCGACGTCAAATCTCGGCCGACGACGGCCAAGGTTTCTGAGATGCGGCTGCGGTCGCCATCGGCATGGTCGACGTCGATCGCTTTGTGCCTTTCAATCGCTGTCAGGAAGGTGTCGTCGATGATGTCTTCAATGCGCTCCGGCGCGGTTCCGGAACAGCGGGCCGCGAGAAGCAGCTTCGGCGAAGTGCGCAGATAAACGCCCTCGTCGCCCAGATCGATCTGCCGCAAGCTTCCCTGATCAGCGGCCAGCGCTTCATTGGCAAATTCATTCAAGGCTGCCAGGATTCCGCTCATCGCATGTTCGCGATCGCTGTTGGCGGATTGCGGCCAGCGGGCCAGCAGTTCACCGGTGCCGCGGCGAATGAGATACAAGTCGCGGACCGCAAAAACTTGCGTACTGGCCATCGCCAATTCAGCGACGGATTTGCCCGACATCAAACTTTGCAGCCGCAGCATCACGGCATTTTGTTCGATGCGCCGGTTCATTTGCTGCGCGAGGTCCTTGATCGCACTCGCGACGTAGGACTTCACCAGGCGGCCGGTCATCGGATACAAAGCTTCGACCAACTCGTCCTGGCTGTTGCGCAGCTCAGTCTTGATCGTGGCCACAACGAGTGGCGCGATGCTATCGGCGAGCTGGTCGTGTTCGGTGATTTCGGCGCGGCGCAAGGCAGTGCTTAGTACTTCCGAAACACTTACCGATAGGCGTTCGGGTGTGCCCGCGCGTTCAAATACCTGTTCGATCAAGGAGCGAAGTTCATCGCGGCCCTTGGCGTCGGTCTCGGCAAGTGTTTCGAGACGACGAGAGAGATTTTGAAGTTCCTGATCTTCGCTGTCGAAGAGCAATTGTTTGAGCCGCGTTACACCTTCGGACATGGCGGCGGTTGGCCTTCTTGTGCAGGATCAGTGAACGGGAGCAAGTTGGGCTGCGTTGCGTGCGGGTTTGCTATGGGTCGTCATCGGATGGTGGCAATTACTGCGTCATCAGCTCCGGCTGATGCGGCGAATTTGCTCGCTGAGGTCGCTGACCGAGCCTGCTAGAGCTTCAAAGGCCAGTTTCCTGTCACTGGCTGATGCTCCAGCGAGGCCGTCAATGCGGGCTTCGAGCGCATCGAGCTGGCGCGACAGTCCCAATTCAACTTCGGCCAGCCGGCTTTCGAGATTGGCAACGCGGGCTTCGACGCGTCGCATCGCATCGCCGACCAGAAGCTCGCGCACCTGATCCATTTTTTCGTCCGTCAATTCACGACCTGCGGAAGACCTGATTTCCGACAGCGATGGCGCATTCATATCCAAATTCTCTCGTCGTTACGCAATACCCGCTCCATGAATAGTGGATAGCCGGCGGAAACAAAAGAGAAACCGACAAATTGCGGCGGGCCGAGCGAAGCCCCAGAGATTGTTTTACGCTGGTCGTTGGCGCGTTCTTTGTACTGCCCGCGAGCTGCGTCTCAGCGGCTATCGCAAGGGTCGAACGTGATGACCGGCTTGGGCTCGTCCCGCCGACCACGCCGAGCACCGGTCATTGCGTGCGCGTCAAAATCAAATAGTTGATCGAGCGGTAGAAGGTCTCGGGTCCGACGTAGCCTGGAATGCGGCCGACTTCTTTGTTACCTTTTACCAGCACGAACGTCGGTACGATCTCGACGGACGATTGCAAATCGAGATCGGACGTCGCCATGTCGTTGATATCGAGGAAGCGGACAGGCACGTCTTTCGCCCTGGCCGACGCTTCATACGACGGCAAGACGTCACGGCGAAACAGCCCGCAGTAGATGCACCCCGGTGCTTCCATGACGACGAGTTGTAATTCAGTGCGGCCAGCGATGGCGGCGTCGAGATCGAGACCGGCGTTTGGGCGTTCAGGCAACATCAGCAGCGCGCTCGTCGCCGCCAGAAACGTCAATAGTGTGCGAAGTCTGAGTGCCACGAAAACTGCCTCGTCAGGGCGCAAAATTGCCCACCATCCCAATGAACAGCGTTCTACGCGACCTTACGACGGCCGCGGTCGAAGTTTTTAAGAAGTAGTTAAGTTCTGCGCCATGATGAGACGGCGAAACAGGGCTGCGCTGGTCGTCGGGCCTGCGCTTACAGCGGGCTGCCGCCACGCAGCGACGCTATGAAGAAGGCGCTGCCGAGCAGTAGCACCAACCCGGCACCCGCCACGCCTGCGCCGGTTTGGACGCGTTCCGCCCACACACTGCCCGGGCCTGACATCCGTTCGGCCCAATTGCGCGAGCCGACTGCCATGGCGGCAAGGATCGAGACGGTAATTGCAGTGCCTAGGGCCATCGCAAATGTGCCGACCACACCGGCCCAGAACATCCCCTGGCTGAGCGCGAAGATCAGCAGCAAGATCGCCCCTGAACAGGGTCGAATGCCAACTGACAGGGCAATCGGCAGGGCTTTGCGCCACGACCACGCCCCCTGCAAATCTTTCGGCGCCGGCATGTGGCTATGACCGCAGCCGCAGTCGAGGCCATGCGTGTGCGCACCGGCCTTGGGGTGTTCGATCGCGAAGGGAGATGCTGCGCCCGTCGCACTCATCGGCTGCTTGGCGTTGCCACGCGCGCTGGCAAAGATCGGTGCCAACTGCCGCCATAACATGTACGCGCCGACGGCTGCCACGAGGCCCCAACTGATGGTCTCGATCGTTGCTTCCGTCGATCGCATTTGTAGGCTGGTTTGGCTGAGTGCGACTGCCAAAATGCCAACGAAGGCGATGGCCGACAGCGCTTGAAATACGGCCGCTAGGAACGACAGGACAATGCCGCGACGGACGGTCTCTTCGTTGGCCAAAACGTAGGATGAAATCACTGCTTTGCCGTGCCCCGGCCCCGCCGCGTGCAGCACGCCGTATGAGAAGGCGATGGCGATCAGAGCCATGGCCGCGCCTAACGGGTGCTCACTTTTTAGTCCCCGGACCGCGGCCGCCATCTCACGGTTGAGGCGGCTCTGTGTTGTGAGCAGCCAATTCCAGGCCTGCTCGATGAGCCCCGACGGTGCTCGCTGTGCGATGGCAGCGGTGGGCGATTGACCGGCCGTAGCGGGAGCAGCTGTTGTTGCCGGCGCGATCGGCACGCCGAACGGGGACGGTCTGCTTCCCTCTTGGGCGTTAACTGTCGGCACCAGAATGAAGCTGGCGAACAACATCGCCCAGCCTACCGCCCAACGAAACCGTGCGAACCAGTCTGGAGCGCTTTGCGATCTGATGGACTCAGACCGGCGCTGTCGTTCGATGCTTTGCCGCATTTTCCGACAACGAACCGGGATCCACGTCGTCGGAAATTGCTCTAGGATTTCTTGCATGAAACCGTAACTGTTTTTGCCGAGCTGAAATTCAGCGCCGCAGCATCCGGGCTTAATTTCCCAAGCTCCTGAGCCATCGCGTCGCCGAGTTTGGCTGCATCAGCGGCGGCTTTATCGGCACTTGGCTCAACGAAGGCCGCCGTGCAGCCATCCGGGGCGCTTGCGAGCTTTAAGGCTTCGGTTTTCTCGGGCTCAAAGGCGATGAAGAACGATGGGTCGTCGATTGAAAAATTAAAACCCTCGGCATCTGCAAGCACCGGTTGCGCCAAGGGCAGCGTGAAATGCAGCCGCAAAATTCCGTTGCTGTGTTCGAGCCAGGCGTCTTGTGGCGGACTGAGTTTGAGCTGGGTGCTACCAAGTTTGGCGAAGGTGAAATAGTCGAAGTCCTTCAGCCCGTCCATATTGACCTTGGCGAGTTCGGCAAGTTCCTCGCGATCGTATTTGCCGTCGTTGTTTTTGTCTAAGCCCTGGACGGCCATCGCGGTGTACATGTCATCGAAGGTCCAGACATGGCCGACGCCAGTGATGGCGCCCTGATTGTAAATGATGGTGGTTTCATATGTGACCCAGACGTGCGGATGGGCGCGTGCCGCAGTTGCCGACGCGACGACCGTGGCGAGCGCAACACTGAGCACCGATCGATGGCGGTATAGCGATATCATGATTGAGTGTGCCCCGCTTTATTTTCAGCTGTGGAAGCATGCGAGCAGCAGCCCCATCTTCCAAATCAATTTGTCGACAGCGATGGTGGTCCGAAAGTTGGCGATATTGCGACACGAGCGCCCTCCCTGCTCGAGCGCAGGCATGCGGCTCGCTCATCATTGACGACTTATTGTGTTTGTTATATTATACAATAATTATCAGGGAGAGAATGTCATGGCATTTGCGAGCAGAGTAAAGTGCGCGCCGACATCCGCCGCTCGCCGAGCTGTGTGGGTTCGCCAGCGGGCCGTCAATGGCATGCTCGCGTTGCTTGCATCTCGACGGCTGGATCATTTTCGGACGAAGTGGATCCAGGTTCGTCGTCAGAAAATGCGACAAAGCATCATGCTAGAGCGCCGATCTGATTCTATCAGATCGCAAAGCGCTCTAGTGCCATGGGTCGCGAGCGTTAGCGCTTTGATCGCCGCAACTGCGGCTAGTGCTGCGGATGCGCCGCGAGTCGTTGTTACGACGAAGCCCATACATTCGCTCATCGCCAATATCATGGAGGGCGTCGGGACGCCGATACTGATCGTCGATGGATCGGCCTCTCCACATACCTTCACGCTCAAGCCATCCTCAGCCAAAGCCATCAACGAAGCCGATATCTTCGTCCGCGTCTCGGAAGCGGTCGAACCGTTCTCCCGAAAAATAGTCGCGGCTCTGCCCGCCAAGGTCACACTCATCACACTCAGTGAGAGCAAAGGTGTGCAGCTTCTCGATCAGCGCGAAGGTGGGACATTTGAGGAGCACCTGCATGATGATGCTAGAGCCGCGCACAGCGAGACTGATCATAAACAAGGTGGCAGCGAGAAAAACGCCGGCAAGACGGAGCATGATCACGAACACGAAGCCAAAGACGGCCACATTTGGCTCGATCCCGTCAACGCCAAAGCCATCGTTGAAACGGTGACGGCTGCATTGGCTCAAAGATATCCGGCCGCTGCAGACACGTTTCGCGCCAACGCTGCGCGGTTAAATGTTAAACTCGATCAGCTGACCGCGGACATCATGACCAATCTAGAGCCGGTCAAAAGCCGGCCGTTCATCATCTTCCACGACGCCACTCAGTATTTTGAAAAGCGTTTTGGGTTGCAAGCGGCGGGATCGATCACAATTAGTCCGGACGTGCAGCCGAGTGCCAAGCGGTTGACAGCAGTGCGCAAAAAAATCGCTCAGCTTGGCGCGGTCTGCGTTTTCACCGAACCCTCATTTCAACCAAAGCTAGTGGCCGCTGTCATCGAAGGCAGCACATCGCGCACAGGAGAAATCGATGCCGAGGGGATCGGACTATCGGCCGGCAACGAGCTTTATTTCGAACTGATGCGCCGGATATCAAGGAATTTGCAAACGTGCCTGAGCGGCGACCGTTGAGTGGTCACCGCCGGCTGACATTCGACGGCGCGACGGATGATGTCAGCAGCACGTCGCTATCGAACAGTGGTTCTATCAACCGTATCCCGAGCCGTTCCGCACTGGCCCAAACAACGACACCTGCGAGACGCCGACCAGAATTTGTCACGACGGCGACCCTGGTTCCCGGTTGCCGTGCCCGTCCGGTGTCGATGCCCGGAACAATGAGCCCGAGGCCACTTTGCGAGATATCAGTGATGATTGCAGCCGACGGCGGTCTGAGAGTGTCGCTCAAAACATGCAAGGTGGCGGCAAGGTTCAGTTGGCGTCGCGTGTGATTGCGCCGATCGGCCCAGCTTGGATAGACGAGATCACCTGCCGGAGTGACGCATGGTGAAGCGCCGGCAACGACGCGGTTGATCAGCAATTCAAGGCCACTGTCGCTTGCCGCCGACGCGCCCGCCGGCGATTTCCCTGCAAGCCGATGCACCGCATCAGCGGCTGCATAGCCGACCGCTGCGCTGCGTCGCCAGAGGCCGCTCACCGTAACCCAATCGTCGTCGATCAATGGCTTGGCGCCTTTGCCGTGGGCCGCGACGGTGCGGCCATCGTGATGCTCGATCCGAAGTGTCAGAGCTTTGGCAGCGTCAACCAGGTCATAAAAATCAGCGATCAGAGACAGATGAGTTTCAGACAGGCCCGGCTTTGACAGTTTAATCGCGGCAATTGATGAGACGCGAGGCTCGGCCGGAAAATAACGCGATGCCTCAGTACCGCATGCCAACGGCCGCAGAAATGCACGTGCTGAACTGATGCTGGCACACAGCGACACGGCGATCAGCGCAAAATCGAGTTCATTGCCGATGGTGGCGAGCAGCCGGGCGCGTGCTTTGATGGGTGTATCGGAAATTGATGACATCGACGGGAAATCCATTTCAATATCACGCTGGTTGGAGGCCATGTCGTTGGCCGCAGCAGCGCGCGTTGCAGCGTGGCATTGACTGGTTGCCTGATGATGAAAGGATGCTTCTCGCGACGTGTAAAACGGCGCTGAGGCACACCGAACAACGTCGTTCACAGAATAGAGGTCTGTACTTTGCTGTCGTCACTCGCCCGAGTTTTCGGACTTTATTTCGATGGCTGACGAGCGCCACCAGATTTTGATCGTCGAGGATGATTCCGCGGTCCGGCGTCTGTTGCGCACGATGCTGGAAGACGAGGGATATGCGGTCATCGAAGCCCATGGCGAACGCGACGCGCTTGCTCGTCTCGCCAGTCATGATGTGTCGCTGATCACCCTCGACCTAGGATTGGGCCGCGACAATGGCCTGGCTCTAGCGCAGCGCATCCGGGCGCGAAGCGTTGTGCCGATCATCATTGTCAGCGGCAAAGGCAGCGATGTGGACCGCATCGTCGGTCTTGAGATCGGCGCTGACGATTATATCTCGAAGCCATTTAATGTTCGCGAAGTCTTGGCACGCGTGCGTGCCGTTATGCGCCGGACAGCCTCTGCGGTTCGCACGGGTGACGACTTCGTCGCGCGCCAGGCATTTCAGTTTGACGGTTGGATCTGCGATCTCGCGGCGCATCGGCTAACCCGCCCGGACGGCATCGACGTCAAATTGACGACGCGCGAGTTCGCCATGCTCACAGCGTTTCTGCGACGCCCGCAACGGGTGTTATCACGTCATCAGCTCATGGATTTCCTGGGCGACGATGATGCCGACACGCTTGAGCGTGCGATCGATACCATCGTCGGGCGATTGCGGCGCAAATTGAAAACAGCCGATGCATCACTGATCGAGACGGTGCGTGGATCGGGTTATATGTTCACTGTAAAAGTAAAATCCGTCGAGGCTGATGGTGCGCCATGATCCACATGACGTGGCGAACGACGCGCTCGCGGCACGTAAAGCGTTATCCGAGTGCCGTTTCCCAACGTGCTTTCGACATCGATCCCGCCGCCGGATTGCAGGAGGAAGCCATGCACCTGTGCTAGGCCGAGCCCCGAGCCGGAGCTGGGTGTCTTGGTCGAAAAATACGGTTGCAACGCGCGAGCAGCAACGCTCGGCGACATGCCGGCACCTGTATCGGCGCAGATAATTTTTATGTACCGGCCTGGTTGCAGCGGACCGCCGGCGGTTGCGATGCCGGCGTCGACATCCGCCAATGAAACCGCGATTGAAAATGTTCCGCCACTGGCCATCGCGTCACGTGCATTGCACCAGATGTTTAGCACCGCGCTTTCGAATTCTGCTCCATCGACATGGGCCATGAATGCGCCAGCAGGCGGTCGCCGCTGTTGATCATAGGTGCTGCCGGTCGCATCGAATACTGCGGCAATCTTTGCGACGATGTCCGTGTCGGTTGGCTGAAATCGGCGGGCTTGGCCAACGGTCATCAACCGCGCGATCATGCGGGCCGCCATCTCGCAGCCGAGATTTGCTTCTGACAGCGCGGTACTCGCGCGCGCATCGGTGACGCGCATCGACGCCAGTTCGAGGTTGCCCTTGATGACGGCCAGAACGTTGTTGAAATCATGCGTCAAGCCGGCGGTGAGACGTGTGATCGCGGCTAGGTTTTCGCCGTCGGCCGAGCCGGATTTCAGCCGATCAACTGGATCGGGCTGGCGAAAAAAAAGCACAAATGAAGTTTGATTGACGACGTTTGCCGCTAGCATCGTGGCGCGCACCGCCGTGACCCGATGTCCTCCGTCGCGATGCACGATTTCGACAGGCAGCCAGGGGGCCGGCGCCGTCTCGGTCGTCGCATCCGTCAATATCCGACGTCGATCGTCTGCATGGCATAAAACGCGATCAATCGATGTGCCGATGACGTCGCCAGCTGTCCATCCGGTGAATATTGTAAACGCTGCGCTGGTGGCTCTCACCAAGCCCGCGTGATCGACAAGGACCATCGCATCGCCAGTCACTGTCGCTGGGATCACGGCTGCGCGTTTGCGCGTCGTGCGCGCCGGTCGCGAGGTGGATTGTGCTGTCATCGACCGTTTTCCGTCGTGGCCAGGGCCGTCCCGGGTGCCGGGCCACATGTTCACAGCTCGCGTCGCCGCAAGCAAGCCGCCCGCGTTTTGACACACAACGACACACGATCGCCAATCAATCGGCAAGCGATTGGCCGAATAACGGTTGGCGCAGAATCTGTAGGACAAACATTGGTGGTTGGCGCTTCGGTCCTTCAACCACAGTCGTGCGGTTTGACATTTTGAAGAGGATATTGCCATGACGTACCAAGCCAGCTTGTCGGCGGCGCCTGGATTTGCCGGACCGCTCTATGCTCAGGTTGCCAACTATCTGCGGGAGCGGATCACGGCGGCCGAGTGGTCGTCAGCGGCGCCTATGCCTAATGAGGCTGTGCTCGCCAAGGATATCGGCGTCAGTGTTGGCACGATGCGCAAAGCGCTCGAATTGCTCGAAGGCGAGCGGTTGATCCAACGGCGTCAAGGACGCGGAACGTTTGTCATTGAAGCGTCAGACCAGTCCGATGTCGAGCGGTTCGTCACGCTGGTCGCCGACGGCCGCAAACTGAAAGGCGAGGTCACCGCACTGACCAGTGCTGCAACCACGGCCGATGCTGAGGCGGCAAACCGGCTGGCGATCCGCATCGGCGATCCGGTGGCACGATTTGATTTAGCTTGGCGCGCGTCCCACGGTGTGCGGGTGTTTGAGCGCGTTGTGGTGGCGCAATCGCGCTTTCCCGAGATCGAGCGGACGGCCGCCCTGCCGTCGCCGTTCCTGTTCCCGATCTATCGCCGCGTTTATAAGACCATCGTGCATGCCATCACCGAGCGCACCGACTGTGTACTCCCCGATTTGGCGATGATCGAAAATTTGCGGGTCGAGCCCTCGCGGCCGCTGCTGCGTGTCGAGCGATCAGCACGGACACGCACCGGGCAGGTTGTGGAGTGGTCGGTTCGCACCATGCAGCTTGGTACCGCGCGATATGCCGCCAGCGTCGAGTAATTCAACGCCTAGCGGTGCAGCGTCAGTGCAATCGGCGGCAGCAACTACAATTCAGTGCCGCGCCCGTCGAACACATAACCGGCACCACGAACCGTGCGGATCGGATCGTGCTCGTTGCCGCGAATGAGAGACTTGCGCAGCCGACCGATGTGAACATCGACCGTCCGTTCGTCGATTTCGGAGGTCTGACCCCACACGCGATCCAGCAACTGGCCACGCGATAGAACGCGGCGCGGGCTCTCCATAAAGACTTCCAGCATGCGGTATTCGGTCGGTCCAAGTCGAATTTCGCGCGCTCCCCGTGTGACCTTGTGCGCTTGTCGATCAAGGACGATTTCGCCTGAAACGAGGATGTCGCTCATGCGTTCCGGCGACGCGCGGCGCAGCAAGGCTTTAATGCGGGCCATCAATTCCTGCACCGAAAACGGCTTGGTCACGTAATCGTCGGCGCCTGTGGTCAAGCCGCGAACCCGATCCGCCTCTTCGCCGCGCGCGGTCAGCAGCAAAATCGGCAAATTTGACGTGTCCGTTCTCTTTCTCAGGCGACGGCAAAGTTCGATGCCCGAGATTTTCGGGATCATCCAATCGAGAATGGCCAAGTCGAACGACTGCTCCGAGAGCATCAGTTCAGCTTCTTCGCCGTCACTCGCATGCGTAACGTCGTAGCCTTCGGCCTCAAGATTGTACTTGATCAGCTCGGCAAGCGAGGATTCGTCTTCGACGACAAGAATTTTAGCGGGCATGGAGCGACTGCTGGATGGAGCGTGTTGGGCTAAAGTCGTCATGAGTGCGGCACGGTGATGAGTGTTGACGAGGTCTGGTCATCCTTCGGACGATCATCCGTGATCGCCTGACCGGTGACGAGATAGTGAACGTTCTCGGCAATGTTAGTGGTGTGATCGCCGATCCGTTCAATATTTTTGGCTCCAAAGAGGAAGTGCGTGCACAAACCGATATTGCGCGGATCTTCCATCATGTAGGTGAGGAGCTCGCGAAACAATGAATTGTACATCGCGTCGACCTGCTGGTCACTTCTCCATACCTGCAAAGCTTTTTCCACATTGCGCTCCGCCAGCGCGTCGAGAACGTGCTTCAATTGCGCCTGGACCATCTCGGTCATGTGGCGCATGCCCGTCATCAGTGGTTTTGGATGACTTTCGCCAGCGATGGCAAACGCGCGCTTGGCGATATTCTTGGACAAGTCGCCGATGCGTTCCAGATCGCCCGCAATCTTGAGAACCGTCATGATATGGCGCAAATCGTTGGCGATCGGCTGGCGCTTGGCAATCATCTCGATGACCTGCTCCTGCAGCTCGCGTTCAAGCTGGTCGATCGTGGCATCACTGGCGACGGCTGATTCAGCCAGTTTCGGATCGCGCCGTTCGAGTGCGCCAAGCGCTTGCACCAGAAGCTTTTCAGCACAGCCACCCATTTGCGCGATGCGCCGATCGAGCAGCTTCAGCTCATCCTCGTAGGATTTAACGATATGCTCGTTCATTTGCCGTTCCAATCATCGAAAAATGCGTTCAACCGAACCGGCCGGTGATGTAGTCCTGGGTCCGCTGGTCTTTCGGGTTGCTGAAAATCGTCTTTGTCGAGTCTTCCTCGACAAGGGTCCCCAGATGGAAGAAGGCCGTGCGTTGCGAGACGCGTGCGGCCTGCTGCATAGAATGGGTCACGATGATGATGCAAAAGTTGGAGCGCAATTCGTCGATCAAGGTCTCGACCTTTGCCGTTGCTATCGGATCGAGGGCCGAGCATGGCTCGTCCATCAAGATGATGTCTGGGTTCACGGCAATGGCGCGGGCGATGCAAAGCCGCTGCTGCTGGCCACCGGAAAGTCCCGTGCCTGAGTCCTGCAGCCGGTCTTTCACTTCGTTCCACAACGCCGCCTTTTCGAGGCTGCTCTGCACGACGTCGTCCATCTCAGCTTTGTTCGCCGTCAAACCATGAATGCGGGGACCGTAGGCAACGTTTTCGTAGATTGACTTCGGAAATGGATTTGGCTTTTGGAACACCATACCGACGCGGGCGCGCAACTGGACGACGTCAAGGCTGCGATCGTAAATGTCCTGGTCGTCGATCGTGATTTTCCCGGTGACGCGGCACGACGCGATGGTGTCGTTCATCCGGTTGATGCAACGCAGAAACGTAGACTTGCCGCAGCCAGACGGGCCGATGAATGCCATCACGCCACGATCCGGGATCTCGACATTGACAGCCTTCAAGGCATGTTTGTCGCCGTAATAGACGTTGACGTCGCGGGCCAAGACCTTAGCTGGCTTTGCCCCCGCAGTGAGATGCGCGGTGCGAGCGGCTTCGACCCGTTCGATTGCAGATAAGTCCACAGTTGAATTCTCCATCACAATCACCACCGACGTTCGAATTTGTTGCGCAGCCAAATGGCGGCGCCATTCATCGCGAAAAGGAAGCCCAGCAGCACCACGATCGCCGCAGCCGTACGCTGTTGAAATGCCGCTTCCGGCAAATCCGACCAAAGGTAAATCTGCACCGGCAAGACGGTCGCCGCATCCGAAATGTTCGTCGGGACGTCGACGATGAACGCGACCATGCCAATCATCAGCAACGGTGCCGTCTCACCGAGCGCGTGCGCCATGCCGATAATGGTGCCGGTCATGATGCCGGGCATGGCCAGCGGCAAGACATGATGGAACACGGCCTGCTGCTGCGAAGCGCCAAGGCCGATCGCGGCCTCGCGGATCGACGGCGGCACGGCTTTGATCGCTGCCCGCGCCGAAATGATGATTGTTGGCAGGACCAGCAGCGCCAACACCAAACCACCGACCAGCGGCGCCGATCGCGGCAGATTGAAGTAATTCAAAAACACCGCCAATCCCAGCAATCCGAACACGATCGAGGGTACTGCTGCGAGATTATTGATGTTGACCTCAATGATATCGGTCAGCCAATTTTTCGGCGCGAATTCCTCCAGATAGATGGCGGCAAGCACACCGATCGGCAGGCAAAGAATGAGCGTTACGAATAGTGTCAACGCCGTGCCGATCAGCGCCCCGCGAATGCCGGCGAGTTCAGGCTCGCGACTGTCGCCGGACGTGAAAAAGCGCCAGTTGAAACCGCGTTCGATAGCGCCGGCGGACTTAATCTTATCGATGAAAACGATTTCCTGATCGGAGATGCGGCGGCGGCTTTCAGGCTGGGCGTAAGTTGTTAAATTCCAACTGCCGGTCTTGGCGGGCGAGACGCTGGAGAGCGGTAGCAGCACTGGCCCCGTGAGCGTATTAGCGGTCGCCTTGACCACTTTGACAGCGCCGCCGTTGACGTAGACGACGCGGCTTGGGATGCGACCGTCCAAAACATGGGCCCCGGCTTCAGCATCAGCCGAAATACCTTCACGCTCAAGCTCAGCAATCAGCGCCGCAAACGACTGATCAGCCGCCGTCAGCGTAATGTCGCCTTTAACGTCGCTCGGCGTTAATTCGGCAACGCCGGCAGCGGTCGTATAACGGCCTGTGTCGCCCTTCAAATACAGATCGACGTCATCGGAAAACAGCATCGGTGTTTTGATCGTTGTTCCGATGATGGACGGATCAGCGATAACGAGAGCCCGCAAATCGTCGGCAGCCCCGCTGCTGAGCAGGCCTGTCAGAGCCTTGCGCGCGCTCCGCCCTTCGATGCCCGGAATGACCGTCGTGATCGCCGCGCGCGTGAGGCTTGCGTAATCGGCGGAGCGGAGGGTGTCGGCATTGCGCTTGCCGTCGGGATCGACGACAGCTGCATCGACGAGCACACTCATCACAGCGCGGTGCTCGGAGAAGGCTGGCAGCGACTTCACAATAATACTCGTCAGCAGCATCACCAGAAATAGCGCCGTGAGCGCTAACGCACCGATGCCAAGCGCCTTAAACGTCCGTTCTGATGCGTAGCGACGACGCACTCGTGCCGCCGCCACATCAGGCGGAATGGCGCGACGTCGTGCTGGCGGCAATTGCGTCGGTAAAGTTGAGGTCGCGTCAGTCATATTGCTCTCGATACTTTCTCACGATGCGCAGTGCGATGATGTTCAAAATCAGCGTGATGAAGAACAACACAAAGCCGAGTGCGAAGGCGGCAAGCGTTTTGGCGCTATCGAACTCCTGGTCGCCAACCAGGATCGTTTTGATTTGAACCGTGATCGTCGTCACCGCGTCGAGCGGATTGAGGGTCAAGTTTGCGGCAAGGCCTGCCGCCATGACGACGATCATCGTCTCTCCGATCGCGCGACTCATTGCCAGCATGAAGGCTGAAACGATGCCGGGCAAAGCCGCCGGCAAGACGACCTGTTTAATGGCCTCGGATTTGGTTGCGCCGAGCGCGTAGGCGCCATCACGAAGCGATTGCGGCACGGCGTTCATTACGTCGTCGGAAAGCGACGAAATGAACGGAATGATCATCATGCCCATGACAAGGCCGGCGGCGAGCGCCGACTCGCTCGCCACATCAAGTCCCAGTGCTTCGCCCCAGCCACGAATGTATGGCGCGACCGTCAGCGCCGCGAAAAAGCCGAGCACGACGGTTGGGACGCCGGCGAGAATCTCGAGCACCGGTTTGGCATATCGGCGCATGCGAGGAGATGCATATTCCGCCAGGTAAATCGCCGACAGCAAACCGAGTGGTCCAGCCACGCACATCGCTATGGCGGTGATGAGCAGGGTGCCCGTCAAAAGTGGCACAAAGCCATAGGCGGATTTGATGTCGCCTTGATCGGCGCGCATCGCCTGCTGAGGGTTCCATTCGGTGCCGAACAGGAAGTCGAAGACGCCCGGGCGGCCTTTGATATTGGGATCGAAGAAGAAGCGAATGGTTTCCGTCAGCACCGATGCGACGATGCCGATCGTCGTCAAAACAGCGACGCCGGCGCAGGCCAGCAAAATGACGCGGACCACGCTCTCGAAATGGTTGCGGGCTCGAAATGGGCCGGAGACCAGCCGCAGCGACGCTGCAATGCCCAGCAAAGCAGCTGCGAGGCCGATGGATAGCAGCAAGTAATCGCCCGTCGTGCGCCACGCAGAGTAGGTGTCGGCGGCAGCACGCAACGTGTCGCTGACATCGCCGCTACGCTGGCCTGCAGCAAGGTTCTTGATCTCGCGCAACGCCGACCCGGCTTGAAGAGCGTCATTGCGAGTTTCGGCCGGAAAATTTGTCAGCGCGTTTGACGCGGCGAATTGACTGACGAGAGGCGTGCCGACGGCCCAGATTAGAAGCATTGGGACGATGACAAGCGAAATCGCCAGGAGGCCATGATAGGCCGGCAGCGAGTGCAGCCTCACGCCGGTCGAACTCAGCGCCACTGATCGACGCGACGCGAGCACGTAGGCCGAGAGCGTCAACAGCGCCAAGGCTGTAAAATAGACAACCGTCATAAGAATCTCGCGCGAAAAGGAGGTTGGCAGCCGAGCCACTTCAGGCACGGCTGCCAGAAAACGAGAGGCTTACTTCAGCGTGCTGCCATCGAGCAAAGTCATGGCCGTCGCAGCTGCGCGGACCTTGTCCGTTGCTTCCTTTGGCAGCGAGACCAGCCCTTTCTTGGCCAGATAGCCGTCTTCGCCAAGGGCTTTGTCGGAGACGTATTCGGCGACGAATTTATCGAGACCTGGGATCACACCGACGTGCTGCTTTTTGATGTAAATATAGAGGTCGCGAGCACCTTTGTATTTGCCGCCCGAGATGTTGTAGTAGTTCGGCTCCACGCCTTCGATTTTCACGCCTTCAATCTTGGCGGTGTTTTCTTCGAGGAACGAATACCCGAACACCCCAAAGGCGTTTTTGTTACCTTCCAGCTTTTGGACGATGACGTTGTCGTTCTCGCCGGCTTCGACATAGGCGCCGTCTTTGCGGATCGACTTCCAGACCTTCTCGAAATCCTTCGTCTTGTTGGCTTCGTCCGCCTTCTTCAGAGCTTTCAATGAGTCAAAGTCTTCAGCGCCCTTTTCCATGAACAATTCATGGAAGCTGTCGCGCGTGCCGGACGTCGGTGGTGGACCTAGCACTTCGATTTTGACGGCTGGCAGCGAGGCGTCGACTTCCGACCACAGCTTGTAAGGGTTGGCGATCAGCTTGCCATCCTTGTCCGGCACTTGCTCGGCGAGCGCCATGAACACCTGCTTGCGCGTCATCTCGACGGGTTTGGCACCCTTGAGATGGGCGATGGTCAGACCGTCGATGCCGACTTTGATTTCGACGATCTCGGTGACGCCATTCTTGGCGCACAATTCAAATTCTGATTTCTTCATCCGGCGCGATGCGTTGGTTGCATCCGGTTTGTCTTCGCCGACGCCCTCGCAAAAGATCTTCATGCCGCCGCCGGTGCCGGTCGATTCGACAATCGGGGTCTTGCCACCGGACTTGCCAAACTGTTCAGCGACAGCCGTCGTGAACGGATAAACGGTTGACGATCCGACAATGCGGATCTGATCGCGGGCGGCAGCAGCGCCCGAAAATGCGACAACAGATGCAGCAACCAGCGCCGCTGAACTCGCCTGCTTCAAGATTGACACGAAAATTCTCCCTCATTCAGTTTCGGCCCGAGGTCGCCTAGCAATACCCCATGGCCCGGCGCCTCGACGCCTGCGAGGTTTCTAAGCCGTTGATGCAATGTATTTGTGACAAATCAAAGCATTGAAAAATATATGAATTATGAGACCTTTAAAGGAAGCGTCACGCGTGCGGTGGTGCCCAGACCCACGGTTGACATGACCTGCAACTCCCCTTGGTGCCGGTTGAGCACATGTTTGACGATCGCCAAACCGAGGCCGGTGCCGCCTATTTTGCGGCTTTGGTCGGCATTAACCCTGTAAAATCGCTCGGTCAGGCGCGGCAGATGCTCCGGAGCGATGCCGGGTCCGTCGTCAGAAATGGTGATAGTGGTCCGCGCGGCCGGGCTCGCGGCTCCTTCGGCGTTGGTGCGTGCGACCGTGACCGTGCCACCGTCTTTTCCGTATTTTACGGCGTTTTCGATCAAGTTCTGAAAAACCTGAAAGACTTCGTCGCGTTCACCGACCACTTGGCCGGCAGGTTCGGTCCGTCGAACGATAATTGAAACGCGGCGCTCATCGGCGATCGGCAGCAGTGTTCGCACGACGTCGGCAATCACCTCATCAAGATCAACCCGGCCGGTCGGTGCCAGATAAGCTTTTTCTTCGACGCGGCTCAAGAGCAGCAAGTCGTCGATCAGCCGCGTCATGCGCTCGGCCTGGGCCGCCATGATGCCGAGAAATCGTGTTCGCGCGGCGGGGTCATCGCGCGCCGGACCTTGCAGCGTTTCGATGAAGCCGCGCACTGAGGCTAAAGGTGTGCGCAACTCATGGCTGGCGTTGGCGATGAAATCCGTGCGCATTTCAAGGAGGCGATGCTGATCCGACAGATCCCTGATCGTGATGAGCACAAATTCCGGTTCGGCGATGATGCTTGATGCGACGGTGCCGTTGGCTTGGTCGCCTACCGGAGTGATGGATGCCAGCAGATGGCGTTCGATCGCTCCAAGCCACGCGAGGCGCACCGTTTTGCGTTCGCCGGTGTTGAGCACCGCATTCACCGACGTGATCAACTCGGGATCGCGGCTAACATGCTCCAGCGCCAGCCCGTGAATAGCTTTACCGAACAGGCTTTCGGCTGCGGCGTTGTGCTCAATGATGGTGAAGGAGCGGTCAAGCAACACCGCTGGATCGGGCAGTGCCGCGATAATCTGCGCAGTCGTCATGGCGGTGCGATGACTTTCACTATGCGTGTGATGAGTAGGATCAGCAGCAAAGTTGTCGATATTAATGCGGTATAAATTCTCTATTACGACAAGCGCGATGGCAGCGAGCGATGCCGCGGCAAAAGCCGACTGCGCGGAGATCATGCCGGTCTCGTTCAAAATGCCGAGGATCGAGAGCGTGGCCACCAGCAGAATCACGGAGCGATACTGCGTGACCACCGATTTGAATTCCGAGGCGTTGGCGAGGATCTGGCGGTCGCGTAACGGCTGCGGCGGCAGTGGCGCAGGTTTTCCGTTCGCGGTGTCCGCCATCGCATTGCCTTCCTTGGCTCAGTTACGCGGGCTTCATTCAATCGCGATCAGTCAAGCGGGCTCGCTCGCGTCGGCTTTGTAACAATCGCTCAAGCGCGACGGGATGCGCCGCCCTTGCCTTTGCGACTGGTCGTTTTTTCCACCAACGGTGCGTGTGCTGACGCCAGATCGGCGAGCGTGTGCTGATCCAGAACCGAGATGAAAGCGCCGAAGGCATCGTCGAACACCGAATGCAGACTTCGGCTCTCAAGACCATCATTCGCTGCGTCGCGTGCAACCTGACTATTGGTCACTTCAATCGCCCGAACGACATCGCCAATCTTGATCTCACTGGCGGGCTTTGCCAGCCGCACACCACCTGACGGCCCGCGAACCGCGCCGACAAAACCAGTGCGCGACAGCACATGCACGATTTTGAAGACGTTGGGCTTCGTAATGCCAAGGCGCTTCGAAACGTCGGCGACTTTGACCAAAGCCCCGTCGGCCATCGCGCAGTCGATGAGGATGCGGATGGCATAGCCGGTTTGCTTGGTTATTCGCATGGCGTCTGCCTGGGTTCTCGCACGCTCGCCGGCCGCAACAGGAGTGGCCGGGCATTTCGCTTGTTTCACAACTCGACCTGAAATGGCAAGCAGTGCCAATTGCCAAGCGCCCAAACCCGGTCGCTGGAAACGGCACGCTTGACAACTGTAGGCAAATTTAATCTATACGAAAATAGTAAATAAACGCACACGACGCTTGATGCCGGCGGACCGATCGATGCTCCGATCAGCCTGCAGTCACGTTCGCTCAATGCCAAACAACTGATCGCCGACCCTGGAGTTTTAGCAAATGCTTTTTGTAGGATTTCTGCCGATTGACCGTAACATCGCCGTCGGCTGTGCGCTGACCATGGCGGTGTTCGGTACGGTCATCTCAACTGGCGGCGCGGCGGCCGAGCAAAAGGCGCCGCCGGTTTCAGCCGTCATGGCCACCTACGGCGATGTCGCGGCCGCCAACTTTGCCGACGCCGCCAATTCTGCCCGCAGCCTCGATCAGGCGATCGACGCCTTGCTCGCCAGCCCGTCAAGCGAAACTCTGGTAGCCGCGCGCACGGCATGGAAGACGGCGCGCCCTTACTACTCGCAAACGGAAGGCTTCCGCTTCGGCAACAAGATCGTCGACGACATCGAGGGTAACATCAACGCATGGCCGCTCGACGAAGGCCTCATCGATTATGTCGATGCGCCGTCGTACGGAGAAAGCAAAGCCGAAAACCCACTCTACAACGCCAACATCATCGCCACCGCGTCACTACGGCTCGGCAAGAAAAAGCTGGATGCTCGCGTCATTGACAAGGCATTGATCGCACAACTCAACAGCGCGCTCGATGTCGAGGCCAACGTCGGCACTGGATACCATGCCATCGAATTTTTGCTGTGGGGACAAGACCTCAACGGAACGCGGCCAGGTGCCGGCAACCGCCCGGCGTCGGATTTTGATCTCAAAGCCTGCACCGGCGGCAATTGCGATCGCCGTCGGGCCTATTTGAAAGCCGCGTCAGCGCTGTTGATCGATGACTTGGACGCCATGGTGAAAGCCTGGCAGCCGGACGGTGACGCCCGCAAAGCGCTCGCCGTGCAAAATGAAAAGCAGCAGCTGGCCGCCATCCTCACCGGCATCGGTTCGTTATCCTATGGCGAGCTGGCTGGTGAACGCATGAAGCTCGGCGTTTTGCTTCACGACACCGAGGAAGAACATGACTGCTTCTCTGACAACACCCACAACAGTCACTACTTCAATCAGATCGGCATGATGAACATTTGGAATGGCAGCTATGCCGGCAAGACCTCTGTCACCGGCGCCGGTCTCGCAGCGTACACCCGTCAACTAGCGCCCGAAGCCGCCAAGCGCGTCGATGAAGCGATGGCGAACACGGAGGCGAAGCTGAAAGCCATCAAAGACAAAGCCGATTCCGGCGAGATGGCGTATGATCAGATGTTGGCTGCTGGTAACGATGTTGGTAACAAGCTGATCCTGGACGGTGTCGATGCCTTGGTCTCGCAAGCGCGCGCCATCGAATCCGTTGTGGCGGCCTTGAAGCTTCAGGCTAAGTTCGAGGGCTCGGACAGCCTCGACAATCCCGATGCGATTTCCGCAAACTAGTGCTCGGATGAGGTCGTCCGGAAAACTTAAGAGTGACGTCGGCCATTGGCTCAATCGCAAGCGAAGTTGATCAATCGGCGCGCGATGCTGCTGTCGTCTGCGGCAGCCGTCGGTGTCGCCGGTTTGCGTTTAACCGACGGCGCGGCAACGCCGGTGCTGACGCCAAGCCCGACTGTCGCTCCGCTGCGGCCGGCGGCGGGCGCCGTCGTGTCGCTTGAGGCTGCGGAACGGACGATGGCGCTCCCATGCTTCGGCGGCAAGTCGCTGCCGCTTTGGACGTTCGACGAGGCGTCGGTTTTTCCGATTGTGCGCGTGCCGCGAGGGCAGGCTCTCGAAGTCGCCATCAAAAACAGCTTGCCGCGCGCCGACGAGCACATCACGCTGCACTGGCATGGGCTGAGAATACCCAACGCTCAAGATGGCGTCGCGTACTTGACCCAGGCTCCCATCATGCCGGGAGCCACGGGACGCTACGCCTTCACGCCGCCGGAAACCGGAACATTCTTTTTCCACACTCACTGCAATTCGGTTGACCATTTCGGTCGCGGGCTTGTCGGGGCATTGATCGTTGACGGCGACGAAGCTCAGGCCTCAGATGCCGACCTCGTATTGATGATGAAGGATTGGCGGCTCGATGCCGGCAAATCATTTCTGCCTTTCACCACCGATGAAGGCGCCGCCAAAGCCGGAACGGCTGGAACGGTCCGGTCCATCAATGGCGTGACCAACCCGGTGTACGCGGTGCCCGCCTCCGGCAACATTCGCGTCCGCCTGCTCAACGTCGATCCGGCGCGCATCTCCGAAATCGGCCTCGAGGACGCCGATGGGGCCATTATCGCCGTCGACGGCAACGGTTGCACTCCGATCGAACTCGGCACCTGGCGCCTCGGCCCCGCTGGTCGGCTCGACATCCTGATGCGCGCGCCGAAGGCTGGACAAGTGGCCCAACTCGTCGATTATTTCAGCGCCGAGCCGGTGGTGCTGGCGCGATTCCTCGCTGAGGGGCCGGAAGTTCGCCACGACGCCTTCACGCCAGCGCCGCTGCTGACCATGCCGTTCAAAGTCGCCGATCGCAGCGCCGCCGAACATCTCGATTTCACCTTCTCGGCGACCGCAACTGGGTCGGCCGTCGCCGCTACCGCCGCAGCGGGTGGTGATGCGCTGGCGATCGGCAAACTCTGCCTCTCAAAGCGGACCTTTTGGGCCATCAACAAGCAACCGTGGTCGAGTGTCGATCACAGCGATCTCGGGCCGCCGCTGGCCTCGTTGAAGGTCGGTCGCAGCTATATTTTTGAGCTGAAAAATGTGACGCCAAACGCGCATCCGATTCACATTCACGGCCACACCTTCGAAATCATCACGTCCAACTTGCGCGACCTGCCAAGCGTACGCGCCGACACGATCCTGCTGCTACCGAAGGAACGGATCGAAGTCGCGCTCGTCGCTGACAATCCGGGTCGCTGGATGTTTCACTGCCATATTCTCGAACATCAGGAGACGGGGATGATGGGCTACGTGACCGTGACATGAAACGCGGTTCAAAACGCGGCGCATCGTTTGTCAGCATCGTGCTCTTGACGATAACCGGCAGCGCGTCAGTCCAGGGCGATGGCCTCGACGCGATGGCAGGCAAGGCGTTGTTCGACCGGCTTTGGGTTCCAGCGCCCGCCTCGACCGACGCCTCTGACGGACTTGGACCGTTGTTCAATGCCAGATCGTGTGCCACGTGCCACGCGGGCGGAGGTGGTGCGCGAACCATTGTGACCGCCGACGGTCGGGTCGATGTGCTTGGAGCCATTCTACGCTTCGGCACGTCCACGGGAGCGCACGACCCGTACTATGGAGCACAGCTTTCCACGCAAGCGGTGCCTGGACTGTCGAGCGAAGGCAGCGCGCAATTTCTGCCGGGTATGCACATGACCCTCGACGGACCGCCGCTCGATCCCGGCATAAAGACGTCAATTCGATTGGCACCCTCGCTGCGGGGGCGGGCGGCCTTCGAGGAAATAACAGATGCTGAAATTCTCAAACGCGCTGATCCCTCGGACGCCGACGGCGATGGAATTTCCGGACGCGTCAACATCGTCGCCGGACGCGTCGGCCGCTATGGCTGGAAGGCCCAAAACCCGACACTTGACGATCAAATCGCCCACGCCTTTGCGCTCGATCTTGGCTTATCTTCGCCACGCCAGCCGCATCCGCACGGTGATTGCACGGCGGCGCAAACGGCGTGTCTTGCCGCCGCCACGGGTGAAAGCGCGGCCCTCGACAGTCGCGAAGTTTCCAATCAGATGATCGATCTCGTTGCTACCTATCTGGCGTCATTGGCGGCTCCGGCCCGCCTCGACGACGGGCCGCGCGAGCGCTTGTTTGCGGATACCGGATGCGCGTCGTGCCACACGCCGACACTCAGTGGTAAAAGTGGCGAGCAGGTTGACGCCTTTACCGATCTCTTGTTGCACGATATGGGGCAACAGCTGGATGACGGGGTCGGCGAGCCCGGTGTCGCTTCTTCCGAATGGCTGACGCCTTCTTTGCTTGATGGCCGAGCGCTATCTGACGGACGGCGCTACCTTCATGATGGGTCAGCCGCCACGATCGCAGACGCTATCGGCAAACACGGCGGCGAGGCCCAAGCGAGCCGTGACGCGTTTCTCAAACTAGCACCCAACGATCGCACACGACTTTTGGAGTATGTGAAGGGTCTATGAAAAGTGTTTCGAGCCTTACTGTCCGACGCTCGCTCATCGCATCGGCCTTGGCACTCATCAGTGCCGGAGCGGCGACGAACGCCGCCATAGCCACGCCTGAAGCCGATCCCTATGCCATCGTCTTGAAAGTTCTCGACACGCACATCATTCCGCACGTCGCTGCATTCAGAGTAGCGGCGGCGAAACTGCCCGACACGGTTGCGCGCGTTTGCGAACGGGGCGATAAAGCTTCGCGCCGCGCTGTAACGAAAAGTTTTCGTGACGCTGTCGAATCGTACGCGGCAATAGAGTTTCTGCGCTTTGGTCCGCTGCAACAGTCGGGGTTGCGCGAGAAGCTTTCGTTCTGGCCCGATCCGCGCGGAATTTTGCCGCGCCAGATGCGCCAGCTTCTGACCAGTCCCGATGCGGCGACCGCCGATGTGGCGTTCATCAAAAAGCAAAGTGCGGCGCTGCAGGGACTGCCCGCTCTCGAAATTTTGCTCACCGATCGTAAGGCCCTGTTGGCCCCAGGCCCCGGCAGCGCCACGCAGTGCACGCTCGCTAAATCTATTGCTGGCGCCATTGCCGACAATGCGGCGGCATTCGACGCGGCATGGACCAAAGACGGCGGCTGGAAAGACAAGATGCTGCGCCCCGGCTCGGACAACGACACCTATAAAGAGCCAAGCGAGGCCGCAAGCGAATTGGTCAAGGCGCTGCTTGTCGGCTTTCAACTCGTGGCCGACGTGCAGGTGAAGCCGCGGCTCGATGCTCTAGATGCTAAGGGCAATGCCACCGGGCCTTATGCTGCATCGAACCTAACGCAAGTTCACTACACGGCCTTCGTCACGTCGCTGAACCAATTCTACGACACGCTCGGCTTGGAGCAATATCTCGGCGATGATCAGCTTTGGATCAAGAACTGGGCCAGTGGCGCCTGGCGCGCCATCCGCTCCAGCGATGGCCTTGGCGGACGCGTCGCCGATGCAAGCCGGAGTTCGTCACCGACGCTGCGCGAAGTGTTCGACAAGACCACGGGTCTGCGTAAGCTTGTGTCGCGAGAGCTCGCAACCGCATCACATCTGACGGTCGGATTCAACGAACTCGACGGAGATTGAAATGTCGTTGTCACGCCGCTCATTGATGCTCAATTCCATTGCCTTGCTGGCAACGCGCGCGGCGTCGCCGGCCTTTGCCGCTGGGCCCGAGCCGAGGTTTGTCTCAGCATCCCGCCGCGCCGACGGCACCTTCAGTCTCGTCACGCTGTCGGCCGAGGGTCGCATTCTGCGCGACATCCCGCTCTCGGCTCGCGGCCACGACATCGCCATCCATGCGCCATCGGGCCGGGCTGTCGCTTTCTCGCGTCGGCCGGGTGATTTTGCGGTCGCATTTGAAACACGAAGCGACAGCGAGCCGATTGTCTTCACCGCGCCTGAAGGTCGTCACTTTTTCGGCCATGGAGCATTTTCGCCCGACGGGCACCTCCTGTACGCGACCGAAAACAACATTGCCGCCGGCGTCGGCGTGGTCGGGATCTATGATGTCGGGCGCGGATATAAAAAAATCGGCGAACACCAAAGCTATGGCGTCGGTCCGCACGAACTGATTTTGCTCTCCGACGGCAAGACCCTGGCCATCGCCAACGGCGGCATTGATACGTCACCGGAAGCCGGCCGCGAAAATCTCAACCTCGATACCATGCAGCCGTCCCTCGCGTTCGTTGATCGGGAAACCGGCGCGTTGCGCCAGCAGCATGTGTTCACGCGTGACGCGCAACGGCTGTCCATTCGCCACATCGCCGCCGACCGCGGCGGTCAAGTGTGGTTCGGCGGCCAATGGGAGGGCGATCCTGGCGCCGCGCCTGGATTGATTGGATGCGCTAGCCTTGACCGGGCCTTGTCGTTTGCCGTGCCGGATGCTTCAGCCGGTGACGATCTCAAAGACTACATCGGTTCCGTTGCCATCAGCGACGATGGACGCACGCTTGCAGCCAGCGCCCCTAAAGCCGGGCGCATCGTCTATGTCGATACGGTTACGTCACGCATCACCGCGTGCAGCATTCTGCGCGACGCTTGCGGATTGGCGCCGGTCTCGGCTGAAACCTTTGTTGAGACATCTGGCTTCGGCGTGTTTCGTTACGCAACGTCAGATCGTCAGGTGTTGTCCGAAGTCGACCTCGAAGGCATCGCTTTCGACAACCATCTGCGTCGCATCATCTAAGAAAGAAACCGTTCAGCCGACCGCAGGTCGTCAATCGTATCGACGTCCATGAAGACGTCTTCCGTAGCCGTTGCCACCGGACTCCACAGCTGCCGGTTGGCCATCAGAATGCTTTTTCCGCCGTGGTCTCCGCTCAGACCTTTCAATTCGTCAAACAGCGCCCGTGGCCAGATCACCGGATGGCCCTGACGGCCTGCGGCATTCTGCGGAAATACGATGGTCCTGCCGCCACTCACGCGGAACTGGGTTGCCAGCGTGTTGACGACATCGGCCGTCCCAAACGGCATGTCGGCCAATGCGATCAGCGCGCCGTCGATGTTCGCGCCCAAGGCCTCAAGGCCACATCGCAACGAGCTTGCCATGCCGTCGGCCGCAGCTTGGTTGGTGACATAGCGCCATCGGCCGACGCCGGCGCTGGCCGCGAGAGCTTCTCCATCGGGCGGCAGCACCACGACGATGTCGTCGAGCTCGCCGGACCGGTCGAGGGCGGCGATTGCCCGGCGCAGCAACGGCACGCCATCGAGGCTGGCCAGAAGTTTGTGGCCGTCGCCAAAGCGCGATGAACGACCAGCCGCAAGCACGATCCCGCCAATGTTCATGGCGCGTCTCCACGCAATTGCCGGGCCATCCGGTGTGCCTCACGCCGCAATGCGCGACCAGCACATTTGCATGATCCATGGTCAATGGGTCACGCCCAGACCGCTGGGCCATTTGACGACCTGCCGCATCGTCGCGATTGCGCTGATGTGAGGCTCGGACTAGAAGCACCGCTATGACGAAAACCTCAGCCAACGCATCCACCAGCGCAAATTCGAAAATCCGGCGATCAGCAGGTCCGCTCGCCAAAAACTCCGGCGGCACCAAATCCGGCCCACAGCCGAAGGTCGGTTTCGTGTCGCTTGGCTGCCCGAAAGCGCTGGTCGATAGCGAACGGATTATCACCAAACTACGATCCGAAGGCTACCAGATTGCCGGCGACTACGCCGGTGCCGACGTGGTCGTCGTCAATACCTGCGGCTTCCTTGATTCCGCCAAGCAGGAAAGCCTCGATGCCATCGGCGAAGCCATGGCCTCAAACGGCCGCGTCATCGTCACCGGCTGCTTCGGCGTCGAAGAGAGCCGCATTCGGGCAGCCCACCCGGGCGTGCTGGCCGTTACGGGCCCCCATCAATATGAGCAAGTGGTTGCGGCCGTGCATGACGCCGTGCCGCCACTACATGATCCCTACATCGACCTGGTGCCGCCCGAGGGTTTGCGCCTCACGCCTCGTCATTACGCGTATCTGAAAATCTCCGAGGGCTGCAACAACCGCTGCTCGTTTTGCATCATCCCGTCATTGCGCGGCGATCTCGCGAGCCGGCCTGCCAACCACGTCATGATCGAAGCCGAGCGCTTGGTGAGCGCCGGCGTCAAGGAGCTGCTGGTCATTAGTCAAGACACGAGCGCCTACGGTCTTGATCTCAAGTATGCGGAAAGTCCGTGGCGCGGCCAGCCGTTGAAAGCTCGCTTCTTGGATTTGTGCACGGCGCTGGGCGACCTCGGCGCCTGGGTGCGGTTGCACTACGTTTACCCCTATCCGCATGTCGACGACGTTATTCCCCTGATGGCTGACGGAAAAATTCTTCCCTATCTCGACATTCCGTTCCAGCACGCCGCCCCGTCCGTGTTGAAGGCCATGCGCCGTCCCGCAGCTCAGGAAAAGACCGCCGAGCGCATCCGCCGCTGGCGCCATATATGTCCCGATCTCGCCATTCGCTCGACGTTCATCGTTGGATTTCCAGGCGAGACCGAGGACGATTTCAACTTTCTTCTCCAGTGGTTGAAAGAGGCAAAGATCAGCCGCGCCGGCTGCTTCAAGTACGAAGCCGTCGATGGCGCCAAAGCCAACGGGCTCGATGGCGCCGTTCCGGAAGAACTGAAAGCTGAGCGCTGGCACCGGTTCATGGCCGCTCAACAGGACGTCAGCGCTGAGCTGCTCGCAGCAAAAGTGGGGCGCACGGTTGACGTGCTGATCGACGAAGTGGACGACGAGGGCGCGATCGGCCGTACGCCGTGGGATGCGCCGGACATCGATGGCAGCGTGTATTTGAATGGCGACACGCGCGCAAAACCTGGCGATCTGGTTCGCACCAAGATCCTCCACTCCGATGACACTGATTTGTGGGCCGAGCGTTTGGTGTAGGCCACTTCGGCTTGGCTACAAGTTGACCGCGCCAGTTGCCTCAGGCTTCACCTTGTGGCCCGGCTCGACATGAATGACGACCTCCGAGCCTTCAATCGCGGCCTCAATTGCGTCCTCTAGGCGATCGCAGATGGCGTGTGCCTCTTGCACCGTCATCATACCTGGGACAACCAAGTGAAATTCAATGAACAACGCTCGACCCGCTTGCCGGGTTCGAATGTCATGCGCTTGCATCGCGCCGGCGCCGTTATTTTCAATCACCCGGCGAATGCGCGCTTCGATGTCCGGCGATGCGGCTTGATCGAGCAGCCGCGACATCGACTGCAAAGTGATCTTATGGCCGGTCCACAAAATATTCAGCGCAACGAGTGCTGCGAGCAGCGGATCGAGAATGCTCCATCCCGTCAGCACGGCCAACACTAATCCCACGATGACGCCGGCCGACGTCACGACGTCGGTATACAGGTGCGCCCCATCAGCAACCAAGGCGGGCGATCGCCATGCGTTACCGCGGCTGATCAAGGTGTAGGCCCACACGGCATTGATAGCCGCAGCGGCGCCATTGATCGCCAGGCCAATCGTCGGTGATTGTAACGGGGTTGGCGCGCTGATGGCCGCGTAGGCTTTCGACAGGATCAGCAACGCGGCGACGATAATCATCGCGCCTTCAAAGATAGCCGAAAAAAATTCTGCTTTGTGGTGTCCGAACGGATGGTCGGCATCGGCCGGCTTGGCGCTGAACTTCACAGCGAGCAGGGCGGCAACGGCAGTGGCGACATTGACGACGCTTTCGAGCGCGTCGGAATAAAGCGCCACCGAGCCAGATACCATATAGGCCAAGTATTTGACGGCCATCACCGCTGCGGCGACGACGATGTTGACCATCGCGAATGTGGTGATGTTCCGCGTCACATCCGATTGGTTTTCGACCATCGTGCGGCTTGCCTTCGCGGCTGGTTCTTCAAGGCGCTCGAGCATTTTCTGACGCCGTGGATACCGGGTCATCGTCGAAAAATGCGACAAAGCAATAGCGACCTAGGTGGCACAGTTCGCCGTGAGCGACTAGAGCACTGCGCGAAGCATCCCGACGATCACGGCATCTTGGTTCGGTCGCGACCACGCGGACCATGTCCGGCCTCATGTCATCATTCACTGACCGTCGCCGCGTGTTGCACCTTATCCACACGCCACCATCGGTCTGGGCTCGTCGGAACCCCGAGAATCTGTTGCTGACAGAAGGCTCGCATTGCTCAGAGCTCGGCGCCACGGGGGCACAATGGCCAATTTCACCACGCACATCGGAGCCGGAACGGTGGTTTCTGGCGGCCTCGCCACATTGACGCTCGCCGCCGACGTCGTTGCGCCGGAAAATCTCGTGGCTGTCACCATGGCTGGGGTTCTGGGCTCCGTGTTGCCTGACATTGATCTGCGTGATTCGCGGCCGAGCCGCGCGATGTTCGCCGGTCTCGGTATTTTGTTTTCATTCGCCATTCTGTTCAATGCGGCGACGAAGTTTTCAATTGCCGAACTTTGGGTGCTCTGGCTCGGCACCCTGGTCGCCGTTCGCTATGGGCTGCATGCGGTTTTCCACCGGCTATCCGTCCATCGCGGCACTTGGCACTCGCTGCTGGCAGCGGTGTTTTCGTCCGTGGCCACCGCCGTCGTTTATTATCACATGCTGGGCCGGCCCGAAGGCGTGGCGTGGCTCGCCGCCGCTTTCATGATGGTGGGTTTCCTGACGCATCTCATTCTCGATGAGCTGTATTCTGTCGACGTGATGGATATCCGCATCAAGTCGTCATTCGGCACCGCGCTTAAAATGTTCGACCGCCGCTTCATGGCCGCGACACTCGCCATGATGACCGCGACCGCCGCGGCGATCTGGGCTGCCCCTCCCACGAAGATTTTCGTCGACGGCGTTGCTTCAAAAGATCTTTGGAGTGGATTGCATCGCCGCCTGCTGCCCGACAGCAAATGGTTTGGCATCCTAGCGATGCCGCATTTTGCCCAGCGAGCGCCGCCGAACTCATCTTGGACCGAGCGGGGTGTAGCGCCAGCGTTGCCGGGTGTTACGACCGGCTCAATTGCTGATCCCGCCGCAAGCGGGCCCGCAAGGGCGCCCGTCGACCGACAGACCAATCCCGCGAATTAAGCGCTGACGGCGATTGTTTGATTAGCAACCAGTCCGTCTAAGAAGGTCTGGGTGAGCGTGTGCGTGTAATCGAGCGCGGTGGTCACCGTCAAAAACGGAGCCTTGTCGGTGACGGCAATGGCTGTGATGCCGTGCACGCCGGCCCACAACACGCGAGCGGCCAAATTTTTCTCAGCTGCACTGGCGCCGATCATCAATGGCGCCAGTGCGCCGGAGACCGTGTCGCCGATCGCAAAGACGTAATCGTGCAATGCCTTTGACGGGGCCGCCGTTGTGGGCAGCGAATGCGAAAATAGCAGGTTCCAGAGCTTGCGATTACGCAATGCATAGTCAACGTAAGTTTTCGCCAACGCATCAATATGCAAAGCTGGAGTTGCGCCGATCGGCGTCTCGGCGAGTTGACAGGCAACATCGCGCAACATCTCGACCTGTAATGTCAGGAGCACATCATCGAGATTTTCGAAAATATTATACAGCGTGCCAGGCGAATACTCGATCGAGCGCGCAATTTCGCGAGCCGACAGCCCGGGCAATCCCTGCTTCTCGATTATTTTTCGTGCCGAGGCCAGTATAAGTTGCCGCAGTTCCTCAGGCGTATGTAATGAGCGCCGACCCATACCAAAAACTATGTCCCGTTCCACCTTGCGCAACCGTAGGTGGACCCGTCAAAGCGATCAAGCGCGTTATCGCTCGGCAATAGGCGATCAATTCATTGCTCTATGATGTAGAGTATTTGGGTTAGGGTCGAAAAAAATTGAAAGAATTGAAACAATCTCAATGCCATAGACGAATTGTATCATGGAATAAATAAGCGCGGCGCGTTATCGCCAAGCGCTTGCTCTTGTTCTCTGAACGCTTGTTATGACGATGCCGCTTGCCCTCATTCGAATTGTGACACTCTGATTCACGGAGGTGGGCAAGCGCCCGTGCACGGTATCCCGCCGTATTCAACACAGTTATTTCGCGGTGAGTTCGTGACCGTGTCCTTGAACGGCTTGCCCGTCCAGTTGAACGGCAAAATGTCTTTCAGCACGGGCGTATACTGATATTCGCCTTCGACCATGATGGCGTAGCCGCCCGCGACGATCATGCCCGTAGCCGGCATCGCCTTTGATGCCGGGCACTGCGAGACGGACATGCCGTTGTGAGCGTACGACCATGCGACCGTCGTCGTTGCCGCGTTGCCGACAGCGGCACGGATCTGAGTGATCGCGAGTTTCAACGGCGTCGTGCTGTAGGGCCACATGGCGTGCTCCGCCGCCTTGACGATGCCTTGCAGCTGCGCCACCGAGTCAGCCTTGCTGGTGCCCAACATTTCTTCGCGCGCGACGAGATCGCCGACCATCGCAGTCGCGCGCTGGAAACGTTTGTGGACGACGATGCTGCGGCCGACTTCAAAGGTGCCGAGCGCCATCAGCACGAATAACGGCGCAATGAACGCAAACTCGATCATCGCCACGCCGGCGGTGTTGACAAAGAAACGCCGGATCGTCGCGAAGGTCTGGCGCCTAGGTTTGGTCGTCATTGTTGCTCGTCCTGTTGTCTTCTGAGATCGAAAGTCGCGGCCCGTCGTTCGACGCGATGCTCTGCTCAATTTTTCTCGAATGGTTCGCTGCGGAACGCGGTCGCGGCCTGCATCATGTACGACTTGTCCGGCATGTTGCCGATGGTGAGAAACGGCAGGTTCTGCGGGAAGTCCCATTTGTAGCAGGCCGTCACAATGACGATGTCGCTGGCGTCGCCGGAGTAGTCTGCGATCTTGGCGCTCGCGGGAGCTGAATTTTTCACAACGCCACTTTGGCTCACGCACGGCTGCGGCGTAACAGCGGCCCACGACGGATACTTGGTCACGAAAACTTCGAGAGCGCTACAACGCAGCCACGCACCGGCTTTCGTGCAAATACCTTCTTTGAAATCTTGCACCGTCATTTGTGTATCTGCTGCCTGGCCGGTGCGGATCAGACGGCTCATCTGATCCATTCCCTTTTCAAGCGAGTTCATTATGAAGAAAAAGAACGCAATTCCGAACAAGCCGAATACGAGCGCCAGAAACGGCCCGCTGACAGCTGCGAATTCGATCGCAAATGATCCATTGGTGTCGCGCTTGAAGCGGCGCATCGCGGCACGATATGGCCGTTTCAATCCCGATATTGAAATCGGCGCCTTCTGGTTTTCCCGATTATCCAGAGTCGCTGCCGTCGTCATTGCGTTCAACCTTCTCGATCATCGACTTACACGTGCGAGCGAAGGTACGGGCCCAATCTTTAAAGTTCCACCACTTCCCGGCCGTATCAGTCGAGATGGTTTAATGCAGATGAATGAAATAATTAGACTTTGCCGGGTTGGTTTAACTTGCGCTTAACGCCTGCGCGAACGCCGACCTTGTTATGACGCGCTTGGGACGCCGAAGACGCTCACAATGGGCAAACGATTTGAATGCCGCTGGCACACTGTCAGCAGCGATTGCCAGGCTTATGCCGATAGCTAGGCTATCGCCTCGTCGCGATGGGACGATAATAGGCGGATTGAGCCTAAGGTCGAATGTCGATATGCGACACAACCTATTGCGCAGCGCCGCCCCCGCCGCCGCTATCGGCTGAACCTTCTGAAAACTTCGTCTTTGTCGAGTTGTGGGCAGACACCTGTTCAAAGAAGTTCTTGTCGTCGCCGATCGTCAAATTCGGCTCGCAGTTGGGCGTGCACGAGTAAGTGAAGCGCGTGCTGCCTTTATGCAGGTTGACTACTTTCAAGTCGTCGCGCTCCACCAGCACGCGCTGGTCTTGGATGACGTTACGGTCCGCGTCGAGGGCGATGATATTGGTGATGCCGAAAGTCTTGCCGGTCACCACCAGCAAATTACCTCCCTGAAGCGCCACATCTGCAATCGATGGATTGCCGATGATGATTTCCGAGGCCGGCCGCGGCAGGCGCAGAAGCTGCGACTGATCATAGCGCACGATCAAATCGCCGGCGCGCACCGGCGAGACCGGCGCAAGACCGACCAGGCACGCGATCGATATGATGATTGCGGAGCCGGTCACGTGTCGGCCAAGTGAAGCGCGTGCGGAGGGCAGCGTTGAAAGACTCATGATCGGGCATCCCGTTGCAAGTCGTCGAGTTGTTCACCCCATTAGTCCAGGAAATGGTGAAGGAACTGCAAACGACTGTCGCAGGGCGGGACTGGCCGGCGGTGCACAGTCAAAACCGGCTGTCGATGGCCGCTGAAAGCCGCCGTCGGCGCAGATGAGGAGAACGTTGTGCCGCTAGAAATGCTCATGCCAAAGATACTCGGGCACCACCCTAAATATCGCCGGCCGATTTTGGGCTGAAAATATTGATTTGCTCACGACAGTTCCGCCGACAGGCTTCGGCACGATGATGATTTACTCCAAAGAAACACAGTATTAACCCAAAACCGGTTGTGTATTTTGTAAATTCCGAAATTTATAAAAATATATATTCTGGAAAAACTGAGGAATACATGTTTTTTACTTAAACTAAACAAACAAAAATATGTTTTCAACACATCCGCAGGACATATTTATTCAGTGGATGGCGATTTTTACTACAGCTTAATACCTCCCACGTAGTCTCACCATCAGTTCAGCGGTGCGGACGTGCTCCCCCGATGGACAGGATCGAATGATCTGAGTCAGTGAAAATTGGGAGAGAGTTACATGTCGAAAATTGCACACTTCATGAACGACGAGTCGGGCGCAACGGCTATCGAATACGGCCTCATCGCCGCTATCCTCAGCGTTGGCATCATCACCGTGCTCGGCTCGGTCAAGACCAACCTCAGCGGTACGTTCTCGAAGATCGCTACCGAATTGTCGACGGCTAACGCCGCCAACTAATCGGTCGGTCAGCTCTTGCTGACGTCGATCGCGTTGGAATTTTAGTCCGCAGGCCGCGCTCGAAGCTTACGCTTCGGGCGTTTCCTGTTTTGGCTGTCCCGCTCGCCGAAATCCCGAACGGGTCGAAAGCGCCCGCCGATGTATTTTCATAATCTACTCATAACAACCCGCAATTTAAGCTCGTTTTGGGCCTCCTTTATACGTCGAACTCCACGGAGCATTAACGACGACACGATAGGCTGCAACGGTCACCAGCGCGTGCAGATTGCACCGTTTCACGTTTGAACATCGCGCAACCAGGGTCAGCCAATGACAACACTGCTGAAAAAATTCGTCGCAGACCAGGATGGCGCGACGGCCATCGAGTATGCGCTCATCGCCGGCATCGTCAGCATATCCATCGTTGCAACC
Source organism: Hyphomicrobium sp. (assembly GCA_021732485.1). GTDB lineage: Bacteria > Pseudomonadota > Alphaproteobacteria > Rhizobiales > Hyphomicrobiaceae > Hyphomicrobium_B. The sequence continues at coordinate 69,121 of JAKFUV010000002.1, forward strand.
CTGACGCAGGTCACGGGGCAATTGGCGGCCGTGTTCTCGAACATCTCGACCCAGTTCGACACCATTTTGAATTGAGCAAGCCGGCCAAGCGTGTCGCGTGCCAGTGAAAGCTGGTCCGCTGTTAGCCCAAAATTAACGCTGTTGTGGCGAACATACCGTGCCGTGTTCGGGCCCTATGGTGCTTGGGTTCGCCAGTCGGTCAACGCGAGATTTATCTTTCAACGCGGCGCGCGCCACACAGCCAACCGCAACACGTCAACCGCCACACGGAGCGATCAAAGTGGTTCAACAAGCCCTCCTTCTCGTGTTTCCGGTCGTCATGGCGTTTGCCGCTGCCAACGATCTCTTCACGATGCGAATTCCCAACAAGCTGTCGCTCATCCTCATCGCGTCATTTGCAGCGGTCGCTGTCGTTGCCGGACTGACGCTTGAAAACATCGCCCTGCACGTGGCTGTCGGCGCAGCGATCCTGGTGATCACGTTCATTTTGTTTTCGTTCCGCCTGCTCGGTGGCGGCGATGCCAAATTAATGGCGGCTGGCGCATTATGGATCGGCGTCGATCAGATGGTGCCGTATCTCCTCTACATGACAATCTTCGGCGGCGTCCTGTCGCTCGTCGTTCTCGCCTATCGCAGAATGGTGCCGCTTACGCCGGTCGGATTTCCGGGATGGGCACAGCGCCTGCACGCTCATGGCACCGGCATTCCCTACGGCATTGCCATCGCCGCTGCCGGACTGATGATTTATCCCGAGACGCCAATCTTCAAAGCGCTGCTCGCCTGATCGGCCGGCGCGTTCGTATCCTGAGGTGTTTGTGGCGGGCGCATCGATCGATGTGCCCGTTTTGCATTCCGGTGCAGTGGCCATGATCATCACTACGTCGGGTTTCGTCTAAATCCGAGACGAAGATTAACCTCACATTGACGTTTGTTCGCCATCTTCAAAACAAGACCACACTGGGATCTTGGTTTGAAAGGACCGCGTGCGCGATGAAACGAGTCCAATTAATTGCCATATCGGTTGCGACGGTAACGGCCGCGCTGGCGTTTTATGTCGCGACATCGTTCGTCGCCCCGCCGCCGGCACCGATCCTGGTCGAAAAAACCATCGATACAACGGAAGTCCTTGTTGCCGCGTCCGACATTTCGGTCGGCCAGATCGTCAACGAAGGCACCTTCCGTTGGACCTCATGGCCGCTCAGCGCCACCTCGCCGCAATACATTACTAAGCAGAGCGGTGGCCTTGAGATGATGCGCGATCTGTCGGGCTCGGTCGCCCGCTCATCGCTTCTCGCCGGCGAACCGATTACGACATTGAAACTCATTAAGGCGGGCCAGGGCGGCGTTCTTGCCGCCATCCTGCCGCAGGGCATGCGCGCCATCTCGACAAAGATCAAGGCGGAGACCGCCGCCGGCAGCCTCATCCTGCCGAACGATCATGTCGACGTCATTCTGATCCGCCGCCAGCGCTCGAAAGGCGGCAATGAAGAAACCGTTGCCGACACGCTGTTTCGCAATGTGCGTGTGATCGCCATCGGTCAGCAGATCGAAACTAAAGAAGGCAAAAAAGCCGCTGACAGCTCGGCCAGCACGGCGACCCTCGAACTCACGCCGCGCCAGACCGAGATGATGGCGCTCGCGAATTCGATGGGCGAAATCACACTGTCGCTCCGCTCGGTTGCGGACATGGCCAGCGATCCTGCGGCAGCAGGTGGCCTCGACTTCAATAAGCAGCGCGGCAGCGCTGTGAGAGTTCTGCGTTACGGCGCCAAGTCACGCGCATACGGCGTGAATTGAGCAGTTCGACCTCTGTAGTCGTCATAAGGCAGAAAACTATGCTGAATAAAGTTGGATCTTCGGGTCGCCGCGCCGTCTCTGCACTCACTGCTTGCGTCGCAGTCGGCTTGCAAGTGGCCGCATCGCTGCCCGCCGTCGCCGGCGGCAATCTCGTCGAGGGGGCTGACGCCACCCGAGTGCAGACAGCGCACCAATCCTTCATTCGCATTGAAGACAACGGCGAGATCCCGTTGCGCAAGAACATGAAGATCGGTTTGGGCAAATCAGTGCTCATCGAATTTCCGCGCGATGTGCGCGACGTCATGGTGTCGAACCCGGCGGCCGTCGATGCCGTCGTCCTGAGTTCGAACCGTGTCTTCCTGCTGGCACGCAAGATCGGTGAGGCCAACGCCTTCTTCTTCGACGGCGCCGGAGAGCAGTTCGCCACCATGGAGCTTTACGTCGAGCGCGAGACGGCCGGCCTCGAAAGCCTTTTGAATCGCCTGATCGTCGGCTCGAGCATCAAAGTCGAAATGCTCAATCAAACCGTGGTTTTGACCGGAAGCGTCAAGAACCCGACGGATGCCACGCGGGCCTCCTCCATCGCCAAGCAGTTTGCAACAGTCACTTTCGACATCAAGGATCCGACAAGCGCCGAAGGCGCGGCCGTCGGCAAATTCGAGAAGGCCGAGGGTGAAGTCGTCATTAATATGCTGACCGTTGAGGCCGAAGAGCAGGTGATGCTGAAGGTCACCGTTGCCGAAGTCCAGCGCACGCTATTGAAGCAGATGGGCGTGAACCTCGGCGGCATCATCAATGCTGGCAATTTCACCACGGCGCTGTTGACCGAAAACGCTTTGCCGCTGACGGCTGCGGCTGGCCTTGGCACTCTGCCGATCCCAGGACTCGGCACCGTTGCTCAAGATGTGGCTGAACCTATCGGTTGCAGTACGCTCGGCGTCCTGTGCAATGCGAACGCAGGTCCGTCTCCGGGCACCTTCGGCAACTCGGGATTCAGTGGTGATTATTCCAGCGGCGGCAGCAGAATCTCGCACGCCATCCGGGCTCTTGAGCGCCAGGGCCTCATCCGTACATTGGCTGAACCAAATCTCACCGCGGTTTCGGGCGAACCGGCAAAATTCCTTGCCGGTGGCGAGTATCCGGTACCGACGGTCGACGGACTTGGCGCACTCGGTGTCGAATTCAAAGAGTTCGGTGTTGCCCTTGCGTTTACGCCGATCGTCTTATCCGAAGGCCGCATCAGCCTGAAGATCGAAACGGAAGTCAGCGAGCTGACCAACCAGGGTGCCGTCACGCTGCGCGGCATTTCGATCCCGGCTCTCAAAAAGCGCCAAGCCAAATCGACGGTCGAGCTCCCGTCGGGCGGTTCTCTAGCACTCGCTGGTTTGATCTCTGACGATGTTCGCCAGAACATCGACGGTCTGCCCGGCGCCAAGGATATTCCGATCCTCGGCACGCTGTTCCGCAGCCGTGATTATATCAAGAACGAAACCGAGTTGGTCGTCATCGTTACGCCCTACCTCGTCAAACCGGTGGCTCGCCAGCAGCTTGCAACGCCGGGCGACGGCCTCGCGCCAGCAACCGACATGAAGGCCAATTTCCTCGGTCACCTGAACCGTATCTACGGCAAGAACGAAGGCGTTCCGGCCGGCGATCTGAAGGGCGACTACGGCTTTATCGTTGAATAATTTTAGGTTCCGGAGACGTATCATGATCGTCAAAACGCACGCGACCCGCGAACGACTTTCTCACAAGCAGCCGTCGGCCCGTCAGGCCCGCAGGTTGACGCGCCCGAATGCTCGCCGGTTGGCCGGAAAACTTTTGTGCCTGTCGCTTCTGCCACTGGTGTTGGCCGGCTGCAAACACGGCGGCGAAGGCACGGCCGTTGCCGGTTGGTCGCTCGTCAATCCCGAACAACGTCATCCGATCTTGGTCACCCAGGAGCCGGCCCATCTCAACTTGCGGATTGCCAGCGGTTCGCAGGGTCTGTCGCCCTCGCAGCGTGCCGAGGTGATGCAGTTCACCGGCCACTATCGCGCCGGCGATGCGGGCAACAGCCGCTTGGTGATTTCTGCTCCGAGCGGTTCTTCCAACGAAATGGCTGCGATGGCAGCGGTCGACGAGGTTCGCGACTTGCTTCTCAACGGCGGCTTTAACGAATCGGCAATCGCTGTTGAAGCTTACTCGTCGGAGGGACACGCCCCCGCGCCCGTGCGCATCTCCTACATGCGTTTCGTGGCGGAGGGGCCAACGTGCGGTCGTGATTGGTCCGAAAATCTTGGGGTTAGCCATGCCAACACCGGGCATCCAAATTTTGGCTGCGCCGGCCAGCAGAATCTTGCCGCGATGATCGCCAATCCGGCCGATCTGCTCGGGCCGCGCTCGTCTTCGCCGCGTTATGGCGAGCGTCGCGACCAGATCATGGACAAGTGGACGAAGGGTGAAATTACCGGTGCCGAAAAGAGCGACGATGAGCGCGCCCGGGTCGAGAAGTAGCATTTTTTGAGGATGGTCATGGCCAACACAGCATACTCAAGCGCCGATCCCGACATGGACAGTTTTGTCGATGACGCGACGGCCGACGCCGCCGCTGCGGAACGCGCCCGGCCGATCCCGCGCATTTCGATCCAAGGCTTCTGCGACGATCCTCAGGTTGCCGACGTTTTACAATACGCCGCCGATGACCGTCGGTTGTCAAAGGCGCACGTCAGCGTCCACATGGGTGGCATCGGCGCGGCTATTGCCCACTACGTCGATAGCCCGACGCCGAACCTGATCATCGTCGATTCCGCGCTCCGCGGCGCCGCCCTTTTGCCCGAACTCGATAAGCTCGCTGAAAGCTGCGATCCCGGCACGCGCGTGATCGTTGTTGGCCGCCAGAATGACGTGCTGCTCTATCGCGAGCTTTTAAAGCGCGGCGTCAGCGAGTATCTCGTCACGCCGATCGAGCCGATGGCTTTGATGGAAAGCATTTCCAACCTCTACAACAATCCTGACACGGATCCGGTCGGCCACGTGTTCGCATTCATCGGCGCCAAGGGCGGCGTCGGCTCGTCGACCATTTGCCACAACGTGGCGTGGACACTGTCGGAAGTCTTGAAGTCCGACGTGACCATCGCCGATCTCGATTTGGCCTTCGGCACCACCGGGCTCGACTTCAATCAGGACCCCGTTCAAGGCATTGCCGAAGCCCTGGCCGCGCCTGAGCGCCTCGATGACCAGTTACTTGATCGCTTGTTGACGAAATGCTCCGAACGTTTGTCGATCTTCGCGGCCCCCGTGGTGCTTGAACGCGACTATGAAATTTCACCTGAAGCCTGCGATATCGTCATTGACGTCGTCCGCCAGAATGTCCCCTTCGTGGCAGTCGACTTGCCACACGGCTGGGCACCATGGACGAAGCGCGTCCTGCTGCAAGCCGATGAAGTCATCATCACGGCGGCCCCCGATCTCGCCAATCTGCGCAATGCCAAAAACATCGTCGATCTGCTTCGCCAGTCGCGCAAAAACGACGGCAAGCCGCATCTCGTCTTGAACATGACCAACGTCCCGAAGCGTCAAGAGATCAGTCAGAAAGAATTCGAGCAGGCACTCGACCTCAAGACCATGGCGGTCATCGACTACGATTGTGAAAGTTTCAGCCAGGCAGCCAACAATGGTTTGATGGTCGAAGAATTCAACCCGAAAGCGAAAGCTCCGGAGAAATTCCGCGAGATCGCAATGAAGATGACGCGACGCAAAGACATGAAAGCCGACAAGCCGGCGGCATCCGCCCTGTCGGCTCTCGCTCCACTTCTCGAAAAGTTCAAGCTCAAGCGTTAAGGATACATCCGAATGTTCGGCAGGCGTTCAAACGAAACCGCACCTCCCAAGCGCATTTCTTCGCAGGAGAACGGTCAGTCTGCGCCGCTCGCGCAGGCTGAAATGAAGGTCGCGCAGCAGCGCCAAGCCGCCGCGACCACGCCGCAAGTCGCAGCACCGCGCGTTGAGGTGGTCGAGCAGCAGCGCAAGCATTCCGAAGAATATTACGACGTCAAAACCACAGTCTTCAATGCCCTGATCGATACGATCGACCTGACGCAACTGTCGAAGCTGGATGGTCCGGCCGCGCGCGAGGAAATTCGCGACATCGTCAGCGAGATCATTCAGATCAAGAATGTCGTGATGTCGATTGCCGAGCAGGAAGAACTGCTCGAAGACATCTGTAACGACGTGCTGGGTTACGGGCCTTTGGAACCGCTTCTCGCCCGCGACGATATCGCCGACATCATGGTCAATGGCGCAGGTACCACCTTCATCGAAGTCAACGGCAAGGTGCTCAAGACGGGCGTGCGCTTCGCAGATAACCAGCAGCTGATGAACATCTGTCAACGCATTGTCAGCCAGGTCGGCCGCCGCGTCGATGAATCGAGCCCGATCTGCGACGCCCGTTTGCCTGACGGGTCACGTGTCAACGTCATCGCTCCGCCACTCGCGATCGATGGCCCGGCGCTCACCATTCGTAAGTTCAAAAAGGACCGCCTGCGGCTCGAGCAGCTCGTCAAATTCGGTTCGATCACACCGCAGGCAAAAGTCATTCTCGAAGTGATTGGCCGGGTTCGCTGCAACACCATCATTTCCGGCGGCACCGGTTCAGGCAAAACCACATTGCTGAACTGCCTGACCGGTTCGATCGACATGGATGAGCGCATCATCACCTGCGAAGACTCGGCTGAATTGCAGCTGCAGCAGCCCCACGTCGTTCGCCTTGAAACGCGCCCGCCGAACCTCGAAGGCGAGGGCGAGATCAAGATGAAGGATTTGATCAAGAACTGCCTGCGTATGCGGCCTGAACGCATTATCGTCGGCGAAGTCCGAGGCCCTGAGGCTTTCGATTTGCTACAGGCCATGAACACCGGCCACGACGGATCGATGGGAACGCTGCACGCCAACAGCCCGCGCGAAGCCTTGAGCCGTTTGGAATCGATGATCATGCAGGGCGGGTTTGCGCTGCCGATCAAGACCATCCGCGAAATGATCTGCGGCTCGGTCGATGTCATCGTGCAGGCCTCGCGCCTGCGTGACGGTTCTCGAAAAATCACCCACATCACCGAAGTGCTCGGCATGGAAGAGGAAACGGTGACACTGCAAAACATCATTGTTTTCGAAATCACCGGCGAAGATGCCAACGGCAAGATCGTCGGCCGTCATCGCTCGACGGGCATCGCGCGCCCCCGCTTCTGGGATCGCGCTGAATACTATGGCGAGACCGAGCGGCTGGCGCGTGCTCTGGCTGAATCTGAAGTCGTAGACGACAACGGCAACCCGCTCGGTGAACAGTGATGGCTGAAATACTCTCTAGTCCGTATCTTCTGGCGACACTGTGCGCACTCGCCATGGCTGGGCTCGTTTACGCGGTGATGTTTCCCTACATCTCCGGCGATCGTGCCAAGGATCGGCGTGTCATCAGCGTCACCGAAACGCGCGGCCGCAAACAGAGTGGCAGCGCCGTCGCCGAAGCCCAGTCCAACCGCAAAAAGAACGTCGCGGACTCACTCAAGGAAATCGAAAAGCGCCAGCAGGCGAAGGAAAAGGTGACGATGCGGCTGCGGTTGCAGCGCGCCGGCCTTGATATCACGCCACGCGATTTCTACGTTTATTCGGCGATTTCAGCGGTCGTTCTCGGGGCCATGTCGGTCTTTGTTGGGGGCTTGCCGATCGAAGCCGCCGCCGTTGTTGCCTTCATCGGCGGCGCCGGTTTGCCGCGCTTCGTGCTGAGCAAGATCACCAAGCGGCGGCAGGGAAAATTTTTGGCCGAGTTGGCGAATGCGATCGACGTGATCGTGCGCGGGGTCAAATCGGGCTTGCCGCTTAACGAATGCTTGCAGGTTGTTGCCCGCGAGTCGCCCGAACCGTTAGCGTCGGAATTCCGCGAAGTCATAGATCAGCAGCGCATGGGCGTTACTCTCGGTGAATGCCTCGAACGCATGGGCGACCGCGTCCCAGTGGCTGAGATCCGCTTTTTGGCCATCGTGATTTCGATCCAGCAACAGGCCGGCGGCAACTTGTCGGAAGCACTCGGCAATCTGTCGAGCGTACTGCGCGATCGCTTCATGCTGGCTATGAAAGTCAAGGCGTTGTCCGCCGAAGCGAAGGCGTCGGCAATCGTCTTGGCGTCGCTCCCACCAGGGGTCATGATCATGGTCTATATGTCATCACCCGATTACATCATGCCGCTGTTCACCACCACGCCCGGTAAATTCATGGTCGCGTGCGGCGTGCTGTGGATGCTGACAGGCATTCTGATCATGCGCAAAATGATCAACTTCAAATTCTAATGCGAAGACTGACGCTGGATATTGGTACACTTCGTTTGCGAGATCGGTTGCAGCAATGACAGACTTCATGGAAACCGTGATGAACCCGCAGATGATCTCGGTCATCCTCGGTTCGATCTGCGTCTTTGCAACCGTGCTGTCGGTTGCCATGCCGATGCTTCAGCGCGACCAAATGAATCGCCGCATGAAAGAAATGGCCACCGAGCGCGATAAGATGCGCTCCGTTCGGCTTGCGGAAATGGCTCTGAAGGATGGCAAAACCACCAAGCTTCGCTCGGCACCGAAGGGCTTCATGGTGCGCATCGTCGAACAGCTCGACTTGCGTAAAAAGTTCGACAACGAGGAACTGCGCGAAAACCTCAAGCGCGCAGGCTTGCGCACGCAATCGCACGTCGTCAGCTTTCTGTTTTTCCGCGCTGTGGCCCCGATCGTCGCATTCTTCGTGACGCTGTTCTACGTGTTCTTCGTCAAGGATACGGGCTATCCGCCATCGATCAATGTCTTGATGGCCGTGGGCGGCGCGTTTCTCGGCTTCTATCTCCCGAACATTTACATCTCGAACCGCGCCGGCAAGCGGCAGATGTCGATCAAGCAGGCATTTCCCGATGCGCTCGACATGCTTTTGATCTGCGTCCAGTCGGGGATGTCGATCGAGGCGGCGTTTGCCAAGGTCGGCAAGGAAATCGCCGCTCAATCGCTTGAGCTCGCCGAAGAAATGACGCTGACGACCGCTGAGTTGTCGTATCTTCAGGAGCGGCGCCAGGCCTATGAAAACCTCGCCAAGCGTACCGGTTTGCCGGGCGTCAAGGGCGTAACGACGGCGCTGGTGCAAGCCGAGCGCTACGGTACCCCTGTCGGCCAAGCGCTGCGCACGATGGCCAAGGAAAACCGCGACATTCGCCAATCCGAAGCCGAGCGCAAGGCCGCCGCCTTGCCGCCCAAGCTGACCGTGCCCATGATCGTGTTCTTCTTGCCGGTGTTGTTTATCGTGATTTTGGGCCCGGCCGGCATTTCGTACATGAACACAAACTTCAACTGACGCGCATCGCGCGGCAAGCGACTGACCAGCGCTCGCCCATTGCGTTGAGACGATATCGATTTGGTGTTGCGTTGACCCCGGCTGTTCCGCAGCCGGGGTTTTCTTTGTCGCAACGACACGCGGAATGGGTCGAAAGTCCACAATTTCAAACAACAAAAAACGCGCTGGCATGGCCAACGCGTTGTCGTGTTCAGCTCCGCCAGCGTCTGCGCGCGCGCGTCGTGGCCGGCCGGCCGGACGGAAGTCTCTAGCGCGATGAACCCTTCAGGGTCATGCCGCCGCCCGCCGTTTGATTCATCGCGGCGCTTGCCGTTTTTGCGATCAGCGTCTCGTCGCTGGCGCCGGATGCGGTTTCGACCACCGGCGGACGCAGCGCACGCGCGGCATCGGCAGCTGGCATTTGCGCGCGTGCGACATGGGTGGTGAACGCCGGAATGGCGGCCGCCGATGCCAATTGCGGCGAGGCTTTCACCATTGTCCGCAGCAGGTCTGCGTCGGCTCGGACGGCTTCCGCGCCCGCCCCAGTCACCGCGAAGGTCTTGGCTTCGTCGTAACGCCCTTGCAGGCCGAGCACGAGGGCGAGGTTCTGGCTGACCTTCGGCGTCGCGCCGGTTTCGGTGGTGGCCTGCCGCAGCAATTCTTCGGCCTTGGCTGGCTCACCATTCATGGCGTGGGCCATCGCGAGGTTATTCAGGACTGACGGCTGATTGCTGGACAGCGAAAGTGCGCGCTCATAAAAAGGGATGGCTTGCTTGTATTGTCCCTGCTTCGCCAGCACGGTCCCGCGCGCTGACACGATGCGCCAGTCGGGTTTATTCGAACTATCGGCCACCGCCAGCAACCGGTCGGCGACGTTGATCTGACCAAGCTCCAGCGCGAGGCGCCCATAGTCTCCGGCGAGTTCCGCATTGGTATTGTGAATTGAACTTGCTTCCTGCAGCACAGCCAATGCTTTTTGTTTTTCGCCGAGCGCCTTCAGATTGCGCGCGTAGCTCAGGGCGTTGTTCAAATCGGAGGGACGCTTCGCATATTCCTGGCCCCAATAGACGGTGGCTTTTTGCAACTCCGATTGGCCGCTCTCGGCGCTTACCGGCGGAGCTTCGGCTTCAGCCGTCAAAAATTTCGCTGATGGCAACAGCTCAGCGGCCTGCGAACAGGCGCCAAGCATCAGGGCGGACGTCAATCCGGCGAGGGTCAGGGCGAATTGCGACCGTTGGGCCGGCCGCTGGGCACGCGTCATGGGACTTGTCTCCGTTGAGCCCGGTGTGCACACAACCAGGCGAATCTGTGCGAGTGTCAGTGTGTGAGACAGCGGTCAATAAACCTTTAAGGTTTGCGCGCTCGATGCGGTCGCGTATGCAACAGCATGGACCGGCGGCAGCCGCCGCAGCAGTCAACGCAAGATCGAACGGGGCAACGTGACAAAGTTCGAAACGTCGGCATGGACAGCAGGGTCGTGCTTCGAGACATCCGCGCCGTCGCCGAACGATGTGCCGCTGTGGCTTGTCGGCACGCCGGCGGTAACACCTGAAGCAATCAATGGTCTTGGCTTTACCGCATCCGACAAGGCTTGGCTCGCGACCCACAAGTTCAGCGGTCAAGCGCGCAAATCGGTGATGCTGGCTTCGCCTGATGGCCATCTCAAAAGCGTTATCTTTGGTCTTGGAGATGGCACCGTCGGCGATCCGAGCGGCCCGTCGGAGTTGCTTGCCGGCGCACTGGCCGCGTCACTCCCCGCCAAGACGTACGCCTACGCCGCGCCGCTGAAACATGCTGAGCTTGCAGCCATCGCCTGGGGGCTCGGCCGTTATTCATTCAATCGCTATCGCACGCCGTCGCCGTCGTTGGAAACATCAGCGAAAAATGCGCAACTGCGTCTTGATCCGGCACTCGATGCGTCGCGCATCACCAACATCGTCGAAGCCGTCTGGCTCGGCCGCGATCTGATCAACACACCGGCCTCCGACATGGGCCCCGACGAGATCGAAGCCGCCGCGCGGGTGCTCGCTGAACGTCACGGCGCCAGCATAACAGTCATCAAAGGCGACGATCTGCTGGCGCAGAACTTTCCGATGATCCACGCCGTCGGCCGCGCCAGTCCGCGCGCACCACGTCTCATCGATGTGTCGTGGGGGCCGGAGAATGGCCGCCGCATTACGCTGGTCGGCAAGGGCATAACGTTCGATACAGGCGGCCTCGACATCAAGCCGTCCAGCGCCATGCTGCTGATGAAAAAAGATATGGGCGGTGCCGCAACGGCGTTATCGCTGGCACATATGATCATGGGCCAGAAGCTGCCATGCCGGTTGCGCGTCCTCCTCGCCGTCGCCGAAAATTCGATCAGCGGCGATGCCTTTCGCCCGGGCGACATCCTGCATAGCCGTGCCGGCACCACCGTCGAGATCGGCAACACCGATGCCGAAGGCCGTCTCGTTCTGGCGGATGCTCTCACGCTCGCCGACGAGGCAGCTCCCGACAGCATCTATGTCTTCGCGACGCTGACGGGTGCGGCACGCAGCGCGCTCGGCCCGGACCTGCCGGCGTTCTTCACCAACGATGAAGCACTCGGCGCGAGTTTGCCGCCGCTCGCAGCCTCGATCGGCGATCCGCTGTGGCGGTTGCCGCTGTGGCCGGGATATGCGCGCCACCTCGACAGCGATATCGCCGACACCAACAACGTCTGGGAGAGCCCGTTCGCTGGCGCCATCACGGCGGCCTTGTTCTTGCGCCGGTTTGTGACCAAGGCCCGCCGTTTTGCCCATTTCGATCTGTACGGCTGGCGCACGGCGGCCCGGCCACTCGGACCGAAAGGCGGCGAACCGCAAACCGCGCGCGCCGTGATGGAGCATCTGCGCCAGGAGCTCACCTCGTGATCGACGACAAAAACCTCAGCGCTGGACCCCTCGACGAACTCGCCGTACATGTCGACGTGCCGGACCCACCGTTGGATCGGCGCCGGCACGCCTTTCGCGATGATGTCGCCGCCGATTATTTGCGTGGCCGTGTCACCGCTCAGCGCTTCGTTGCTGGCCACGCCGGTCAAGTCATCCGCGGGTCCGTGCCGTTGCGCCGCTCGCCGGATTTAGCGCGCGGGCTCGAGACGGAAGCGCTGTTTGGCGAAACGTTGACGGTCTATGACGAAGCCGACGGCTGGGCGTGGGTTCAACTGTCGCGTGACGGCTATGTCGGCTATTTGCCGTCCGACGCCATCGCGCGCGACGTCGTTGAGCCGAGCCATCGCATTCAAGCGGTCGGTACATTTCTCTACCCCGCAGCCGACATTAAATCTCCGCCAATCATGCACCTCTCGCTCAATTCGGTAGTTACAATCGCCGGTGGCGATGACCGCTTCGTGCAACTGGAGCACGGCGGCTACGTCATTGCCCGGCATGTTTCAGCGCTCGATCGTCCGGCCCGCGACTATGTCGAAATCGCCGAACGCTTTGTGACTACGCCGTATCTCTGGGGTGGGCGCACGCGCATCGGCATCGATTGCTCAGGCCTCGTGCAAACCGCCTTCCAGGCCGCTGGACTTGCCGCCCCGCGCGACAGCGACATGCAGTGCGCAGAACTCGGTCAGCCCGTTGAGGTCAGCGACACTTATGAAGGCGCGCTGCGTGGTGATCTGATATTCTGGCGCGGGCACGTCGGCATCATGCTCGACAGCATCATGATGGTGCACGCCAATGCCCATCACATGATGGTCGCGGTTGAACCGCTTCCCGAGGCTGCAACACGGATCGCCAAGACCGGCGGTACCATTACAGCCGTCAAGCGGCTCGCCGTTTCGGGAAGTTAATCCCGGCGGTAGCTGAGAAATCGGCGCAGCCGGCACACTTCATTGGTTTCGAATTTGCGCAAGCTGCGCGGCGCGACGCGTCGCTCCCCGATCCATGCCCAGCCGTCTTCGAGGTCGACACGCATCTCGATCATTTCGCGGGCACCAGTCGCAGCGCTCAGTGTCTCGATCCGCTCGACGTTGCCAAGCGTCACGGCACGGGCGAACATGGCGAAAAAATCGAAGCGGTCGATGCGCCGGTCCTCGTAGACTTCGCTGGCTAGATTGACGCTGAAGGTCTGATTGGTGCGAAGTAAAATCTCGAACGGGCAGGCACCTGTCATGTGGGGCACTGCCCGGATTTTCCAGAACTCTGCCCCGACCGCCATCTCGATTTCGGCGACATCGCCATTGTCCGCCGCCCATGCTTCCAGCGCCGCGATCGTCTCGGCGAGGCGCTCACGAAACACGTCGTCAGGCAGTGCGGTCGCTTTGCGAATCGGCGGCGGCATCATGGCGGCAGCTTCGGACCATCGCCGGGCATAATCAAGCCGTCCGGAGTTTCACCTGACGCATATTGGGGTGTGGCGTCGTTTAAGTGGCGAGAACGCCGCGATGCGCCACTGTCAAATTGAAGGCCGCCGCCAGCAAAGCCTTCGTGTAATCCATTTTTGGCGCGGTGAAGATGTCCTTCGCCAGACCCTCTTCAACGACTTTGCCGTTTTGCATAACAATCACATAATGGCACAGCGCTCTGACCACCTTGAGATCGTGGCTGATGAACAGATAGGCGAGGCCGCGCTTTTCCTGCAGATCGCGCAGCAGATCGACGATCTGCGCCTGCACGCTTTGATCGAGTGCGCTCGTTGGCTCATCGAGCATGACGAACTTCGGCTGCAAAACCATCGCGCGCGCGATGGCGATGCGCTGGCGTTGTCCGCCGGAGAATTCATGCGGATAGCGATCCTGTGCCGCCGGATCGAGACCGACTTCGGTCAGCGCCGCGCCAACTCTGTCTCGCCGCGCGTCTTCGTTCATATCGGGGTGCTGAATCAGCAAGCCTTCTTCGATGATCTGCCCGACGGTCAGCCGCGGCGACAGCGACCCATAGGGATCTTGGAAGACTACCTGCATTTCCTTGCGCAGCGGCCGCATTTCCTTGTTCGTCATGCCGTCGATGCGCTGCCCGACATACGCGATCGGGCCCTGCGATGAGACGAGACGCAGCAGGGCCAGCCCCAGCGTCGTCTTGCCTGATCCAGATTCACCGACCACGCCAAGCGTCTCGCCGGCGCGCAACGTCATCGACAATCCGTCCACCGCCTTGATGTGATCGACGGTGCGCTGAAGCAGCCCGCGCTTGATCGGAAACCAAACCTTGAGGTTGTCGGCTTCGAGTACCACCGGCGCCGTCAGGTCTGCGATTGGCGGCGCACCCTTTGGCTCGGCATCGATCAAATGGCGCGTGTAGGGATGCTTGGGATTGGCAAACACGTCGGCCGCCAGACCCGTCTCGACGATTTCACCGTTGCGCATCACATAGACGCGATCGGCCATGCGCCGCACCACGCCGAGATCGTGGGTGATGAGCAGCATCGCCATGCCCATCTCGCTTTGCAGCTTTTTCAATAGCTCGAGGATTTGCGCTTGAATGGTGACGTCGAGCGCCGTCGTCGGTTCGTCGGCAATGAGCAGATCGGGCGCATTAGCGAGCGCGATGGCGATCATCACGCGTTGGCGCTGCCCGCCGGACAACTGGTGCGGGTAAGCCGCGAGCCGCTTTTCAGGGTCGCGAATGCCAACCTTGGTCAACAGCTCGATAACGCGGCGTTGCGTTTCCGCTTCCGACAGCCCCTGATGCAGTTTGATGATCTCGCCAACCTGCTTTTCAATCGTATGCAGCGGATTGAGCGTCGTCATCGGCTCTTGAAAGATGATCGAGATGCGCCGGCCGCGGACCGCCCGCATCGCCGGCTCATCGGCGCGCAAAAGATCTTTGCCTTCAAACAGGATTTCGCCCGTCGGATGCGACGCCGAGTTCGGCAGCAGACGCAGGATCGATTGCGCCGACACGGTCTTGCCCGAGCCGGATTCGCCGACCAGCGCCACCGTCTCGCCTTTGGCGATGTCGAACGAGATGCGATCGACGACGCGAACAGCGCTGTCGCCTTCGCCAAACGCCACCGACAGATTGCGCGCCTCGAGCAGCGGGCTCGTCGCCATCGTCATTTCCCTTGCTTGAAGGTTTTGCGCGGATCGAGCGCGTCGCGCACCGCTTCACCCATGAAGATGGCCAGCGATAGTATGATCGACACGGCGACAAAGCCCGAGATACCGAGCCACGGCGCTTCCAGATGCTTCTTACCTTGCAGCAGAAGCTCGCCGAGCGACGGCGATCCGGGCGGCATTCCGAGACCCAGAAAATCGAGAGCCGTCAAGGCCGCAATTCCACCCGACAGTTTGAACGGCAGGAAGGTCAGCGTCGCAACCATGGCGTTGGGCAGCAAATGCTTGAACATGATTTGCCAGTCGGAGAGCCCAAGCGCCCGCGCTGCGCGCACATACTCGAGATTTCGCCCACGCAAGAACTCAGCCCGGACGACGCCGACGAGCGACGTCCAGCTGAAGATCAGCAAGATGCCGAGCAGCGTCCAGAACCCCGGGATGAACAGTGACGAAATGATCAGCAGCACGAACAGTTCGGGGATTGAATTCCAGATTTCGAGAATGCGTTGAAAGATGAGATCCGTTCGGCCGCCGAAGTAGCCCTGCACGGCGCCGGCCAGCACGCCGATCACGGATGAGATGATCGTCAGCAGCAGGCCGAACAGCACCGAAACGCGAAAACCGTAGATGACACGGGCCAGCACATCACGCCCCTGGTTATCGAGGCCCAGCCAATTGATGTTGCCGAACGCCTCATAGCGCGCGAGTTGCTCGGGCGGCGCATCGCAATAGGGCAGCGACGATGACCACGGCGGCGGTGCGGGATAGCCGAGGCACACATTATTGCTGCCCTGGCGGCCCGGATAATCCTTATTGATGGTGTCGTAGGAATACCGGATCGGCGGCCAGACCATCCAGCCGTTTGCCTTGATCTCATCTTGAATATCCGGCGCGCGATAGTCGGTGACGGCGAGAAAGCCGCCAAACTTTTCTTCGGGGTAATCGACGAGCACCGGGAAAAGAACTTCGCCCTTATACAAGGCAACGAGCGGCCGGTCGTTGGCGATGAATTCCGCAAACAGCGTCACGAAAAACAGCACAACAAAAATCAAAAACGATCGATAGCCGAGCTTGTGCGCCTTGAAGCGCTCCAGCCTGCGGCGGTTCACCGGCGACAGCCGATAGCCGAACCGGTTGAGCGAACGCTCTATCAAGCCGGGCTTTGCCGCCGGCTTCACTGTCGTTTTACGGGCCGCGTCCATTTTCGGCGCAACGTCGAGGGGTGTGTCGATTTTCTGATCCATCGTCATACCTCCCGCGTCTCGAAGTCGATGCGCGGATCAACGAGGGTGTAGACGAAATCCGAAATGATGCCGACCACGAGGCCGACGAGCGAGAAAATAAACAGCGACGCGAACACCACCGGATAGTCACGCTTTTCGATGCTTTCAAACGACAGCAGCCCAAGTCCGTCGAGTGAGAAAATCGTTTCGATCAGCAGTGCGCCTGAGAAAAATGCGCCAATGAAGGCCGCCGGAAATCCGGCGATGATCAGCAGCATGGCGTTGCGGAACACGTGTCCGTACAGGACCTGGTTTTCCGCCAAACCCTTGGCCCGCGCCGCCACAACGTACTGCTTGCGAATTTCATCGAGGAATGAATTCTTGGTCAAAAACGTCATGGCCGTGAACGACCCAACGGCCATCGCAATGAGCGGCAGCGTCAAATGCCAGGCATAATCGACGATCTTTCCGAAAAAGCTCAACTCATCCCAATTATCGGAAAACAATCCGCGAGATGGAAACCACTGCACGAACGCTGATCCAGCAAACAGGATCAGCAGCAGTACGGCGAACAAAAATCCGGGGATCGCATAGCCGATCACCAGCACTCCGCTAGTCCAGCTGTCGAACGGCGTGCCGTCGTTGACCGCCTTGCGAATGCCGAGCGGGATCGAAATCAAATACGTGAGCAACGTCATCCACAGCCCGAGTGAAATCGAAACCGGCAGTTTTTCTTTGATAAGCTCCATCACGGAAACGTCGCGGAAATAGCTCTTGCCGAAGTCGAACGTCAGGTAGTTTTTCATCATCAGGAAAAACCGCTCGTGCGCCGGCTTGTCGAAGCCGTACTGCTTTTCGAGTTCCTTGATGAATTTCGGATCGAGACCCTGGGCGCCGCGATATTTCGATGCGACGGCATCGGCCGCACCGCCGCCCAGTTGCGCGCCGGCTGCTGCGCCCGATACGCCATCACCGCCGCCGCCGCCCATGCGGCTGACAACCGACGACGAATGGCCCATCAGTTCGGCGATCATGCGCTCGACCGGCCCACCCGGCGCGAATTGAATGATGACAAATGAAAACAGCATGATCCCAAACAGCGTCGGGAAAATCAGCAGAATGCGTTTCAGCAGATATGCAGCCATTAGGGAGCAGCTTGGGTTGCGGGTTGCACGGGTGATGCTCCTGTCGGTGATGGCGTTTGCGGCATGTTGGCTGCCAGCGCGGCGGCTTTGTCCGTGTCGATCCACCATGTATCGATGACGCCCGGATCATACTTCGGTTTGCTGGCCGGCCGGGCGAATTTGTTCCAGAACGCCACCGTGTGTGAGGCTTTATAATAGTGCGGCACCCAGTAATGCCCCGCCCGCAGCACCCGGTCCACGGCGCGCGCCGCCGTGACAAGCGCGTCGCGCGACGTCGCCTCCATGACTTTATCGATCATCGCATCGACCACCGGATCGGTAATGCCAGCAAGGTTGAAGCTCCCGTCGATGTTCGCCGCATCCGTTCCCCAGTAGGCGCGTAGCTCGACGCCGGGTGTCAGCCGCAACGCATAGCGCTGCGTCGCCATATCGAAATCGAACGACTTCATGCGCCGCTCATATTGCGCCGGATCGACCCGGCGGATCGACGCGTTGATGCCGATCTTCTTCAGATTTTCGGTATACGGCCCCGCGATCCGCTCGAACGCCGGCTCGAACAAAAGCATTTCGATGTCGAGCGTTTCGCCGGCCGCATTGCGTACCAAGCGGTCGGAGGTGCCGGGTGCCCACCCGGCAGCGCTGATGAGATCGCGCGCCTTCTTGAGATTGTCGCGGTTATTGCCGCTCGCGTCGGTCACCGGCGGCGTATACGGCTCATCGAAAACCGCTGGCGAAAGTTTGTCCTTGTAAGGTTCGAGCAAGGCCAGTTCAGCGGCACTCGGTTTGCCGGTCGCCTTCATGTCCGAGTTTTCAAAGAAGCTCGCCGTGCGCTGATACAAGCCATAAAACAGCTTCTTGTTCGACCATTCGAAGTCGAACGCCAGATCGAGCGCCTGGCGCACCCGTACATCTTTGAATTTATCGCGTCGCGTGTTGATGAAAAAGCCTTGCGCGCCCGATGGCCGGTCATCCGGCAAAACGTCTTTGATCAAGCGGCCCTGACGCACTGCGTCGATGTCGTAGGCGGTCGCCCAATTGACGCTGGTGAATTCCTCGCGATAGTCGAAGCCGCCCGATTTCAGCGCTTCGAGTTCAATATTGCGATCGCGATAATAATCGTAGCGCACCTCGTCGAAGTTGAAGCGGCCCTTGTTCACCGGCAAGTCCCTGGCCCAGTAGTCCGCGCGCCGCATGTACGTGACGTGTGTACCGGGCGCAAAATCTTTGATTGTGTACGGGCCCGATCCAAGTGGCGGCTTCAGCGACGTCTCATCGAATGGCTGCGTCGCGTAGTAGGCTTTCGAAAACACCGGAAGCGTTGCAACGATCAGCGGCAGATCGCGCGTCAGCTTGCCGGTAAACACATAGCGCACGGTTTCCGCGTCGAGCGCTTCCGCTGCCGCAACATCGCGCAGTGTCAGCGAGATCGACGGATGGCCCTTCTCCTTCAGCAGCGTGAAGCTGGCGATGACATCGTCAGCCGTAACCGCCGAGCCGTCGGAGAATTTTGCTTCGGGGCGAAGCTTGAACGTCACGGACATTCCGTCGCCAGCAACGTCGGCCGATTTTGCGATCAGCCCGTAGGCGGCATCCGCTTCGTCGTTGGCGCGCGCCATCAGCGTGTCGAACAGATATTCGAGCCCCTGCGCCGCGTCGCCTTTTTGAATATAGGCGTTGAAGCTGTCGAACGTCGACGCGCCGCCGGTTCCCATCGTTACCATGCGGCCACCCTTCGGCGCGTCCGGATTGACATAGCCGAAGTGCTGAAAATCTGCCGGATACTTGAGGTCGCCGAAAATTGACAAGCCGTGTTTCGGCTCGCCCAGAACGGCTGTGGCTGACACCGCCAGGGCGAGAGGCATGAACCATGCGGCAAACTTTGAATGGCGTCGAAGCATCGCTGTCAGCTCTCTTGCATGATGGCCATTGCGCGTCCGGCGCTGTCGCTGCTTCGAATCATCGGCGGCCCGCATCCGTCGCTTTGGCCTTGTCGGCGTCATACCACCAGATCTGCATCGGGGCGGCGGTTTGACTTGGAAGTTTCGCTGGCCGGCCGAAGATGTCCCAGTAAGCGACGCGTTCGAAAGGATAATGCCAATGCGGCACCACATAATGATTCCACAGCAGCACCCGGTCGAGAGCATGAGTCGCGGCGACGAGTTCGGCTCGATCTTTCGCGAACACGATTTTATCGATCAGCTTGTCGATCGCCGGGTTTTTGATGCCGATCGTATTGCGGCTGCCATCCTTATCGGCTGATTCCGACCCCCAAAACTGTCGCTGCTCGTTGCCCGGTGAAATCGACTGCGCGAAGTTATCGACGATGATGTCGAAGTCTCGTTTGTCCTCGCGCTGCTTGTATTGCGCGCTATCGACGACACGGACTGACGCCGCAATCCCGAAACCCTCAAGCTCCTTGATGAAGGGCAAAATGATCCGCTGAAATGTATCGCTGTCGATCAGAAACTCGACGACGAACTGCTCACCCGCTGCATTCTTCAGTTTGCGATCGGGGCCAAGCGTCCAGCCGGCTGCGTTGAAAAGTTTGATCGCCGCTTTCTGGTGCGCCCGGAAATCACCCGGCGCGACATTGATCGGGTTTTTCCATTCGGTCGTGAAAACTTCGTGCGGAACCTGATCCTTGATCTCGGTCAGAATTTCCAATTCACGCCCCTGCGGAAGTCCCTTCGACTGCAATTCGGAGTTTGCGAAAAAGCTGTCGACCCGCACGTACAAATTATAGAACAGCTGCTTGTTGGCTTCCTCGAAATTGAACAAAAGGTTGAAAGCCTCGCGCGTGCGCGGATCTTGAAACTGTTTGCGGCGCAGGTTGAACGCGAATGCCTGCATCGGCGCGACGCGCTCGACCGGCAACGCTTCTTTTTTGACAAGCCCTTTTTTCAGTGCGTCGAAATCGTATTGCGTAGCCCAAGCTCCGGCCTGGTTCTCAACCCATAGATCGAGTTTGCCTGTTTTGAAATCTTCAAATGCCGGCGTGCGATCACGGTAGTATGTGAAGTCGAGCACGTCGAAATTGTATTGCCCGCGCAACACCGGCAAATCCTTCGCCCAGTAATCGCCGACACGCTCGTACGTGATCTTGCGACTGGTCTCGACCGATTTGACTTTGTAGGCGCCGGTGCCGATCGGCGGCTCGACTGTTGTCGCATCAAGATCGCGTTTGCCGCCTTTGCCGTCGTCACCGTCCCAATAGTGCTTCGGCAGCACGGACAACTCACCAACGATCAAAGGCAATTCGCGGTTGCCCTTGGAATCGAACGTGAACGTCACCTCGTGATCGCCGGTCTTCTCCGCCTTGCTCACATTTTTGTAGTAATAAGCGTAGAACGGATTGATTTTCTTCAATTGGTCGAGCGTATAAATCACATCTTCCGGCGTGACGGGCTTGCCATCCTGAAACCGCGCCTCGGAGCGCAGCTTAAACGTCGCGGACGAAAAATCGTCCGGGTACGACACACACTCAGCGATCAATCCATAAGCGGTCGACGGCTCATCCGGGCTCGATGTGAACAGGCTATCGAACAGCAGGCCAAGACCTGCCGCCTTAACGCCCTTGTCGGAAAAAGGATTGAGCGTGTCGAAGGTGCCGTCAACGAATTGCCGAATGGTCCCGCCCTTCGGTGCATCCGGATTGACCCAGTCGAAATGCTTGAAATCCGCCGCAAGTTTTGGCTGGCCAACCAGCGACAGGGCGTGATGGCATACACCGTCGGCGGCGAATGCCGCCGGCGAGATGGCGACGGATGCCATCAATCCCACCCACGCAGCGCCAACCGAGACGGCAAATCGTGCTGCCACGCGTGCCGTCAGGGCCGTCGCCAAGTCACTCAATCGCTTCGTCCCTATCATCTGTGCCGTCGCCTCGTGGTTACCTTCGTTGCGTCGTTCCCGAATGCTGCCGGGCGGAAAACGCCAGTCAAATGACAGGCTAGCATCGCGTCAGTTGGCGGGGATAACTTTGTTTTTCGAGAACGAAAAAAACCCCACCGGTCGGCCGGCAGGGTCGCAAAATTTACCGAACGGCGCGAGTTAACTTGCTGTCATTTAGGCAGCGGCACGGGCGTATCCGCAAGCGTCGCCAGGTACGCGATCAGGTCGGCTTCTTCTGCGGGGTCTTTAATACCAGCAAACACCATTTTGGTGCCGGCGATGTACCCTTTCGGATTGCGCAGAAATGCGCTCAAATTCTCAAATGTCCATTCGCCGCCCTTGGCCTTTAATGCTTCCGAATATTTGAAACCCTCAGACGCACCCTTCGGCCGATTGACCACACCCCAGAGGTTTGGGCCAACCGTAGACGCCTTGCCCTTTTCGACGACGTGGCACGACTTGCACTTGCTAAACGCGCCCTTGCCGTTGTCGGCGTTAGCCTTGACGAGAAGCGCCACGATATCCGAGCCGCCGTCCGCTGCGGGAGCCGCTGCCGCATCAGCCTTGCCGTCGGCCGGAGCTGCCACCTCGGCCATTTTACCATCCACCGCCGCCGCGTCTTTCGTCTCAGCCGCGGCCTTGTCGTTGGTTTCGGGCGCTGCCGCCGGTTCACCGCCGGGCAACGCGTAACCGACGACAACCGGCCGGCCTTCCGACCGCATCTCGATCAGTGTCTTGCCGCCGAAAATAAGCAGCAGAGCCGCGAGAACTGCGCCCGCGATCTTGGTCAGTTCAAAATTATCCATGTCCGAATCAGTCTCCGTTTGGGCTATGCCGGCCAATGGCGCATCCAGTGCGGCATGAGACGGTCTCGCATCATGGCGAGATCCGAGGTGACGAGCTTGCACCGAGGTATATAAGGTCGGCTTCGGCTGGCAAGGAGAGAGGGCGCGTTTCTCGTCACGATTCCTGAGACTGTTTGTCACCGAGTCCCGACCAATCCGAATTGCGAGAAGCGTTTCCGCCGTGAACGGCCACCCCCTCCGGATATCAGGCGACGCCGCGACGACGCTGATCGTCATTCCGGCCCGTATGCAGGCGACGCGGCTGCCAAACAAGCCGATGGCCGACATTCACGGCACGCCGATGATCGTTCATGTCTGGCGCCGGGCGCTGGCGGCGGGCTGTGGCCGCGTCATTGTCGCCACCGATTCTGCTGACATCGCCAGCGCTATTCATGCCGCCGGCGGCGACGCCATCATGACCAGCGCCGATCATCCATCCGGCTCGGACCGGATCTTCGAAGCGGTCTCCATCGCTGATCCAAACCGCTCAGCCTCCATCATCGTCAACGTGCAAGGTGATCTGCCGACGCTCGATCCAAACTTGGTCTCGGCCTGTGTCGCACCGCTGGCGAATGCCGCAACAGACATCGCCACGCTCGCAGCCCTCATCACCGAAGCGGGAGAGCGCACCAATCCCAACGTAGTCAAGGTCGTCGGTTCGCCCATCGGCCATGATCACTTGCGGGCTTTATATTTCACGCGCGCCACCGCGCCGTTTGGCGACGGGCCGCTGTACCATCACATCGGCATCTACGCCTATCGCCGGCAAGCCCTGGAACGCTTTGTGGCATTGCCGCCATCGCCACTCGAGGTGCGTGAAAAGCTCGAGCAACTGCGCGCGCTCGAAGCCAACATGCGCATCGATGTTGCGATTGTTGACACTGTTCCCCTCGGTGTCGATACTCCCGCCGACCTCGATCGTGCCCGGCGTCTGCTGTCGATTTAACTCCCACATCGTCCTTGCAAGTCCTCTCAATCGAGCCCGCTCCCCGCCATGCCGAACTCGGATCGCACGCCCCAAGGCGCCGCCAAAATTTCCTATCAAGGTGAGCCCGGTGCCAACTCGCACCTCGCCGCTCGCGAAGCGTTTCCTGATCTCGATGCTGTCGCCTATCCAACCTTCGAGGATGCGCTGGCTGCGGTCAAAACTGGCGAAGCACTCTACGCGATGATCCCGATTGAAAACTCGGTCGCCGGCCGCGTCGCCGATATTCATTATCTGCTCCCCGACGCTGGACTGTTCATCGTCGCTGAGCATTTTCTGCGCGTGCGCCATCAATTGATGGCCAAGCCCGGCGCCACGTTGTCCTCGATCACGCGGGCGATGAGCCACACCCAAGCGCTCGGCCAGTGCCGCAACACGCTGCGCCGTCTCGGCATCAAGCCGGTGCCCGAGGCCGACACGGCCGGTTCCGCGCGCCTCGTCTCGGAAAGCGACGACCCGACGACAGCCGCCATCGCCTCGCGGCTTGCCGCCGACATCTACGGTCTCGAGATTCTGAAAAGCGATATGGAAGACGAGGCGCACAATACCACCCGCTTCGTCATTCTCGCGAAAGATCCCGACGACGCAGAACCGGGCGATGGCTCCGTCGTCACGACGTTCGTGTTTCGCGTTCGCAACGTCCCCGCCGCGCTTTACAAAGCGTTGGGAGGGTTCGCGACCAACAGCGTCAACATGACCAAGCTCGAGAGCTATCAGACCGAGGGCACCTTCAACGCCACGATGTTTTTCGCTGACATCGAGGGTCATCCCGTCGAGCGCCCCGTGCAACTGGCTTTGGAAGAACTGTCGTTCTTCTCGACCGAGACGATCATTCTCGGTACTTATCC
Organism: Hyphomicrobium sp.; assembly: GCA_021732485.1. Taxonomy (GTDB): domain Bacteria; phylum Pseudomonadota; class Alphaproteobacteria; order Rhizobiales; family Hyphomicrobiaceae; genus Hyphomicrobium_B. The sequence continues at coordinate 93,215 of JAKFUV010000002.1, forward strand.
GGCAAGTCCATATCGCAAAGAAGCGGCTGAGCTTGCGGCCAGCGGACAAATTCCGATCAAGCGTCCGACGAGATAACTGCGCCATGCGACTTCGCGATCAGGTTGCCATTGTCACCGGCGGCGCATCGGGTTTCGGCCGCGGCATCGTCGAACTGTTCGCCGCCGAAGGCGCCAAGGTGGTTATTGCCGACGTTAATTTCGCCGACGGCGCAGCGCTCGCTGATCGCATTGGTGCCGGCAAAGCCATCGCGACCGCAACCGACGTAACACGTCGTGTCGACGTCGAAGCGATGATTGCGGCGGCCGTTGCAGCCTTTGGCGGCGTTGATATTCTCGTCAACAACGCCGGCGTGACGCATAAAAATCAATCGCTACTGAACGTCAGCGAAGAGGAGTTCGATCGCATCTACGCCGTGAACGTCAAATCGATTTATCTGACGACGCTTGCCGTTGTCTGCGAATTCGAGAAACGCGGCGGTGGCGTGATCATCAATACGGCATCGACCGCCGGGCTGCGTCCGCGTCCGGGTCTGACATGGTACAACGGCTCGAAGGGCGCGGTCATTACGCTGACGAAATCGCTTGCCGCCGAGCTTGCGTCCAAAAATATCCGCGTCAATGCCATCAATCCGGTGATTGGCGAAACCGGCATGCTCGAACAGTTCATGGGCCAGCCGGATACGCCTGAGAATCGCGCCAAATTCATCAGCGGCATACCATTGGGGCGCATGTCGACTCCGCTCGACATCGCCAACGCCGCTTTATTTTTTGCCGATCCGGCAAGTGCGTTCATCACAGGGGTTGCCGTCGAAGTCGACGGTGGGCGATGCATTTAAGCGGTTCGAGGCACAACCCATGCCGGTTGCGCCTCGAATAAAGTCTTCACTGCGATGTCACCCACCCGCGCTCAACTCTGCGATTTGTACCTCTGCTTGTTCATCGGCAAAACGGTGGTGCGAACGCCAGTTCCCGACAACAGAGCATTGGCGACGGCTGGAGTGACCACCGGCGTGCCGGGTTCACCGACTCCTGTCGGCGGCTCTGCCGACGGCACAATGTGAACCTCGACACGCGGCATCTCCGAGATGCGCAAGACATCGTAGCCGTCAAAGTTGCCTTGCTCCACTTCCCCGCCGGCCAACGTGATTGCGCCTTTCAATCCCGCGCCAAGTCCGTAGCCGATGCCGCCTTCCATCTGCGCCGCCACAACATCGGGATTGACAGCTAGGCCGCAATCGATGGCGCAAACGACGCGCTCGACCTTCACGGACCCGTCGTCGCGCAGCGATACGTCGGCGACATTTGCGACGAAGCTTGCAAAACTTTCGTGGACCGCAACGCCACGAAATTTTCCAGGTTTTACCGGCTGACCCCAACCGGCTTTCTCGGCCGCCAATTTCAGCACGCCAGCATGGCGCGGTTTGTCCTTCAACATCGCAAGACGGAAGGCGACCGGATCTTTTCCGGCCTCTTTGGCGAGCATGTCGATCATATGTTCGGTGGCGTGCGCGGTGTGCGTCGACCCGACCGATCGCCACCACAGCACGGGGACGCCGCCTTTTGTCGTGTGCAGATCGACGCGAATGTTGGCAATCGCATACGGCAGGTTGTTGGCGCCTTCGACTGACGTGCTGTCGATGCCGTCTTTGACGAGTAACGCTTCAAACGGCGTACCAGCGCCGATTGATTGCCCGACAATGCGATGCAGCCAGGCGACGATGGTGCCGTCCTTGTCGAGGCCAGCCTTGATCCTGTGCACATAGAGCGGTCTGTACCAGCCGCCCTTGATGTCGTCTTCGCGCGTCCAAATGACTTTGATCGGGACTGCCTTGCCGTAGGCTTTGGCGATGTCGCAGGCTTCGCGCACATAGTGCGAATCGGCGATGGCGCGGCGGCCAAATGATCCGCCCGCCCACACAGTATGCAGATTGACCGCTTCTGGTTTCAAGCCGAGGACTTTGCAAGCCGTCGCGTGGTCCAGTGTCTGCATCTGCGACCCGGTGCAGATGTCGGCCGATGAGCCGTCGTAGCGCACGACGCAGTCCATCGGCTCCATCGGAGCGTGCGCCAGATACGGAAATTCGAAATCGGCCTCGACGATTTTCACGGCGGCTTTGAAGGCATCTTCGAGGTTGCCCTCTTCGCGGGCCTTTGTGCCGGGCGAGTCGAGAAGCGCCTTATATTCGGCGACGAGTTCTGCCGACCCGCGCGTCTCAGCGCCGCTCTTTTCCCAGTCGACCTTAATGGCACGCTGGGCTTTGATCGCAGCCCACGTGTTCGTCGCCAGGATCGCGATGCCCTGCGGCACTGGCAGGACTTTCACGACGCCTTTGATGCTTTCGGCGGCGCTGGCATCGAACGATTTGACCTTGGCGCCGAACATCGGTGGCCGCGCGATGGTCGCGATCAGCATGCCGTCGAATTGGTGATCGATCGTATAGAGTGCCGTGCCATTGACCTTCGCGGGGCTATCAACGCGCGGAAAACTTTTGCCGATGAAAACGAAATCTTTTGGATCTTTCAGCGTTGGCTTGTCCGGCACGGATTCGCCTGCGGCTTTGTTCGCCAGTTCTCCGAACGTCGCCGACTTGCCGGATGAATGCGAAACAACGCCAGCTTTGACGGTGATGTCGTCGGCTTTGACGTTCCAGGTCCGTGCCGCCGCAGCAATCAGCATGGCCCGCGCCGTCGCGCCGGCGGTGCGATACTGCTCGTAGGAATTGGCGAGACCTGTCGATCCGCCGACACCCTGCACGCCGAACGCGAAATTCTTATATTTGATCGGATCGGCCGGCGCGAATTCGGTTTTGATCTGCGCGTGATCGGCATCGAGTTCTTCAGCCACCAGCGTTGCCAATCCGGTCGCCGCTCCCTGGCCCTTATCCAAGTGCTTGATGATGACCGTGACCGTGTTGTCGGCCGCGACGCGCAGAAACGGATTGGGTGCTAAGGCTCCCGAAGTGGCTTGTGCACCCGTCGGACCGAGCTTCGGCAGCGGGGCTGCGAGGCCAAGCACCAATCCGGCGCCAACGCCGCCGGATATTTTCAAGAATGACCGGCGAGATTCGTCCGGCGGTTTTGGGACCGGCATGGCGAAAATACCGGTCAATTTGTTCGGCAGGTCTGTGTACGTCATGCGATCCTCGCGAACGGATACGAATTTCTGAACAAATTTATTTGGCGGTTGCCGGACATGGCGCGCCGGCATCGGCCCAAGCCGTCAATTCTTTGACGAATTGCGGATGTGGCGGGGTCACGGGCGTGCGATCGCCGCCGGGCGTCCATCCCCACAAAACAAGCGGGTCTTTCGTCATGTGTTCGACAAGCGCTGCGATATCCTTCCCACCGTTCTTTTCTTTATCAATCAGTGTTGCGCATAGCTCGGCATCGCCAAGCCCCTGCCAACCCATCGACAACGGCGCGAGATGCCAGGTCGGCGCTCCTGGAACGCCCGAATGCTGACTGTTTTCATCGCGATGGCAGGCGGTGCACCGGCCGTTGACGAAGCCCATTTCATCTTCGCCGCGCACGATGTTCTGCAAGTGCGGATGGCGATCATCGCCCTGGCGCGGGCGGTCGTCACGCGGATGACAGTTCATGCAGCGCGGGTGACGTAAAACGGCGGCAACAGGCGAAAACAATTGGCTGGCGTCAGCGACAGAAGAGTTCTTTTCCGCAGCTTTTGCCGTTGAGATCAGTGTGCCGTCGTGCTCCGAGAATAGCGACTGTCCAACGCCACCAATGCTCAGCACAGCCACTATTGCAGCGACGACAGACATTGCTACTGCCGAGTAGGTTCTTTGACGGCTCATGAAACGGCGTCTCCGATCTGTCGCTTTAAATCGTTTTCGCAGCTTCGTGAATCGCTGCACGAATGCGGTGATATGTGGCGCAACGGCAGACATTTCCGTCCATCGCCTTATCGATGTCGTCATCGGTCGGCTTCGGGATTTGCGTCAGCAGGCCAACGGCCGACATGATCTGCCCCGGCTGGCAATAGCCGCACTGCGCGACATCGAGTTTGATCCATGCCGCCTGCACTGCCTTCGCGACCGGCGTTGCGGAAGCCTCACCTGTCACGCCCTCAATCGTTGTCACATCGCGCCCATCGACATCGCGCGCCTGGATCTGGCACGAACGAACGGCTTCGCCATCGAGATGCACCGTGCACGCGCCACATAAGGCGGCCCCACACCCGAATTTCGTGCCGGTCAACTTCAGGTCGTCGCGCAGAACCCAAAGCAGCGGGGTTTCCGGGTCAACATCGATTGAGGTCTTCTTTCCGTTGATCGTGACGGTAAAAGCCATCGATACATCCTATTTTTGTAGTTTCGTCCGCCGAGAGGATGCTCGACGAACTTGCGGGAGCCGCAGTTGTTCCGTGCTGGCCGCTAAGCTGCCAATCAAATCGCTGATGATACAATAGTTCGAAACAACGGAACCATACAGCTTAATATTCGCTGATCGCCCTGCACCGCCGAACACACTCGATCCTACGTGGCGATCACGACGCGGGTTTGAAAGGGGCAACACAAACTCTGTGCGGCATCGCTGCCTGTTGTTTATGCAGAGGGTTGTGTCGAGGCTCCGGTGCCTTATGATAGCCGTGGGAGGTTGGCGGCGGACGAATTCGTCGCCAACCGGGTCAGGTCCGGAAGGAAGCAGCCCTAACGATTTTGAACTCGGGTCGTTCGCCAGCCTCCTTTTATCCGCTCATACATATTGGGCATCCGCCCATCTCGCATGGGCGGCTCTGCCGGGGCGCTGATCAATTCGCCAAAGCCTTTCCGCCCGAACCTCGGGATGGCGTTCGCGATTGGCCGCGCCTGCGGCCTTGGCAGCTCTGGCCCTTAGCTCGGACGGGATATGGCCAAAAAGAAATCCACATCCGACAGCGAAGGCGGCAGCGACGCCGACGACATCGCCGTGCCTAAGCCGTACATCGTCCTGGCGCGCAAATACCGGCCGCAAACGTTCGACGATCTCATTGGCCAGTCTGCCATGGTGACGACGTTGCGCAATGCGTTCGCGTCAGGACGGATCGCGCAAGGTTATATGCTTACCGGCGTTCGCGGTGTCGGCAAAACGACGACGGCTCGCATTCTTGCCCGAGCGCTGAATTACGAGGCTCCAGGCGTCGATCGGCCAACGATCGACATGCCGCAGCTTGGCCGGCACTGCAAAGACATCATGGAAGGCCGCCATCCGGATGTCTTCGAGATCGATGCGGCGTCGAATACCGGCGTCGACAATATTCGCGAGATCATCGAAAGCGCGCAGTACACGCCGCTGGTCGCGCGAACCAAAGTGTTCATCATCGACGAAGTCCATATGCTGTCGAAAGGCGCCTTCAACGCCCTGTTGAAAACGCTGGAAGAGCCGCCCGGCCACGTGCGTTTTATTTTCGCCACCACCGAAATTCGCAAAGTGCCGGTGACGGTGCTGTCGCGCTGTCAGCGGTTCGATTTGCGCCGTGTCAGTCAACCGGTGCTCGCTGAGCATTTCGCAAAGATCGTCGCGCTTGAAAGCGCTCAAGCCGATGACGATGCGCTGGCTCTGATCGCGCGGGCGGCAGAAGGCTCGGTGCGCGATGGCTTGTCGATCCTCGATCAGGCGATCGCCATGAGCCACGGTGCAGCTGCGGGTGATTCTGGCAGCGCTGCCGCCGGTCGCGTGACTGCTGCGGCGGTCCGCGACATGCTCGGCCTTGCCGATCGGGCTCGCATCTACGATCTCACTGAGGCTCTGTTTCGCGGTGACACGGCCGCCGCGTTGGGCGGCTTGGAAAGCCTGTATCGCGATGGCGCGGAAGCCGGGCAAGTGATGTCCGATCTTGCGGAAGCCGTGCACGTGGTCGCGCGGATGAAAGCCGTCGGCGAAGAGCCGTCGAGCGAAGGCTTGTCGGCTGAGGAAAAGCGTCGCGGCGGCGCGCTCGCTGCCCGGCTGTCGATGGCCTATCTGTCGCGCGCTTGGCAGATGCTGGCCAAAGGCATCGAAGAAACGTCGCGGTCTTCCAATCCGTTGGCCGCCGCCGAAATGGCACTGATCCGCCTCGCCTACACCGCCGATTTGCCCACGCCCGATGATCTCATTCGCACGCTAGGTGGCGACGCGAGTGCTTCGCGGCGGCCGCCAAATCTTCCGCCTGCCGCCGACGGCGCAGTAACGCGCGGACCTTTGAATACAGTCTCGCCAGCTCCGCAGGCCGCGGCCACCAACGTCGAAAACTCCGGCCTGACAAATGACGATGTCGTCGAGGCCGACGTCGACGATCCAGACCTCGACGGCCTCAATACTGACGACCTCGACGGTGAGCCCGTGTCAGCGCATTTGCCCTCCGCTGCGCCGGATCTCAAATCATTTGCCGATGTCGTTGCGCTCGTCGGCACGAAGCGTGATGCGAAACTTAAATTGCATTTGGAAGATCACGTAAGCCTCGTGAAATTCGATTCCGCTGCCGGGTCGATCGATTTGTTCTTGCTTCCCGGCGCACCACCCGAGATCGCGAACGATCTGCGCGAAAAGCTGAACGCCTGGACCGGGCGGCGCTGGGTTGTGGTGCTGTCCAAGGCTGCCGGCGCCCCTGCCATTGGCGCCGTCCGGCGCGCTGAAGACGCCGCTGACTTAGAAAGCCTGAAGCAGCATCCAGCCGTTCGCGCCGTGCTTGAAGCCTTTCCGGATGCGAAGATTGCCGAGGTCCGCAAAATCGCGACTGCTGCCAAGGACGAAGATAAAACCCGCACCGGCTGATCGCGATGGCTGTTTCACGGTCGGCCGCGCGGTGACGTTTCAAACATGAGAGACACGGTATGAAAGACTTGATGGGAATGATGAAGCAGGTGAGCCAGATGCAAGCTCGCCTGAAAGACGTTCAAGAGGAATTGGCTCGCGCCGAGATCGACGGCCAGTCCGGCGGCGGCCTGGTGAAAGTAACCGTTGACGGCAAGGGCGAGGTCAAAGCCATCCGCATCGATCCGAGCCTGATGAAGCCCGACGAACCCGAGATTCTCGAAGACCTCATCGTCGCTGCCGCGTCGGACGCCCGCAGCAAAGCCGATAGCGCCATGCAGGCCAAGATGTCGGAAGTCACGGGCGGTCTGCCGCTGCCACCAGGAATGAAATTGTTCTAGAGCTGCGGGCGACTATCGAACGCCGCTGCAATGGTCATCAGATCGGCCCGAGAAAGGTCGCCGTAAACATCCTATGTCGAAAAAAATCGCCGGCCCGGAGATCGAGCGTCTCGTGCAGTTGATGGCGCGACTGCCGGGGCTCGGGCCGCGCTCGGCGCGCAAGGCGGTGCTGTCAATGTTGAAGCGGCGCAACGACCTGTTGGTGCCGCTCGCCGACGCCTTGCAGCAGGCCGTCGACAAGATCAGCCAATGCCCGGCGTGCGGCAACCTCGACACCGTTTCACCATGCAGCATTTGTCAGGATCCGCGTCGCGACGAGAGCCTGATCGTCGTCGTCGAGGACGTCGGTGATTTATGGGCGATCGAACGGGCCGGCATTGTCTCCGCTAAATATCACGTCCTTGGCGGGCACCTTTCGCCGCTGGACGGCGTTGGGCCTGAGCAACTCAACATCGCAGCTCTGGTGGAGCGTGCGGGCGGCGGCAAAGTTCGCGAAATTCTTTTGGCGTTGAATTCCACAGTCGAGGGCCAATCAACGGCACACTACGTTTCTGATTTGCTCGCCCAATCCGGCGTAACTGTTTCACGCTTGGCGCAAGGCGTTCCTGTCGGCGGCGAACTCGATTATCTCGACGACGGCACGCTCGCCGCCGCATTCAAGGCGCGACGGCAACTCTAAAGTGCTTCCGGAAAAGTGGGCACCGGTTTTCCGAAAAGAAGCACGCTGAAACATAGAGCACGAGTGCTTCCGGAAAAGTGGGCACCGGTTTTCCGAAAAGAAGTACGACAAAACAGAAAGCTAGGGTCGGTCCATAATTCCGCTAAAAGCGGACAGACCCTAGCGCCACCCGGTCGCATGACCAAGGGCAAGGACAACAACTGCCATGACCATTGCCGTGCGTTCGCGCCGCGACGCCGCACCGCCGAAGTTCGTGACCGGTTCGATCCTGCGCCATATCCTGGTGATGACCGGGGCCGGAGCGATCGGTCTGATGGCAATTTTCGCCGGCGATCTGGCCAACATCTATTTCCTTGCGTCGACCGGCGACCAGGCTGTTGTCGCGGCCGTTGGCTACGCCAGTTCGATCCTGTTTTTTTCAACTTCGATCGGCATCGGATTGTCGATTGCGGCAACTGCTCTCGTTGCACCCGCTCTCGGGGCCGGATTGCGTGTCAGGGCGCGGCGGTTATCGGTTCACGCTCATGTCCTGACATTCGTGGTATCAGCGGCATTGAGCGTCATTCTGTGGCTGCTGATCGAACCGATGCTGCGCTATCTCGGTGCCGAGGGACGCACGCTCGCGCTTGCGACAACATATCTGGCGTGGCTGCTGCCGACGTTGCCGATGCTCGCACTTGGCATGACGTCGGCTGCGGTATTGCGGTCGGTCGGCGACGCACGCCGGGCGATGCACGTCACGCTGATTGGCGCGCTTGTCAACACGGCCCTTGATCTATTCCTGATCGTCTACCTCGGCTGGGGCATCGAAGGCGCAGCGATCGCCTCGGCCATCTCTCGCGTTGCCGTGATGGGCATCGGCCTGTACGGCGTTATCGCAGTTCACCGGTTGATGGGCCGGCCGAAGTGGGCAACGATCTCGAACGACGCCGTCGCGTTTTCCGCCATCGCAATTCCCGCTGTTTTGACCAATATCGCGACCCCGGCCGGCAACGCCTACGTCACGGCGGCAATGGCTCAGTTCGGTGATAGCGCGGTCGCGGGATGGGCCATCATCGGCCGCATCATTCCGGTGGCGTTTGGCGCAATTTATGCGCTGTCCGGATCGGTCGGTCCGATTCTCGGGCAAAACTACGGTGCCGGATTGCCGGATCGCATGCGCAGCGTTTTGTCGATGTCGTTGTGGACGGCCACGGCGTTTACGGCTGTCGCCTGGGTCATCATGGCGATCAGCGCCGGCAGCCTTGCCGAACAATTCAACGCCGATGGCGACGCCCGCCACCTCATCGTATTTTTTTGCCGCTGGCTGGCGCCGCTGTTTGTCTTTCTCGCGGCGCTGTTCATTTCAAACGCGGTGTTCAACACGCTTGGATTCGCCCACTACTCTACAGCGTTGAACTGGGCGCGCGCGACCGTCGGCACAGTGCCGTTCGTTGTCGCCGGCGCCTCGATGGCCGGCGCTGAAGGCGTTTTGGCCGGCAATATGATCGGCGGCATCGGCTTTGGGCTGATCGCCGTTTATCTGGCTTTCCGGTTGATTGACAAGCTCACGCGATCTCACGCCGCCACGTCGGCTGCCACGTCCTATGAGTCTTGATCCAGCCACGGTCTCGCGAGCAAATGACAAAGTTCAGAGAATTATGCTCGAAGCGAACGGCTACACTCGGTTAAGTGAGTCGAGGTCTGCGTCGTGCCAGTGGCGCAACGAGACCGCTTGAGGGAGGGCTGGCTGCGTGGCGGACGTAACGTCAAAGCCGTTTATCATTCGATCCACGTTCGGCATCCGCAGCGCTCTGCTCGACCTGCCGCGCTATTCCAAACGCACGCTGCTGGTCGGTCTCGACCTGATAATGCTGTCGGTCGTGCTGTGGGCGATGATGTCGCTGCGCTATGGCGAGCCTTACTTGCCGCGCGATTGGACCGTTGCAATCGTGCTCGCACTCGCACCCCTGCTGACGGTCGTCGCCTTCGGCTATGCGGGCCTGTATCGCCGCGTCACGCGCTATCTCGGCTCCGGCGCCAACATGCGCATTTTCGCCTGTGTGATGTTCGCGGTGCTGGTCTGGTCGCTGGCCCTGTTCATGACCGGACTGGTTGGGATTCCGCGGACGGTCGTCATCGCCTATGGAACCGTCGCTTCGATGGTCGTCATTCTGTCGCGGCATATGATCGGCTGGCTGCTGACATCGGTCGGCATTGTGCTTCCCAAGTTCGATCCACGCAGAGAACGTGTCGTCGCCATTATCTACGGCGCCGCCGACACGGGTGTCGATGCCGCCGAAGCCTTGCTCCACCTGCTCGATTTTGATGTCGTCGGATTTTGCGACAACGCACCATCGCTGTGGGGCCAATACATCGCCGATCTCCGCGTTTATCGCCCCGATCAACTCGGCAGCGTCATCAATCGCCTCGGGGTCAAGGCCGTCTTGCTGGCCATTTCTCCGAGCGATCGCACGCAACGCCGGATGATCGTGAAAGAGCTGGAGCGCTACCCGGTGAAGGTGCGGCTGTTGCCGTCAGTCGCTGATCTCGCATCGGGGCGCGTCGGTGTCACCGATTTGCGACCGCTCGATGTCCAGGATCTGCTCGGCCGCGATCCGATCCCGCCGCTCAGCGATTTGCTCCGTCGCAACACCGCTTCGAAATCGGTGTTGGTCACCGGCGCGGGTGGATCGGTCGGATCAGAATTAGCACGCCAGGTTTTGCAACAGTCGCCGAAACGCCTGGTTCTCCTCGACGTCTCGGAACCGGCGCTCTACGAAATCGAATTGGCCATCCGCGACATGCTCGCCCGTCTGGATGCCGAGCAAACCTTGCCGGTCGTCACTGCGGTGCTCGGGTCGGTGCTCGACGCAACGTTGATCAACGATACGTTGACCCGCTATGAGATCGACACGATCTATCATGCGGCGGCCTACAAACACGTGCCGATTGTTGAACGCAATCCGGCCGTCGGCATCGCCAACAATGTCTTTGGCACCGAAACGGTCGCCAAGGCGGCGTTGGATGCCGGTGTCGAGCGGGTCGTATTCATTTCGACCGACAAGGCGGTGCGGCCAACCAACATCATGGGAGCCAGCAAACGCCTCGCTGAATTGATCTTGCAAGCGCGAGCCGGAAGCCCATCGGCGACCGTGTTCACGATGGTTCGCTTCGGCAATGTGCTCGACAGTTCAGGATCGGTCGTCGGCCAGTTCAGACGGCAGATCAAAAACGGTGGGCCTTTGACCGTCACGCATCCGGAAGTGATCCGCTATTTCATGTCGATCCCCGAAGCCGCCGAACTGGTGATCCAGGCGGGCGCCATGGCACGGGGCGGCGAAGTCTTCGTGCTCGACATGGGCGAGCCGGTCAAAATCGACGACCTCGCCCGCCTGATGGTGCGCTTGAGTGGTCTTGAAGTGAAGGACGCCAGCCAGCCCGATGGCAACATCGAGATCGTCTACACGGGCCTCAGACCCGGCGAAAAACTTTTCGAAGAACTCCTGATCGGCGCCAACACCACGACGACCGAGCATCCGCGCATTCTCCGCTCCGATGAACCCACGATGACTTTGGCCGAAGTCGAGAGCGAGTTGGCAAAACTGCGCGGCGCCATCGCGCAGCGTGATACCGCCACCATTCAGGCTGTGCTGATGCGCACTGTCGAAGGCTATAAGCCTGGCGCCGACGTGCGTGTGGCGGACGGCAATCCGACTGCGGTTTGGGCGTCCCCGCAACGCACGCTGCATTGACGTGCCGGCGCTAGCGCCTCGAGCGGTCCTGATCACCGGCGCCAGCGGGTTCATCGGCCGACATCTCGTTGCCGACCTTGCGGGCCGAAACGTCCGCGTTGTTGCAGCCTCGCGCCAACCTCTGAGCGATATCCCGGCTGGTGTCGAATGGTGCGAACTTCCTGATATGGCCAACGCGGGCGCCATCAACGCCGACAGGTTTCGCGGGCTGGTTTCTGGCTGCGACGCCGTCATTCACCTCGCCGGTCTCGCGCACGCCGGCCACGTCCGGCCCGATGAGGATTATCGTGCGATCAACGTCGACGCGGCGCGGACGCTCGCGGTCGCGGCGCGCGACGCGGGAGTACGCCGCTTTATTCTGATGTCGTCGGTCAGGGCGCAAGCGGGTCCATCGGCCGTCGGCGTCATCGATGAAACATGCAGGGCTGAGCCAACCGACGCTTACGGACGCTCGAAGCTCGCGGCCGAGCAGGTGGTTGCCGCAACGCTCGATGGCACGGCTACCGACTGGGTCGCGCTGCGCCCGGTGCTCGTCTATGGCCCGGGCGTTGGCGGCAACATGGCGAGCCTGATACGGCTGGCGCGCTTGCCACTGCCGCTGCCGGTTGCGCGCGTCGTCGGTCGCCGCTCGATTCTCAGCATCGACAATCTCACTGACGCCGTGGCGCACGCGTTGCAGCCGGCGACGCCAGCCGGTCGCTGCTATTTGGTGGCTGATCGTGCGGCGCTCACCATCGGCGACATGATCGCCGCCATTCGATCCGGGCTTGGCCGCAAACCAGGGCTGGTCGCTCTGCCCCCGAGCGTGCTTAGCGCTTTGCTGATGGGGCTCGGTCACGGCGCCGACATCGCCCGATTGCTTGGATCATTGGAGGTCGACACCGCCCGCCTTCGAGCGACAGGCTGGATGCCGTCGCAGACGAGTTTGGACGGGCTGGCTCAGCTGATGCGGCATCCTGCGAAGAAGCGCTAGAATTCCTTCACCACCCGCCGAGGCCGGCATTGACCAGCGCCCCGGGCTTTCATATGTCACCGGGATGACTGTCCTACCGATCATCACCATCCCTGATCCCGTTTTGCGCCAGATCTCCGATCCGGTCGAGCGTATCGACGCCGCCATTGTGCGGCTGATGGATGACATGCTCGACACCATGTACGATGCACCAGGCATTGGCCTTGCGGCGATCCAGGTCGGCGTGCCCAAGCGCATCGTCGTCCTCGACATCGCCGATGACGGCGAACCCAAAAAGCCATTGGCGATGGCCAACCCGGAAATCGTAGCGCTCGGATCGGTGACGCGGCTCTATGAAGAGGGCTGCCTGTCAATTCCCGACGTGCGTGTCGAGATCGAGCGACCCGATACCGTCACGGTGCGCTACATCGATCGCAAGGGCGCCACGCAAGAGCTGCACGCCGATGGCCTGCTGGCAACCGCCATTCAGCACGAACTCGATCATCTCGACGGGCATTTGATCATTGATTTCCTGTCGCGCTTGAAGCGTGACATGGTCGTCCGCCGTTTCAAAAAAATGTCTCGCGACGAGCGAGCTTGAAACAGCGGCCGCCGTTGACATGGCTGCCGTCTAGGTCACAGCAGCGGACGCTCACTGAACGGACGTTTGGGCGCAACCAGAACGGAGAATCAGAAAGTCATGGCGATGCGCCTTATTTTTATGGGCACGCCCGACTTCTCGGTTCCGATCCTTGACGCGCTGCAGGCCGCCGGTCACGAAATTGCTGCGGTTTATTCGCAACCCGCCCGTCCGGCTGGGCGCGGCATGGCGGATGTCAAATCGGCCGTGCATCGCCGCGCCGAGGCCATGGGTTTAACGGTGCGAACACCTGTCAATTTCAAGGATGCGGCAACGCGCGTGGAGTTTCAATCGTTCAACGCCGACGCGGCTGTCGTCGCAGCCTACGGCTTAATATTGCCGCAAGAAATCTTGTCGTCTCCAAGGCTCGGCTGTTTCAATGTGCACGCGTCTTTGCTGCCGCGCTGGCGCGGGGCTGCCCCCATTCAGCGGGCCATCATGGCCGGCGATACCGTGTCCGGCGTCACGATCATGAAGATGGAGCGTGGCCTCGACACCGGACCGATGTGCCTCGTTCGCGAGATCGCCATCACCGCCGCAATGACGGCCGGCGAGTTGCACGATCAGCTGTCCGTAGTGGGTGCCGAGTTGATGGGCGAGGCGTTGCGCCGATTGGAGGACGCAACGCTGATTGAAACGCCGCAACCGTCGGATGGCGTCACGTATGCTGCCAAAATCGAAAAGCGCGAGACCCGGCTCATGTTTGGCGTCAACGCCGTCGAGGTCGTCAATCGCATTCGCGGCCTGTCACCGTTTCCAGGTGCCTGGTTCGAGGTGGCCGCAGCCGGCGGAACCGAACGCATCAAAGTCCTTGCCGCTGATGTTATCGGCGATGGTGACGAACCGACCGTCGCGGGTGATCGCTCGCCTGGCGTCATTCTCGATGCCACACCGACGATTGGCTGTGCTGCCGGCGCTGTGCGGTTGCGCACCGTGCAACGCGCCGGAAAAAAGCCGGTGACGGCTGCTGAATTCATGCGCGGCTTTCGCTTGCCCATCGGTACGCGGGTCGGTTGACGCTGTGATCAACCGCATACGCTGCGCCCGTTTCTCCGACCGCACCACTGAGACCGTCGATGCCCCGCTATAGACTCTTGATCGAATACGACGGCACACCGTTCGTTGGCTGGCAGCGCCAAGCGGTCGGTCGCTCTGTGCAGGGCGACATCGAGGCTGCGATCGAAAAATTTTCCGGTGAGCGCGTCTCGGTACGCGGCGCCGGACGCACCGATTCTGGAGTGCACGCCCTCGGCCAAGTCGGCCACTTCAATCTTGCAAAATCCTGGGATGCCTTTCGCGTTCGCGACGCCGTCAACTATTACCTCAAACCGCAGCCTATCGCGATCCTCGAATGCGAGCAGGTGGCGGACGGTTTCGATGCCCGCTTCAGCGCCACGCGGCGGCACTATCTCTATCGCATCCTGGTGCGTCGTGCGCCGCCTGTCATCGCGCGCGATCGGGTCTGGTGGGTGACTGCAAACCTCGATTCAGCCGCGATGGCGAGCGCTGCCAAAGTCTTCATCGGCCACCACGACTTTTCAACGTTTCGCGCCGGCCAATGCCAGGCCAACTCGCCGTGGCGAACGATTGATGACTTTACCGTTAGCCAAATCGACGACGAAATTCATCTCCGCGTCGCCGCCCGCTCTTTTCTTCACAATCAGGTCCGTTCGATGGTCGGCGCACTGCGGCAAGTGGGAGATGGGACGATCAGCGAAATGGCGGTGCAGCAGGCGCTTGCAGCCCGCGATCGCAAAGCCTGTCCAGCCATCGCGCCGTCAAGCGGACTTTACCTCGTCAAAGTCGACTATCCCGAAGCCGCCGTCTAAGCCGAGGTCTCACCGGCCTTGATCCTCCGTCACCATCGCCAGAAATTCCTGCCGCGTGATCGCATTCTCGCGGAAGACACCAAGCATGCGGCTCGTCACCATATCGGTGCCGTGCTTGTGGACGCCACGCGTCGTCATGCAGTGGTGTTCTGCCTTAATGACCACCGCGACGCCTTCGGGATCGAGAACTTTTTGTATCGTGTTCGCGATCTGCGCCGTCATTTTTTCCTGAATCTGCAGCCGCTTTGCATAAGCGTCGACGACCCGCGCGAGCTTCGAAATGCCAACGACACGACCACGCGGAATGTACGCCACCCAGGCTTTGCCGATGATCGGCGCCATGTGGTGCTCGCAATGGCTTTCGAAGCGAATGCCTCGCAGCACAATCATCTCGTCATAACCTTCGATTTCTTCGAAAGTCTTTTGCAGGATAGACTCTGGATCTTCGCCGTAGCCTTTGAAAAACTCCTCGAACGCCCGCGCCACACGAGACGGCGTTTCTTTCAATCCATCTCGCGTTGGATCATCGCCCGCCCATTTTATGATGGTTTTGAACGCCGATTCAGCTTCGGCACGCGACGGCTTCTTTGAAGTGTCTTGGGTCATGCAGATCTAATGTCCATTGGTACAATGTCGTTGCTCGTCGCCGAGTACCATAGCCTAACCGACGGGTTGTGGTAGTGAAGGAGTAGGCATGAATTGGATCGGGGCGCACTCGTCCATCGGCCGGCGCGAACCGCGTTGTTGATGGGGAAACACGGTGGTTTTCACTGACAAGATCGATCCTATTCGCAATCCGTTGGCGTCGCGGACTTGGGGCATTGTCCTTGGCACGCTGGTCATGGTTTGTGCGGCCGGCGCGACGTTCAGCCTAAGAACCTTATCGGCACCATTGCTGGCGACGCTCATCGTCGCCATTGTCGCGGTCATCTGGCGTCGCGGCAGCTGGTTCGGAAAATTCGAGGCCAATGCGCTGACGATCTCGACAGCTGCTTTTTTCACACTCGCAGTCTTGAGCAGTCTGTGGGCCAAGCAGCCACTCGCCGCAATTTCGGAAGCGTCCTATGGAACGGCGATCGTTATCGCCACATGCTTTTTCGTCTACTTTTTTCTGGCCGAAGATCGCACCAACAGCTTTCACATTGCCGAAGGCGCGTGGGTCGGCTTTTGCGCCGGTCTACTATATATGTTCTTTGAGTTGCAGACCGATCAAAGTTTCAAGCTCTGGCTCTATAATTTTCTCCAGCTCACACCGAAAGACGTGTCGCCTCCAGGTAACTTCGAGTGGGGCGCCGACGGCCGGCTGCTGGCAATCGCACCGCGCGATCTGACAAAAAATCTGATTTCCCTTCCCATACTCGTTTGGCCGTGTTGCCTCGCCATGCGCGCGACGCTGCCGCGTCGTCTTTTTCCCTTCATTGCGGCCGTGATGTTCATACTGACGGCGCTGGTCGTGTTCACATCAAATCATGAGACATCGATGGTAGCGCTTGTGCTGTCGGCAATCGGATTTGTATTAGCGACGCGCTTCGAGGCCTTTGCCTTTGCCTTCACCAAAATGGTGTGGATCTTGTGCTGTTTGTTCGCCGTTCCCGGCGCGCTGCTTTTGTACCAGTTGGGCATGCAGAATGCCCGCCTGCTTCCACCATCCGCCCAACATCGCGTCATCATTTGGAATTATTCAGCCAAACGAATTCTGGAGCAGCCGATACTCGGACACGGCGTTCGGACGATGAAAAGCATCTGCGAAGACAACATCGAGAAAAAATGCGTGACAAAAATGCGCGATCCGATCATCGCCCATTCGCACAATGCATTTTTACAGACGTGGTACGAGCTCGGCATTGTCGGTATTACCCTGTTGGCAATTTTAGGTGTGGCGCTGCTCAATGCCCTGCAGCGGTTGCCTCGCATATTTTCGATGTTCGCGTTGACGTCGTTCGTTGCCGGCGCGACGGCTTTGACAGCCAGCACAAGCCTCTGGTCTTGGGGGCTGCTTGCCGTCTGCAGTTTCGCAATCTGCGTGTTCACAATCGCGCTACGCGCAAGTCTTCGAGCGCCGAAACTGGGACGCTGATGTCAGCTGCGACCTTTCATCATTGTCGATCGAATGATGGCAGCGAGCCGTTACATTTTACGTAGTCTGCGTCGCCACCTGCGGGCTGTTCGGCTCGGGAGTGCGCTGGCGGGCGAATTTCCGCACCAGCACATAAAACAGCGGCGTAAACAACAATCCAAACAGCGTGACGCCGATCATGCCCGAGAAGACTGCAGTGCCGAGCGATTGGCGCATCTCGGCGCCGGCGCCCGAGGCAAACACCAGAGGCACAACGCCGAGAATGAACGCCAGCGAGGTCATCAGAATGGGCCGTAAGCGCGTGCGTGCCGCTTCAACCGCTGCCTCGAAACGATTCATGCCGTTGTCTTCGGCCTGCTTGGCGAACTCGACGATCAAAATAGCATTCTTGGCTGCAAGGCCGACAAGCACGATCAAGCCGATTTCGACGAGAATATTGCGATCGAGGCCGCGGATGTTGACACCGATCATCGCCGCCAAAATACACATTGGCACGATCAAGATGACGGCCAGCGGAAGCAACCAGCTTTCATACAGCGCGGCCAGCAGCAGAAAAACGAAGACGACCGCGAGCGCGAACGCAATCGATGCCGTGTTGCCAGCGAGCTTTTCCTGCAGGGCGATTTCTGTCCACTCGAAACCAAATCCCGACGGCAAGACTTTGGCGGCGATCTGCTCCATCGCTTCAATTGCCGTGCCGCTCGAATAGCCGCGCTGTAACTGCACCTGCACTTCGGCGGATGGATAAAGATTATAGCGCGGGACACGGTACGCGCCGGTTGTGTCATTGAAAGTTGCGACGGCTCCAAGGGGAACCATATCGCCGGAGTTTCCGCGTGTTTTCAGGTTGGCGACATCGCGCAGCGCCAGCCGGAATGGGTTGTCGGCCTGGGCCGTGACGCGATATGTGCGACCCAAAATATTGAAGTCGTTGATGAAGGTCGAGCCCATGTAGGTCGACAGCGTTTCGAACACACGCGTAATCGGCACGCCGATTTGCTCGGCCTTGGTCCGGTCGATGTCGGCGTAGACCTCGGGCGTGCGGACATTGAACAAAGTGAAAGCTTGGGCAAATCCCGGCGTCTGACCGGTCGTGCCGGCCATGGCCCAGGCCGCGCCTTCGAGGGCCGCGAGGCCGCGGCCGGATTTGTCCTGGACGTAGCCTTTCAACCCGCCGCCCGTGCCGATGCCCGGCACCGACGGTGGTTCGATGACGAATGCAAACGCGTCTTTCAGGCCGCCCATCTGCTGGCGCAAATCCGCCAAGATACCGTCTTTGGTCAATCCCGATTTGATGCGCTCTTCGAAGCTCGCGAGACGCACGAAGATAACGCCGGTGTTCGGCGCGTTGGTAAAGGTCGCGCCGTCGAAGCCGACGAAAGTCACGGCATTGGAAACGCCGGGCCGCGTCAGCATGATGTCAGCCGCGCGGCGCACCACGGTATCCGTTCGCGCCAGTGTCGAGCCCGGCGGTAATTGGAACGCGGTGATGAAGTACGTGCGGTCGAGTTGAGGGATCAATCCACCTGGCGTCGAGACGATCCGATTGTACGTCAAAAACAGAAGACCGGCGTAGGCGATCAGCATGATCACGCCGAGGCGGACGAGCTTGCCCGTCAGCCAGCCATAGCCGCGCGATAACGCGTCGAAGGCCCGGTTGAAGCCGCCAAAGAACCAGCGCAGGGGCGCGCCAAGCGTGTGCAGGATGCCGCGTGATTGCGCCGCCTCGTCATGTTTTGTGTGCGGCTTGAGCAGGATGGCCGCCAGAGCCGGCGAGAGCGTCAGCGAGACGAAGGCGGAAATCGCCGTCGAGGCCGCAATCGTAATGGCGAACTGCTTGAAGAACGTTCCCTGAAGCCCGGTGATGAACGCGGTTGGCAAGAACACCGCGATCAGTACGAGCGAAATCGCGATGAGCGCGCCGCCGACCTCGTCCATCGTCTTGTGGGCGGCCTCTTTTGCGGACATGCCCTGGGCGAGATAGCGTTCGACGTTCTCGACCACGACGATCGCGTCATCGACGACGATACCGATGGCCAGCACCAGCCCGAACAGCGACAGCGTATTGAACGTGATGCCGACGGCACTCATCACGAAAAACGTACCGATCAGCGAGACGGGTATAGCGATGATCGGAATGATCGCCGCGCGCCATGTCTGCAAAAACACGATCACCACGACCACGACGAGCAGAACCGCCTCGATCAGCGTCTGAATGACCGCGTCGACCGAGTACTGAATGAATTCCGTAGGATTGTAGACGATTGAGTACCCGACACCCGGGGGAAAATCTGCGCGCAGTTTTTCCATCTCGGCCTTCACCGCGTCGGCGGTCGCCAGCGCGTTAGAGCCGGGCTTTTGAAACAGGACGAGCGCGGTCGCCGTCTGGTTGTTGAGGTAGGCGTTGACGGTGTAATCCTGTGAGCCGAGTTCGACGCGAGCGATGTCACGCACTCGGACCACTTCGCCGCCTTCTTCGGCGCGCACGACGATGTTTTCAAACTGCTCGATCGAGGACAGGCGTCCAAGCGTCTTGACCGACAGCGTGAACGCGCCCGGCGATGTGGCAGGGGGCTGATTGATCGCACCGGCCGCGACTTGCAAGTTGGCGGCGCGCAAGGAAGCGACCACTTCGCTCGACGTCAAACCTCGCGCCGCAATCTGCGCCGGGTCCAGCCAAATGCGCATCGAGTAGTCGCGCGCGCCAAAGATATTGACATTGCCGACCCCATCGATGCGCGTCAGCACGTCTTTGACGTAGAGCGTTGCGTAGTTCGAAATGTACTGCTGATCGCGACTGCCGTCGGGCGACGTCATGTGCACAACCATCATCAGGTCGGGCGATGCCTTGCGCACCGAAATGCCGAGCCGACGCACGTCCTCCGGCAAGCGTGGTTCGGCGACTGCGACGCGGTTTTGTACCAAAACCTGGGCTTGATCGACGTTAGTGCCGGGTTTGAAAACGACGTTGATCGAAACCTGTCCATCACCCGTTGATTGCGAGTTGATGTAGAGCATGTTGTCGACGCCGTTGACTTCCTGCTCGATCGGCGTTGCGACGGTTTCAGCCACCACCTGCGCCGAGGCGCCTGGATAAGACGCGGTAATGCTGACGGTTGGCGGGGCGATTTCCGGATATTCGGCAATAGGCAAAGCTCTGAGCGCAATCAGCCCGAGGATGGTCAAAATCATCGACAGCACGGCTGCGAAGATCGGGCGGTCGATGAAGAAATGCGGAAAGCGCATGGAGCGAGCCTATCTGCGAAGCGTCTATTTCTGGTTTTCGGAGGTCTTCACGGCGCCTTGGTTCGGCGCCACCTTCGCGCCGGGACGAACCGCCGGATTGGCCAAACCCTCGATGACGATTTGATCGTCGGCCTTCAGACCGGTCTTGATCACCCGCAAACCATCGATCATCGGACCAAGCGTGACTGGCGTCGCGACGACGACGTTCTCGGCGTTGACGCTATAGACGATTTTACGCGCTTGATCGGACACGATCACCGTGTCCGGCACCAGGAACGCATCGCTTTCTCCGCCAAAAAGCGCGAGGCGTGCAAACACACCCGGTGTCAGCAGGCCATCAGCGTTATTGAAGACGGCGCGGCCGCGCAGCGTCCCTGACCGCTCGTTCAAGGCGTTATCGACGAAGTCCATTTTGCCATCATGACCCCATGCATCTTCGTCGGCGAGTTTGAGACGCACGGGGTTAGATACTTCGCGCGACGAAGTCCGCTCACCTGACAAGCTGAGCCGCGCATACCGCAAATAGTCGGCTTCTGAGACATCAAATACGAAGTGAATCGGATCGGTGGTCACGATGTTGGCCAGCAAGGTGGCAGCGGCCTGCCCGCCGGCGACCAGATTACCCGGATCGACTTTCTTGTCGGAAATTCGGCCCGCGATCGGGGCCCGGACGTCCGCCCATTCGAGATTGAGTTCGGCCGACTTGAGTGCGGCTTGGGCAGACAGCAATTGCGCTTCTGCTCCGCTCAACGCAGCTTTGCGCTGATCAAAGACCTGATCGCTCAGCACGCGAGATTTCGCCAACGGCTCGGCACGGTCGACATCAGCCTTGGTCAGTTCGACTTGCGATTGCTGCCGGGCGATTTCGGCCTTGGCCGACTCGACCGCGATTTCAAACGGCCGCTTGTCGAGCGTGAAGAGCAAATCGCCCGCCTTGACCAAACCGCCATCCTTGAAATGCACGCTTTCGATGAATCCGGACACGCGCGGCCGAACTTCGACGCGCTCGACAGCCTCGAACCGTCCCGAGTACTCGTCCCAAAGCGTCACTCGCTTCGCGAGTGGTGGCGCAACGGTGACTGGTAATGCTCCGGGCGGCGCTTGCGCGTGCGGAGCCGAAGCGCCGAGAAGCACGAAAAGCATGGCGAGGGCTAAGACGTGACCGAACCAGGCCACGTCGTCTCGATGCACCACAGCCGGCAGCGGGTGCGCGGTGGCGCATCCTCCGTCGCACGGGCTCTGCCCACCGGCATCAGTCATCGACAAGCGCTTCGTAAATATTCGCAGTGTCATGGTCGCGTTTCCTCCGCGCTGTCGCGCAATGTGCACAGCGTCGCGATAACATTCGTCCGGCTGTTCCGAACAACAAACCCATCGAAGCTTATAGCTCAGCCAATTGCAAGCCGCTCCGCCGACGCGGCCGCAATTGGCCGTCTATGGCTCAAGGCGGTAAGAGCCATTGAGCCCGCCCATTGCAAACCGCGCTTTGTTTTTTGTCACAAAACTTCAGCCGACGCGCCTCTACGGACCCTTGATCGCGCCACGCATTAACGAAGTGCGGTCGCCACTTTTTCGAGGTTGCCACGATGAATGGCTTCATAAGGTGCAAAGTATGTGACGGAGCCCGCGCGCAACTGATCGGCGATGAAATGTCTGAGGTCGGCGGCTTGCAGTGACGGGTCGCCGGCGGCAAGCGAAAGCCGGCTCACATAATCCTGCGTCGCGGCAATCAGAGACGCATCATAACCGGCGCCGGCGATCCGTTCCAGTGCCCCGTGGTTCGGCAAAATGCGAGAGAACGACCAGCCGTGCATGCGCTCAAGATCGCGAAGGTGGTGACCCAACCGGTTGGGTTCGTCGACGTAGGTGACAGTATCTTCCAACGTGTCGCCGGCCAGCAGCGTGCCGTCATGCGGCAAAAAAAGTGTAACGCCGTCCCTGCTGTGAATATCGAGCGGCCTCAGATCGACCTGCAACCCGCCGACATCCAAGCTCGTTTCGCCGGCGAATGACCGCGTCGGCATGACAAGCGGAAAAATTGCCGGCGCGCCATCCAATTTGCCGCTCTCGATGAGGTCTTTGTTGCGATGAAGCAGCTCGACCGTCGCCTCGCCGGCGATGATCTCACAATCGGCGAAGGCGGCGTTGCCTGCGATGTGATCGAGGTGCCAATGACTCAAGACCACTCGAAATTTTTTAACTCCGCGCTGAGACAGAACCTCGCGGATGCGTGTCGCATGCGCGACCGACAAATGCGTATCGTAAACCAGTGCGTGCTGACCGCTATGGATTGCATAACTGCAAATGCCGAGTGCAAATCCCCCGTCGTCGAGCCAATTCGGTTCAGCGCTGAACGCGCGCTTTCCGGCAACGCGCCCATCATAGAAGCCGATGAGGTGCGGCCCAAGGTCAACGACGCGGAGTGTGTCCGTGCTGATCAGCATGCAATCGGCTTGGCTGGAGAGTATCGAGTAAGAGCATAGTTCTAGGGCGTGTCGCGAGTTGGGGCCAGCCTGTTCGCCGGCTCGGTGAGCAACATCGTCAAAGCCATCGCGACACCAAGAGCCGCCGCTACTCCCAGAACCGTCGCGGACCACCCGAAACGATCGAATAAGCCGCCGAGCACGGCGCTGCCGACAAGGCCGCCGGAAAAATAGCACGCCAAGTAGATGCCACTTGCAGCTGCCCGATCCGTTTGCGCTAATCGGCTGACATAACTGGTTGCGACGGCTTGCGCCGCAAACGCCCCAACCGACACCAGCGCCATGCCGCCGAGCACCCACGACAGCATCGGCGAAACCAGCATCGGCAACCCGGCCAGTGCGATGGCGAGCGAAATCCACAAGGCAATTCTGGTCCCGACCCGCTGCACCAGCATGCCGGCCAAAGGCGTCGTAAAAATCGACGGCAGAAAAACGAAGTAGATAAAGCCCAACTGCATCATGCCAACGGACAACGGCGGCCGCACCAAAACAAAATTGACAAAGGTGAACGTGCCGATGAACACGAACAAGATGCAAAACCCGATACCAAATGCAGCTCTCAGCCGCCGATTGTGAAAATGTGTGATCCACGATCGAACCGCCGTGTCGCGCGGCGCCGTCAACGCCGGGATTTCGTTTTGTGCGCGCGGCGCGCTGTGGACGGTCAGGAACGCTAGAAGCGCGCCGGCGAGATTTAATCCAGCGAAGACATAAAAGCTGGCGGCGAGGCCTGAATGGTCGACGACCGTCGTCGCGATCAATCGGCCCACGAGATTGCTGACGACGTTGCCGGTGATGTAGGCCGCGAACGCCGCCACCGCATCCTGCTGGCTCATCTGCTCGCCGATATGGGCCAGCATCAGACCGAAAGCTGCGGCCATACACACGCCTTGCGCGATGCGCAGACCAGCAAACACCCACAAGTCCGGCGCGAAGGCGAGCAGTGTGGTCGGTATTGCAAGCACCGTCAGGCTGACGAGAATGCCGAGGCGGCGATCGATGTGCTGGCTGAGCAGTGCAACCGTCAGCCCTCCCGCCGCCATGCCCAGTGTGCAAGCGTTGACGGCTAAGCCCATCGCGGACGGCGAGACAGCGTAATGCGTCGTCAGTGCCGGCAGCAGGGCCTGCGCCGCGAACAGATCAACGACGGTAAGGAACGCCATCAAGCCGATCTGCAACTGCGGCACGATGCGGGCTGCAATGGATTGATGAGACATTGGATCAGGAAGAGCGGCTCGAGATACAGAATTTTTCATGGATTTTCACGCGACACGCCATGCTCATTCGATTGTCGACGTGGCACCCGCTGGCGCAGCCGACGACCATCGTTTGTCATAAGCAGCCTCTATATCTCACGCGCACACAAGTCGATCTTTCCAGGAACACCGGCGACGGTCGCATTGAAGATTTGCTTGAAAGTCGACTTGGCACGAAAGCCTTGTTGTTCGGCCAGCCGCAGCGTTGCTATCGGAAAAAGTGCACGGGTGCCCGAAGCCTTGTTATGCTTTTCAAGTTTTGCAGCCAGGTTCACGGCAGCGCCGATGACGGTGTATTCCAGCCGATCGCTGCTGCCGAGTGTCGCGAACACAACCGGACCGCTCGCTACGCCGGCGTTGATCGTCAAAGGCTCGCTGACGCCCAAGTTCGGCAATTCGCGCTCCCACTCGATCGCCTGCTCCAAGATTTGTTCGAGGGCGCGCAGCGCGTCGGCGGCCGCATGCGGTGAAACGCTGGTGCCGCCAAACGTCGCCATGACGCCGTCGCCGAGAAACTTATCGACGACGCCGCCATTGGAGCGAATGATCGGAATGACGCGCGCGTGCAGTGACGTCAAAACGCCGACGACGTCCTTGGGCGCAACCTTTGCGGCGAACGGCGTAAATCCACGAACATCGAGCATCAAGATTGCAGCATCACGCTCGGTCGCATCGCCAGCTTCGATGAGCGTGCCAGATCGAGAAATCTGATCTGCGACTCCTTGCGAGAGAAAGCGGCTGATCTCGGAAGCTGCCGCTTGCTGGCGGACGGAGGCAACCAATGTACGCTGGGCCCGCAGCGCGTTCGCCGTGAGCAAGGCGGTCACCAGAAGCATCGCAAAAATCTTGTCAAACTCGGCGCCGATCAGGATCTGGCTCGACGTGATGTATTCCTTGAAACTTCGGGTGACTGATCCGGCAGGTGAGGTGATGATGGCCCCCAGCGTGATGAGCGCCCAGCCCGCAGCGCTCGTTAGACCGGCCATCAGCACGTAACGTGGATCGAACCGCAAAGACCGCAGGACGATGAGTACAAACAAATACACGAACGTCGGCGCCTTCAGCACAAATCCGGGTGGGCATCCATATTGACGCTGAAACGACCAGATCAGGCCGATGACCAACGCAACGTCAACGAGAATAGAAACAAAGACGAACCAACTCGCGGTCGATTGGCGCATAATTACCCAATAGCGGGCAATCGAAAACACCATGTAGATTGAAAGCGCCACCGGCACCGGCGCCAGCATGTTGACGTCGGCATCGATGGGCTTGGGTGCGATTAGGTAAAGACACCACAGCACCAGTCCAAGTCCAATTTGGACGAGGCCGATGACGTGCTCGCTGGCCCGATCTTCTGCGGCGATAATGGCTTTGACGCGATCGGGCAGGTCAACCGTGTCGGGTGCGGCGAACAGCGATTTTAATGGCTGCAAGCCGCTCATCGACACAGCGGTTGTCCCGTCGACAGTCATCATCTACCTCCGCTCTTTCGGCGAAACCGTCGCGATCAAAGAAACTCAGCCGCGAGATCGACGGTCGAGCGTTCGCCAACGTGGTCGATGTTCGTCTCGAGCCATTCGGCCGCCTTGGCGCGACCCGCATCGCGAAGTTTACAAAGAAACGTCCAATCCGAGTTCAGCTTCGTCTCAATGCCCAGATTGATCATCTCAGCATCGTCTCGGATCGAATGAATTCGCATGCGATTGTATCGACTTCCGTCCAACGCGTCCTCGTCGATCAGCCGCGTCACGAATTCGATCGTGCGCATCTCTCGCATGAGCGACGAATTGAATGTGATCTCATTGATGCGGTCGAAAATCTCCGCTGCCGAGTGCGGCACCTTCTTGCGCTCCAGCGGATTGATATGAACGATGACGACATCCTTCGAGCCGCGATTGTAAATCAGCGGGAAGATGGCTGGGTTGCCCATATAGCCGCCGTCCCAATAGGCTTCCCCATCGATTTCGACGGCCTTGAAGAGATACGGCAAGCAGGCCGAAGCCAGCACCGCATCGGCCGACACTTCGCAGTTTTCAAACACGCGTATCTTACCGCTGCGCACGTTCGTGGCGCTAATGAACAGGCGCGTGGCGCGATTGCATTGCGACAGGCGCTCGAAATCCACGACCTTTAGCAAAACGTCTTTAAGCGGATTGATATCGAATGGATTGAGCTGATAGGGCGAGAACATGTGCGTCATCGCCTGAAAGCCCAAGAAGGCTGGCGCAAAATCCGGCTGAAAGCCTGAGGCTTGCAGCCACTTAGCCCACGGATTGCTGCGCACAGGACTGTAGAACTCGCCGGCGCGTGATGTCTCAAGCCAGAACTCGTGCAGCTTTTCGCGAGCCGCATGCGACCCGCCGATCGACACGCCGTAAGCTAGGACCACGGCGTTCATGGCTCCGGCGCTGGTGGCGCTAACGGCGGAAATCTCGACGCGATCGTCTTCGAGCAGTTTGTCCAGGACGCCCCAAGCGAAAGCGCCATGGGCGCCGCCACCTTGCAAGGCGAGGTTGATGGGCTTGCGGGTGCTGTTGCCTTGGGCGACAGCGGTATCGGCGGCGCGATCTTGAATGTTCATTGTGCTGTCCACCCGCCTTCCAGCGGAAGCGCTGTTCCTGTCATCGATTTGGCGAGCGGCGAACACAGAAAGACCGTCAGCGCGCCGACCTCCTCCGTCGTCACGAACTGTCGTGTCGGCTGTGCATGTAGCAGCACGTCGTGAATGACCTGCTGCTCCGTGAGCATGCGGGCATGCGCGGTTTCGGGGATCTGCTTTGCGACCAGCGGCGTCAAGACGTAGCCGGGGCAGATGGCGTTGACAGTGATGCCGTGCTCGGCGGTTTCAAGCGCTACGGTTTTGGTCAATCCGACGATGCCATGCTTGGCTGCGACGTAGGCTGATTTGAACGGTGACGCCACCAGTCCGTGCGCCGATGCGATATTGACGATGCGACCCCAGCCCCTCGATTTCATCTCCGGAACCACTGCCCGAATGGTGTGGAAGGCGGCCGTCAAGTCGATTGCGATAATGGAATCCCATTTGGCCACGGGAAATGTTTCGATCGCCTCGACATGTTGAATCCCCGCATTGTTGATCAAGATGTCGATTTGCCCGAATTCGGTGCGCGCCGCATCGATCATCTCGGCAATATCGGCCGGTTTCGACATGTCGGCAAACGACATGGCGGTCTTGACGTCGAAGCTCGTCTCCAGACCGCGTCGCAAATCGTTGATGCAGGGCGAGGAGCCGAAGCCGTTGAACATGACGTTGGCGCCTGCTGCCGTCAAAGCGCGGGCGATGCCAAGACCGATGCCGCTGGTTGAGCCGGTGACGATCGCTGACTTTCCACGGAGGCTTTGCTGCGCCCCCGCGGTTTGGTTTTCGCGTTCCATTACCTGCATGGCGCCCATCCTTTGCTGTGTGAAGAAATCGCCGAGAGAACCGACGCTATAGCACGTTGCCGGCACTGGCATGTCGCAGATGCCGGCTGACGCGTGCGGCTAAGCGGTTCAGCCAGTCACTGGCCACGGTAATGTCTGCTGTCATGTGTAAAGAATGTCTCGACCGCGTTTGAATGTTTGAGCGACGGGATTGGCATAAGCATTTCTTGCAACGTAGGAATTGGGATCATGCGACTGACATAGCTTTGAGGCTATGCGTTAATAGCTGATGACTATCTACCGGGACGCCATCGCCTTTGCGCGACCCGCTGAGTTTTCCGGACGGAAGATGCCGGCAAGAGTTGACCACCGTAAGCATGCTATGTTGCAACAGTGTTGCTGAGGCGAAGCAACTGATCGCGCGCTCTCATCGCGGTTAATTTCCGGACTATGACTGCAGTGATGCCCGAGTTTGCGTCAACTTTCGCGGCTTCGCATGTTGGTTTGCTGCTTCGACGCTTGCGACATTGACCTAACTCCGGAAACGCCGAAACGGCGCAGCGAGGCGGTGCTCGGTTCGGTTATTACAAAATCATACCGTCCGCCTTGCGTCGCGTCAGAAACGATATCGAGTGAAACTTCTCAAAGGCGTTGCGCTTGCCTACCATGACTTATTACGCCAGTGAAAGCAGCCGAGGCGGCCGGGAGATGCCGGTTCGCCGAAAAATTCGAAGGCGTGTGGCACGCTGCAAGAGACCCGTGAATGGAAATCCACCAGATCCGCTACTTCCTTGCTGTGGTCGCTAACCGGCACTTTGGGCGTGCTGCGCGTGAATGCAATGTGACCCAGCCCGCGCTGACGCGAGCCATTCAAAAACTGGAAGATGATTTGGGCGGCGTTCTGCTCAGCCGCCGGCCGAACCAGATTGAATTGACGGCGCTTGGACACAAGGTGTTTCCGCATCTCCAGCAAGCATTCATCGAAACGACGCAGGCCAAGGCCGAAGCCAAAGTTTTCGGCACGCGGCAGAACACAAAATTGCGTGTCGGTGTCATGTGCACCATCGGTCCGTGGATGTTGGCCGAACTTTTCGCACGCATAGCAGCAAAACTTCCGGGCCTCGATATCGTGCTGACAGAAGCGGTGGGCCACGACCTGATTACGGCTTTGGTCGATGATGAGATCGATTTCGCCATTTGCGGTTTGGCGGACTATCCAGCAGCGATTACCGCGCAGGCGTTGTTTCGCGAGAGCTATGTCGTGGCTTTTCCGGAAAATCATCGTTTTGCAGCGATGACCGAAGTGCCGATGGCGGAATTGGCGCACGAAAACTATCTTGAGCGGCTCAACTGCGAATTCATCGATTTTTATGAGCGGACCTACGGCGAGTGGACGATCGAGTTTCAGGCGACATATGAAAGTGAGAGTGAAGCCTGGATCCAGGCCATGATCCAAGCCGGCATGGGTTGTGCCATCGTGCCCGAAAATTTTCCGTTGCTACCGCGCATTGTGACGCGTCCAGCCTGCGAGCCGACGGTGATCCGGACCATCAGTTTGCTGCATTTGCGAGGCCGTGACTTAGCAACTGCCGGTCCAGCGCAGGACTTCATGCAAGTGGTAGCGGAGGCAGGCTGGAAGCCGTCGGCTCGCTAAACGACTCGCTAAGCTGTTCGCCAATCGCCGGCTAGCGTGATGCTCACGACTATGCAGGCCAAGCATGGCGTCGATGTTTGGTCGGCATTGTACCACTTATGAACACGCAGATACGGTGCAGATACGATAATGACGTAATCCCGGCGCCATAGTCCTCAACGCGAAACCGGCGGGCGGAGGATCAAGAGGTCCTGGACCGCAGGCGCGGCACACACGAAGCCAAGGTGAGTCGATGGTCGCAACGTCGAGGCGAGACGGTCGCCAAAATCCGCTGGCCATTGTGTGCGCAGTGATCGGCATTTTTGCCGGCGGACAAGCTTTTGCGACGTTGGCGAACGCAGACAACGCGGCTGGAAAGTCACTCAACTATGCATGCGGCGTTCCGGCTCGGTTAGCCTTGTCTCGGGCGCCTGTCAGGGTATTCGCGGCTGCGGTGGCGCGCCGTCAATCGGTGACGATTGTGGCGCTTGGCTCATCCAGCACGCAAGGCGTCGGCGCAACGAGTGCCAGCCGAAGCTATCCGGCACAGCTCGAAGCCGAACTCAAGCGCATGTATCAGTCCACGTCGGTCGTGGTGGTGAACGCTGGCATCGGCGGACAGACGGCCGCTCAAATGTTGAGCCGGCTCGAACACGATGTTTTGCGTTTGAAACCGCAACTTGTGATCTGGCAAACAGGCGTCAACGATGTCATCTCTGGCGTTAGCGTCAGACAATTCGAGGCAACGCTTCGGCTGGGAATTAACCATATGAAACAGCGTGGAATCGACGTCGTGCTGGTCGATCAGCAGGATTTTCCCGGTTCATCGCGCTTTGCGGATTTTGATATGTATCTGCAGGTCATGAGCACGGTCGGCGCTGAGGAAGGCGCGCCGTTGCTGCGCCGTCATCGTATTATGCAGCATTTGGCGGACACCGAACCCGGCGGCCTCAACCGCTTACTCGCAAACGATCAGTTTCATATGAACGACATCGCCCACAGCTGCGTTGGTCTGATCCTGGCCGACGGGCTAAAGGATCTCGCGGCTAATAGCGCTCCCTAAATTCAAATGGCTGAACGAGGAATGACGGTGGCGGGATTAGAGCGGCACACTTATCATCGGTTGGAAGCAAAACTTTTGCCGTGTGCCAGCAAATCGCCTTATCCACGTGCCACTACGCTGGAGCCTGCGTAGCATATGCTGCGGCAAAGCAGACGCACTGTAGAAAAACTGCATATTAATATGAGTTCAAATGGTCAAGCCGGAAGTTGGTGTATGAGCATTGTCCGGCTGATCCCACTCCAGTGTGTCGCATTCGTACCCTAAGTCGTCGAAAACATCGGTCTCAGTCGTCAGAAAAGTTTAGGACAAAGAATTGAAAAACGCTGCCTCATGGTCGGCGCCCAATGCGGACCAGACGACAGGATGTACGATGCAGTTTGACAAGTTTGGTGCAGCGCATTCAACGACGAGCGGCGCGGCTATAAAGGCCTTCGAAACTGCCGTACAAGCCGTCGCAGCCCACCGGCCAATTGGCGACTCCCTCCAATCTGCGCTCCGGCACGACGACAGCATGGTCGCCGCGCACGCATTGTTCGGTTTCGCCAACGTCATTCTCGGGCGGTCCGAGACTGTTGCCAATGCGCGCGGCATCTTGGCTGGCGCTGAGACACGGATGCACGCGGTCGGTGGCGGAACCGCTTCCGAACGGGCCTTGGTGGCAGCGCTGCGATTGGCGATCGATGATCACCTACAGGCCGCCGCCGATCTTCTGGACTTGCATTTGATCGACCAGCCTTGCGATTTCCTCGCGGTCAAGCTGTCGCACGCTTTGCGGTTCATGGGTGGTCAATCCGCCGAAATGCTGCGTGTGACACAGCGCATTTTGCCGTCGTGGACGTCAGGCCAAGCCGGCTACGGTTTTTTGCTCGGTTGTCATGCGTTCAGCCTCGAAGAAACCGGTCATTTCGTTGCCGCCGAGTCGTTTGGACGCGATGCCTACGCCCACGAAAATGCGGACGCCTGGGGTCTGCACGCCGTATCGCACGTCATGGAGATGTCGCGGCGGACGGACGAGGGCGCCGATTGGCTTGAAGATGCGCGCCCGAACTGGTCGCTGTGCAACAACTTCGCGTTTCACATCGGTTGGCACCTGGCGCTTTTCCGATTGGAACAGGGCCAGATCGATTCCGTGCTCGATATTTACGATCGCGACATCCGGCCGGTTGCGACCGATGATTTTCGTGACATGGCGAATGCCACGTCGATGCTCTGGCGACTGGAACTCGAGGGCATTTCGGTCGGCTCGCGCTGGGACGAATTGCGCGCCGTCGCCTCCAACAGGCGGCGCGACGTGACCTACGTCTTCGGATCGCTTCACTACCTGCTGGCGCTTGCGGCATCCGGCGATCGCGACCGTTGTCTCGAATTGCTCAACGAACTGCGCAAGATCGCAGCGACACCCAATCATGACCAGGCCATCGTCGCCGCCGAAGTCGGTGTGCCGTTGGCAGAAGTCATCATTGCGATGTCGCAAGGAAGTTCGGTGCGGTCGGATCTGGTCGCTGCAGCCCACAAGCTGCCGATTATTGGCGGCAGCCACGCACAACGCGATGTGTTTCTGCGGACCTTGATGATGGCGGCCGCTGAGCAAGGAAATTCAAGTTCGGTGCTGGCCATCACACGCATCCGCCATAGCCTCAGAAGCACCGACCGTTTTGTCCACCTGATCGAGAAGCGCCTCAACACCCGCATCGGCGCCAGCAATGCAACACTGACGGCGCAACGGGCGTCGTGACCATGCGCGTTGCCGACGTCGTGGCCCGCACCCTTGCGAATTTCGGTGCGTCCCGATCGTTTGGCATGCCCGGCGGCGAAGTTCTCTCTGTCATCGATGCCCTCAACGCCGCCGGTGTTCGATTCATTTTAGCCCGGCAAGAAACTTCAGCCGCGATCATGGCGGCGGGCGCTGCAACCGTGACCGGCGCGCCGGGCGTTCTGGTGACCACGGTCGGGCCGGGTCTCGCCAACGCGGTCAACGGAATTGCCGATGCCAGCCAAGAACACGCGCCGCTGATCGTGCTTTCTGGCGTCGTCGATCATGCCGTGCGCGGTCGCTACACACATCAGGTCATTGATCAGAAACAATTGCTCCGCGCCGTCGTCAAAGGCTGCTTTGAGATTGAAGCCGAGGGCGCGGGTGCCGTCGTTGCGCGAGCGATTGAGCTGGCCATGAGCGAACCGATGGGCCCGGTGCTCATCGAAATTGCGCCCGGCACAGCTCAATTGCCGGTGGCGGACGGCGATCGTGCTCGCGCGCCGCCACGGACACTGAAGCCGCTCTACGCGCACACCGGCGAGGCTATGGACACCGTTCGCCAACTGCTAGCGGCGGCACAACGGCCGTTGATCATCGCCGGATTTGACGCAGCGCGCTTCGATGCCAGCGAGCAGATCGGCAAACTCAGCGAACACTACGCGTGTCCAGTCTTGACGACATACAAGGGCAAGGGCGTTCTGCCGGAATCGCATCCGCTGTCGCTCGGTGCCGCCGGTTTATCGCCGCTCGCCGATCGGCATCTGCTGCCGCTGGTCAAGCAGGCTGATGTTGTCGTTCTCGTTGGCTACGATCCGATCGAGATGCGGCAGGGCTGGCTCAATCCTTTTGACGACGCTGCGGAGATTATCGAAATCAGCGCGCGAGCCCCCGACCACGGGATGCATCGTGTCTCGCTGCGGATCGAGGGCGGTATCGCTGATATCCTGGAGGGCGTTCTCGCCTCGGGCGGCGGCCGCTTTGAAAAGTGGGTCGATCAAGCGCCGCAAAAAACCAAGGCTGCCTTGCAGCAGGCGTTCGCGCCACCGGCCGGTTGGAGCGCTCATAGTGCGATCGCGACGTTGCAACGCCGTCTCCCACCGCATGCGACCGTCACCGTCGACAGCGGCGCGCATCGCATTCTGCTGAGCCAAATGATCAAAATCGAGCGGCCGCTCGGTCTGCTGCAATCGGCCGGTTTTTGTACGATGGGAGCAGCCCTGCCGCTTGCCATCGGCGTCAAAAGCATGCACCCGTCACAGCCGGTCTTCGCCGTGCTTGGCGATGGCGGACTCGAAATGGGCCTTGGCGAACTTGCAACCCTGCGCGACGAGCGGCTCGCAGTAACGGTCATTGTTTTTCAGGACGAGAGTTTGGCGCTCATCGAGCTGAAACAACGGCAGTTGAAGCTGGCCGACGCCGGTGTTCGGCTTGGCCGCACGGCGTATGAAGACATCGCGCGGGCGTTCGGTGGCAACGGCGTCCGTGTCGCATCAGCGGAACAGTTCGACGCGGCTTTGCAGGGGGCGGCCGACGCTGAAACGTTCTCCCTCATCGTTTGCGATATCAAGGCGACAGATTATGCCGACAGAATCTAGGATCGAGACGTCTCGGCCGCGCGACGTTCGTCTCGATTTCTTTCGCGGCATCGGGATGTTCATCATCTATGTCGCGCACATTCCAAATAACCCTTGGAGCGGATGGATCCCGGCGCGTTTCGGTTTCTCGGATGCCACCGAAATCTTCGTATTTTGCTCGGGCATGGCGTCGGCGATCGCATTCGCGAAGATTTTCGACAACAGCGGCTTTTGGCTCGGTTGTGCCCGCATTCTCCATCGCTGCTGGCAAGTTTACTGGGCGCACATTTGCTTGTTTTTGGCCGCCGTTGCCCTCATGGAGGGCGCCGATCGCTTTTTCGGAACCGGCGTGAGCTACGTCAATGGCATCAATCTCGTGCGCTTTCTCGATACCGATACGGGGGCTGGAATCGTCGGCTTATTGACGTTGACATACGTTCCAAACCTGTTCGACATTCTGCCGATGTATCTCGTAATCTTGCTGCTCATTCCGATTGTGATGGCGTTGTCGCGGCTCGGTCCGTGGGCACCGATCGTGTTTTGCTTAAGTCTTTGGCTGATTGCGACGCTCGGCTATTGGCAGTTCCCGGCAGAACCATGGAGCGATCGGCGTTGGTTCTTCCATCCGTTGGCTTGGCAACTCGTCTTCTTCACCGGTTTTGCCTTCATCCGTGGTTGGCTACCGCAGCCGCCCATCACCAAGCCGCTCATCGCACTCGCCGTCGCCGTCGTTGTCGTGAACATGCTGCTCGTGGTGCCGTCGCTGACACCGCTGCTGCCCGTGCCGTATGCCTGGACCCGGATGCCGGACCTGATCATCGACAAAACGTTGTTCGGCGTTTTGCGCTACATCCATTTCCTGGCGCTCGCATATCTGGCATTCGCCGCAGCTGGACCGCAAGGCGCTCGACTGACGGGATGGTTTGTCGATATCTGCCGCCGGGTCGGACAACAAGCGCTCGCCGTGTTCATCGCCAGCATGATAGCGGCATTGGTTGGAGGCGTCGCATTGAGCCGTCTGGACTACACGCCGATCGCGGTGGCGTCGGTCAATCTCGCGGGCTTTGCAGTCTTGATCGCAGTCGCCTACACCGTTGGCTGGTTCAAAAGTTCGCCGTGGAAAAGTCGAACGCGACAAACCATTCCGATGGATGCGCGACCGCTCGCCGCCGAGTAGCATTGTCGTCGACGCGCGTCGTGGGGATGCAAGGAACGACGCAGTCATGAAAGACGTCATGCAATCGTGCTGGTTAAGTGTCGGTTGACGAAACGAACTCTGGAGGTGCCAATGGCAAAGCTTGCAAGACTAGGCTTTTTGACATCGATCCTGTTGGGGTCGGCCACGGCATCTGTCGCCGTTGAGCGCATCCAGGTCACCGGCGAAATCGTCGATACCTGGTGCGCGATCACCGGTATCATGTATGCCTACGGCACGGCGCACCACCAATGCGCTGTCTGGTGCGCTGCTGGCGGCATCCCCGTCAGCATAAAATCCGCAGATGGGACGTTCTACATGGTTCTCAAAATCGAGGACGATACGACGTCGGTGGCCAATCCGACGATGCTGAACGTGCAGACGCATAACGTCACAGTCGACGGAGAACTGCATAAGCGGGACGGCGTGAACTACCTGTTTGTCTCCAAGGTCGCGGACGACAAAGGCATCGTCAACATGACGCACGACGATTACGGCGTCGTGCCGTTCGGGAACTGAGACCATGAAAAACAGTCTGACCGCCATGCTCGTCGTTGTCGCGGCAATGTCTTCGGCCAGTGTCGCCAACGCGGCAGACGGCTGGGGAATTGAGAACGAACAAATCGTCGAGATCGAAGCCACGGTTGTCGATATTGCATGCTCGCTGACGAAGGATTGCCCGCCCAACTGCGGCGACGGCAAACGCCAGCTCGGATTGCTGACGGCCGATGGGAAGCTGCGTGTCGCCACAAAAGGCGCGTCGATTTTCGCAGGCGCCGCGATCGAACTCGTTCCATATTGCGGCAAAACCGTTTTCGCTGATGGTCTGTTGATCGAGAATCCCGCCATGACAATCTTCATGGTGCAGAATTTGCGGGTCAGTAAGAGCGACAAACTACAGCCGGCAACAGCCTTTGATACCGAGTGGGCCAAGGCCAATGGCAAGGCTGATGAGTGGTACCGCAGCGACCCTGCCGTTAAAAAAATCATCGAAGCCGATGGCGTCTTTGGGATCAAAGGACTGGCGCCAAAGCCATGACGGTGTGCTGGCTTCGCCGGCTGCGGCGCTGGGCTGGCTCCGGCTTAATCATTGCGCTCAACACGTTAGCAACAGGCGCAGCGATTGGAGCTGAACCCGACCCGCTCGCCCATCGGTTTGGTGGACCGTTCACGCTAACGTCTCACACTGGGCAACCTGTCAGCGATCAAGATTTTCGCGGCCGGTTTATGCTAGTCTACTTCGGCTTTACGCATTGTCCGGACCTGTGCCCCACAGGTCTTTCCGTGTTGACCGAAGCCCTTGAAGCGGTCGGGGCAGCCGGCGACGCCATTCAGCCCCTGTTTATTACCGTTGATCCCGCGCGGGACACGCCGGCGGCGCTAGCGGCGTACCAAAAAAGTTTTCATCCAAGACTGGTGATGTTGACAGGTGATGAACCGCAGATCGCGGCGGTCGCTCGGGCGTACAAAGTTCATCGCCGAAAATATCTCTGGCCGCCAACTGCCGGATCGACGGGAGGTGACTACGGCGT
This sequence comes from Hyphomicrobium sp., assembly GCA_021732485.1. Taxonomy (GTDB): domain Bacteria; phylum Pseudomonadota; class Alphaproteobacteria; order Rhizobiales; family Hyphomicrobiaceae; genus Hyphomicrobium_B. Next base: position 129,381 of record JAKFUV010000002.1, read on the forward strand.
CGATCACGGCTCGCTAATGTATTTGATGGGGCGTGACGGCACATTCCGCACTCTCATTCCGCATGGAACGCCCGTCGACAAGGTCGTGGCAATCCTCAAACGCTACATTGCGAATGATTGATGTGGAATATCGATCGCGACCAGCCTCAGCTATTTTTTGATTTTCGCCAGAAACGCGTAGGCGAGGTCGGCCCAGTCTGCTGGGATCTCGTGACCACTATCGTGCAGACAAATTTCCAAAAGCCGTTTTGACCGGCAATCGTTCCAAGTTTCACACCGGTACCGTCCGCTGCTGTCGCGCAATTGTGGAAGCGGCGAACACTGATCCACGGCCTTCATCAACGCCCAAGCCTTCATGACTTCACCCTGCCGATAGGGGCCGATTGGGCGGCCGAGCATTGGCACCGTTCTATCGGCCGTGCCGTGAATATGCAGAATGTTCACCGGCCCACCGGGGCACGTGGTCGGCAACGGCTGCCAAAAAGCGCCAGCGATCGGCACGAAAGCTTTGAATCGTTGTCCAAGATAACAGGCCGTCTCCCACACCATCGAGCCGCCTTGCGAGAAACCCGACACCCAAAGCTCGTCTTGTCGAATTGGAAAACGCGTCGCGAGATCGCTGAGGAGATCTCGAACGTAGGTGACCTCGTTCCGGTTTTGTGTCGGCGCGCCGGTATGCGACCAGGAGCCACCGATACCATCGGCTGCGACCAGCATGTAGCCGCCGCGATGCGCGGCGTTCAGCACGCCCTGATTTTTAATGAATGCCGCACCGGATGACTGGTAGCCGTGAAAAAACAGCAACACACCGAGAGGTCGCTTGCCGTCCCAATCCGGCGGCGCCTTGGCGTAGTAGCGCCCCCCGCCTGGGGTGGAAATCTCGCACGGCTGTTTAACGCTGCCACAAGGCGCTGCCATAGCACTCAAATCTCCGGCCAAGAGTGGAGATGGTGTCGCAAACATATGTGTGGCCGCAAACACGCAGAAGAACATCAGACGTGAGCGCGCGCCGATCATGGTTAAGGGCCTTCAATGAAACGCGGCCTGAGCCGTCTGTCCAAACGCGGGATGTCGCTCGGAGTGGTTTGTGCAATACCGTCAAAAAACGGCAGCAGTTTCGCGGCGATGCTGCGATCTATCTTGATCGCCGATGCTTCGTCCCGTTACATCGGCGTTACTTTTCATGGCGTTGAATGCGCATCGAGCATTTATGACGGCGCACAGCGCGATGCCTCTGCAACATTAAGATGATGCCGAAAAGGCATTTCCACGCCTCTACACCGGAGCTTACTACACTGCTGTGCGTCGTTGTGACACGAATGCTTTGAACGCGAAATCTAAGAGGAGTTTTCCGAATGTTTGCGAAAAAAATGGCCTTGATTCCCGCTGTGTTCGCGCTGGCCGCTGCCATTTCGACGTCGGCCGGAGCCGCCGATTGCGGAACGGTTTTGAATGATCTCGACAAGGCAATTTCAGGGCAATTGAACTTATCGACCGAGAAGAAGGTCGCGTTCATGCGTATGTCGATTTCGAGCTACGACCACTGCATGGCTGGCGACACTCAGTCTTCTGAAGCGCTTCAGGCCATGCTGATGAAGCAGCTGCGCGAAAATCTCGGCGGCAAGTAGTCGTCGTTATCTAAGACGAGGGGGCGGAGTTGCGAAGCTTCGCCCTTTGTTGACCACGCATTGATCGTCGGTTTTGTAACCAATTCCACGTGTCCGGCGTAGATCACTTCGAAAGCCAGTTGCAATTATTAGCCGAGAAGTGCCCCATGTCGTCGATGCCATCGCCTTCGCTCGTTCGAATTCCGACCATTCCAAGCGCGCGCACTTTGATGAACCTGCTGATCGGCGGGTTCGCTGGGCTTCTGCTCTGGGAGATTTGGGCGCGCGTGATTACGCCGTTGGTCATCGGTGGACCGCTGGAACCGCCCGGCTTGGTCATCTCGCTTGCTGAAAATGTCTTCGGCTACAAACTCGATCTCGGACCGGCGACCGTCATCCATTGGATTATCGGCATCGTCGGCTATCCGATCCTCTATTACATAATCTCGCGCTCGATCCGTGATTACGGCGTGGTGCTCGAAGCTCTTGTGCTCTCAATTTTCACGCTCTTTGTAGCATCTCGCTTTTTGCAGGGGGCAGGCACAAGCGCGATGATCTATTTCTGGTTGGTGGTCGTCGCAGTATCGGCGACGCGCCTCATCAACCCGTCGAAAGCGCTGGCTGACGCGATGAGTTGGGGAACGTTCACATGGTTCAATGCGCTCGGCATCATGGCGCCCATCGCCGGCCTCCCATTTCTGTTGATGGAATGGGGCGGGCAACTTTCATTCATGAGCTATGTCGGCCATGTGATTTTCGGCTTCGTGTTGGCGCTCGTCTTTGAATATCTTGAAGCTCGGCCGCGAACTGCGTAGGCGCACCGCGCACTGCGTGCGCCAAGCCTCCGCGTTTGAGCCCAGGCATCGTCCGGCTGTCAGCATCGCGAGCAGAAGATGTCGATGCAAAATCACGTCGCATTTTCCGGGGCGGACCGTGGCGACTGGCGCGTAGAATCTCTGCGAGCCGTGCGCGGCGATCCTTTGCCAGCCGTTCCTTATCTCGACGTCGCGCCAGCATCTGGCAGCGAAAACCAAACTTCGCGGCCGTGGGTCTTGCGTGGCTTTGCGAGTAACGTCCGGTATGCAAAACGCGTTGAAGTCACGTCGTTAAAAGCGCAATCGGAACCACTTGGCCGCAGTCACGCGATGAAAGCCGCGCTGATCCCAATCCGAAAGACTCCCGATTGGTGGGCGCTCGCACAGGACGAGCGCCGCGCGATTTTTGAAGAACAGTCGCATCACACAGCGATCGGCATGGACTACCTTCCGGCTATCGCTCGCAAGCTCTACCATGCCAGGGATCTGGGTGAGCCGTTCGACTTTCTGACCTGGTTCGAATTTGCGCCGGAACACGAAGCGGCTTTCGAGGCGCTCGTCGCCCGGCTTCGCGCCACCCGAGAATGGACCTACGTTGATCGCGAGATCGACATCCGGCTGGTTCGCGCATAGCGTTGGCGCCTCGCGGTCTGTTGTTAGCCCGGGTCATTATCGCTTTTGCCGGTCGCGACGTCGCTCATTGGAAGTGGTCACGGCCACGTGTGGCGTCGGCGGAAAAAGAGGACGTGGTCAGCGATGTATAAACTGGTCGGCAGCCCGAAGACGCGCGCGTTCCGGGTGTTGTGGATGCTGGAAGAGCTCGGCCTCGCGTATACGGTGGTGCCGACCGCGCCCCGTGATCCATCACTTGTCGCGCTCAATCCATCGGGCAAGGTGCCCATTCTGATCGATGGCGAGGATGCGATCATCGACTCGGTCGCGATCTGTCAGTACCTCGCCGACAAGCATGGCCGCTTTACAAGTCCGGCCGGCACGATCAAGCGCGCCCAGCAAGACAGCTTCACCCAGTTTGCAACCGATGATGTTGAAAGCTGCCTCTGGACCACGGCCAAACACACGTTCGTTTTGCCGAAGGAGCTTCGAACGGAAGACGTGCAAAAAGCCTGCCGCTATGATTTCGATCGCGCAATGTCAGCGCTGTCGCAACGGCTCGGCGACAACGATTACGTCATGGGCGACGCGTTCACCGTGCCGGATCTACTGCTCGGTCACTGTGGCGGCTGGGCGCGAAGCATCGGCTGGCCGCTGCCCGAGGGAAATGTCACGGCTTATTTCGATCGCGTCCGCTCGCGACCGGCTTACGTCAAGGCCAAGGCCATCCGCGAGGCCGCTTGATGGTCATGCAACCGCGTGCGCCATAACGATCATTCAGCAGCAAGCGCCAGCCGCGCTGGAATTTTGTCGTGGTCTGCCGCCGGAACTGCGCTCGGTGTATCCTTTCGGATACGGAACCACGCCGCATAGAGCGCCGGCAAAAATACCAGCGTCAACACGGTCGCGACCAGCAGACCGCCCATCATGCTCAACGCCATTGGTCCCCAAAATACGCTGCGGCTGAGCGGGATCATCGCCAGAATGGCAGCCAGCGCGGTGAGAATGACCGGCCGCGCACGGCGCACCGTGCTTTCGACGATCGCATCCCATGGTGCTCGGCCAGCCGCTAGATCGTGATCGATCTGATCAACCAGAATGACGGTGTTACGCATGATCATTCCGGCAAGCGCGATGACGCCCAGAATAGCGACAAATCCGAATGGCGCATTGAAGGCCAGCAAAGCCGCGACTGCGCCAATCAAGCCGAGCGGCGCCGTTAAAAACACCAGAAATAATTTGGAAAAATTCTGCAGCTGAAACATCAGCAGCGTCAGCATCACCATCAGCATGGCGGGAAAAATGGCTGCCAGCGCGACGTTGGCCTTGGCGCTTTCTTCGATGGCGCCACCAGTGTCGATCCGATATCCGGCAGGTAGCGACGCCTTGAGTGCTTCGAGCTTCGGCAGGATTTGACTGGTGACGGTCGGCGCTTGATACCCAGGGGCGACGTCGCTTCGAACCGTCAGCACCAATTCGCGGTTGCGCCGCCAAAGGATCGGTTCTTCGAAGCCGTACTCGATGGTTGCGACTTGGCTGATCGGAACGGGGCGCCCCTTGCTCGTCAAAATGGTGAGGTCACGCAAGCCTGCGAGATTGAAACGCTCGGCGGGCGTGGCGCGAGCAACCACGTCGACAATTTCGGTACCCTCGCGGTACTCGGAGATTTTGACGCCCGAGAGCTGAAATTGCAGCGCGTCGGAGATGTCCTGTTGATTGAGCCCAAGCGCCCGCACGCGGTTTTGATCAACCTTCAGGGCGATATGCTTGACCTGCTCGTTCCAATCGAACTGAACATCGACGGTGTGGGGATTGTCGCGCATGATGGCACGCACATCGCCGGCGATCTCGCGGACTTTTGTGAGGTCGGTTCCGACCACGCGAAATTGCACCGGGAAACCGACAGGCGGGCCAAAGTTCAACCGGTCAATGCGGACGCGCGCCTCCGGTACAGCGCCGTCGGCAACAGCCTTCTCAAGTTTTGCCTTGAGCCGTTCGCGCGCTTCGGCGTCTTTGGTCATGATAACGGTGAGCGCGAAGCTTTCGTTGGGCAGAACCGGGTTCAAAGCGAGGAAGAAGCGCGGGCTTCCCTGGCCGACGTAGGTCGAGAAATAGGCAACGTCAGGATCGCCAACAAGAAGCGCCTCAGACTTTTTTGCCGCCGTATCCGTTGCGCCGATCGAGCTTCCTTCGGGCATGCGCGTTTCGATGAAGAGTTCCGGACGCGACGATGTGGGAAAAAACTGCTGCTGCACGAAAGCCATGCCGGCCCCTGCGGCCAGCAGCGCTGCAAGCGTGGCGGCGATCACAAGCCAGCGGTGGCGCAGCGACCAGTTGATGACGGCGCGCAACGCCCGGTAGCTCCGCGTCTCATGCGCGTCATCGTGCGCACCCGATGCCATGCTTCGTGGCAAAAGCTTGATGCCGAGGTAAGGCGTAAAAACAACGGCGACGACCCACGATACCATCAGCGACAAGCCAACGACCGTGAAGATGTTCCCGGCGTACTCTCCTGCGGTCGATTTGGCGAAGCCGACCGGCAAGAAACCTGCCGCCGTCACAAGTGTTCCAGTCAGCATCGGAAATGCCGTCGATTCCCAGGTGTAAGTGGCGGCTTTCAAGCGATCGACACCTTGCTCGATCTTCACCATCATCATTTCAATGGCGATGATGGCGTCGTCCACCAAAAGCCCAAGTGCGATAATGAGTGCGCCCAGTGTGATGCGGTCGAGGTTCATGCCGAGCGCATACATGACGACGAAAACGATGGCCAACACCAGCGGCACGGCGAGGGCGACAACAATGCCGGCGCGCCATCCGAGTGAAAGAAAACTCACTGCCAGAACGATGACGAGCGCTTCGACGAACGACCGCGTGAATTCGCCGACGCTTTCCTCCACGACGCGCGGCTGATCGGAAATTTGTTCGATTTTGACGCCGCTTGGAATGTTCGCCCGCTCAAGGTCGATAGCGGCTTTGAGGGTTTCGCCAAGTCGCAGAACGTTGGCGTTATCGGCCATGGCGACAGCCAAGCCGACCGCCGGCGCTTGATTGTGCCGCACGAGAAAAGTCGGCGGATCTTCATAGCCGCGTTTCACATCCGCGATGTCGCCGAGGCGAAAGACCCGGTCGTTGGCTTCGATGGCCACATCGCCGATCGCTTTGTCGGCATCGAAGGCGCCGGTGACGCGGACGATGACACGATCGGCACCGGTTTCGACAGTGCCCGCCGCTACAACCGCATTCTGCCGGCGTATCGCATCGAAAATCTGCTGCGGTGTGATGCCTAGACTGGTCAATTTGGTGGTATCAAATTCGATGTGAACGCGTTCGTCCAAGGTGCCCGAAAGCGCGATCTTGCTCACGTCTGGAACGCGCAGCAACGCCTTGCGGAGACGTTCGGCATATTGTTTGAGTTCGGCCCGAGATACGCCGTCGCCGGACAGCATGTAGATGGCGGCAAAGACATCGCCATACTCGTCATTGAAAAACGGGCCTTGCACGCCATCGGGTAGCTCAGCGCGGCTATCGGTCAGTTTTTTACGGACCTGGTACCACGTATCCGCGACAGCCGAACCGCGCATGTAATCCTTGAGCTGCACTTGAAGGACGCTAACGCCGGGACGCGAATAGGTTTTCACATAGTCGAGACTGGAGAATTCCTGCAGTCGCTTCTCAAGAGGATCGGCAACCAATTCCTGCATCTGCTCAGCGGTCGCGCCGGGCCATGCGACCTGCACGACCATCGTCTTGATCGTGAAGCTCGGGTCCTCAGCGCGGCCCAGATTGAGGTAGGCGTAAGCGCCCGACAGCGACACGGCAATGATCATGAACAGCACGACGGCTTGGTGCTTCACCGACCATTCAGAGAGATTGATACCGCTCATGGGTTCACCTCACACGGCGATGATCGTCGCCGGCGACTGAAAGTGCAGCGCCTTCGACAATCTTCACTTTCGCGGCTTCGTCGAGCATATGAACGCCGAGCGTCACGACGCGTTCGCCCGGATGCAATCCTGCGGCGATGATGGCTGCATCTTGCGTAAAACTGCCGATGACGACGGGCCGCCGCGAAACGTGTTCGCCGCTCGCGTCGACGACCCAGACCATTGCGCCCTTGGCATCATTCATCACCGCGCTGAGCGGTAATTGCGCGAGCTTTGCGGTTTCGCTGCGCGTCAGAATCACAGTGGCGGATTTGCCGAGGCGCACATTGTCATCGGCGTTGAGCAGCGAGAAGCGCACATCGAAGGTTCGCGACACACGATCCGCCTCGGCTGAAATTTCGCGCAACTTGATGTCGTAGTGCTTGGTCGTGTCGCCCCAAAGCTCCGCCAAAGCGGTGGCACGTTCGATGTCGCCGAGGCTTTGCTCAGGCACCGCGACGACGACGTCCAATGCATCCAGCCGGGCGACCCGCGCCATCGCTTGACCAGCAGCGACGACTTGCCCGGCTTCAACGGGAAGCGCTGATACGATGCCATCGCGATCGGCTTTCAGTTCGGTGTAGGCAGTCTGATTGCGTTGCGTATCGAGCGTGCGCATGGCGCGGTCGACGCGGGCGCGTGCTTCATCTGCGGCCGCAATTCGGCTGTCAAGCGCGGCTTCTGCGACCCAGCCTTTGTCTTTCAGTTCACGAAATCGCTTCTCGGCCGCGACCGCCTGATTGCGGCTCGAAAGTGCGGCGTTGAGTTCCGCTTGCTGGGCTTCGACGTTCAATTTGAAGTCGGTGGCGTCGAGCAGCGCTAGGATATCGCCGGCCTTGACCTCGTCGCCAACGTTGACGCGCCGCTCAATCACTTTGCCGGCGACGCGAAATCCGAGGTCGCTTTCATAGCGGGCACGCACGATCCCGGTATAGCGGCGCTGCTCGATCGACTGCGCCAAGGCCACGGTCACAACGCGCACGGGAAGCGGCTGCGCTTCGTGCTTGGCTTCGTCTTTCTGACACGCCTGCAAAACGAAAAGCAGCGTCGGAGCGATTAAAAACCAGACAAACGACAGTCTTACGCGCTTGTTTTGCCCAAGGCCATCAGCGCTACCGTCTGCTCCAGTCGACTTCGACATTGCTCTTAACATTGTCGTCTCCAACCCCTAAGTAAGCGACGCTAACATATGTTAGTGACGCTTACTTGGCAAGTATTAACGACGCCGACTTTCTCGGAAGTGTGAAAAAGGGCATAACGACCGCCATGACCAAGGCGACACCTGAGCCAGCATCCAATAAGGGCGCATACCATCACGGTGAGTTGCGCGAAGCGTTGGTTCGTGCGACGCGGCAGCTTGTGGTCGAGCGCGGCGCCGAGAATTTCACGTTGGCCGATGCCTGCCGCCTAGCCGGCGTGACGACCGCAGCGCCCTACCGGCATTTTCGCGACAAGCAGGAAATTCTCGAAGAGCTCGTCGCCCGTGGCTTCGATGACATGTCGGAGCGATCGAGGGTCGCCGTCGAGTCGCACGGCGAAGGCACGATCGAAGGCATTCGCGCCATGGGCCAAGCCTATGTCCAGTTCGCTGTCGACGAAACGGCGATGTTCCGGCTGATGTTTGGACAAAATCCGGCGCTGAAAAAGGCCGCCGACGTGGTCGCTCGCGGCCAATCGTGCTTTGCCAATGTGATCAATCAGGTGGCGCTTTACTGTCAACGTGAGGGCATTCAAGCCAACGCGCCTGAGATTGCAGTGGAACTGTGGACGTTCGTTCACGGTGCCGCGTCGCTGCTGATTGACGAAGACTATGAAAAAGTCGCGCCGGGTCTCGACGTGCAGCGGCTCATCGAGAATGTCACGCCGCGACTGCTGCGCGTGGCCACGACACGCGACCCGTGAGGCGCGCCTGACGTTGAACGAGGCAACCTTCGTTCTGCCCTCCGAGATCAGCCGCAGTCGCGACGCAGTTGCTCGCTTTATTCAACGGCAAATTGGGTGATGCAAGAAAAGCAATTAGGTAGTCAACGTCCACCGGCTGAGGGAATTGAGCGGCAGCCATCGGATTGGAATTTGCGTCAGATATTCGCAAACGCTTGATGCGCCGTTTCGAGTAAAATTCTGACGCCGACAGCACAGGTGAAAATGCCGATGATAGCCTGCAAGGCGCGGTTGGCAAATGTTAGGGAACGCGCGGTTAGCGTAATCGGTGCAGCAATGACCGCGCTCAACAAAGCCATTCCGGCGGCTGTGCCGATGCCGAACGTCAAAATATAAATAATGCCCCACCACGGGGAATCGAGTGTCGCGGCGGTCAGTACCACAAGGGCTGCTGATCCTGCCATGCCATGAACGAGGCCGACGACCAACGTTCGCCACGGCACGCCGTCATCGTGGACGTGCGCATGTTGGCTTGCCCCATGCTCATCGCGGTCGGCGCGATGACTATGTGCGTGAAAATGCGTCGAACCGGAGCCTTGGTGCTGGTGACTGTGAAAATGCACTCGGTCGCGCCACAATTTATAGAGCACGTGCGCGCCGAGCCCGATCAGCATCACGCCGACTGCAAACTCGAGTTGGCTTGCCAGGTTGTCGGGCATCGACGTTCGCAGGATGATGCACGTTCCGCCGACAAGAAGCAGGGTCATCGTGTGGCCGATTCCCCAGAACAGGCCATGACGCGAGATTGATCTGACGCCGGCCTTGCTGCTAGCGATAGAACTCACAGCAGCGACGTGATCGATTTCGGTTGCGTGTTGCATGCCGATTAGGAAGCCAAGTCCTAAGGTTGAAAACACCATCGACCGTCTCCTAAAAGCGTCGTGAGCGACCTTAAAAAACTAAACGTTCACTGACGTCAGTGCGCGGCTCAACCACGCGTACCATTCATCCATTCCAGCTCCTGTCTTCGCCGATACTTGGATGATCTCTACGTCTGGATTGACGTTGCGCGCGCTTGCGATCGCTTTGGCGACGTTAAAATCCAGATGCGGCAGCAGATCGACTTTATTCAAAAGCAGCAGGCTGCTGGCGCGGAACATGTGGGGATATTTCTCCGGCTTGTCCTCACCTTCTGTCACAGACAATATTGCGACTTTGGCGCGTTCACCGAGATCGAACAGCGCCGGGCAAACGAGATTGCCGACGTTTTCCACCATGACGACAGATCCAGGCTTCGGCTTCAATTCGTCGAGCCCGCGTTGAATCATGTCAGCTTCGAGGTGGCAGCCGGTGCCGGTGTTGACCTGGATCGCTTGCGCGCCGGCTGCAGCGATCCGCTCGCCATCGTTCGCCGTTGCCTGATCGCCTTCGATCACCGCGATCGAGAGGTGGCCTTTGAGATCGCGAATGGTGCGCTCGAGAAGGGACGTCTTGCCTGAGCCGGGTGAGCTGACGAGGTTCAGCATCAAAACCTCGCGGCCTGCTAGCCACGCCCGGTTGCGAGCCGCCAACACATCGTTCTTTTGCAGAATTGATTGCTGGAGATCAACAACACCGTGTCTGTGGCCATCGTCATGGCGATGACCGTGCCCACCGTCGTGCGAATGATTATGGTCGCCGCCATGGTGATGATCATGCGGGTGCCCGTGCGAATGAACATGATCTCGTGCGTGGTCATGAATATGACCGGCGTCGTGAAGGTGCCCTACGATATTTCGCCACAACTCGCTGACCTTGCCGGTCTTGATATTGGTGATCGTTGTCTTCGCATCGTCCGAGCATCCGCAATCGACACACATGAGCTTCATCCTTTTCTAGATCACCGGCTTTAATAGTTCACCGGTGAGCAGGCCGTCGCCGGTGCTTTGCTCTCGACCGGCGCGGTGTCAAATTCGAATTCACGAACTTTCAATTCTTCGCCGGTGACCCGTTCGATGTCGCGGCACCCGCAGGCACACGGTGTGAACAGCGTGGGCGTTGGAAAATCGGCGTGGCACTGGCGACAATGCCCCACCCCGTCAATATCGCGGATGTCGAGGCGGGCGCCTTGAAGGCACGTCCCTTCGCTGACGATATCGAACGAGAATCGGATAGCGTCGCTCATCACGCCGGACAAGCGTCCAACATCGAGCGCGACGCGCGTGACTTTACGACCCGCTGCGTACTCAGCAACGATGGCGACGATGTTGCGCGTGATGCCGAGTTCATGCATGTCAGCAAATCCTCGGCAGTTGTTCGCCAACCAGCATGTCGACGATGCGCGTGCCGCCGAAAACAGTTCTCATGGTCACGCGGCCCGGCAGCCCGGAGCGGATTTGGCCGATGGCAACTGCACCGTGGCCATAGGGATGTGCCCGCATCGCGGCGAGTGCCCGATCAGCCTCCGCCGCTGGAACAATCGCAACGATCTTGCCTTCGTTCGCTAGGTAAAGTGGATCGAGGCCCAGGATTTCACAGAATCCTTTGACCTCAGTTCTGATCGGCGTCGCGGTCTCGTCGATCTCAATTGCGACCTGCGACCCATGTGCGAATTCATTGAGCACGGTCGCGATGCCGCCGCGCGTCGCATCGCGAATGGTGCGCGTGCTCGGGGCGGCCGTGAGCAAGGCGTCGATTAAACCATTGAGCGGCGCGCAGTCGCTTTCAATCGGGCTGTCGAGTGCCATATCTCCGCGTGCGCCGAGGATGGCCGCGCCGTGATCGCCGAGCACGCCGTTGACAAGCACGATGTCACCAGCGCAGCAGCGGTCAACGCTCATCGCACATTGCGGACGAATGACGCCAATGCCAGTGGTTGTCAGAAAAACCTTATCACACGCGCCCTTTTGCACGACCTTGGTGTCGCCGGTGACGATTTTAACACCGGCTTCGCGGGCTGTTTCGGCCATCGATTGAGCGATGCGGCGGAGAAGACTAAGTTCGACACCTTCTTCGATGATCGCAGCGCACGAGAGATACAGCGGCCTTGCGCCGCCAACGGCCAGATCGTTGACGGTGCCGCAGACGGCGAGCTTGCCGATGTCGCCACCGGGAAAGAAGAGCGGGTCAACAACGAAGCTATCTGTCGTGAAAGCGAGCCTGTCCCCGTGTTTTGCAAGTGAGGCGAGGTCGATCCGCGCTTGATCTTCGAGCGGCGCCAGCAAGCCATTGTCGAATGCCGACACGAAGACGTCGTCGATAAGATCCTTCATCGCCTTTCCGCCGCCGCCGTGGGCCATCGTGACCTTGGCGACATGCACTTGCCCGATCGTACGCCGACGCGGCAGGGGCACGATATTCATGATGCCGCCTCATATTTTTTGATGCCGCCGTATTGATAATAGGCCGCGCATGCGCCTTCCGATGACACCATCAGCGCTCCAAGTGGCGTTTCGGGGGTGCATGCGCTGCCGAAAACTTTGCATTGCCACGGCTTGATGACGCCCTTCAAAACCTCGCCGCATTGGCAGGATTTTGGATCCGCAATCTTGATGTTCGGCATTGTGAACTTGGCTTCGGCATCGAACGCCGCATAGGCGGCACGCACTTTGACGCCCGAATGGTCGATTGAGCCAAGCCCGCGCCACTCGAAGAATTCGCGAAGTTCGTAGACCTCGGCGACGGCCGCGAGCGCCGCTGTATTGCCATCCTTGGGGACAATGCGCGCGTATTGATTTTCGGTTTCCGCGCGGCCTTCTTTGATTTGCTTCAGCACCATCCAAATCGACTGCAAGATGTCTAGCGGTTCGAAACCTGCGACAACCATTGGCCGCTTGTAGTAGTCGGCGACAAATTCATACGGCGTCGTGCCAATGACCATCGACACGTGCCCCGGTCCCAGGAAGCCGTCAAGTTGCAGATCTGGGCTGTCGAGGATTGCCTTGATCGTCGGCACGATGGTGATGTGATTGCAGAATATCGTGAAGTTCGTCACGCCATCGGCTTTGGCTTGCAGGATGGTCAGTGCCGTTGAAGGAATCGTCGTTTCGAAGCCAATGCCGAAGAACACGACTTCGCGATCGGGGTTCTTTTTGGCAAGTGCGAGGGCGTCCATCGGTGAATAGACCATGCGCACGTCTGCGCCGTCGGCTTTCGCTTGTAGCAAGCTTTTTTTTGATCCCGGAACACGCATGGCGTCGCCGAACGTCGTGAAGATCACGTTGGGCCGCTCAGCGATGGCGATGCAGTCATCGACGCGGCCCATCGGCAGCACACAAACCGGACAGCCAGGCCCATGCACGAGTTCGATCTCTTTCGGCAGCATGCCTTCGAGGCCGTAGCGGAAAATTGAGTGCGTATGCCCGCCGCAGACTTCCATGATCGCAATCGGACGCTCCCTGGCGATGGGAATGGATTTCGCCAGCAGCTCGATCTCATGGATCAGTGATTTAGCTTTTACGGCATCGCGAAATTCATCAACGTATTTCATGCGGCCGCTCCTTTGCGCGCCGCCGAGCCGCGATCGTCGGCCAGCAGCGTGTGCACCAGATCCCAGAGAATATGATAGGCGACGACGTGGCATTCCTGCGTGCGATGGATCGATTGCGACGGAACGACGAGACAGTGATCAATCGCGCCGCATGATTTCATGCGGCCGCCGTCGCCACCGGCTAAGCCGATCGTGACGATGCCCATCTCTTTGGCCTTCACGAACGCTGAGATGAGGTTGGCGGAATTGCCGCTAGTCGAAATGCCAATCAATCCGTCGCCAGAGCGTCCTTGCGCGATGATCTGGCGGACGAACACGTGTTCGAAGCCGATATCATTGCCGACGGCCGAGATCATCGCCATGTCGGCCAGCAGATTGGTTGCGGCGAGCGCCGGTCGCCCAGCGGTTACCGGATGCACAAATTCGACGGCGACGTGAGACGCGTCGCAACTCGATCCACCATTGCCCATCGAGAACAGCCGCCCATTGTTCCGATAGACATCGGCCACTTTTTTTGCCGCTGCAACGAGTGTTGGCGCGCAGTCGCTGAAAAACGCCTCGTTCGTCTCGCGGCTTTCTCGCGATTTCATTTCGACAGACGTCAAAAGTGTTGCGTCAAGCTTGAGCGGGTCCTGAGCCTTACCGTGGAGAAACGGATAAAGGCCAGAAAGTAGGTTTTCGTTGCCCATAACCTCTGTCCTATCGTGTTCCAGAAAGTCGCATTGCTTCCATTTCGGCTTGCGCTTCGCCAAGTTCGGTCAGGATTTTCATCGTTTGGGCGACTTCCGCTTCATCGATGCGGCTCATCGCAAAACCGACGTGGACCAACACCCAGTCGCCGACACACGACGCGACAGGATGATCATCGGACACGATGCACGCGATGTTGACCTGCCGCTTGATGCCGCTGACGTCGACGGTCGCCAGTTTTTTGGCAACATCGTCGATTTTGACTATGCGTCCGGGAATACCGAGGCACATGGGGCAGGCCCTCCAATGGTCGTGTTCTGGTTTTTGCTGAGTAGCTGTGCGGCGGCGATAGCGACTTGACCGAGTGCCAACCCGCCGTCACCCGCTGGAACGTTGGTGTGGCTGAGGACGGTGAAGCCGTCGGTCTCAAGTCGCGCGATGACCTGCTCAAGCAGGACGCGGTTATGAAAACATCCACCAGATAACGCGACCGTGTCGAAGCGCGGACCTTCTTCACTGTCGCGGTGGGCGAGCTTCGTGGTCAAAGCGCAAATCGCTCGAGCAAGCCCACGATGGAAGCGCGCCGACATGACTCCCGGAGCAGTGTTGAGTATCAGGTCGCCGAGAATGGCATTCCAAACACCAACCGGTTCGATGTACGGCAGGTTGGTTCCTTTGAGGCGCGGTATCGAGAATGGGTAGTCCAGCGAGCCGTCGGCGCAGTGCAACGCATCCTCGTCAATGATGGCTTCAAGCCGGGACGCTGCTTCGCCTTCATAACCTTGTGCCTCGAAACATACCCCCATTGCCGCTGCAGCGGCATCGAACAAGCGCCCGCAGGAGGATGCCAATGGCGCGTTGATGTGATCTCGCAGCATGGCATCGAGGATTTTTCGGGGCTTTGCTGCGAGGTGCCGAAAGAGGTCGAGCTCAGCAAAGTTGACTTCAAAATTCGCCCAGCCGATTTCGGCCATCAGGTGAGCATAGAGATTGCGCCAAGGTTCGATCGACGCGCGATCGCCGCCGAGCATGGCGACGGGCTTGAAGGTTCCGACCCTCTCAAATTGCCGATAGTCGGCGAGCAAGAATTCGCCACCCCAAATCTCTCCGTGCTGACCGTATCCAAGCCCATCGAGAACAATACCCAGAACAGGAGGTGCGGCGAGTTCGCGGTGATTTTCCGCAAGGCAACTCGCAAGATGGGCATGGTGATGCCGCACCTGGCACAGCGGCGCTTTAAGCTCAGTCGCAAGCTTTGCAGCAAAGGTTGAGCTGCGATACCCGGGATGACTGTCGGCGACGACAAGATCCGGCGAAGCTTCAAACAAGTCTTGATAGAGCTTTATCGTGTGCTCGAAGTCGGCGAAGGTCCGAACGTCGTCGAGATCGCCGATGTGTTGCGAGAGAATGGCCGAGCCTGCCTTTGTAAAGCAGAATGTCGATTTAAGATCGCCGCCCATCGCGAAAATCTCTGGCGCGTTCTCGAAGCCTTTGGGTAACCTGATCGAGGCCGGTGCATAGCCGCGCGCACGGCGCAGAACGCGCATCGATCCGGCGGCAAATCGGACAACGGAGTCGTCGACGCGATTGAGAATGTCGCGATCATGCACCAGGGCATACGGTGCAATGGATGCGAGTTGCGCCCTCGCGTCTGGCTCGGAGATGACTTGCGGCGCGCTTGAAACATTACCCGAGGTCATCACGACAGGACGTTTCATACGCCGCAGCAGCATCGCATGCATCGGCGTTGTCGGCAGCATGAAGCCGAGCATATTCAGGCCTGGCGCGATATATTCGGGCAAACGCCGAGGGCCGTCGGCCTTGAGCAACACGATCGGTCCGGCCGGGCTGGTCAGTGACCGCATTTCGTCGCCGGACATGCTGCAAAACTGGCGAATGATATCGAGGTCGCGGGCCATCAGCGCAAACGGTTTGCTGTCGCGCTGCTTCAAGGCGCGCAAGCGTGCGACGGTATCGGGCCGTGTGGCGTCACACGCTAAATGGAACCCGCCAAGGCCCTTGATCGCGACGATTTCGCCTTTCTGGATCAGTCCCATGGCGCCGTCCACGTCGTCCAGCATCGAAGACTGTTCATAGCTGAACGCCGCACCGTCGAACCGGATCAAGCGCGCTTTGGGTCCGCAGAAGTGGCAGGCAGTTGTCTCTGCGTGGAAGCGCCGGTTCGCGGGGTCGTTGTATTCGGCGGCGCACTCGGCACACAGATCGAAGGCGGCCATGCTTGTCGAGGTGCGATCGTAGGGAAGCTTCGAGACAACCGTCAGGCGAGGTCCGCAGTTTGTGCAAGTCGTAAATGGATAGCGATAGCGTCGCGAAAACGGATCGAAGATGTCATTTGCGCAGTCGTCGCACAGCGCGGCGTCCGGTGCGATTTCAGTGTTCGCTTTGCCATGAGCACTTTCTTGAATCTCAAACGTCAACGGCAGCGCGCCGTCATAGGGTTTGATTTCGATGGCGTCCACATACGCGAGCGGCGGAGCGTGATCCTCCATGCGCGCAATGAGAGTGCGGATCGCAGCGGCCGTGCCTTGAGCGCGGATCAGTAGGCCGTCAGCGTCGTTGAGCACAACGCCGTTCAGTCCGAGATCACGTGCATGCCGCCAAACCATCGGGCGAAAGCCCACGCCCTGCACGCGTCCACGGACGCGGATTTCGACTGCGGGCGAGGTGTCGATAAGGTGGGCGCGTGCCACGATGTTCATGGCGCACCTTCCCACAGCAGCACGCGGTTGTTGCCGCTGTCAGCCACCACGACGGTCGTGCCGGACGCGGCAACGCCATACGGCCAGCAAAGCGTTCCGCGCCCTGGGAGGCCCCAGCCGTTTTCGCCCTTGTCCTGAAACGTCTGCTGTCCAGCGAGGCCGCACGCTCGCGCATTCATGGCGAGCGCGTCGAGATCATACGCAACGAGACGGCAATTCGCCGTATCCGCAGCGATCAGCCGGTTTTTCAGCACCGCCAAGCCATAGGGCATATTAAGCGATGCCGGTGTCGGGTAGTACGCCACTTGATTGTGGTCGACCCCGCTGCAATCGCGTTGCCCTAAAACGAATGTGCAAGGTTCACCGTTGGCCGTTGGTATCTGATCCCACACCATGATCCGATTATTTCCAGCATCGGCGACCATCAGGCGATGGTTATGGACGACGATGCCGTGCGGCCAGCGCATGCCGGTTGCATCAGGCGATCGGCCCGCATTCTCATCGCGGGTGACGAAATCGTTTTCGCCAAGCACCAAGTCGGCAGGTGTTCCGTTGGCGGCGGGCACGCTATTCCATTTGAGCACGCGCCGGTTGCCCGTATCGGCAACATAGAGTGCTCCATTTTCAATGACGACCCCGTAGCACCAGTTGAGACTATTGGCTGAGGCACTTTGCGAGCCGCGATTGGCATGCCCGGAATTGAAATCCGCTTGACCCAATACGACATCAGCGGGCTGATTGGAGTGAGTTGGATATCCATGCCAAATGAGCACGCGATGGTTCCACGCATCAGCGACCGCCAAGATTCCATCCACCGCAGCGACGCCGGTCGGTACATTTAAGCTCGCGGCACCGACGTCAGATTTGGCGTTGCGGCCTTCGGATTCGAAGTCGGGTTGGCCTATGATAAAATCAGCGGGGGTGCCATCGCGCGCTGGTGCGCTGTTCCAGATCAACAGACGATGATGGCCGGTATCGCAGACGAAAAGCGGACCGTGAGGATCGCTCAACGTCGCGCCACGAGGACCAAACAGCGAATCTGCTGCCGGACGAATCGGATCGGCGAGTCCATCAGCGGCAGCTTTCTGCCCGAGGATGACGCGCGCACCGGACGTCTCCAAGACGGCTGGACCACTCAGCGCATCATTGCTTGGAAGCACCTTGCGTTTCGGGCTGAGTGAGACGTGCATGATTATTTTTGCAACCTCACTTCTACGCGGTTGCCGATGACACGAACGGCGTGCGGTTGCAGTTGAACGGCTGGCGCCGTCAAACACTCGCCGCTTGCCAAATCGTATCGAAATCCATGATAGGGGCAGGTGATAATGCCTGCGTCGACGTCGCCGTCGTCGAGGGCAAGACCAAGATGGGCGCACGCATTCTGGAAGCAGGTTACGAGTGATCCGCGACGCGACAGCAGAATTTTCTCACCGTCCACAATGTCGGCTTTGATGCCGCCGTCCGGGATGTCTTGAAGTTTTGCCGCGAGGTGCCATTTCCCACCTGCGCCGAGGGCAAAAGGACTGATAAAGCGAACGCTCTCGCCATCGCCAGATGTTGCGCCCGTCCCTTTGACCTGAAGGATGTCGGTGATCTCAGGGCAGGAGTCCTCGACAGCTTTTTTGACGCCGGCATGAAATGTCAGTTGCGACGCCGGGCAGCCGTCGCATGCGCCTGTAAATCTGACTTCGATGGTTGGCGGCGCGATCGAAACCAGTTCGACATCGCCGCCGTGCGACGCCAGCATCGGGCGGATACTTTCAAGCGCGGCTTCAACGCGTTCGGTCAGGCTTGGCTTGATGATGCCGTGCCGGCGCAGGACCGCATACACAACCTCATCCGTGACCGCCGACTTCATGGCTGCGAGCGCTGCCGGATCGCGTTTCAAGGCGCCAACGAGCCGCCGAAGTGCCTCGCCATTGAGCGCTTCAATCGCCAAACCGTAAGCCTTTACCGCGCCGCGCGGTGTTTCATCCCAATTCTCGAAAATCATTTCGAGACGCTCGATATCGCCCGCGAGATGGGCGACGTCGTTGCGAACACTCGAACTTGTTTCGATGACGGACACGATAGCCTCAGCGGTAACGCAGGTTGCGGAATAGGTAGGGCTGGATGGACCCGCCAATGAAGCCTGCGATCGTCGCCGCGAACCAGTGCGGCAAACCTGCAAAGTGCAGTGTCGCGAGGAAGACCGCGACGGTGAGAAAAATTCCGATCGCCAACTGCGCGTAGGCTTTTCCGGGTTCTGCAAAGAGTTTGCCGCGCAGAAAAAGTCCGATAGAATTTTTTACCATTTCGATCATTGTCGAGCCTCAGTTGATGAAAGCGGATGCAATCAGGCCAAGCAACACGCCGGCGGAGCCAGCCACTTGCCCGTAGAAAGAGCCCATGAACGCCGCGAGTTCGACGCCGAGCGCCTTGCCACCTGTCACGACGCCACCGATAGCGCCGCCAGCGAGTGACGCGAGAATGCCGGCGGCTAGCGCAAGGCCAGCTGTCTCAAGTGGCAAGTTGCCGATCATTGTTTGAAGTCTCCCGTTGATATTTTCGGTTTTGCGTGTGGCGGTTCTGCTGATCGTCCTGGCGCTCACCTCAGGCGGGAGCCGCGTGGCCGTTCGCCGGCGTCAAGGAAAGTGTCTCGCGTTCGATTTGATCGATGGCTTGGCCAATAATGCGCGCTTTTTCCATTTCTCCAGCGGCATTGAATAGTGCGCGTGCATCGCAATAGTGTTGGCGCGCGAGGCTGAGATTGCGCCGATTTCCAGACGCAGGGTCGCTGACGTCGTCTGGCAAATTCCAAAGGCAGTTGGCTTTGTTGGCGATCGTATTTGCGTATTCCAACGGCATGGTTTCGCGCGACCGGACCTTCAAAGCTTCATCATAGGCTTCAAGTGCACGCAGATTGTTTTCAACGACATGGCTAGACGACGCATACTGGAGCGCATTTCCGAGATTGTTTTGAAGCATTGCGTATTCAGACGGGTTGTCGATCAAGGTGACGACCTTCAGCCCTTCTTCGAACGCCTGAACCGCAAGAGCTTCGCGCATCTTGGAGCGCTCGTCCGTGAAGGGTATCGAGAGAAAAGCCGTCGCCAGATTATTTTGCAGGATCGCGAACTCAGCTGGATATTTGATGCGGTCGAACGTGCGAAGCGATCGTTGATAAGCGGCGATAGCGTCAGTGATGCGCGCCTTATGATCGCCGGCTAAATTCTGCAGGATCAGTCCGAAATTCATCTCCGCTTCTGCAAGCTCTTCGGCTTCGCCGTGTGCACGGATGACCGGCATGGCCTCGGTCATCGCATCACGCGCGGCCTCAAGTGACGCTGTCCCTGTTTCCGGCAAAGCCTGGAGTGCGGTTGCCTTGCGGGCATTGATGCGCGCTTTCAGAAGCGCGTGAGTGCCGGGACAGATTTCGAGCGCACGATCATAAAGCTCGATAGCGGCGCGCAGTTCGTCGATGGACTTGGGCTTTATTTGGAGGCCGATGGCGATCTCCATCAGCATCTCCGCACGATCTTGTGGGCTCGCTGCATCGGCGTCGGCGGCTGACAACGCCGCGCGCACTTGCTCATCGACTCCAACAGCCACGCGACCAGCCTCCCCTTGGTTGCCACCTCTTAAGGGTGGCTCACCTCGTTGGCTTTTAGATAAGCAAATTGTCAGACCGTCGTCTATAGAAATTACATAATGCAAACTTAGTTGTCATTCAAATGCGCCGGGCGTGACGAGAGCAGCGCGGTCATCGCTCCACTGCGCTGGAAGTGTCATCTCGATATGATCTTCGACGTTATTCTCGCGAAAAAAATCTGCGGCCTGAACGGCGCGATCACCAGCGGCGTTTTTCAGTTTGATCACGTAGCCGCCGGCTGACGGATTGCGCACTGGCAGCACGATCAGATCCGTGCCGTCGCGCAGCAGCACAACATTGTCGAGCCCTTTGAAATAGCGTTCGTATACATCATGGGCGAAATACAGCGTGCCACGCCGGATACTGAGGAGGCATGGATCACTCATGGTGCAGCGATCATGGTGATGTGCCAGCGTAGGCGACGATGACGGGCATGCTCGCAATTTTTGCCTCGATCATTCTGACAGTTTTTTGCGCTGCGCCCTCGATGAGGACCGTTAATCCGCAGCCTAGAGCCGTGCTTTCGCCCTCAATCAAGTAGGCCGTCACGTCCGTTGGAAAGTCATCGCGATAAATCTGGCGACCGGCATAGATCGCGTGATCCCAGCGGAAATCGTGCAAGTTGAGCGACGGCTGGTGCGGGCTTGCAAGTTCGGCGCCGGGGACTTCAAAGGTGCTGCCTGGCTCGGCGCCGGTTGTGCAGCAATCGATGATAATCAACGACGTGCATCCGCGCGCGGCGAACATAACGGCCATGCCATCGGTACCCGCATCGAGAAGTTTGACATCGGGTCGCGCGCAGATCGTCGCGCTTGCGCGCAACATTCGAATGACCTCGAGACCGGCTGCGTCATCGGTTCTATTGGCGTTTCCACACCCGATCACGGCAATCATCGACGCAAACTTTCGATGCGATCGCGGATGCAAGAACTCAACATAGGCCGCGCCATTATATCCGCCACAGACGACAAGACCATTCCGGCTCAACCGGGCAATCGAGTTCGGGAAGCTCGCAGTATCTACGATGCACGAGATAATACATGCACGTCTCGCACGGTTGCTCGAGACCTCCGTGTTCGATCGGGTGATCGGTGAAACCGCCGATCACCAAACGCGCGGTGAGGCTGCCGTCGCTGTCGCGCAGTTGGCCGATGATCCGCTGCACGTCGTCGTGGGTGTCAGCGCGTGGAAAGACTTCGGTCTTGAGCCCCGACGCTAACAGGACTTTGATCTGCGCGCGGGTTACATCGTCGCTGGCTATGATGTCATTTGTCACGCTGCACCTCGACGGTCGTCATTGGCAGAGCTTCGTCAAATTCTCCAAAGACGGCACCACCAGTGCGGCTCAACCGGCACCGCGAGTTCCGGCAGGTCACACCATCTGCGATGCACCAGATAGTACATGCATTCCAGGCACCGCTGCTGATCGGCCCCATAGGGATGATCGACGAAGCCGCTAATCACGAGCTTTGATTTCAAATCGTCCGGCTTTAATTGACGGAGCTCGACGAGGATCGCGCCAAATTCTTTGTCCGTTTCAGGGAACGGTTCTGTTTGTGTCACGAGGCCGGCTGCCATCATGTCGGCGATGACTTTCAGAACAGCCTCATCCTTACCGTTCGCGCTCATGTCCGCACCTCATTATTGGCCGCCGCACTTTTCCTGTGCCGGCCATCCCGATTATCTCGCGAATGGCCGGCGCAACAAAACGAAGCGAAGCCTTAGGCGGTCCTGAAGTGAGCGAGCTGCTCGCCTGTTTTGGCGTCGTAGGCATGAACCGTACATACGAGGCATGAGTCATACGAGCGGCAAACGTGGCCAACCTCAACCGGATCGTGCGGATCGGCAATCGGGATGCCGATCAATGCTTCTTCGATCGGTCCACGGGCGCCGTCAGTCGTTCTCGGGCCGACGTTCCAAGTGGTTGGAGAGATGATCTGGTAATTCTTGATCTTGCCGCCCTGGATCTCGATCCAATGGCAAAGCGCGCCGCGAATGGCTTCGGTTGCGCCCCAGCCGCGGCCATCTTTCTCAGTTGGTTTGATGTACCACTGATCCTTGAGTTTGAACTCGCGCAGAATGCGCTCGGATTCGCGATACAATTTGACCCCTTCATGCATGCGGGCGAAGTGGCGAAGCATAACACTGGCGCCGCCAAGCTTGTTATACATGTCGAGCAGCAGTGGGTCGTAATGCTGCCAGCTCTCACCGTGTTTGCCGCCGGCGATCAACTGGCGCGACAATGGCCCGGCTTCGAGACGGCCATCGTCCGCATGCAACACCGCTGTCGACCACGAATACTTGCCACTGTGGTCGATGGTGTTCTTTTGGACCGGCTTGGTTGTGCGGTCAAACGGATGCACCGCCTGCGGCTCGTCATACCAGGCATGCTTCATGTCTTCGCGGGTGAACTGCTGTTCCATCAGCTTGTGCGAGCCGGTCGCGCCGTCGAATACACCGCTCTTCATGATGACGGACGCATTGCGGCTTTCGATGGTCGGCTTGTTGTACTTATCTTCATGCGGCAGGTAGCCCCACGAAATATACTTCTTGTGGCCGCCGCCGTATTTTTCCAGGCCGATGTCCATCGACATGCGCCAGAACATGCCGAGGTCTGAATTGGCATGTTCGGGGCGTTCGTCCAGCCACACCATAAAATCGTCGTAGGAGCGAATTTGCTCATAGCGCTCGAGCGTGCAGCCGAGCCAGATGTTTTCCATCCAGTTGCGGCGGAAATGTTCGAGGATCGACCAGGCGCGTGTCACGTCGGTCAGTGTCGGCGCACACATGACGCCGCCCGGAACCATGAAACTCGAATGCGGCCACTGGCCTCCGAGCAGCGCGTAGATTTCAACGGGACGACCGGAAATCGTGACGCCGATCTCATAGTTTTTGCCGGTGAACGGTGCCCAACGCTTGACGGCTTCTTCATAGTATTTGGACTTGGCGTAGTTCTTGTTGGTGTAGTCGATCATGAACAGACCGTAGTGATGGCGCGGCAAGCTCTGGATCGATTCCACAATCTGCCCAAGATTCCGGGCGAGAATAGCGTTGCGCGGCACTTCCGCTTTCCAGGCTGTATCGAGAGCCCATGCCGCGCATGTCAAATGCGACGCGCCGCAGATGCCGCACGCACGCGGTGTGACGACGAGGCCGGCCTGCGGATCTTTATCGCGCAAAATGACTTCGAAGCCGCGGAACAGTTCGGCGTTGGTCCAGGCGTTGACGACGACGCCGTCTTGAATATCAACGCGGACATCAAGATCGCCTTCGACGCGCCCGACCGGCGAAATATCGAGTGTTTGTACAGCAGATGACATTGGAGGATTCTCTCCCAGAGAAGGTGTTTTGAACGGCTTTTTAGAGTGCGGCGTCAGACCACGAAGATGTCTTCTTCGGCCCACTTGGGTGACGCAGCCTTGGCGGCGGCGGTGAGTTTGACGTAACCAGTCTTGTCGACACCCGTCGGCATGTCTTTGGGTACGCCCATCATGGTCTGCGTCTTGAAGACGGTGCCGGGTGCCAAATCGTAGAACGGGAATTCGGGCTCGGTGCAGCCCATGCACGGCATGCCGGCGCGGGTCTTGGACGACTGGCGGTTCCACAGAATGCGGTTGCAAGGCGAATGGGTCATCGGTCCGCGGCAACCAAGATCGTAAAACAGGCAGCCCTTGCGCTGACCAAACTCTGTCGCCGAGACCTTGTAGGCAAAGTGCATGTTGCGCGTGCAGCCGGTCTGCGTGAAGCTTGAGAAGAATGTTTTAGGCCGGCCGAATTCATCGAGCGAAAGATCGCCACCACGGCCCGTTGCAACAGCGACCACGATCTGCGTGATCCAATCGGGATGCGCCGGGCAGCCTGGAATGTTGATGACGGGAAGACCGGCTTTCGACGTGTAGTCCTTACCGAGGAAGCCGCCGTGGCCCCGCTTCAAAAATTGCAAGCCGACGCTTTCTGAAGGGTTCGGTGCAGTCGCTGGAATGCCGCCCCACGTCGCGCAGTCGCCAACGGCGACCGTGAATGTCGCCACGTTGCACAACTCACGGACCCAATCCTTCATCGCCCGGCCGGCAAAACGATTCCACTCGCCAGTGCCGTTCGGCGCGTTCACGACCGAGCCTTCGAACACAAAAATATCGAGTGGAATTTCGCCGTTCACGACGCCGCGCAACATGCGCTGCAGGTTTTCACCGAGCTCCATGCCAAGCGATGGGTGCCACAGCACGTTGATCCCGAAATCCGTGACGAGATCACATGCGCTCGGCTCCTCGGCGTTGAGGAATGACATCGTATTGCCGGAACATGCTCCGCCCTGGAGCCACAAAAGATTGGCCATTGGTCTTCTCCCTGAACCACCGTGAAGCTGTTCGATGCGCTTCTCAGGAGGTTCATCAGCAAGGGACGAGCCAACTCCGAAACAATTTTTAAAAATGATCTAGATCAGAGCGTTGACCAATTGTTGCGGCGCAATTTGTAACTGCGATCACTGGCGCGCACCTGCAAAGTATCTTTGCCGCGGCGAAGACAGTTTGCAGTTTTGATGGAGAGCGTGCGGTTCGGAAATCGGTCGGTCAGCCGTGGCGATTGCCGCATTGCGGGCACGCGACTTCGAGCAGATAGCCATACCAGATTTTAGCGCAGCGGCTGCACCAATGGCCCGTCGTTTGATCGTGCGGGATTTTAAGTGCGACGGCGATTGCGCCGTAGCGAGCGGGTTCACCGTCATCTGACGTTCGGGCGGGCTGAACGCGCGAAAATGGAAACGGAACGACGGCGTTGGTGCTCACAGGATCGTCGCTCGGATCACCGGTGGTCATGTTGCACCTTCCTCGGCCAGGCCATAGCGGCGAATTTTATTGGCGAGACCAACGCGAGATAAGCCGAGGGCATCGGCGGCTTTACTCTGGTTCCAGCGATGTTTTTGTAGGGTGCTTTGCACCAGATGCCGCTCCAGGCTCTCGACTTGATCTTTCAGTGTTCCGCTGCTCGGCGCAAAGCCGTTTTGCAACGCGGCGGGGCGGCGTTGAGTGGCTGCCAGCACATTGGGAGACAAGTGCCGCGTCGTCAAATACTCGCCGTCCGACGTTAATACAACGAGGCGGCGGATTTCGTTTTCTAGTTCGCGAATGTTGCCTGGGAACTCGTAGTGGGTCAGCTTCTCGATCAGACTTGCCGAAAGTCCGAGAATTTTTCGAGCCGTTGCTTCGCTGTGCTTTGCCGCAAAAAACTCAGCCAATGCGGCGATGTCTTCAACCCGGTCGCGTAGCGGCGGAACCTCAAATTCAAAACCTTTTAATCGATAATAAAGATCGCGGCGGAATTCACCCTTCGCCACGAGCTGCGTCAATGGTCGATTGGAGGCCGCAATGATACGGACATTCGCTTGCACAGTTTTGTCGGCGCCAAGCGGCTTGACCTCGCCTTCCTGAAGAAACCGCAGCAGCGACACCTGGAACGATCGTGACACGTCAGAAATTTCGTCGAGAAACACCGTTCCGCCGTCGCCGGCGCGGAACAATCCCAGCCGATCGGAGACGGCACCGGTAAACGCGCCGCGCTTGTGTCCAAACAGTTCCGATTGCAGCAGTTCGTCATTCATTCCGCCGCAATTCTGCACGAGCAGCGGGCTCGATTTACGCTGCGAATTGTAATGAATAGCGCGGGCAAGTAACTCTTTGCCCGTACCCGTTTCGCCCTGGATCAGGATGGGCAGTTCGGTCCTGGCCGCCGTCTTGGCTAGGTCGCAAAGTGTCGACATCCGCTCACTGACGTAGACGAGTTTTTCAAAGCGCTGGCTCTGCGTCTGAAAGCCGAAGTGGTGCGGGGCTGTGAACCCGACGCTCTCATCGCTCATTTTGAATTCGCGCGAAATCAGCCGATGGCGGCGAGCAAGTTCACGTGTTTCAAGTCCGCGCTTCACCACCAGCACGGCTTGCTCAATGTCGAGTGGCTTGCGGAGATATTGATAGACCGAAGCCTCCTCGACAGCTTTTCGCCCCGGCTCAGATCCCTTGGCAAGCACCAGCACGCGCATCACGTCCGGGTGCGATACCCGCAGCCCGGCGAGAAAACTGCAGCCGTCGACGCCTTTGTTGCTTTCTTCGCTAATCGCCAAGTCGATGTGGACATCGTGCGCCAGTTGCAGCGCTTCGCTTTCCGTATCGGCGGCGAGCACGCGATAGCCTTGCCGTTCCGCAAGCAGGTTGGTGAGACCTGACCAGTTCGGTTCGGAATAGTTTGCAACAATCAAGATTGTACTGGCGCGTTCCATTCACCCCGACTTGAAACAAAGTTTCCAATTTGCATGGAAACTTAGCGCATCGCCCCGCTATTTGGAAGTCGTTCTTTTTGTCTGCGGGTGTGTCGCTGGCAGAAAAAAGGCTTGGCACACGGCGCCCATGAGCGTTTCGATGGCTCAATCGAGTGCGCTGATCTCGGACACGAATTTTTGCCGAAAGGCGCGGCCGAAATCTTCATAGCCGTTGGCCTTCAGGAGGAAGCCGCTTGGCCCGCCGATGACGTTGGCCGCGTACCAGACGTCGACGTGGTGGCCAGTGATTGAACCTCGAGCGGGATTTGCTTGAGGCCTGACTTATAGCGCAAGATATGCGTGGAATTGGCAACGACGACGAACGACCTCGTGGTCCCACCTACTCACGTTCCGCTACCCACACCGCTACCCCGGAGCGTTTTGAGCCCCTCAAGGACTGAGCTCAATTCAGGCTCATGACTATGATTTTGCTTGGTAATTTATGGTGCTGCCGAATAGGATTGAACTATCGACCTCTCCCTTACCAAGGGAGTGCTCTACCACTGAGCTACGGCAGCAATCAGGTGTTTTACGACCCCGATTCGCTGTTCGGGGTACGTCGAAAAGGCCTTGGCAATGGCGGTCCGTGCGACTGGACTGGCCCCGTCGTTTTTCACCAAACTGGCGAAGCGCGCGGACACTGCCATAAGCCTTGACGGTCGGCAAGTTGCAAGGCCGACAACGCCGCCGTCGCCCCGGACGGTGGAATCGCGAACGGCTCGGGTTGAGCCGACACCCACATCGTAGTATTCAACACGTCGCCGCGTGTTTTCGACACGGCGACGTGATCGAGGTGGCTTTCTTTTGGCCGACGACGACCAGCATCACGGGAAACCCGGGTCCGGCTCCTACAGTCAACCGGTTTCGCCGCCTGCCTCAGTGCGTAGCGCACAAGCCCATTCGGCGGCGGTCCTGGATCGTCAAGCCGTTCGCGCGGCCCGCCTGGCCGACGAACTGCGGGCCAACTTAAAACGCCGGAAAGCCTCTAAGCGACACAAGCCCTAAGCGGCGTGGCTTTTTGCGGCGCATCAGGAAATCGACGAAAGGCGTCGATTGATTTCGCGGTCTAGTGTGCTTGGGGTGCACGATCTTCCCGCTCCGCAGTGCCGAGACGACCGCACCCGATGCATTTCAGCCAACCTTGGCCGCCACAACCACTTGCCGGACGCGCCCATCACCGCCTAAGCAAGCGGTTGCAAACGCTGAGCAGCTCGCAAGAGCCGCCGGCGCTCATCACCACGCTCAGGTGTCCGTCAGGCCGGCGTCGCGGGTTCGTTCGAAAAGGATTAGCAGTTTCCGATGGATCGCATTCAAATTACCGGCGGGACGCCGCTCATCGGATCTATCCAAATCTCGGGCGCGAAGAACGCCGCGCTTCCGCTGCTCATTGCCAGCCTGCTCACCGAAGACCGCCTGACACTGAAAAACGTACCGAACCTGGCGGATGTCAACCTGCTGGTTCGCATCCTCCGAAATCATGGCGTCGATCTGGCCGTCGACGGAAAGCGGCCGGGATCGTCGACGCATCTCGGCGACACCTTTCATCTGACGGCGCGCGATATCGTCGATACCACCGCGCCCTATGAACTTGTGTCGCGGATGCGAGCAAGTTTCTGGGTGCTCGGTCCGCTGATCGCGCGCATGCGGCAGGCGAAGGTGTCGTTGCCCGGTGGGTGCGCGATTGGCACGCGGCCCGTCGATTTGCATTTGACAGGGTTAAAGCAGCTCGGCGCCGAAATTGACATCGAAGCGGGCTATGTCGTTGCCAGGGCGCCACGTGGACTGCACGGCGCGCACATCGTGTTCCCGAAAGTCTCGGTCGGCGCAACGCACAATGTGCTGCTGGCCGCCGTGCTTGCCAAGGGCGAAACCCTCATTGAGAACGCGGCACGCGAACCCGAAATTGGCGACGTCGCCGAATGCCTCGTCAAGATGGGATCGAAGATCGAAGGGATCGGCACGTCGGTGCTGCGGATACAAGGGCGCGATCGCATGGAAGGCGCGGTCCACACGGTTGTGCCGGATCGTATTGAAACAGGCACCTTTGCCATGGCTGTTGCTGCCACTGGCGGCGATGTCACGCTGGAAGGGGCGAGGTCCATCCACGTGAAGCACGCCCTTGAGGTGCTGGCCCAAACCGGCACGCGCGTCGAGGACCTCGGCACCGGCATTCGTGTGACGCGGACCAGCGGCGGCATTCTGCCAATTTCAGTTGAGACGCAGCCTTTTCCTGGATTTCCAACCGATCTGCAAGCCCAGTTGATGGCGCTCCTGACGCGCGCCGGTGGCACCAGTGTCATCCGCGAAACGATTTTCGAAAATCGCTTTATGCACGTGCAGGAGCTCGCCCGCCTCGGCGCCGATATCCAGCTCCATGGCGATACCGCGACCGTCAAAGGTGTTCAATCGTTGACCGGCGCGCCGGTGATGGCGACGGATCTGCGCGCGTCCGTTTCGCTGGTCATCGCCGGACTGATGGCAGAGGGCACGACGACGATCAATCGCGTCTACCATCTCGATCGCGGTTTCGAACAACTCGAACAGAAACTGTCGCGGTGCGGCGCGCAGATCGAGCGCATTGCAAGCCACTGACGCAATCGCTCGCCGCGCCAACTGCACTTGCTACGCGGCCGCAATCGATCGCAACGCAGAATGAAAGGACAAGCGGCGTGCGGCACTCGGATTGGGCAATCTTAGTCGGATTGGGTCTCGCTGTGATCGCAGCCAGCGCAATCGCGCTGATCGCTGGACTACCATTGAGGGCGACCGTCGCAACCGAGAGCGGAATGCTGGCGCTCTTTGATATCATCAAGTCCGTGACCGCGTTCGCGCTGCCAGGAGCGGGCTTCGCAATTGCGCTGTCGGAAGCGCGCAGGGTGCGTGGACTGCCGTATTTTGTCGCCGCGGGTTGGGCCATCGCGCTTGCCGGCTATTGGTTTTTAGATGATCAAGCCGACGCTCGCTCCGCTGTGACACTGATCGCGATGGGGACAGCCGCAGCCTACGTCTACTGGCGCGTTGCTGGAAAATTTGCCGGACGGCTTGGCGCAAAAATCGCAGCGGCTGGCGATGGATCGCTGACCGATGAACAATCAATGCGACGGTGTCGCGTCTGCACCGCGTTCACCATCGGGATCGCTGGCCTCACGGCCGTATTCTACGCGCGAATTTTTATTCACCATGTGCAAGCGACGCCAGCCCCCGATGCCAAATGGCTTTGGTGGTCTGTAGCGCTGGCGTTCGTGGCTGGGCTGTTCGTTGGCCTTGCGATCTGGCGGATATGTGCCAAGCCGCATCTTCAGGCCGGGCATGCCCGCAACCTTCAACACCGGGCTCGGCTATCGGACGTTTTTGATTCCACCCATTGAGCTGCCGGCCGTGTTGCGTGCGGTGACGTCCCTCGCTATCACTGAGCACCTTTTTCCGGAAACTTACCCTGTTACCCGGCCAACTTGAGATCATCATCCTCCGATGCCCGACTTGAAGCTCATCGCGCTCGACGCCGACGACCTGCACGTGATCTCGGCTCATTTGCAAGATGCGGTTCTGCGCGTCGCCGATATGACGTATCTGTCGCGAGAGAAGCGCTTTGTGGCGCTGAGCAATCGTTTCGATTGGGTCAAAGCGATCGACAGCCAATCGGCAGCCAACGCCAAGAGCGGCCTTGAGCGGCGGCGAACGGCGCTGCGGGTTGAACGCGTTCTGGCAGCAAAAATCCAGGGGTTCGATCCCAACGATAAGCGCGCAACACTGTCGCTCCTCGCCGTCACGTTCACGCCGTCGAGTGACGTCAACTCACCGGACGGTGATGTCACGTTGACATTTTCAGGCGGCGCCGCCATTCGCCTGACGGTCGAGTGTCTGGAAGCGGAAATGAAAGATCTCGGTGCGGCTTGGTCCGCCAAACGATCGCCGGCGCATCCTGCGGCCGAAAATCAGACCACCGACGACGAAGGCCAGAATTCAAAACCTTAGTTCGGTGCCGTGCGCCGAGGAGACAACGTAATGCCGACGCGGCTCCATAGTCGGGATCATTCGTTTGCTGCCGACTTCGCGACCTTGCTCGGACAGAAGCGCGAAGTTTCAGCCGACGTCGATCTGGCGGTTGCCAAAATCATCGCTGAAGTGCGTGCCAGGGGCGATGACGCTCTCATTGATTTCTCGGCAGAGTTCGACCGTGCCGATCTCGGAAAACTTGGCATCGCCATCACCGCCGACGACGTTAAACGCGCTGTTGCGCAATGTTCGGCGGAAACGCTGGACGCGTTGCGCTTTGCCCGCGACCGCATCGTTTCACACCATCAGCGTCAATTGCCGAGCGATGATCGCTATCGCGACGATCAAGGGGTTGAACTCGGTCATCGTTGGACGGCGGTCGAGTCCGTTGGTCTCTACGTGCCGGGCGGGCAGGCGTCGTATCCAAGTTCAGTGCTGATGAACGCCGTGCCGGCGAAGGTCGCAGGTGTGCCGCGTATCGTCATGGTGGTGCCAACGCCGAGTGGTGAACTCAATCCGCTGGTGCTCGCGGCAGCCGACATCGCCGGCGTAACCGAGATCTATCGGGTTGGCGGCGCGCAGGCGATCGCCGCGCTCGCTTTCGGCACAGCCACGATAAGCCCCGTCGTGAAAATTGTCGGTCCGGGTAACGCTTACGTCGCGGCTGCCAAGCGGCAAGTGTTTGGGACGGTCGGTATCGATTCTATCGCTGGTCCGTCCGAAGTTCTGATCATCGCCGACAAGAACAACGATCCTGAATGGATTGCGGCCGATCTGTTGGCACAAGCCGAACACGATACCGCCGCCCAATCGATCCTGATGACCGACGATGCAGCATTCGCAAGCGCCGTCGAGGCGGCGGTGGCGCGCCAGTTGGCAACGCTGCCGCGCGGCAACATCGCCGGCGAGAGTTGGAATGTGTTTGGCGCCGTCATCTTGCTCGGCTCGATGTCCGAGGCGCCCGCGTTGGCCGATCGACTGGCTGCCGAGCATCTTGAAATCGCGACACCGGATGCAGAAGACCTTGCCGGAAAAATTCGCAATGCCGGCGCGATTTTTCTCGGTTGCGGCACGCCGGAGGCGATCGGCGACTATGTCTCTGGTTCCAACCATGTGCTCCCGACCGCCCGCAGCGCCCGCTTTTCGTCGGGCCTCGGCGTGCTCGACTTCATGAAGCGCACGTCGATCTTGAAACTCAATGTGCAATCGCTGGCAGCCCTTGGTCCCGCAGCCATGACCCTAGCGCGCGCGGAGGGGCTTGAAGCACATCGCCGCTCGGTTGAAATTCGCTTGCCAACGAACGCATGAGAACTGTTGATGGATCAGGTTGCGCCACCCGATAGCCCACCGCCTCCGGCGTCTCGCGATCGGCTGTCCGAGATCACGCTGGACCAAAAATCGCTTGGCCGTGCCAACGCCAACATCGAGCACGAGCGCGAAGTCGCTATTTTCGATATTCTCGATGGCAATGTATTTGCCGTCGAAGGGGCTGACGACGGTCCCTACCAGCTGGCGTTATCATTGGCTGAGGATCGGCTGATGATGGCGGTGTCGACGGCCGCACATCCCGATCTGCTGCACCATCAAGTTCCGCTGACCCCGCTGAAGCGGATCATGAAGGACTATTTCATGGTGTGCGAGAGCTACTATGAGGCCGTGCGCACGGCGCCCCCGACGCGCATCCAGGCCATCGATATCAACCGGCGCGCCCTGCACGACGAGGGCAGCGTGCTGCTGCGAGAAAAACTCGCCGGCAAAATTTCCATCGATGAAGATACCGCGCGGCGGCTGTTCACGCTCGTGTGCTCACTGCACTGGAAAGGCTGAGCGCCAATTTTCAAACGTCAGCGCAAGTCTATTGCGCCGTTGAGATACCAAAGGTTCTGCGCACCCACCCCTTTGATTTCGACCATGCCGCGTGGTTCAAGCACGAAAGACGCCCGCAGCACCTTCTCGCAGTTTGGGCAGATCAAAATTCGTCCGGGCGTCGACAGCCCTTGCAGCCGGCTCGCGATGTTGACCGGATCGCCCCACACATCATAACTGAACTTCTTGGTGCCGATGACGCCGGCCATCATCGGTCCGGACGACATGCCGATGCGCACCTCGATGCTCATCCCTTCGCTTGCCGAGACGGCGCGTGTGGCGCCAAGCATATCGAGGGCCATTCGAGCCAATACGACGGCATGATCGGCGCGCGCCAGCGGCACTCCCGATGCAACCATGTAGGCGTCGCCGATGGTTTTGATTTTCTCGACGCCGTGGCGCTGGGCCAAGTCATCGAAGGCGCTCACCAGATTGTTGAGCAGCGCGACTGTCCGCTCAGGACCAAGCCGACGCGCTAAGCTGACGAACCCGGTAACGTCGGCAAACAGAATAGATGCGTCAGCGAAGCTGTCGGCGATCGCTTCGTTGGGCTTTGATTTGAGACGCTCGACGACGTCGTCGGGCAAGACATTTCGCAGCACCACCTCCGTTTCAGATTTGGCTCGCTCGACGAGGCTGAAGGCATAATAGACGCATGCTGCAATCAGCCCAAATGTTGTGACCGCCCCTTGGATATAGAGTGATTCAAGAATTTTATCGTCGACTTGGAGCAGCGCGACCGAGCGCGGAAAGGCGAACCAAGTGTAGAGGTGGAGCAGCAAAGCGGTTGCCACAATGGTGATCACAAGCCATAGGCGGCGGCGCTCGAAGATGACGAACGGAGCAGCCGCCGCGACCAGATATTGCAGTGTGTTGCCCCCCGTGCGGCCGAAGTAGGCCGCAAAGCCGACCAATGCCGCGAACTCGGCGACGACCAGCAGCAGACACCCTGCCACATCGTTGAACCGATGCATGAGAGGGACAGCGGCAACGAGGGCGGCAAGGCCGAGATTGATGTAGACGACCGGCAACATGGCCGCATCGCCCGACATTGCGAGCTGGACGGCATAAATACATGTCGTCATGGCGATGAGTGCTGAAATGACGTTGACGATTTTCAGACGCCGCTGCGTGTCGGGCGGATAATTTTCCGTGCCGAGGGAGGAGATAAAAGCGAACAACTTGCCGAGGGGGCTAAAAACCCGTTGCTGAAGGCTTGCGATCACGGACGCAATCGGGGTTGCCGCCACCGTCCGTTGCTCGTCAGGATGTTCGACCACGGGCATGCCGTCGACCTTTGCTGATTTTCGATCTGCGCATGATCAGGCGGCGTGCGAAATCTAATCGAGACCGCCCAACGCGCTCAGCTTTTCGACTTCGCAAATCATCAATTGTCCACGCCGTTCTAGAGCGCCTTCGGCTTCGAGGAGCGCCAGAGCGGCGTTGACTTTCGGGCGACTGGCGCCGACGAGGAGGGCCAGCTCGGTCTGAGAAATCGGCAGAGCCAATGTCACTTTAGCCGACTTGCCGTCAGGATCCTTCTGGCGGCTCGCTGCTAGAAAAAAACGTGCAAGCCGGGCTTCGATCGGATGCAGGGCGATCGCTTCGAGCTGCTCGTCGGCATCACGCAACCGACCTGACAAGAACTTCAGCGCAGCCTCGGCCACGGCCGGCTTGATGGTCAGAAGCCGCTTGAACGCCGCCATCGAAAGCGTCAACGACACGACCCTGTTGACGGCCGTGGCATCCGCCGATCGCGGGCGACCGTCGAACAGGGCCAATTCTCCGAATATGGATGGCGGCTCGATATGGGCAAACGACAATTCGCGCCCGTCCGAGGTGAGAACCGAGAGTTTGACACGGCCTTTGCAGACGACGTGCAGTTCGCCGCCGGTGTCACCACGCGCGAAAATCGATTGGCCTGGTTCGAAGCTGCTTTCGCGCATTTCTTCGGCAACAGCCGATCGACCGGCTGCGTCCAGCGTGCCAAACAGCGGCGCCCGGGCCAGAATATCGGCAATCTCTGTCTTGGAAATCATGATCACCTGCGCTCGTTCAGG
The DNA here is from genome assembly GCA_021732485.1 of Hyphomicrobium sp. Taxonomy (GTDB): domain Bacteria; phylum Pseudomonadota; class Alphaproteobacteria; order Rhizobiales; family Hyphomicrobiaceae; genus Hyphomicrobium_B. The sequence goes on from JAKFUV010000002.1 coordinate 163,963, forward strand.
CCGTAATGGGCAATACTCTTGCCCGTTTTCAGCATATGCCGCAATGCGGGCAGGCCTTGCATTTGGCCAAAAGCTTAAGCCATTGTCGCGCGAAGCGCTTCCGCCGCTGTCACAATAGGGCCGTCATGATTTCGTCGCTCAAAGATCAACTTTTACCATCGTTTTCACGCGGTAGCGCGCCGAGCCGGGAGACGCTGCGGCGAACACTCGCGCGCGATCGAAGTGGCTCAAATGATGAGGTGGATCGGCCGAGGCTCGTCCTGGCCAGTGCCAGCCCGCGGCGCTTGACGCTGCTGGCGCAGGTCGGCATCACGCCCGACGCGTTGCGACCGGCCTCAATCGATGAATCCGTGAATCGGGGCGAGGTGCCGAGAAGCCTTGTGTCGCGTCTTGCACGTTCCAAGGCCGAAACGGCGCGCGATCAAATCGCCAACGATCAGGAATTGGCGGATTCTTACGTGCTGGCGGCCGATACCGTTGTCGCGGTTGGCCGCAAAATTCTGGTCAAGCCAGTGCACGTCGAGGAAGCTGCAGCGTCTCTGCAACTCTTGTCGGGCCGAACACATAAGGTGCTGACGTGCGTCTGCCTCATCATGCCCGATGACCGCATCCGTACCAAGATCGTCGACACACGCGTTCGCTTCAAACATCTGACGCGATCAGAGATCGAGGCCTACATCGCCTCTCGCGAGTGGCGCGGCAAGGCCGGTGGCTATGCCATCCAGGGTCTTGCCGGCTGCTTCGTGCAACGCATCGTTGGCTCTTATACGAATGTCGTCGGTCTGCCGGTCGCCGAGGTGACCGCATTGCTCATGACAGAGAATTTTCCGATTCATTTTAATTGGCTGAAGAACGCAGAGGTCGATCGAGATTGAGGCGTGGATCGAACGATTGTCAGCATGAGAAACGTTGCAATGATTAATCCCGTTCAGCCAAAATCGCGTCGATGCCCGATCTGTTCTGACGTGGTTGGCGATGACGCTTATCGGCCATTTTGTTCGCGCCGGTGTGCCGATGTTGACCTGGGTCGCTGGTTATCTGGGAGCTACTCGATACCCGGAACCGAGGGCGACGACGAAGCCGATGCACCGGCTGCTCCCATTGCCTCCGACGACGACGGGCCACCTCACTGATCGTCGGAATGAGTGATGCAAGGGCCGGAATTTGTGGCGCTTGCCAGTGGCGAAACCGCCGCCTATAAGGTGCGGACTTCGGTATGGCTTCGCGCCGCGAAGGCAGGCCCAGGTAGCTCAGTTGGTAGAGCATGCGACTGAAAATCGCAGTGTCGCTGGTTCAATTCCGGCCCTGGGCACCATTGCCCTTTTTGCTCGTTGTCGCGAAACGATAAAACACCAAAAAAGCCTCCCACTTTGCGCCACCACTGTTTTCAGTGGGACTCATTCGTTGCCTATTCAGCCCGCAACAAGAAAGCGGTGTCCCGCTCGCGGCCATCACGTAGTGCCGTGCCGCGCGTTTGAAACTTTGGCCACTATGATCTTGCGAAAATCAGCAAACGGTCGCGAGCACACCCGCCTAACGCTGATTAACTCATATAATTCAGCCTCATTTGGACAAATCGCTGCACTAGCCACCTTTCACGGCCGTTGATCGCCGAAATGTGCGATACTCAACGCGGAAATAAACGTCTCGGGGGCGCGATTGCGCTCTCCCGATAAGGCCGATGCGCCGGTGTTTCAAATCGAGGCGGCACATCCAACGGCTGTTTGGACGTTAACTCAGATCAGGAGTAGCCGTGGCAAATGCAAAATTCAAAGTTGGCCAGATGGTCGACTTCAATCCCGCGCGCGCGACGGTGCCGGCGTCTATCCGCGAATATAAAATTCTCCGGCTGATGCCGCACGAGGGCGCGGGCGAGCGCCAGTATCGCATCAAGACAATTGCTGAATTGTTTGAGCGGATTGCTAAAGAGTCGGAGTTGACTCAACGTCCGTTCGCCTAACCCACGCGACGCACTGCCCCCTCTGCTGCCGCTCACTTTTGCTGTTAGTCTTAAGGGGTGATGGCGGCAACGCCAAAGCTGGCAAGCCTCTTGCTCTGATGCTTCGAACAACTCTGTCGCTGCGGCTATCGCCGTTAGCGACATGAGTGTGGTTGGGAGTTCGCGATGTTCAAGCTGATGGCTGTCGGGATTGTGCTGGCGACGATCTATTCAGGCTATCCGGCATTTTTGAATCGTGGCGGGCGCATTGAGGCCTACAGTGATCTGGGCCCCATCGTCGAGTTCATCGTGCGCTGTCCGGCCGGCACCGGCGTCATGTCGTATTCCAAGCTTGAGGGGCTCTACTGCAGCTCAAAACGCACGTGCCACGGCAGCTTTCAGCCGGCCTTCAAAGACACGTGCGGTTAGCAGCCGGTCAAGGGTGTGGCCCGCGATCTTGACGACGACGGCGCGCGGATCGATATACGCGCCATGACGTTTGTCGTGTCAGCCTTCTACAAATTCGTGTCACTTGCCGACTGCGACGCGCTGGCAGCGCGGCTGCGCGACGACCTGCGTGCGCGTGACATCAAAGGCACCGTGCTGTTGGCCCGTGAGGGAATTAACGCGACGATTTCCGGCATCGAGACGGCGATCTCAGCCTTTCATGAGGCTTTGAAGCGCGATCCACGATTTGCCGACCTGACAGACAAGCGGGCACACACGAGCGCTCATCCGTTTCAAAAATTAAAGGTCAAGGTGAAGCCGGAAATCGTGACGTTCGGCGTCCCTGAAGCAGACCCGGCCCGTGAGGTCGGGACCTATGTTGCGCCGGACATGTGGAACGCGCTGATCAGCGATCCCAATGTCGTCGTTGTCGACACGCGCAACGTTTACGAAGTTCAGATCGGGTCGTTTCCGGGCGCGCGCGATCCGGGCACAGAGCGCTTCAGCGACTTCCCGGACTTTGTGAGAACGCAGTTGTCGGACGCCAAGGACAAGCCGATCGCCATGTTTTGCACGGGCGGAATTCGCTGCGAGAAGGCGTCTGCCTATTTGCTGACGCAAGGATTTACGTCGGTGTTTCACCTCGAAGGCGGCATTCTCAAATATCTTGAAACGGTGCCGAAACCGCAGAGTTTGTGGCAGGGCGAATGCTTCGTGTTCGATACACGTGTCGCCCTCAATCACGGCGTTGTCGAAGGATCACATGCGCTGTGTCCGGGCTGCGGCACGCCTGTCCTGAAGCCAGCCGATTGGATTAAGGACGATACGTCGCCAAGCCTCTGCGCCCGATGCGGTGTGGAGTCGTAGGTCTATGGCAGCGACGCCAACCAGGCGCGCCACCCGCCAAATGCCGTAATGTCTCGGCTTCCTGCCACCGCATGAGCTTCGCAGAGAAATCCCTGCACCGTGCCACCATCGTCCAGCGTAATCGTGCCGATGCCGAGAGGCGAGGGGATCAGCGCAACGAACGACCCGAACGCGGCACTATCCATGTCCCAAATTTCGACTTCGATGCCGCCCGCTCCGATAGCATCAAAAACAAGACCCGGTTTCGGCGGCATGGTTTCGGAAAGCGCGTAGAAGCTGTAGCCCGCTGCCGTTCGCGCGGCGCGCACGAAGCGGGCTTCGCGCTCTCGCAGTTGCCGATGGAGTGGTTGGCCGGTCAAATGAGCGCCGACGACGGCGATTGGGATGCGAGGCGATGTATCGTCGTGCGGCTGGACAGCGGGGGTCTCAGAAAGCAATGCAGGCGTGGCGCCGAGACGAGCGTCGGCCACGGTGCGCTGAAGCGCGTCACCGATTGCTGCGAGCAGGCCGTCTTCGAATGCACGTCCGATCAGCGTGACGCCGAAGGGCAGACCATTGTCGCGAAATCCGGCCGGAACCGCGAGGGCCGACAAATCCATCAGATTGACGAAGTTTGTCGTGGCGCCAAGGTTTGAATTCAATTGCAGCGGATCGGCCAGAACCTCGGCGATGCGATATGTCGTGCCCGTCGTCGGCACCAGCATGGCATCGATGCTGGTCCAGAGACTTTCCGTCTGACGCTTGAAGGCTTCGAGCGCGTAGAAGCCTTCAAAAGCATCGACCGCAGATTTCGATCGCGCACCTTGAACGATGGCCGCGACGGTCGGGTCCATCGCGTCTCGATGCCGTTCGCTGAAGTCGCCGATGGCGGCGTAGCGCTCGGCAACCCAAGGTCCGGCGTACAGCAGCTTTGCGGCCTCCGCGAATGGCGCGAAGTCGAATGGCACGACCTCAGTGCCGATCGCACGAACATGGGCAACCGCGGCTGTAAACAAAGCTTCTGCGGCACTATCGCCGAAAAATTCGAGGCCGCTTTGCGGAACGCCGATGCGCATCGCCGACGGCGTTTTAAACGATCTAACGGGATGAGGTGGGCGACGCGCATAGATGTCGTCGGTGTCGAATGCCGCGGCGATGGTCATCACGTCGCTGGCATCGGCGACCGTCAATGCAAAAATCGAGACAACATCTTGCGAGCGGCACGCGGGCACGACGCCGCGCGTGCTGATCAGGCCTTTAGTCGGCTTGAGCCCGACGATATTGTTGAAGCCGGCCGGAACACGGCCCGAGCCTGCTGTGTCGGTCCCAAGCGCGAATGAAACAAGTCCGCGCGCCACTGCAACCGCCGACCCCGAGCTAGAGCCGCCAGAAATGTATTCGGCGTTGAACGGGCTCGATGGAATGCCGTAGGGGGATCGCGTCCCGACCAATCCGGTGGCGAATTGATCGAGGTTGGTTTTTCCGATCACAATCGCGCCGGCGGCCTCGAGCCGTTCGACGACGGTGGCGGACCGTTGCGGCGTGTAAGCGAAGGCCGGGCAGGCGCATGTCGTCGGCAGGCCGGCGACATCGATGTTGTCCTTGACGGCGAACGGAATGCCGTACAGCGGACCTTTTGGTGCGAGGCGCGCGGCATTCGTTGCATCATCTTCGCTGCGCAGTGTGATCCAGATCGGCCGCTCGCCGATGTCGGCGATCCGGCGATACAGCGTCGCAATGACGTCCTGCGGCGTTGTCGAACCGCTGGCGTAGGCCGCAGTCAGCGCGGCGATATTGAGCGAGCGGATCACTGGGCCGCCTCGGTGGTGAGTGTGTCGAGAATGATCAGCGTCTGGCCGAGTGCGACCGCGCGGCCCTCGGTGCATCGCAGCTCTCTTACGATGCCGTCGACGGGCGCTGTCACCGACATTTCCATCTTCATCGATTCGACGATGATGAGCGTGTCGCCAGCGCTCACGCGCGCGCCGGGTTGCGCTGAAATCTTCCAGATGCTGCCGGGGACGGTGCTCGTCACGGCGAGCGCGCCGGTCGGAAGCGTCTCATCGTCAATGGCCGCCGGCACGTCGATTTCGATGGCAGATGCCGACTTGTCGGCAGCTTGCCAGCGCGATCGCTCAGCATCGAAGGCGGCCTGTTGGCGTGCCTTCGCCGCCTTGATCTCGGTGTCGTTGGCGGCCAGAAAGGCGCGGTAATCCTTCAAACTGAACGTCGAGTGCACCACGTCGATTTGCGCCGTACCATCGATCACGCCGTCACGGATCGTCATCAAGGCTTCCGGAGACACCGGATAGAAATGAATTTGATCAAAGAAACGCAACAGCCATGGATGTCCGGGCGCGAAGGCCGATGTGGTGCGGTAGGTGTTCCATGTCTGCACGGTGCGGCCAACAAGCTGATACCCACCCGGGCCTTCCATGCCGTAGATGCACATGTACGCCCCGCCGATACCAACCGACCCGTCGGCTGTCCACGTCCGCGCCGGATTGTATTTCGTCGTCACGAGCCGGTGGCGCGGATCTACCGGGGTCGCCAGCGGCGCGCCGAGATAGACGTCGCCCAGCCCAAGCACCAGATAGCTGGCGTCAAAAATGATGCGTTGAACATCGTCGATACTGTCGAGACCATTGATGCGTCGAATGAACTCGATGTTCGATGGGCACCACGGGGCATCGGCGCGCACGAGTTGGGCATATTTTTCGATCGCGAGGCGTGTCGTGTGGTCGTCCCATGACAACGGCAAGCGAACGATGCGGCTTGGCACCGTCATATCGTCCGCGTCGTCGAGCGCAGTATCGATCTCTTCGAGGACGGCGAGCAAAGTTTCGAGTGGCAGCGCCCGGCTGTCGTAGTGAATTTGCAATGACCGTACGCCCGGCGTCATTTCAATGATGCCCGGCAGACGCCGCGTATCGAGTTTAGTCATAAGCCCGTGCACGCGAAATCTGAGTTCGAGATCGAGAACGATCGGCCCGTACTCGACGAGCATGTACGCATCACCGGCACGGCGGTAGACCACCCGTGGTTTGCCAGGTGAATCGGCGATACCGCCCACAATCGGGCCGTCGAGACCCAAGCCCGCGATCATTGGCAGCGCGCTTGGATCGACAGGCACCAGACCGGCGATTTCCGCTTCTTGCGCGTCGCTGATGCGGCGGGCTTCGCCCGGCGTCAGGCGCCTAAAGCGCACCTTGTCGCCAGGTCGAAGCTGGCCGACCTTCCACAATTCGCCCTGCACGACCGTCACCGGACAAACAAACCCACCCAGCGACGGACCATCGGGGCCGAGAATGACGGGCATGTCACCTGTAAAATTCACAGCGCCGATGGCATAGGCGTTGTCGTGCAAATTGCTGGGATGTAGCCCGGCTTCGCCCCCATCGGTCCGCGCCCAGGTTGGTTTGGGGCCGATCAGGCGGACGCCGGTTCGGCTCGAATTATAGTGGACCTCCCACGTCGCGTCGAAAAACGCGACGATGTCATCCTCGGTGAAAAACTCCGGCGCGCCATGCGGACCGTACAGCACGCCGATGTCCCACGACGTCGTGAGTGCCGGCAGGATCGCGGCGGGCAGTGAGAATGGGGCTGCGTGCTGGGTGAGGTGATCGGCGGACCGCAGATGCAGGACATCTCCCGTCCTCAGATTGCGGCCGCCATGACCGCCGAACGGTCCGAGAGCAAACGTCGCGGCGCTTCCGAGATAGTTCGGAACATCAAGCCCACCGGCGATCGCCAGATAGGTTCTAAGACCCGGTCCCGTGACCGACCCGCACGCCAGCACTTGATTGGGCAGCACGTGGAAGGCGACGCCATTCCTGACCGCCACGCCATCGAGATTGGCCTTCATCTCCGCGCCGACGAGACAGGCAACCGTGGCCGCGTGAAATTTTATCGTCGCGCCGGCCAACGTCATTTCTATCGCCGGCGCGCCGTCAGGATTGCCAACCGCACGATTGGCGAGTCGGAACGAACGACTATCAACCGGGCCAGATGGCGGCACGCCGACATCCCAATAGCCAATACGGCCAGGATAATCCTGAACCGACGTCAGAGTGCCGGGTGACATGATTTCAATCGTGCGCGGCGCGTAGCCGAACCCGGCCAGGGTCGATGTCGTCATTTCACCGGCCGCGAGAATATCCGATCGCGCCAGCTCCGCGAGATAGCCGAGATTGGTTTCAATACCGGCGATGACCGTGTCAGCAAGCGCGGATTGCAGCTTTTCCAATGCAGCCGTGCGGGTATCGGCTGTGACAATCAACTTGGCGATCATCGGATCGTAGTACGACGACACCTCACTGCCGCTTTCAACCCACGTCTCGACGCGCGTGTCTTTCGGCCATTGGACGGTCGTCAACAGGCCGGAGCTTGGCCGGAAATCGCGCGCGGGATCCTCAGCGTAAAGCCGCACCTGGATCGACGCGCCGGCCGGCTGCGGGATCTCGTCGGGAAGCGGCTCTCCGGCAGCTTGGCGCACCATCCACTCGACCAGATCGATGCCTGTGACTTGCTCTGTGACGCCGTGCTCGACTTGCAGGCGCGTGTTGACCTCGAGGAAGTAGAACGCGCCGGTGTCGGTATCGAAAAGATATTCAACGGTGCCGGCGTTGGCATAGTTCACCGATTGGCCGAGCCGTATGGCCGTCGCCAAAAGCTCGGCGCGGGTTGCGGGTGGCAGCCCCGGGGCCGGTGTTTCTTCGATAACTTTCTGGTTGCGCCGTTGGGCCGAGCAGTCACGCTCGCCCAAAGCCAGCACGCGGCCCTTGCCATCGCCAAAAATCTGCACCTCGATGTGGCGCCCGCGCGCGACGAACTTTTCGATGAACACGCCAGCGTCGGCAAAATTATTGGCGGCGAGGCGCTGCACGCGCGCCAGTGTCGACGCCAGATCCGCTTCGCCATCGACACGCTGCAATCCGATACCGCCACCACCGGCCGTGCTCTTGAGCATCACCGGATAGCCGATGCGGGCGGCTTCTTCGATGGCGTTGTCGATCGAGGTGATGAGCCCTGAACCTGGCGCAAGCGGCACGCCGGCTTTTTCGGCGAGGTCGCGGGCGGTGTGTTTCAGCGCAAAGGCGCGAACGTGCTGCGGCTCCGGCCCGATAAACGTAATCCCGGCTGCCGTGCACGCTTCGGCAAAAGCCGTGTTTTCGGAAAGGAAGCCATAGCCTGGATGAATGGCATCGGCGCCGACACGTTTGGCAACGTCAAGGATCGCCGTCGCGTTCAGATAACTCTGTGCCGCTGGTGCCGGCCCGATGCGGACAGCCTCGCCCGCCATGCGCACGTGACGCGAAAAGCGATCGGCGTCGGAATAGATCGCGACACTGGCGATGTGCATTTTATCGAGCGTGCGGATAATGCGGCAAGCGATGGCGCCACGATTGGCGATGAGAATTTTTTTGAACATGGACATCAGGCTCCCTTCGCCCAGATAAAAATCTCGATTGGCGTGGGGTTGTAGGCATTGCACGGATTATTCAGCTGAGGGCAATTCGAGATCAGCACGATCACGTCCATGTCGGCGCGCATTTCGACGTACTTGCCGGGGCCCGACAGTCCGTCTTCAAAGGTCAGCCCGCCCGTGGCCGTCACCGGCACATTCATGAAAAAATTGATGTTGTGGGTGATGTCGCGCTTACTCAGCCCGTAGTGTTCGTTTTCGGTCACGGCCAGAAGATAACTGTCGCGGCAGGCGTGCATGGTTTTTTTCTCGAGCGCATAGCGCACCGTATTGCTTTCGGTGGCGCAGGCGCCGCCAAGTGTATCGTGCCGGCCGACGGTATCGGCGGTGATTGTCAGCATCGGGCGGCAGAGATTGGACATGAGAACAGTGCCAAGCTTGATGAAGACGTTGCCCTGCTCGCGGATCGTATCTGTTGCCGAATAGCGCTCCGATGGATCGCCGGCGCTGAAAAAAAGCGTGTCGGCTGCTTGATTGCCTTCAAGATCCAGAATGCGAAACGTCTCGCCGGATTTCACAGTGCCGATCCAGTAATCGCCTGCCGCGATGATTTCGCGCGACATAGCATTCGCTGGATCAAGGTTGCTTTCACGGGTCTGCATCTCAGGCCTCCCCGCATGCGCAACCGGCATGGAACAAGTGATTGTTTCGATAGCCCCGCTCATTTTCGGGCGCCGAGAGACGACAAGCGTCGTCGGCCGACGCCGGCGGCCCCTGGAATATCTCGTACTGAATGGGTTTTCGCGGATAGGTCGCGGATGGGTCCATCGGATGCGGACACGTATGCATGAGAACGAGCGTGTCCATTTCGAAGCGCAGTTCAATGGTCGCACGTGCCTGCGCGGCGGCCGCGTCGAATAACAGCGCCCCGTCATCGGCGACGGCAACCTTGCTGAACCAATTGACATTGGCTGCGAGGTCGCGAAGTCCGAGACCGTATTTTGCAGCCTCGACCAGAAAACTGTCGTGACCATTTTGCTGCCAATCGTTGCGCTGCGATTGAAAGCGCGTCGCGCCCCATTTGGCCGCCACCTGAGCTTTGTTGCTATTACCGCCAACGGTGTCGTGCCAGCCGCGGGTGTCGCTCACAATGGCGCAAAAAATGCGGCCCATGTCCGAATACAGGCAATGACCAGCAGTGAGTTTAAATGTGTGCTGGCATTTCAGCGTATCGGGCGCGTTGTATCGCTCAAGAGTGTTGAGCGGATTGTAGAACAGCATGCCAACGTTGGCGCCGCCCTCGATGTCGGTCAGTCTCAGCCGCATGTTACGGCGCATAATCATCGACCAGTGTTTGCCGCCGGGAATCGTCTCCGCGTATGTGTCCGCCGTCATGTTCGCACCTCCGCAAACGTCGAGCCTGCGCTCGACTGTGGGTATCCGGGCCGTCCCGGGTTTGCTGGATTGGAGCGGAGGTCGTCCTCAGCCCTTGACGTGTAGACGTTGGCTCGTCGTTACGCAGCCGATGGCGACATCGCCGCGCCCTGGGCCTTGTCACTGTGATCGGGCTGAGCCCCGCCTGCCACTTTCCTTGGCCAAACTTCGAAATCCTGCGTGACCCTCGCGCCTTGCGGCGCGCCGCCGCTCATCGGCAGGTCAGGCGACAATCGTGCCCCGTACCGCTCGCGCTCTTCGGGTCTGTTGCGCGGGCGTTCAAACGCAATCACACGGGTACCGAGCCGGAAGGCCTCGCTGAGATCATGCGTGACCATGACCACCGTCAAGTCGGTTCCATTCCAGATTTCGCGCATCACAACGTGAATGTCGGCGCGAATGCCTGGATCGAGGGCGCCGAAGGGTTCATCGAGCAGGAGAATTTTTGGCCGCCGCATCAGCGCTTGGGCAAGCGCGAGCCTTTGTTGCATGCCGCCCGACAGTGCGGCGGGATATTTGTCCTCGTGTCCCGTCAGGCCAACGGCGGCCAGCATCGCATGTGCGTCGTCCTCGGCTTTGCGTCGTGCGGGCCCAAATAAACAGGCGAACATAGCCGCAGATTCGAATTCCCGTCCGATGATGACGTTGCCCAGAACCGTCAGGTGCGGGAACACGGAATACTTCTGAAATACGACGCCGCGATCGGCGTCCGGTTCGGCGACAAGAGGCTTACCGTCGATCAGTATTTTCCCGCGTGTCGGACGCTCTTCGCCAAGCAGCATGCGCAAAAAGGTCGTCTTGCCGCAGCCAGACGGCCCAACCAAAGCAACGAAAGAGCGCGGCGCAATTTCGATATCGATTTGCTCAAGCACGACGTGGTTGTCGTACTCTTTCCAGACTTTGTCGAAAACGATCGTGGTCATTGTGTCCCTGCTGGCCAGACCTACAGTTTGCCGTCGGCGGCGAGTTCCATGTAGGTCGTATCGTAGCGAAATTTCACGTTATCGATCGCGCCAAAGATGCTCTTGTCCGGAAACGCAATGCCAATCGCACCGGCGCCCTTGGCCGTCGTTCCGAGTAACGATTTTTCAAACAGGAACTTCGATACCAATTCGCTTTTGACTTTCAAGTCCGCGCTTTTGGCGAATGCTATTGCATCTTTGGGGTCGGCGAAAAGCTTTGTCGTTGCAAGCTGTTCTTCAAAACCCTTGACGTCAGTCGCGGAGGCTTTCGCCATGGCGTCCTTGGCGGCAGCATCGTTCGCAAGGTTCGACACGACCTCATACCAAATGCCAACGAGCGCCTTGGCAAAATTCGGATTATCTTTCACGACCTCGGTGTTCGCGACCATCAGGTCGATGATCTCCCCGGGAATTTGCGAACTGTCGAAAACTTTTTTGGCATCCGGCGACTCCAAAATCGTCGATACGATCGGCTTCCATGTCACGACCGCTGTGACTTCAGGTGTTTTGAATGCCGATGCGATATCGGCATCGGACGTGTTGATGAGTTTCAAGTCGGCTTCGCCAAGTCCGACGGTGTCGAGCGCGCGTGCCAAGAGATAGTGCGATACCGACAGCTCAACGAGATTGACCATGCGGCCCTTGATGGCGGCCAGGTTGTCGGCATTTTTCAGAATGACGGCATCGTTGCCGTTCGAATAATCACCGACGATCACCGCCGTCGTATCGACGCCGCTAGCGGCCGGAATGGACAGCGCGTCCATATTGGTGACGGTCACCGCATCAATGCCACCCGACGTATATTGATTGATGCTCTCAATGTAGTCGTTGAATTGTTTGACCTCGATCGTAATGCCGTATTTGTCTGCCCATTTCTTGACAATGCCTGCGTCGCTTGCGTAACCCCAAGGCATCCATCCGACATAGATCGACCAACCGACCTTGAACGCTTTCTTTTCTGCAGCGAGCGCGGCGGTCGATGAAAGCGACAACATCAAAAGAACGGCCGTTGCGATGCCGCGTGCACTTCGTCTGGTAATCTTGTCGCGCATGGGGTTCCCCTCAGTGTTGACGTCAGGTGCCGGCCCCGCAAAGGACCCAAGCTCAATGGGAGGACAATCGCGTGAACGCCAGAGCCCTCCGCCCGAGCGTCAACGCTTCGTGCGGTAGAGTCTCCCGGGCTTTTGTCCCGCCGTGGCTCCATCTAAGCCACGACGGAACCGCGTGGTCTAGAGATGGGAGTGCCTCTCTCGGTCCGATCACGTGCCACCCGCACACGCTGGAACCCTAGGGGCATTATGTGTCGAGAGATGCAGATGGTGTGCCAATTGAGAGATCCTGATAAATCGCGTTTTTTGCTGGCGGTGCAGGTGTGATTTGCGCAGCAAACGGGCGGCCCGCTGAGATAACGGGCATTGTGTTTGGCCGTTTGTGTGCTCATCAAGATCGTCGGCGGTGTCCATCGGTAGAATCGCTCGTGCGAAGTGATAGGGTTGCAGCCGCAGGATCAACCGCAGACTGCGTAGATTTATATCGTTTGCAGGACGCACCGAAGGCCGCATGTCCCTGATTCCCGCTGTTGACGCCGTAACGTCCAGGCCTCGACCACAAATCGTGTTTTTGATCAGTGTCGACTGGTTTTTCGTTTCCCATTTCGTGCATCTGGCAAAGCGGACTCAGGCTATAGGCTTCGACGTCGTGGTGATGACGCGACTTGAGAAAACCGGCATGGCTCTCGCCGATTTCGGCTTCGACGTCATCGATTTGCCGGCCGAGCGGCGCGGACAGGGAGCCAACGGACTGCTCGCGACCGTACGGCGCGTCCGCCAAGCATTATCGGATCGGCCTGGCGCGTTGCTGCATGGGTTTGGCTTGTTTGGCATGGTGGTGGGCGTGGCGGCGATCGGCTCGCGGCGGGCGCACCGGGCCGTTTACACGATCACGGGCCGGGGTTATCTCGCTGCTGACCAAAGCTTGGCCGGAGCCGCGAAAAGACGCGCTGTCCGCGCCGTCGTCGCGGGCGTTGTGGATCACGCGTCGGTGCATTGGATCGCTGAAAATGCGACCGATCTTGAACAGCTGGGACTTGATCGCGCCCGTCGGCAAGGGCGAACGACCATCGTTGGCGGCGCTGGCGTTGACCCGGACAAATACGTCGAAGCGACATGGCCTGCCGGGCCACCGGTCCGCTGCCTGTTGGTGGCCCGCGCCATTTGGTCGAAGGGGATCGACATCGCCGTCGAAGCTGTGCAACGCGCTCGCGCCACCGGCACCGCCATTGAATTGACCATCGCGGGAGGGCTCGATCCGGCGAACCCCCGGGCGTATTCAATGACCCAGATGGAGGAATTTGCAGCAAAACCGGGTATTCGCTGGTTGGGCCACATCACCGATGTCGCCGGCCTTTGGCCCCATTATCATGTCGCGGTCTTGCCCTCGCGCGGCGGCGAGGGTGTGCCGAAAAGTCTGCTTGAAGCGGCAGCGTCGGGAAGATCGATCATAACGACCGACGTTCCGGGATGTCGCGAACTCGCTGAGCTCACCGGTGGTCGTATAGTGGCGGCGGGTGATGCCGTGGCGTTGGCCGACGCCCTCGCCACGTGCGATGTCGAAACGCTGGGCAAGCTTGGCAAGCGGGCGCGCAGTGTTGTCGTCGAGCATTATAGCGAGAGCGCCGTTTGGCGTCGCGTTTCCACCATTTATCTTGGCGGCGCTCCAACACAGTGATCGCTGCCCGGCCACACCTGCACGGCGTCGATCTCTCAGCGCAGGCTTCCTATCAGCGGATCACTTGTGCTGCGGGCAGCGTTTGCAACCACGCAAGGCTGTCGATGGTTGCCGTCGTTGGCCGATACTCAAGCCCGACGTAGCCGCCGTAGCCGATATGATCGAGATGCGAGAACAGCCGGGTGAAATCGATCTCACCGGTGCCGGGTTCGTGGCGCCCCGGCGCATCCGCGAGTTGAACGTGGCCTATGGCGTCTAGGTGCCGCGTCAACTCGGTTGGCGCATCCTCACCCATGATGTGCATGTGATAGAGGTCATATTGCAGCCGGACATTGGGCCGGTCGACGAGCGCCATCGCCTGACGTGCTTGCGCCGAGGATGTCAGATAGTAGCCAGGAATATCGTGCGTATTGATCGGCTCGATCAACAGCGTGATGCCATGCGCGTCGAGCACGTCGGCGGCGTAACGCAGATTGTCGATGTAGCTGGCTGTAAAAGCCCGCGCATCGTCGTCGGCTGGCACGATGCCGGCCAAACAATGCAGCTGAGAGCATTCGAGTGACGCAGCATAGCGGGCAGCCAGCGCCACGCCGGCTCGAAACGGCTCGACGCAATCGGAAAAAATAGCGTTGCCGCGATCGCCTGCCTGCCAATTTCCAGCAGGCAAATTGAACAGCACTGGCTTCAGGCGGTGTCGTTGCAGTTCAAGGCCAATATCGTCGATGTCATGGGCGTAGGGGAACATAAATTCGACGGCCATAAACCCTGCGTCGGCGGCAGCGGCAAAGCGCTCGAGGAAAGGCCGCTCGGTAAAGAGCATCGACAGATTGGCTGCGAATTTTGGCATGGTGCCGCTATGCCGACTTGCCTTGTCGCGCCGTTTGGAGCTGCTTGAAATGCTCGCCCGCATGATGCGATGACCGGGTTAGCGGCGATGCTGCAACCAGTAGAAAGCCTTTGGCTTCAGCAATCCGCTTGAGGGAGTCGAACTCTTCGGGCGGTACGTAGCGCTTTACTTCGGCATGTTTGCTAGTCGGTTGCAGGTATTGTCCGATGGTCAGAAAGTCGACATCGGCGTGGCGCAGATCGTCCATCACTTGCACAATTTCGTCGCGGGTTTCGCCGAGACCGACCATCAAACCAGACTTCGTGAACAGGCGTCGATCGAGCTCCTTGGCGTGTTGCAGCAGGCGCAGCGACTGAAAATAGCGGGCGCCCGGGCGAATTTTTACGTAAAGCCCTGGCACAGTTTCGAGGTTGTGATTGAAGACGTCGGGCCCGGCTGCGATCACCTTTTCAAGCGCCTCAGCCTTGCGCAGAAAATCGGGCGTTAGAACCTCGATGGTCGTGTCCGGCGCCGCCTGGCGAATGCACCGAATTGTTTCGGCGAAATGCGCCGCGCCGCCGTCTGCCAAATCGTCACGATCGACCGACGTAATGACGACGTGCTTTAAACCGAGCTCCGCCACGGCGCTAGCAACCCGGCGGGGTTCGTCGGAATCAAGGTCGTGCGGCAGCCCCGTCGCCACATGGCAGAAGGCGCAGGCGCGGGTGCAAATGCTGCCCATGATCATCATGGTCGCGTGACGCTGTTCCCAGCAACTGCCGATGTTGGGGCACGCGGCCTCTTCGCATACGGTGTGCAGGCCGTGGGCTTTGACGATGGCTCGCGTCGCATCATAGCCAGGCGATCCCGGCGCGCGAATGCGCAACCACGCAGGCTTCGGCAGTGCTGGCGTATCGCTCCGCGCTTGTTTTTCAGGGTGGCGCGGTCTCGGCGCCTTGGTGTCGATAAGTGTGGCCATGGGAGGTCCTGCGTCGATCGCTCAAGGCTATCGGGCAATGATCATATCAGACATCACAGACAGGCAAAGACTTCCGCCAAAGTGATTTAAATTGACCAGATAAGCGAACGGGCGATCCCTGGGACCGCCCGTAAACTTCCGATAAATCGGCGTCGTATCGCGTTACTGAATCTGGGCGGATTTGGTCGGCATCGGCCGCATGGACGTCGAATATGGCTTCACCTGCGACGCCCGCTGCGATTTCGACGGCTCGCGATAGCTGCCACCGCTCGAGGCCATGGCGGCTCCGGAAAACTTCTGCCACGTCACAGTCACGCGCGCGCCGACGGGAACGCGCGGATAAAGGTCGAGCACGTCCTCATTATACATGCGCACGCACCCTTTCGACACGTTCTGGCCGATCGTCCATGGTGCGTCTGTGCCGTGAATACGGTAAGCGCTCGAGCCAAGATAGAGCGCGCGCACGCCCAGCGGGTTCATCGGATGACCGCCGGGAACCCAATTCGGCAAGCGTGGATTTTCGCGACGCATTTCAGGAGTTGGCGTCCACGATGGGTTGATCCGCTTATCTGAAACGAACGTCGTACCCTGCCAACGGCTCTGATCGCGCGGAATGGCGATCGGATAACTGAGGGCCTGCCCTGGAGCCGTGACTAGGTAAAGTCGCCGGTCGCCAAACGAGACGATGAGTTGGCCCGGTTTGAATTGGTTGGAGAACGAGACGGTTTGACGCCCGCCGCCGAAGTCGGCGCTGCCACCCCACAAGAAATCAATCAGACTTTGAGCGTTAGCCGTCTGTGGCGCAGACGCAACACCGATAACCGTCAGTGCAGACAGCGCAATCCCGCTCAACAAATTTTTCATAGCCATCGAACGATGCTCCGAAATTAGCAAATGGCAACGCGAAGTGGAAAGTTACACTGCGCATCAAAGGTGAACACACAGTATATGGCAGCTTCAATTCGACGGGCAGAGCAGGGAAGTCACAGTCACTTCAAGATTTTGCATCGCGATAGTTTCATGCGCTTACTTTGGGCAGCACGGTCTCGGTTATGACCGATTGGAGTGTGGCGCTGAGATGCGGCGTCGGTACGGCAACTCGATTATGATCTCATTGTTCGTGTGCATGCATTGTTGACTGAGCCTGAGAACAGATACAGAACTACGTTTTTGCCGACTGGCGTCGTGGCGTGGGACTCATTTGCCGCGCAAGGCACCAGTAGGTTCACGATTGTCCTGCCACAGGTGCTGCAACAACTCATGACGCGGCCTAGAAGTTTCCCAAATCGGTCGATAAACTTGAATGATGCTTTGAATTGCAGGGCGAGCACGATGGGTGCGCCGGTCGGCGGACGCGCAGTCTCCGCCAAACTGACGTTAGCGCGGCGCTTCGAGGGGCGTTGCGGGGATTGGCTTGGTCGCGATCAAACCTTCAGCGCCAACGAACACGGCAAACAGGCGCATTGGACCGGCTCCCGTGTTCCGGCCGTTGTGCGGCACTGTGATCGCTTCGGCAATGACATCGCCTTGCCGGTACGTTCGCGTTCCGCGCTCGCCGTAATCGACCGTTAGCTCACCCTCCAGAATGATGCCCGTCATCGGCATGCCATGCGTATGCCATCCGGTTTCATCGCCAGGCTGCAAGGCAGAAATACCAGCCGTCAGCTTTGCCGGAGCGCCGGTCGGGTAGACGATCGGCTCGTCCATGACGGTTTTGCTGGTGGACATCAGCGGCGTGAAGCGCGGCAGCGCATCACGCGCGGCAGCTGCACCAAGCCCCGCAGCAAACCCCGCAGCAACCAAACCAAGACCAAATACCGACCGAGTTTTCCGCCCTGCGCTCACCGCTGACATCTCCTACGCCTTGATATTGCACAACGTATAGCCGCGGGTTGCGTCTCAAGGCCGGATCGGCGGATATACGTTCGGCAGTTTTTTTATTGGAAAAGCTTTGATGCTTTGTCGTGCAACTCTCATTGTCGCACTGTGTCTTGTAACGGCGCTGACTGCTGGCGCGCAAGACACGGTGCTGCAACCCGAAGCCGGCACCGGCATCACGTCGAAGGACGCGGTCACATCGCAAAAATATATGATCGTTGCCGCCCATCCGCTCGCCGCCGAGGCTGGCCGCGAGATGCTTCGTCGCGGCGGCTCAGCCGTCGATGCAGCGATTGCTTCGCAATTAATCCTCGGTCTCGTCGAGCCGCAATCGTCTGGCCTCGGCGGCGGCGCCTTCATCGTTCATTGGGACGCCAAATCGCAAGCGCTCTCGACCATCGATGGGCGGGAAACCGCGCCGTCGTCGGCGAGGCCCGATCGCTTCCTCATCGACGGCCAGCCGATGCCGTTCATCGACGCCATCCGCTCTGGCTTGAGCGTCGGAGTTCCAGGTGTCGTTCGCGCCATGGAGCTTGCGCATCAGCGGCACGGCAAACTGCCTTGGGGAGATCTGTTCGCGCCGGCGATTAAACTTGCCGACGATGGATTTCGTGTTCCCCGGCGTCTCGCACTCTTGTTGCGCTGGCAGGGCCTGGACTATTTCTCACCCGAAGCCCGCGCCTACTTCGATGACGAGGCCGGCTATCCTCACGCAGAGGGCGACCTGCTCAAAAACCCGCAATACGCCACCACGTTGCGAGCTATCGCCAAAGATGGTGCGGCGGCGTTCTACCAGAGCACCATCGCCGATGCGATCGTGGCTGCGGTGGCCGCGTCTCCGCGTGCAGCCGGCGGCATGACGGCGACTGACTTGGCGAGCTACCGCGCCGAAATGCGCGAGCCACTCTGCTTTGCCTATCGCAATTACCGAATTTGCGGCATGGGTCCACCCTCATCGGGTTCGCTGACCCTTGCCCAAACGCTGAAATTGATCGAGCCATTAGGGCACGTCCATGGTGCGCAATCGCGCATGAGTGGCGCGGCTCTGCACATCATCGTTGAAGCGCAAAAACTCGCGTTTGCCGATCGCAACCGCTACATCGCCGATCCAGCGTTCGTGCCGCTGCCGTCGGGATATCTCGATGACGCCTATCTTGCGTCCCGCCGGTCGTTGATCGGTTTGCAACGCGCCATGCCGAAGCCAGTCGCCGGTTTTCCCCCTGGCGTGGCGCAGCGCTCGTTCGGTGTTGATGCGACCCTCGAAAGCGCCGGCACCAGCCACATATCCATCGTTGATGGAGACGGAAACGCCGTTGCAATGACGACCACCATCGAAAGCGCATTCGGGTCCGGCCTTTGGGCTGCCGGATTTTTGCTCAACAATCAGCTGACCGACTTTTCGTTCGCACCGGCCGATGCCCAAGGTGTGACCATCGCCAATGCAGTGGCCGCCGGCAAGCGGCCGCGAAGTTCGATGGCGCCAACGATGGTTTTCGATCGCAGCGGCAAGCTCGAAATCGTCACAGGCTCACCCGGCGGCTCGCGCATCATCCTTTTCGTCACCAAAATGCTGGTCGCACTCCTCGATTGGGAGATGACCGCGCAGCAAGCCGCCGACCTGCCAAACTTCGGCAGTGAAGGCGGACCGGTCACTCTTGAGTACGGGGGTGAAACGGTGTGGCCGGCGCTGCTGTTAAAAGGCTACGGACACACCGTCAAAACCGATATGATGACGTCGGGCACCCACACCATCGTCCGGCGCGGCGGCCGCCTCGAAGCCGGTGTCGATCCGCGCCGCGAGGGTGTCGCCCTCGGTGATTGATGACACGACCGGCGGACGGTCGTCTCCAAGCGAGCGCCACGTGCAGAAACAATCTATCACCGTCGTTGGCGCTGGAATTTTCGGCCTCTGGCAAGCGCTCGTTCTGGCGCGTGCCGGGCATCGTCTCCGCCTCATCGATGCGAGCAGCGAACCGTTCACCGCGGGGGCCAGCCGTTGGGCGGGTGCGATGCTGGCTCCTGATTGCGAAGCGGAAGCGGCCCCGCCCGAGGTGCGGACGTGGGGTCGCGACGGACTGAACATCTGGCGCGCGACGTATCCCCATCTCATCGACAACGGGACTTTGGTCGTTGCCGCCGCGCGCGACCAACCCGAGTTGGTCCGCTATGCCCGGATGACGCACGGCGGAGCGCCGGTCGACACGGCAAAAATTGCCGAATTGGAACCAGACCTTGGAGCGCGATTTTCGGCGGCGATATATTTCGCCGACGAAGCCCACATGGATGCCGCTGCAGCCCTGCGCTGGCTGATGCAAGCCGTGCGCGACATGGGCGTTGATGTTCGCTTCGCTACGACAACGTATGACTCCGGCTCGCTCTGTATCGACTGCCGAGGACTGTCGGCACGCGCTGACCTGCCAGCGCTTCGCGGCGTTCGTGGCGAGCGCGTGATTGTCACGACCAAGGATATGCGTCTCGCGCGTCCGATCCGCCTGTTGCACCCTCGCCAGCCCATTTATGTCGTGCCGCAAGGTGATGATCGATTTGTCATAGGTGCGACCGTGATCGAGCGCGAAGACGCGGCGCCGATGACAGTGAAATCTGCGCTTGATCTGCTCGGCTCAGCGTATGCTCTGCATCCGGCTTTTGCCGAAGCATCCATTATTGATATGGGAGCCGGCGTGCGCCCGGCGTTTCCCGACAACGTTCCCCACATCGTCATCGACGACGCCGGCAAGACTCTGCGTGTCAATGGCGCTTACCGGCACGGCTTTCTTTTGGCGCCTGTGATGGCTCATGCCGTCGCTGACTTCATCGACAGTGGCGTTCGACATCCGGCCTTCACGTGATTGTATTCGTCAGGCCGCTGTTCGGCTGACGCTGCGCTGCTTTGCAACGTCAAGGGCTGCGACGTAATCCGGTTTGCCGGAACCGAGTAGTGGAATTTTATCGACAACGAGAATTTCGGCCGGCACCATCAGTTCGATGGCGCCTTTGCGTTTGGCGAATTGCGAAAACGCCTCACGCGTGCACTGACCGTCGGTTGTCAAAAGCACCAGGCGTTCGCCTTTGCGCAAATCGGGCAACGCCACGACGACTGTGATCAGCTGTGGCCATAGCTCGGCGGCGAGCGCTTCGACGGCCGACAGCGACACCATTTCTCCAGCGATTTTAGCGAACCGCTTGGCTCGCCCCTTGATCGAAATGAAGCCCTGCGGGTCAATGCTGACGATGTCTCCCGTATCGTGCCAGCCGTCGAGTGGCGGCTCGATCACGCCTGGGTTTTCGGCGCGATAATAGCCGAGCATCACATTCGGCCCGCGCACGAACAGCCGTCCGCCGTCGTCGATACCGGGAACCGGTTCCAAGCGCGCTTCCATGAGCGGCGAAAGGCGGCCAACCGAACCAGATTTATTCGCCAGTGGCGTGTTGATCGCTAGCACCGGCGCCGTCTCGGTCACGCCATAGCCTTCCAGAATTCGAACTCCAAATCGATCCATGTAGAGTTGCCGCGTCCGCTCCTTGACCGCTTCGGCACCCGCCAGAACGAGGCGAACGCGCGCAAAATCGTAAGGGTGCGCGGCGCGCCCATAGCCCGCCAGAAAAGTGTCAGTGCCAAATAAGATCGTGGCATTGGACCCGTAAACGAGTTCAGGGATAATCCGGTAGTGCAGGGGTGTTGGATACAGGAAAACCGGAATTCCGCCGACGAGCGGCATCAGCAGCCCGGCCGTCAGACCGAATGAGTGAAACACCGGCAGCGCATTAAAGACTTTGTCGGCGCCGTTGCACGACACGCGTGTCAGGCTCTGGGCGCAGTTTGCCAGCAAATTACGATGCGACAGCACAACACCTTTTGGTGTGCCTTCCGAGCCCGAGGTGAACAGGATCGCAGCCGGTGCGTTGAAATGCGCCCGGACCTGCGGTGTGCCACCCGCCGCCAACGCTTTGAGTTTATCGGTGAACGTGATGGTTGCACGCACGTCTTCGAGATAGACAATTCTGACATGCTCGCTCATCGCTGCAACAAGTGCCTCGAAGTGGCCCTTCTCGACAAAGGTGCGCGACGTCAGCACGACGGCGATGTTGGCGGCTTTGCAGGCGGAGATTACGTTTTGTGAGCCAGATGTGAAATTGATCATCGCAGCGACGCGGCCGATCGTCTGCAAAGCAAAAAATGTTACCGCAACGCCTGCGGAGTTCGGCAACATGACGCCGACGTTGGTTCCTTCCGGCGCAAAATTCGTGAGCTTCGCGCCGAGCGCCTGCGCGCCGATGATGAGTTTCTTGTAACCGAGCTTCGTACCAAGCGGATCTTCAACCACAGGACGGCCGATGTCGCGGGTCTGCCGCGCAAGGACTAAAGCTTCAAACAGCGTTTGGTCGATGCGCGTTGTCAGTACGGCGCTGTCGGTCATCACATCTTGGAGCGCGGCGCCGGCGGCCTGGCGCCTGGCGCGTCCCCGCAGCGACGGCTCGACAGCGAGCTTGGTCGGCGGCAGGATCGTCACCGTCGTTTTGGGAAACCAGACTTTCTTGGCTTGATCATTACGCAGATAGCCAAAGCGTGAGCGTTCCAAGCCGTCGATCCGCACCGGAATGATATCGGCATCGGCTTTGTCGGCAATCATCGCGGTGCCATCATAAACTTTCATGAGGCCGCCCGTCACCGTCAGCCGCCCCTCGGGAAAGATCACCAGCGATGCGCCGTCTTTGACGTTTTGGATCAGGTGGCGCATGCCGAGCGGCCGCGTCGGATCAATCGGATAGGCTTTCGCAAGCTTCAGAAACGGTTTGACCCACCAGGTTTGCGCCATGCCGGTGTCGATGGCGAAGGTGGCGTGCGACGGCATGATCGAATGCATCAGGGCGGCGTCGAGCAGGCTGACGTGATTGGGTGCGATGATCGCTTTCGCACCTTGCTTCGGCAGATGCTCCAGCCCACGCACCTCCACGTTGAACACAATCTTGAACAGCAGAGCGGCGACGTCTTTCACCCCGTCGGCACCCCAGGCGCGAAGCACAAGACCAACGACGATCAGATTGGCGACACCGAGCACGGCGTAAATGTAGGGCAGCGGCACCTTGACGTACTGCAGCAGCGCGACGAGCAATCCAGCAGCGGTCATGAATGCCGCTGAGAGCACGTTGCAGCCGGCAATCACACGGGCGCGGCGATCGATGGGCGCCCAGGCTTGCACTGCCGCAAACGACGGGACGATAAACAGTCCACCGGCGAAGGCGATCCCGCCAAGATCGGCCATCATGCGCACGCCGGAGAATGACGACAGCACGTCGCTTGGCCCGATTGGCTGTGATGAGGGCACGATCTGCGCCGTCAGCCACGCCAGATCGAGAATGAATAGGCCCATGAGCAAGGCGCCGATGGGGACGAGCGCCAAGTTCGGCCGGTTGGCGCTGGCACGGGCCGCGACGACGGACCCGATCGCAACCGCCACGGCAAAGACGAATAGCGCCAGCGTATAGACTTCGGGCGTGCCGTTGAGGATGCGAGGGATCAGCGTTTGCAGCAACGCCAAGATGACGGCGCCAGCGACCCAGAACCACGACGTGATCAACGCGCCTTGCCAAATTCGCCGAACGGCTTTCAGATCGCCAAGCAGTTGGCGCGTCGATGAGACGATATTGCGGTCGATGACGAGAGTTGGCGCGGCCGCGCCTGTCGGCGGAATCAAGCGTGCGGCGATCCAGCCAAGAATTGAAAACCCCACGATGCTGGCAGCGACCATCATCAGGTGTGTGTCGCTCGAGCCGGCAAAGTTGCCGCCGATTGTGCCGAGGAGTATGGCGAGGAAGGTCGCGCCTTCGATCAGCGCGTTGCCGGCCGGCAGTTCACGCGTCTGCAAGTGAACGGGAAGCAGACCGTATTTCACGGGTCCAAAGAAGGCGCTTAAGGTGCCAAATAGGATCAGCGCAATGAACAGCAACGGGACGGACGGAATGATGAAGCCAATCGAGGCCAGAACGGCGACTGGTAACTCCGCCAGTTTCAGCCGCCGCGCGATCAGGGCCATATCGAACTTATCGGCGATTTGGCCGGCGAGCGCTGAAAACAGGAAAAACGGCAGGATGAGTGTCGCCCCCGCCAGCGTGCCGATCACGGGCCCGTTTTCGAGTGCCAGCTTATAGACCACCAGCATGGCCAGCGCGTTCTTCAGCAGATTGTCGTTCAGCGCCGACAGAAATTGACACCAAAACAGGGCCGCAAATCTGCGTGAAGACATCAAGGACGAGAACATCAGGGCTCCGGTGTTTGTGGCGCGCGGTGCGAGGCGATAAGTGGCGGCGATCTTGGCCTGTTTCTGGACATTGCGAGGCAATGAACCTATCTGCCGAATACAAACCTATTCTGGCGGGCTTTCGCAAGGCGCCTCACGGCCCGCTACGATTATGGGCCGCAGACGTTAAGGGTCATCGGCAAGATACGCCGATCGCTCGAATGGGGTTTGGCGCACATCCACTATCGGCCGAGACTAAGGACCAAATCGGTGTATCGACGATGAGACAGCAATGAGCGATCTGCGGCAGGAAATGATGGTGGTGTTGAACGGCAACCCGTCGGTGGTTCTGGTGGACAACTTGGCCGCGCTTGTCGCCGACAACGGCTATCACGGCCGGCGCGTGGCGACCGCATTGAACGGCGTCTTCGTTCCGGTCGATCAACGTGCTACCACAACTTTGAGGCCCGGCGACCGTATCGAGATCTTGGCGGCGCGCCAGGGCGGATAACGGCGCCAAGAGCCTGCCGCTCCAGCCCTAAGCCCACCAGCTGTCACGTGGATTTAGCCGTAACGATGAACATTCGCGATTCAGCCGTCATTTCGGACCAGCCGCTGACACTGTATGGTGTGCGCTTCTCGTCGCGCCTGCTGTTGGGCACCGCTGCCTATCCATCGCCGGCTATCATGTCGGCCGCTGTGCGCGCCGCCGGCGCCGAAATCGTTACAGTGTCGCTGCGCCGCGAAACTGCCGGTAATGCCGGCAGCACACGATTTCTCGATCTCATCGCCGCGCTCGGCGTCCGCGTTCTGCCCAATACGGCTGGATGCCGGACCGCGCGAGACGCCATAACGACGGCGCAGATGGCGCGCGAATTGTTTGCCACCGATTGGATCAAGCTGGAAGTGATCGGCAACGATGATACGCTGCAACCGGACGTTTTCGGACTAGTGGACGCGGCGGACGTGCTGTGCCGCGATGGTTTCAAAGTGTTTCCCTACACGACTGAAGACCTGTCGGTCGCCGAGCGGTTACAGCGCGCGGGGTGCGACGTCATTATGCCGTGGGGCTCACCCATCGGCACGGGTCGCGGTCTCGCCAATCGCACTGCGCTTGAAAGTCTGCGCGGCTATTTCCCTGACGTGACGCTGATCGTTGATGCGGGTCTCGGCGCGCCGTCACACGCCGCCGCCGCGTTCGAAATCGGCTATGACGCGGTCTTGCTGAATACCGCTGTGGCCAAGGCCGCTGACCCGGTTGTGATGGCGGAGGCGTTTCGGCAAGCAGCGATTGCCGGTCGACTTGGCTATTTGGCTGGCCTGATGCCGCCTCGCGATATGGCCGTTCCGTCGACGCCTGTCGCCGGCACTGCGTTTTTCGATCTCGACGCCAAACGGTGACGGCGGCGCCATGCAACCCTCGGTTTTTTATCCGATCGTTCCCGACGTGGGCTGGCTCAGTCGCATCGTTCCGCTCGGCGTCGGCACCGTTCAACTTCGGATAAAAGACCAACCTCTGGACGTTGTTGCCGCCGCAATTGCTCAGGCCCTCGAAATCACCCGGCGCAGCAGTTGCCAGCTCATCGTCAACGACTATTGGCAGCAAGCGATCGATGCTGGCGCCGACTACATCCATCTTGGCCAGGAAGATCTCGCGATCGCTGATCTTAAAGCGATCCGTGCGTCCGGCGCCCGTCTCGGCATCTCGACCCATGACGCGCAGGAACTCGATATTGCCCTTGCAGCCGGAGCCGACTACGTCGCCCTCGGTCCCGTGTATGCAACGCGGCTGAAAGTCATGCGCTGGGAGCCGCAAGGTCTCGACCGCGTGCGCCAGTGGAAAAAGACGATTGGCAAAATACCGCTTGTTGCCATTGGCGGCATGACGCCCGCGCGCGCGCCAGGAGTTCTCGCGGCGGGTGCCGACAGCCTCGCGGTGATCACCGATGTCATGACTGACCCACAGCCCGAGGCTCGGATCCGCACTTGGCTGCGCGATCTCGCCGATCGATGACCTTCGGCGTATTAACCATATCGATTTTGCTGTCTCGATTATGACAATCGCCTATGGTTTCGCTACAGGCCGCCCAATTCACTCAAAGTAAGCATCACATGGCATATCGCTTCAAACTCGACGAACCGTTCGACAAAGGCTTTCGCCGTATCGCACGCGAACAGTTAGATCGCACGATCGCCGAATTGACGGATGGGCACGTCGCCCCCAGCGGTATCCATGAAAGCCGAAAGGCGTTGAAGCGCTTGCGCGCGTTGTTGCGGCTGGCGGCGCCGGCGATTGGTGACAAGGCGTTTGCACGCCGCAATCGAGCCCTGCGCCGTATCGCTCGGCTATTGTCGGGCAGCCGCGATGCGGCCGTCATCGCCGAAACGCTCGATGGGCTGGTGGCGACAACGCAGCCTGGAGCAGCCGCGCTCGATGCCGCACGGGATCTGCTGAACACGCCTGATGCCGGTCGTGCAGTCACGCTCGATGCTGACATTGCCGAAACTGCGCGCGTTTTATTGCTGAAGGAAGCTCGGCAATTCGTCCATCTGCCATTCAAGGGCAAAACCTTCGCAGCCGTGCACGGCGGGCTCGAGCACAGCTACCGCGAGGCGCGTAAAACGCTTCGCGCCGCCTACAAGACGCCATCCGACGACGGCTTTCACGACCTTCGCAAGACCGTGCAGTGGCATTGGCGACACATGACGCTGCTGTCGCGAGCGTGGCCTGACGCGTTTGCGACGCGCGTGTCCGCCGCGCGCGAGTTGTCACAGATCTTGGGCGACGATCACGATCTCGCGATGCTGCGGCACGCGGTTCGTACGTCTGAAATGCTGGCCGAGGAGCATCGCGCGGTCATCGAGGACATCTGCCTCAGCAAGCAAGCCGCTCTGCGGCGCGCTGCCGAGCATCGTGCGCACCGGTTGTTTGCCGAGCCGGCCGGAGCATTTGTCAGGCGTATCGGACTTTATTGGCGGTTTGGCCCTGACATTAAGGCTTGGCCACCCGAAATGTTTGACCGTGCCGCTGAGGCTGTCGAGCCGGCACCTGCACCGGCTGCCGGAGATCTCAAGGTGGTCACAAGTCCAGAGTCCGCCGTCGAGCTTGCGGCCAAAACACCCGGACGTTCGCAGTCGCAACGGCGCGCCTGATCCATTACAGTTTCGCTGACGTTTTCCCGGCGAGATCACTAATGAACGAAATGCCAAAGACAGCTCTGTTTGAACCCGATCGGTCCTCCTGGCCGAAAGACCATCCGCGCGCCGCGCATGGGCGGATCGGCGTTCTGTTGCTCAATCTCGGCACTCCTGATGCCACCAGTTACTGGCCGATGCGGAGCTATCTCAAGGAATTCCTGTCGGATGAGCGTGTCATCGAAGAACCAAAGTGGAAATGGTGGCCGATTCTCAACCTGATCATTTTGACGGTTAGGCCCGGAAAGAAGGGCAAAGATTACGCGACGATCTGGAACAACGAAAAAGATGAGGGGCCGTTAAAGACCATTACGCGCAGTCAAGCCGAACAGCTGGCGCTGAGGCTTGGCAGTTCGAATAAAGTTATTGTCGATTGGGCGATGCGCTATGCCAATCCGTCGACCGAGAGTCGCATCCAAGCTCTGCAAGCGCAAGGCTGCGATCGCATCCTGTTGGTGCCGCTGTATCCGCACTACGCCGCCGCAACGACGGCGACGGCATGCGACCAAGCATTTCGAGCCCTGATGAAAATGCGCTGGCAACCGGCCGTGCGCGTTTGCCCTAGCTACCATGACGATCCGGTTTATATCGATGCGCTGGCCCGCTCGATGAAGCAGAGCTTGGCGAAATTGGATTTCGAGCCGGACAAAATCATCGCCACGTTTCACGGGATGCCTGAAAAATATTTGCTGAAGGGCGATCCCTATCACTGCCATTGTCAAAAAACGTCACGACTATTGCGTGAAAAATTGGCGATTGCGCCGGACCGCTGGCTGACAACATTCCAATCACGATTTGGCAATGATCCCTGGTTGCAACCGTATACCGATATGACGGTTGAAAGCCTGGCGCGCACAGGATTAAAAAAATTAGTCCTCGTCGCCCCGGGATTTTCGGCGGATTGCCTTGAAACACTCGAGGAGCTCGACGGCGAGAATAGGCATATTTTTGAGGATAACGGCGGAGAAAAATTCGCTTATCTGCCAGCGCTGAATGACAGTTCAGAGGGTGTCGACGTGATCGAGGCGATTGTCCGTCGTGAATTGATGGGTTGGATTTAAAGCCGCCAATCAGCGGGGATGGCGAAATAACGCGCCTGAATTCCGCAATATGCCGCACGTATAAAAAATACGTATGCGTTCGTGTCATAATACATCGCGTTAACGGATTGTTGGCGGTCTGCCCCTAGTTTTCGGCCGATTAATTAAATCAGCAGGTTTTGATTCGGTTGGAGATGGGCGATGCCGGGAACATTTGGCGGATTTGAATCCTTCGGTTTTATTCTGCTGGTTGCGGCCATCTGGGGGCTCTGGTCGACAGTCAAAATCGTGCCGCAAGGCTCCAATTTCACGGTTGAGAACCTCGGGCGCTACACAAGGACACTAACGCCGGGTTTGCACATCCTCATTCCTGTGATTGAGCGCGTCGGCCATCAGATCAATATGAAGGAACAGGTCATCGACATCCCGGGCCAGGATGTCATCACGCGTGACAATGCCATCGTGCGGGTCGATGGCGTGGCGTTTTTCCAAATCCTGAATGCCGCCAAGGCCGCCTACGAAGTCGACATGCTCGAGAGTTCGATGATCAATCTGACCATGACGAACATTCGCACCGTCATGGGGTCAATGGATCTCGATGAGTTGCTGTCCAACCGCGACCAGATCAACGCCCGGCTCTTGCACGTCGTCGATGCCGCAACCGAACCGTGGGGCGTCAAGGTCACGCGCATCGAAATCAAGGACATTGCGCCGCCGCGCGATCTCGTCGACAGCATGGGCCGCCAGATGAAAGCCGAGCGCGAGAAACGGGCGCAAATCCTCGAATCGGAGGGCCTGCGTCAGGCCGCTATTCTCAAGGCCGAGGGCGCGAAGCAGGCCGTCGTTCTGGAGGCGGAGGGCCGCCGCGAAGCTGCATTCCGCGACGCCGAAGCGCGCGAGCGCTATGCTGAGGCGGAAGCCAACGCCACACGCATGGTGTCGGAGGCGATCTCGAACGGCAATGTGCAGGCGATCAACTATTTTGTCGCCAACAATTACATCAAGGCGCTTGAAGCCTTGGCCTCGGCGCCGAACCAGAAGATCATCATGATGCCATTGGAGGCGTCGTCCCTCATCGGGTCGCTTGGCGGACTGGCGCAAATCGCCAGCGAAACATTCGGCGGTGTCGACGGTACGCCCGCGAGCAAGGGCGCCCGCGCGCCGTTGCGGCCGGGGTCTGTTCCAACGACGTAAGGTCTTTCACGCGACCCGCTGGCTGGGCGAACGGAGTGCTGCCACATGGATACCGTTTCTCAACTCCTGACGCAGTTTGGCCCGTGGCTGTGGTTCGCTGTCGCCATCGCCCTACTGATCCTCGAGACCATCGTGCCTGGCATCCACTTCCTGTGGTTTGGCATCGCGGCGGGCGTCATCGGATTGCTGACGCTGGTGGTGCCGATCGCCTGGCAATGGCAGCTTATTGGTTTCGCGCTGGCATCGGTCGCAACGCTTTTTCTCGTGCGGCGATCGAGCCACGCCGACGTTGCGACGACGGACGAGCCCGTGTTGAACATCCGCGGTGCACAGTACGTTGGGCGCAGCGTTGTCGTCGAAGAAGCGATCGTCAATGGGCGCGGCAGAGTTCGTGTCGGCGATACGGTTTGGAGCGCCGAGGGCGAAGACGCAGCTAAGGGAGCCAGCGTGGAAGTGACCGGCGTCAACGGAACCGTGCTCGTGGTTGCACTGCCGGCGGATTGACTGCAGTCAAGCGCCACGCGACGAGGCTCGCGATCACGCGACGCCGAGGCGCAGCAAATCGTGAATGTGGATAATGCCGACTGGCTTTGATTTCTCGACCACGAACAAAGCCGTGATCCGCGACGCATTGAGAATTTCCAACGCCGCCGAGGCGAGCATTTGCGGCTTTATCGTTTTCGGCTTTGCCGTCATGACGTCGTCGACGGTAGCTTCCAAAAGCCCGGCACCCATGTGACGGCGAAGATCGCCGTCGGTGATGACGCCGATCAGCCGGCCTTTTGTGTTCGTGATGCCGACACAGCCGAGGCTCTTTTCGGTCATGATGACGAGCGCCTCGGACATTGTTTCTCCCGACGCCATTAACGGCAAGCGATCGCCTTTGTTCATGACGTCGGCGACGTATTTCAGATTGGCGCCGAGGGATCCACCCGGGTGAAATACTTTGAAGTCGTGGGCCGTGAAGCCACGGGCTTCCAGCAGCGCAATGGCCAGGCTGTCACCGAGCGCGAGTTGCATCGTCGTCGACGTTGTCGGTGCCAGGCCATGCGGGCAGGCTTCTTTGGCGCGGGGCAATTGCAGCACGATATCGGCTTGCTGGCCAAGTGCGCTGTCGGCCCGCGACGTGACCGCGATCAGCGGCACTGCGAAGCGCCGCGAATAGGTGATGATCGGCTTCAATTCAACGGTTTCGCCGGACCACGACAGCGCCAAGATCGCGTCGGCGGCTGTCACCATGCCCAGATCGCCGTGGGAGGCTTCGCTCGGGTGCACGAAGAAGGCGGGTGTCCCCGTCGATGCCAATGTTGCGGCGATCTTTTGCCCGATGTGTCCGCTCTTGCCGATGCCGGTCACCACCACGCGTCCGGTGATCACTGATACTTTGCGGACGGCTTCGGCAAACGGTGCGCCCATCGATCCTTCAAGTTCACCGATGAGTTGCGCCAAGCCGTCGGCTTCAATTTGCAAGGTCCGGATGCCAGACACCGAGGCGGCGCGGGCTTTGGCGAGGCCATCGACGACGCAAGATGGCGATTTTCGCACCTGTGGCAGAGCTTTCTGCATGAGCTGGGACGCCCTCCGCTGACGATTTTTCGGCGTGGCATCCCTCGGCATGCCCCGGCAAAACTCTAGCAAACGTCGCGCTGGCTTGCCACCCGAGCCAAGCCTAGCGATCCGTCCATCCCCAAGCTTAACTGGCGCTTTCTGACGCTCTGCCCCAGCTATCGCATCAGCCGGGTCAACTCGATACGCAGCGCTGCTGAGAGATCCGGCCGCTCCAGCGCATAGGCCACATTGGCTGCGAGAAAGCCGATTTTTGACCCGCAATCATAGATTTGACCATCGAACCGGACGGCGTGGAACGGCTGTTTGTGTGCGGTCATCAAGCTGATCATCGAATCCGTCAGCTGAATTTCGCCACCCGCGCCGCTTTCCTGTTTGCCGAGCAAAGAAAAAATCTCAGGCTGCAGGATATAGCGACCGGTGATGTGCAGGTTCGACGGCGCGGTGCCTTGCTTCGGTTTTTCAACCATGCCGGTCACGGCGGTCACCTTGGCGCTCGAGTCTGCCACACCGACGATGCCGTACTGGTGGGTCTGGTCATCGGGCACCGGCGCCACCGCAATCAGATTGCCGCCCGTTCGGCTGTACGCGGCCATCATGTCGGCAAGGCACGGCTGATCGGCGTGGTGAAGCATATCCGGCAGAAGCAGCGCAAAGGGTTCGTCGCCGACCAGTTCGCGCGCGCACCAAACGGCGTGGCCAAGACCGAGCGGACGCTGCTGGCGCGTGAAACTGGTGTGCCCGGCATCAGGGAGATCGCGCGCCAAGCTCGCCAATTCCTTAGTTTTTCCGCGTTCCTCCAGCGTTCGCTCGAGTTCGAACTGACTGTCGAAATGATCCTCGATCACCGCTTTGTTGCGACCGGTGACGAAAATGAAATGCTCGATGCCGGCGGCCCTGGCCTCATCGACCACGTGCTGGATGACCGGACGGTCAACGACGGTCAGCATTTCCTTGGGCATGGCCTTCGTTGCCGGCAGAAACCTGGTGCCCAATCCAGCGACGGGGAAAACGGCTTTGCGGATCGGGCGCTGCGAGACGGACATGCAAGTCTCCGGGCATTAAAAGTAAGGGTTAATCGGTATTGAAGGCTGGCTTCGTCGAAAAGCGATCATAAGCGGCAATAGGCCGTTTGAACGATCATCAGCGGCCAGTTAAAGACTTTTTGTGCCGAATTCGCGATGGGTCATTCAGCCCACCTTGATCGCAGCGAATTAAGCGCCGACGCAACCTGGCCGGACACAGAGAGACAATATTCGATGAGCGTGCTCGTGACCGGCGGCGCCGGGTATATCGGCAGCCACATGGTGCTTGAACTGGTCGATGCCGGCGAACGCGTCGTGGTGATCGACAATCTGTCGACCGGATATCGTTTCGCCGTGTCGCCTAATGCCGAGCTGATTGTCGGCGACGCCGGCGATGGCGAACTGGTGCAGGCGATCATCGCCGAACACGGCATCACGGCGATCATTCATTTTGCCGGCTCGATCGTCGTGCCGGAGTCGGTCGCAGACCCGCTCAGCTACTACGAAAACAACACCGTCAAATCGCGCAGTCTGATCGCGGCAGCGGTGCGCTCGGGCGTCAAGGCATTCATTTTTTCGTCCACCGCCGCAGTCTATGGCAATCCCAAAAATAATCCGGTGTCGGAAGCGGACAGGACGGCCCCAGTGTCGCCCTACGGCTCATCGAAGTTGATGACCGAGATCATGCTGGCCGACACCGCCGTCGCCCATGATTTCCGCTACATCGCGTTGCGCTATTTCAATGTTGCAGGCGCTGACCCGATGGGCCGCTCCGGCCAATCGACGCCGCGCGCCACGCATTTGATTAAGGCGGCGTGTGAAACTGCGCTGGGCAAGCGCTCACATCTGGATATTTTTGGAACCGATTATCCGACCGCCGATGGCACGTGCGTGCGAGACTACATCCACGTGACCGATCTGGCGCAAGCACACCTCGCGGCTCTTGGCCATCTTCGCCGCGGCGGTGACTCAGATATCTTCAATTGCGGCTATAGCAAAGGCTTCTCGGTTCTCGAGGTGATCGCCGCCGTCAAACGCGTTTCAGGCGTTGATTTCAAGGTCGTGCTGTCGCCGCGCCGGCCCGGCGATCCGGCCGCCATCGTCGCGGCCTCGCGCAATATCCGTTACGCGCTGCATTGGCAGCCCAAGCACGACGATCTCGACCTCATCGTCGCGCAGGCGCTCAGCTGGGAACGCAGGCTCGACGCGCTGAAAGCCGCCGGATAAGGCTCCGAGAAACACGCCGCAAAAAAGCCCGGAATTCCGCGACCTATCCGGCTTGTGCTGTGCGGTCTATCCAACGGTCGGCGGGCGAGCGCTTGAGCGCGACGACTTCAATTCAAAAGGCTCGTGTCCGATGTCTCTGGCGAAATTTCTGGCTTGGGGCTTCGTAGCGCTGGCAGGCGCTGCATCATCGGCTGCGGCGGACCCAACGGTCGCAGGCTTTCGCGCCTTCCTCGAAACGGTGCGACCTGAGGCAGCCGCTGACGGCGTTTCGGACAAGACATTCAACAAGGCGACCGCCAATCTCGAACCGGATTTCAAACTGCCCGACCTCGAATTGTCCTCGCGCCCGAAAGTCGACAACAGCGGTCAGGCGGAATTTACGAAAACGGCGGCGGACTACATCTCGAAGCCTTACATGGAAAAGATGGCCACGCAGGGCCGCGCGTTTTTCGCGCAGCATCGCGCCGCGTTGAAACGGATCGAAGCAGCATCCGGCGTCGATCCCTACATTTTGGTGGCGATCTGGGGCCGCGAAACGGCCTATGGCGTTTATGCGCTGCCGCACGACGCGATCCGCGTCCTGGCGACGTTGGCCTATGCCGGACGCCGCAAAAACCTATTTCGCGCCGAGTTCATCGCCGCACTCAAAATGCTCGAAGTCGGCGTGCCGCGCTCAGACATGAAATCGTCGTGGGCGGGAGCGGTTGGTCTGACGCAATTTATGCCGACGGAATTCTTCAAACACGCGGCCGACGGTGACGGTGATGGCAAGATCGACATCTGGCGATCGGTGCCCGACGCGCTGGCGTCCGCAGCCCGACAACTCGAAGGCAAGGGATGGGTGAGAGGCGCGGCGTGGGGCTATGAGGTGCAGCTTGGACCTCGTTCTGATTGCGCACTTGAAGGTCCGCCCGACGAGCGGCCGATTGCCGACTGGGTCAAACGCGGGTTTACGCGCGCCAACGGCAAGCCCTTTACAGCCGAGCAGGCAACCCACCGTGCTTACCTTATGATGCCGGCCGGAGCCTACGGTCCGGCCTTTTTGGCGCCAGAGAACTTCAAAGTGATTCGCCTCTACAACACGTCCGATCTGTATGCTTTGTTCGTCGGGCATTTAGCCGATCGCATTCGTGGCGGCGGCGACTTCCAAACTCCGTGGGCAAATTTCCAGCAACCCCGCACGCAAACGGTGCATGACCTGCAGGCCCGGCTCAAAGCGTTGGGCTACCCGATGGACAAGACCGATGGCAAGATCGGCTCGAATACGCGTAAGCAAATCGGTCTTTATCAGCGCGCTGCGGGCTTGAAGGTTGATTGCTGGCCATCGGAAGCGGTGTTAGCGCACGCCAACGCCAATGCACAACGGTGAGTGGATTGACGGGTTGGGCTCGTTGCCGGATCGGCGTACATTGCCGTGGCGTGATTTGCTGGTGCCGCGTGTGCGCATCCTTGGATAGGGCCGTGGTGTGACAAGACAAAGCCTCATCAGACGTGCCGGAAAACGGGCCAGAAACCGAACCGGAACGGTTGTCGCGGTTTGTTTCGCGATGCTTTTTTGCGCCGTGCTGCCACTTCACGCCGCCGATGACGATGTCGCAGGCAGCTTCCTGACGCCTTTCCCCGAGGGCGATGTCTACCAGGTCAGCGTCCTTGGCGACGGCTATGCGCTGGGTTTGCTTGACGGTCTGTTCGAAGCGATGGGCCAGGATCCACGCCTCGTCATCCAGCGCAAAGTGCGCGACATCCCAACCGTGATGAGCGCCGACTTCGACAACCGGGTCGCCGGCCTCGAACGCGACATCGCGGCAGAGGCGCTGAACATCGCTGTGGTCATGGTCGGCGAAAGCGATCGCGTTTCGCTGCGCAGTTCGACCGGCCGCCGCGTGCCGCCGGGGTCGCCGGAATGGATGACCGAATATGCCCGCCGCGTTGACGTTCTGATGAAGGCCGTCAAGCGCAAGAACCCAGGCGTCTATTGGGTTGGCCTGCCGATCCTGGCGCGCGGCGATGCAAACGAGCAAGCGCAGAAGATGAACGACGTGCTGCGCGATCGGGCGTATCTCAACGGCTTCAAGTATATCGATGCCTACGCCGGATTTGCTGATGAATCCGGCGCTTATTCCGCCTATGGCCCCGATATGCAGGGCAAAATACGTGTTCTGCGGCAAGGTGATGGCGTCAGCTTCACCGATGCCGGAAATCGCAAACTCGCGCATTTCGTCGAGAAGGAACTGCGTCGCGATCTCAATCAAGCGCGTGCCAGCCGTACGATCCCGTTGCTGGGTGGCGAAGAGGAGCAGGCCAAGGTCAACCCGGATAACGCCGTCAAAACGCCGGCTCCGTCGTCTCCGGCATTCGGAATCGCTGTTAGCCCGCCCGTCGTCAAAGCCGCGTCCTCCACTGGTTCCGCGCCAACCCCTGCCAACGCGACTGACGGCGAGCAAAAAGCTGAGAACGGCCGCATCACGCTGAAAGTCGTCGATGCGAGCGGCCGAGAAGACAAACAAACCATCGAGATCGTTCGGCCGGCTATACCTGCCTCTGTGGTTGCTCTGATGGCGCGACGTGAAAGCGGTGGTCAGCTCGGCGACCTGCTGGTTGATCAAATTCCGGGCGGACTGACCGTGATGAGTTCGATCACGCCGTCGGGCAATCGATCGCGCGGCAAGGTCTCGCCGACGCAGGCGCCGTACTTCCGGCTGCTGGTCAAGGGCGAGCGGTTGACGCCTAAGCCGGGCCGCGCCGACGATAATACGTGGCCGCGTTCTGACGCATCAAGCGACGCCAGCAAAATCAGAGTTTCGCCAAAGGGGTAGCGTAGAAGTATTGACGCGCCGCCAATCAGCGCGGCAGCGTCGTTGTGCCCATCAAGAACAGGTCGATGGCGTGCGCGGCCTGGCGGCCTTCACGGATGGCCCACACGACGAGCGATTGCCCGCGCCGAATATCGCCGGCGCAGAACAGCTTTGGAGAGGCTGCAAGCTTGTAGTCCTTATCGGTCGCATCCAAGCCTTTGAAACGCCCGCGAGCCACGACGGGCAAATGCAGTTCCTTGACGACATCGCCCTCGGCCGGACCGGAGAAGCCCATGGCCAGCAGCACCAGATCAGCGTCGAGCGTGCCCTCGGTTCCTTTGATCGGCTGCATGTTGCCGTTGACGCGCGTGTAGTGCAGCTTTTGCACGCTGCCGCCTTCGCCCGAAAAGCCCGTCGTTGAAATCGAAAATTCGGTCTTCGCGCCTTCCGCTTGGCTCGTCGAAACACGGAGTTTCATCGGCCAGTTTGGCCACGACAGCGCTTTGTTTTCCTTCTCCGGCGGCTGCGGCATGATTTCGAGCTGGGTGACGCTTTTGGCGCCTTGGCGGAACGATGTGCCGATGCAGTCTGACCCTGTGTCGCCGCCACCGATGACGATGACATGCTTGTCCTTGGCTGACAGCTCACGGGTCTTGGCGACTTGCGCTTCGCTGGCCACCCGGCGGTTCTGCTGGGGTAGAAAATCCATAGCGTAGTGGATGCCGTCGAGATTGCGCCCCGGCGATTTGGCGAAAAAGTCAAACGGGTGCTCTGACCCCAGTGCTAGCAACACGGCATCGTGGCGGCTTTCGATATATTTGGCCGATACATCTTGGCCGACATGAACGCCGCAGTGGAACCTGACGCCCTCGGCTTCCATCTGCTTCACGCGCCGATCGATGATCTGCTTTTCCATTTTGAAGTCGGGAATGCCGTAGACCATCAGCCCACCGGGCCGCGGGCTTTTCTCATAAACGTGCACGTCATGGCCGGCGCGCGCCAGTTGCTGTGCTGCGGCCATTCCGGCCGGACCCGAACCTATGATGGCGATTTTTTTGCCGGTTTTCTTTTCGGCGATTTGCGGCTGGACCCAGCCTTCCTGCCATGCCCGATCCGCGATCGAACATTCGATGGTTTTGATGGTGACCGGTTTATCGTCGATATTGAGTGTGCATGCGGCTTCGCATGGTGCCGGACAGATTCGCCCAGTGACTTCAGGGAAGTTATTGGTTGAGTGCAGGTTGTCGGCCGCCTGCTTCCAATCGCTGTGATAAACGAGATCGTTCCAATCAGGGATCTGGTTGTTCACCGGGCAGCCGTTGTGGCAATACGGAATGCCGCAATCCATGCAGCGGCTGGCTTGCTTCTTGACCTCCGGCTCGGCCAGCGGAACGACGAATTCCTTCCAATGCTTCGTGCGCTCTTCGACCGGCTTATACTTGCGGTCGGCACGGTCGATTTCCAGAAAACCTGTTGGCTTGCCCATTCCCGTCTCTTTTCGCCAGGGCCGGGCAGCGTCGCCGCGCCGGCCGGATGCCGTCCATGATGATGCTAGGCGCGCAACTTCAGCGCGCTTCGCTTTTTATCGAAGTTACTGTTTGAGCCGCGAACCGCCATCGGGTGATGGCGCAGACGAAGCCTTCGCCAGCTCGGTCAACGCCCGACGATATTCGGTCGGCATGACTTTTTTGAACTTGGGCAGATACCCGGCGAAGTCTTTCAAGATCGCCTGGGCTTTTGGCGAGTTGGTGTAGTGAGCATGGCGCTCGATGAGAGCATGAAGGCGCTCCGCATCCTGCTCGCGCATGTCGGCCATGACGTTCTCGAGCGCAACGGCCACATCGCCCGATTGTGCAGCAAGCTTACCCATCGATCCGCTGTCGCCGGTGATGGCTTCGAGCTGCACCATCTCTTTGTTCAACCGGCCTTCAAAATCGCCGTGCTCGTCAAGGACGTAGGCGATGCCGCCCGACATGCCAGCCGCGAAATTTCGGCCCGTCGCGCCGAGCACGACAACGACGCCACCGGTCATATACTCGCAGCCGTGATCGCCGGTGCCTTCGACGACGGCATAGGCTCCCGAATTGCGAACCGCGAAGCGTTCGCCGGCCACACCATGGAAATAGCATTCGCCGCCAATGGCGCCGTACAGCACCGTGTTGCCGACGATGATGCTTTCTGACGGCGTGATGCCGGACGCCGGATCGGGGCGAACGATTAGCTTTCCGCCCGACAACCCCTTGCCGACGTAGTCGTTACCTTCGCCGACAAGATCGAGCGTAACGCCGCGCGCCACCCATGCGCCAAAGGCTTGGC
>JAKFUV010000013.1:0-73246 GCA_021732485.1 Hyphomicrobium sp.
ACGTTGATTACGTGGCGATTACGTGGCGCTCGACAGCCCCTTGGAAGGGGTGTATATTTGCACTTAAGTCGTTGAGAAGTTTGGTGGACGCACTAGGGCTCGAACCTAGGACCCGCTGATTAAGAGTCACCTGCTCTACCAACTGAGCTAATCGCCCGCCTAACGTCCTGCCCTGACGCGTCGTTCGCGTGCGAGGGGCTGGCTTTGGTGACCAAAGGACGACAAAGGGGCCCGACGTGTGGGCCCCAGAGTTGTGGCGTTTAGCATCGCGTCCAACCGCTGTCCAGCTTGTAATCGGCGGCGCTGGCAGCGCGATCGGCGCGCCGCGCCCACCGCGCGACGGGCAATCGAAAACGATCCGGCCGACATGCGACATTGAAAAAATCGAGCTATGGCTTGATCAGCAGATGCTCGCGC
This sequence comes from Hyphomicrobium sp., assembly GCA_021732485.1. Classification (GTDB taxonomy): domain Bacteria; phylum Pseudomonadota; class Alphaproteobacteria; order Rhizobiales; family Hyphomicrobiaceae; genus Hyphomicrobium_B. Next base: position 418 of record JAKFUV010000013.1, read on the forward strand.
TCAGCCAGTGACGCCAAGATCGCCGCCGATCCGGCGATGACGCAATTTTCCGGCATGTCCGGCAGATGAAAGGCGATGCCGAGACGCCGCTCGAACTCTGGCGCCAGTTTCGCGAGCTTGGCGCCGCCGCCCGTCAGCCACACACCACGCTCACATACGTCGGCCGAGATTTCCGGCGGCAAATCTTCAATCGATTGCTGAATGAATTCTGCGATCGCTTCGACCGGATCCGCCAGCGCCGCCGCGACGTCGTGCGATCCGAGTGTCACGGTCTTTGGCTTGCCGTCGCGCAAGTCGCGACCGCGGATAAAAATCTCAGCCAATTCGCCGTTGATGTATTGCGACGCCGAGCCTGCTTCGATCTTGATGCGCTCGGCGTTGGCTTCACCAATCACCAGCCGGTGCGTGCGCCGCACGTGGCGAATAATGGCGTTGTCCATGGCGTTGCCGCCACATCGCAGCGAGCGCGCTTGCACCACGCCGCCGAGCGACAGCACCGCGATGTCGGTCGTGCCGCCGCCGATATCGACCACCATCGAACCGTTCGGGTCATCGATCGGTAGGCCGGCGCCGATGGCCGCTGCCACCGGTTCCTCGACCAGAAATACGCGTCGCGCTCCAGCGGACAAGGCGGTTTCGTAAACCGCGCGGCGCTCGACAGGCGTTGCGCCCGCTGGCACGCAAATCAGGATGCGCGGCCGGATCAGGTCAAACTTGGTCTTGGCCTCGCGAATGAACTGGCGCAGCATTTCTTCGGTGGCGATGAAATCTGCGATCACGCCGTCGCGTAGCGGCCGGATCGTTTCGATATTTTCAGGCGTTCGCCCCAGCATCGATTTGGCTTTTTGCCCAACCGCGAGGACGTCTCGCGTGCCGCCGCGAGACCGAATGGCAACGACTGAGGGTTCGTTGATGATGACGCCGCGACCAGCGACGTGAACAAGCGTATTTGCTGTTCCAAGGTCGATCGCGATATCATCGGCCAGAACGCTTTTGATGCCGAATGGCAATTTCACAACGCGCGCAACGCCCCCTTATTCGCCCTACGGCGGCTGCTCCGCCGTGGGCCATCGTCATGCCGGCACATTCGTCAAGGCAACCCGTATCGCCGACGCATGGCAAGACAGGTACTTCGTTGTTCATCAAACCGCGTGCTGTGCCTGCGCCAGCTTCTGGCGCTTGAGGACCAACTTGCTCAGCGCCGCAACATAGGCTCGGGCGGACGCCACCATTGTGTCGGGATCGGCCGAGCGGCCAGTCACGATGCGTCCCTCCTCTTCCAAACGTACCGACACTTCCGCTTGCGCGTCGGTTCCCTCGGTCACGGCATGCACCTGATAGAGGTCCAGCCGCGCCTCATGCGGCACCAGCATCTTGATGGCATTGAACGTGGCGTCGACAGGGCCATTGCCGGTGCTCTGCACCGTCTTCGACTGGCCCTCGATCTCGAGCGTCAGCGTGGCGGTTTGTGGCCCCATCGTACCGGCGATCACCGTCAGCGCGGTCACCTTGATGCGATCGTGCATGTGCGCGACGCCCTCGTCGACCAGTGCCTCAATGTCTTCGTCGTACACGTGCTTTTTGCGGTCGGCCAATGTCTTGAATCGGTTGAAGGCGTCTTCCAGCGCATTGTCGCCGAGACTGTAGCCTAGGTCCTTTAGTTTCGCCTTGAACGCGGCGCGGCCCGAATGCTTGCCCATAACCAGCGATGACTTGCCGACGCCGACGCTTTCGGGCGTCATGATTTCGTAGGTTTCGACATGCTTCAGCACGCCGTCTTGATGGATGCCGCTCTCGTGCGCGAAGGCATTTCGACCGACGATCGCTTTGTTGTATTGCACGGGGAAATTGGTGACGGCTGAGACGAGCTTTGATGCCCGCGCCAGCATTTCGGATTTGACCCCGGTGCGATGCGGCAGCAAATCGTGCCGAGTCCTGATCGCCATCACCACTTCTTCCAGCGCGGCATTGCCGGCCCGTTCACCCAGACCATTGATCGTGCATTCGATCTGCCGGGCACCGGCGCGAATGCCGGCCAGCGAGTTGGCCACGGCCAAGCCGAGATCATCATGGCAATGCGTCGAGATGATCACCTTTTCCATGCCCGGCACGCGATTACGCAGCATCATGATGAGCGCGTAATACTCTTCCGGCAGCGCGTATCCGACGGTATCGGGAATGTTGATCGTGGTGGCGCCCGCCTTGATGGCCGATTCAACCACCCGGCACAGATAGTCGTGCTCGGTGCGCGTTGCATCCATGGCGCTCCACTCGACATCGTCGGTGAAGTTGCGCGCACGCGTCACCGACGAGATGACACGCTCATGCACTTGGTCGGCCGTCAGTTGCAGCTGATGCTGACGGTGCAGCGGCGACGTGCCGATGAACGTGTGAATGCGCCCGCGCCGCGCCGCTTTGATGGCGTCGCCGGCCCGATCGATGTCGTTGACGCTGGCACGCGCCAAAGCGCAGATCACCGAATGCTTGGCGATCTTCGCGATCTCCGCGACCGATTCAAAATCACCGTCGGATGCGATCGGAAAACCGGCTTCGATCACATCGACGCCCATGTCATCGAGCAGTTCGGCGACTTGCAGCTTTTCTTCAAATGTCATCGTTGCGCCGGGGCATTGTTCGCCGTCGCGCAGCGTCGTGTCGAAAATGATGATCTGGTCGTCCGTTCGGGCAATTGGCGGAGTGCCACCAGGGGTCGTGTCGGTCATAGGTTTTTGTCCTCACCGCGGGAACCGCCTCTCGGGTTCGCCGTCACGCATGCAATCGGTTCGAGCGTTTGATGTTTTCGTGTGCGCTATCCCCTGAACCCTCCCGGCATCAAGCCGAGCAGCCGTGGCTCAGGGGCTGCTAAGCAAGCGCAGGAACATGTGGCTGCGGAGCTCGCCCGGTAAACGCGCGCACCGCCCGATGAAGGGAAGGCAGGCACACAGCTGTCGTCCACGGCACAGCATCTTTGTCCGGCGCAAGTTGCATTGGTTGTCCGGATTACGTCCGGATGGGCTGACAATAAGCCCAAACGCGCCGCGAAAAGCAAGAGAGCGGGCGCTGCACTGGCCACCCGGCCCAGCGCCACGTCAACCGATGACCCGGGATGCGCCTAAATCAGCAGCCGGCCCTCCGCGACCCGGACCGAATGGCCCCCGATCCGCACCGTCTCAAGCCGGCCGCGGGCAACCGTCATCGTCAGGCTGATGTGGCTCGGGCGCCCCATTTCCAGGCCCTGCTCGATGGCGCGCTTGTGGGTTCCGTCCGGCATGGCGTCGAATTCGTGCATCACCCGCGCAAAGCCGATCGCCGCCGACCCGGTCGCGGGATCTTCCGGGATCCCGATGTCCGGCGCCAGCATGCGCGCATGGAACGACGACTGCGCCCTGACGCACTGCCGGGTATAGAGATAAACACCATCAACCGAGCGATCGGTGAAGGCGCGGGCCCAATGCGTCGGCGCGATGCGAACTTTCGACATCGCTTCCAGATTGGCGATCGGCACGAAGGCATAGCGCGACGAGCCGTTGAGCAGCATCGGCTTGAAGTTTTCAAACCCGATCTCGTTGGGGATCAGGCCGAGGGCACCAGCCACTTCCTCGATCTCCGACATCGTGCCGACGGTTTCGGGAAGCTTGGGCGCGTCGAACTCACAGAAGGCGGCTCCGCCCTGGCGCAACCTCACACCAACCCGCACACTGCCAATGTCCTCTTCGAGCGCAATGATCGCATCCTGCTCACCGTTGACGATCGGCGTTCTAAGTTCAGCCAAGAGCGCCGCTGTTCCGATCGTCGGGTGACCGGCGAACGGCAATTCGCGACCGGGCGTGAAAATACGGATGCGCGCCGTATGGCCTGGACTGACGGCATTCATAACGAACACAGTCTCAGACACGTTGAATTCACGGGCGATGGTCTGCATATCCGACGACGACACGGCGTCGGCGCCGAGCACGACCGCCAACGGATTGCCGCCGAACGCGCGCTCGGTAAAGACATCGAGGATATGATAATCGAGCGGCATATCGTTTTATCGCCCCTGAAACGCTGCGAAGACCCGCTGCGACCCCAAATATTTCGCTCTCGTGGCGCGTCGTCGCGACCACGTTAAAGCGGCGGCACCATGCGGCAGAGCATTTAGCTCGCCAAGCAAATTCTCATTCCGGCGAGCCGTCGCAGCCGTCGAAAATATGATGCAGCAGCCGGCGGGCATACTCGGGCATGGCGAGATGCTGCAGATCTTGCACACGGCGGACGGCGATGGCGCTTTCGAGTTCGCCATCCGGATGAGCCGCAATGTAGCGGTTGATGTGCTCCAGTGTCTCAGCGGCCGGCATCGCTATCAGGTAGCCAACCGCGATCGACAGATGCGGGCCGGCGCGCGTCACCCAATAGCCTGGCAATACCTCAAGAGCATCACCATCCAATCCGGTTTCTTCCAGCACTTCGCGGTTGACGCTGCCGCGCAGATCGACACGCCCATCGGCCGCCATATCGTCGCCATCGACGAACCCGCCCGGCAAATAATACAGCCCGCTGTTCACTTGGCCGGGTCGCTGGCGTACCAGAACCACGGCATCGTCAGCCGTTCGAATGAGAGCCGAGCCGAAGGCATCGATGATGCCCGCCGACGGAAAGCCACACGCCCGCCAGTACAGGTAAGCCTTAAAGTCGACCCGGATCATCTCGGCCGTGAGCGTGCCGCCATCGCAGCGTACCCAATGCGTCATGTGAACATTGCCGTTGAAATATCTCGGCGACTGACGCAAGGCCTCGGCCCAATGGGCGTCGATTGCGGCGGCTTGCGCCGTCGCATATGACCATGGCACTCCGGCAGCAACACGCACGTCAATAGCGCCGAAGCGATAGACCCCGTCGCGATCCAGCGGCGCGGCGCACCCCGTCGCACCCACATCGCCGCCGTCGGCCTGGTCTTTGGTTGTCATCATTCAGCCTACAACCCGCCACAGCTGTTGCGTGCAGCCGCGTCGATACGAAATGCTCACATCACTGATATTGCAATGAGTTAGCTTGCCGCAAATGGGGAGAATAAATGGTGGCCTTACGATGCCCGCACTTTGGTCATCAGGTGGTCACGATCTCTGGCTTTTATCCGTTCGTCGACGTTGTCGCCGGGGGGCGACAGTCAAGGTCTCCCAGCACAGCTCAAGCCGGAGTTTTCGTCCGGTGTGACAATCGAGTTTCGGGGCTTCGAGGCGCGTCCAAATCCGTCTTGCTCAAGCTCCGCGAACAGTCCGAGTGCCTTGCGAACCGGCTCCAACGGCTTCGCGTCACTCAACGTCTCCGAGGATGCCGCGTTCGCGGCAGCATCGGGAACGGGCGGCGGAGGTCCCCGCTCCTCTGCCGCCCGTGTCGGCTCTGGTCTGAAGTATCGCCCGCGATACAAAAGATTGGGTTCCGACAGGACCGCTCGCGCTGCTGCACCGAAACCCTCCCCAAGAGAGCGGCAGCGCGAGTTCCCATTTCCACGTTATTGTTACGGTTACGGTGCCTGAAAGTTTCGCGGGTCGTGCCCGAATGTGTCGATTAAAGGCAGCCCGTGATTGTTGATCCACATTTGACGTAGTTGTTGAGCAGCTCCCACTGGCAGCAGGGCTCTTCTTTTTTGCATACCCAGACTTTGTGCAAGCCATCCGAAAACTTGTACTTGCAAAGTTTTTCACCCGACTGCACCGAACGTGTCGGCTTGGGCCAACCGGCACTCGACTGCGCTTCGCCGTCAGCTGCAAAAGCCAACGTTGGCGCGACAGCCAGCGAGACCGTCAGCACGAACAGACCCAATGATCTGAGCAGCATGTTTATCCTCCAGCAGAGATCAAAGTTGTCGGCGCGGCGGACGCGTAAGTTGCAGCGCCGACTATGACTCCGACCCTTCGGTCTCCGCTAGGACATCCAAGCCTCACCCATCCGAAAAAAGATGAGCGCGATGCCGCCGGAGCATGACACGACGTCACACTATTTCGTCAGCGCCTTCGGCCAATTCTGTTCGGACAGCTTGATGTAGCCCGGCCGATCGTTATTCCAGGTCTTCTGCACGTCCTTGTCGTAGTTCAGGTACAGCTTGCCATCGACCACGGTCCAAGCCTGCGGATCGCCATGCACTGCGTAGCCCTGCGACACACCATAAGCGCAATAGCCGCCATACTTCGGAGCATAAGTGTCCGGAGCGGCCTTGAACGCTTCGAGATTTTCAGCCGACGAGAACTGCCACGTCGCGCCTTTCCAAGCATACGAAAACTGCTTGGAGCCCGGCACGGCGGCGTTGGCTTTCTGGTATGCCACCGCGTCGTAACCGCCGACGGCGTTATTGCTGCCGAATTCCGATTTTCCCGATTGATAAATATCGGGCAGCGTTTCCGCGTGCACGGCCACGGCACCTTGGATCGCCATGACTGCTCCGATCAGCGCATAAAACAACGAGGATTTTTTCATAACCCTGACATCCTTTTTCAATTGCGAGCCGACGCGTCCAGAGCGTTGAGCGTCGCTAAGAGACAGACGTTCCGCATCGCCATTCCGTTACAGGGCAACTGTGCCGGATCAAAGATTTTGGCGCGATTTTCCCGATCGAGCCGTCCACTTACGTCGCCGGCCGCAACGGTTTCCCGTCACGGCCGGCCAACTTTCAAGTCATGGCACCGAGCGTATCGCCCGGACGAGCTTTAGGCGCGCTTGAGAAAAAACCTCAGTTCCGCGCCTTATCAACCATCTTGTTCTTCGCAATCCACGGCATCATGGCGCGGAGCTTAGCGCCCACCTCTTCAATCTGATGGGCATCGTTCAAGCGGCGCGTCGCCTTGAAATTCGGCTGGCCGGCCTTGCACTCCAGCATCCAATCGCGTGTGAAGCGGCCCGTTTGAATGTCGGTCAGCACGCGCTTCATTTCAGCTTTCGTTTCGGGCGTCACAACCCTTGGACCGGTTACATATTCGCCGAACTCCGCCGTGTTTGAGATCGAGTAATTCATGTTGGCGATGCCGCCTTCATAGATCAGATCGACAATCAGCTTCACTTCGTGCAGGCATTCGAAGTACGCCATCTCGGGCGCGTATCCGGCTTCGACCAGCGTTTCAAATCCGGCCCGGATCAATTCGACCAAGCCGCCGCACAGAACCGCCTGCTCGCCGAACAAATCGGTTTCGCATTCTTCGCGAAACGTCGTCTCGATAACGCCGGAGCGGCCGCCACCAACGGCTGACGCATACGACAAAAACAGGTCGTGCGCGTTGCCGCTCTTGTCTTGATGGACCGCGATCAGGCAGGGCACGCCACCGCCTTTTTGATACTCGCCACGCACCGTATGCCCCGGCCCTTTCGGCGCCACCATGCCGACATCGAGATCGCTGCGCGGTTCAATGAGACTGAAATGCACATTGAGGCCGTGCGCGAACATCAGTGCCGCGCCCTGCTTCATATTGGCATGCAAGTGGTCGCGATAGATGTCAGCCTGCAGTTCGTCCGGCGTCAGCATCATGATGACGTCGGCCCACTTGGCGGCGTCCGCGACTTCCATGACTTTCAGCTTTTCTTTTTCGCATTTGGCAGCCGTTGCCGATCCCTTGCGAAGTGCGATGACAACATCCTTGCAGCCGCTGTCGCGGAGGTTCAACGCGTGCGCATGGCCCTGGCTGCCGTAGCCGACGATGGCGACCTTTTTATTTTTGATCAGATTGATGTCGGCATCACGATCATAATAGACGCGCATGGGCGGCCTCTCGGGTTCCCCGGACGAAACGACGGTTCCCCGGTCGAAACGGTGGTCGGGCTGGGTTGACGGTCAATAGCGCAGCCGATTGGAGCGCAAATCACGCCGGAACCTACTCAGAACGCCTTGCCGTTTCAACGGCCGCTTCATTTTCAGCGAAGCTGGCGGCTTTTTGGCGCAAGCGCCGACGCCAGGCCGCGTCGCCCGAACGAGCCAGTTGTGCGAAACAACAACCGTTAACCGCGTCCTAACTCTCTTGCGTGCACACTGGCCGTGATGATTTCCCTATCGCAGCCATTTCAGCCGAGGCCGTTCCACCCATGCTGATCGCCCCCCCGATCCTGTTCGTTTTCACAATCGCTGCGGCCTTGGCGGGGTGTGGAGAAGCGCCCGAGGCTCCTGCCGCGAAGGCCGCGCCGGTGGTGAAGGCGATCTTCATCTCGACCAACGACTGCATCGCAGCGAAGAAAATTCCACAAGCCGACTGCATCACCGCGATTGATCTGGCGTTGGCGACACACCAGCAAAAGGCCACGACGTACTCGTCCCTGCAACAGTGCACGAAAGTCGAGGGCGAAGACCGTTGCGATAAGACTGTCAGCGGCTACGGCCCTCGGATTCAGGCTTTCTATGTCACGCTTACGACCCCACCGACAGCCGAGCCGCTCTATCCATTGACGCAGAAGGACACCATCGGCTTTCGCTCACCGACCCAAAAGATCGTCAACGCTCAGGATGACACACTGATCGTCTCGGCGTCGGCGCTATCGCTCGCCCACGACAACGCGCGCCTGCCGTAAGGTATCGAATGGCGATGGCTTGTGAGCCGGGTTCTAGAGCGTTGCCGATCCACGACCGATCGCCGCAATGCCGGTTCGTGAAACTTCGACCAATCCCAATTCGCCCATGATCTGAATGAAGGTCTCGATCTTCGACGGCTTGCCGGTGATCTCGAAAACGAAGTGTTCCGTCGACGTATCGACCACCTTGGCGCGGAAAATCTCAGCAAGCCGCAACGCCTCGATCCGCTTTTCGCCGCGCCCGCCAACCTTAACCAGCGCAAGTTCACGCTCGATCGATCCGCCCTCGTGCGTCAGATCGCGGACCCGATGCACCGGGATCAGCCGCTCCAACTGCAGCTTGATCTGCTGAATGACGTGCGGCGTGCCGCTGGTGATGACGGTGATGCGCGACAGATGCTTTTCGTGCTCGGTCTCGGTCACGGTCAAGCTGTCGATGTTATAGCCACGGCCCGAGAACAGGCCGATGACGCGGGCCAGCACGCCCGGCTCGTTGTCGACGATGATCGACAGCGTTCGCGATACGACCTCTTGGGCGCGCTGCGGGCTTGGATAATGCGACTGTTTGGAATGCTCGGCCATGAGGGGATCTCTTTGCGTCAGCGATAATTTTCGACCAGCATGTGGCCGGCATCATAATCGTCAATAGTCCAGGTTTCTTTAAGAGCCGCCGCACGCCACGCGACGAACGCCGGATGCGATAAAATCGTGTCGATGTAGGCCCGCGTCGCAGGCGTCACCGGCACCTGATAGGTGTCGAGCCGCGTCGCAATCGGCGCGTACATGGCATCGGCTGCCGAAAACGCGCCGCATAAATATGGCCCATCTGCCGCGAACTGACCCCGCGCTTCGGCCCAGATAGCCTCGATGCGCGCCACGTTCTGCGCCACCGCGTCGGTCAGTTCCGGCGTTGCATAGCGACCGCCGAGGTTCATCGGGCAGGCCTGCCGCAAGGCTGGAAAACCACCGTGCATTTCAGTCGCGATCGATCGGGCATGGGCGCGCGCCATGATATCGCGGGGCCATATGGCCTTGCCGGGATTGGCATCGGCCAGATACTCGATGATGGCGAGGCTTTCCCAAATCGTCTGCGCGCCGGTGATCAGCGCTGGCACTTTGCCCGACGGCGATACCGCCAGAACGCGGTCGCGGCTGTCTGGCATGCGCAGCGGAATAATGATTTCATCGAACGAAATATCGAAAGCGCGCAGCACCATCCAGGGACGCAGCGACCACGACGAATAGAGCTTGTTGGCGATGACGAGTTTCAACATGCCCGCTGCCTACTTCTCGGCCGGCTTCGCCGATTTCGTATCGGTATCGGGAAACACCGCCTTCAAAAACACCGACAAACCATGTTTCTCGACGAGCTTTTGAAACACGACCGCTTCCTCAGGCGAGATTTTGTACTGGCGGAAAGTCGTGATCAATCGCTGCTGCATGCCTTGCGAGATCAATTCCGGCGCAGGGAGACCGCGCTGCTGCCGCGCTTGCGGCGGCAATCGCGCATAGATCGTCGCCAAGGTTTGCGCATGGATATAGTCTTGCGCTAGGCACGCCTCGACGCCCTCGTTGAAGGTGCTCGAAAGCAAATGTGTCCGGTAACACGCGTCGAGAAACTTCAGTACGCCTTGCGAGCCTTGGCGCTGGTGCAATTTTGCGAGCCGTTCAGCCGCATCGTTGATGTTGGCGGCGCGGTCCCACGTCGGCGCGTAAGCTCGGGCTTGGATCGCGGCGTCGCGCATGGCCAAGGGCATGCCGACCGTCAGCATTAGGGCGGCAGTGACGGCTGTCACCAATGATCTCGCACCACTTGTGGCGGGCCTAGCTGTCGGCCTCACACCAGCACCTTGCCTTCTTTGCTAATGGCGTTTTGCACCTCTTCGTCGGACACATCTTCGCCAAGCAGCATTTCGTTGTGCGCCTTACCCGACGGGATCATCGGAAAACAATTGGCAAGCTTGGCAACGCGGCAGTCGAACATCACCGGACCTGGCGTATTGATCATGTCTTTTATGGCGTCATCGAGGTCGGCTGGATGATCGCAGCGCATACCTTTCCAGCCGTAGGCATCGGCCAGCTTGACGAAATCCGGCAGCGCTGCCGTATAGCTCTCCGACAACCGGTTGCCGTGCAGCAGCTGCTGCCACTGGCGCACCATGCCCATATATTCGTTGTTGAGAATGAACACTTTCACCGGCAGGCGATACTGCGTCGCCGTCGAACATTCCTGAATGTTCATCAGGATCGAAGCGTCACCCGCCACATCGATGCACAAGCCTTTCGGATGCGCCACCTGCGCGCCGATGGCCGCAGGCAAGCCGTAGCCCATCGTGCCGAGCCCGCCCGACGTCATCCACCGGTTCGGCTCTTCGAAGTTGATGAACTGCGCTGCCCACATCTGGTGCTGGCCGACTTCGGTGGTGATGTAGGTTTCGCGATCCTTGGTCAGCTCATAGAGACGCTGCACGGCGTATTGCGGCATGATCACGTCGCGCGAATTCTTGTACGACAGCGATTTGCGCGCCCGCCAACCCTCGATCTGCTTCCACCAAAGCTTATGCGCGGCCTTGTCCAGCACAGGCGCCTTGGCTTTCCATACGCGAAGCATGTCTTCAAGCGTGTAGGCGCAATCGCCGATGATCGGAATATCGACCTGCACCACCTTGTTGATCGAAGACGCATCGATATCGACATGGATCTTGCGCGAGCCGGGTGAGAACGCATCGAGCCGCCCGGTGATACGATCGTCGAAGCGGGCGCCGATGTTGATCATCACGTCGCAATCGTGCATCGCCATGTTGGCTTCGTAGGTGCCATGCATGCCGAGCATGCCGAGCCACTGCTTGTCGGACGCCGGATAAGCCCCAAGTCCCATCAGCGTCGACGTGATCGGATAGCCCGACAGCCGCACGAGTTCACGCAGCAGCTGGCTGGCTTTCGGCCCTGAATTGATGACGCCGCCGCCGGTGTAGAACACCGGCCGCTTGGCTCCGGCGATCAAATCGACCGCCTCGCGCACTGCCGTCTGCTCGGGCTTCAGTTTCGGGCGATAGGTTTTGTGCTGAATGTTCGACGGCCCGACGTAGTTGCCGGACGCGAACTGAATGTCTTTCGGAATATCGACCACCACCGGGCCCGGCCGCCCGGTTCTCGCGATGTGGAACGCCTCGTGCAGAATGCGAGCGAGGTCGTTGACGTTCTTGACGAGATAATTGTGCTTCGTGCACGGCCGCGTGATGCCGACCGTATCGCACTCCTGAAACGCATCCATCCCGATGAGGTGCGTCGGCACCTGACCGGTGATGCAGACCAGCGGAATGCTATCCATCAGCGCGTCGGTCAAACCGGTGACCGCGTTGGTCGCGCCCGGCCCCGACGTCACCAGTACAACGCCAACCTTGCCGGTTGAGCGTGCATAGCCTTCAGCAGCATGCACCGCGCCGCCTTCCTGACGCACGAGGATGTGGCGCACTTTGTCCTGCTGATGCAGTTCGTCATAGATCGGCAACACGGCGCCGCCCGGATAGCCGAAAATGACTTCGACGCCCTGATCGGCGAGCGCCGTCATCACCATCTCAGCACCCGTCATTGTCCGTGCCATGTCGTCCGCTCCGTAAAGTCAATTTGGGTCGTCGCGTAAGGCCGTCAAGTTGGTGATCCAACCGGCTAAAAAAGTGTCGGTGGCGCGAACGCTATTGAAGTGCAGACCAGCCGACATCGCCAGGTTGTCGAGCATAAGCTCAGATCAATCCCGATCATCTAGTCACCGCATTATGCGAGGTCAACGCTAACTTTGAATAAATGACATGGCATCCGCTATATTTATTTCCATTTCTTGCGATGAAAACCTTCTCCACGTAATCATATGTCGTTTGATCCAAGTTTGCTGCCGTTTGATGTACTGGCGTGTCTCCGTTTTCGCGCCCAGAATAGCGTCGGCCAGCTCTATCTCGCTGCGGGCAACGGCCGCTAGGGGCGCCACACCGATGGCCCGCATCGCCGGCAAATTTCCATCGAGTTGCAGCGCCGCCAGCCGCCCAGCTTCTTCGATCCCGCCGGATGCAACCATCGCGTCGAGTCTTGCATCGGCCCGGCGATGCAGCACATCGCGGTCCGGCATCATGACGAGGCGCAGCGCGTCGTCGGGCTGGACCAGCGGCACGCACGGCTGTGCCTGCCAGTAGGCCAGCGACCGGCCACTGCCGTCGAGCACCTCCAGGGCCCGAACAATGCGCTGCGTGTCCTCGGCCGAAAGCCGCGCCGCCATGCCGGGATCGCGCTCCGCCAAAACACCGTGCAGCGCCGCTGCACCGACGCGGCTTGCCTGATCGCGCCAATGCTGCCGGATATCCATTGCAACGTCCGGGATCGGCGCCAGACCCTCAAGCAGTGCTTTGAAATACAGCCCCGTGCCGCCGACGAAGATCGGACGGAGGCCCGCCGCCGTCGCCTCGTTTAAAGCCGCCGCCGCGTCGGTTAGAAACCGGCCGGCCGAATACGCCTCGCGGGCCGGCACATGGCCGAATAGTGCGTGAGGCAACCGCGCCTCGTCCTCGACGCTCGGCCGCGCTGTCAGAATACGCAGCTCGGCATAGACCTGCATGCTGTCGACATTGATGATCAGGCCGCCGAGCTCTTCGGCCAACGCCATGGCCAGCGCCGACTTACCGCTCGCGGTTGGGCCGGCAATCAAAATCGGCCGGTTCGTCGGCTGGTGGACGTTTGACATGATAACGCCTCCTAACGCAGTGCTGGGGAGCACGCTAGGAGGCGTTGTCCGTCAGGCCGCGACGCAGCCTTCAAAACGCGATTTTCGAGCCGAAGACGACGGTGTGGAAATCCTCAAGCTCGTTCGTCGCCGCCGCGCCGCCGCTCACGATTTCGAAGTCGACCTCATTCACCCGATAACCAGCATAAAGCTGCATCTCGGCGGCCTCGATGTGTTGCACGACGCCGAATCCCCAGACCTCGGCTGTGCTACCGCCGATGCGATCGCCGGCAACACCACCCAAATCCAAAACCAGCGCACTCGCATCACCGCCGCTGTCGTCCACGGCCGAGACATAGTCTTTGAACCAGCCATATTCGCCGTAGAAGCCCGTTGGCCCAAGGCCATTCAACTGCGCAAGCCATCCGAGTTTGACATAGACGAATTTCGCATCGTCGGGTGTGCGCAGTGCCCCATCGGCATCGACCACCGACTGATCGAATTCGCGCACACCGGCGCTAACCAGAAAATTCAAGCCCGTCGCCTCATGTAGGATCGCCGCCGATCCCAGTAGAGTCGATTGATCAAGGTCGGCGAACGCGCCATCGGTATCGGTGATCTCGGTGTACGCGATGGTCGCTGCCAACTTAAATCCGCCGCCGTCACCTTCGTAGCGCAGTCCGATATCCCAGATGTCGTCTTCGCCCCAACTCGCGGACGCCACAAACCCCGCTAATTCCGGCGTGTCGTAGCGCACCAGATTAGCCGTATCGCCGTTAAAGTGATTGTAGACATCACCCCACGCGAGACCAACCGGCGCACCACTTGACGTGCGTAGTTCAAACGCGCCACCAATGTCCTGCACGCCGGCGTAAGCTGCGACGGCGGTTTCGGACAAATCGTTTTCCGGCGCCGTATCCGTCACACGTGACGCCAGACCAACCGAAAGCTTGCCGGCCTTTTCGCCTTCGATCCACCAGTGCGCCTGCCACATCTGAAAGCCGTCGCCCGAACCATTGTCCGCATCCTGACTGACATCGTCGGACAAATCATCGCGCAGTCGAATGGTAATGTCGTATCCAGCGCTCCACCCTTCGGCGATCTTGGCGTCGCCCGTGAAACTAAAGAACGACTGATCGTTCTTGTTGCCAACGACATAGGCGTTGCTTTCTTGGCCATCGTCCCACGCCAGAAGCATTTTGTTGATTTGCCCCGAGATGGACAACGAAACCTTGCGGTTGCCCTTGCGCGCCGCCGTGGCTTCGAGTTCGGCGATGCGCTCTTCCAGATCGGCACAGCAATCGCCCCCGAGATCAGCGGCCGTCGCCGCGCCTCCCGCCATCAAGCATGCAATACTCGCCAGAGCTGCTGTACGCATCATTGATCGCCCCACTATCTAACACTGTTCCGTTGGCGCGTTTCCGCAGCCAACCCCGTCACTAAGATCAGCGCTGATCCCTCAGCCCGAATTAAAACCAACGCTTCCCCAGGACGGCACCACCGGTCTCGACTGACGAGGGCCACAGCGAAATCGCCAATCGACGTGCAGCTTGTTCCAACCGGCAGCTGCCGAGTCTCTTCTTCGAAAACGATTGGGCCATAGTATACTAATTATGTCAACTATCGGCAACTAAACGGATATTATATCATTCACAGCGGTTTGCAATTGTCGGGCGCAAATCTGCGGTCAACGACCGAATATGCGATCCCAAAGCGTCACGCCGGACAACCTTGCCACCGCCGCCCATTCACGAAGGCGCCCACTGGCCGTCCGGATCGTTGCATCGACGCGCGGCCGCCACGACGCCAGAACTGGCTTAAGCCACGCCATCGTCCGATGCTTGACGACCCGTCCGCTGCGCCACACCCACGACGACCGAATGACAGCAAACAGCGCGTCTTTCCACGGCATGAACCACGCATAAGCGCCAGCGAACCACGAAATCTGCATCAAGGCCGGCTTGGTCAGCATGAAAATTCGCGCCAGCAACGCGGTCGATGCAATCTTGGCCGCAACGAACAGCGCCGACGCCGCGAACACTTGGCCATTCGCCAGCAGCCACACGGCGACGAATTTCAGCGGCAGCAAAAACGTCGTCGGCAATGCGAAGACGCACAGTGCGCCATAGGGCGGCAAGCCTGCTATCCAGCGTTCGAGAGCCGCGATCGGACGATACTCGGCGAGCTTTCCAAGCCACTTTTCAAGCGGCCGCCAGCCCCATTCCTCGAACAGGATGATCAGCGCCGCGATGACGTTGAACACGAACATCACCGGCCCACGCGCAAGCCTCCACGCGATGACCCCCGCTTGGCGCAGTGCCGACAACAACGCGACCACGAGCCGCTTGAGTGTCCCGGCGATGCTTCGAAATTGACTTGCCACGATGCGTCACGGCTCCGGTCGATGGTCTCACAGCGTCGGCCCGATTGCCGGCGTTCCGCAAGATTACGTCCGCCCCGCAGGCCGGGGATAACTTTCGCAAAATTTAATGTGGCGGCGGACGCCTCGTGGTCCTCGCGCGGCGACTAGGCCGCGTTTACCAAGTCACTGTCGCCAATTCCGCTACACCTGAACCGGGCGCAGGGCTCCGGTCCGTTCGGCTTCTTCCAACGCCTGTGCCAGATCTTCCCGCGCCTTTTCGGCCTGCCGCTGCCGCGACCACAAGCTCGCATACAAACCATCTTTGGCAATCAGCTCGGCATGGGTGCCCTGCTCGACCAGCGTGCCATCGCGCAGCACCAGAATAACGTCCGCATGAATGATGGTCGACAACCGGTGCGCGATGACCACCGTCGTCCGGTTCATCGCCACGCGATCGAGCGCGTCTTGAATTTCTTTTTCGGTGTGACTGTCGAGGGCACTCGTTGCTTCATCGAGAATGAGCACCGGCGGACCCTTCAAAATCGTCCGCGCAATGGCGACGCGCTGCTTCTCACCGCCGGACAATTTCAAGCCGCGTTCACCGACCATCGTGTCGTAACCCTGCGGCAGAGATTTCACGAAGTCATCGATCTGCGCCATGCGCGCCGCAGCGAAAACCTCGTCGTCGGTGGCGTCGGCGCGGCCATACTTGATGTTGTAGAAAATCGTATCGTTGAACAGCACCGTATCTTGCGGCACCACGCCCATCGCGGCGCGGAGCGACGCTTGCGTGACGTGACGCAGATCCTGCCCATCGATCGTGATCCGTCCGCCGGTCACATCATAGAAACGCAACAGCAGCCGCCCGATGGTCGATTTGCCAGCCCCCGATGGGCCGACGATGGCGACCATTTTCCCAGCCGGCACCTCGAACGACACGTCCTTGAGAATTTCGCGGTCGCGTTCATAGCCAAAGCGCACGTTCTCGAACCGAATAGTGCCGCCATGGACGTCGAGCCTCTTGGCGCCCGGCCGATCGGCCACCTCCGGCGATTGGTCGAGCACGTCCATCATGCGTTCGATGTCGGTCAGGCCCTGTTTGATTTCGCGATACACCATGCCCATGAAATTCAGCGGCATGAACAGCTGCAGCATCAGCAGATTGACCATCGCGAAATGGCCGACGGTGTGATTTCCCGCCAGCACGTCCTGCGCCGCCATGACGAGGCACAGCGTCAACGCCACCGTAAAGATCACCGCCTGCCCGGAGTTTAAAACCGCGAGCGACGTGTACGATTTGATGCTCGCCTTTTCATACGATGCCATCGACGTGTCGTAGCGCTTCGCCTCGCGCTCCTCGGCACCGAAATATTTCACCGTCTCGAAGTTGAGCAGGCTGTCGACCGCCTTGGTGTTGGCGTCCGTGTCGCTGTCGTTCATGGTCCGGCGAATGCCGACCCGCCAGTCGGTCGCCTTGACGGTGAACCACAGGTAAGCCGTAATCATCAACACGATGGTGACGACATAGCGCCAGTCGAATTCGATGGCGCAGACGACGATGATCAGCAGAAACTCGATGATCGTCGGGATCAGCGTCATCAGCGCCATGCGGCTGATGTTCTCGATGCCGGCCCGGCCGCGTTCGAGCACGCGCGTTAAGCCGCCGGTTTTCTTTTCGAGATGAAACCGCAACGACAGCCGGTGCATGTGCTCGAACGTCGAGAGCGCGAGTTTACGCACCGCATGCATGGCGACCTTGGCGAACATGCCCTCGCGAAGTTGCACCAGCAGCGTCATCAATATGCGAGAGGCGCCGTAGACGAGACTTGCCAGCAGCGGCGCCCCGACCAGCCACGTCACTTGTTCGCTCGCCGGCACCTTGCCGCCACTGGCCGCGACCAGCGCGTCGGTCGCCCATTTCAAGGTGTAGGGCACTGTCACCGTCACGACCTTAGCGATGACAATCAGCACCAGTGACCAGAGCACGGTCTTGCGCAAATCCGGCCGGTCGTACGGCCACACGTAGGGCCACAGCGCTTTCAGAACACGGGTCTGCTCGGGCGAAGGTGTGATCCGATCCACCCATCCGCCGGGTTCAGCAGGCGTGGCGGCGGTATTTTGATCTGGAGGGAGGGCTCGTTGCATTCCCACGAGATAAGAGGACTACGACGGCTTGTCCATGGAGCCGATCCACGCACGTCGACGCTATCAACGCTTTCGGCCCGGCACGAAGACGCGCTGACAGGGATAGACCCGATTAGGGTGCGCGATGCTTTGGCGATTAGCGCGATAAATTCGCGGATAATGCCCACCGTCACGATAATGGCGCTTGGCGATCCGCCACAAACTGTCGCCACGCCGAACGACGTAGCGGCCGGGCGGGGTGATGCGGCGTCCAGCCCGGGAACAGGCACCACGCCGCACGTCCTGTGAGCGTCTGAGCGACATCCGCCGCGACCAGGATTTTACCTTCGAGCCACGCCGCGTCCGCCAGACATCCGGACGCTTCGAAATAGCCGCCGTGATCAACCGCTCGCCACTTTGGCTTTTGGCCGAAGGTCGCAAGCCGCGATCGGCCGGCATGCGCCGCGCCGACTTGGCGACATCGACCGATTCTTCGCTCGGGCGGTCGCTCTGGCCCGTGGGCGGAGCCGCAGATTTCTCGGCCCATCGCCGATCGTCGGGAATCGGCTCTGGTATAAGCACGATGGTGCGCTTGCTTTCTACGGGTTTGGGCTCGACGAGCCTAGCCGCGTTTGCAGCCGCAGCCTCTGCGTCGGCGCGACGACGTTCGGCGGCAATCCGCGCGTCGGCGGCGCGCTGTGCGTCAGCCAAGCGGCGCGCTTCTTCCGCCTGCCGGCTTGCCGCTTGGCGGGTTTCTTCGACGGCCTTGCGACGCGCCGCCTCGGTGTCAGCTTTGGCCTGAGCATCGGCTTGCGCTTTTTCAACGGCCTTACGTTCGGTTGCTTGGCGTTCTGTTGCTTGGCGCTCTGTGGCCTGGCGTTCGGCGGCGAGCTTTTCGGATGCCAGCTTTTCTAAATCCTGGCGCGCCTGCTCAGCTTTCAGCTTCGCCGCGCGCTCGTCAGCCTGTTTGGCTTCAGCAGCCTTGTGCAGATCATCAGCCGCACGCTTCGCCGCGCTCGCCCGCGCATCCTCGGCCTTCGTCTCTTCGAGCTTCTTGGCGATGGCGTCGTTAGCTGTGCCGTCCGCTGCGGGGATCGAGAGTTCCTTAATGACGACGCCCTGATAGTCGCGGTTGGCGCGCGCCAGCCAGTCCTGAACAGCACCGATCACGCCGCCGTAGCCAGGTGGCGGCTCTGGCATTGCCAGCGGCGCGGACGGCTGAGCCACATCTGGCTGACCTGCCGGCACGTCCGGCGGCGGCGCCTCGCGGCGCACCGGCGGCACCATGGCAGGCTTTTTCGTTTCGTTGGGCGCCGCCTGCGCCATGCGCACGCCAACTGCAAGATCGCCAGGCGCTGACGCTGCCGCGTTGGCCAGAGCCATTGGCGGCGCTGTCGCCACCAGGATCACGATTGCCGCCGCAAGCGATCTCCGGCGAAGCAGTCCGCTTCGCGTCGCTCTGAGACGATAGACTTGCCGGCCCGCCATCTGACCCTCATTTAATTGCGATCGGAGTAAAGCACGCCGGCGACAGCAACGCCAACCGGCGGAAAGTCATTGTAAAACCCGGCAGCGGTTGATCTGCCACACTGACGCGCTATGGCATTGCGACCAAGCCGGCATCAGATCGGCTGCAGCACTTTTCCGAAAGTCGTCCATGACCCAAAGTTTTGATACCCTGGCCCCCGGTCCCAGCACCGCCGCGCCATCGCTTCAGCCCTTGACCAGCGTCTGTGTCTATTGCGGATCGGGCAAAGGCCTCAATCCAGCTTACGCGGTTGCCGCGCGCAAACTCGGCAAGGCGCTCGCTGTCGCCAACATCCGCCTCGTCTACGGCGGCGGCAGCCTCGGCTTGATGGGCGAGGTCGCGAAAGCCGTGCTGGGCGCTGGCGGCAAAGTCACCGGCATCATTCCCGAGTTCCTCGGCGCCAAAGAGAAAATGCTGAAAGACGTCGACGACTTGATCATCGTCGACGACATGCATGTGCGCAAACGACTGATGTTTGAACGCTCGGACGCCTTCGTCGCCTTGCCCGGCGGCATCGGCACGCTCGAAGAACTCGTCGAACAATTGACCTGGTCACAGCTCGGCCGCCACACCAAGCCGATCGTCGTCGCCAACATCGAAGGCTTCTGGACGCCGTTCCTCGATCTGCTGACGCACATGAAATCCGAGACCTTCATCCGCCCCGGCCTTGACGTGCACTTCGCGGTCGTCGACAAAACCGAAAACATCGTGCCCGCCATCCTCGCCGCGCATGCCTACGGTTCGCAGACCAACGACCACGCGGTCGTCGCCAAGTTCTGATGTCTAAGTGCAAGTTGCGAGCTTGCAATTTTCGAAAGGCCATCCTGCCATGTCACGCAAGATTTTCGTCAACCTCCCGGTCAAAGACCTGGACCGTGCGATAGCTTTTTTCACCGGCCTTGGCTTCGCGTTCAATCCGCAATTCACCGACTCCACCGCAACCTGCATGATCATTTCCGATAGCGCCTTCGCCATGCTGCTGGTGGAAAGCAAGTTCACCAGCTTCACCACCAAAAAAATCGCAGATACATCAACAGCATCAGAAACCATTCTTGCTCTGAGTGCCGACGATCGCGCTGCCGTCGACGCACTTGCCGACAAGGCCATCGCCACCGGCGGCTCGGTCGCCATGCCGCCCATGGACCTCGGTTTCATGTATGGGCGCAGTTTCTACGATCCTGACGGCCATCATTGGGAAGTTTTCCACATGGACCCAACGGCGATGCCGTCGGACTGAGTTCGCCAGATGGCCCGCGCCCACTTCGGCGTTGGAAACTCTCGTCGGATCAGCGTTCGTTCGACGGGCGCGGTTGCACTTGATGGCAGTCCCGCCTATCAGCGGATATGACCAAAACGACGATGACACCGGCCGCTCCTCCGCCGCCACCGACACCCCCGGGGCGCATCGATCCAGCCGACGCGGCGGACATGATAGCGCGGATGCGGACCGGTGAGCGCCGTGCCATTGCAAGCGTCATCACCGAACTCGAACGTCTCTCCACGGCCGCACCGGCCCTGCTGCAAACCTTGCAGCCGTTTCTCGGCCACGCGCTCGTCGTCGGCTTCACTGGTCCGCCGGGTGCGGGTAAATCAACGCTCGTCAACGCCGTCATCGAAACGCTGCGCCAACAGGGCCGCACCGTCGGCGTCATCGCGGTCGATCCATCAAGCCCGATTTCCGGCGGCGCCATCCTCGGCGACCGCATCCGCATGACATCGGCGCTCGACGACGATGGCGTGTTCGTGCGTTCGCTGGCGTCGCGCGGTTATCTCGGCGGTTTGTCGCCCGCTGCCGTTCGCATCATCGACGCCCTCGACGGCGCCGGCTTCGATATCATTCTGCTTGAAACCGTCGGCACCGGCCAAAGTGAAATCGACGTCGCCGAAGTCGCCGACATCCGTATCGTTATCTCAGCGCCCGGATTCGGCGACGATATCCAGGCGATGAAATCAGGTCTGCTCGAAATCGCCGATATTCTCGTCGTCAACAAAGGCGATCGGCCCGGCGCTGAGCAGACCATGCAGCAGTTGATGGGAGCCCTGTCGATCCGCGCTTCATTGACCGGCAAAGTTCCGCTGTTGAAAACCAGCGCGCTCAACGGCGACGGTGTGGAAGCCCTCGTCGCCGCGATCGATGATATCGGCCGCCGCGTCGCGCTCGATGATCCCAAATCGCGACGCCGCCGGCGGGCACGCTACCTGATCGCCCGCGCCGCCGCTGATCTGGTTGCACAGCGTATCCGCCAAGGCGGCAGCGCCAGCCTCGATCCTTTGGCCGACGCCGTTTTGTCCGGCACCATGACGCCGGACTCTGCCGCACGTCAGATTGTTGAACGGTGAATGACTGCCGAGCAATTTTTTGTAACGAAACGTGATTGCAAAATCGGTCCGAAGAAGCGCTTTTCGTAACCCTGTCATCATTTGGTGCATTGCAGCATCGACACTTCATCCGTAGCGTCTCAAGAGTGATTTTGTTTGAGGGGCTTCGAACAACATGCGCGTGCGTGCAATCAAGACATCCCTTGCCGTTATGGCGGCCTTGACCTTGGCGGCAACCGCCGCGCGAGCCGAGCAACTCGGCGCCGTGCAACTTAAAGTTCTGTTGTCCGGCAAAACCATTAGCCTTTCGGCACCGTTCGGCTCATTGCCGATCCGCTACAGTCCGGGCGGCACGATGATCGCCAAATCGAAAGCCATGGGTCTGTTCGCGGGCGTCTCGGAAGATCGCGGCACTTGGCGCATTCAGGGCAGTCAGTTCTGCCAGCGCTGGACCGTTTGGAACAAGGGCAAGGAACAGTGCTTCACGGTTTCGCGCACCGGCACGACGGTTCGCTGGGTCAGCAATGATGGCATGACTGGCACTGCGGTGGCCGTGCAATAGACGGCCAATCGGTGCGCCGCCGGTCTCGCACTTTCGCGGCAACGCCTGGGGCATAGCTTCTGGCTGTTTTTGGGTTGAAGGTTCGCGTGAACCGGCCTTCCTCATGTGGTGCGAAACGCGCGACCGCCGTCTCAACACCGGGCCCGGCCCCTTGCCGATGATTGGCAAACGAGTTACCCAGCTTGACCAACTGCTGCCAGCGCCAAGGACGGATCCCAGTCGTCGCAGCGCTTCTGGCCGGGAGAGATGCAGGCCATGTCGGACGAAGCCGTCGTTGCGCAAACCGGGCCTTACACGGTCGAGCTTCAAGAAGGTCAAGATTACTGGTACTGCCGCTGCGGCCGCTCGAACATGCAACCGTTTTGCGACGGCTCGCACAAAGGCACATCGTTCGAGCCGCTGAAATTTACGGCGGACCGAACGGGGTCGTACAATATCTGCGGTTGCAAAGCGACCGACGACGAACCGTTCTGCGACGGCACCCACAACATGCTGTGAGGCGCGCCGGCGTTAGAGCCCTCCTTCAACTACGCCCTGGCCAAGTTGCTGTGACGTATCGAGTACGCGAAGTAAATCAGCAACCCCGCCGCTAGCCAAAGCAAGAACCGAATATGGGTGATGAGCGGCAGGAACGCGATCAGCGCTCCGCATGACAGCACGCCGAGAGTTGGGAGCAACAGGCCGAACGGCATTTTGAACGGCCGGTGCATATCGGGATGCGAAATCCGCAAGCTAATCACGCCACCGCACACGATCACGAACGCCGTCAACGTGCCGATGTTGACCAGTTCAGCCAGCACGCCGAGCGGCGTTAGTCCGGCCATGATGGCCATGAACACGCCGGTGATCACCGTCGTGCGCACCGGGGTTTGGGTTTTTGGATTGATGGCTGAAAAATAATGCGGCAGCAGCCCATCGCGTGACACGGCAACGATGATGCGGGTCAATGCGTAGTAGAGCACCAGCATCACCGTCGTCAGCCCGAAGATGACACCTGTGGCGACCAAGGCGGACGCCCAGTTGTAGCCGATCAGTTGCAGCGCGTGCGCTACCGGCGAGGCGACATTCAAATCGCCGTACGGCACGATGCCGGTCAGCAGGCCGGACACGATAATGTAGATGACGGTGCAAAAGACCAGTGACCCGAGAATTCCAATCGGCACGTCGCGCTGTGGATCGTGGGCTTCTTCAACGGCGGTCGACACCGCATCGAAGCCGACGTAGGCGAAAAACACCAGTGATGCGCCGGCTAGAACGCCAATTGTTTTGCCGTCGGCCGTGTGGTCGAACCACCCGAACGGAATAAACGGCGACCAGTTGGCCGGCTGCACGTTGAACGCCGCGACGGCAATGAAGATGGCGATGGTGACGAGCTTCACGGCGACCGCGATGGCATTGACCTTGGCGCTTTCCTTGATCCCCTGAATGAGCAGCATCATCAGCAAGAGGATGATACCCACCGCCGGCAAATTGATGATCCCGCCCATGCCGCCCTTGACGACGGCCTCGGCCGTTGGATCGAAGCCGATCACCTCAAGTGCGCCGCCCAGGTACGAATTCCAGGCGAGTTCCGTTGGGCCTCGGATGAGACTGTCCGGCAAGCCGATGCCGATCGCCGTCAGCGCATTGTTGAAATAGCCCGACCAGCCATTGGCCACGGCGGCGACCGACACGCCGTATTCAAGGATCAGGTCCCAGGCAATGATCCAGGCGAGAAATTCGCCGAAGGCGGCATAGCTGTAGCCATACGCGCTGCCGCAGCCGCCGACACTGGCCGCCAATTCAGAGTACGAAAGCGCGGCGAACGCGCAGGCTAGGCCGGCGACGACGAACGACAGCACGACCGCCGGTCCCGACTGGGTCGCCGCTGCGTGCCCAGTCAGTACGAAAATGCCGGTGCCGATAATCGCCCCGACCCCAAGCAGCGTCAGGTCCGTGGCGCTCAGCGCGCGCTTCAAACCAGACTCATCGGTGTGGCCAGTGATCGGCTTTTTGCGATATATAAAATTCATGTCGCGTCCCTCGATCCGCACCTCGCCCGATTTCGTGCTTCCAGCGAAACCGTTGACAACCCTAGGCGAACGCGATCGCCCGACGCAAGGCGCGTGTCTGGCGAATGATCCACACAATCATGCCTCGCTCGGCACGACGCGCCGCCGTGAGCGAGATTGCGCAGCAATGAACCAGCGCGCCGCAATTCTCACCACAACGCCAACTCCAAAATTGCCGTCACGACTCGTGGCAGGCGTCAGCGCACTCGTTGCACTGCTCGGGAATTCGCTCGCATGCCCCCCGGCCCATGCCGATCGTGCCTTTGTTATTGCCGTCGCCGGGCCGGTCAGTGGCCGGGCCGCAAACGACACCGAGCGGATCTTTGCCGACGCGCGCCGCGCCGCCGATCGCATCAATGCGGCCGGCGGATTGATCGGGCGTCAGGTCGAGGTTGTGCGCGCCGACGACGGCTGCGATCGCGCCAAGGCCGAAGGGGTCGCCCGTGAACTGGCAGCTAAAGGCGTCGCCTTGGTGTTGGGCCATCCTTGCACCAATCCGGCACTCGCCGCCGCTGCGATCTACGGCCGGCAAAACATACTTTTCATCGCCACCGAAACCCGGCATCCCTCGCTCACTCTCAAACGCGCCGGAGCCTCAATTTTTCGCTTGAGCGGCCGCGATGATCAGCAAGGACAAGCTGCTGGCCGAATTCTGGCTCGCGCCGCGCGTGCTGGTCCGGTCGCCATCATCCATGATCGCACCGCCTACGCCCGCACTTTGGCAAACTCTGCTGAAGCGATGGTCGAAGCGGCCAGCGGCTCAGCTCCGATCACGGCAACAATTGTCGGCGGTGACAAAGACTATCCGCTGGTCATCAAAAAAGTGCGCCAGGCGCGCGCCATCTTTTTCGCCGGGTTCCCGATGGAAGCGGGCTTTTTGTTCACGGCGCTGCGGGGCGCAGGCTCCGACGCCACTTTCCTCGGTTCCGACAGCTTGGCGACGACCGAGTTCGCGACGACGTTTGGGGCCGACGCCAAAGGCGTGCGCGTGCTCGTCGGGACGAATGCACTCGAGGCCGTCGCGGCGCAAGCTGCCGATGCCATACCTGCTGCCAACAGAAACAGCCCGAGCATGACAGCCATTGCCATCGAGATGGTCGCGACGGCGGTCACTGAGACTGGTGCCGTGGATGGCGCAACGCTTGCTCAAGCACTGTCCAGCAAACCGTACGCGACGCGCTTGGGTCCAGTGCGATTCAATACGAATGGCGATTGCGACCTGCCAGGTTACGACGTTCTCGAGTGGACTGGAGAGGCTTGGGAGTCGCCGGGCCTAAGTTGGACGCCGCCACTGCCATAAACCAACGCTTCTGCGTAGCGGCAGCACGATCAAAGAAGCCGGGACGATCAGTCGATAGGGAGGGAGAAAATCACGACCGCGAGCAACGATCACGGCCGAGAATGGTGCCGGCCGGTGCGCGACTGCGCCCCCGGCCGATCTCAATAAAATGATCGCGTCACATTTCAGCTAGCCAATTGCAACGCGCTTTAACGCCCTTGTGACGCCGAAAGGCATTCGACCATCAACGCCTTCTCCATGCGCGCCAAGTCTTCGGGCACCTTGTGCCCCGACTGGCGGTAGGTGCTGATGCGTTGCTGGACAAGCGCATAGCAGCGGCGTGGGTCGTCCTCTGATTGCTCCATTTGTTGCACCAGATCGGCATCGACGCCGCTTCCCATTTGTTCAGCCATTTGTCTTTTGTATTCCCCGCTGTCCTTGGAGACGCCGCGCATTCTCTCGGCGTCAAGTTTCAGGTTATCGCAATACACACCCAGTTCCGCAGGATAGCCGACGAATCAGCTTCGATCAGCATCTGCCGAGCACAACTTTTCAAGTTGCAGTTAAGAGTTGCTGAAAGGCCATGAATGAAAGCTGAATACGCTTTCTGCATTTCTGCACGCTCTGGACAAAAGAGAGAGCAAGCGATCGTGGCGATAAACAGACGGTAAATCGACGAACATGTGCGCCGCACACATCCATGCTGCGCAGCGGCATTTCTGCCGCACAGAACAATTGCCGGCGGGGCGCGCGCTCGATTGATGCGGGCTATCGCGTCTGCTACGCCTCCCGCATCGCATCAAGGATGAGTTCGAGATGATACCCCGTTACGCCCGCTTGGAGATGATCAAGATTTGGGAGCCGGAGACGCGTTTTCGCATCTGGTTTGAGATCGAAGCCCATGCAGCGCAGGCATGCGCGGAGCTCGGCATCATTCCAAAAGACGCCGCCGCGACGATCTGGCGCAAGGGTGCAGAGGCTAACTTCGATGTCGCCCGGATCGATGAAATCGAGGCCGTGACCAAACATGACGTCATCGCTTTCCTCACCCATTTGGCCGAGCATGTCGGTCCCGACGCGCGCTTCGTGCATCAGGGGATGACCTCCTCCGATGTGCTCGATACGTGCCTCGCGGTGCAATTGGTACGGGCCAGCGATCTGCTCCTTGCCGACATCGATCGACTGCTGGCTGCGCTGAAAACCCGGGCGCTCGAACACAAAGATACGATCACCATCGGCCGCAGCCATGGCATCCATGCCGAACCGACGACGTTCGGCCTGAAACTCGCGTTCGCCTACGCCGAGTTCGCCCGTCATCGCGATCGTCTTGTCGCCGCGCGAAAGGACATCGGCACGTGCGCGCTCTCTGGCGCCGTCGGCACCTTCGCCAATCTTGATCCGCGCGTCGAAGCCTACGTCGCCGATAAACTCGGCCTCATCCCGGAGCCGGTGTCGACGCAGGTCATCCCGCGCGACCGGCACGCGATGTTCTTTGCGACCCTCGGCGTCATCGCCTCATCGATCGAGCGCTCGGCAATCGAAATTCGCCACTTGCAGCGCACCGAAGTTCTCGAAGCCGAGGAGTATTTTTCACCCGGCCAAAAGGGTTCATCCGCCATGCCGCACAAGCGCAATCCGGTGCTGACGGAAAATCTCACCGGCCTCGCCCGCATGGTCCGCGCCTACGCGCTACCCGCCATGGAAAACGTCGCGCTCTGGCACGAACGCGATATCTCACATTCCTCGGTCGAACGCATGATCGGTCCAGACGCGACGATCACGCTCGACTTCGCGCTCAACCGCTTAGCGAGCGTCATCGAAAAGCTGGTCGTTTATCCTGAGACGATGAAAAAGAACCTCGACAAACTCGGCGGGCTGCACAATTCGCAGCGCGTGCTCCTTGCCCTGACGCAAGCCGGGCTATCACGCGACGACTCGTATGCGTTGGTTCAGCGCAACGCCATGAAAACCTGGGACCACGGCAAAGATTTCCTCACCGAACTGAAAGCCGACGCTGACGTGACGGCGAAGATTTCGCCCGATGCGTTGGAGGCGATGTTCGACCTTGGCTATCACACCAAGCACGTCGAGACGATTTTCAAGCGGGTGTTTGGCTGAAAGTCGCGGTGGCGTTGCGTCACGCTACGCGATGGTAGTGCGAGACCATGAAGTCTTTCCATGTCCCGTCGTCGCCTTGCGTGCGCGATGAAAAGATCCGGTGATCGTCAGACACGATCGTGACGGCATCGATGTAGTTCGCCATGGTGCCATCGTCTTTATGGCTCGGGCCTGTCGATTGAAGTGACAAAATTCGGCCCGCATCATCCAGGGTGCCCTCATAGAGCCACTGATACGTCATCATCGAAGCGACGAAACTTCCGACGAAGCGATCTTTCAATGGGTCGAAGCCGAGCGTCATGCGCGTTGCCATCGCCGCCCCATCCGGCATGTCGCCGCGGCCTTCGAGAACGATCCACAAATCGCCGACACTGCGGACGAGTTCGGTGCCAGAGCCCGTCCACTCCGGCTGTTCCGGCCCCATCGAGCACGTCTGCTGGTACGTCCATGACCCGACAAGCTTTGTCAGCCAGCGGTGCTGCTGGAGCGGGTTGGCCTGCATCGTATGACTCCTTCCTCAACGATTGCCGCACGGTGCGTTACACTTGGGTCAGAAATTCGGCGAGCTGGTCGTAGGTTCCACCGAAGCCCTGGGTCATCGACATAAACATTTGAGCGAACACGAGGCGCTGCTCTGCCGTTGCCTCTAATGGTGTCGATGTCAGCGTCAAGCGTGTCCGACCGGCTTCATCGTCCAGCGTCACAACGTTCAGCACCGCGAGTGGCCAATCCATGGGGAACGGTGAACGCGCCACGCCAGCTTCAGGATCGGAAAAACTGCTGACAAAAACGATGCGGCGCGGCGCCACAAGCTCGCGATAAATGAAGCGACCCCACATCTCTGGCGCGACCTTTGACGTCATCACATAATGAAACATGCCGCCAGGTTTGAACGCGAGGTTCTCGACACGGATGGTCCAGCCCTTTGGTCCCCACCATTGCGCCAGTGCTTTGGCGTCGGAATGGGCAGCCCATACCGCCTCGCGCGGAGCATTGAACACGCGCGTGATCGTGAACGGTGTTTCGCCACGCCCACGAGCCGCCGCGAACGCGACTTCTGTCTCGAAGCGTTCAAGCGTCTGCTCGCCACCTTCAACGGCGCTGGCGGTTGCGACCGCATCGCGCTGTGCTGCGGTGGGGAACAGCAATGTCAGTGTGACGCGCGTTTTGCGACCGACGGGCTCGAACGTAACGGTCGTGTGCCAATGGCACGACGTCGACTGCTCGTTGTCGCCGTGGCCGAAGACGATGCGCTCCGGCCTGACGATTTCCTTGTACTGAATGACGTTGCTGTAGTCGGTGCCGTCCGGTCCATGCATGACAAAGCGCCACACGCCACCCGGGCGGACTTTCATTTCGTCCGTCGTGATCGAAAACCCATTTGGCCCCCACCAGTTTGAAACATGCGCCGGGTCCGTGAACACATCGAACACCAACTCACGCGGCGCATCGACCACCCGCGTTACCGTCATCTGACGGCTGGTGAGATCATCCTGCTCAGCGCTTTTTGCGGCCATGTTTGCGTCCTTTCTTCGGTTTGGCTTGAAGGTCGCTCAGATAGGCTTCGAGCCGATCGAAGCTTTGCTCCCAAAACTGACGGTAATGATCGAGCCAAGCATCGACATCGCGCAGCGGCGCCGGCTGTAGGCGGCACGGCCGCCACTGCGCGCGCCGCGTGCGGGCTATGAGCCCGGCGTGTTCCAGCACTTTGAGATGTTTTGAAATCGCCGGCAGGCTGATCTTGAACGGCTCGGCAAGCTCATTCACCGACGTTTCGCCACGCGCGAGCCGGGCCAGAATTGCGCGGCGCGTTGGGTCAGCGAGCGCCGACAACGTCACGCTGAGTTCATCGGCTGCCATTTGTAATATACCGTATAGTTAAATAACTAATCGGTGTAATACCGTCGAGTTTGCGGCGTGTCAACGCCATCAGGCGTTGGCACTGGCGGCGATAGTGTCGATGCAACGGAACTCAACCCAAGGCACAGCGTTGAGCGCGCACAGTTCGCATTTCTGGATGGGAGTTCGCCATGACCGACCGCACTGACGCCCTCAAAACATTGCATACGAGTTTGATCGATAGCCGCAACGGCTATGACGAAGCGGTCAAGCAGGCCGCAGGTGAGGGCCTGACGCCTTTGTTTCAGGATATGATTGCGCTCCGCACGAATGCCGCAAACGAACTTGCTACTCATTTGCTGTCGCTCGGCGAAAAGGCGGATGCGGACGGATCATTCATGTCGACGGTGCATCGCACCGTGATCGATTTGCGCTCATACATTACCGGACTGGACGCCAATGTGCTGCCGGCGCTGATCAGCGGCGAGGAGCGTATTGTCGGCTACTATGATGCCGCCCTCGAAGCGTCAGCCCCGGCCGATCCGGAATATGCGGTTCTCATTGATCAGCGCGACGCGTTGAAAGTGAAAATTCGCGATATGGAAGTGATGCACGCGCGCGCTGCAGCGTAATCGCGTTGATAGGCTTTTAAGTGCGGCGCCTGCCAGCGCGTTCCGTCGCAGGTCGTTCTGATCGACTTCGGCTCGCTACACTAATGATCGGGTTGCAAAATCGCTCTCGGCGAAATTTGCGACCCGCTTTCTAATCCGCGCCTCACGCTGATCCGGCCAAATTTTTCCCAAAACGGTCTTCGCCAGCCTGCCGGCATCGGCCCCCAGACGGTTTGGAAAAAACGCATCGTCGACAAATTTCCCATAGTGCAATGGCTTGAGAACGTGCGCCATTTCCTCCCGGTAGCGCGGGTCGTGCCGGCCCTTGACATCGCGCCACGGTTTACTTGAGCCGATAAAATGAATGATCCCGGGATCGACGTCACGCGTTAGCGACCAGCGCGTTGCGTACATCCAATTCCACAACGGCGAGAGTTCCAACCAATGACCGTTGAGAACCGCGTTCAAGGCGCTCTGATCGTCAAGCTGGCCGATGTAGCGACCGCTCGTCAGATAATCAATAACGCGGGAACCGACCCGCTCGCTTTCGAACACGCGCCGGTTGATAAGCATCATGCCCGAATTGAAGTACGGCGTTTTTGCCGACAGCCCGAGCCGTCGCTTGTAGTCGAGCCAATCCGTTTGATCGCCGCGCAAAACTTCCCCAGCATCCATCACAGCGGCGATGGGGTAATGTCCGAGGTCCGTCGCGAACAGATGCGCCAATGATCGCGAGCCGATCCAAACGTCGGCATCAAGATACAGAACCTTGGTGAAGCGCTCAGCGAGTTGCGGCGTTACATTGATCTTCGCATAGGCGGCCGACGTTCTGTCGGCGCGCGACAGCTGAAAACCACTCATATCGTGCGGCACAAAATCGATGATCGACAACTTCGTGTCGGCCGCGTGCCGCTGCGCGGGCGAGCACCCGATCGCCAGGATGATGACATCAAAGTTGCGATCAGCCTGACCGAGCAGCTGGTGGGCGACGAAACGGGCAGCGGGCAGATAACCGCTGTCCGTCACCATGACGACAGCATTGCAATTTGAATTGGCGGTCGTGGGTGTACTCATCGCCTTGGTCGCGTTACTCAGCCAACAACACCCGCGCTTAGTGGACCGCTCCCACGGACGCGTTCATGGCAGGTCAGCCGTGCGCCCGCAAGTGAACTTCAGTTTCAATCAAAAGATCGCAAAGTGATCGCTGCCGTGACCACCGTCGCGGCGCCACCATCAGGTGAGCGGCGTTTTATAACTCGCCAACGCCGGAGCGTACCGTCAGCGGATGATTAAACCGCTCAACATATTCGCGGATTTTGCGATCGCGGCTGTCAAGGTTGAGATTTCGCGCAAGACGATGGCCCAGTCTCGCAACACTTCGCCGGGCCGCCTGAAGTGCCGGCACGTCGCGCACAAATTCCTGGTATCCCAACGGTTCGAGAACGCGTTTCATGTCCGCGCGAAAGCGCGGGTCATGGCGCGATTTGCGATCCGCCCACGGCTTGCTTGGGCCAATAAAGTGCACGATCGCCGGTGCGACTCGTCGGGTCAGCTCCCAGCGCGTCGCGTACATCCAATTCCACACGGGTGACAATTCCACCCAATCGCCGGCTAGCACCGCATTCAATGCGCTCTGATCGTTGAAATTGCCGCGATATTTTCCCGAGCTCAAATAATCGAGGCATTGCTCTCCAATGCGGCGCTGGCGATACGCTGGGCGATTGATCAGTAACATGCCCGAATTGAAATAGCCGGCGTTCGCGTGCAGACCCAGCTGCCGTTTGTAGGCAAGCCAGTCACCGGCATTGCCTCTAACGATTTCCGCAGCGTCTCGCACGGCGGCGACTGCTCGACCTTGAAAGTCGAGGTGGAAAAGATCACTAACCGAACGATCGCCGATCCAGACGTCAGCGTCGATGTACAAAATTTTATCGTAACGATCGTCGAGCACCTCATCGAGGCTCAATCGACCGAAAACAGCCACCGATCGACCCTTTGCAGCCGACGTCTGTTTCGCACGAGCGTCGAGTTCAAAATCCAACACCTCGATCCGCGTATCTGCGACTGCGCGCTCGTCGGCCGAACAACCGATGGCGAGCAGAATGATATCAAACGTCCGGTCGGGCTCTCTTGCCAGCTTATGAGCTGCAAAGAGCGCCGCTGGCCAATATCCGCGATCAGCGATCAGGACGACGGCGTTCGACCGCCGATGGGGCTCATGTAATTCGATCATTCGAAGTCAATAACGGGCGTGGCGATTTTCAGTTCCAGGCGCCGGCACGAAGCGCTCGATTCGGCGATGATGGCGTTGGCCGCCTCGCAACGCAAGTCGCGACGACAGACGCATTGACCAAGGCATCGCCGGGCGCCGCAGCGCGCGACTGCCACGGACGACTAGCGCCGCCAGCCGCCAGCGGCTATGTGCTAGCCTCCATTTCAGAAGTTCTTGCGCCTCGTCCATGAAAACGTCCGACGTCGATATTTTGATCGTCCCTGGCTGGCAGGATTCCGGCCATGATCACTGGCAGACCCGTTGGGAGAAGAGCCTGAAGACGGCGCGCCGTGTCGTGCAAGCCGATTGGGACCACCCCACTGTCGAAGTTTGGGGCGACCAGATCGCCAAATTCGCTGCTGGAGCCACCAAACCCGTCGTTGTTGTCGCCCACTCGCTCGGCGTGCCGGCTGTCGTCTTGGCCGCTGATAAACTCAAAGTCCGGGGTGTGATCGGCGCGTTTCTGGTGGCGCCGGCGGACTTGGATTTCTCGCATTTCTGGCCCGATACTGGCGGTAGACGCTGGCCGCCCGCGACTGGCGATGGCGGCTACTCAAATATGCCGACCAACCGCCTACCTTTTCCTGGCCACGTCGTGGTCGCCAATAACGATCTGTACTGCAGCTATACCCGCGCCCAACATCTCGCGGCCAAGTGGGGGGCAACGCTGAGCGACGCCGGCGAAAGCGGACACATCAACGTTGCATCCGGTCACGGACCTTGGCCCGAGGGGGTCTTACAGTTCGGGCAATTTTTGCGCAGCCTCGGATAGCCGTGCTTAGATAGCCGACGGCGCGACGATTTATCTGCCCTTGACGGCTCGGCCGGAACCGCCCGGCTTTTTGCCGCCACCGTCCAATTTGTTGACCGTCGCCCAGGCGCGCGCTTTTGCTTCCTTGCTGCCAACTCCGTGTTTTTTATAGCCGTCCGTAATGTGATCGGCTTTGCGTTGCTGCTTGTCGGTGTATTTGCTCGTGTCACCTTGTGCCATGGGGCCTCAGTTACCATCCCCACTGCGGTGATTGCTCAACGCTCCTTCGTTGGGCGACGTTCCGGAATTGAGGTGATGAGCAATGCTGGCCCGACACCACGACGGAAAGAGATGAACTCAGCCCAGATGGTGAGGCCTGGTCGGTAAGGTCTGGTCGGCGCGTCCCGCTCGGCGAGGAAAGCCTCAACCACGGCCGCCCTCAATGTCATGCACCGCTTTCGCCAGCGCTTCAGCCATCATATCGCGGATTTCCGTGTCAGCCACAGCAACGCCGTTTGCGGCGAGGTCGCCCTGCACTTTGCGGAACACATCATCGTCGCCCTTTTCGGCAAGGTCGGCTTTACGGACAGCCTTGATATAGTCATCGAGCGCGCTACCCGAGTAGCCGAGCTTGGCGCCCGCCCATTCCGCGAGCGCTTTGTTGCGGCGTGACTCGGCCTTGAATTTCAAATCAGCGTCGTGCGCAAATTTGTTCTCGAATCCTTTTTCGCGCTTATCGAACGTCGTCATTTTGAAACGTCTCCCTAGCTCTAAGGTCGTTGACCGACCCCTCAAGACCCAAAAGCTGTGATGCAACCTTTGGGTGTATCTGCATACCCTTCGCCTTTTGCGCGAGTTGTAGGCGTCGTCGGCGGCCGTCAGGGTGCCAGCGTTAACGCCTCATTCAAGGCAAATCAACGGCTTGGCTGAGGCCGTCCACCAAAGCCCGATGCGGCTCATGGTCTACATTGTTTCTGCCCCCCGGTTCGGCTAGTGTCCGCCAAGGTTTTTCAGCGCCGCGCAGCGCGACCTCGGCCCCCCGGTCCGGATATCGACACGACCCCCGACATGTGAAAATCACGTTGGAAATTCAAGGGACAAAGTCTTGAACTCAGGTCGGTCGAGCCCACGCTGCGTTGCGCTGCATGCCGCTTCGATGACGTGCCCAATCACGTCTATGCCATCAGTATGAGTGAGACCCAGAGTTTGATCCTCAGAGGACCAGGAATGAACAAGCGTCGCCGCATCTATGAGGGCAAGGCCAAGGTCCTATACGAGGGCCCTGAGCCCGGTACGCTCATCCAGCATTTCAAAGACGACGCCACAGCGTTCAACGCCAAAAAGCATGCGTTGATCGAAGGTAAGGGCGTGCTCAACAACCGCATTTCGGAATACGTATTCCAGCGGCTGGGCGAGATCGGCGTGCCGACGCACTTCATGAAGCGTCTCAATATGCGCGAGCAGTTGATCCGCGAAGTCGAGATCATCCCGCTCGAAGTCGTTGTGCGAAACGTCGCCGCCGGCTCACTGTCGACGCGCCTCGGCCTGGAAGAAGGTTCGCAACTGCCGCGCTCGATCATCGAGTTCTATTACAAAAAGGACGAGTTGAACGACCCGATGGTTTCGGAAGAGCACATTACCGCGTTCGGCTGGGCAACACCGCAAGAAATCGACGAAGTCATGCAGATGGCGCTGCGGATCAACGACTTCCTCGTCGGCCTTTTCCTCGGCATCGGTATTCGCTTGGTCGACTTCAAGGTGGAATTCGGCCGTCACTACGACAACGACACGATGCGCATTATGCTGGCTGACGAAATCAGCCCGGACTGCTGCCGTCTATGGGATATCCAATCGGGCGATAAGCTCGACAAGGATCGTTTCCGGCGTGACCTCGGCGGCGTCGTCGAAGCTTACACGGAAGTCGCGCGGCGGCTTGGCGTGCTGAACGAAAGCCCGCGGCCGCGCGGCTCGGGCCCAGTGCTTGTCGCGTCCAATCCGACGGGTAAGCCGAACTAGAGTGTGAGACAGTTGGCAGTGGGGATCAGCCGATCGTTGCTGGACCCATTGCCCTGTCCTCATCACCACTGCCATTCTTGAGGCCACATGAAAGCCCACATCAAAATCACGCTCAAAACCGGCGTGCTCGATCCGCAAGGCAAGGCCATCGAGGGCGCGATCAAGGGCCTTGGCATCGGCGGCATCGGCGAAGTCCGGCAGGGCAAATACATCGAGGTCGATCTCGGCGACACCAGCACGAGCGCCGCCAAAGACGTGGTCGAACGGATGTGCCGCGACCTGCTCGCCAACACCGTGATCGAAAACTATAGCTACGAGATCGGCTGAGCGAATGCTGCGCGCATCCGTCATTGTTTTTCCCGGCTCGAACTGCGATCGCGATGTCAAAACCGCGATTGAACGGGTGACCGGCTTCGCGCCAAAAATGATCTGGCACGGCGATGCCAGCGTGCCGTCCTCGGACATGATCGTGCTGCCCGGCGGCTTCTCCTACGGCGATTACTTGCGCTGCGGCGCCATGGCGGCCCATTCGCCGATCATGAAGGACGTGATCGCCAAAGCGAAGGGCGGCACGCCGGTGCTCGGAATTTGCAACGGCTTCCAGATCCTGTGTGAAAGCGGTTTGCTGCCGGGCGCGCTGCTGCGCAACGCCTCGCTGCATTTCATCTGCCGCGATGTGCATCTGAAGGTGGAGAACGATCAGACCTTCTTCACGAAGTGCTATCGCAAGGGCGAAATCATCAAGGTGCCGATCGCGCATGGCGAGGGCAACTATTTCGCGGATGCCGAAACACTCGACCGGCTCGAAGGCGACGGCCGCATCGCTTTCCGCTACACCGATGCCAGCGGCGCCGTGACACCCGCCGCGTGCCCGAACGGCGCGATGGCCAACATCGCCGGCATCACTAACGAGACGGGCCGCGTGCTTGGCATGATGCCCCATCCGGAGCGGCTGTATGAGTCCGCCCTCGGCGGTACCGACGGCCGGCGTGTGTTTGAAAGCGCCCTGCTCTCCGTGCTCGAAGCCGCGTGAGTCTGGCGCCGTACGTTCTCCCATCACGCGGCTGTGATCAGGTGTGACCACCGAAATTCAGCGCGTCCCCTTGCCAAATTGTGCCGTGCTTTCCACGTCCTGAACGAGTGCGGGGCCGGGCCCCTCTGACAGCGCCACCCGGCGCCGTGATGTCGGACCGCACCGGGTATGCCCGGTGCTTTGCAAAATCTTGGCATGCCTCCGTTTCTGACATTGGAGGAAGTTATGTCCCGACCCACGCGCGCACTCCCGGCAATCGACGCGGTCTCGCAACGCTCGTCGGGCACGCACCGGCGTGTCCGCACGACACTACAGCGTTTGACAACGTTGCGTCTCGCCATCGATCGCGAGTCACGTTTTGGGGCACGTAGCGATTTGCGAGTCGTGCGAATGCAGCGCCTCGTACTGCTTTTGAAGCAAAGGCTGAACGACTTCTTCACGCCGGCATCACGCCGGCGGGCGGCAAACTTTGCGGCCAACGGCGTTCAGCGCTTGCAGCAGCGCTTGGTGCTTCAAGATGCGCAACTCCGCGCCGGCTGATCGCTCTCTCTAGCTCCCATTTCATCGCCAATCGCGCCGCTACGTTTCAATCGGCTGCGTACCAAACCCCAACGTCCATCCGCGGATGCAGCGCCTAGTCGCGTGCCGCAGCTTTGCTGAGCGAAGCTGCGGCACGTGATGGGCGCCATCAGCCCATCAAGTGAGATCTAACCCCGTGGAATTTCTGTTCGACCCCGTCATGGGCAAGCCGTTGTGGATGTGGGCCGTCTTTATCGGTCTCGTGCTATCGCTGCTCATTCTCGATCTCGGTGTGTTTCACCGCAAAACACACGTCATCGAAATACGCGAAAGCCTGCTGATGAGTGCGTTCTACATCGGCATTGCCGTGATCTTTGGTGCGTGGGTGTGGACGTCTCTCGGCGCAGCCAGCGGACAGGCCTTCTTTACCGGCTTCGTCGTCGAGAAGACCTTGGCGATGGACAACATTTTCGTCATTTCGCTGATTTTTTCGTACTTTGCCGTTCCACAGATCTACCAGCACAGGGTCCTGTTCTGGGGCATTCTTGGCGTCATCGTTCTGCGCGCCATCATGATCGCACTGGGCGCAACCCTGATCGCTGAATTTTCCTGGCTGCTGTACGTTTTCGCGGCGTTCCTGATCCTGACCGGTATCAAAATGCTGGTTATGGGCGAGAAGGAAATGAACATCGCCGATAATCCGGTTTTGAAGTTCATGCGCCGGCATATGCGCATCACCGACACGCTGCATGGCGAAAAGTTTTTCGTCACCGAACTCGATGCGAAAAGCGGCAAACTGGTGCGGGCGGCGACACCCTTGTTCGTCGCTCTGATCTTGATTGAAGTCGTCGATGTGATTTTTGCGGTCGACAGTGTGCCGGCAATCTTCGCCATCACCACCGACCCCTACATCGTCTACACGTCGAACATTTTCGCGATCCTCGGCCTGCGCGCCCTGTACTTCGCGCTCTCCGCCATCCTAGGGCGCTTCCACTATCTCAAACCGGCACTGGCGCTCGTGCTCGTGTTCATCGGTTCGAAGATCTTCGTCGCCGACGCGATGGGCTGGGATAAATTTCCTGCCAGCGCT
Source organism: Hyphomicrobium sp. (assembly GCA_021732485.1). Lineage (GTDB taxonomy): Bacteria > Pseudomonadota > Alphaproteobacteria > Rhizobiales > Hyphomicrobiaceae > Hyphomicrobium_B. The sequence goes on from JAKFUV010000013.1 coordinate 38,129, forward strand.
TCGTTGGCAATCACGCTGGGATTGCTTGCGGCCGGCATTATCGCGTCGCTCATGTTCGAGCGCCGCGATGGCGGCAAGTCGTTGCCCGCGCCCCCGCGCTGAACTGCCCGGCCGGTCGCTTGACCCATAAAAAAAGGGGCCGAAAGGCCCCTTTTCCATGTTGATCACCGGCCCGCGTTTAGCGGGTGCGTGACCGGCGCTTCGATGACTTGCCATGCGACGAGCGGCGATTGGCCGGCGTCAACGACTGCATGAGCGCGACGATGATGGCTTGCATAACACATTCCTTAGTGGGTTGTTTCGAGCGGCTGGGATCGTTGGACCTCCAGAAGTGAGGGGCGCGGCCCCCCGGTTCGAAATTTGTCTACACTGTAGATATCGCACTGCCGCCGCAGCGAGTAGAGCTCGTTTCGCAGGCTCGCCATGCGCGCCACGCAGCCCTCAAGCCATAAGTTTTATCAACAATTTCAGCTATTAACGGGCATAAAAAATGGGAGGAAGCACGAAGCTCCCTCCCTGTTCGAACAACTTGCAAGCGTGGACTTGGAAGCGCCGAAACGTCGTGAACGTCCATTACTGAACGTCGTTATTTTACGGGTGCAACGTAGGCCAGACGCTCGACAGGTTGCACCATCATTGTCGACGCGCCGTTAGCGCAGGAGAAGGACAAAGCCTGTCCGCCAAACGTCTCCATCCGCGCCGAGCTGCCTTCGAGAACCGACATGTTGACGCGGACCGGCTCAGACGGCGACGCCGATGCCGTCTCCGAGTAGGTGTCCGCAACAGCCAGTGTCAGACTGCAGGCGCCGTTGTTGACGGTGTAGTAGCCGACGGCACGCTTGGCGCCGACCGTCAAAGCGATCGCCTTGAGAGGGCCGACGACCTTGGCAGCTGCGACATCACCGGCCGATGCGGGGACCGCGCCCTTGAGAAGGGCAACGCTGGCGAACACGACCGAAGCGGCTAGTTTTGAGTAAGACGTCATGGAAAATCTCCACAGTCCTGAGGCGTGCCGTTCAAACCCGCGCACGATTGTCTGGGCGTGACGGCTGCGCTGAGCGGGTAAATAACCCCATGACTCGTCATACAAAAGTGCTAGCTATGCATTTCCGGAATGCGTTTCTGACAGCGCGGTCCGGTCGCAGCCCGATCGGGTAGGGCATATTTGCTTGGCGCTTCCGACTCGCCTCCGGCGAGCCTGCCGGAAGCGCCAGGGAACGAGAGTCGCCAAGCGCCAGCAAAAAATGCTTATAAGCGAGCCTCGCGAATGAACCTCTGACATGAGTGCGAAATGGCCGTTACGACCGCTGCGAAAATCACCCCCGAAATCGTCGCCGAACACGGCCTGAAGCCCGACGAATATCTCCGCCTTCTCGACATCCTCGGCCGTGAACCGCTGACCTGCGAGCTTGGCATTTTCTCTGTGATGTGGAGCGAGCACTGCTCCTACAAATCGTCCCGCGTCTGGCTGAAGACGCTGCCAACCTCCGGGCCGCAGGTCATCCAGGGTCCCGGCGAAAATGCAGGTGTCGTCGATCTTGGCGATGGCGATGCCGTGGTCTTCAAAATGGAAAGCCACAACCACCCGAGCTACATCGAACCTTTCCAGGGCGCGGCGACGGGCGTCGGCGGCATCATGCGCGACGTGTTCACGATGGGCGCCCGCCCGGTCGCCAACATGAACGCCCTTCGCTTCGGCGCACCCGATCACGCCAAAACGAAACGCCTCGTCTCCGGCGTCGTCGCCGGCATCGCGCATTACGGCAATTGCACCGGCGTGCCGACGATTGGCGGCGAAACCAACTTCGACGCCGGTTACAACAACAACATCCTCGTCAACGCCATGTGCGTCGGCCTCGCCAAAACCGATAAGATTTTCTATTCCGCCGCCAAGGGCGTTGGCTTGCCCGTCGTCTATGTCGGCTCGAAAACCGGCCGCGACGGTATCCACGGCGCGACCATGGCGTCGGCCGAATTTGACGACAACAGCGAAGAAAAACGCCCAACCGTTCAAGTCGGCGACCCATTCACCGAAAAGCTGCTGATCGAAGCCTGCCTTGAGCTGATGGCGACCGACAGCATCATCGCCATTCAGGACATGGGCGCGGCAGGGCTCACGTCGTCCACATCCGAAATGGCCGACAAAGGCGGCGTCGGCATCGAACTCAATCTGGATCTGGTGCCGCAGCGCGAGACCGGCATGACCGCCTACGAGATGATGCTGTCTGAATCGCAAGAACGCATGCTGATGATCTTGAAGCCGGAGCGTGAAGCCTCGGCCCAAGCCATCTTCGCCAAATGGGGCCTCGATTTCGCGATCATCGGCATGACGACCGACACAGGCCGGATGATCATCAAGCACAAGGGCATCGTTGAAGCCGATCTGCCGGTCGACAAGCTCGCCAACTCGGCGCCGATGTACGAGCGCCCATGGACGGAGCCGAAAAAGCCGACGACGATTTTGCCGGAATGGGTACCGGCCCCACATTCGATCCTCGGCACCTTAAAGGACATGATGGGCGGCCACGCCCTCGCGTCGCGCCGCTGGATCTGGGAACAGTATGACCACATGGTGATGGGCGACACCATCGGCCGACCCGGCGGCGATGCCGGCGTCGTCCGCGTTCACGGCACCAAGAAAGGCATCGCCGTCGCGTGTGATGTGACACCGCGCTATGTGCTCGCTGATCCCGAGATGGGCACCAAGCAGGCCGTGGTCGAGACTTGGCGCAACCTCACCGCCGTCGGCGCCGATCCGCTCGCCATCACCGACAACATGAACTTCGCCAACCCCGAGCGGCCCGAGATCATGGGCCAATTCGTCGCCAGCGTTCGCGGCATGGCGGACGCCTGCCGAGCCCTCGACTACCCCGTCGTCTCGGGCAACGTCTCGCTCTACAACGAAACCAACGGCGTCGGTATTCCACCAACGCCGGCCATCGGCGGTGTGGGCCTCGTGCCGGACACCGCCAAGATCGCCACCATCGCCCTCAAGTCCGATGGCAACATGCTGGTGGTCATCGGCCGCGAAGATGGCCACCTCGGCCAATCGCTCTATCAGCAGCATGCGACGGGCAAGTTCGAAGGCGCGCCGCCGCCCGTCACGCTCGACGATGAGATCAAGGCCGGCCGCCTGATCCGAACCATGATCCGCGAAGGCCGCGTGGCGGCCGTACATGATTGCTCTGATGGCGGACTGCTGGTTGCGGTTGCCGAGATGGCGCTCGCCGGCGGCATCGGCGTCGAGCTGTATCCGTATGAAGGCAAGCTGCCCGCGCACGCGATCTGGTTTGGCGAGGACCAAGGCCGCTATGTCGTCGAGGTCACCCCGGCCAAGGCCGAAGAAATTCTCGAACGCGCCCGCCTGCTCGAACTGCCATCGCGCATCATCGGCAAAACCGGCGGCACATCGCTGAGCCTCAAAGGCGAGACAGCACTCTCGCTTGTCGACTTGCGCGCCGCGCATGAAGCCTGGCTTCCGGGGCTGATGGGCGGGTGATGTGAGGCCGTAGCTCCAGGCTCAACAGTTCACCCAATGGTGTTGAAATCGGTGGGGGATTGCGTGTTTCACGCACCCAGAAAGGTCAAGAATGGAGATGTTTTACACGGGTGATTTTCGACTAATTGGCTTTCTTTTTTGCCTTCGTCACGGGTGCCGTCGCTACTTTGCGAAGGGCTTTCCTGAACGTCGCTTCGTCACCATCCGCATCAGTTCACGAGCGGCGTCGATGAAATTTTGGCGCTGTGTTCGCGTGTGTGGTTCGGGTGTTTTGAGTTTCGTCATGGCCTCATTCTAACCGATTTTCTGGCGTGCCGCGAGGTGCGTCATGGGTGACTCAGGAGACGAAAGTACGCTCGAAAAGATTAACCACTTCGGTCGTGGCCTCGACGAGATTAACCAGCGTTTCAACAACCGGCTCTCCGGTAAAGTGCTCAGTTTCTCCAAAGACTATATTGACGGTCGGTTCGGGATCGTTCTTTACCTCCACAGGAGGGGTCAGACTGATAGTGAGCGGGTGGCCCTGTGTTTGGACAGCCACATCCGGTGCCTGCGTAAATGTTCCGCCATCAGCACCCTGAATAACAATCCCGCGCTTAAAGCTGATCGCGTAGGGCGTGGTGATGAGCATCCTGTGTTTGTTGATATTCTCGACCTTCCCGAGGTGCCATATGAAGGACGGTCCATCCAATCCTTTGTACGGCTTTACGTCATCGAGGATAAAGACCTTAGCCTTTGGGAAGGCCACATGTACCGCCCCGTCGTTACCTTTGGTGGGCTTGGCAATCGCAAGATCAATGCTTATCTCCAGCTGCTCCCTCGTTTTATGTCGTGGAAAGGTTATCCTGCCGTTCTCAAGGGACGGATCGATTGCCCTTGCCAATCCGGACCAAAGAAAATCGATGGCACTGTTGAGTGCGTGAATAGCGTCGCCAAGGTGAAGCGGCAGGCCAACTGGGATGCCCTGTTTGGGTCCAATGCGGACGAGGCCGGAATGAAGATCAGCCTCTACGACGATGGGATACGAGTTGTTTGCTATGCTCGCGTCCACGAGCTGTTTGACGCCGTTGATGTGGTTTTTGGCCCATTCAATCTTGAACCTTGAATGGGCCACCGCCTCGGCTATTTTTTGATCGTCTGGCATTCGTTCCGCGTTTTTTCGTGTCAGACGGCGCAGTCAATCGGCCGATAAGTCAACCGCTTGCCCTTTGCGCCCTTCACAGTTTTCAGCGCACGCTCTTTATCGTCAATCCCGAGACGAACGCGGTTGTTGTAGCGAAAATCGAACTCCGCCAGATAGCGGTGCAGACGCTTTTCCTTGCAGTGCTGATAGGTACCACGCATGCCGCGCTTGAACAGGCTGAAATAACCCTCAACCGTGTTTGTGTGGACGGTCTTGGCCGGCTCATTACGACGCGAAGCAACTTTCACGCTCAGCCGATGGGTTCCGACGCTGGCTCGCTTTGCCCAGGGTACGGCGTAGTCTCCCTCCCTCCACATCGTCATCCCCGCGCGACTCCTTAGAAGTCCCTTTAGGGACAGGCGGGGACCCGTCCAAGTCTCCCACGCCTTCCCTCGCCAAAAGCTCGGCGTCAGAACGCGCCCAAGCAATCTCCCCGGTTGCGGGATCATACAGATTGCGCCACTCCGGGTTCATTTGCTCGATCAATCGATATTTCCATTCGCGACGCCAACGCTTGAGGAGTTTTTCTCGCGCAATTGCCGCTGGGATCGACTCGTGAAACTCGTAGTAGACGAGTATTTTAATTCTGTATTTTTTCGTGAAGCCGTCGAACACGCCCTGATCGTGTTGAGACATGCGATTGTTGATGTCGCTTGTCATGCCGACATAAAATGTGCCGTAAGCTTTGCTGGCCAGAATGTAGACGCATGCGTTTTTCATGATGCGACGATAGCACGTCGCTGGCTTGGACGGGTCCCCGCCTGCGCGGGGATGACGTTCTTCCGATTGATCACACGTCCCCGCGAGCAACCAGGTCCCCGCCTGTCCCTAAAGGGACTTCTAAGGAGTCGCGCGGGGATGACGTTCTTCCGATTGATCACACGTCCCCGCGAGCAACTGGGACCCCGCCTGTCCCTAAAGGGACTTCTAAGGAGTCGCGCGGGGATGACGTACTTTTAATTGACGACGACCGTCGCGCGCGCTCACAGGCGGCCTTCGGCACCCACCAACATCGCCAGTTCCGCGATGGCAGCGGGACCTTGCAGACACGACCACCCTAGCCACCACCGGAAACTTGTGCGGATATTGCGCGTTATTGACGCGTGACGCCTATCGCCTAAATTCGCTCGAAAAAGCGCATCAGCCGTGCAGATGGGCCGACGACGGGAACTCAAGGGGACACACCATGAAGAAATTCGTTTTCGCCGCGCTGCTGGCATTGTCGGCGGCGGTGAGCTTTATGCCGGCTGCAAAAGCCGCGTCAGCGCGCGAGATCAACGCCGGCGTGCGCGCCACGCTGGATAACTTCTTCTCCCAAATCCGCGGTTCGCGCGAGCTCGCCGACAAGGCCGTCGGCATTCTCGTGTTTCCCTCCGTCGTAAAGGCCGGCATCGGCATCGGCGGCGAGTACGGCGAAGGCGCGCTGTTGATCGGTGGGCAAACGGCCGATTACTACAACACCGTTTCTGCGTCGTTCGGCTTCCAGCTCGGCGTGCAGGAGCGTTCGGTCATCATTTGCTTCATGACCGATTCTGCACTCAGGCAATTTCGCAAGACCGCCGGGTGGAAAGTCGGCGTCGACGGCTCGGTTGCGATTATCACGGTCGGCGTTGGTGGCTCCATCGATACAAACAAAATCACCAGCCCCGTCGTCGGCTTCGTGCTCGACCCGAAAGGACTGATGTATAACCTGACACTCGAAGGCTCGAAGATCACGCGCATCTCGCGCTGAGCGCGCCGCGGTCTTGCGTCGGTGATGGCGATCGCCATAGCTATGCGCCATGGCACCCGGCCAGCATCTCAATAACGATCGACAGGACCACCGACCATGACCACAACCACGACCGCATCCGGCTTGCAGATCACCGACGCGACTGTCGGCACCGGCGCGACACCCAAGACCGGACAAACGTGTGTGATGCACTACACGGGCTGGCTTTATAACGACGGCGTCAAGGGCAAGAAGTTCGACTCCTCCGTCGATCGTGGCCAGCCGTTCGAATTCAGTATCGGCGTTGGACAGGTGATCAAAGGCTGGGATGAAGGCGTCGCGTCGATGCAGGTCGGCGGCAAACGCACACTCATCATTCCCGCAGCTCTCGGCTATGGCGCACGCGGCGCTGGCGGCGCCATTCCGCCGAACGCGACGCTGATGTTCGATGTCGAACTGCTCGATATTGTGCAGTAGCGGTACGGATGATTGGACCCCGTGTCCGGTTGGCGCTCGCTCGAATGCGGGCGCGATCGCACACGCAGCGCCCGATCGTTGAGTGCGTCGCGCTCACGGGCTGGTCGAAGGTCTTATCGAAAGTCGCATGTCGGTTTTTAAGTGTTAATTAGGAATGCCGTAGCGCCATATCGGGACACCGCTTAAGCTTTTGGTCGTAAATCGCTGTCGGTGGATTTCGATCATGAGAGCCAAAGTGCCGCCTTCACGCACTGGTCAGCGGCTGCTGCTTGGCGGTAAAATCGTCTTCAATGAGCGTTCATCCGTCATGGATTGCACCGTTCGTAGTTTGTCTGAGGACGGCGCTGAATTGCGACTACCGAACACATTATATGTGCCGCGCGCCTTCCATCTGGTGGTCAAGCCTCACAACAAGACTTATGCCTGTGAAGTGGCCTGGCGGACCGCGACCGATATCGGCGTAACGTTCGCCACATAAGCCCATCGGAGAATGGACAAGTGGGCATATCTCATCGCGCGTTTTACCGACACGCAGCCGCTACAGCATGCTACAATCGGTCATGAGCGACTTTTCATACGCCGCCCCCGGTGACCTTTTCGTTGCGACCTCGATGCGCCGCAACGGCGCCGTGAAGTATCAGCGCTTTGACACGGCTGCCGACGCCTTGCGGTACGCCATTGAAAAACTCGAGCCCGCCGTGCTGAAGGGCACGGTGCTCGAAGTCGATGAAGACCGCTATGACGCAGCCGCCATGCGTTCACTGTACGATAGCGCCGATTACCCGTTGCCACGGGCCGCTTCAGCGGCAGGCTGATCCCGACTTTTGAGCCGCCAGGCCACTGAAAAGCGACAAGCTTTTTTGTCGCCTAAACGCGTTGTTCCGTGCGGAACCGCACCGCATCATCAAACATTTCTAGATGAGCATTGCACGCGCTTCCTGCGTGGGTTCACGTTCAGAAAGGCTTCTCCATGACCTTGCTCTCGCAGTCCCGCGCCTCGGTTGGCAGCCTCATCGCAACTCTCGCCGCGATCGTGAGCACGCCGGCGACCGCCGGCGCCGACCCCACTGGGGTTTGGATCAACGACACGGGCCGCGGCGCCGTCGAGATCGAGCCGTGTGGCACTAAATTGTGTGGCCACGTTGTGTGGGTGAAAGATCAAGCCGACGCTCAGAAAGGCTGCGGCAAGCAAATCATCGGCGATGTTGCAGCGTCGGGCGGCAGCTCATGGGACGGTGGATGGATTTACAGCCCCGAGCGCCGCCGCAACTTTAACGTCGAATTGCGCCGATTGAACAACGGCAATTTGCGCGTCATGGGATACGCCGGAACACGGCTGTTTTCTCGCACGATGATTTGGACACCGGCACCGGCCGACTTGCCGCGCTGCACCTCGCAAGATGCGGCCGCCAAGCGCGACACGCCCGCCTCGCCGATAGCGGCACCTGCTGCCAACACAACGACGGCGGCGGCATCGCCAAGCGTCGCTCCGCCGCCAGACAAAACCGAAGGCGTCAGGCAAGCCGCGCCTTTGCCATCGACACTGCCCGCTGTAACTCAGGACCCCGTCGCCAAGGGCACGGCCGCTGAACCGGCTTCGTCAGACGAGGCCTCAGCCGAAAGTGACGTTGACAAGCCAGCCGGTGGATTGAAAATCGGCGGCGTCGATATCGAGAAAGTTCTGACGAAGACGGCGGCGGGCAAATGCAAACTCGATCTGCCCTGGGTCAAAATCAACTTCGATTGCGACCGGCGCGATTGATCGAACCCGCAGCTTTTCCGAATGCACAAAAAACAAAGCCCGCTCGAATTGGAGCGGGCTTCCATATATTTCAATCGATGTCCGACCGTGATCAACGGAACGCGGCGGAGGAGCTCTAGCCCATCCGCCGCGTTGAATTCTTCAAGACGTGACCAATTTAGATCAGGTCGATTTCGGCCGGCAGGTACGACGTCACTTCTAGGCCGACTTCCTGCTCGCGAACGGCAGGCTTGTTCCAGATTTTCATGATGTCCTCCAGTAGACTTTTGAAACCGTTTCATTTCAACAATTAAGACGGTAGTCGTTTTCGCTGATAACGTCCAATCGCAATCGCGTGAGAATTTAGTTAGAAACGCTTATGGCAGGCCTTGTCAGCCCTGATCGTCAGACGCATAAGTTCGCCGCGGAGTTCGCTTTGACCGGAGATTGCACATGCCGATGGCCGCCGCCGATATCGAACGGATGATCAAAGACAAGTTTCCCGACGCAGATATTGCGCTGAAGGACTTGGCTGGAGACGACGATCATTGGGCGGCGCACGTCGTGTCGGCGGCTTTTAAAGGCAAAAGCCGCGTGCAGCAGCACCAAATGGTCTATGATGCGCTCGGCGGTCGCATGGGCGGCGTGTTGCACGCGTTGCAGTTGACGACGGCGGTGCCCCCCGTCGATCCTAGCGGCAATTGACACGCGGCGTTACACGCACCAAATCTGGCGCTCGACATCCACTTATTTCGGCGGGCGACTTGCCCTTCACGGAGTTCCGAAAATGGCCGAAGATCAGACTCACGCCCAGATCGCCACCATGATCGCCGACAACGATATCGTGCTGTTCATGAAGGGCACCAAGCAATTTCCCCAGTGCGGGTTCTCGGCGACGGCCGCTAAGATTCTTGAGCACTTGGGCGTTCCCTACAAAGACGTCAACGTTCTGGAAGATCCAGGCGTTCGCGACGGCATCAAAGCCTTTTCAAATTGGCCGACAATTCCGCAGCTTTACGTCAAGGGCGAGTTTGTCGGCGGCTGCGATATCATGCGCGAAATGTACACCGCCGGGGAGCTGCACGACCTGATCTGCGCAAAGGGCATTCCGCACGCCCACCATCACGGCTGAGGAGAAACCGTCCGCGCCGGCCGGCTCTTGTAATCACGGTCCATTTTGCGTCGGGAAACCGTGACGGGCCGGGGACTAACGGTGTGATTTCGCCCCGCCCTCTTTTTGCCGTCAGCCAATGATCGGAAGGTTAGACGCCGGTTTATGCTCGGCGCTCTCCATTCTGCTTCTGGAGAGGCACAAGAGGGATGGCAATGCGCCTCGGCGGCCGACGCTTCTTTCTCAGCCTCACCATCCTGGCCGCGAGCGTTTGCTTGGCGCTCGGCATCACGCTGCCCATTCTCAAGCTGACGACGATGGCGTTTTGGACTACCGAGCACTCGCTGATCTCGACGGTCAACGTGCTGCTTCGCGACGGTCAGACGTTTCTCGGCATGATCGTGCTGGTGTTCTCCATCGTTCTGCCGGTGACGAAACTTCTCTATCTGCTTCTCGTCTCAACGCTGCCGCCGGTCGAAATCGTGCGCCAGCGTCGCCGGTTGCGGGCGCTCGAATGGCTCGGTAAATGGTCGATGCATGACGTCCTGGTCCTGGCGTTGACGATCTTCTTCGTCAAAAGCCAAGGCGTCTACGATGCCGCGAGCTTGAACGGCGTCTACTTTTTTACAGCCGCCGTCGTGCTGATGATGCTCGCCTATTCGTGGATCAGAACCGATGGTCTCGCCGCATCGCCGCAGCTCGCGCCGGTGGTGCTAGAACCAGACATCGGCGCCAAACCGAAACGAACGGGGGTACGTAATTTCGTTCTCAGCTTTCTGATCATTCTCGCGACCGTGTTCTTCGCGCTCGGCGTGATCCTGCCGACCATTCGCTTCACCACCGTCTATGTGTGGACCAACGAGCACTCGATCCTCACCATCATTTATGCGCTGTTTGAAAACGATGAATTATTTTTGTGCGCCGTTGTCTTTGCCGTTTCGGTGTTCTTCCCGTTCTTGAAGTTGTTTTATTTGCTGACGCTGCTGACCTCGCACGACATGCCGGATGACTTCCGGCAAAAATCGATTGCCACCATGGAGTGGCTCGGACGCTATTCGATGACTGACGTCATGGTGCTTGCGCTGATGATCTTTTACGTCAACTCTTCGGGCTACACGGAGGCTCGCGTGCTGCCGGGCGTCTATTTCTTTGCAGCCTCGGCCCTGATGACGATGCTGGCCTACGGCTGGGTGCACGCCAGTCCGCCCGCCCAGCGCCGGCGCGCTGGCGGCGGCCCTGCTGTCAATCTCCGCCGCCGCCAGCGCGCTGCGTGACGCCCACGGACCCATGAAAAAAGGCCGCCCCACGGGACGGCCTTTGTCGAGATAAATTGCGCGCGGCCTCAGGTCGCGAGTTTCACCGGCACGCTTGGCGGCCGGCTCCGCGACGCGGAGTCGCCAAGCGCCATGAACAACTACCGCGAATAGAACTCGACCACGAGGTTCGGTTCCATTTGCACCGGATAGGGGACGTCGGCCAGTGCCGGTATCCGCGTCAGTGCGGCTGTCAGTTTGTTGTGATCGGCATTGATGTAATCGGGCACATCGCGCTCAACGCTCTTGATCGCTTCAAGCACCAGGCCGAGCTGCTTGGCCTTCTCCTTGACTTCGACGACGTCGCCAATGCGCACGCGGTAGCTCGGGATCGTCACGCGGCTGCCATTCACCGTCACATGGCCATGCGACACGAACTGACGGGCGGCAAACACGGTCGGCACGAACTTGGCGCGATAGACGAGCGCATCGAGACGACGCTCGAGCAGGCCGATCAGGTGTTCGGACGTCGAACCCTTCATGCTCGACGCTTCGGCATAAATGGCGCGGAATTGACGCTCGGACACCGACGCGTAATAGCCTTTGAGCTTCTGCTTGGCTTTGAGCTGCTGGCCGAAGTCGGAGAGCTTGCCGGTGCGGCGCTCACCGTGCTGGCCGGGGCGGCTCTCACGTTTGTTGAGCGGGCTCTTTGGCCGGCCCCAGATGTTTTCGCCAAGGCGGCGGTCGATTTTATGCTTGGCGCGGATACGCTTCGTCATCGTCTAGCACTCCATGAGTTGTCGAGGACACCGAAGACAATCTCCGGGACCCGCTCGGAGCGCCCCCTCCTCTGCCCTCTCATCGAGGGCCGACAGGCATGGACCTTCAATAGTCCCGCCCCGGGTGCGCAGAAATCAAACGCGGGCCTCAAGGACCCGCGATGGTGGTGTCGTACTTGCCTAGAGCTGATCCGTCAACTCCGCTGCATCGTCGCGACCACGCGCCTTATGGCGCGGGCTTGGGCGCCGGCGCTGCGGGCTTTGCGGTCGACCCTGTCGCGGTCGGAGCGCCCGCCACCGCCGGTGGAGCGGCGGCTTGCTTAGGTGGCGGGCTGGCGGCGACGTAGGTTGAGATTCGTTCTTTGACCTTAACGCGCTGTTCGTCCGTGCAGGTTTGCGCCGGCGCCTTAGCCTCGTCGACGACGACTTCTTTATCGCCGTCCTTTTCAACCAATTTTATCTTGCCTGTCAGCAACATCACTGTCGTCAGGTGAAGCTGACTCAAGTAAACCAGCTGCTGCGGCGTCCATTTCGTGCGTGCCTCTTCGCGGCGCATCATCGCCCTATGGTTGTTGCGCTGATCGTCGGCCAGATCGCAAACCTGAGCGTGAGCCGATAGACGACCTGCCAGGATCACCTCACGTGCGACCTCGACCGGGACCATAACTTCTTCGCGCTTTTTCTTGTCGACCAAGATCACGGAGCCATCCGGCTTCGAAAACTGCTGCGGCGTCAACGACCACGCATAGTCCATGAAAGACTTCACCGCTTTTTCACTGAGCTCCTGCGCGTTCGCCGGCGCCAGCGGCGCCAATCCGAACAGCCCAAGTGCGCCAGCAAACACCAACCCCGCCCGCATATTCATTCAGATCTCCAAATCCCGCATTTTGTCGTCGGCGAAAAACCGGGCCAACGCGCCCGCGCCATCATCGCAAGAGCCAGCGTTGCGGCTCGGCCGTTATCATCTCGACAGTCTTTGCCTTTTCGGGTGGCATGGCTCAGCCCAAAACTTGTCCAGATCAAGGCACCTTGTCCGTGCTTTTGCGACCCGTCCCTTTGCCCTGTGCGAGAGTGGCAACAATGCCACGAAGCGTCCGAACCTCCTGCTCGGTCGCCGCCATCCGCGACAACATCGTGCGCACATTCTGTTGCACGGTCGCTTTACGATGACCGGGATTAAAAAACCCCAGCCGTTCGAGTTCGCCTTCCAAATGCTCGAACAGTCCGATCAGTTCCTGCTTTGTCGCAGGACGATCATTGCCGAGATTTACACCTTCGCTCATCGGGCGCTCGAAGGTCGTCACACGCCCGAGACTGCGACCGGGGTCGTTCTGCATCCACTCGTAGCCAAGCAGCAGCACGGCTTGCGCGAGATTGAGTGAGGCAAAGCGCGAATTCACCGGGATCATGATTAACGCATCGGCGTTGGCAACCTCGCTGGTTTCGAGACCATTTCGCTCGCGACCGAACAAAAGCCCGCACCGCTCGCCGCGCGCGATGCGCAGGCGCATTTCGGCGATCGCTTGCTGCGGCGTCATCACCGGCTTGCGGAGATCGCGCTGTCGCGCCGTCGTCGCTGCCACCCAGTTGAGATCGGCAATACTGTCTTCGAGTGTCGCGTGCGCGCTCGCATCATCGATGATGTAATTGGCGCCTGAAGCGGCAATCCGTGCTTTCTCATTCGGCCACCCATCGCGCGGATTGACAAGGCGCAGATTGTCGAGCCCGAAGTTGGCGCAGGCGCGCGCCACCATGCCGATGTTATCGGCAAGTTGCGGCTCCATCAAAATCACTGATGGTGTTTCTCCGTCGGCGGCAACCGCTTCGCCTTGCATGTGAGCGCGCCGCAATCCGTGCCGCAACTTGCGAATAACACGTCGCGCCCAAAACCAGTAATTCTCGCCGGACCACTGTTTGGTCAGTGTCTCAAGGCACGGCGTCGTCACCGTTTCGGTCCCCGCGCCCGTCAAGCGGACACGGCCGTCGCCGACAATCACTTCCTTCTTCGACAGAATGAACTGATCGAGCGTTTCGAGGCCCGCGATTTCGGATTGCCGCTTGCAGCCTGGGCACGATGCTTCATCCGCGACGCAGAGCAACTTGGCGCAATACTGCAAAACCGGTTCCAGGGTCTCGCGGTTCAGTCCATCAACGCGCAGCGCCGCCAGCCCCTGGTCGATGGTCGCGGCGTGGCATGCGTGGACCACCGCACCGACAGTTGGTCCGTCGAAGCCGAGACATGGCGCGCCGTTTCGAATGGTGATGTCGATCGCCATGCAGCGCTGCTATCCGTCCTCGATGCTGATTAACTGGTGCAGGCTGCCGCAATCACACCCGCGACGCCTGCGCGCGTATAGCCGAAGGTCCGCAAACCTCCAACACCGCCTCGATCCAACGGTCGCTAAGAAACCCCGGGCTGCCCGCATCCACCCTTTTGAACTGATCTTGGCTTCGGTTGAATGTTGGCCTCGGTCGGGTCTTGGCCTCGGCAACCTACGGCTCTATGGTGCGTCGCATTATCAGCAGACGTCTAGGGCCCCACCGCATGCAAAAAATCAAGGTCTCCGGAACCGTCGTCGATCTCGACGGCGATGAGATGACGCGCATCATCTGGCAGCTCATCAAGGACAAGCTGATCCATCCGTATCTCGACATCGATCTCGAATACTACGACCTCGGTGTCGAAAACCGCGACGCGACGCGTGATCAGGTGACCATCGACAGCGCCAACGCCATCAAAAAGCACGGCGTCGGCGTCAAGTGCGCGACGATCACGCCCGACGAGGGCCGCGTCAAAGAATTCAACCTCAAGGAAATGTGGAAATCGCCCAACGGCACGATCCGCAACATCCTCGGCGGCGTGATCTTCCGCGAGCCCATCATCTGCAAGAATGTGCCGCGCCTCGTGCCCGGCTGGACTCAGCCGATCATCGTCGGCCGCCACGCCTACGGTGACCAGTACCGCGCCACGGATTTCAAATTCCCCGGCAAAGGCACGCTGACGATCAAGTTTGTCGGCGATGATGGCCAGGTCATCGAGCGCGAAGTCTTCAAGTCGCCCTCCGCCGGCGTGGCGATGGCCATGTACAATCTCGACGACAGCATCCGCGAATTCGCCCGCGCATCGTTAGCCTACGGTTTGCTGCGCAATTACCCGGTCTATCTGTCGACCAAAAACACTATCCTCAAAGCCTACGACGGCCGCTTCAAGGATATTTTCCAAGAGGTCTATGACGCCGAATTCAAGGATGAATACGCCAAGCGCAAGCTCACCTACGAGCACCGCCTGATTGACGACATGGTGGCCTCCGCCATGAAGTGGTCAGGAGGCTACGTGTGGGCGTGTAAGAATTATGATGGCGACGTGCAGTCAGATACGGTGGCGCAGGGGTTTGGCTCGCTCGGGCTGATGACCAGCGTGCTCCTCACGCCGGATGGCAATACGATGGAAGCCGAAGCCGCGCACGGCACCGTCACGCGGCACTACCGCGAGCATCAGAAAGGGAAGGCGACGTCGACCAACGCCATTGCGTCGATCTTTGCCTGGACGCGCGGCCTGTCACATCGCGCCAAGCTCGATGACAACGCGGCGCTCGCGACGTTTGCTGCGACCCTCGAACGCGTCTGCATCGACACCGTTGAGGCCGGTTCTATGACTAAGGATTTGGCGCTGCTGGTTGGACCGGATCAAAAATGGCTGTCGACGACCGGGTTCCTCGATCAAGTTGATGCCAATTTGCAGACAGCCATGACACGCCCAGCCTGAACCGACCGCGTACGGGCCCGAAGAGCAGAGCGACATAAGCAAACAAAAAACGCCTGCGCGCCGACGGCACGCAGGCGTTTTGTACGTGATGATCAATTCACTTTTTTTCGCCAGCGATTCTCTGGTTGACCTCGACCTGCATCTTTGCCGTCATGACATTGAAGTCGTTGCGCAGCCGAAGGCACGCGTCTTGCTCGCCATCGCAGACGACGTGCATTTTCACGACGAGATTTTCGCCTTCCTTCACAAGCGTTCGGCAAACCGCGGCTGGATGTGCCGGATGGCCGCTGACGGTGAACGTGTACATCTTGGTTGCATTCTTGTCGTCATCGCCGAAGGCGACGTAATCGACGCTCTTGTAGACCTGTTTCAATTTCGCGTCGGCTGAATAGCGTGTGAGCAGCGCGGCGGCTTTATCGGGCGCGTCGCCGCAAAATTGCTGCGCGGCGGCGATGGTCGGTCCGGCGGTAGGCGCCGGCGTTGGCTGCGGCGTAACGACGTTGTCAACGGCGACAGCTGCCTGAGACAAAATGAAAAGGGACGAAACGGCTGCTGCAAGCCGAACGGTGCGGTGAGCGCGAGACATAGGGTGGCATCCTCTAGGAGTGCTTCCGGAAAAGTCAGAATCGGTTTGCCGCAACGAAGCACGACAAAACGAAGAACCAGGGTCGGGCCAACATTCCATTAAACGCGGACACACCCAAGGCAGATTTTTCCGCGCTTATAACGCCGCGGAGCGCCTGGCTTCATGAAAACTTCGCAAGGTGCGTTAACCGGCGAGGCGGGCTTCGATCGCAGCCAGCGCTTCGGGCGCGCGGGCGCCGTCCGGGCCGCCCGCCTGCGCCATGTCCGGCCGGCCGCCGCCGCCCTTGCCGCCGAGCGCCTCGGCGCCGACTTTAACCAGATCGATCGCGCTCCAGGTTTTGACGAGATCATCCGTCACGCCAACGACGAGCCCAGCCTTGCCATCCGGCGCGTTATTGGCGATCGCGACGATCCCTGAACCGATCTTCGATTTGCCCTCATCCGCGAGCCCCTTCAAGTCGGTGTTGGCCAACCCGGTCGTCGACTGCAGATAAATTTTCAGTGCACCAATGGTCTTGATTTCAACGCCCCCGCCGCCCGCAGCCGATCCGCCGAGCGCGATCTGGCGCTTGGCATCCGCCAATTGGCGCTCCAAAACTTTGCGGTCGTCAACCAATGCTTTCAGGCGTTCGAGCAAGTCGTCCGGACGCGTCTTCAAAATCGCGGCGGCGTCTCGTACGCGCTGGTCCTGCAATGCCAGATAAGCGCGTGCGCCCTCACCCGTCAGGGCCTCCAGTCGGCGCACACCGGCCGCACTTGCTGCTTCCGCCACCACCTTGATCAAACCGATATCGCCGGTCCGCGACACATGCGTGCCGCCGCACAATTCCACCGACCAGGCCTTATTGGGGCGCGCCGCATCGGTGCCGCGCCCCATGGAGATGACGCGGACTTCGTCGCCGTATTTCTCACCAAACAGTGCCATCGCGCCGGACTGTCGCGCCTCGTCCAGCGCCATCAGCCGCGTCACAACTGGAGTGTTTTCGATCAGCACCTGATTGGCCAAGTCTTCGACGGCCACCACTTCGTCGGGGCTCATCGGCTTGGTATGTGCAAAATCGAAGCGCAGGCGATCGGGTGAGACGAGCGAGCCCTTCTGCGACACATGCGGACCCAGGATCTGGCGCAGCGCTTCATGCAGCAGATGCGTCGCCGAGTGATTGGCCCGTGTCGCTGACCGGTTGGCGTGATCGACCACAAGTTCGACCGCCTCGCCCGTCGCCAGCGTCCCGCTTTCGACGCGGCCGACGTGGACGAACACATCGCCGAGTTTCTTTTGCGTTTCGGTGACGCGGAACACGGCGCCACTGCTGCTTTTAATGAGGCCGGTGTCACCGACCTGACCACCGCTCTCACCGTAAAACGGTGTCTGATTGAGCATAATCGCGCCGTCCTGTCCTGCTGTAAGGCTGGCCACTTCCCTGCCACCCGAAACCAGTGCCGCAATCACGCCTTCCGCCGTTTCAGTGTCGTAGCCAAGAAAATCGGTAGCGCCGATCTTGTCTTTGATTTCAAACCACACGCTTTCAGTTGCAGCGTCGCCTGAACCTTTCCAGGCAGCCTTGGCCGCAGCCCTCTGCTTTTTCATCGCCGCCTGGAATGCCAGCGTATCGACTGAAATTCCGCGCGGGCGCAAAGCATCTTCGGTCAGATCGAGCGGAAAGCCGTACGTATCATAGAGCTTGAACGCGACGTCGCCCGGGAACACTGCGCCCTGCATTAGCGTGCCCGACTGTTCACCGAGCAGCTTCAGACCGTTTTCAAGTGTATTGCGGAACTTGGTTTCTTCAAGTTTCAGCGTTTCCGTGATCAACGCCTCCGCCCGGAACAATTCGGGGTAGGCATCACCCATCTGCCGCGTCAGCGCCGGAACGAGGCGATGCATCAGCGGATCTTTCGCACCAAGCAAATGCGCGTGGCGCATGGCGCGCCGCATGATACGGCGAAGCACATACCCGCGCCCCTCGTTCGACGGCAACACGCCGTCGGCGATCAAAAAACTCGTCGCGCGCAAGTGATCGGCGATGACCTTATGACTGGAATAGGCGTCACCCTTTGCTGCGACACCGGTGGCGGCGACTGATGCCTGAATGAGTGCCTGAAACAGATCGATCTCATAGTTGTCGTGCTTGCCCTGCATGACCGCTGCAATGCGCTCGAGGCCCATGCCGGTGTCGATGGAGGGTTTTGGCAGTGCCACCCGATCGCCGGGCGCACGCTGCTCGAACTGCATGAACACGAGATTCCAGATTTCGATGAAGCGATCGCCGTCAGCGTCGGGCGATCCCGGCGGACCGCCGGCGATCTTATCGCCGTGATCGAAGAAAATTTCCGAGCACGGCCCGCACGGACCGGTGTCGCCCATCTGCCAGAAATTGTCCGCCGTCGGAATGCGGACGATTTTCTCGTCGGCAAACCCCGTCAGCTTCTTCCAGATCGCAAACGCTTCGTCATCGTCGTGGTAGACGGTGACCATCAGCCGTTTTTTATCGAGACCGAATTCGTTCGTCAGCAAGTTCCAGGCGAGCTCGATCGCATGGTCCTTGAAATAATCGCCAAACGAAAAGTTGCCGAGCATTTCAAAGAACGTGTGATGGCGTGCGGTGTAGCCGACATTATCGAGATCGTTGTGCTTTCCGCCCGCCCGCACACACTTCTGCGATGAGGCGGCTCGTGCGATGGCCCGTGTCTCTTGACCCGTGAAATTGTTTTTGAACTGCACCATGCCGGCATTGGTGAACATCAACGTCGGATCATTACGCGGCACCAGCGGAGATGATGCCACCACCTCGTGATCGTTACGCTTGAAGAAGTCGAGGAACGACGAACGGATTTCGCTGACGCCAGCCATGGATGCGTGCTTTCAAAGGTCGGACGGTCTCAAGGCCGCCGTTGTAGCGGCGGCCCCAAGACGTGTCCAGGAAGCGCCACTGCCCCAATGGCCAAAGCCTTGGCCGCTCCGGGGCCGGCTGACCCTGGTCGTCCAAATCGGCGAGATGCGAGCCGGGCCGCTCCAGCACCGTGTCGCTAGCGCTTGATTTTCACGCCCTTTTTGATGGCCACATCTTCATCGGGCAGAACGCCATCGGCGTCGGGCATCTCGCCGTCGTCTTCACCCGCTTCCGGGCTGACCAGCAGCTTCTCGACAATCAATCCGGCATTGGCGCGGATGGCGCGTTCGAGTTCAGCGGCGAGCTTGGGGTTTTCCTTCATGAACGTCTTTGAATTCTCGCGCCCCTGGCCGATGCGCTGACCGTCATACGAGAACCAAGCCCCCGACTTTTCAACCAACCCGGCCTTGACGCCGAGATCAATCAGCTCGCCGGTCTTCGAAATCCCTTCGCCGTACATGATATCGAATTCGACCTGTTTGAACGGCGGCGCAACTTTGTTTTTGACGACTTTCACTTTCGTCTGGTTGCCGACCACGTCATCCTGAACTTTGATCTGGCCAATGCGGCGAATGTCGAGACGCACGGACGCATAGAACTTCAGCGCGTTGCCGCCCGTTGTCGTCTCCGGGTTGCCGAACATGACGCCAATCTTCATGCGGATCTGATTGATGAAGATCACCATCGTCCCTGACTTGGAAATCGACGCTGTCAGCTTGCGCAGGGCTTGGCTCATCAAACGCGCTTGCAGGCCCGGCAAGCTGTCACCCATCTCGCCTTCGAGTTCAGCTTTGGGAGTGAGGGCCGCAACGGAATCGATGACCAGCACATCAACCGCACCCGAACGCACCAGGGTGTCGGCAATCTCCAGGGCCTGCTCACCGGTATCTGGCTGCGAGATCAGCAGATCCTCGACCTTAACGCCGAGCTTGCGGGCATACGACGGATCGAGCGCGTGCTCGGCATCGATGAAGGCGCACGTACCGCCCTTCTTCTGCGCCTCGGCGATAACTTGCAGCGTCAACGTCGTCTTGCCGGACGATTCCGGGCCATAGATTTCGACCACCCGGCCCTTCGGTAGACCGCCAATGCCGAGCGCGATATCGAGCCCAAGTGAGCCGGTCGAAATGGCCTCGACATCAATCGCCTTGTCGTTGGCGCCGAGCCGCATGATCGACCCCTTGCCAAAATTCTTGTCGATCTGCGCGAGTGCCTGCTCGAGCGCTTGCTTCTTGTCCATCTTTCCCCCTTCAAACACCGTCAAATCCGATCGATCCATGTCCGTCGCCTCATCCCTATGGCAGTTGACGCCTTTCAGCAATTTGAGGCGATTGTACTACGTTTGTTCTCGAGGGTCAATCTTGTTTTGTTCTTTTCTCTTTGCGCCCGGCGACTCTCGTTCCGAGAGCCGGCCGCCGGGCGCGGAGCACTTCATCATGGCGCCCGGCGACTCTTCTTCGTCGAGCCGGCCGCCCGGCGCGGAGCTTCACACGCCAAATAAAATTCTCTACTTCGCCAGCTCTTCCTTCACCTTCGCGGCGAGCTGCGGCAGCGAGAAAGGCTTTGGCAAGAAAGCGAAGTCTTCGGTGCCGAGCGTCTCGCGGAAGGCTTCGTTGGGATAGCCTGACACGAAGATGAACTTGATCGACGCGTGATCCTTGCGCAGTTCCTTGAACAGCGTCGGCCCGTCCATTTCCGGCATGACAACGTCCGAAACGACGATATCGACGGCGCCCGGATTGGCGCGCATCAGCTCCAGAGCTTCAACGCCGTCAGCGGCCTCTAGCACTTTGTAGCCTTGCCGTTTCAGCGCACGGACGGCGAACTGGCGCACCTCGACTTCGTCTTCGACCAGCAGCACACGGCCGGTGCCAGTGAGATCCGCAGCCTTCGCCGGCTTCTTCGGTGCAGCGGTTTTGACGGGCGAAGCGACCTCGCCATCGTCGTCGTTGTCGAGTTGGTGACGCGGCAGATAGACCTTGAATGTCGTTCCTTTGCCGATTTCGCTTTCCGGCTGAATGAACCCGCCCGTCTGCTTGACGATGCCATACACCGACGCGAGACCAAGTCCGGTGCCCTTGCCGATCCCCTTCGTCGTAAAGAAAGGCTCGAAGATTTTCGCCATTACTTCGGTGCTCATGCCGGTGCCGGTATCGGCCACTTCGATCAGCACATATTCGCCCGCGTGAAAGCCGGCGATATCGACCATCTTCTGGCTTTCGCGTTCCGTCACGTTGCGGGTCGCAATTGTCAGCTTGCCGCCATTGGGCATGGCATCGCGGGCGTTGACCGACAGGTTGAGGATGACGTTGTAAATCTGGCTATGGTCGGCACGCACGGCCCACAGATCGCGCTCAGATTTGGTATTGATGACAACCTTTTCGCCAGCCGACGTTTTCAGCGTCGGCAACATTTCGGTGACGAGTTCGCCAAGATCGAGCGTGGCCACCTGCTGTGTCTGCTTGCGCGAAAATCCGAGCAGGTTCGAGACAAGGCCAGCGGCACGATTGGCCGCCGACTGGATATTGCGGATGTCCTTGTAAGCGGCGTCGCTAGGGCGATGCGTTTGCAGCAATAAATCCGAAAAACCGATAATCGCCGTCAGCACGTTGTTGAAATCGTGAGCAATGCCGCCTGCAAGTTTGCCGACGGCTTCCATCTTCTGGGCCTGCGCGAAACGAGCTTCGAGAGCCTTCTGCTCGGTCGCATCGATGACGTAGAGCGCGGCCGCTTCCTGACCGGCGACGGCCGCCAGCGGGGCGAGGTAGACGCGGCGCGTGAATTGCTTCTGCTCGCCGGCGGTGATTTCGATCGGTGCGACATTGCCGCGACCCGACAGCACCTGCGCGACGCCGGCCTCTATGTGCCGACGTTCATCCGCCTCTGCCGTTCGGCACAGGGCGTCAACGGCGAGCGCGTCACCTCCAGGGCGGCCGTCGAGAACCATGCGCGTGAAGGCCGTGTTGCAGCTTGAAATCCGTCCTTCGGCATCGAGCGTCGCGATGCCGAAAGGTGCCGACTGGAAAAACGGCGTCGCACGCGCATCCGCCATGCGGCCGAAAGAGGCAAAGCCAGTGGCGGTGCGATTGATCGCCGTCAGCGTAAAGCCGCTACCCGCAGGTTCGACATAAAGGGTGAGTGGCACGATGCGCCCATCATTGCGCGTCAGATCGAGATCGACGGAACGATGCTCGCCGTCGGTATCGAGGGCCAGCATGGCCAGCTGCCGGCTGCCATCTATACCGGCGATGTCGGCCAGGCGCGCAGCGCGGCCACGTAACGCACCGTTGGCGTATCCGAGCCAAGATTCAAACGACGCGTTGATATGGGTGATCGAACCGTCGACGGCGACCGCGATGAAGCCTGCCGGCATGGTGTCGAATGCGGAAAGTACATTTTCGAGCTTTGCGAGTTTGTCGTTTTCGATCCGCTTGTCGATCGAAATATCGCTGACCTGCCACTGAACCAGCAAACCCTGATCGGCTTTGTCGGCTGCGTCATTGTCGAGTGATGCGAAGGGGCGCACCGACAGCCGCAGCCACTGCACGCCACCCGCTGCGGATTTGACACGAATGATCTCTTGCCGGCGCTCGCCGCGTTCCGCCGATCGAGACAGCCGGTAGAGCGCTTGTGCCGACACGGGGTCGCCTGCGAAGGTGGCATCGATCGATGCGAGGGGGCCGCCTTCCGCCACTCCGAACATCGTATCGGTCGCGCCATTCCAGTACAGCGGCAAGCCATCGCGCCGGGCGATGATGACGGCATCGTCGAGACCATCGGCTGCGGCTTTCAGCAAATCGCCTTGTGGAGTGCGCGCCCCGATCCGCACATGACCGGCAGCAATTCCGAACAGCAAAAACGCGCCGAGCATCGCCAGGACCGCCATGACGGTCAGCAGCAGCGGTTCGCCCGATCCGCTCGCCAGCAGTGCGAACACGGCAGCGCCCGCCGTGGCCACGATAAAAATTGTGGAGAGGAACCCGCCGGCTCCGTCTGCTGAAGGCAGCGGATCCAGAGGCGGAGCCTCGATCTTCAACGCCTCGCGATTGCTCATGGGAGCAGAAACTAGCTGATTCTCAACGGCATGGGCGGTAGCGGTGCTGGACATCAAGTGGAAACTCATACGCAACTGAAAAAATGTGCCGCATTGAAGCGGAGTGTCGCTCAGCCTCAACACTTCGATCATTAGAGTTAAAATGCCGTCAATTTGCGTAACGGGAAAAGCGGCGAGTCGCGCGCCATCTCCGACATCAGTCGGCGACGACCGCGAATACCCGGTCGCTTTATTTGTTTCGGATTTTTGCAGACCGATGCAGCTATTTTACGTAAGTCGGCGGACATGCAGCGTTCGAAGCTGGCCCAGCTTGCAGCGCCGATCGAAAAGCCGCATATCCTGCCGACGACGTTTTCGCCGACGCCACAGACGCGAAATTTTGCGCCGCATCGCGTCCGCGCGTTCCCTTAGCCAGCCAATATCGGGAGTTATGCCATGCCGTGCCGCTCAGTCTCAGCCACAGCCATCGCGTGGCGCACGATCGCCGTCCTAAGCGCGCTGGTGGGCTTGGTCTCCGTCGCAAGCGCACAGCAAATCAAAGCCGGCACGCTGACCTGCAACAGCAACGGTGGGGTAGGCCTCATCATCGGATCGCAAGAATTACTCGACTGCTCGTACGAGCCGGCGGGCGGTGGTCCGCACCGGTCTTTCGATGGTAAAATCAGCAAAATTGGTCTCGACATTGGGATCAAAGGGCCGAGCGTTCTGGTCTGGGCCGTCTTGGGATCAAGCAGCCAACTGCCGGATGAGAATCTCGCCGGTGAATTCGTCGGCGTTGCAGCAGATGCATCGCTGGGACTTGGCGCCGGTGCCCAGGTTCTCATTGGCGGCAACGCAAAAAGCATCACGTTGCAACCGTTGAGCCTCAAAGGACAAACCGGTCTCAATATCGCGGTCGGTGTCGCTGGCCTGACGCTGATACCTCGGTAGTCGATATTCTTCGCGCGTTCGATCACGCTTGGAAACATGTGGGACGACGGCGCAGTCCGTCACACCAACACTCTCGATGTCATGACTGCCCACATATTGCTCACCCGCTTCAAAACGATCGACCGCCAACTCAGTGATGGCTTGAATTGCACGATAGCAAATCAGCTTCGTTACGGTTTACTAAGTTCATCGTCGCGCACTGTGGCACGCCATGCTCACGGTGGGTTCACGTGCGAACAGTGAGAGGGCCGAATGCTGGAAATCGTGTCGTGGTTGGCGATTCTCGTTGCCATCGCCGCCGTGAGCGTTGTCGGATTGCTGTATGTGCGCGGCTCATTTGCCGGCGCGGGGTCGGCGTTTTTTCGACCGCGTGCCGAACCCCGAATTTACGTGGTCGAGCAGACCACGCTCGATAGCAAACGCCGGCTGATTTTGATTCGTCGCGACACCGTCGAGCATCTTCTCATGACCGGCGGCCCGGTGGACGTTGTCATCGAAACCGGAATCGTGCCGCCCCCTCGCGAAACCAGCTACGTGCCGGACGATAGCCGAGTTGCGTCATCAACGTTTGCCCATAGCGCGCCGGATTTGGGGATGCGCGGCGCCGCAGTCATGGATCAGCCGTCACGTACGGGTTTGTTCGCGGGCCGCCGAGCGCCACCCGTTCCAGCTTCCAGCGCGGCAAATCCAACCCTCGACCCATTTGGGCAAAATGACGGTCAAGCCATTACGCAGACCTTGAAGGCTGATCGATCCTAACCGCGCGACATCGCCAAAGCGCCCGATCGACTCGCGGCGCCTCAATGGCAGTCAGAGTGGCTCGTCGACGTCGCCAAAATCGTTGGTGGTCAAGACGCGGAGATCGAGCGGCCGAGTTGCGATGCTCACCGAACCGGCCACCCTCGTGTGCTGGGTAGCGCTGGCGCCAGACGTGGCCAAGATCATGGTTCCGGCTGGCTTGGCACTGGCGCTGAGATCCAGCGTCGATACGGCTCCGGCCGACACCATGGCGGCGACTACAGCTTGAAGCACGACACCGGCCCGTGGCCGGTTAGTTTCATGCGTTGCGGACACTGGCAACATCCCATTGCATCGGCTGCGCCCACGGCGGGACAAACCTCGGAAACCGAAGGATGCGGTTTAAATCTTAACGCTTGGTAAAGGTTTGTCGCGGATCGACACTATTCGCCCGGCGGGGTGTGCCACGCCCGGCGCAAACGTCTATTCTTCGCGATAGACTTTTTCACGCCGCTCATGACGTTCCTGCGCTTCGACGGAGAGCGTCGCAATTGGACGCGCATCGAGCCGCTTCAAGCCGATGGGCTCGCCCGTGTCTTCACAATAGCCGTAGCTGCCGTCTTCAATCCGCGTCAATGCCGCGTCGATCTTGGCGATCAGCTTGCGCTGACGATCTCGCGTGCGCAGTTCAGTAGCTCGGTCAGTTTCAGAAGTCGCGCGATCGGCGAGATCGGCATGCTGCGCTGAATCTTCATGCAGAATAGCCAATGTCTCGCGCGTTTGGCGAACAATGTCGTCCTTCCACTCCAGCAACCGCCTGCGGAAGTAGGCGCGATGCATTTCGCTCATGAACGGCTCGTTTTCCGACGGTCGATACCCGGCGGGCAAAACGATGTCGGCGATTTTGGCGCGCGCTGCCATTTTCTTGATCGGTCCCTCTGTCTTTTTCGGTGACGCGACTTTCGCCGCAGCCATCGTTCGCGCCGGTTCGATGATAGCGCGTACCGAGTTCGATGGTGCACCTGTTAACGCCCGCCCGGCAACTGCGGATGACTTGCCCACCTGCACGGTCGACAAGGCGGCTTTGAGACCGGCCTTCACACCTGTCGCGCGTTGCCCAACTTTCCCCGCCCCGGCCTTTTTCGCGATCGCATTGACCGATTTTTTAGGGCTGGCAATTTTACGCGATGTGCCAGACTGCGCCGCAGGCTTCGCGGATGCTTTTTGAATGATCTTTCCGCTGGCCTTTGCCGACGCGGCAGCCTTCGCAAGGCGCGGCGCCTGAGCCCGCGATGCGGGCCGCGCCTTCGCCGCGGCGGTCTTCACGGTCGCTTTGGCCTTGCCGGCCTTGGCCGCGATTTTCTTGCTCATCGTCCGCCTCCCATGAGGCCGCGGGTGAGTGTTCAACTGCATCGATCGCCGCTCATCCCGTCATTTGAGATCAGCGGCGGCGTCTCGACCGGTTGCGACTCGAGGCAGTTGCGACCGGCGGGCTGTTATCTAGGTCGTACGGGGGGCAAGTCAAGCGCGTAGGTGGACCTCAACGGTGTCCCGGGTCATCCATTACACAGTTATTTTCCAATGGGTTAATGCTTGACTGGCGATTTTTATGCCGGCCTTGCGACGGCGAGTTATTCCGCCGGCTCGGGTTCCCTCGCGCCCATCGGTCACCTTGCTGCGATGTGTCAATGTTCGTAACGGTCGGAAAATGGCAACCAATTAGGAATCGCAGTCGATGCAGTTCGAGGGCAGCACATCCTACGTCGCAACCGGCGATCTCAAAGTTGCCGTCAACGCCGCCGTCACGCTGCAGCGTCCGCTGCTGATCAAGGGTGAGCCCGGCACCGGCAAATCGGTGCTGGCCGGCGAGGTTGCCAAAGGGCTCGGACTTGAACTCATCGAGTGGCACATCAAATCGACGACGAAAGCCCAGCAGGGCCTCTATGAATACGACGCCGTGTCGCGCCTGCGCGACGGCCAGCTCGGCGACGAACGTGTCAAGGACATCGCCAACTACATTAAGCGTGGCAAACTGTGGGACGCCTTCACCCGCGACAGCCGCGCCGTGCTGCTGATCGACGAAATCGACAAAGCCGATATCGAGTTTCCCAACGACCTGCTGCAAGAGCTCGATCGCATGGAGTTCTTCGTCTACGAAACCGGCGAGACGATCAAAGCCCGCAACCGGCCCATCGTCATCATCACATCGAACAACGAAAAGGAACTGCCTGACGCCTTTCTGCGCCGCTGCTTCTTTCATTTCATCAAGTTTCCCGACGCCGACACGATGCGCCAGATCGTCGACGTCCACTTCCCCGGTTTGAAAGGCCGCCTGGTCAGTGAAGCGTTACGCGTCTTCTATGACCTGCGCGACGTGCCCGGCATGAAGAAAAAGCCGTCGACGTCAGAACTGCTCGATTGGCTCAAGCTGTTGCTGAACGACGACATTGACCCGGCGTTGTTGCGTGAAAGCGATCCGCGCAAACTCATTCCACCGCTGGCCGGCGCCTTGATCAAGAACGAGCAGGACGCGCATCTGCTTGAAAGGCTGGCATTTATGAATCGGCGGCGCCCCGAATAGTCGGCTGACCCAGCTTCACGGCAATGGCGTCGAGCAAGCGGCGACAAAATGCCTGTCGATGAATGGCAGATGAATTCAGCCTTCAGGCTTCATTCAAGGCTTTGTGCCTATTCTCATTCCAACATTGGGACGACTCGCAGAGAGTACCGTGATGTCCCATTCGCAGAGAACACGCTGGCTAACCTAAGCCAGGCCCTGGAAGGAGGGTCCGATGTCGGAATTTTTTAGAAATGGCGCCATCATGCTGATGGGACTGACGGTCATGGCGGCTGGCGTTGCCGTGGTCTTTTACGGCTAGTTCAAATTTCGCCTCTGAGGTGGGTATTGCGGTTGCCTTGCCGTTGACGGCAAGTTGCGCCACACAGGGGACCACTCGGGTCCCCTAATTTTTTGTGTGGTGGCGTGGCCGATACTTCCTACTCCGACCTGTTGCGCGACGCGCAATCCCGGCTTGGCGATTTTTTAACGCCCGCCGTCCGGCTCGGCGTCACAGGCCTGTCGCGGTCGGGCAAGACGATTTTCATCACGGCACTGGTGCGCAATCTGACGTCGGGCGGACGGCTGCCGTTCTTCTCACCCGATGCGGACGGCCGCATTATCCGCGCCTATCTTGAGCCCCAGCCCGACGATCGCGTCCCGCGCTTCGACTACGAGCAGCACTTGGCGGATCTTGCCGGCGATCCCCCGCGCTGGCCGAGCAGCACGCGGCGCATTGCAGAATTGCGCGTCACAATCGAATATCGTTCTGAGAGCGCGCTTAAACGTGCCTTCGGACTATCGAAGCTGCATCTCGATATCGTCGATTATCCCGGCGAATGGCTGATTGATCTGCCGCTGATGACACGCGACTACGCGGCGTTCGCCAACGAAGCCGTCAGCCTCGCCAATGCGCCCGATCGCATTGCTGTCGCGAAACCATGGCTCGATTTTCTCGCCGGCACTGATCCAGCCGCAAGTGAAGATGAGCAACTGGCGTTGACCGGCGCACGATTGTTTACGTCCTATCTCAGATCAGTGCGTGATGCGGGTGCACAAGTGACGCTCGCGCCGGGACGGTTTCTGTTGCCGGGCGATCTCGAAGGTTCGCCGCTGCTGACTTTCTTTCCGATGCCGCTGACGTCGGGCTCGCAGCCGCCACGCGGCTCGCTCGCAGCGATGATGGTGCGCCGTTACGAGAGCTACAAGAGCGAAGTCGTGCGGCCGTTCTTCAACGAGCATTTCGCTCGCCTCGATCGCCAGATCGTGCTCGTCGACGTGCTTGGCGCTCTCAATCAGGGCGGTGGCGCGATTGGCGAACTCGAGCGCGCGCTTGGCGGCGTCCTTGAAGCGTTCAAACCCGGCAGCGCCAGTTGGCTGTCGTTGTTTGGCGTAACCCGCATCGACCGCATTCTCTTCGCCGCGACCAAGGCCGATCATCTGCCGGCCTCGAACCATGATCGGCTGGGCGCACTGATGAAGCGCGTGATCGATCGAGCCTCGCGACGCGCGACCAGCGAAGGTGCCGACGTCGAAACACTCGCCTTGGCGGCACTTCGCGCGACACGCGAAACCACTGTCTCAGTCGGCAAGGACACACTGCCATGCCTGCGCGGCACCCCACTTGCTGGCCAACGGATCGGTGCGACCGTGTTCGATGGGGAGACGGAAGCGGCGATTTTCCCAGGCGATCTCGCCATCGATCCCGACGCCACGCTCGATGCGGCGGCTCACGCCCCACCGGGATCGTTGGCTCTCGTCAGTTTTCGCCCGCCACGACTGCAAGATGTGGCGCCCGATGCAAAACCCCGCGCGCTTCCCCACATCCGTCTAGACAGGGCGCTTGAATTTCTGATTTCGGATTATCTGGCATGAGCGACGATCGGCCGACACCGCGTTCGACGCCGCAACCGCCGCCGCCTCCGAGAGCGCCGCGCGTTTTCAAGATTGATGATCCGGCGGTGAGCAACGAAGAGCCGGACGTGTTCGCCGATGCGGGTCCGGCCACCTCACGGCGCGGCGAGGCTCCTGGCCGCGCACTGACCGCGAACGATTTGAAACGCGGCATTCGCTGGGGCGGCGTGCTGCTCTCGGCAATGTTGGCACTGGCCTCGCTTGCCGCTGGATTGTGGTTCACGCGTTTTGTCTCGGTGGCGCTTGAACGGCAGGATTGGATCGGGTGGGTTGCCGCCGGATTGCTGGGTGTCATTGCCTTGGCTTTCGCCATCATCCTGCTGCGCGAACTGATCGGCTTCCGCCGCATGGCGCGGCTTTCGGCCTTGCGCAAATCCGTTGCCACCGCGGTCGCCACCAGCGACGTGGCGATCGAACGCAAGGCCGTCGCTAGCCTTGCCGCACATTATCGCGGGCGAGCCGATATGGCGTGGGGCCTGGCGCGGCTCGCCGATCACGCGCGTGACGTTCTGGCACCGGGCGATCTCCTGCGGCTCGCCGATCGCGAAGTTTTGGGTCCCGTCGATAGCGATGCCCGTCGCGTCATCCTGGCGTCCGCCACGCGCGTGGCGACCGTTACCGCGCTGTCGCCGATCATGTGGATCGCGATGGGCTTCGTGCTGGTTGAAAACGTGCGCATGTTTCGCGCACTGGCCGGCTTGTATGGCGGGCGGCCGGGCGTGCTCGGCGCCTTGCGCTTGGCCCGCCTCGTCGTCGGTCACATCATTGCAACCGGCGGCGTCGCGATGACGGATGATCTGCTCGGACAATTCCTCGGCCAAGATGTGCTTCGACGGCTATCGCGGCGGCTCGGTGAAGGCGCATTCAACGGGGCGCTCACGGCACGGCTCGGCGTTGCGGCCGTCGTGGTGACGCGGCCCATGCCATTTCTCGACGCTGAGCCGCTCCGCGTTCGCGAGATTTTCAGTGAACTGTTTCGCTCGCTGCGCGGAGGCGAGCCGGCAAGCAAAACCGCCGATCAACGTGGCTCGGCCGGTGCGCAAGGCAAAACCTGACTGTTACGCCGCGACACGTTCGGCTGCGATCGGCATTTGAAGCGACGCAGCAAGCCGTGCGCGCCAGACGTCGGCGCGCTCGGCAGTGGACGTCAAGATCGGCGGCGGTGCCAAATCCTCCAGCGTCGCCAACGACCAGCGCGCGAACGATCCGGCCCTTCGCGACGTGATCCAGCTGACCGGGCCAGCCAACAACAAGCCGAGTATGACCGGAGCCATCCAGGCCAGAAGTCCGAGCGACACGCTCCATGCGATGGCTGCGACGACGCTGCCGATCGCCGTATGCCAGCGCGCGAACAGCATCGCGTCGCCAAACGACAGCCGGCCGTCGTCACGTTTTTGCGCCGACCATCCACTGTCGTACCCGAGCAAAATTTGGATCGAGCCGACCGTCTGCGTCAGCATTAGGATCGGTGCGATGAGCATGGAGTAAATCGTCTCATACATGACGCCGATCGTGACCCTAACACCGCCGACGAAATTTCGCTGGCGGGCGGCGCTCTTGAGCTCGAGAATAAGGCCCAAACCTTTCGGCAGAAGCACGACAGCCAACGTCGCCAGAAATAGCCGCAACGCAGCGCCCGGATCGATGATCGGCCAGATCGGAAACAGCGTGCGGCTGTCCTCGAAATAGCTCGGGATCATCTGATTGCCTTGCAGGGCCAGCACAATGCCGACGATGAGCGACATCGCCCAGACAGCCGAAATCAAATACGACGCCGCGCCCATCGCCAGGTGAACGCGCCCCATGGGCGTAATTCCAGCCTGCGAAACGATGGCAAGATGCTGCAAGTTACCCTGCGCCCAGCGCCGATCGCGCGCGACGACGTCGACAATGTTCGGCGGCATGCCCTCGTACGAACCATCGAGCGTCGGCAGCATGTGGACGCCCCAGCCGGATCGTTGCAGCAAAACGGCCTCGACGAAATCGTGGCTCATGATGTGGCCACCGAACGGTTTACGGCCAGGCAAATCTGGCAGCCCGGCTGCGCTTGCAAATGCCGCCGTGCGAATGACGGCGTTGTGGCCCCAATAATTGCCTTGGTCGCGATGCCAGCTTGCAATACCCGCAGCGACGGCAGGCCCGTAGGTATTCGACGCGAACTGTTGCAATCTCTGCAACAGCGTTTCGCCAGCGACAAGTCGCGGCACTGATTGGATTAAACCAGCGTTTGGCTCGTGTTGCATGGCCAGCGACAGTGTCACCAGCGTTGCCCCCGACATCACACTGTCGGCATCGAGAATGATGAAGTGATCGTAACTGGCGCCAAAACGACCCACCCAGTCGGCAATGTTGCCAGCCTTGCGCGCATGATTGTCTAAGCGACGGCGATAATAGAGCGGAATACGATCGGCAAGGTGTGCGGCAAGCGCCCGGTAAGCTTCGGCCTCAACACGGCCGGCATCATCGCCGCGTGTGTCGGAGAGGACGAAAATATCGAAATGTGTCGCCCGATCGAGCGCTGCGATCTCAGCGGCCATGGCCTCGATGGCGCCGGCGATGCGTGCCGGATCCTCATGGTAGACCGGAAACAGGATCGCAGTTCGCGCCGTCAGAGCAGCGGTGAGCGGTCTCTGCTTTAAACTGTCGGGCCGATCGCCAGCAAACAGCGGCAAAAACCCGAGTGCAGCACTTAGGCTGCCGAGCGCGATCCAGCTGAATGAGATGGTCGACAGAATAAGAAACATGAACTGGAGCGGCGTCATGACCGCGAACGCAAGAATGTTGAAGAGTTCGTACGCAAACGCGGCAGTGAGCACGGTCGCACCTACGAAGATGGCGGCGCGAGGCACCCAATAACCCCGGCGCTTTGCCTTGGCAGGCGCGGCGGTCCCGATCACACCCGGCTCGGAAAAGTCCTGCGCCGGCATCTCCAGCGGTGTTTCGGTCGGCAGCGAACTCCACGGTCCGGCATCGAGCGGCGGCCGCCGCGGTGGGCGACCGGCTGAGGCGCTGGCGGCCAAGTTGTCGTTTACGGCTTCGTCCATCGATACAGCCAGCTTTCCGATATCGGTTGCTCGTGAGCCTTGACCATCATGCGGAGTTCGACGATTTCAGCGCCGCCGGGGTTTAAGTCGAACGACACGCGAATACCTGCAATCTGCGCATTACGCTGCACGACAATGTTGGCAATCGTGCCCGCCGTTGCGGCCACTTCGGCGACGGGCAAATCGCGAACATCTTCAACCGCAGCCCCTATCAAATCGATGACGAACAAAAAAGTTTCCGGCTTTTTCGCTTGCCCAACGCGCGTCTTAGCGACGCGGGCGCCCGACCAAGCGACGGGGATGTGTTCTCCCCAATGCAAGCGATAGGCGAAGCTATGGGCGGTGCCGGCTTCCAATTGGCGCGACGGCTTCCAATAGGCGACGATATTGTCGTGAATTTCGTCTTGCACTGGAATTTCGATCAGCTCGACAACGCCATCTCCCCAACCGCTCTTGGGCTCGACCCAGATGGACGGCCGCTTCTCATAACGTGCTTCGAGATCTTCGTACGCGGCGAACGATCGGTCGCGCTGCCACAGGCCGAAGCCCTTGGGGTCCTTGTCGATGAAGGCGCTGGTCTGGAGGATTGTCGGGTTGACGAGCTGGCGCCATAGCCGTTCGCCCGAGCCGTTCCAGATGGCCAAGCCTTCGCTATCATGGACGGCTGGGCGAAAATCAGCGCCCGGCCGCTGATCGGCTGGTGAATGCAGGAACATGCTTGTCAGCGGCGCGATCCCGACATGAGGCAGGGCTTTGCGCGGATACAGCGTCATCTCGACATCCATCACCGTCGATTCACCCGGCTGGATGACGAAACGGTACGCGCCGGTGGTCGATGGGCTATCGAGCAGCGCGTGGACAACAACCGAAGCGGCGCCCGGCACGGGTTTCTCGATCCAGAACGTACGGAAAAACGGAAACTCTTCGCCGCCGGCCCGTGCCGTGTTCAACGCCAGTCCACGCGCCGAAACGCCATACCCTTCGCCGCGCCCAACGGCGCGCAGATAGCTGGCGCCCTGGAAGACCACGAACTCGTCGAAATAGTCGGCCCTATTGATCGGCCCATGAACGCGGAAGCCCGAGAACCCAAACGGGGCGGCCTGCGAATTGCCGCCGATCAACGGTCCAATGCTGAACAGACTGCCATCAGCGACGAGTTCATTGGCGACGCCGTCGGTGACAATCCACATCTGCACCGGCATGTCGTAAAGCCAGCCCATCGGAAACGGCTGGATTTCGAGATCCAATTTTTGCCCGCGCCAAATCGCCCGCTCACCACGAAAACGGATGTCGCGATACTGGTCGTACGATAATGCTTTGAAAGGGTCCGGCAGATCGATCTTAGGTCGCGTGAACTCAGTCTCCGATAATACCTTCGCGGCTGACTGAACGATGTCTTTCGTGAATTTGATGGCAACGGGCGGCGGCGTGCCCGGCGGTGGTGGCGTCGCCGCATCTTGCGCCAGCGCCAGTTCTGAACTGAGCCCGTAACGCGCCACAGCCATGACAGCAGCCCACGACAAGGCCGTTGCGAGTGCTGACCTGCGGTCGATTCCATCTTTCGACATGCCGATATTTAAGTCCCGTTTACCCCATGCAGGATCAAGGACTGAGTTCGCGGCGATCGTCCGCTGCTCCCGGCCCGCGACCAGCCCTTCGCACTGCGATAAGTTCCGATTGTGGCAGATTTTCCACTTTCCTGGAGTGGTACTGTGACAATTTCATCCTGATGAGGTTTTCGCTGCCAACCGCGGTGCCGATCGCTGCCGCCATCAACACGCATTGGTGAAGCATAAAAGCTCGTCTATAGAACACCGAGCGCGGCAACGTTCTGTAATCGTGGCGCGGTGTTGGGGGTTGCATGGCTGTTCTGCAAGAAGCGACTCTGGTCGAAGCCATCATGGACACGCGGGCTCAGATCGACTTCCTCTGGCAATTCTTCGTCACCGTCCACATCGCGGTCTTTGCGCTGGTGTTTATTTATGGCGAGGCGGTGGAGCGGCTGAACATCCCGGCGCGGCTTTTGACCATGGTCGGGATTGGCGGCTTTGAATGGATCAACGGCAACGCGCTCTGCAATGCCTACCTGATGCTCGATGCGATGCTCGAACAGTACCGCTGGAGTTTCGGACAAGCCGAACGGTTTCACCCAGCTTTTTACGAGCAGTTCGTGCTGGCAAATTATGCAGAACGGCCAACAATGGTGCTGATGACGCATAGCGCGGCCCTGCTTGTGATCGTGCTCGCCTTCCTCTCACAGCGATTTCTTCAGACCAATACACGAGCCGGGCTCAGCGCCGAGCAACTTGCCCGCGGATTTGATCCACGCGATCGCTAGACATTTGCGCCATAACATTATTTTGCTGATTTGCGCTTGCACGCGCCAGCGTATTGCGATCGGGAAAATGTCATGTGACGACCAAACCATCTCGTGGCTTTTGTGACACAAGGATCGCGAATTCCTTGAACAACTTGGACAAGCCCATTTCCTAGGCGAATCATATCTGCTTTACGTGTAGCCCTGTGCGGTGATTCGGGGGGACCTCGTGCCGCCATCGTGAGTGTTCAGGGACGGGCAGAACGACTTTCAAGAAGACACGAGTGCCGGGCAGATCAGGTTGATGCGGCACGTCACTCATAAGTTGAAGCAGACGGGAGTAGGTCAATGAATAAGTACAGTCTTAGTGCCCTTGTGGCTGCGGGCTTGCTGGCAGGCGGTTTAACCGCTGGCAGCGCGTCGGCTGCCGATCTCGGGGGTAACTGCTGCGCCGATCTCGAAGAGCGCATTGCAGAACTCGAAGCAACGACGGCGCGTAAGGGCAACCGCAAGGTGTCTCTGACCGTGTCGGGTTTCGTTGCTCAGCAGATCCTCGGTTGGGATGACG
>JAKFUV010000013.1:73346-196230 GCA_021732485.1 Hyphomicrobium sp.
AACTGCTGCGCCGATCTCGAAGAGCGCATTGCAGAACTCGAAGCAACGACGGCGCGTAAGGGCAACCGCAAGGTGTCTCTGACCGTGTCGGGTTTCGTTGCTCAGCAGATCCTCGGTTGGGATGACGGCGAAGAAAGCAACGTGTACATCACCGACACCGGTTCGGTGTCGATTGGTTCGCACTTCAAGTTCACTGGTCAAGCAACCATCGCACCCGGCTACACAGCCGGTTATGTGTTGAAGATCGAAGCCATCCAGAACGACTCGCTTCTGGTTGACCAGAACAACGACAACGGCATTGCTAACTCGGCTTCGGCTGTCGTCGGAAACAACGGATCGAGCTCGGCGCTGTCGGTTGAAAGCTCTTACTGGTTCATCAAGAGCGATACGCTCGGTCGTTTGAGCCTCGGTAAGCAGTCGTCGGCTGTCGACAACCAAGCCCTCCTTCCGGACGGTTCGGGCACGCTGGTCGTCGCCAACTACATTCAGTACGAAAACAACGCCTTCTTCCTGCGCAACGGCAACGGTTCGCTTTCGGGCATTCGTTTCGGCGGCATCGCGGACTGTTTGCCGCTCAACGGCGGTGGTGGTACATCGGCTGACTGCGACGGCTATCCGAACAACAACATCCGTTACGACACGCCGGTGTTCGCTGGCTTCTCGGGTTCGGCGTCTTGGGGTGAAGATGACGTCTGGGGCGTTTCGCTCCGGTACGCCGGTGAGTTCAGCGGCTTCAAACTTGCTGCTGCCATCGCCTACAATGAGTCGTCTGACGAAAACGGTCCGGGCGCTCTGGCGATTGCTCCAGGCGGCGCTGACTTTAATGCCGCTGCAGTACAGATCGGTGCTTACCTCGAGCACGTGCCGACGGGTCTGTTCGTTTACGGTGCTTACGGTACCGAGTACGACAACGACAACTTCGCTCCGGGCGAACCAGAAGGCGACAACTTCTACATCAAGGCTGGTTTGCGCACTCGCTTCAGCGCACTTGGTCACACCATTTTCTACGGTGAGTATGGTGAGAACAGTGACAAGATGAGCACGGATAATTTCCTTGCAGGCATCACGGACTCGAACCTTCGTCAATATGGCGTTGGTGTTGTCCAAGAAGTCGATGCGGCAGCGATGTCGGTCTGGCTCGCTTGGCGCCACTATGAGTCGGAAGTGACCTGCGATGGCGCCGGGACGTGCGATGATTTGGTTGGTGGCCTTGGCGTAGTTGCCGGCAACAACGACTTTGAAGACTTCGACGTCATCAAGGCCGGCGCGCTGATCAACTTCTGATCTAAACGCGAGTTAATCACTCACAAAATCAAAGGCCGTCCTTCGGGGCGGCCTTTTTTCTTTTGGCTGTGCACAGCTTGTCCGCGTCTGATGCGTGGAAAACACGCATAACTTTCGAAATCGGTGCACGTTTAGAAAACCTTATTTATTTTATTAGGTTACTGCGTTCTCTTCATCTTGCATCATCACTCTATGCGTTGCCCATGCGCCACAACGGTGGATTCGTCGTGGCGAATTCGTAAAGCGTAATTGTTGGGCAGCCGCGAATCGCAGAGGGATGAATTCAAGCGGCGTATTCACTTGGACTGTGGTTCGCCGTTGGCTGCGTGGGAGTGGCCTCAAATCACGGCGACACGCCGAGTACCGCGTTCACCTCTAGAAGTGATGAAGACGGGAGAATGTCATATGACAAAATATAGCCTAGCCGCTTTGTTGGCTGCAGGCGTTCTCGCTGGCGGATTTGCCACGAGTGCCTCTGCTGCCGACCTCGGTGGCAACTGCTGCGCCGATCTCGAAGAGCGCATTGCAGAACTCGAAGCAACGACGGCGCGTAAGGGCAACCGCAAGGTGTCTCTGACCGTGTCGGGTTTCGTTGCTCAGCAGATCCTCGGTTGGGATGACGGCGAAGAAAGCAACGTGTACATCACCGACACCGGTTCGGTGTCGATTGGTTCGCACTTCAAGTTCACTGGTCAAGCAACCATCGCACCCGGCTACACAGCCGGTTATGTGTTGAAGATCGAAGCCATCCAGAACGACTCGCTTCTGGTTGACCAGAACAACGACAACGGCATTGCTAACTCGGCTTCGGCTGTCGTCGGAAACAACGGATCGAGCTCGGCGCTGTCGGTTGAAAGCTCTTACTGGTTCATCAAGAGCGATACGCTCGGTCGTTTGAGCCTCGGTAAGCAGTCGTCGGCTGTCGACAACCAAGCCCTCCTTCCGGACGGTTCGGGCACGCTGGTCGTCGCCAACTACATTCAGTACGAAAACAACGCCTTCTTCCTGCGCAACGGCAACGGTTCGCTTTCGGGCATTCGTTTCGGCGGCATCGCGGACTGTTTGCCGCTCAACGGCGGTGGTGGTACATCGGCTGACTGCGACGGCTATCCGAACAACAACATCCGTTACGACACACCAACGTATGCTGGCTTCTCCGGTTCGGCATCTTGGGGTGAGGACGATATCTGGGGCGTTTCTCTGCGCTACTCGGGCGAATTCAACGGCGTGAAACTTGCCGCTGCCATCGCCTACAACGAGTCGTCGGATGAAAACGGTCCGGGCGCACTCGCCAATGGTGCGAATGGCGGCGCGGATGGAGATTCGTTCAGTGCCGCTGCGGTGCAGATCGGTGCCTATGTTGAACACGTCCCGACCGGCCTGTTCGTCTACGGTGCTTACGGCACTGAATACGATAACGACAACTTCGCTCCGGGCGAACCAGAAGGCGACAACTTCTACATCAAGGCTGGTCTGCGCACCCGCATGAACTCACTCGGCCACACCATCTTCTACGGTGAGTACGGTGAGAACAGCGACAAGATGAGCACGGAAAACTTCGTTGCTGGCATCACCGACTCGAACCTTCGCCAGTACGGCCTTGGTGTGGTTCAGGAAGTCGATGCGGCGGCAATGTCGGTGTGGCTCGCTTGGCGCCACTATGAATCGGAAGCAAATTGTAATGGTAAGCTGACGACTGGTTCCGCAGCTGGTGGTGATCTTGACACCGGTTGTACGGGTGCAAACAGCTTGAACTTGTCGGCTGGTAACAATGACTTCGAAGACTTCGACGTCATCAAGGCTGGCGCTCTGATCAACTTCTAATCTGATCGAATCGCTGGACGACATTAAAGCCGCCCCTCATCGGGCGGCTTTTTTGTTTGAGATTTTTCTGGCACTCGGCGACTTGTGTCCAGTTCGCCAGCCTCACGCACGCTGCTCCGCACTCGGCGGCCGGCTCGCAGAATGCGAGTCGCCGAGTGCAAACAAAGGAGTTTCCAATTATCATCGGCCCATGTTCACAGCCTTCTTCCACGAGCTACGCGCAGCCAAGCTGCCGGTCACGCTCAAAGAATATCTGACACTTCTCGAAGCCGTGGGCTCGGGTGTCGCTGGCGGCCGCATTGAAGATTTTTACTATCTCGCCCGCGCTACGCTGATCAAAGACGAGCGCAATCTCGACCGCTTCGACCAAGTCTTCGGCCATGTCTTCAAAGGCCTCGACCTGTCGGCCGACACGCTTGAGACAATCATTCCCGAGGAGTGGCTCAAGCTCGTCACTGAGTTGCACCTCACCGACGACGACAAGGCGAAAATCGCCGAACTCGGCGGCTGGGACAAAATCATGGAGGAATTGCAGAAGCGGCTCGCCGAACAAAAGGAACGCCATCAGGGCGGCAACAAATGGATCGGCACCGGCGGCACGTCGGCATTCGGCGCCTACGGCTACAATCCTGCCGGCATCCGCATCGGCCAAAAAGAAAGCCGGCATCGCCGCGCCATTAAGGTGTGGGATAAGCGCGAATTCAAGGATCTCGCCGGCACTGCTGAAATCGGCACGCGAACCATCAAGGTCGCGCTGCGCCGCCTGCGCCAGTTCGCCCGAACCGGCGCGGCCAGCGAACTCGACATCGCCGACACCATTCGCGGCACGGCCGAAAAAGGCTACCTCGATCTCCGTATGCGCCCCGAGCGCCACAACGCCGTTCGTCTACTCATGTTCTTCGATATCGGCGGCTCGATGGACGACCACATCAAAGAGATTGAAGAGCTGTTTTCAGCCGCCCGCAGCGAATTCAAACATCTTGAATACGTCTACTTCCACAATTGCCTCTACGAAAGCGTATGGCGGGACAATAGCCGCCGCCTGACCGACAAGATCGACACGTGGCAGGTGCTCAACACCTATCCGGCCGACTACAAGGTCGTCTTCGTCGGCGACGCGTCGATGAGCCCTTACGAAATCTCCATTGCCGGTGGTGCGGTCGAGCACATGAACCCGGAGCCGGGCGCGCTCTGGCTGCAGCGTGTCAACGACATCTACAAGCATGCGGTCTGGCTCAATCCAGTTCCGGAGCAACATTGGGATTGGACGCCGTCGATCCGCATGGTTCGGACATTGATGGGCGGGCGGATGTACCCTTTGACGCTCGATGGCCTTGACGCGGCGATGCGCGCCCTGATGCGCTAGAGATCACTGCCCCGTCATTTATGCTCACAGCCGCCACGTGCCGTCGCTAATCGGCGAAACGTTCGCTATCGAACGTGGAAAGGCGCTGGCACCCCCGTTGACCGATCGCCCATCCTCGGACAAAGCTTTCCGTCAGCTACGGAGCAACGCGCTGCGTATCACCGGGGACCGTGTTGGCATGAAGCGCGCACCATCAGCTTGGACGACAGCAGTGGCTCTGATCATGGGGGCTGGCATGTTGGCGGGATGCGGCGCGAGCCTGCCAAGTTTGACCACCGGCTCGCTGTTTGGCGGCAGTGCAGCGTCAACGGCTGCGCCGGCCGCGCCGCAAATTCAAAACGATCCGATCTCGCGCGCCTTGCAGGTTGGCGCAACCGCCGCGAAAGCGCAAAAATGTGGTTTCAATTTCGACGCTAATAAGCTGCGCACGCAGTTCCTGGCCAACGAAAGCGCGGCACTCCCGAATGCCGCCGACGTCGCAAAGATCAATCAATCCTATGACGCGTCCTACCGAGGCACGGCCAAAGCCATCGCCGGTGAAGGCGAAGACTATTGCTCCACGCAAAAAACTCAGGTGATCAAGACGGCGCTCACGCGACATCTTGCGGGCGACTACACGCCGACGCCGCCGGAGCCTGTCGAAGAAGATGATGGCGGCCTATTCGGCAGTTTCGGCGATTCATCGACCAATGCCGCCAATGAACAAAAGCTCCGCCATCCGCCTGTCGGCGATTACTGATCGGCCCGGCGATGTTCGAAGTCAGATAGCCATCAACGGGACAAGACTGTGCAGCAACTGCTGTGGATCGAAGTCATTTTGAAAGCCGCAGCGGGCGTAACGCTCATTATTTTGCCCCTGTCGGCTATTCGCCTGGTCGGCATGCAACGGCCTGAGACCGGCTTTTGGCCCCGTCTTCTCGGCGCCGTCGTGCTCGGCATCGCCGCCGGCGTCTTCATGACATTGCAATTTCCGGATGCGAAGGGCGGCATTGGTCCTGCGGGGCTGATCCCGATCAATCTCGCTGGGGCCGGCGCCATGATCGCGCCGCTCATTATGGGAACAGCGGCACCAACGCGACGCGGCAAAGCGTTCATTCTGGCGAATGCCGTCGCCTTGCTCAGCCTCGCCTTCCTCGAAATCGCGCACATCTAACGACTGTTGGTCGCGGCTGATGGAACCTACTTGACGCCCAGTTTCTTCTGCAGGCTCGACGACGAGGTCGTGTACTGGAACACCACTTTCTTATTCGGATAGACGATTTTTTGTGCGGCCTGAGCCATCAGCGCCGCTTCATGGAAGCCGGATAAAATCAGCTTGAGCTTGCCAGGATAGGTGTTGATATCGCCGATCGCGAAAATTCCCGGCGCGCTTGTTTCAAAGCGTTCGGTATCGACCGGGATCAAGTTTTCATGGAGATTGAGCCCCCAGTTCGCCACCGGCCCAAGCTTCATCGTCAGGCCGAAGAACGGCAGCAACGCGGTGCACGGCACACTCTCTTCGCCATCGGCTGTCTTGATCGTCACCGCCGACAGCTTGCCGTCCGCGCCCTCCAGCGTCGTCGCTTGGCCGATCAACAGCCGAACTTTGCCGTCGGCCACCAGCGCGCGCATCTTTTCAACCGAATGCGGGGCGGCGCGGAAGTCGTCCCGGCGATGCACGAGCGTCAGCGACTTGGCGACCGGCTGCAGGTTGAGCGTCCAGTCCAGAGCGCTGTCGCCGCCACCGACGATGACGATATCGTGGCCGCGCATCGTCTCAATTCGACGTACTGAATAGAAAACCGACGAGCCTTCGTAGCCGGCGATGCCGTCGAGCGGCGGACGTTTCGGCGTGAATGAGCCCCCGCCGGCGGCGATCACGACCACCTTTGCGAGCAGCGTCATGCCGCCATCGCTGACCAGCCGAAAGCGGCCATCGGCTTCGCGGCTCAGCGCATCGATGCGCTCATTGAAATGAAACACCGGATTGAACGGTTTGATCTGCTCCAGCAAGCGATCGGTCAATTCCTGACCTGTCACGATGGGCAGCGCCGGTACGTCGTAGATCGGCTTTTCCGGATAAAGTTCGGCGCACTGTCCGCCAGGGCGATCGAGGATGTCGACGACATGGCATTTCAGATCGAGCAGTCCGAGTTCGAAAACTGCGAACAAGCCGCAAGGACCTGCGCCGATGATCGCGACATCGGTTTCGACAAATTTTTGGTCGAGGCTGGTACTCGGCAGTGTCGCG
Source organism: Hyphomicrobium sp. (assembly GCA_021732485.1). Classification (GTDB taxonomy): domain Bacteria; phylum Pseudomonadota; class Alphaproteobacteria; order Rhizobiales; family Hyphomicrobiaceae; genus Hyphomicrobium_B. The sequence goes on from JAKFUV010000013.1 coordinate 80,051, forward strand.
TCAATGGTACTCATCATCTATCTCTTTTGCATCTGCGCCGATCCGGCGCGACGTTCGATGTGACGTCACATGCGACCTTGGCAGTTCTATATGATGAACCTTCTGCCTGGAGCCCACTGCGCGGAAAACAGGTCAGGTGAGATTCGTGATGCGGCACCTGCGCGCGACGCTCGCGGCCTCAGAACTGTTTCGCCGGAACCCGGACCACCAGCCCGTCAATAGCCGACGTGATTTTAATCTGGCAGCACAGCCGGCTGCCGTCACGCACGTCGAAAGCAAAATCGAGCATGTCCTCTTCCATCGCCGCCGGCTTGCCTGTTGCGGCGCGGAAAGCTTCGTCGACGTAAACATGACATGTCGCGCACGCGCAAGCACCACCACATTCGGCTTCAATACCGGCGATGTCGTTCAGTTTCGCGGCTTCCATGACGGTCAAACCGTTCTCTGCGTCGACCGTTTGCGCCGCACCGTCTGGCTGAATAAAAGTAATCTTGGTCATGTTCTCGGAAATTTCCCAGGAGAGGGTTGGCGAAGGACGACAGCGCGTCGCGAGTACCATTTGGACTGCCGGCGGCAGCTCACTGTTGCAGCGCGCACAGTTAGTCTGACCAAGCAGGGAATTCAAGCATTTGAGCAGGTCATGCGGCCGGATGCGGACTGCCTCGGCAGCCGCAAACATAAGGCTATGGTCTTGGGCTATCGCGCGTCCACATAGGTCGCGGAAACAAATCCTCGAACGTCGACAACGGCTGCCTCGATTTGGCGAACCAGGGCGCTCAAATCCGCTGCCGCATCGCCCTGCACAACCTGCTCGACGCGCTCGGCCAGCGCTGCAATACGCCAAGCGCCAACCGCCCGGCCCGAGCCCTTCAACGTGTGAGCCGCCCGGCTCCGCTCGGCCCTTGGCGCCGCTGTGCCGAGCGCTTCGATGGTTGCGGGCAATTGGGCGAGAAACAGATCCAGCACTTCCTTTTCAAGCCCACTATCGCCCAGCGTGTAACGACGCAGATGAATGAGATCGATCGGCTGCCGGCTCGCGCTGAGGGCGCCGACCTCCAACTCTGCGGAGAAATCCACAGATTGTTGGCGGCTATTGGAAAGGGTCATCGGGCCTGCGCTACTCATGCTCACGATCCGCATTGACGTGGTCTGACCCCGGTCGCCGCAGCGCCCTTGCTCCGACGCCCGATGGGTCGATCGTAGGCATGTGTCCGATAAACCTACGTAAATCCAGCGCGCTAAAATTGGCGGTTATGTTCAACACCCACGTAACCATTGCCCTTACGGCGCTCGATTTTGGCCATGTAGCCGCCGCATTTGCCGCGGGATAAGCGCATTGCGTTGAAGTTGCAGAGACTTCTAGGCGTGGACAGACATGATTACGGGTTTGTATGACGGCCAAAATGACCTAGTCTTTCTCAAATCGACGGGGGCCCTCAGCGTTTAGATTCGACAAGCTTTTGCTTTCGATCCGCTTTGGGGAGTGGGGCTTATGGCGCAAGATCAAATCGCGAAACTCATGGCCATTACCGGGCAGACCTCGAACGACGCCGTCGCCGCCGAGACGCCACCCGACGAATCGCCTGTGGAGATTGCGGACCAGTTGGCCGCTGTGTCGGCTTCGGCGGGAACATCGTCACGGCCCAATTCAACGCCGCCGCTGCCGTCCGGTGAAGCCCCAGCGCGCCGCGTGGCGCGTCGCCGTCCCGCCGGGCCGGTTCGCGGAAAAATAGCCGCGAACGATGACGTGCCGAGCATCGGCGGTCTGATCTATGCGCTCGAACAAAAACCATCGAGTAAAATTTTTCGCATCGCCGGGCTGGCGAGCGCGGTGTGGGCGGTCGTCGGCGTCTCGTTCGGACTGCTGACGCTCGCCCCGCAATGGTCAGCCGGCGCTTCGTTCGGCGCGCTGCTGCTCAACCCGGTCACGTTTTATACTATTGCCGCCGTTGGCGTTCCGATTGCGATCTTCTGGCTGCTGGCGATGCTCAACTGGCACATCGCGTCGCTCGCCTTGAAGTCATCGACAATGACAGAGGTGGCGATCCGCCTAGCCGAGCCTGATCGCGCCGCTGAACAATCGATCGCAAGTCTCGGGCAGGCGGTCCGCCGGCAGGTGTCGTTCATGAACGACGCCGTGTCGCGGGCTCTCGGTCGCGCCGGCGAACTCGAAGCGCTGGTCCACAATCAGGTCGCCGATCTCGAACGCTCGTATGAACAAAACGAACGGCGCATTCGCGGCTTGATCCAGGAACTGACCGGCGAACGCCACGCCCTGCTCAACACCTCGACGAGCGTGACCGACACGCTCAAATCGCTCGGCACCGAAATTCCGATGCTGATTGAAAAATTATCGACGCAGCAGGTCACCCTCGCAACCATCATCAAGGGCGCGGGCGAAAACCTCACCAGCCTTGAAGGTTCACTGGCGACGCAAACCGGGCGGTTCGGCGAAGTCCTCGGCCAGCGCACTCAGGATCTTCAAGCGGTTCTCGAAGACTACACAACGGCGTTTTCGACGGCGCTCGGCACCCGCACCGAGCAGATGCGTTCGGCCTTCGACGGCTATATGCACACGCTCGATACGACGCTCGGCAACCGTACCGAAAATTTGCAGACCGTCTTCGAGGAGTATGCCCGCGCCCTCGACACCACACTCGCCAATCGGGCGCAAGCGCTCGATATGCAGCTCATCGAACGCACTCGATCGCTTGATGATGCGTTCCAACAGCGCCTCGAACTCTTCGACGCTCAGATCGTTCGCTCCACGTCGGCCATCGACAGCGCCGTCAGCGAGAAAGCTGAACTGCTCACCAACGCCCTTGAAATTCACGCCCGCACATTCCGTGACACGATCGCCCGGCAAGCCGTCGATCTGGACGACTCGGTTGTCAACGGCATCAATGCCGTGCGTCGCACCAGTGAAAACATCACGCGCCAGACCATGAAGGCGATTGAAGGGCTGTCGCAGCAATCGAGCGTATTGCAGAACGTCGCCGAAAATCTTTTCAGCCAAATTCACGGTGTGACCGATCGGTTCGAAAATCAGGGCCAGCAGATTTTGCGCGCAGCCAACGTCCTCGACGACGCGAACGTGCGCATCGACACAACCCTGCAAACCCGGCACGCCGATCTGTCACGCACGCTCGATCGCCTATCGGGCAAAGCCGATGAGTTCGGTCGCACGCTCGAAGGCTATTCAACCAACATCGAAGGCTCGATGTCGACAATCGAGATCAAGGCGCGCGCCCTGACCGAAGAATTGCGCGAGAGCACGGATGCGAAGTCACGGGCTTTGATCAGCGAGCTGGAACGCGTCAAGAGCCAGACTGAAGCTGAAAGCGAACGGACGCTTTCGGCCCTTCGCAGCCGCTTCCAAACCGTTTCCGGTGATTTGTCGTCAGAATTTGAATCATTAACGTCGCGTCTGGCCAGCGCCACCGACGAAACGCGCCTCAGAGCGGCGCAGGCGGCGGAGCTTCTCAACCGCGAGCACGCCCGTATCCGTGAGGAGTCGGCCCGCCTGCCGGCTTCGACGCGCGAAACCGCCGACCAGATGCGCCGTGCCTTGCAAGACCAGATGCGGGCGCTCGACCAGCTGTCGCAAATTTCGTCACGCACGCGCTCCGATCGCGATGTCATGGCGCCCGACGCCGAGCTCGGTTCTGCACTCAGCAGCGCGCAGGGCGGAGGCATTGTCCGTCCGGTCAATCCGATGCCAGCGATTGCGCCCCCGCCCGTCGAGATGCCGCCGCCGATACAGGGCCGCAGCGGGCGTGCGGCACCGGCACAACCCACTCCAGAGCCCCGCGATGGCTGGTCACTGGGAGATTTGTTGGCGCGGGCTTCGCACGATGACGACGCAGGCGGCGCGGGCGACACCTCGAAAGCGCCGCCGGCGCGCAGCGAACCGGCGTCACACCAGCCGTTCCGGCTCGATGTCTCAATGATCGCTCGCGCCGTTGATCCCGCAACCGCATCAGCGATATGGAGCCGGATTCGCGCCGGGCAACGCAACGTCATGGTTCGTAGCATTTACGCCGCCGATGCGCGCGCCGCCTTCGATATGGTGAGCGAACGCCTGAAGGTGGACCGCGAACTGGGCCAAACCGTCATGCGCTATCTGACCGATTTCGAAGGCATCATCGGCGACGCCGACGCCCGCGACTCGACTGGTCGTTTGGCCAACTCTCACCTCACATCCGACACCGGCCGCGTGTACCTGTTCCTTGCCCACGCGGCGGGTCGCATCACGTAAGGCGCAGATCGCGATCTTGCACCGGATGCGCGATCTGAAGACAAGTGCAAACGCCATGCGACCGCTGTCGATCGATGTCAGCCACGAGACTTGGCCGCTGGCCGAAGCCTTCACCATTTCTCGCGGATCGAAGACGGCGGCTGACGTCGTTGTCGTGTCGATCTGCGATGTCGACACTGGCACCGCCGGTCGCGGCGAGGCCGTTCCTTATGCCCGCTATGGCGAAACGATCGACGCGGTGCTCGCCGATATCACGCGCGTCATTCCGGCCATCGCCGCCGGCAGTGCGCCGCACGAGGTTCTCCATCCGGGCGCAGCTCTCAACGCGCTGGATTGCGCAATGTGGGATTTCGAGGCCAAACAGTCGCTCGTCAGCGCTGCGACGCGGGCGGGTGTGGTCTCGCTGATGCCGGTTCTGACAGCCTACACGCTTAGTCTTGGAACTCCCGAAGCGATGGCCGCTAAAGCTCGCGCGGTCGCACATTTGCCGCTGCTGAAATTGAAACTCGGCGGAGCCGGTGACGAGGGGCGCATGCGCGCTGTGCGCGCGGCCCGGCCCGACGCACGACTGATCGCGGACGCCAACGAGGCGTGGACCGTCGATGTCTTGCAGTCGTTGATGCAATGCGCGGCTGAACTTGGCTTCGAGACCATTGAGCAGCCTCTCCCGGCCGATCAGGACGCAGCGCTTGCGGGTCAACCGCGACCCGTGCCGCTGACGGCCGACGAAAGCGTGCACACCGCAGCCGACATCCCGCGACTGGCTGAGATCTATGACGGCGTCAACATCAAGCTCGACAAGGCTGGCGGCTTGACGGGAGCGTTAGAACTGCAAAATGCGGCGATCGCTGCGGGACTGAAAGTCATGGTCGGGTCGATGGTTGCAACGTCGCTCGCCGTGGCTCCGGCTCTGATCCTCGCCCAAAACGCCGACTGGGTCGATCTTGACGGCCCGTTGCTGCTGGCACGTGACCGGCCGTTCGCATTGCATGTTCGCGACGGCGTCATATCACCGGCCGATCCGCGACTCTGGGGCTAGTGGCTGTCCGCTTTGAGCGGCATCATGGACCGACATTCGCATTCTGTTTTGTCGGGCGTCGTTTCAAATAACCGGTGCCCACTTTTCCGGAAGCACTCTGTTTTGTCGTGCTTCTTTTCGGAAAACCGGTGCCCACTTTTCCGGAAGCACTCTGTCTTGTCGTGCTTCTTTTCGGAAAACCGGTGCCCACTTTTCCGGAAGCACTCTGTTTTGTCGTGCTTCTTTTCGGAAAACCGGTGCCCACTTTTCCGGAAGCACTCTGTTTCGTCGTGCTTCTTGTCGGAAAACCGGTGCCCACTTTTCCGGAAGCACTTTAGATCAGCCAGATCGTCGCCAATCCAAGGAAGGCGAAAAATCCGACGACATCAGTCACTGTCGTGACGAATACGCCGGACGCAGGCGCCGGGTCAAAATCGAATTTATCCATGGTGAGCGGGATCAAGATTCCCGCGAGCGCGGCCGCGATGGCGTTGACGACCATGGCCGCGCCGATCACGGCACCGAGCTTGCCGGAGCCGAACCAAATGAACACCACCGTGCCGATGATGAGCGACAGCACCAGTCCGTTGACGACGCCGACGAGCGCTTCACGCATGATGACGCGGGGCGCATTGACGGAGCCGAGCTTATTGGTCGCGAGCGCACGCACCGTCACGGTCATCGTCTGCGTGCCGGCATTACCGCCCATCGACGCAACGATCGGCATTAGCACCGCGAGGGCCACCATCTGCGCGATTGTGGCGTCGAAGGCCTGAATGACCGACGACGCGAGAATGGCGGTGCCGAGGTTGACGATCAGCCACGGCACGCGCGATCGCACCGTTTCGATGACACTGTCGGCAAGGCTCTCGTCGCCGACGCCGGCGAGCGCCTTCATGTCCTGCTCGGCTTCGTCCTGAATGACTTCGACGACGTCGTCGACGGTGACGACACCGACGAGACGGTTGTTTTCGTCAACAACGGGTGCCGACATCAAATCGTAGCGCTGGAACTGGCGGGCCAGTTCTTCCTGTCCGTCCGTCGCGAGCACCATATGCCGCTCGGTGTCCATGATTTGACTGACGGCGACATCGCGCTTGGTGCGCAGCAAGCGTGAGAGTGCCACAGATCCCAGTACGCGGAAGCTCGGATCGACGACAAAGATTTCCGAGAAGTTCTCCGGCAGGTCATCGCTTTCGCGCATGTGATCGATGACGTTGCCGACACTCCAGAACGGCGCCACGGCGACAAAGTCGGCCTGCATCAGGCGGCCGGCGGTCTCTTCTGGGTAATCAAGGTTTCGTTCGAGCGCTTCGCGATCGCCCGAAGTCAATTGAGCGAGAATTTCCTGCTTGTCGCTCTCTTCGAGGCCTTCGATGAGGTAGGCCGCATCGTCGGAATCGAGTTCGGTAATGGCCTTGGCCAGCAACTCGTTGGGCAGCGCTTCCGACAGCTGGTCGCGGACCGTTTCATCGAGTTCCGACAGCACCTCGTAGTCGAACGCCGATCCGAGAGCCTGGATCAGCGTGACGCGATCATCGGGCTCTAGCAACTCGATGACGTCGGCGAGGTCGGGCGTTTTGAGACCGCGAACCAGCGCCATCGCTTTCGATTCGTCGCGCTGGCGCAAGGCGTCCGCGACCGCGTGAACGATGTCGTCCAGCTCGATATGCTGGTCATCTCGGGTGTAATCGGACGGACGGCTATCGATCAAAGGGAATGCTCGCGTTTTTCGATATTTATGACGGCGAGCTTAGCGCTCGTGACGGCTCTTGAACTTACGGATTGAGCCGCCATGGCGGGCGGCCTGCGACGTTTGGTGGTGCAAAAAGGCCAGTGTCGCCGTCTTGCGGGCTCGGCAGCGGACGGTTGCAGGTTGTCTCAGCCTCATTTAGCAGCCAAATACCCTCTACAGAACCAGAGAGTTATATCGCGGATTCGCGCTGACAGAGGTGGAGTTACGGCAGCCCCCGACGGCCATATTCAGGATGACGCTTTTTTCATGCCGGCGGCAGCAAGCCTGACGGCTACTCGCGATTGCGGACGGACCCATGATTTTTTCGCGACCCTCAATGCGTGCTTTGTTGGCCGGCGCGGTGTTCATCGCGGTCGCCACTGCCGGGGGCTGGCCGGCAGTGGCGGAGCCAGCCGTACAACCGGCGCAGGTGATTACGGGGTCAACCGGCGACGGCAGCGGCGTGGTTGAGACAGCGGGACCGGCCGTTGTGGGGCAGCCGGCGTCGCCGCCGCCCTCTTTTTTGCCGACTTGCGCCGCCGACACAAAAAAACTTGGCGTCTCGCGCGTGGTTGAAATCGAAGCCCATGGTGGACCGCAACTCGGCGGCAGTCATGGCGGCCGCATCGACTTTCTGGACAAAGGCGAGGTGGTTCTGACGTTCGATGACGGGCCGATGCGCGCCTACACGCGCCGGGTCCTGAAGGCATTGGCGGACGAATGCACGCTGGCGACGTTTTTCATGGTCGGACGGATGGCGGTCGCAGATCCGGCTATGGTGCGCGAAGTGGCCGCTGCCGGCCACACGATCGGGTCGCACACGTGGTCACATAAAAATCTCGGCGCTGTCAATCTGGCGCTTGCCCGGCGCGATTTCGAAATGGGTGTGACGGCTGTCGCCAAGGCCAACGGCGACAAACTCGCGCCGTTTTTTCGCTTCCCCTACTTGTCGGCGGGACACGCGGCGAAAGCCATGGTGCAGGCGCGCGATTTTGCGACGTTCTGGATCGATGTGGATTCCAAGGACTACATGAGCCGCAATCCGAGCGATGTTCACAAGCGGGTCATGTCCCAGTTGGCGGTGACCGGTAAGGGCATCATTCTATTTCACGACATCCAGCCATCGACTGTGAAGGCGCTGCCCGGACTGTTGGCCGAGATGCGAGCCAAGGGCTATAAGGTCGTGCACACGATGCCGACCAGCGATGCCGCAACCGTTGCCGCCTACCAAAGTGAGGTCGCCAAGGCGTTCACGGCGCGATCGAAGGCTTCGGCAAACGCGCCGTTATCCGATCGCTCGATGGTGTGGTCGGCGGTTCCCAATGACGCGGGCTCGGCCGGTGGTGATGGTGCCGATTTGCCGTGGTCCGTCAAAAAGCCAAAGGCGGCGGCAGTGCGCCGGCCGGCCGGCAAGCCTGCGGCGCCAAAGGCCGAGCAACTGCCGTGGCAGAACCAGATTTTTAACTATTGAAGGTGACACCGACACCACGCCGGATGGTCTGGCTGATCGGCATTGAGCTTAGCCGAGGTCCGGCCGGCTGAGGTCGGCCAGGACCCCGCCAGTATCATTGTCTCCGGTAAGTTCGTTGACGGGACACACGAGGCTGGGCACACGAGGCCGGGCAAATGAGGCCGGGCAAAAAAGGAATGACCATGGCGAAACGTCCAGAGACGACGACGGCGAGGATACGGCTCCTCGCAAAATCCGGTCGTCTGGCCGCCGCGATGATGGCTGCACTTGTTCATGCGTCGATGAATTCGGCATCAGCCGCGAACGCTGGATGCGAAACGCAGGCCGATAAACTCGGCGTCGCGCGCATCGTCGAAATCGACGCGCAAGGCGGGCCGATCTTCGGATCGTACACCAAACAAGAGCGTGAAGACTCGTTCCTCGGCGCTAAGGAGGTGGTGCTGACGTTCGACGATGGCCCGATGCCATGGATTACACGCTCGATCCTCGACACGCTGGATGAGGCGTGCACGAAAGCGACGTTCTTTTCGGTTGGGCGCATGGCACTGGCCTACCCGGAGGTGGTGAAGGAGGTGGCCGCGCGCGGTCATACGCTCGGCACTCATACGATGACCCACCCATTCAATATGTTCCGCCTCAAGCCCGACGTTGCTCACGATCAGATCGAACGCGGCTTCGCGGCTGTAGCCGCCGCCGCGAACACGCCGATCGCGCCGTTCTTTCGCTTTCCGGGCCTTGCCGATTCTCATGAGCTGATGGCTTATCTGCAAAGCCGGGGCATCGCCGCTTTCACCGTCGATGTCGTGTCGAACGATAGCTATATCGGCGATCCCAAGCGCCTGACCGAGCTGACGATGCGCGAAATCGAACGCAACAACGGTGGCATCGTGCTGTTTCACGACATCAAGCGGTCGACGGCGAAGGCCTTGCCTGAGATTTTACGGCAGCTGAAAGCTGGCGGCTTTCGTATCGTTCACCTGACATCGAAAACGCCCATGCAGCCGCTTCCCGACTTGGCCGTGGCGATGTCCGACGCGCTCGCGAAAGCCGCGTCGAAATCCGGTAAGCCAGCGACCTTGATGCCGTTTTACGGCACCACGGGGCCGGTAGTCAGCCAAAGCGCCGACCCAGTTGCGACTCAAGCGGCGCCGAGCGCTGCACCTGAAGGACCGAACACCACGACGGCGGCCGCTACGACGACAGCCGGCACGATGGCGACCGCCACAGCAGCCAACTCCGCAGTGCCGATCTCGCAGCTTGCGCCGGCCCCACGTCAACGAGTTGCCAGCACCAAGGCGTCTCGCCCTATCGACAAAGCCGAATGGTCGAGAGCGACGCACAAGGTCCGCGCCGGCAAAAGGAGCCGGACGATCGTGTTGAAGGCGACGGCGAATTGAGCCACCGCATTTGACGTTTCGCTTGAAATGACGCGATGCGAGGTGCTCGCTTGATCTAAGCGGCCGTCTGGATCGGACGGTGAGGTCCACTTCGTGGCCACGCGCGGCATGACGGCCGCAATTTTGGTCAAGGACCATAACGCCGCTTACGGTGTGAAGGACCGTTGATCTCCCGATTGGTAGTTCGGGATCGTTGGTGCGGTCGAAAGGACTCGAACCTTCACACCGTTTCCAGTGCTACCACCTCAAGGTAGTGCGTCTACCAATTCCGCCACGACCGCATCCAAGCCAGCGTGACGCTGGCTTCGTCAGTATCCAAACCGCAAGCGCGCACTTTTTTGGCCGTCGCCGCTAGTCTGGAGCGTCGAGGTAACAGAGCGGTTCCATGAACGCAAGCGGCAGATTGGCAGATACTGGGGCACGGCGGCGGGCGGCGCGAAATTGCCAGTTAGCGCATGAAACGGCGGCTGTATCCGCCTCATACTTGCGGCCACAGCGGTGCAGTGCTGAGCCTGCTGCACTGGCTTATCGGTCGCTCGGGCGGCGGGCGAAGCGGCTTATCAGGCAAAACGACCGTCGCGACCAGGCTTATCCTCGCCCCGCGTGAACGACCGGCTGAATTACGAAGCGAGACATGGCACATTGCAGCATGACCGGTCGGCCGACGTCATCTAAAGCCGCGACGCGCAATGATAGAGCGAACATGATCGAGTGGGCCGTCAGCGATGATCTTGTCGCCTATCCCGACGCCATGCGGGCGATGGAACAGCGCGCGCGGCTGATACGCGCCGGGCGAGCGAGAGAGTTCGTCTGGCTTCTGGAACACCCGCCACTCTATTCAGCCGGCACCAGCGCCAAGCCGCAAGATCTCATCGATCCAAATCGATTCGCGGTTTTCGAAACCGGCCGCGGCGGGCAGTACACTTATCATGGGCCAGGTCAGCGCATCGCGTACGTGATGCTGGATTTGAAGGCACGGGGCGGCGACGTACGCGCATTGATCGAAAATCTCGAACGATGGATCATTGCGACCCTCGCCACATTCAACGTCAAAGGACAGTCACGGCCCGGCCGAATTGGCATTTGGGTTGCGCGTCCAACGCTGGGTGCGACCCGCGAAGACAAGATTGCGGCCATCGGACTGCGCGTGACGCAGGGCGTGACGACCCACGGCATCAGCTTGAACGTCGAGCCCGATCTCGATCATTACCGGGGCATTGTGCCGTGCGGCATCCGCGATTACGGGGTGACGAGTCTCGCCGATCTCGGATTGCCCGTGACTATGGCCGACGCCGATGTGGCGTTGCGGATGAGTTTTGAGCGCATCTTCGGCGCGGTGCAGGTAGGCGTTGCGCCGGACCTGACGGCGTGAACGCCGTGGCCTGACGGATATTTTGGATGACACCCATTGACTGCGGGCACATCTCATGGAAAACGCCCGGTTTTCTGGTGAAAACCGGGCGCTCATATTGTGCCGCAACCTCTTCCCTACCGCACCGGCGATGTGGTCAACGGCACGGCGCCGCCGCGAGTGGGCGCACCTTCCGTTGTTGCATCATCGTAGTAAAGGAAGCCCTCTTCCACTGAAACGACGTCCGAACCGCGAAGTTCGTACACACCGTTTCCACTGTCGTTAAGGCGGATGATGCAGCCCTTCTGACAGACCCCCTCAACCACTTTGCCGGCCGGCAGACGCAAGTCCTGCTGGCTAGCTCCGTCGAGAACCTTGAGGATTGTCTCTTGGTCACCACGGTTGGTGATCGTGACCGCATGAGCGGTCGAGGTCATAAGAAGAGCTGCGATCGCGCAAACCGTAAGTGACGACTGGGCACGCTGTACCAATCTGGTCATTACGGCGGCTCCAGCGACCGCGGCAGTGATCAGTTACTTCTTCTTCTTTGCTGCCTTCTTAGCGGCTTTCTTGGCCGGAGCTTTCTTCACGGCCTTCTTTGCTGCTTTAGCCATTTTCGTTCGTCCTTCCGTTTGTATCGTTGACAGACGTTTCCCGTCTATCGACCCGACACGAGTCGAGTCGGATTGACATTGGTGAAATTCCGATCAATGCACAAACGAATTTTGCTGCTTGTTGATATCGAAAATTTCGATAGATCGATGATCGCCTCATTCGAGGCCTCGGAGCAGATGATGGATGTCACCGTCGCGCGCACGTTCCTGATCGTCGCTGAAACCGGCAGCTTCATCGAAGCAGCGCGCAAAATGAACATCACGCAGTCGACGGTTTCAGCGCGCATCAAAGGTCTCGAAGACGTGCTGGGCCGGCCGCTGTTCACGCGATCTAAGGCTGGAGCAGAACTCACGGGCGCCGGCGAATTGTTTCAAAAGCACGCGCTGGCGATGGTGCGTGTGTGGCAGCAGGCGCAGCTTCAAGTCAGCCTCGCCGACAAGCATCCCGATCACGTTTCGGTTGGTGCGCCGCTGAGTTTATGGAGCGGGTTTTTACTCAAGTGGGTATCGGGTTTGCGGACCGATATACCGGGTATCGCGGTTTCGGCCACGGCTGGCGGATCGGCGCTGTTATCGCAGCGTTTGATCGAAGGAACGCTTGATTTAGCCATACTTTATAGGCCTTCGCCGCCGCCGGGCCTGACCATCGAACATCTGTTCGATGAGGAGTTCGTGCTCGTCTCGACGACCAAGACGGGGGCGCGGCGTGGCTCAAGCGATTACCTGCTGATCGACTGGGGGCCAGATTTTTTGCAAGATCATGCGGTGGCGTTTCCGGAGTTCGCCAACCCGGCCGTCAACCTCGATCTGGGGCCGATGAGCCTCGACTATCTGATGGCGAACGAGTGCTCGGGGTACTTCCCGGCGCGCATGGTGCGCGGCCTCGTCGCTCGCGGCCGGCTGCGCGAACCCAAACGCAGCCGAAAGTTCGTCTACCCGGTCTACATGGTCTATCCCGAGACGCGGAACGAAGAAGCCTATGAGCCGATCCTCGATGGGCTGCGGCGCGCAGCAACCCGCTTGAACTGATTGCCTCATGCGTCGGGCGACGGCCGCAACCGCCACGTCACGGCCCAACTTTATCCACAATGAAAAACGGCCCGAGCGTGGTGCTTCGGGCCGTCTCACATCTGCGATGGGCTTTGGCGTGAGGTCGCTCACGCGAATTCGAGGATCACCGCATCGACCGCGAGGCTGTCGCCGGCCTTGGCCGCCACGGTTTTAACTTTGCCGTCGCGTTCGGCCTTGAGGATGTTTTCCATCTTCATGGCTTCGACCACGGCGAGCGAATCGCCGGCTTTTACGTCCTGGCCTTCACCGACGTGGATGGCTTTGATGAGCCCCGGCATCGGGCACAGCAGATACTTCGACATGTCGGCTGCGACTTTTAACGGCATCAGGGCGGCAAGCTCAGCTTCGCGCAGCGTGTAAACGAATGTCGGCGCCTGAATGCCGCGATACGACAGGTTGAGCCCGTTGGCGACGGTGCGGACGTGAACCGCGACGTCCAAGTCGCCGACCGTCCCCTGCCAGACCGGCTGTCCCGGCCACCAATCGGTGGTGATTTCCGTCGTCTGCTTGGGTTGACCCTGGTCGTCGAGGAGCGACACGTAGTAGGGGCCGGGATGGGCGCCCATGACTTCGAGCAGCACGGAGGCGTCATCCACTTGCACGACACGCCGCTTGGCAAAGCGCACCGATTGGCCGGCCATCTGATGCGAGATGCCACGGCGGCGCGCATTGCCGAGGTGGTCGATGACGGCCGCGACCGAGGCGATGGTTTGGAGATCAGCGCCTTCCGGCGGACGTGACTTAAAGCCGTCCGGATATTCTTCCTTGATGAAGCCGGTTGAAATGTTGCCCGATCGCCAGCGCGGGTGCTGCATGATGGCTGCGAGAAACGGCACGTTGTGCTGAATGCCGTCGATATAGAAGGCGTCGAGTGCGGCGGCCTGGGCATCGATGGCAGCTTCGCGCGTCGGCGCATGAGTGACGAGCTTGGCGATCATCGGATCATAGAACATCGAGATCTCGCCGCCTTCGAAGACGCCGGTGTCGTTGCGCACCGTGATGCCGTTTTTGCTGGTCTCAGCCGGCGGACGATATTTGACCAGGCGGCCGATGGACGGCAGGAAGTTGCGGAACGGATCTTCGGCATAGACGCGGCTCTCGACCGACCAGCCCTTGAGCGTGATGTCGGACTGCTTGAAGGCAAGCTTTTCGCCGGCGGCAACGCGGATCATCTGCTCGACGAGATCGATACCGGTGACCAACTCGGTTACCGGATGCTCGACCTGCAGCCGCGTGTTCATTTCGAGGAAGAAGAACGATTTGTCCTGGCCGGCGACGAACTCGACCGTACCAGCGCTGTCGTAACCGACAGCCTTCGACAGTGCCACGGCCTGCTCGCCCATGGCTTTGCGGGTTTTTTCATCGAGCAAAGGCGACGGGGCTTCTTCGAGGACTTTCTGATTGCGGCGCTGGATCGAGCATTCGCGCTCGCCGAGATAGAGGACGTTGCCGTGCTTGTCGCCGAGCACCTGGATTTCGATGTGGCGCGGGTTCTCGATGAATTTTTCGACAAAGCAGCGATCGTCGCCGAACGACGACTTGGCTTCCGAGCGGGCGAGTTGGAAGCCTTCCTCGGCCTCCGCCGCATTGTAGGCGATGCGCATCCCTTTGCCGCCGCCGCCGGCCGACGCCTTGATCATCACCGGATAGCCGATCTCGTTCGAAATCTGCACCGCGTGCTTGGCGTCTTTAATTTCGCCGAGGTAGCCCGGAACGGTCGAGACCTTGGCAAGGTTGGCGGCTTTCTTGGATTCGATCTTGTCGCCCATCGCGGCGATGGCCTTCGAATTCGGGCCGATGAAAACAATGCCGTTCTTTTGCAGCGCGGTCGGGAACGATTCACGCTCCGACAGGAAGCCGTAGCCGGGGTGGACGGCTTCGGCGCCCGAGCGTTTGCAGGCATCGATGATCTTATCCATGACGAGATAGGATTCAGACGCGGTGGCTGGGCCGATGTGGATGGCTTCATCCGCCATTTCGACGTGCAGGGCATCGCGGTCGGCATCTGAATAGACGGCAACCGTTTTGATCCCCATCTTGCGTGCCGTCTTAATGACGCGGCAGGCGATCTCGCCACGGTTGGCGATCAGGATCTTTTTGAACATCGGCGCGCCTTGTCCTTCCAGAAAATCCGCGGCGCCCCGGCGCTCGCAGCCGTTAATCAATGGTGTGGAGAGTATGTGACTGCCGCCGTTCTAGAGGCTGAGGCGGGCGCCGTAAACCGGCTTTGATGCGGGCCAACGGGCCGCGGCCCGCGATGCGCTGCCGCACGAGATCAGGCACACCCGTCGAGCGCCGGGCCGGCGATGCTGAGAGGCGTTCGTCTGTGATGAGGCACCCGAGCGCGACATGGTGCGTCCATGCTGGGGCGACAGCCGCGCGCTTGGCCGGGAGCCAACGTTCAGGCGGCGGGGATCAGGCGATCGACGGCATCGACCAGAACGGGGTGAATGTTCGGGCTCTCCTGGCGCAAGTAGGCGACCAGCGCGATTTCGCTTGGTGACAAGCGTCCATCGCGCACGAGGCGGGCCGCAAGCCAGCTTGCCTCGGCTTCAGTGATCGTCTCATTGGTGATGATCTCGATGCGCTGGTGCTCAAGCTTGGCGAGCGCCCGCTCTTCTGAGGTCTGATCGTGATAGGCATCCTTCACCGACGACAAGTTCGATTGCACCATCGACAGCAGGAAGGCCAGCACGGAGGTTTGCTGATCGGGCGCCTGCAAGGATGCCTCGTGGCGCAGAGCTTCCTCGCGGCTCGGCACCCGGTAGCCCGACGTCGACATGATGACGTTGGCGACCGCTTTGACGAACAGGTCGGTCCAGACTGGATTGGGCTCGGCGCTTTCCACGGCTTCGTCGATGTCGAACAGGATGTCGGCTTCATCGCGGGTGATGGCGACGTGACCATCGCCGCCGAACGCATAGAGCATGCGGCGCAGCAGATCGACTTCGCCGTCGGAGATCGAGCCGGCGTCGAGCATGCGGCCGTCGCGCAATGGGCCGGACCCGGAAATCACCGCGTGTTTGACCTGTTCGAGGGCGAACTTGATCAGGCTGATCGGTGCCCAGCGGGCTTTGTCCAGGACGTTGACGACCAGTTCGAGTTCGGTGCGGGTGTCGACGATGCCATCGCGCGACACGTGCGACATGAGCCACGCGGCGTTGGCGGCGGTGAGATAGCCTTGGGGACGCTCTTGCGTGACGATGTAGTCGGTGATGGCTGCCACAAAAAAATCGGCCCAGCTTGAATGTTTGAGGGCGCAGCCGTCGTTGAGGCGGAACAGCAGGTCGGCTTCATGGGCATTGATGACGCCATCGGCGTAGAAGACCCGCCGCATTGATGCGACATCGGTCTCGTTGAGTTGGCCGCGAGCCAAAATGTCGTCAAAGGACACGCTACCAAATTGACTCATCGAACCCTCGAATGCCGCAGCCATAACGATGCGGGCGAGAGTACGCAGCGATGCTTAATCGCGGCTTAACCTGAGGTCTCAATTGGCACACCGGACGTCCCGGTTCATGCATCTGTTGCGGAGACGCAACAAATTCAGCCGACGACAGCGCACGAGCGATCGACGCTGAGGGCAGCCGTCAACACGCGGCGCGAACGAGAAAGGGTCGCGGTTTCCCGCGACCCTCATTTGCCAGGCGGCGATGCTCCCGCAAGCACACCGAACGGCAAATTCATTATGGGAGTTTAAGTCCCAAATTACCAGTCGCGACGCGGATACGGCGCGTAATACCGATCAGCTAAGCGCGGATGACGCGCCCACCATGGACGGCCATGGCCGAAGCGATGGCGACGGAAGTTCGGACGGCCTTCCCAACGATCGTTGTAGCCATGGCGATTATCATAGTCACGGCGCGGTGGTTGGACGATGACGACCTGGGGGCGGCCACCGCCGCGACGGAAATTGTCGTCGTCGTCATCGCGGTCGCGCGAATAATTACGCTCACCGCGATCGCCGTTATAGTCGGCGGCGCTGACCGAAGTTGCCAGGAGAGCTGGGGCCGCAAGCAGTGCGGCGGCAGCTAGGACGGCCTTGATCGACATGATGGATACTCTCTCTGTAGCGTCTCGTTTCGATGTGCCCGGCGTGCGGCGTTTCCACCATCGCGAGCATGGGATGAACTTTAAGCGTTGGGCGCTGAACTCGATCTGAACCGCATTGTCAGTTTGTGTTCATGTTGCGTTGGCGACAGCTTTGGGCGGCGTGCGGCGAAAAAAGAGCCGCTTCGGGGGGAAGCGGCTCAAGATAGAAGCGCATGGGTCTGGGGGGTGAGACATGCGCCCCATGGACGACCGCGGCCGGCGTGGGCGGCAGCGTTCGTATCGAAATCAGCGGCCGAAGCGAGGTGCCCACCACAGGCGGCGGCGGCGATCGGTCGATTCAGCGTAGATCCGATCCGACGCATTCAACTGCAGATCGTTGAGGCGCCGGCGATCAGCTTTCGACAGGCGGCCATCGGCGGCCAAGCGCGCTTCGGTGGCGGCGATGTTGCGCTGCTCAGCCCGCAGACGCAGCCCTTCGCGCCACGTGACGTCGCCCGACTGACGGCCCTGCTCAATGATGCCGAGCTGGCGCTGCTGGCGGGCATCGATATCGTTGCGGCTTGGCGTGTATGCCAATGCGGCAGCGCTTGACGCAATCAACACAGCGGTGGCGATGAGAGTGGATTTGATCATGGTCGGCGTTCCTCGGAGATTTTCAGGTTGAGCAGTCGATGACGATGCCGCGAGGTTTAGCGCCGCTGCCTTGAACTCGATCTGAATGGCGCCTTTAGCTGGCGTTCATCCGGCGCCACCCAAGCGAAAGCCCCGAATGCGCGTGGCAGCCGTTTGAATAGGTGAGGCGCGAAGCGGGCGCGTGCCGCGATGTAAAAACTCAAAAGCAAATGCGAACACGGGCCCGCAACGCGGCAACTGAGCAGGGTTTCAGCGCCGCCACTTTCACCAGTGGGCTGCTCCACACGCCGGGAATCTCACCCCAGCGCGGACGGCGGTGTCCCCTTAGTGCGCCCGTGCATGGCGGGCGGACCAGGTTGCCCTCGCCCCGGTTGGTTCAGCGATGCCGCGCCAAAAACCCCTCGTGAGACGAGTGCGACCGAGTATGCGGGATGGCTCGGACACGGGGATAAGTTGGCTGCGATTTATTTTCGAGATGGTGAACGCGGCGCGCCGCTAACCAGAGGATCAGCGCAAAAGCCCCCGTCCCTAAGTATGGTAGCCCTTCGGGTTCGCGCGGGTTGGCCGCCCGGTTCGTTGGCGGGCTTGTCCGATGCTTAGGCATCGCACTGTGCCCACCGCCTGCCGGATCTGCTCAACCGGCGCGAACAGAATTGCTTCAATCGACGTCGGAAAGGCTCTAGTGCACCCGTGCATGGCGGGCGGACCAGGTTGCCCTCGCCCCGGTTGGTTCGGCGATGCCGCGCCAAAAACCCCTCGTGAGACGAGTGCAACCGAGTATGCGGGATGGCTCGGACACGGGGATAAGTTGGCTGCGATTTATTTTCGAGATGGTGAACGCGGCGCGCTACGAACGTGCGGATCAACGCTGGCGTGCGAGATAGGACAGAAATCGCGCTCGCGTTTCCGGCAGCGTTTGTTCGCGCGGATGCAGCACGCGCTCCGTGAGAAAATGCCCCGTCAGAGCGAACCCGGATGTGACGTCGGCGGCGGTGACGGTGCCCGAGCGCTGCTTGGTGAGAAACTGCGGCAGCGCCAAAAGGCGCTCGCGATATGGCTCGCCGGCAGACGCTGAGACCGCGCGCCCCGTCTTCGGCGACACGTACAGCAGTTGATCGTTACTGCCCGTCGCGGCGCACTGGCTGAGATCGAGACCGAAGCCCAGTTCTTCAAGCAGGCCCAGTTCCCAGCGCACCAGCAGCGCCGGCCAAACCGTCACGTCATCGAGGAAGCCGAGGACGAACAGCGTGATCTCATAGAGGTTGGGATGGGGATCGCGCTCGGGCAGCAGGCGCGTCAACGACATCATCGATGACAGGGCGGCAAGCGCGGCACTGTCATCCATCGATTCTGCGGCGAAGCCGCGTCGCAATTCAAGCGTGATATGGCCGAGCTGATCGCTGAGGCGGGCTTTCCAGGTTGCATCGACGTGATTGCCGGTTTGCAGAATGGGCCGAAGCTTGCGCGAGCGCCCGCCATGGACGAGGCCGAGATGGCGGCCGTGCGACCGGGTCCACAGTTCGACGACGGCCGCGGTCTCGCCGTGCGGGCGAACCGAGAGAACGATACCTTCATCGGACCACTGCATGCCGCGTCACGATTTCGGAAAGGGAAGTCCCATTTCCCGATAGCGCTCGGGATCGCTGCCCCAGTTTTCGCGCACCTTGACGAACAGGAACAAATGCACCGGGTGATCGGCGATGTCGGCGATGGCGCGGCGCGCCTCCATCGAGATCTGTTTGATGGTCGCGCCATTCTTGCCAAGCACGATGGCTTTTTGCCCGTCGCGTTCGACGAAGATGGTTTGTTCGATGCGGGCTGAGCCGTCTTTCAAGGTCTTCCAGCTCGTCGTCTCGACGGTGGTGGAATACGGCAGCTCTTCATGCAGCCAATGATAGATGCGCTCGCGGGTGATTTCGGCGGCAAGCACACGCAACGGCGCGTCGGTGACATCATCTTCGGCGTAGTGCCAGGGCCCGAGCGGCATGGTTTCGGCGAGATAGGATTTGAGTGCGGGGACACCCTTGCCATTCGACGCCGAGATCATGAACAGCCGGTCGAAGCGGATCAAACCGTCAACATGCTTGGTGAGAGCCAGCAGACGCGGCTTGTCCTCGACGCGATCGATTTTGTTCAAGACGACGACGCGCTTCATGCGCGATGATTTGAGCTTGTCGATGATTTTGGCTGCGTCTTCGTCGACGCCGCGCGCCGCATCGAGCACCAGCACGACGACGTCGGCATCTTCAGCGCCGCCCCAGGCAGCGTCCACCATGGCGCGATCGAGACGGCGTTTGGGATTGAAGATGCCGGGTGTGTCGATGAACACCATCTGGCTGTCGCCTTCGAGCGCGATGCCGCGCACCGGCACGCGCGTCGTCTGCACTTTGTGCGACACGATCGAGACCTTGACGCCAACCAGCGCATTGACCAGCGTCGACTTGCCGACATTGGTGGCGCCGAGGACCGCAACGAACCCACAACGGCGGTTTGGGGTCGCGGTCATGGCTGGCTCATTGTCTGCGTCAGACATCGCTAACCTGTGCTCTCACGCCTTCGCGCGTTAATAAGGCGGTCGCTGCGGCCTGCTCGGCAATGCGCTTCGAGGCGCCCTCGCCCTGCGCTGGCGCCCGGCCGCTGATCAGAACTTCGGCGGTGAAGCGCGGCGCGTGATCGGGTCCTTTACGCGCCACGACAGTATATTTCGGCAGTGCCAAGCCCTGCCCTTGCGCCCATTCCTGCAGCGCCGATTTGGCGTCCACGGCGACTTCAGGCACCGGCTCCGATTGCTCTTTCCAGAGCTTGCGCACAACCCCACGGGCCTTGTCAAAGCCGCCATCGAGAAACACGGCGCCGAGGACGGCTTCAACGGCGTCGGCGAGGATCGTGGTTTTTTCCCTGCCACCGCTGTCGGCTTCGCTTTCCGACAGGATGAGATGATCGCCGAGGTCGATGGCGCGGGCGACGCGGGCACAGGCTTCACCCCGGACGAGACGATTGTAGCGCCGCGCCAATTCGCCCTCGTTGGCGTCGGGATATTGCAGGTGCAGTACCTCAGCGATGGCAAGGCCGAGCACGCGATCGCCGATGAATTCGAGGCGCTCGTTGTCGGCGCGCTCGGATTTTCCGCCGCGCACGCTGGCATGCGTCAGGGCGCGTTCGATCAGCGCCACATCCTTGAAGCGATGGCCGAGCTTGGTTTCGAGAATTTTGAATTTACGGGGTCTCAGCATGGCAATTTGATTGGCCGGCCAAATCGTTGGCCGCTAGCGGACCAGATTGAAGAACCTGTTCCAGCGAATGTCAAACGGCCATGACCACGGCGCCCACCACTGCATTTTACCTTCGTCCAGGAACGGGGCGGAGAAGAAGATGATCTCGGCGCGGCCGACAAAATTTTCGAGCGGCACAAAGCCGACGGCGCTGCGCACCCGGCTGTCGGTCGAGTTGTCGCGGTTATCGCCCATCATGAAATAGTGGCCTTCTGGAACCTTGTACGGGGCGGTATTATCGAGCGCGCCATTGGGGTCGCTGTCGAGTACGTTGTAGCTCACACCGTTCGGCAGGGTTTCCTTGAAGACCGGAATGCGCCGGGCTTGCTCGCCATCCTCGTCGGTGACGAACTCGCCAGCGGGTTCCTTCGGGATGGCCTGGCCGTTGATGAACAACTGGCCGTCGCGCATTTGCACTTCATCACCGGGCAGGCCGACCACGCGCTTGATGTAGTCGGTGGCGTTGTCGCGCGGCAGCTTGAAGACGGCGACGTCGCCACGCTCGGGCTCGGCTGAGAAAATGCGGCCTGAAAACAGATTGGGGCTGAACGGAAACGAATACTTCGAATACCCATAGGACAGCTTGGAGACGAACAGGTAATCGCCCTCAAGCAGCGTCTGCTTCATCGAGCCTGACGGAATGTTGAAGGGCTGATAGAAAAAAACCCGCACGAACATGGCGATGGCCAGCGCTTCGGCGACAATGATCACCGTTTCCAGCGCTCCAGACCGCTGCGCGCTCGAACGGCTGCTCATTCGTGGCTCCCAAGGCTGACTGTCATCGCCGGACGGGGTGAGCCGGGGGCGTTCTAAACACAAGTTGCCCGCTATAGCGGCTTTGAGGGCCGTTCGCAATCATTGGGCGGCATCCGCGATTATGACGCAAACGACCGAAAACAAAGGCGGAAGATGACCTGACGCTGTGCTGTGGTCTGCATACGGCTCTGGACGAGCTTAAAGCCGCATCCGGGTCGTCCCGGCAGTCAGCCTCGCCGGTCATCCATCGTGCGGACGGCGCTGATGATGACCATGGCTTCGGCCAGCGGATACTCGTCGGTGAGCGTCAAATCGATGCGCGGGTGATAGCCGTCCGGGATCAGGCGGGCCAAGTGTTCAGCGGCGCCGCCGGTCAGCTTGAAGGTCGGCCGGCCGCTGGCAGCGTTAACGACGCCGATGTCGCGAAAATACACGCCGTCGCGAAAGCCGGTGCCGAGCGCCTTGGTCAGCGCTTCTTTGGCGGCGAAGCGCTTGGCGAAGGTGGCGGCGGGATGGGCGCGGCTGGCGGCTTTGCGGCGTTCGACATCGGTGAAGACCCGCTGCAAAAACCGATCACCGAAACGGCCAATGGTTTTTTCGATGCGGCGGATGTCGCAGAGATCGTTGCCGATGCCGAGGATCATAGGGCCGGTCGCCGCGCGTCTACGGTGCGCGCGTCGTCCATCAGCTGGCGCATGCGGCGGACCGCGCTCGATAAGCCGCAGAAGATCGCTTCGCCCATGAGGAAGTGGCCGATGTTGAGTTCGACGATTTCTGGCAAGCGGGCTATCGCGGCGACGGTGTTGTAGGTCAAGCCGTGACCGGCATGGACTTCAAGTCCGGCGCTCGCGGCAGCGGTGGCGGCGACGGCGTGGCGCTGGAGTTCGCGCGCAACCCCGGCGGCATCGTGATCGAGCGCCAAGTGACAATAGCGTCCAGTGTGCAATTCGACGATGTCGGCGCCGAGACGGGCAGCCGCTTCGATGGTTGCTGGATCCGGTTCGATGAACAGCGACACGCGAATGCCGGCCTCTTTCAAGGCGGCGATATAAGGCTTCAGCGTTTTTTCAACACCGATGACCGCGAGGCCGCCTTCGGTGGTGCGTTCTTCGCGCCGCTCGGGAACCAGGCAGCAGGCGTGTGGGATGTGGCGCAGCGCGATTTTAAGCATCTCGTCCGTCGCCGCCATTTCGAGATTGAGCGGCCGGGTGATTTCATTTTTGAGACGCGTGATGTCGGTATCGGAAATGTGCCGGCGGTCTTCACGCAGATGCGCGGTGATGCCGTCGGCGCCGCCTTCAATGGCGAGGTGGGCGGCACGCAGCGGATCTGGATGCAAGCCGCCGCGCGCGTTGCGAACCGTCGCGACGTGATCGATGTTGATGCCGAGGCGAAGGGCGCGCGCTGGCGGCATCGCTGGTGCTGTTTCACGCGGGGCGTCTTGCGGCAGCGACACTGCTGATTGCAATTTTTCCGCGAGTGACTTTGGCGCGCGAGGCTTTGGCGCAAGAGGTTGGGGCATGAGTGTCCGTCGTGTCCTAGAGCATTTTCCGACGAAGTGAATGCCAGTTCGTCGTCAGAAAATGCGACAAAGCATAATACGAGAGCGCCGATCTGAGTCGGTCAGATCGCAAAGCGCTCTAGTGGCGACCACCGCCGCCCGCCGTACGACGCCGGTCGCCGATCAAGCGTCGTGGTGTGGCATGAGTGAGCGGCGTGTCTGAAACAGGCGCACGGCTCTGCGTGTAGGATAGTAGCTCAAGGCTGCTGCAATCAAGCCGATCAGCATCCCGCCCAGCGCCAATGGACGTAAAATCAACGACAGGTTAACGACGGCGGCGTCGATGACTTGCGGCGTCGGCTGGCGGATCGACGCGCTGATGAGGCTCGCACTGTCGGACAGGTTGGACGCCAGATGTTCAGCCGCATAGGCTGGATCGAGGCCGAGCATCCAGGCGCCGGCGACGTAGGACGCACTCCAGATCGCCGGCCAGCTCAGCGGATTGCCGACGAAGGTTCCAAGCAGTGCGGCGGCCACTGAAACGCGCATCATGTAGGCAAGCCCGCCGGCGAGAAGCATTTGCGCGCCGAAGAAGGGTGTGCAGGCGGCGAACACGCCGAGGGCGCCGCCGAGCGCAATTTGATGCGGCGTCGCATGAACACGCAACAAACGGCGCCACAGGTAGGCGACGCGTTTGCCAAACTGTTGTCGGTCGCGCGATGGGTTCGCGGTGCTGGCGGCTAGCGGTTGCAACGGTCGTTCTCCTGACACGCGGCCGTGACGCAGACGCGACAGCGTCATGGCCGGCGCGAAACCACCTGATGCCCGCGCCCGCCGCGCGAATCCTAGGGGCTTAATCATTCGAACAGGCGCTCGACTTTTGCAACCGTTGCCTGCGCCCGCAAGCCGGCAACGATGTGATTCAAATGCACCAGGTCGAACACCTCGAGCTCGATCGTGATGACCGTGAAATCAGCGGCCCGGCGCACCATCCTGACATTATCGATGTTGCCGCCGCTCTCACCGATGGTCTTGGCGATTTCAGCCAGCGTGCCGGGCGAGTTGACGGCCGTGACCGAAATGCGGGCCGGGAAACGCTGCGGGTTATCGGGATCGATGTCCCACGTGACGTCGATCCATCCCTGATGCTCGAAGTCATTCAATCGCGGCGAGTGAATCTGGAAAATCCTGATGCCTTCGCCGGGCGACATGACGCCAATGATGCGATCGCCGGGGACGGCGCCGCCGGGTTCAAACAGCACCGGCAGATCGCCGTTCGGCCCGCGGATTGAAATGGCGGTCGTCGTGTCGCCCTCGGCGGCGCGGAATTTAAGGCTCAAGACCTTGTCGATGTTGAACCAGCCGTCCTGGGCTTGGGCGCGGCCAAAACGTCTGGAGGGCTTGTACTTCTCGCCGGATGCCATGGCGGCGGGCGACGGCATCACCGCCGCCATCAGCTCGTGCAGTGGAATATCATTGCGGCCGACGGCACACAGCACGTCGTCCGCCGACTTGAGCTGGAAGCGTGGCGCGGCGGCACGAATTTTTTCCTCCGAGTAGTCGGCGCCGCTGCCGGTGACCGTCGACATGACGAGCTGGCGGCCAAGCTCGGTGTAGCGGCGCTTCTCAGCTTCTCGTGCGGCGCGACGGATGGCGGCACGGGCCCGGCCGGTGACGGCGAAAGCTTCCCAGGTTATTGGCCGAACATGCGACTTTGACGTTTCGATCGTCACCTCATCGCCGTTGCGCAAGCGCGTGTCGATCGGCACGTGACGGCCGTTGATGTACGCTGAGACGGCTTCGTTGCCGATGGTGGTGTGGACCGCATAGGCGAAATCGAGTGGCGTGGCGCCGCGCGGCAGGGCGATCAAGCGGCCCTTCGGCGTAAAGCAGAAGACCTGATCCTGGAAAAGTTCGAGCTTCGTGTGTTCGAGAAATTCTTCCGGGTTTTCCGATGACAACAATGTGCCGATCATGACGCGCAAGCGGCCGTAGGGACTGTTGTCGGCGTCGCGCGTCGAGGTTGCCGTGACGGCGGCGCCATTGACCGCGCCGTGCGCGCCAGCCGTTCCCGCCGATGCGGGAGCCAGCGACTTGGGAGCATTGAGCATGACGGCCGTTTGGAAGGCGCGTTGCTCCTTGTAGAGCGCGTGCGCGGCGATGCCATACTCGGCAACGCGATGCATGGCAGCGGTGCGGATCTGCAATTCGACACGCTGATGGCGCGGGCCATAAACCGTGGTGTGGATCGACTGATAGTTGTTGCGCTTCGGCGCAGAGATGTAATCCTTAAATCGTCCGGGGACCGTGCCCCAAGTCGTATGCACGATACCGAGCGCGCGATAGCAATCATCGATGGTGTCGACTATGACGCGAAACGCGAACAGATCCGAGAGCTGTTCGAGGCCGATCTGTTTGTGCTCCATCTTGCTCCAGATGGCGTAAGGCTTTTTCTCACGGCCGGAGGCTTCGGCCTTGATGCCAGCGTCGGAGAATTTGCGCGCCAACGCTTGGCGGATTTCTTCGACCAAACCCTTGTTGCGATCACGCAATTCGACAAGCTTGCCGGTGACCGTTTGGTAGGCGTCGGGATGCAGCCAGCGGAAAGCGTGCTCTTCGAGTTCTTCGCGCAGCGCCTGCATACCCATAAGGCCGGCGAGCGGCGCGTAGATGTCGAGTGTCTCCTCGGAGTTGCGCCGCCGGCTTTCGGGCTTCATGTGTTCGAGCGTGCGCATGTTGTGCAAACGGTCGGCGAGTTTGACCAGCAGCACGCGGATGTCGCTTGAGATGGCGATCAGAAGTTTGCGGAAGTTTTCTGCCTGCTCAGCTTTTTTGGAGACGAGATCGAGGCGCTTGATCTTGGTCAGGCCGTCAACCAGCGTGCCGATCTCAGAGCCGAACAGCTGGTCGATTTCGGTGCGCGTTGCGTCGGTGTCTTCGATCACGTCATGCAGCAACGCCGTCGCGATCGTGGCGTCGTCGAGCTTTAAGTCGGTGAGGATGGCTGCGACTTCGAGGGGGTGCGAGAAGTAAGGCGCGCCGGACGCCCGCTTCTGGGTGCCGTGCGCCTTCATGGCGTAGACGTAGGCGCGGTTCAGCAGCGCTTCGTCGGCTTTCGGGTCGTATTTGAGAACACGTTCGACGAGTTCGTATTGGCGCATCATGAACCGGCACGCTCCTTCGCCGGGAAGCGTAGCCGAAGACGCGGCTAAAACAAAAGAAACGCTTTAGCCATGCCGCACTTGCGCTGCAACCTTTGCCCTGGCGACTTTGACGCAGCAGCGCGCGCCAAGGGTCGTCGCGGCGCGTTGCAGATCAACGCATCCGATCGCGCGGGTCACGATCACGATCGCGCTCACGCTCACGCGGTCCTCCGGTCGAGCCAATGTTCGCCGACGGCTCCAGCGGTGTCATGCTTTCAAGACCGCGCAGCAATTGCTCTTCGGTCATGACATCGACCTGCGTATCGCTCGATGCGTCGTCGCGGCCGAGCTGCGGCGCCCGGCGATCCGGTGGCAGCAACGGCGCGGCCACGGCTTCCGGTTCGTCAACTTCGGTGTTTTTCTGGATCGAGTTGATCAGCGTCTCGCGCATGTCGTCGGGCGCCATCATCCGGTCGGCGATTTCGCGCAAAGCGATGACCGGGTTTTTGTCGTTGTCGGCGGCAACGGTGATCGAGCTGCCGTTGGCGATGGCGCGCGCCCGATGCGCGGCGAGGAGGACGAGTTCAAAGCGGTTCGGAATTTTGTCGACGCAATCTTCGACGGTAACTCGAGCCATCAGGGAGTCCTTCCGGTGATAAATTCAACGCTAAAAAAAGGATTTTGTGGGCGCAGGGAGTCGACGGGACTGCCTCTCAGCACCTCGGACTCGCGAATAGGCATGAACTCGCAAAAAAATCAAGCAATGATCGGTAAATGGCAGCCGCCAGGCGGGCACGCAGCTAGGCGAGATGCGGCATCGGCCGTTGATTGCCTCTGATTTTCAGGCACTAAGTCCGCTGGCCGGCGTTTACAAAAGCCAATTGAATGGTTGTCACAAATATGTCGCGATTGTCGCGCCACAAGAAAGTCTGTTATCTCCAGAGCCGTCTATTCTACGCCGCAGGAATTGGCCAAAACCTACCGCGACCGGTTGGGATTTCTGCGCTCGATTGGTCATTCGGTCATTAGCGCCGCGCTTTGCCGACCCATGCCGCCAGTCTCATTTCTGACGCGTCGTGACGGAGATTAACGAAAGTTTTCAAATATGCATTTTTATCCCAACGAGCGCGTTGCGTTGTTCATCGATGGCGCCAACCTCTACGCGACCGCCAAGTCGCTGGGCTTCGACATCGATTACAGGCGTTTGCTTGGTATGTTCCGGTCAAAAGCTCAGTTGATCAGAGCGCTGTATTATACCGCACTGGCTGAAGAGCAAGAATACTCGTCGATCCGGCCGTTGATCGATTGGCTCGACTACAACGGCTTTACGATGGTGACCAAGCCGACCAAAGAGTTCACCGACGCCACCGGCCGACGCAAGGTCAAGGGCAACATGGACATCGAACTTGCGGTCGATGCGATGCGGCTTGCCGACACGCTCGACTATATCGTTATCTTCTCAGGCGACGGTGATTTTCGCTCACTGGTGGCGGCGCTTCAGCAGAAGGGCAAGCGCGTCAGCATCATTTCGACGCTGCAAACCCAACCGCCGATGGCGGCAGACGAATTGCGCCGTCAGGCGGATCAGTTCATCGACATTGCCGACCTCGAGCATCTGATTGGCCGCGAGGGGAGCACTCGCCCGCCGCGCGATAGCCGCGGCTTCGCGCCACGCCCTGCCAGTCCGGTGGTGCGCGATTTGGCGCACGCGACGAGCGGCGATCTCGCCGACGACGATATCTAGCGCACGCATCTGACGCTGGAGACGATAGGGTGGCGCCAGTCCGGCGAAAGGCGTCGACAAACGGGGCGAAGACGGACGATCGTTTTCCCGCCGAAGCACCAGCGCAGTGCCCGCTTTGCCCCCGCCTTGTTGCCTATCGCCACGACAACGCAGCGTCCGAGCCGCTTTGGTTCAACGGTGCGGTGGCGTCATTTGGCTCGCCGGATGCGCGCTTGCTCATCGTCGGCTTAGCGCCGGGACGCGGCGGCGCCAATCGTACCGGGCGGCCGTTCACCGGTGATCATGCTGGTGTGCTGCTCTACGACACGCTTTTGGAGTTCGGCTTCGCACGCGGCGTTTATGATGCCCGTCCCGACGACGGCTTGCAGCTTGTCGATTGCATGATCACCAATGCGGTGCGTTGCGCGCCGCCCGGCAACAAGCCGACGCCGATCGAAATCGCCACCTGCCGCGGCTATTTTTCAGCCCGGCTCCAAGCCTTGCCGAAGCTGCGCGTTGTGCTGGCACTCGGCCGCATCGCCCACGATCAGATTTTGACGACGCTTGGCAAACGCAAAGCCGAGTTTACGTTCGCGCATGGCGCGCGCCACGATCTCGGCGGCGGCGTCGCGCTGTTCGATAGCTTTCACTGCTCGCGCTACAACACCAACACCGGGCGACTGACGAGCGACATGTTTCAGGCGGTTTTTGCCGCCATTCGTGACGAGCTTGCCCGCAGCTAGGACACAGCGATGCGCGAGCGGGCGGATTTTCTTCGTGCACGAGACCATGACATGTCGAAGCGGATTTTTCGCCTCATCTGGCGCTTCAACGCACTTGCCATCGCCATCGTCAGCATGATGGGACTGGTGATCGGGTCTTACGGCGCCTATCAAGTCGCGCGCGACGTGCTGCGTCCCTACCGCGCCGGTGATACCGCACGCGTCGCACCATCAGGCACCGACGGCAAGACGGCGGGCGAACCGTCGGGTGTCGATACCGAACTCGAATTGTCGCCGTTTGCGCGCATTCGCGGCACCTCGATTTTGGCCTCGCAGCTCACGGCGACGCAATCGTATGATTTCCGCTATTCGAGCAAGCAGGCGGGCAGTCGGCGCAACGTCGTATTTTACGACACAAGCAGCGGGCAAAGCCGAAAGCTGCTCGCCGACAACAACCGGCTGATCATCGACGCGCAAGAGCTGCGGGGCGACACTGACAGCAATGACGCGGCACCGCGCGCACTGTTCTATCGCCTCATAGAAGCCGATAGTACGGGTGACGGCGTCCTCAACAGCGACGATCGCGCCACTGCGGCGCTGGCGCGCGCTGATGGGCAAGGCCTGACGCGGCTGGACACAGCCGGCGGCGATTATCTCGGTAATGTCGTGATCGGCGACGGCGCAACGCTGATCTTGATGATCGGCAACGCTACGGCTGCCAAAGCGGTGCACGTCGATCTCGCCACCTTCAAGGTCGTGCGCAGCGATGACGTCGTGCGTTAACCGGCAGGTGTTGTCAGTTCGCTGAGCAGCGTCGCCGCGTGCGATTGCGGCGGGTGCACCGGATAGATGGTGCGGTAGATGATGCCGTTGCGGACATAAAGTGTGAGGCGTTTGAGATAGCGCACGCCGCCGGTTTCGAACGTCGGCAATCGCAGCGCGTCGGCGAAACTGAGCGTGGCGTCGCTGAGCAATTGAAACGGCAGTCCGGCCCGCGAGGCGAAGGCGCGCTGCGCGTCGATCGATTGGCTAGAGACGCCGAACACTTCGGTGTCGCGGGATTGGAATTCGGCATAGTGATCGCGAAAGCCTTCGGCTTCGGGCGTCGAGCCGTGGGCACCGGGGATGGTGTCCCAATCGGGCGGGTTCGGATGTCCCGGTGTGCCGGTGAAGGGATAGATGAAAATCACCGCGCGCTCCTGATAGCGCGCCAGCGTTACCGGCGCGCCGTGCGTCGCGGTGAGCGTTATGTCGGGCAGCCGCGTGCCGGCGATCAAGTGCTGAGCGGCACCGTCGTTGATCGGCGCGGGCCAGGGGTAAGCGTCGGTGATGACCATTGCAACGTGCGCCTTTCCGGCAGAGAGCGTGACCGTTCGTTTGCCATAGTCGTCGAGTGTGGGCCATCACTGATCTGGGTCACCTTGGGTGACGGTGAAAGGCAAGCCTGTGAACCCGACGGCAAACCCGGATCGTTGGAGGTCAGTTCAAAGCGCAACATTCCAAAGCGAAAGAGCGGCGTATTGTACGCAGCGCTATCCCTTATCGCGCATGACGCGGGCCTTTTGCCGGTTCCAGTCGCGCTTGGCGTCGCTTTCGCGTTTGTCGTGGAGCTTCTTGCCTTCCGCCAAGCCGATCTTCAGCTTGGCCATGCCCTTGGCGTTGAAATACAGTTCGAGGGGTACGATCGTCATGCCTTTGCGATCAACGGCGTTGGCGAGCTTGACCATCTCGCTCGCGTGCAGCAGCAGGCGGCGCTTGCGGCGCGGCTCGTGCTGGAACAGTGACGCGCCTTTGTATTCGGCGATGTAGCTGTTGATCAGCCACAGGCCACCGTCTTCGAACGAGGCGTAGCTTTCGGCGACGTTGGTTTGCCCGACGCGCAACGATTTGACCTCCGAGCCGAGCAGCATGATGCCGGCTTCCCAACTGTCGGTGATGAAAAACTCGTGGCGCGCCTTGCGGTTTTCCGCAATCAGCGTGGTGCCGTCGTCGCGTTTGGAGGCCATGCGGTGCGTGCTCTTTTTTGTGGCGCTTGGCGACTCGCGTTCGCAGAGCCGGCCGCCAAGCGCGGTAGGTAGTTGCTGGCGCTTGGCGACTCCGCTTCGCAGAGCCGGCCGCCAAGCGCGGAAGTGTGTTGCTGGCGGACCCGCGCCGGATTGTCACTTTCATACAGAGAGAAGAAAAAACTGTCACGTCATCCTCGGTCGCGTGAGCGCATGCGAACGATGACCGGGGATCCAGCGTCAGGAGCGTCGTAGACCCAGAAGCGTTTTTGAGCCTTCGGCACTCGGTGCGCTGGATCCCCGAAGGACGCCGCAGGCTCTGTCCTTCGAGGATGACGTTTGGCATTCGAGGATGACGATTGGCCTTCGAGGATGACGATTGGCCGTGTTAAGCCGCCGCAGTGGCATTGCCTCTGGCGTCGAGCAGGCCCAATTGGACGAGCACGGCGTCGATGGCGGTTTTCGACGCGTCCGAAATCGCCACCATCGGCAGGCGCATGTCGGCGGTGCCGAAGCCGAGACGCGATACGGCATATTTGACCGGGCCAGGATTGGTCTCGATGAACATCACATCATGCAACGGCATCAACCTATCTTGAAGCAAGAGCGCCGTTTTGAAATCGCCGGCGAGACAAGCGTTCTGGAATTCGGCGCACAACCGCGGCGCGACGTTGGACGCCACCGAAATGCACCCGCGTCCGCCATGCGCCATAAAGCCGAGCGCGGTCGCGTCCTCGCCCGAGAGCTGACAGAACTCCGGACCCATGGCCGCGCGCTGCAGCGACGGGCGCGCCAGGTTCGCCGTCGCATCCTTGACGCCGACGATATTTTTTAACTCGAACAGGCGGGCCATCGTCGCGACCGACATGTCGACGATGGAGCGCGGCGGAATATTGTAAATGATGATCGGGATGGTGATCGCGTCATTGATCGCCTTGAAGTGCTGATAAAGCCCTTCCTGCGTCGGCTTGTTGTAATAGGGCGTGACGATCAGCACGGCATCGGCGCCGGCCGTCTCGGCGTACTGCGACAGCTCGATGGCTTCGTCGGTCGAGTTCGATCCGGTGCCGGCGATGACAGGCACGCGCTTGCGCGCCGCCGCCACAGTGAGATCGATGACCCGCTTGTGCTCGTCGAAATCTAGCGTCGGGCTTTCGCCCGTGGTGCCGACCGGCACGAGGCCGTGGCTCCCCTCGGCGATCTGCCATTCGATGAAGCGCGTGAAGGCCGCCTCATCCAGCGCCCCGTTTCTGAATGGCGTCACAAGCGCCGTGATCGAACCTTTGAACATGCGTCTCACTAAAGAAGAGAAGAAGGCGGTCAGCGCTTTGCTCCAAGCGCCATGGAATTGCAGCGACGTTTAGGCCAGGCTGCGGATCGCAACCGGTTGTAGTCAATACCCAGGAAATCCGGCGGCCGTGACGCTCCGCTGCCCACTTTATCCGACAAGATAAGACACGGTCTTGCCGCACCGGCGTGGCACCCCGCAATAGTAAAGCACTTGCGCCAGCGCCGCACCGACTGCCTAATACGCCGACGGATGTGACGTGGAACGCACAAACGCGGGCAGACATTAGGCGCCCGGCCGCGACCCTGCAACAACGTGGCCGGGCCTGCAAGACCATGGCCGGGGTATCGCGAAGCGTACGGTGGGAACCGGATCGCCGTGATCATTCTGACAGTTAAGGAGCCGACCGCGATGCGCGACAGTTCGACCGGCAGCCGTGCCGAAGCGCTAGGGCGACCCATCCGCCGCGCTGCTGCAGGCGTCGCCGTGGCGCTGTCGGTGGTGTCGGTCACTGCGTATTGCGTCGCCGCCCGCGCGCAATCCACGCCGGCCGGGGAGAGCCGTCAGAGTCCCGCGCCCAAACGGGCAAAAGCTGAGGCGGCCTATGTGGCGCGGTTGGACAAGGTCCTGGCGCCGGTGCTCGCCATCACGCCATCACCCAGCGATGCCGACGCCGTTCGCTTAGCCATCGCTGCCATCAAAGCCAACAATCCGCAGCGCCTCGCCGACCTCAGTGCCGGACTGTCGGACCCGACGGCGAAAAAGTTTGTGCTGTGGGCGCGATTACGGGCCGGATATGGCGACGCGAGCGAGTACCGCACTTTCCTCGCCGGCAATCCGCTATGGCCGGATCGCACCATGCTGGTGCAGCGCATGGAAGAAGCGCTTTTCATCCAGGGCGGCAGCGCTGCGTCAATCAAAGCCTATTTCAAAACATCGGAACCGAAGACCGGCATCGGGTCGGCGGCCCTCGCCTCGGCCCACCTCGCCGAAGGCAACACCGCCGAGGCTCGCAAGCTCGCAAGCCTAGCATGGCGCACCATGACGATACCCGGCACGCTCGAGACCGGATTTTTGCGCCGCTTTGCGCCGCTGCTGACCGAAGCCGATCATAAATGGCGCTTCGACCGCATGGTGACGGATGACGTGCGCTTCGCTGACAATCGCGCTGACCGCGCCGCCTTCGCGCGTCGCGTCATTCCATTGCTGCCGGCACCGGAACAGAAGAAAGCCACGGCGCGGCTTGCGGTGTTCACCAAATCATCGAACGCGAAGGCGCTGATGGCGGCGCTGCCGCCGGGTGGCGACGACGTCGGCTTGGCGTTTCATCGCGCCCAACTGCTGCGCAAGGACGGCAAGGTCGAGGAGGCGGCCAAGATCATCCTCGCCATACCGCCCGACCCTCAAAAAATTCCGGTCATTGACGAATGGTGGGCCGAGCGCCGCCAACTCGCCTACGGCGCACTCAAAGCCGGCAATCCCAAACTCGCCTACAAGCTCGTTCGCGAGGCGGGACCCCTCACCGTCAATCCGCTCAAAGAGCAGACGTTCATGGCGGGCTGGGTCGCCTGGCGCTATTTGAAAGACGAAGACGCAGCGACAGCGCACTTCAAAGCTTTTAGCGCGGCCGCCGACGGACCGTTGAGCCGCGCCAAGGCGGCGTACTGGCTCGGCCGGTTGGCTGAAAACCGCGGCGACAAGCAGGCGACGGTCGACTACTACAAGCTGGCTGCAAAAAACCCCGACACGTTCCACGGTCAGTTGGCCATGCAGAAGCTTGAACCGGGGCGCACGTCGTTTCCGGTGACGCCGCCGGATTATCCGACCGACGCGCAAATCAACGCCTTCATGTCGAGCGATGCCGTCAAGGCGTTGATGATCGCCTTTCGATCGAAACTATCGCGCGACTACACGCGAGGGTTTTTAACATCGTTGCGTATTGGCCTCGCCAGTGAAGCGGATGCGGCCATGGTGGCGCACTTGGCGGATGCGATCGGCGATACGCAGATGTCGGTGCGCGTTGCGAAGGCCGCCATTGCCAAAGGGCAAAACCTGCTGACCTACGGCTATCCGGTGCACACGTTCCCGGCCTTCAAGCCGTTACGCAGCCCGCCCGAATTGGCGTTCATGCTCGCCATCACGCGTCAGGAAACCGAATTCGAACCCAAAACGCTGTCGGGGGCCGGTGCCAAAGGCTTGATGCAGGTGATGACGGTGACGGCCAAGCACGTCTGCGGCGACTACAAAATCAAATGCGATATTCCGCGCCTGATGACCGACACCAGCTACAATGCCACCATAGCATCCGCCTACATCGCCGACCGCATGGGCGAGTTCGGCGGGTCGTATGTGCTGGGATTAGCCGGCTATAACGCTGGGCCCGGCAGAGCCCGGCAGTGGATCCGTGAAAACGGCGATCCGCGTCATCGCAAGATCGATCCGGTCGATTGGATCGAGCGCATCCCGATCACCGAGACGCGCGAGTACGTGGCCAAGGTGCTGTCGAACATTCAAGTCTATCGGGCACGGCTCGGCGATGAGACCCGGGCGCTGCGCCTGGAAGACGACTTAGAACGTGGGCGCGGCCAATCAACGACGCCTGCGGCGGCCGTCGAGGACGATGCAACGCCGGCGGCGAGGGACAATACCGAGGGATAGCGCAACTTTTTGATGACAGCTGTTCGAACAGCTTCAAGCGAGGCGATTTTGCGGGGTGGGGTGATGGCTGAGGCGGCGGCGGTTTTCAACGAGCGGTTTATTTCAGCGCGCGACGGCTTGCGGCTGTATGTGCGCCATTATCCAGCACTGGCGAGAGGCGGTCAGCGTGACACGCGCCCGGTGCTGTGCCTCGCCGGATTGACGCGCAACAGCCGCGACTTCCACGATATCGCACTCGCGTTGAGCCAAGACGCCAGCGCGCCGCGCGATGTCTATACGCTCGACTCGCGTGGACGCGGCATGTCGGAACACGATAGCGACTGGAAGGGCTATTCCATCCCCAACGAGATGCACGACGTCATCGACGTGATGACCGTGCTCGGGTTGTATGAAGCGGGCATCATCGGCACGTCGCGCGGCGGGCTGATCACGATGATCCTGGCGGCGGCTCAGCCGGGGCGCATTGGCGCTGTTGTGCTGAACGACATCGGGCCGGTGATCGAGCAGGATGGATTGGCGCGCATTGCCGGCTATGTCGGGCGCATTCCGATGCCAAAAACCTGGGCAGATGCGGCGCGCACGGTCCGCGATCTGACAAAGCGCGATTTTCCGATGCTGACTGATGCAGACGTCGACGGCGTCGCGCGGCAACTTTTCAACGAGCGTAACGGCCGCCCGGTTGCCGGCTATGACGCCAAATTGGCGAAATCGTTGTCGGTGCTCGATGGCCCGATCCCGGCGCTATGGCCGCAGTTCGAGGCGCTAAAGCGGGCTCCGCTGATGGTCATTCGTGGGGCCAATTCTGATCTGTTGTCGGAAAAGACCGTCGATGAAATGCAGCGGCGGCATACGATGCTGACGCGGGTGACGGTGGCCAATGAAGGCCACGCGCCGCTGTTGCGAGATGCTCTGACGATGGCCGCCATCGTGAGTTTCTTCGCTGCGAGCGATGACGGCGCCGGACATCGGCAGTCGAGCGCGGCTTAAGCGAGATATCGCTTACGAGTCCTTGCTGGTTTCGACTTCGCCGCGATCGACGCGACGGGAAAATTCGGTGTGCCCGCCGCTCGACAAAATCCGCGCTTGCTCAACCCAGTTTTCGCGCTCGATGCGGCCCTGGAAATCGAGCTTTCGGCTGATGCGATCGATGTCGCCGCTGGTCCAGTTGGCGATATGATCATAGCGCGTGACGCCAAGTCCGTTGAGACGCTTTTCGATCAGCACGCCAACACCGCGAATGCGCTTGAGATCATCGCCGCCGGCATCGTCGGCAGCGCGCGGCGCTGAAGCTTTGGCCACCGGCTGCTCGGGATCGGAGCGCGGAACCGGCACGGCGTCATTGGCGCTCTTGTCTTTGCCACCCTGCACTTTGCCACCCTGTTCTTTGATGGCGTCAGCAAGCCGCGTCGGCATCACCAGGTTCGGATCAGCCTTCGACAGCGGCGAGATCGGCTCGATCGGCCGGATGCCGCGCGTGACGCTGGCCGATGCAGCGGCGATGGCAGCGGCAGCGGCTGAGGCGAGTTCGGAAACCGAGCGGCCGAGTGGCGCGGGCGGCTTGGGTGCCGGTACGACGTCTGGAGGTACGACGGCTGGCGGGTTGGAACTTGCGGCTTTGGCATCCGGGCTCGGTGGCGCGGGGGTCGGTGATGAAACGGGTTTCGCTGGCTCAGGCGGCGTTGGCGTTGGCGTCACCGCCACGGTCGCAGGCGCAGGCACGGCGCTCACTGATGCAGGGGCACCGGCGTCGGCGGCGATGGGCGTTCCGGCGGCCGGCGCTGTCTCGATTTTTGCCGTGTCGGTTTTTGCAGCGACGGGCGCCGAAGATGATGCAGGAGCCGATGGAGATACGGCAGGCGACGCCGTGGCGGCCGGGGTTGCGGCGGTAGCCTTCGCCGCCGTGGCGCGATTGCGAGAATAATACGTCTCGCCGCCCTTGGCGAGAATTTGCGCCTGTTCGATCCACTGCTCGCGATCGATGCGGCCGGCGAAATTCAGCTCCTGATCGAAGAGATCGATGTCGTCTGACGTCCAGTTGGCGATGTCCTCGAAGCGCAACACGCCGAGAGACTTCAAGCCTTGTTCGGCCTTGGCGTCGATGGCGCGAATGCGTTGCAAGTCGTCACCGTCCGAGATCGGGGCGGCGGCCGGCTCGACGGGTTTCGCAACCGAGGATGTGGCCGCTTTGGCGACGGCGGCGGCAGCGGCAGCGGCGGTCGTAGCGGCCGTCATTGCAGCCGCAGCGGCTGCGGCGAGCGCGGCCCCCGTCGAGTTGGTGACGGGTTGCGCCGCGCTGGCAGTTTCGGACTTGGCCGTGACCGCGGGCGCTGGCGCAGGGTTCGGCGTGGAAGGGGCTGGCAGGCTGTCTTTGATGGCCGAGCCCGTCTCTTTTGCTGGCTCGGGCTTTTTGGGTTCCGCAGCCACCGCAGATTTGGCCGCGTCGGTTTTTTTGACGACGTCAGGCCCTTTCACCAAGTCGGGCCCTTTCACCAAGTTGGGCTCTGGCGTCGCCGACGACGATGGTTCCGGCTTTGTCACGTCGGCCTTTACCGCCGAATTGGCGACGGCGTCTTTGACGCGCGGCTCTTGTTCTTTCTCTTTCGGCGCTTCGGCTTGCGGAGGCGCGATACTGGCAGCCGCTGATTTTGCCGCAGCGATCGCCGCTGCCGCCGCGCTTGCCAGCGCGCTACTCATGCCGGGCGCGCGGGCCGGAGCCGGTGGCGCTAAGGCTTTTGCGGCCGCCTGTTTCGCGGCGGCGGCGGCGGCCGATTGCTGTTCGATCTCGGCGGCAGCGATGGCAGCCGCAGCCGTGGCGGCGGCCGCCTCCTCGGCTCCGATCTCGAAGGCGGTTTTCTTCGGTGGCCACGGCAGCGCCGGACCGGTGACGAGTTTGAATACCGCAGGCCGGATCTCGCAGATCGCTACGCGCGGCATGTTTTCATTCAGTTCAGGCCCCCACAGCGCCCGGTCGAAGCGCATGACGTCGGCCACCTTGGGCGCCGGACGCGGAGCCGGGCGCGGCAAGATGTCGATCTTCGGCTGCACCGGCTCGAAGCTGCGCGGCTTGAACGCTGGCGGCGGCGGCGGTGCCGGCTGGCGTTCGACGCGCGGCTCGCGCACGGGTGGTCTCGGCGCGGGTGGTGGGATGGCCGGTTCCGGGGCGAGGCGCGGCGCCATTGGCGGCCGGTCTACGAAATCGCGTTCGACGCCCCGTTCGGCGCTCCGGGCCATGCTCGGCGCACCTTGGGCACCGGCGAGCGCCGGCTGGCTCGCATAGCCCGCCGCCGCACCTTGCAGCCAGCGCTTGACCACGCACGCGACGAACGCGCCGAAGAAATAGGCCGAGAGCAACAGCAGAAATGTCTGCATCAACAGATAGGTCATCGCTCAGCTCTTCTCCCCGATCGGACCGCTGATCGGCGCGTTGGGAATGCGTTGGCTCACTGGCCCCTGGCTCACAGGTCGTCTCGTCATTCTTGGTCGTGTCCGGCGTCTTCATGTCCGGCGCACGCAACCCATCCGGCGACGCCGCCGAGCGCAAAAGCCAGGGCGATCCACCAGATGAGTTTGACGAACAGGTAGTCCATCGTTGGCTATCCTTCCCGGCGGATGCGCGGTGAGCTGTAACGACTGGCATCAAGCGCTTGAGGGGCGATGTGCGATCGACGCGTCGAGAGTTGATCGGCCATGTTCAGTTCACCTTGACGACGAATTCGATGCGGCGATTTTTTGCCCGGCCATCCGGCGTTTCATTTTCGGCGATTGGCCGGGTCGCGCCGTAACCGACAGTTGACAGCCGGTTGGCGTCGACACCGGAGCTAATCAGATAGTCGGCGACCGTGCGGGCGCGGCGATCCGACAGACGCTGATTGCGCTCGTCGGTACCTTCAGCGTCGGTGTGGCCTTCGATCTCGATGCGAAAGCGCGGACAGGCGTTGGCGACCTGGGCCAGCTCTTTGAGCGTGTCGGTGCTGTCGGGTGTCAGATCGGCCTTGGCGCGCTCGAACTGGAGAATACCGCGATTGGTCGCGTCGCGCATCAGCCCCTGGCACTCGTCGGCTTCCTTCTCGACCGCCGACATGACGGTGATGGCGTGCGTGCCTTGAAAGCCGTCGCTAAATCCGCTCTCGACCGCTGAACGAACGTCGGCGGCGATTTGATCGCTCTCGGCCAGGCCGCGCACCGTTACCTGCTGGGCGACGACTGCCGCTTCCCCGCGCTCGAGACGCGCCAGTTGTTCGAGGGCTTTAACGGCCGTCGGAAGCCAAGCGTCGGACGGTGCGCCAACGACGCGCATTTGATCGGCGACGCTGGTCGAGGGAAACAATTGCTGGGCGGTTTCGACGAGCCGAACGCGCGTGCGGTCGTCGGGGACATCGCCCTGCAACAGGACTTGGCTGGTGCTTTCGTGGACGGCTTTCCAGGAAAGATCGTCGCGCACCTTACCGTTGAACTCGATGTCGGCCTGGGCCTCGCAGATTTGCCCGGCGGCCGCCTTGACGTCCAGCGGTACACTGCTGGCGACACCGTAATCGTCGGTGGTACCGGTGACGCTCAAACGCCGGTCGGTGAGTTCGGCTTTGCCGGTGGTCAGGCGCTGCAAGGCTGCGAGACCGGCGACGATGCACTGCTGCCAGCCTTCGGGAGCCCCGGCCACAACCTGCATTTTGTCGTTGACGGTGCGCCCTGGAAAACGGGCGCGAACCGCATCGACGAGGGCCGAGCGCGCTGCTTCGCTCGGGATGAAGCCGCCAACGTCGATGCTGGTGGCGCCGTTGACGATGGACATCACATAGCCGGCGGCGGTGGCGGGCGCGGCGATGCGCGGGTAGCGAATTTGCTCGGTAATTTTGAAGCTCTGCGGCACCGTGCTGCGCAGTTTCTTGCGCACGTCGGTGGCGATCGGTTCGTCGGCGGCTTCACCGTTGAAAGCGAGATCGCGGCCCTTCACATCGGCACTGCCGGATTTCAATTGCGCCAGTTGGTCGAGGGCGGTTTCGGCTGCGGCGATGAAACCGTCAGGAGCGCCGTCGGCTATTTCGGTTTTGTCGACGACGGTGGCGTTGCGGAATGCTGCCTTGGCGCGGGCGGCAAGCTTTTCGCGGGCGGATTCGGAGGGCGAGAAGCCGGACAATTCGACGCCGGAAACTGTCGACTTGGCTGCCCATTGATAGAGCCCGATACGCGGCGGCGTAATCTGTTCAAGCGCCAGCGAAATGCCTTTGGGCAGCTTTGATTTCAACGCGGCCTTGACGGATTTGTAACTGGGCGGCGTCGCTGCCTCGCCAATCATGGTCAGACCAAGTTCGTTCAGCTCAGCACTTCCGCGCTTCAGTTGCGCCAGTTGCGTTAGCGCGAACGCCGTGCCCGATAGCCAGGCGGTGCGATCCGGGGCGCCGCGCGCCAGCTTCATCTGATCGATCACCTCGCCTTCGGCAAAAGCCGCTCGGGCGGCTTTGAGGACCGATTTGCGAGTGTCATCGTTGGGCGCGAAACCGGTGAGAATGAGGCGGCCATCGCCACGATTTTCAGCCGACCAGATATATTTATCCACCGCATCGATGAGTTCGATACGGCCATTGGCGACCCGAACGCCCCATACCTCGCGAACCGAGGACAAAGCGCGCGTCGGTTCGCTGTCGTCTGTCGCGGTGCCGGTGACAACCGCATCGCGCCCCGAGAAGATCGGCGCGACGCCTTTGAGGCCGGATTTTTCGAGTGCTTGTTGCGTGCGCCGGCCGAGATCGCTTTCAATACCGTCATGTTCAAGCTGGACTGCTGCCCAGCTCAACATCGCTATGGGGACGAGCCCCAATAGCCAATATGACGGATTGCACCGCATCGACACGCTTAACCCACCCTTCACTCGATCGCGCCGCACGGCAAGTGCATAAGCGCGCCGCAGCCGGCGACGAAATCTGCTCTCGCGCAGCCAAACAACGGCACGCGCTTGAGGACGCACACATCTCTCGCAGCAGGCTGGATCCCCTGGCGTTGGACTATAGCCAAACGCTTATGGCATTCCAAGCCGAGGCCCGGCCATCACTGGATCGCCTAATCGACTGATCATTGGCGAGTTTTTGGGGCAGTGTGGCCTTTGTGCAGGGGCAGGTGTTTCGCATTTATCGATATAATCGCCCTCCGGCCGAGTGTTCGGCAAGTGCGGGCTAAACCGGCGCAACGGCGCGGCCACGTTGCATATCGTCATCCGGGTTGAGACCCAGATGCAGGCCCGGATCGAGGGCCGGATCGAGGGCCGGATCGAGGGCCGCGTACAGCGCCGCGCCGATGAGCACAAGGCATGGGCCGTCTTCGCCG
Organism: Hyphomicrobium sp.; assembly: GCA_021732485.1. Lineage (GTDB taxonomy): Bacteria > Pseudomonadota > Alphaproteobacteria > Rhizobiales > Hyphomicrobiaceae > Hyphomicrobium_B. The sequence goes on from JAKFUV010000013.1 coordinate 121,036, forward strand.
GCGATTGCGAGCCGGCTGGGAAGATTTTCAAGGGTGCCGCGCACGGTGCGTTCCGTCGATCGCGTCGCATCGATCATGGCGATAGCCGGAGTGGATGGCGGTAACCCCGCCGCGATCAGCCGGGCGCTCAACTCACCGAGCGTGCGGAGCGCCATGTAGACCACCGTGGTGGCGCCGGGATCGGCCAAGGCGGACCAGTCGAGCGATGACGGCAAGCGGCCGTCGCGGGCGTGCCCGGTGATGAACTGCAACCGCTTGGCGAAATCGCGATGTGTGAGCGTCACGCCGAGGCGGGCCGCAGCACCCTGCGCCGCCGTTATGCCGGGAACGACCTCGTGGGGGATGCCGGCGGCGCGCAGATCGCTTAACTCTTCGCCGCCGCGCCCGAAGATCATCGGGTCGCCGGACTTGAGACGCACGACGCGATTGCCGTCGCGCGCCAAGGCAATCATCAGGCGGTTGATCTCGGTTTGCTGGCACGACGGACCATAGCCCGTCTTGCCAACCAGGATGCGGCGTGATTCACGACGCGAAAATTCCAGCACCTCGGGCGTGATGAGATCGTCGTAGAGCACGACGTCGGCCGTGCGCAGCGCGCGTACGGCTTTCAAGGTGAGCAATTCGGGATCGCCGGGACCGGCGCCGACCAGAGTGACGAACCCGGTACCGGCTGACGCGGCCAACGGGTCGCTGGCGCGGCTGTCGGCGATCAGACGTTCGAGATCGTCGCCGGTCGGCGCGCGATTGGGGGTTTCGATGGCGCGCGACGAGAAGCGCTCCCAAAACCGTCGCCGAGCCGCGATGTCGGTCCCGAGCCGGTCGCCCTCGCGGCGCCAGGATTTCGCAGCCTCGGCCCAGCGCTTGAAGCCGGCCGGCAGCATACCTTCGATGAGCGAGCGGATCGCTTGCCCGAACACCGGGGCGGCGCCGTCCGTCGAAACGGCAACGACAAGCGGCGAGCGGTTGACGATGGCGCCGAATTGAAAGGCACAGAACGCGGGCCGGTCGATGACGTTGACGGGTGTGCCGGAGGCGCGGGCGGCGGCGACAAACTCTGCCGCCTCGGCGTCGTTGGTGATGGCGCCGATGGCGATGGACGCGTTTTCAAGATCGCTTGGCAGCCAGCGGCGACGATGCAGCGTGATGCGGCCCGCAGGCGGGTTGGCCGACAGCGCTTCGAAGCCCTCGGCGAAGGTTTCGGCGAAGACATCGACATGCGCTCCGGTGGCCGCCAGAAGCTCGGCTTTCCACAACGCCGGTTCACTGCCGCCGGCCAGCACGGCGCGCTGATCGCGCAGCTTGAAGAACACTGGTAACAGCGCCAGCGGCTCCATGCGCGCGTGTGCGGTTCCGTCGGGCGTGCGGGCCGCAGCGGGTGGGAGCGGTGTCTGATCGGTCGGGGGCGTGGTCATCGGGATCTCTGCGGCGATAGGCGACGCCATCGGACAGCATCATGGGCGTTCGTGCGACGCGCGGCAAGATGAGCGGCAGGCTGGGTTGAGCGGAGCTTGGGCCTGGCATTTCCGCCAACCCCGACATTTCGTTTAACTTGAAGGTGCCCGGTCCCGGCGTGATTGAATTTGCATGGATCGACGACCAGGGCGTCAAGCTGGTCGAGACGGCTGCGCTCAACGTCGCCTGACACACGGCGCGCGCCCGCGCTATGAAACCCCTGCTTCGTCCTTCAACAGCTTGTAATTGATGCTATCGAGGAGCGCTTCGAAGCTCGCGTCGATGATGTTGGGCGAAACACCGACCGTCGTCCACCGGGCGCCGGTCTCGGTGTCATGGCTTTCGACCAGCACGCGGGTGACGGCTTCGGTGCCGCCTGCCCCCGTGTTGGTCAGAATGCGGACTTTGTAGTCGACCAATTCGACATGCTCGATGTGTTTTTGGTACCGGCCGAGATCGCGCCGCAAGGCTTTATCCAGCGCGTTGACGGGGCCGTTGCCCTGGCCGACGGACCACAACGGTTCGCTGGCGCCGGCGATGAAAACTTTGACAGTCGCCTCCGAGACGGTCGCAAGTTTTCCCGCGTCATCGCGCCGGCGCTCTACCGTAACGCGAAAACTATCGACGGAAAAATAGCGCGGCACGGTGGCGAGGGTGCGCCGTGCCAACAGTTCAAAAGAGGCTTCGGCAGCTTCAAACGAATAGCCGCCGTCTTCTCGGGTTCTGATTTCGTCCCAGAGCGTTTGCACCGACGCATCATCTTTGCCGACGGCCAGGCCTAAGCGGTCGAGGGCCGCGAGCAGCGACGAGCGCCCGCCCTGCTTAGACACCAGAATGCGCCGCTCATTGCCGACACTGTCCGGCGGCACGTGCTCGTAGGTTTCAGGCTCCTTCAGCAAGGCGGACGCATGAATGCCGGCCTTGGTTGCGAACGCACTATCGCCGACATACGGCGCGTGGCGATCAGGGGCTTCGTTCAAGATTTCATCCAGCACCCGGCTGGCATGCGTGAGATTGCGAAGTTTGTCCGGCGTGACGCCCGTTTGAAATGCGTTGGCAAATTCGCTCTTCAACAGCAACGTCGGAATGATCGACGTCATGTTGGCGTTGCCGCAGCGCTCGCCGAGGCCATTCAGCGTGCCTTGAATTTGCCGGCAACCGGCGCGCACGGCCATCAGCGTATTGGCAACGGCATTTTCGGTATCGTTATGCGTATGAATGCCGAGATGGATGCCCGGCACGTGATGCGTGACATCGGCGACGATGCGCTCGACTTCGTGGGGCAGCGTGCCGCCGTTGGTATCGCATAGCACGACCCAGCGCGCGCCGGCATCGTAGGCCGTCTTGGCGACTGCCAGCGCATACGAGCGGTTGCCTTTGTAGCCATCGAAAAAGTGTTCGCAGTCGATCATGGCTTCGCGCTGCGTGGCGACGATGGCGCGCACCGATTGATCGACGCTTTCGAGATTTTCTTCATTCGTGATGCCGAGCGCGACGCGGACATGATAATCCCAGGACTTGGCAACGAGGCAAATACTGTCGGCGGATGACTGCAAGACGGCCTGAAGTCCGGGATCGTTCGAAACGGAACGCCCGGCGCGCTTGGTCATTCCGAAAGCTGTAAAGCGCGCTGATTTCAAATCGGGGCGCGATGCGAACAGCTCGGTATCGGTGCTGTTGGCGCCAGGGTACCCGCCTTCGATGTAATCGAGGCCAAGCGCGTCCAAGACCGCCATCAGCCGCCGCTTATCCGAAAGCGAAAAGTCGACGCCGGTGGTCTGCGCGCCATCGCGCAGCGTCGTGTCGAAAAGATAAAGCCGTTCTTTGCTCATGATTGTCTCGGGCCGGATTGTCCGGGCCTCGGCATCGTGCCGTCGCTGCCGGCCACGGTCTTTGGCTTGAAGCGTTTTGTCATTGTGGTGTTCGACAGCCACTGGTCGTCGATGGGGATCGAGTTGCGGCTTTGCGGTTCATAGCCGCGTGCTTCAAAAAACGTCGCGGCGGTTTCACTGGCGTCCACCGAAATGGTTTCGGCACCGCGCGCTTCGGCCAGCCGTTCGATCGCGTCGGCGAGCGCGCTGCCAACGCCTTCGCCGGCATAGTGTGGACTGACAAACAGCATGTCGAAGTGATCATTCGCCTTGAGTGATGCGAACCCGAGATATTCACCGTCGATGGTCACGACCAGAGTGGTCATGTCACCGAGGCGTTTGGCGAAGGCTACGGCATCTTCGGCCGTCGCCGCCCAGGCCAAGCGCTGGTCGTCGTCGTAGTCATCCCCGGTCAATTCGTCGATGCTCTGCGCAAACAGGTCGCGCAAAGCCATCGTATCGCTCGGTAGAAACGGGCGGAGTGGAAAGTCGTTCGACATCGTCGCGTCCAACAAGCCTCACCGGCGTCGCGCCGACTTGGTTGAGGGCCTAGCGCCACGACGCCGTGCGCGCAAGGCCGCGATCGGTGGCAGGCCTGTAGATTGCGACGCTAGTCGTTAACAATTGAGCCCGCGCGGTCGGTCTGCCCGCGAGCCGGTGGATCGGGAAGCGATCATGTGCCCCAGATCGCGCGGCCTTGGTTGACGTGCGAGCGCGTCACGATCGCTGCAATTGGACCACCGTCCGCATATCTTCAAGCTCGATCGGCGGCTCCGCTTGGGTGATGAGTTGCGGCTTCAGCATGCCGTCGGCGGGTGCAGGCACGATGGTTGCTTCGGCTGCAACGTCGTCGGCTGAATGCTCGACAATCATCATGTCCCGGGCCAGGGCATAGAACAGCAACATGAATGCGAGACCTGCCAGCATGAACGTTGCTGGCCGGCCCAGAAGCGCTGAGTTCGCCGCCGTTCCGGTCGCTTGCAGAAACAAACCGAAGGTCAGCAGCCCGCCACCAAAACGCGCGTCGAGGCGCTGAGACGCGGCACTCGCGGTATTCGTGATCGAGCCCGACAGCGGTGAGGCGAGTGTCGCGGCCCACAACAAGGCGGCTCCGGCGATGGCGTAGACCGATCCGGTCAGCGCCCACAAATTCGATGGCGTCGCAACATCCATTCCAATCACTCCTGTCTTGCCAGCGCTGCTTCGCTGAGCGTCAGCTCACAATCTGGTGCGCCCCCCAAGTGGTATGCACATTACCGCGTTTGCGGGTGGCCCGCTACCTACAGCGGCGTGTTTCGGCCGGTTGTTCGTGGCTGATCTCAGCGCCTGACCTCCCAGGTCGTTTCGATTTCACCAGTGCCTTTGTTCTTGGTGTCGTTCAGAGCAACGCCCATGGCCGAAAGTTCGTCGCGGATGCGGTCGCTTTCGACAAAGTCCTTGGCTTTGCGGGCGACGAGCCGGGCAGCGATCAACCGATTGACGTGGCTCGCATCGACCTGTCGCGCCAAATGGCCGGGGTCAAGGTCATGTTGGGTCTCGCTGTCGTAGACGCCGAGAAATTGCAGCGTCGCTTTCAGTTCTGCTGCTTGGTCGGCATTGCGATGGGCTGACTTTGCCAATCCATGAACGATCGACATGGCGCTTGGCGTGTTCAAATCATCGGCCAACGCCGCGATCACGTCGGGATGTGGCTCAGCGGCCGGCACAACATCATGGAGAAAACTCAGATCAAACAGTGTGGCGCGTGCCTGCACCAATCGATCGACGGTCCAATCAATCGGTTGGCGATAATGGGTGCCAAGCATCGCCAAACGCACAACGCGCCCATGCCATTGGCTGCCGCCAAATGACGTCGTCGCCAGCAGCTCATTGATGGTGATGAAGTTGCCGAGAGATTTGCTCATCTTCTCGCCTTCGACTTGCAGAAAGCCGTTGTGCATCCACACATTTGCCATGACCGGCGTGCCGTGCGCGCAGCGCGATTGAGCGATCTCGTTCTCATGGTGCGGGAATGCGAGATCGATACCGCCACCATGAATATCGAAGACGTTTCCGAGATGTTTGCCGGCCATCGCCGAGCATTCGATGTGCCAGCCCGGTCGTCCGGCGACAGCAATTCCGGCCGGCGAGGACCATGACGGTTCGCCTGGCTTCGACGGCTTCCAAAGCACGAAATCCATCGGGCCTTTTTTGTAGGGCGCGACTTCGACGCGGGCACCGGCTTCCATCTCGTCCAGCGAGCGGTTCGACAGGCGGCCGTAATCCGGCATGGACGAGACATCGAACAGCACATGATCGGCGGCGACATAGGCATGACCATTGGCGATGAGAGCATCGCAGAGCTCCACCATTTCGACGATGTGCTCAGTGGCGCGCGGCTCGACGTTCGGCGCCAGCACGCCGAGTGCGGCGATGTCGGCGTGGAATTGGTTCGCTGTTTCCTCGGTCAATTTGCGGATCGCAAGTTCAGGCGCGAGGTCGGGGTAGCGTTCGGCGGCGCGGGCGTTGATCTTGTCGTCAACGTCGGTGATGTTGCGGACGTAGGTGACGTGATCGGCGCCATAGATGTGGCGCAGGAGCCGATAGAGGACGTCGAAGACGATCACCGGGCGGGCATTGCCGATATGCGCAAAATCGTAGACCGTCGGCCCGCACACGTACATGCGGACGTTGCTCGCGTCGATCGGTTTGAACTCCGCCTTCTGTCGCGTCAGCGTGTTGTAGAGCCGTAAAGTCACTCGTCCCTCGCCTGTCTGATGCCATTCAATTCGATTGCTCGCCGAGCCGGAACACTGAGCGCGGCATGATTCCGAGAGTATGCCATAGGCCGCAATAGGCTGCCTCGCACTTCTCGAGATGCCTCGTCGCACACGCCGAACTGGCACGTCAACAAGCTGAAAAGTTTGGATAAATACGGTTGGTCGCAATTGCTCCGCATTGACCCTCTAGCCCGAAGCTGTTTAGGGTCTTAAGCGCAAGTGGAAAGCCGTGAGGTCTGGTTTGCTGCTAAAGACGGCGCGCGATACGCGAGGACTGTTCGTGATCACGACCAGCACGATGTTGGACATCAAAACCCGGAAACTTTTGGCGCACACGGCCCGCGCTGCGTCTTGGCGCGAGCGTGTTGTGCGCGGGCTTGCTGGTCTTACCATCATCACCGGCTGCGCATTGGCATCGGCCGGATCGGCACACGCACAGAATTGGTGGCCGTTCGGCGGCAACGAGCCGCAACGACCACCGGTGCCCCGCGAGCCGGTTTACCGGAATGACGCGCCGCCTCCGGCACCGATTCCGCCGCAGCCGCCGCAAGCAACTCCGCAAGGCGGTCCGCCGGCCGTCCCACAAGCGAGTGGCGGACAAAGTTGGGGTACCAAAAATCCGATTTGTTTGCAGCTTGAACAGCGCTTGGTCCAGGAAGGACAAAAAGGCAACCAGAGCCGCGATATCTTGCCTAAGATCGAAACTGAAATCCGCCAGGTCGATCGCACCTATAATGTGGGTGCGACACAACTCGACCGCAGTTGCTATGAATATTTTCTGTTCACCAAGTCGTTCCGCGCGACGCCGCAGTGCCGCGAACTCGTCAAGCAGGTCGAAGGCGCCAAACGCCGCTTGGCTGAACTCGAAGCACAGCGCCAAGACATCATCGGCACCGGCGGCCGCTCTTATCAAGACGACATCGTCCGCGAATTGGCGCGCAACAACTGCGGTGCCAATTATGCCGACCAAGCACGGCGTCGCGACGGCGGCATGTGGCAGGACGAGGAAAGCATCGGCGGCGGCACCTGGACGCCGCAAAATCCGACGGGCGTCGCAACCTATCGCACGCTCTGCGTTCGGCTATGCGACGGCTATTATTTCCCGGTCAGCTTTTCGACGCTGCCGAGCCACTTCCCGCAGGATGCCGAGGTTTGTACGGCGAAGTGTGCGGCACCGACGGAGCTTTATTATTATCCCAATCCGGGCGGTTCGGTCGATCAGTCCGTCGCCCTGACCTCTCAAGATCCCTACACCAAATTGAAGTCGGCGTTTCGCTATCGCAAGGAATACGTGAACGGCTGCTCATGCAAAGAAGCCGATTACGACGAGGCAACGGCGACACTCGGCAAGAAAGCCGATGCGACGGGGGTAGATCGCGGCACAGCGCGCAAGACGTCGGCCGCTGCGGCACCTGTTGAGACGGCGCCACTTAGTCAGCCGATCACGACGGGCGCATTGCCGCCGGGCACACCTGCGGAGGCGCCATCAAGTGGAGAGCCCGCCTCAGCCGCAGAAGCGCCAGCCCTAGGCGGGCAAAACTGGCAGCCGCAATAGATTATTCGTCACTCGCAATCGCGTCAGGCCGTCGCGCCGCGTAAGCGTGCCTCGACACGCACACGACCGATGAGCGGCAGCAACGCTTTCAATTCTGGCCCGGTTTCAGCGCCCGTCAGCGCCAAGCGCAGGGGATGAAACAGCGCCTTGCCCTTGGCGCCAGTCTTGGCTTTGACGGCGTTGGTCCACTCGCTCCACGTCTGCTCACTCCACGGCTCGGCCGGCAGCAGATCGGCGGCGGCGGCGGTGAAGCCGGCATCTTCGATTTCCGGCTTAATGTCGCCGTCGACAACCGACCACCAATGCCGGGCATCGCCGATAATCGCGAGGTTGCCGCGCACCGCGTTCCAGAATTCGGGCCCAGCCATGATGCCGAGCCCAGCCAACCGATCCTTGACGTCGGCATAGTCGAGCCGCAGCAGCAGCTTCGCGTTCAACGCTTTGAGATCTTCAACATCGAAGCGCCCCGGCGCCATCGAAATCTTGTCGAAGGAAAACAGCTCGGCTAATTCATCGCGCGATACATGCGGCTCGATCGCGTCGGACGTGCCGACCAGCGCAGCATGAGACAGCACCGCCATCGGCTCCAAGCCGTCGTCGCGGAAGCTCTGCACCGACAATGCGCCGAGCCGCTTCGACAAGGCATGTCCGTCCGCGCCGATTAGCAGACTGTGGTGGCCGAACTCGGGAGGCGTCGCGCCCATTCCACGAAAGATCGCGATTTGCACGCCGGTGTTGGTGACATGATCTTCGCCACGCACAACATGCGTCGTTGCAAAGTCGATATCGTCGACGACGCTCGTGAACGTGTAGAGAAACGTACCGTCGGCTCGAATGAGGACTGGATCGGACAGCGAGCCGACATCGACGTGCTGCTCTCCGCGAATGAGGTCAGGCCATGTGATCATGGTTGGTTGCGGCGCGGCGTCTGCGGCTTGGCCAGACTTCGGGCCAGTGTTCGGCAGCCGAAAACGCCAGTGCGGGGCGCGACCGGCGGCAATATGAGCCACGATCTCATCAGGCGATAATTTGAGCGCCGCGCGATCATAAATCGGCGGGCGCTGCATCGCGAGCTGACGTTTGCGACGGCGATCAAGTTCGTCCTGCGTTTCAAAGCACGGATACAGTGCGCCGGACGCCTTCAACTGATCGGCAGCCTGCTGATAGCGCGCCGTGCGCAGCGACTGGCGTTCTTCGTCATCCCACGTCAAGCCGAGCCAGGTCAGATCATCGCGAATGGCCTGGGCGAATTCTTCGGTCGAACGTTCGGTGTCGGTATCATCGAGGCGCAGCAGAAAATGCCCGCCGGTCTTGCGGGCATACAGCCAGTTGAGCACGGCCGTTCGAATGTTGCCGATATGGATGCGCCCGGTGGGGCTTGGAGCAAAGCGGACGCGCGGAGCCATGTCTTACTCAAAATTGCGATGGTTGATGATGTGGCGCTCGTTCGCGCGCGACAGCGAACCCTTAAACAGCAGACGATCAAACGCAAGCCCGCTAGCGCCTAAGCGCTATCGCCGCCAGAGGCGCGTGGCTTGACGCTGGCCGGTACGGGCACCGGCAGCGACACTGACTCCCCGACGACGTTATCGCGAAATTTATTGGTGATCGGATAGCGGCGGTCACGACCAAAGTTCTTCGGCGAGATCTTGACGCCCGGCGCCGCTTGACGGCGCTTGTATTCGGCGAGGTACAGCAAGCGCTCGATTTTTTTCACCGTTTCGGGCGGGTGACCGCGTGCAATCAGCGCCGCCACCGGCAGCTCGTCTTCGACGAGCCCACGCAGAATATCATCCAGCGCCGCATAGGGCGGCAGGCTGTCCTGATCGGTCTGATCGGGGCGCAATTCTGCGCTCGGTGCTTTGGTCAAAATCCGTTTCGGAATGACGATACCGGCTGGACCATGACCACCGTCCGGCACATGGCCATTGCGCCAGTGCGACAACCGATAGACCTCCATTTTGTAGATATCCTTGATCGGATTGAAGCCGCCGTTCATGTCGCCATAGATGGTGGCGTAACCGACCGACATTTCGCTTTTATTGCCGGTCGTGACCAGCATCGATCCAAACTTGTTCGAGATCGCCATTAACAATGTGCCACGAACGCGGCTCTGCATGTTTTCTTCGGTCGTATCGGCGTTCGATCCAGCGAACAGATCTTTTAGTCCCCACGTCAATCCGGCAACGGCCGGCTCGATTGAAATTTTATCGTACCGAATGCCAAGCGCTTTGGCGCAAGCGGCCGCATCGAGCAGGCTTTCGTCGGATGTAAATTTTGACGGCAGCATAACGGCGTGAACTTTGTCCGGCCCAAGCGCATCGACCGCGATCGCCGCAACCAGTGCTGAATCTATGCCACCAGAAAGTCCGAAAACGACACCCGGGAAACCGTTTTTGTGCACGTAATCGCGCAGACCGAGAACGCAGGCGTGATAGGCAGAGGCGTCACCCTCGGGCAGAACGGCGATGCCGGATTTGGCGCAGTGCCAGCCGTGACCGCCGCGCGTCCAGTCCGTCATCACGATGGCTTCGCGCCAGGCCGGCAGTTGCGCCGCCAAGCTGCGATCGGCATTGAGCACGAACGACGCGCCATCGAACACAAGTTCGTCCTGACCGCCAACCTGATTGAGATAGACGAGCGGCAACCGGCTCTCCGTGACCCGCGCGACGGCGACATTCATGCGCCGATCCGGCTTCGGCCAATCGAACGGCGAACCGTTGGGTGAAATCAGGATTTCAGCCCCCGTTTCAACCAGCGTTTCGACGACGTCTGGGCCCCAGATGTCCTCGCAGATCGGCACCCCGATACGAACACCGCGCACGTTCAGCGGGCCCGGCATCGGTCCCGGCGAGAACACCCGGGCTTCGTCGAAGACGCCATAATTCGGCAGCTCAACCTTGAAGCGGACGGCTTCGATCTTGCCGCCGTCGAGCAGCGCCACGGCGTTGTAGAGCTTGCCGTCATCAAGCCAAATCGTGCCGACGAGGATGGCCGGACCGTCGGCGCATGCTGCGGCAAGGTCGTTGAGTGTCGTCAGGGAAGCCACTTGGAAAGCCGGTTTCAAGACCAGATCTTCCGGTGGATAGCCGTTGAGAAAAAGCTCCGGCAGAACCAGCAGATCAGCTCCTGCTGCTTTGGCCGTCGCGTGGGCCGCCAAGGCTTTCTTAGCGTTGCCGTCGAGATCGCCGACCACCGGGTTCAACTGAGCAAGGGCGATCTTGAAAATAGCGGGAGCGGTCATGCGAGCGGTTTTAGAGCGCGCGGCGTATTGGGTCCAGCGTTGGTTCGTCCATGACTCAGCCAGCCGGCGATGAGCCGCGCATTAGGGTCGGCCTCGACCACAACGTACGCATCACCAAGGGAGCTACCAGCCTTACGCAATCAGCGTCCTCGCTTGAGGGTGTGCATCGGCGGCGCGTTCTTTTTTGAGTTGCTCAGCGATGAGGAAGGCGAGTTCCAGAGCCTGATCGGCATTCAGGCGCGGATCGCAATGCGTGTGGTAGCGGTCCGACAGGTCCTGATCCGAAATCGCCGTCGCGCCGCCCGTGCATTCGGTGACGTTCTGCCCCGTCATCTCGATGTGGATGCCGCCGGCGTGCGTGCCCTCGGCGCGATGCACCTCGAAGAACGACAGCGATTCTTTCAAAATTCGGTCGAACGGCCGCGTTTTGTAGCCGGTGGCTGCTGAAATGGTGTTGCCGTGCATCGGGTCGCACGACCACAACACGTTGCGGCCGGCTTTTTTGACCGCGCGAATAAGCTTCGGCAGGTGGCTTTCGACTTTGTCGAAGCCGAAGCGGCAGATCAGCGTCAGCCGTCCCGCTTCGTCTTTCGGATTGAGCAGGTCGATGAGCCGCAATAGACCGTCGGCGTCGAGCGACGGACCGCACTTCAAGCCGATCGGATTTTTGATGCCGCGGCAAAACTCGATGTGGGCGTGATCGGGCTGGCGCGTTCTGTCGCCGATCCAAATCATGTGTCCGCTGGTGGCATACCAATCGCCGCTGGTGGAATCGCGCCGTGTGAGGGCTTCTTCGTAGCCGAGCAGCAACGCCTCATGGCTGGTGTAGAAATTGGTAACGCGCAGTTGCGGCGTGTTTTCGGATGTAATCCCGCAGGCGCGCATGAAACCCATGGTCTCTTCGATGCGGTCGGCAAGTTCCTGATAGCGGTGGCCTTGCGGGGAATCCTGTACGAAGCCCATGTTCCATTGATGCACCCGCTCGAGATCGGCATAGCCGCCTGAGGCAAATGCTCGAATCAGGTTCAGCGTCGCAGCCGATTGGCGATAGGCTTCGATCTGACGGTTGGGATCAGGGATGCGCGCTTCCGGGGTGAAGTCCGGCCCGTTGATGATATCGCCGCGATAGCTCGGCAGTTCTTGCCCGTCCTTCTTTTCGGTCGGTGACGACCGCGGCTTGGCGAACTGCCCGGCGATGCGCCCAACTTTGACGACGGGTTGGCCACCAGCATAGGTCAGCACGACCGCCATCTGAAGGAACACGCGGAAGAAGTCGCGGATATTATCGGCTCGGTGTTCAAGAAAGCTCTCGGCGCAATCGCCGCCCTGCAGCAGAAACCCGTTGCCGGCAGCGATGCCGGCAAGTGACTTTTTCAGATCCCGCGCTTCGCCGGCAAAGACCAACGGCGGGAAGGTTGCGAGCTTGTCCTCGACATCGCGCAACGCGGTCGCATCCGGATAGTCCGGCACCTGCAGGATCGGTTTCAGCCGCCAGCTCTCGGGGGACCATTTGTCGAGGGCCACAGGTGCACCCATCGTCTCGAACTCCTTGACGTGCGGACCAGAACGCGCGGATCGCGCATGAGACGGCCCAAAATTGATCGAGGCCACTTTAACTCAAATCGTGGCGCGGCTTATAGGAGATATGGGGCGGCGACGCCAGCGCTTCAGCAGTGCTGTATCGGGCGGCAAGGCCATGCTCCAATGCGTCGAAGCCGGCGCTGCGCTCGATAATCCGAGGCCCTACAGCCCCGCCGACATGCCGCCGTCGACCATCAGATCAGAGCCGGTGCAATAGAGGCTGTCGTCGGAGGCGAAGAAGACGGCGGCGCCGGTGATATCGTCGGGCACGCCGAGCCGCCCCATCGGTGTCTTATCGACCAGGGCTTTGCGCACCGGCGGCAGGCGCAGCAGCCGATCGGTGATCGCTGTTTCAATGTAGCCGGGCGAGATGACGTTCACGCGGATATTGAAGGGTGCGTATTCGATCGCCAGGCCCTTGGTTAAGGCCGTCACGGCACCCTTGGTGGCGGTGTAGGCCGCGAGTGGGCGCAGACCGCGGTTGGCCATGATCGACGAGATATTGATGATCGAGCCACCGTGCGCTTTGCGCAGCAAAGGTAGGCAGTCTCGCGACAAGCGCAGGACGCCGTCGATGTTGACTTCGCGCTGGTGGGTCCAGTCGGCGTCCGACAAATTTCGCACTTCTCCGCGAACCAGAATGCCGGCATTGTTGACGAGAATGTCGGCTTTGTCGTGGGCAGTCTCGATAGCCCGCGTCAAGGCCGTGACGTCTTGGCCTTTTGACACATCGACCTGCATGGCCGTCGCGGCACCGCCATTGTCGACGATCGACTTGGCGGTGTCGGCTGCCGTTTTGCCGTCGATGTCGGTGACCCAGACGTGCGCGCCCTCCGTCGCAAAGCGCCTTGCAATCGCCTGTCCGATGCCGACCCCTGCCCCAGTGACGATCGCTATTTTGCCTGCCAGTCGTGCCATCGATCCCTCAAGGCGTTTGCAAGCCGCCACCCTTAGCGGCGCGCGCTCTCGCAATCAACCCGGCTTGAAAATTCGCGCTTCAACCAGCAGCTTCAACCCGCTGCCTCTCCGGGCGCGACCCATTTTTCGCGCAACGTCACAAGTTCCTCGGCGGCACTTGGGTGCAGGGCCATCGTCGCGTCGAAGTCCGCCTTAGTCGCGCCCAAGCGTAACGCGACGGCCGCCATCTGCACGATTTCAGCGGCATCGGCACCGATGATGTGGAGGCCGAGAACACGCTGGCTGTCATGCGCCACGATCAGTTTCATGAACATGCGTTCGCCGCGGCCGGCGAGGATCGCTTTCATCGGCCGGAAGCTCGCCTTGTAAATGTCGATTGCACCATGCAGCGCGCGGGCTTCATGTTCGGCCAGGCCGACAGTGCCGATTTCTGGCGTCGAAAACACGGCTGTCGGGATTGTCGCGTAGTCGACGCTCCAAGGCTTGCTCCCGTACACCGTGTCGGCGAATGCGTGCCCTTCGCGGATCGCGACCGGTGTCAGCGCCTTGCGGTCGGTTACATCGCCCACGGCAAAGATCGATGGCACGGACGATTGCGATGATTCCGACACGGCGACGGCGCCGTTGTCGCGCACGCAGACGCCAGCACTGCCGAGACCGAGCTGGCTCGTGTTTGGCGTGCGCCCAATGGCATACATGACTTGGTCAGCAGCGATGCGATCACCTGTGCTGAGCACGGCTGCAAAACCACTCGCTGTCTTGTCGATCTGTTTGACGACCGAGTTTGCATGGATGGTGATGCCGCGTGATTGCATGGCGTGGCCTAAGCCGGCACGCAGATCTTCATCGAAGCCGCGCAGCAATTTTTCGCCCCGGTGCACGAGCGTTACGCGCGCACCCAGGCCTCGAAAAATTCCGGCGAACTCGACGGCAATGTAGCCGCCGCCGACGATGACGATGTGCTCTGGAAACGCCGTGAGAGCGAAGGCTTCGTTGGACGTGATGGCATGTTCGCGTCCAACCAATGCCTTGTCGATGTTCGGCGCAGCTCCCGTGGCAACAAGAATGCGTTCGGCGGTGATGGTGCGGCCCGTGGTCTCGAGACGCACGGCATTCGGACCGGCAACGACGGCGCGATCGCGAAACAGTTCGACGCCCGAACGCGCCAGAATCGTGCAGTAAATTGCTTCCAGCCGGGCGATTTCAGCGTCTTTCGCCGCGATAAGCGCGCTCCAATCGAAGTGCGGCTCGTCGACAGACCAGCCAAAGCCTCGCGCGTCCTCGAAGTCGTCGGCAAAACGGCTGGCGTAGACGAGCAGTTTCTTTGGGACGCAACCGCGAATGACGCAGGTTCCGCCGCACCGGTATTCTTCGGCGATGGCGACACGGGCGCCATGACCGGCGGCAATGCGGGCCGCGCGAACACCGCCCGAGCCGGCGCCGATGACGAACAGATCAACGTCGAAGGTCGTCATGGGAGCCTGATTGGAAGCTTTCGTGGGTGACAGCACAAGACAATAACACGAGTTGCTGCAACATCGCCTGCCCCATTTAGGGCTTCGGCGCTTCTGCCGGTGCCGCGCGCCGCATTTCGTCCATGACCTTCGTGCTGTAACTCATACCGATCGCTGCGCCTTTTTGCATGAGGTCAGGCGTTGCCTGGATGAATTTTGCGCCGGCACCCGACCGGTAGAAATCGGCGACCGTTTTCATTTCTTCAGCCGTGAAGGTTTCGGCGTACAGATGCGCAAAATCGGTCATCATGTCTTCGCGATACGCCATCAGCTTGGCGATGCTTTTATCGAATTCGGCCGAGAACTTTTCTTTCTGCTCGTTCGACGCTGAATTCGCACTCTGTAGAAAAGCGGTTTTCATCGTGTCGATGGCCGTATCCATTTGCTTAGTGACGCCCAAGACCGTCATCAAATCTCGCGCCGCAGTCACGCGAGCGGGATCGGCGGCAGGTTTGACATTTTCGGCTCGAAGCGGCAGCGCGAAGATCGATGCCACAGCTATCATCGTCACGAAGCGCAACCACATGACATCAATCCTCCGGTTCAAATGCATCGTCGTCGCTCGTCAAGATTTCGACGCCCATCGGGCCAGCAATGATGCCGATGTCAGCGATCCCAAGAAACAGTCCGCAGTCGACGACGCCGGGGACGAGCTTCAGGGCATCATCGAGCGCTTCGGGGTCCTCGATCATGGAGAAGTGGCAGTCCATGATGTAATTGCCGTTGTCGGTTACGAATGGGCTGCCATCCGGTGTCCGGCGCAGCACGATGGATCCATCGCAGCCGCAATCAGAGGCCATGTCCGCGATCAACCGCTCGGTCGATCCCCGTCCAAACGGCACAACCTCGACTGGCAACGGAAAAGCGCCGAGCGTTTCAACCCGTTTCGTGTGATCGGCGATGATGATGACGCGGCTGGACGCGACGGCAACGATTTTTTCACGCAACAGAGCCCCGCCACCGCCTTTGATGAGGCGCAGCTCGCTGTCCAATTCGTCGGCGCCATCGACGGTCAGATCGAGCAATGGGTCGTCTTCGAGCGTCGTAAGCCTGATGCCGAGCGCTGCCGCCTGTGCCCGAGTGGCGTCTGACGTCGGCACACAGACGATATCGAGACCAGCGCGCACTTTTTGGCCGAGCAAATCGACGAATTTCGCAGCCGTCGATCCAGTTCCTAGGCCGATCTTCATTCCCGGTTGCACATGCAGGATCGCGTGCTCCGCTGCCGCTTGCTTCCACTCGTCCGCGCTCATGCCGTCGGGTCTCCGCTTTGATCGTGCTGCACCGGCCGCGCCGAGCGATGTCCCAGCCGCAATCGATCCGGGTGCCGTGATCCTCGTTGCCCTTCTTAGGCCTGGCGCGACATGAAATCCAGCGACGCAAGTCTGTTTGTCGGCTAGGAAATCCACCCATCGGGCGCCGGCCGCGACGCCGTTCGATGTGCAACCCAAGAGTCGTGACGCGCCATGCATCCTTGGACCCTGGTATTCGATCTTGACGGCACGCTGGTCGATACCGCACCCGACTTGGCTGCTGCGACCAACCACGTCATGGCGACGCTCGGGCTCACTCCGGTTTCTGTCGCCGAGATCCGGCCGTTTGTCGGTCACGGCGCGCTGGCCATGATGTCAGCAGCGGCGGCGACGCACGGTCGCTTGTTGGCGGAGCCAGAACTGCACGATATGTTCAAGATATTTCTTCGCCACTACAGCGCGCATCTTGCCGACAAAAGCCGGCCTTATCCCGATGCCGTTGAAACTCTGCAGCGCTTGCGCGCAACTGGCGCCACGCTCGCCGTTTGCACCAACAAGCTTGAACAACACGCCCGCCAACTGCTTGCGGCACTGGATATGACGGACTTGTTTGCCGCCATCACTGGCCGTGACAGTCTCGCGGTCTACAAGCCTGATCCAGGGCATTTTACGGGTACTGTCGAACGCGCACGCGGGCTGCAGACCCACGCCATCATGATCGGTGATAGCGAGACGGATATCCAAACCGCGAGGGCTGCTCGCGTGCCTGTGGTGGCTGTCGATTTTGGTTACAGCAATGTCCCGGTTTCAACGCTTGGACCCGACGCGATAATTTCGAGCTACCGCGGTCTGGAGCCGGCTTTACGCGGGCTGATGTGAATTCGCCGTGTCACCCGGACCGCAGTCCTCAGTAGGTCAGCACTTTGCTTTCACCCGACATGATCTGTTCGATGAAATGTGCAGCGCCGACGACACCATGGCATTCCGAGATTATGTCGTCGACGCACATGCCGAACAAATCGAGGCCCGGCGAACAACAGTGAAACTTCACACCGGCTGCGTGCGCGTCTTTGATGAAATCATGGGCTGTGCGTCCGTCTCCGGCCTTGACGACAATGGACTGTGCGACACCATTTTTCAGCAATTTGGCCGCCAGACCCGTGCAGATGACATCGACGTCGTAGTTCATCGATGCCGCCACCATCGCCTGAAAGATCGGCGCGGCCACTTCCTCCGGATGACGCGGGTCTGTGTTGGCCATGATGATGATGAGTTTTTGCGACATCGGCGCCTCGTCAACTAATCGCGTGCCAGACCATGAGGTCCGTACGCCATGGCTTCGCAACATCGGCAACCGGCGGCATGGCTTCAGATTTGCCGCGAAATATACCGCCGATACACAAGAATGGATGCGGGCAAAAATACCAAGTCTGCAACGAGCGACGCGAGCAGCGTAATTCCGCACACCATGCCGAAGGTGCGCAACGACGGTAGGTCCGAGAAGATCGTAACGCCCAAACCAAAGGCCAGCACGATCGTCGTCAGAATAATGGCGGGACCGACTAAAACCCGGGCTCTTCGAATAGCCGCGACCGGTGAATCGCCGACGGCTTCCTCGATCCGCAAGCGATTGAGAAAGTGGATCAGCGCATCGACACCAAGGCCGAACACCACCAGAAGGGCGACCACGGACGAAAACTCAAGCCCGCCGCCTTGCAGCCAAAGCACGGCGCCAGACGTCACAACCGGAAACAACCCCGGCAGCAGACTGATCACTCCAACAAACACGGATTTGAAGGCGATCGACAGCAGGATCGCCGCAACCAGCACGCACAGCGGCAAACTCTCGTTGAGCTGCGTGATCATGCGGTGACTGTTGCGCGCCGCAACGGCTGGCAGGCCGGTGACCGAAATCTCGAAGCCGGGATTGGCCGCGCGTACGGGACCAAGCGTTGCATCGACTTTTTCGACGAGTGGGAGAATTTCGCTAGCGTCGACGTCCGGCAGGCGCCCGGTCACGAGCACGGCTTTTTCGTCGCCTTCATCTTTGGCGATGAAACGGCGCACCAAATGGTCGGGCAGCAGGCCAACGTATTTTTTGATAGTCTCGACGTTGTCGTCGCCATTTTCAAGCAGCCAGCGTCTGAGACTCTCGATTGACCAGACATTGCCCAGCCCCGCCGCGGTCTCGAGGGCTTTATGGGTGGCCGCTATGACGGCCAGCGGACCGGCGTCATAGAGTGTTGCCTCGCCTTTCCATCGGATCATGACGTGAAACGGGTTAGCCCCGGTCAATTTGCTGTCGAGGCGGCCCGACGCATCGAGCGCTTGCTCGCGATCGGGAACTTGATCGGCGAGGCGATAACGCGGTTCGAGTTGCAGATAGGCCGCCGTAAAGATACCAAACAGAGTGAAGCCGAGCAGGGTGTAGGCGCCCGGATGGCGGACCACGCGGTCGACGACGGCGCCGACGAACGTCCCAAGGGCGTCCATCATGCCGTCGGCCGGCGTCGTGTCGCGAGCCAGCTTCTGTTCACTTCGGATAAATAACAGCGCCAGCAGCGGCAACACTGCAACGACGGCGACGAACGAAATGCAAACCGACATGGCGCCAGCGTGACCGAACGTGCGGATCAGGCCTGATTCCGAAAACAGCAGAGCCAAAAACGAAAGCAGCGCGGCGCCGTGGGCCAAAACGCAAGCCGGCCCGACCACTGCGACCGCAAATTTGACCGCCTCGTATTTGGTATCGCCTTCGCGCAACCTGATCCGGATGGCTGACACCATCTGCATGCTGTCGGCAAATCCCATGACCATGATCAATGGCGTCATGACGTTCAAAAACAGGTTGAGTTTGAAATTCATCCAGCCGAGGAGGCCAAGCGACCACGCCACCGCAATCACCGGGGGAACGGCCGCAACCAGCATCAGCGATACGCGGCGGAAAAACACCGCGGCAATGATGGCGCCGAACAAAAGCCCCATGCCATTATAGACAATCTGATCGCGTTCGACGGCGTTGCGGATCTCAAGCTGCATGACCGGCGCACCAGCGAGCCGCACCGTCAATCCTGCCGGCGTCAAATGCTGCTTGGCTGCCTGCTCGATTTCGCCGATGACGACACTCGGCGTGCGCTCCTTCACGACGGCCCGATCCAAGGCCAGCACCATCAAGGACAACTGGCCGTCGTCGGACAGAAATTTACCCTTGACGATATCGTTGGATTTCAGGGCAGCGATCACCGATGGAAGCGCGGCATCGTCGGGCAACTCGTCGGGCACCAGAGGTGCGGCGTAGCCACTTGCATCGGGCTTGGCGCGAGCCGACAGCATCGAAACGATGCCGGACACCCCGTCAACCAGTTGTAAGTCTGCCGCCGTTTCAGCCACGGCTTCGAGACCTTGCCGCGTCAGCAGCTTTTCACCTTCGACAACCACTAGCACGTCGTACTCACTCGACGGAAAACGGCGGTCGATTTCTTCGTATTGGCGAAACTCCGGCGTGTTTGTGCGGAACAATTCAGACAAGCTGTCATCGACCGCGAGACGTGTCACTCCGATCGCCGCCAGCGCGGTCAGGACAGCAATGACAACGGCCGAGATGTAAGGAGCTTTGAGGGCGATCAGCCCGATTTTTTCAAGCCCGAACGTATACAACAACGAACGGCTAGGCTCTTCGGGCTGCAAAATATGACTCCCCCCGACCTCATGCGTCGGACCGCCGCCTCCTCAACGCGCCCACAGCTCGTGCCGCGCGGCCGCTCGAGGCTTACCTCACATATGGCGCCGATCGACATCTCGGACTCGCCGTATTACGGGGCGGACCGTCGCATTCCCCGCCGTTGTGCGCAAGGCCCGGAATTGACGTTGGAAGGTCTTGTGATTGTGCGCGCGAACGGGTTGCTTGGAGGTTCGCGCTGCCACGCCAACACCGCTCGCACCCCTACGTCCTGCCCAATCGCGCGCATGCTGCGCCAACCCATCCTTATCTATGTTCGATCGCACGATCGATACGTCGGGGCGGTCGTGCCGACTGCCTATTTTGCAGGCTGACATTATGTTGACTGCGATGTCGGCGGGCAGCGCCTTGGCGGTGGTTGCGACAGATCCGGCGCGCTTGCCGATTTGACAGCGTTTTGCAACACCGCAAGGGCGGCGCTCAGCACCGTGTTGCGGCCCACCGAACGTCTTGCATTTTGATCAGCTGAACACAGCGGCGATGACGTGCCGGCAAGCGGGCGCACATCGCTCGTCGCAAGCGGTTTCGCCCAGCGGCGCGCCAGGCTTGACAGTGGATGGCCGGCGCTCTCATAACGACGCGTCAGCGACCGGGCGGTTAGCTCAGCGGTAGAGCACACGCTTCACACGCGTGGGGTCATAGGTTCAATCCCTATACCGCCCACCATGACCGCCCACCACGAATGACCGTCTGCTGACGCGCTTCGGACTATGTTTTGCAAGAGTCTGCACCAACCCGGCGGCTTCAGCAGACTGCGATCGAACATCCAGGTACATCGGCCGTCGACCTATCCGCGGCGGCTGGCGGTCAATTGGCCATTTGCCGAATTCTAACGCGAATTTTGCGCGTGGGCGAGGTTTCAGCTGCCACTAAGACGCATGTCGCATGCCAATTAAAGCATCCTGATATGTCAAATATTATTTCGCATCGCGTGGGTGAGCCCTAAAATCGGCGGTGAGCCATTGAGCTCGAATGCATTGAGCGCTTACGGAGATGGCGATGTCGGATGCCGCTGGCGTATTTGACAAGGGCGAAATTGCCTTGATGCGCGAAGCTTATCGCCGTGCCGCTGCCGACTTGCCGAAATCTTCAGCTATTGCGATTTCTCAGACTCGTGATTTCGATGATCAGTTGGCGATCCATATTTTGCGCGAGGTGGCGCGTGGACACATGGATATCACGACCTTCGCGAATCGCGCTGTGGAGGCACTGATGAGTCATTGCGTCACGACGACCGACGTCGCCCAATCCCTGATTGAGGACTTGGCGAGCCGGTCGCAAATCGACATGCGCAGTGCAGCTCACACAAATTAGCTTCGCGTCTCGCCGCGCCGACCGCGATCATTCAGATCGCCATCATCCAATCCCAGCCCCTTGGCGGTCGCGTCTCTGTTCGACGGCTTGCGCAAAAAGTACGCGAGCGAGCCGATCAGCACCACCAGCACGGCCGCGAATGTGAAGTAAAACAGCGATGGGACAATCGCCTCATTGGGTTGTGCTGTCTCAGCGACGTCTTGCGCTGCTACTGCAGACGTGAACGCGACGCTGGCGAATAACGCCGGCAATGCCGAATTGATAAAAGCCATGACAGTCTCCGTCTGTGATGTTCATTCACAGCGTCAACGTCAAAAAAAGCCTATAGTTCCGTCATTCGTCGAGCGTCGTTCGTTGCCCTGATTTGGCGGCCCTCACGCATTCAGCGCGATGGGGGTCACGTCTGCGCTGTATACGGTATACATGGGGTCATCCTGAAGGATGACATCCTTGTATTCGCCGTATCCGTTAAAACGCGTCGACATCGCGCGCGCATAGGCACCAAGGTTGCCAATTTCGATGTAATCGCCTTCCTTGATTGATGCGGGCAGCATAAATGGCCCCTTCATGTGATCGATCGAATCGCAGGTCGGTCCCCAGAATTCGAACGGCACGAGCGCTTCGCCCGGGTCAAGATCAGCGCGGATCAACTTCACCGGAAACGAAAAATCCAAATGAGCAGCGTCGAACAGCGCGCCATACGCGCCGTCGTTGATGTATAGGCTGTTGTCCTTACGCAGATCGACTTTGACGATCAGGCTCTCGGCCTCCGCCACAAGCGCGCGACCCGGTTCGCAAATCAGGCGGCAATGCTCCGTCACCGGCATTTTATCCATTGACGTCTTGATGACGTCGATGAAATCCGACAATCGCGAGGGAATGCTGTCGTTGTATCGCGACGGGAACCCGCCGCCAACATCGATAGCATCCACCACCACGCCGGCTTTGACGATCAGCGACTTGGCCTCTTCAAAGGCCATTGCAAAGGCATCCGGCGTCGTCGTCTGCGAGCCGACGTGAAAAGTTATGCCAAGCTCATCCGCGACCTGCCGGGTTTTCACCAGAAGTCGCTGGGCTTTCTGTCCCGAGATGCCGAACTTATGTTCGAGCGGCACGCGGCTATTCTTGGCCGGAACCGAGATGCGTACAAACAGCTCCAAGTTTTTGGCACCATCGGTTTCCTCGACAATTTTCTGCAACTCGTCCTCGCTGTCGAGAGCGAAGCATTTGATGTCGTAATCGAAGTAGGCTTTGCGTATGGCGTGCCGCGCTTTCACCGGATGCATGAAATGCAGACGAACGCCCGGGATCGTTGCTGCGTCTTCCAATTCGGCCACGGAGGCGACGTCGAACTGCGTGATGCCTGCGCCATAAAGTGCGCCAAGCAAAAACACCGAGCTGTTGGCTTTGTAGGCGTAAGCGATTTCGCCTGGAAAATTGTTGATGAACCACCGCGCGGCACGCCCAGCGGCGTGGGGGCGGGCGGCGAAGACCGGCAAATCCGGCTTCAACGCCGTGACCATGTCGAGCGCCGATCGGAATTTTTCCATCGCGATATTACCTCCACCGTGGCGGTTGTTTGCCGCTGTGAATGATTACGCGCACATGCGCCAAAACGATCGCTGCATTTAGGGTTTCCGGTCACTTCTGTAAAGGCGTCTGGCGCCACGTCGCCCGACGACGATTAATCAGGGCTTGCGACCAGACGTGCGTGAGCGGCGCTAACTCTGCCCAACTTTGCGGCACTAACACAGTCGATGATGAGATCGTGTGACAGAGCTGCGTCAACGATGCCGCCGGTCGTGCGCGCCATCGTGAGGTGCCGAGGTTGCAAGACGCCGTTGTCCAGTCGCCTTGCCCTTGCCTTCACCCTTGCCTTTGGCGGCTTCTTGATCGGCTTCGCCCTCGGTGTGGGGCGCGGCCGGCCAACTATCGCGTCATGGGTGCAATCTCCGTCTGGCGACTGATCGGCGACATCGTGCGGCCGAGCGCGACGGCTTTAGCGGCAGCGGTGGCGATCACCGGTGCGCAAGGGTTGAGTGCTGCCGGTGTCGTCGCGTTGAGCCCGCGTATGGATTGGTTTGGATGACTCATCGGCGACACAATCATCGCCGGTGTTGCGTTGGCGCATGACGACCGGTCTCGTAACGTCACGTGAACCGCCATCAATTTTCGCCAATGACCAGGACGGCGCGGCCATCGCGCAAAGTTCCGGCGGGTAATGTCATCGCCGGCGTCTCAACGCGCGGCTCTCGCGATCGGCGGCGACGCTGCGCTTCAGCCCGTGCGGCCTTTGCTTGTTCGACCTTTTGTGGATTGGCCCGCAAGTCGGCTTCGGTTTCAATCGTATCTCGGATGAAATTTTCCCAATTTCCCAGAACCGTAAATTTCTGGCGCTCGAAATCGTGTTCGATACCCGCCGGTGGCGCCGGTGAGATCGAGCATCGCGCCAGCAATGTTTCGGCCGTCGTCGACTTGAAGCGCAGCTGATAGGGCGCGTTGACGCTTGGCACGGCAATCGCCCGGTGCGCGTCCAAGCGGTTCTCGGGCTCAAAATCATTTGGGAAAAGTACGGTCGCTTGTCCCTCATCATTGACGCTGACGATCGTCAAGTAACAGTCTCTGTCGGCTTCAACCTTGATACCGATCAGATCGTTTCGCGACGGACGGGGCGTATCGAGCCACATGCTCAAACCGATTTCGCTTTGGACATCCCGCAGAAATCCGCCTGAATCAGCCTGCGCACTCGGCGCATCGCGACCCGACACTAAAGCAAACAGCCGGTTGAGTTCCCCTCTCGACAAACTTCCGTGCTGAAGTCGGCGGGCAAGAGGCGCCGCGTCTCCCGTAGCTTTTGTCAGCAGGTCAATAAACTTGTCTCGGGCCAGTCCGGATTGAGACAGCGCTGCCGTAAAACTTGTGGCGGCGTGGTAGCGGGCGGCCAATGCCGTCACCGGTTCTTCGCCGCCAAGCCGCAACGACGGATCAATGCCGGCCGTCACCATGGCATTGCGATAGCGTTCATTGTCGCCGCTGATGAGCAGCGACAATTCACTGTCGCTCGAATAGAGCTGCAGTGCGGCTGCTTTGACGTCGCTGGCAAGCGCCGCTGGTTCGGCGGCGGCATAAGCGCGAAACGCGTCTTTCACACCGATCACCCCCGACGCGTGACAGGCGAAACATTGCGAGCCGGGTGTCGTACCAGGCTCGCTGCCGGACATGCCGTCGCCAGAAAACGCCGCCTCGACACCGGGGATCACCCGCTCGATGCGATTGCCGGCGGCGTCGAACAAGGCGCTTGCGAGAAACCCGTTCGGCAACGCAAAGAGCGCTCGGATCTGATCCGGCTTAAAAGGAGTTGAAATGCTTGGCGTTCGCTTTGGACCGAGCGGATAAGCAAAAAGGTTCTGCTCATCGAGACTGGTGGCGAAATCGTAAACAAGCCAAAATCCACCGAGCGCGCCTGGATGACGTTCCGACAAACGATTTCCGCGCGTGACTGCACTTGCGCGAATGGTTGCCCGGCGCGCACTTCCGGTGCGAAGGTTGCGCTCCATATCGACACCGCTCAAGCGCGCCAACTCTTGGAGCGTGCCCGGCAGCCGCAGAAGCGTGTAATAAAGTGGAGGTTTGGACATGGCGGCGGCCAGCCAATCACCGGCAGCGATCGGAGCCCGCGTACCGGCGCGATCGAGCACGTCGCTAGCGAGCGGAGCGCCAAGCTGTGGTGGGGCGCCACGCAGCAGCGCCTCCCAATCCGCTGCGACCCACCCGAGATCGGCCAGCTTGAAAGAATACAGCGTGCCGCTTGGATCGAGCGGCGTCAGCGTCACCACCTCGGGCGACCAGGACACGCCGTTGAGAACTTTGGTTAAGGCTTGGCGATAACCCGTCATTTCGCTGACCGAGGCGCAGGCGTTGAACAGATGCGCGAGCGACACAAAGCGCAGATCGCGTGCGCCGTCTCGCTCCACCGTCTGGGCATCGCGAACCAGCGTTTCGATGGCGGCAGCCGTGACGGGTGCTCGCGCATGACAGGCTTGAACGCCGCTGCCGAGATCGGCAATCCATTCCCGCACGGCTTCGACATCCTCCGGCTTCGGTTCTGTCGCAGACGCGGCATCGGCGTAAACGTCGAGCGGCGCATGACGGGTGGCGAGAATGTCGTACAGGCGCGAGGCATCAGGCAGGCCGGGGCGAACGAGCACTGGATCGCGCATCAACTGATCGACATCCAGGATGTTGGCCAATCCGCCTGACGGCCGCAGGCGTTCGGTGCGGCCGACCTGATGGCAACGCGCACAATGGTTTTCAAACACTGCATAGGCCTTTGCGGCCCGCGCTTCGTCAGGTCGCGGCGGGATCGTTACCTCGTCGGCCGTTGCTGAGGTGATCGCGGGTGGCGCAGCGGCCGGCACTGCGGGGTCGTTGCCCGCCGCCGTTGCCGTTGCCGGTGCCGCCGCTGCCGAGTCCATCGATCGAGGATCGCCAGAGGGTTGCGCTGAGACTTGCCGAACTGGGTAGGCGAGCGCTAACGCCGCGATTGCGCCGCCGATCAGGAGCGCACGTCGCCATCGAAGGCGCGCGAATATCCTGTCTAAGCCGAGCATTGTTTCCCCTGAATTCCCCCGCGAGCAGATCGCGGTCGGCACCATATGCGGCGATGTTGGCAAAGCCTAGACCGTGCCTTGGACCACACCTATCGAGGCGACGCCCCCGATTGGGGTCGCACAGCCCGCTGTTGGTTGCACTGCTTCCGCCAAACCGACGTGCTGGCACATAGACGTCGCTTGACGATTGAGCTTTCGACTTCGTTGCCCAAACAGTTATTTTATCGGCGAACACGATCCGATCGCCACAAGATCAACCGCACGGAAAGAATCCCACAACGATGCAACCAGGATTGCAATCCGGCGGCGGCGCGCTGATTTCGCAACTGACGACCGAGGGCGTCAAGCATCTGTTCATGGTGCCGGGCGAAAGCTTCCTGGCGGTGCTCGACGCCTTGCACGGCTCGTCCGCGATCCGACCGATCACCTGCCGTCATGAATCAGCGGCTGCCATGATGGCGGAAGCCACCGGAAAACTGACCGGTGAGCCGGGCGTCGCCATCGTGACGCGAGGGCCAGGCGCGGCCAACGCGCTGTCGGGTGTTTATATCGCCCAGCAAGATGCGTCGCCGATGCTCCTCCTGGTCGGCATGCCGCCGCGCGCTATGGCGCAACGCGCAGCCTTCCAGTCGATCGATTTGACCGCAGTGTTTGCGCCGCTGACCAAGTGGTGCGCCATCGTTCCCAGTGCCTCGGCAGTGCCGGAGTTCATCCGTCGCGCCATGCAGATTGCGCGTTCGGATCGGCCGGGTCCGGTTGTGCTGGGGTTGCCGGAGGATGTGCTGGCGGAAGCCACCGATGCCGCCACACGCGTCAAGCCAATGCCCGCACATCTGCCGGTCGGCCCCGACGCACGCCGGCATATCGCAAGGACGTTGGCTCATGCAGCACGGCCCGTCATCTTCGTCGGCGGCGGCACGTGGTCACCGGCGGCGAGCGTCGCGCTGGCACAGTTCGCCGATCGATTTGACATCCCGATCGTCACCAGTTTTCGGCGTCAGGCACATGTCGACAATCGCCTCGGCAGTTACATCGGACACGCCGGGCTCGGCATGGACGAGCGGTTGCGCGTTGCCTTGAACATCGCCGATTGCGTCATCGCGCTCGGCTCCAGGCTTGGCGACGTCACGACGAATGGCTTCTCACTATTTACCGGCCGCGATCCGAGCCAAAAATTGCTTCTGATTTCGGCGGATGCGGATGCTTTCGCCGCCACGTATCCGCACGCGCACCGCATGACGGCCTGCCCGATGGCGGCCGCAGCGATGTTGGCGTCGTTGCCGCGGCCTCCGAAATCGCCGCGCTGGAAAATCTGGCGCCGCGATTTACGGCAGGCCTATATCGCAAGCGCGACGCCGCAAGCGACACCCAGCGCGGTTCAAATGGAACAGATCGTGATGGAGCTATCGAATACTTTGCCGGAAGGCGCCATCATCACCAATGGCGCTGGTAATTACGCAGCGTTTTTGCATCGCTATTTCGTCTATAAAACGTATCCCTCACAGCTGGCCCCCATTTCAGGGTTCATGGGCTATGGACTGCCGGCCGCCATAGCGGCAAAACTGGCTCATCCGGAAACAACCGTCATCGCGATGGCCGGCGACGGTTGCTATCAAATGACGTCGCAGGACCTCGCCACTGCCGTGCAGTTTGCTGTGCCCCTCG
The DNA here is from genome assembly GCA_021732485.1 of Hyphomicrobium sp. Lineage (GTDB taxonomy): Bacteria > Pseudomonadota > Alphaproteobacteria > Rhizobiales > Hyphomicrobiaceae > Hyphomicrobium_B. The sequence continues at coordinate 148,511 of JAKFUV010000013.1, forward strand.
TCGTCATTATCGCCAACAATGGCGCACTCGGGACCATCCGCATGCACCAGGAGCAGGCGTATCCGGGTCGCGTCATCGCAACCAGCTTGATGAACCCCGATTTCACAGCTCAGGCGCGGGCCGCCGGCGCAGCAGCATGGCGCGTGGCGCGAACGGCAGATTTTACCGTGGCTCTTCGCGAAGCCGTCGCCGTTTCCAACGAGCAGCAGCGGCCCGCCGTGATTGAATTGATGCTTGATATCGAAGCCATTTCACCGCACGCGACAATAACCGGTTTGCGCGCACGCAATTAAGGCCCGAAACTTGGCCGAATTAACGAGTGTCAATAAAGTGCTAAATTAACGCTTTGGGAATTAGCCATAAGCCGTCGTCCAGTTAGACTAACAAATCCCTATAGGTTATAAGTTCCTTACCCGAATACATCACCCGAAAGTGGGCGCCGATGGATCTAGAAGCCGCAAAAATTGCAAACGCCGTTGCGGGTCGCTGGACAAAGGCTGGCATGCTGGCGTGTTTTGTATTGGCTTGCGGTTGGCTTTTAACATCACTGGCACTCGCTGATCGCACGAACGCAGTACCGTCTTCGACATCTTTGGCCCACTCCTGATCTCAATTCGTCGATCTCCCAATTCCCCCTCCACTGACCACTCTCGACGCTCGACCAGGGCCCCTCACCGAAAGGTGTGGGGCCCTCTCCCATTTGGCGGCCCAATTGCAATTGATAGGCTGAATGCGCATTAACGCGCGCCGGAGCCCTTGACGATGACGACATAGCCGGCCCGCCGCAATTCCTCGACCACATGGCTGAGATGGGCGCTGTCGCGGGTTTCAACGACCAGGTGAAGCTCCGTGCCCTTGGCCGGCACATCGGTAAACACGCGCTGATGATAAACTTCGACGACGTTCGAACCTGCGTCGCCGATCACACCGGCAACGCGGGCCAATTGGCCCGGCCGATCTGGGATATCGATGGCGAGGCGCGACAGCCGGCCGTCGCGGGCAAGTTCGCGCGTCAGCACGCTTGCTAGAAGGCGCGTATCGATGTTGCCGCCGCAGAGCACCAGTCCGACCTTGCGGCCTTTGTAGCGATGCGTATCGGCCAGCATGGCTGCGAGACCGGCCGCACCGGCACCCTCGACAACGGTCTTTTCGATGGTAATGAGAAGCGTAATGGCGCGCTCTAGATCGGCTTCCGAAACCAGCACGATATCGTCGACGAGTTGATCGATGATGGCGCGCGCGATCGCGCCGGGGTGCGTGACGGCGATGCCCTCCGCAAGCGTGTCACCTCCGACCGGCAGCGATGAGCCTTTCACGGCGTTGAGCATGGATGGATAGAGCTGCGCCTCGACACCGATGATGCGAATGTCCGGATTGAGCGCCTTCGCAGCCACCGCCATGCCGGCAATCAAACCACCGCCCCCGATCGGAATGATCAGCGTATCGAGCTCAGGCCGCCGCGCCAGCATTTCGAGCGCGACGGTGCCTTGGCCGGCGATGACGGCTGCATCGTCGTAGGGGTGAATGAACGTCAAGCCATGGTCATTGCCGTAGCTTCGGGCAAAGCGTGCGGCATCTTCAAGGCTCTGGCCCTCCAGTATCACCGTCGCCCCATGACTACGCGTATTCTCGACTTTGATCGTGGGTGTCCAGGCCGGCATCACGATGGTTGCAGGGACATTGAGCCTGCGCGCGTGATACGCCACACCTTGCGCGTGGTTGCCGGCCGACATAGCGATCACGCCAGCCGAGCGCTCGGCGTCCGTGAGAGTGGCTAACCTGTTCAACGCACCGCGTTCTTTAAACGACGCGGTAAATTGCTGGTTCTCGAATTTCAGCCAGACCTCAGCACCGGTGATCGTTCCGAGCGTTTGGCTTGGCGCGAAGGGCGTGTCGAGAACCGCTCCGGCGACCCGCTCCGATGCCGCCCGCACATCTGCCAGCGTGACCGGCAACGTCGACAGCGACGTCTTGCTGCGAACAATGCTCATGGACGTGACGCGCTCCTTGCCAACCCTTGCGCTCATGCGACGCGCCGAATCCATTTCTTTACCAATCTAGCCCGCCAGCACGCTCCCGGCATCGGGAATTGTGCAGGCCTCGACAAAGGCCGAAGCGGAACTAACTTTCGAGAATTCGCCAGCGGCACCACGCGCCAATATCGTCGCTGCAAAGAACCGCGTATAAGCGCCGCCGTAACGCCGACACGCGATTTGAATTCACCGATCAGTGTGGGCCGCGCAATCGCCACGACGATGAACCAGGATAGGGTGTGATGGCAAAAACGGCTTGGATCGGATTGGGCGTCATGGGCGCACCGATGGCAGCGTTCTTGATCAGCCGCGGACACCATGACGTCGCGGCTTACAATCGTACCGCACGCAAGGCTGACGCGTGGCTCGCGCAAAATACTGGCGGCACAACCGCTTCGAGTCCGGCGACAGCGGCTAAGGACGCGCAATTTGTATTTTCCTGCGTCGGCAACGATGACGACCTGCGCTCGGTGACGATCGGACCCGACGGCGCGTTCTCGACCATGCTCCCGGGGTCAATATTCGTCGATCACACCACAGCCTCGGCCGACGTCGCGCGAGAACTCGCAGAAGCTGCCAGCAAACGCGGCATCGCATTTCTCGATTGTCCAGTGTCGGGAGGGCAATCGGGTGCGGAGTCTGGAACCTTGACCGTGATGGCGGGCGGCGACGACGCAGCCTTCGCCGCCGCTCAACCTCTCATCGGTTGCTATTCCAAATCGATGCGCCGCATCGGTCCGTCTGGTTCTGGTCAATTGACCAAAATGGTCAATCAGATTGCGGTCGCCGGCGTCGTGCAGGGACTAGCTGAAGCCATTCATTTTGCCGAACGCGCCGGGCTCGATATCGAAGCCGTCATCGCCACTATTTCGAAAGGGGCAGCGCAATCTTGGCAAATGGAAAATCGCTGGAAGACGATGCACGCGCGAACATTCGATTTCGGCTTTGCCGTCGATTGGATGCGCAAAGACTTGGCACTTTGCCAGCGCGAAGCCGAGCGCAACGGTGCCTCACTGCCGGTCGCGTCGTTGATCGATACCTACTATGCCGACGTGCAAGCGGCGGGTGGCAGCCGTTGGGATACGTCAAGTCTGATTGTGCGTTTCGACGCTGCACTGAGAGATGGCGCGAAGCCCAGCTGACGCATCGCTTTAGGCTACTGTTCGTTCCGCACGCGGTTCATGGCGCAACTGGGCGAACTGCAACGGAAGGGCCGTGGTGTATTTGATCTGCTCCATGGCAAACGCCGACGAAACTTTGGCGATGTCGACGCGGCTAATCAGGCGCTTATAAAAGGCATCGTAGGCGGCGATGTCCGGAACTGCGACGCGCAGAAGGTAATCGACCTCGCCGGACATCCGATAAAATTCGATGACTTCGGGAAAATCGGCCACCGCCGAGTGAAACTTTTCGAGCCACGCGTGCGAGTGCTGATCGGTCTTGATCGACACAAAGACCGTCACGCCGGCATTGACCTGCTGCGCGTCGAGGATGGCCACCCGGCGCTGAATAATGCCAGCCTCTTCGAGCTTTTGGACACGGCGCCAGCATGGCGTTGTCGATAGCCCCACTTCCTTGCCGATCTCCGCCACCGGTCGCGTGCAATCGATTTGCAGTATCCGTAGGATTTTGACGTCCATATCATCCAGCATTGCCGTTCTCATGGAACTGAATTTTCATGTTTTTGCATTTGAAAAAATGCTATTCTTTATCATTGCCGTGTCAACCGGAAATTTAGTATTTTTTTTCAACATTCGGTCGGCTGCGCTTGTGCGCCTCTGGCGCGACGATCTCGACGATCAATCCGATCTCGCCGGCTGGCTCACACCGGGTGATCATGGGCGGTCCGTGCCATGGGTTAGCGACGCGCCGGTGCCGGTCGAGGCCGACAAGCAACAGGCCGGCTGAACGCGCCATCAAGCTCGCGCGCTTGGGCGCTGCGAGACAGCGATGTGCCATCTCGCGATATTTGTCAGGCTATCAGCTACCGCGAGCCTAGCAGCCTTCATGAAATCGATCGCCACCCATGCGGTGATGTCGGCGATTGAAAATATCTCGCCCGCAATGAACGGCGCCGTCGCAAGTTGAGCGTCGATCCTATTCAACTCGATTGCAACCTTGTGCCGGTTGGCCTCCGCCCATTCGACGATTTGCGGCTGCTCAAAAGCCGCCATTTTCGCACTCGAATGGCGCACAACCTGCGCGACATGCTGAAATAGCCCGAGTTCGATCCGCCGGTTCCACATCTCGATCGTCGCCCGCGTGTACGCGTCGTTGCCAAACAGTGCCGGCGTTGGATAAAGCTCTTCGAAATAACGGCAAATGGCGACGCTTTCCGACAGCGTCCGTCCGTCGTCAAGCACCAGTATCGGCACCCGCATCCACGGATTCATGGCGCGAATATCAGCGGCGGCCAGTTCACCTCGCATCATATCGCGCTCTTCGAATTCAACAGACACCGACTTTTCGGCGAGGAAGATGCGAACGCGTCGCGGGTTTGGAGCACGTTTGGTTTCAATGATGCGCATGGATGTCAAACCGAGCCTCGACGAATGATCGTTAGCCTCCCGCATGATGGGCATCGCGCCATTCCCGCGGGCGCTGGAACTCGCTGCCCCATAACCCACGTTTGCGAACTTTAGCTTCGCCTTCTTCACGCACGTACCCACCGTATGCGACCGCCAATCCGGCAGCGACCATGCCGGCGTTCAGGTCGCGGCCGCCAGCCGTGCATCGCGACAGAAATCTGGAAAAGCGGTCGCGCTCAAGCACGCTACATTTGACCACGTCGTGACCGATGAGGCGGACCAATTCACGCCGCGAATCTTCGCCGCAGGCCCAGACGGAACTGTTCCGCCGGCATGTCTGGCGGCCCTCAGGTGCGTCGATGCCTTTCAGGCGAACCTCGTCTTGACCAACGCGAAGGCTATCTCCATCGATCGGGTGCCCGACGCCAGAGATTTGTTCAGGAAGAGGGCCACGTGCAGACGGCGCAGTTGAGTTTGGAATATAATCGCGGCCAAAGACAGCCACCACGACGAGCATAATGAAGCTCACGATCCATCGCGCCAATCCTTGCCGATTCATTTGACGTTGTCGTTGCATGTCGCACCCTTCGTTCAATATTCGCTCAGCGCAGAACGTGTCGTTAAGCGTTAATTTATCGAAATCCTGTCACGTTGCGATCGACGTGCGAAGCGCTCCGGCGGGGCGCTCAATGGGATAACTGCGGCTTCATGCGCGACAACGCTGACATCGCTGAGACGATGGTACCACCCGGCCGGCCTCGCCCTGCCCGGGCCAAAAAGGCCGAGGACGGTCTGAAAGCCTATCGTGATCGCTTAACGCACGGAACGACGAACAAGCCAGAGTTCGAGTACGAGCTTTTGGTCATGTTTGCGCGCAACGAGATCAGCGCCCCGTTCGCCATGCCGGCGCTGTGCTTTATCTTCTACATCACATCGATGTTCTGGGCGTCGTTTGTCGAAGCTACATTGTGGATTGCAATCGTTTCGATGGCAAAGGTCTACATGCTGGACCAATGCCGCAAGCTGCTCGCCGCGCCCCGCGCCGACGTCAACGTCGGAGAATGGCGCGGCCACTTCACTCGGATCGAGTTTTTAAACGGGCTGGCGTTGGCTGCGTTTGCGCTCATTGGGATTTACAACGGCAACGTCGGTCATCCCAGCGCGACGTTCTCGTCCCACGTCTTCATTTTCGCGACGTTGATGGTCGTGCTGGCCATCCGTATGACGTTTGCTTCAACGCTGACGAGCGTGTTTTTGGCTGGGTCTGTCCCGATGACACTCGCCGTTGCCGGGCGGCTGTTCTCGCTCGGTGACCCGTTCTATTTCGCTCTTGCCTCAATGGCCGTCGGCATTCACGTTTTCTTCGTGTACCTGGCGCGCGGTCTGCATTCGACGGCACTCTCGATGGTCGAATATCGTGCAGTCAAAGACGGCCTCATCTCAGAGCTCGAAGAGGCGACGGCGATTTCCGATGAATCGCGCCGCCGCGCGGAAGCCGCCAACAAAGCGAAATCCCGTTTCCTTGCAACCATGAGCCATGAACTGCGCACGCCGTTGAACGCCATCATGGGGTTCTCGGAGGTCATGGAGAAAGAACTTCTCGGACCGATCGGCAGCGACACCTATCGCGAATATTCCCGCAACATCTATTCGAGCGGCAATCACCTTCTGCACATCATCAACGAAATTCTCGATCTGTCGCGCATCGAGGCGGGCCGCTATGATCTGCACGAAGAAACGTTTCACTTGGTCGACATCATCGAAGACTGCGAACGTTTAATCAAAATACGGGCCGATGCCAAAGGCCTGCAGATCGTCGAGGAATTCGCCGACGATCTGCCGCAAGTGTGGGCCGATCCGCGCGCCATGCGCCAAATCTGTTTAAATCTTTTGTCGAATGCGCTGAAGTTCACGCCAAAAGGCGGCCGCATCACAATTGTGGTTGGCCATACGGAAAATGGCGGTCAGTACGTCTGCGTGCGTGACACGGGACCTGGCATTCCAAAAGAAGAAATTCCCCGCGTCCTGCAGGCGTTCGGCCAGGGTTCATTGGCGCACGAATCGGCGGAGGGTGGGACTGGGCTCGGCCTCCCCATCGTGCAAAATCTGATCCAGCTGCATGGCGGCACATTCGACCTGCAATCGGAATTGCGCAAAGGTACCGAAGTCATCGTCTCGCTACCGCGTCAGCGCGTGTTGCATCCCATGCAGCCCCTGCAACCGCTTGGCCAGGAAAGCCATCGCGGCGCGTCTGTCGCTCTGCCGCGCTCCACCCGTCAACCGCGCCTCAAAACGACGGCGTCGCCCTACGGCCGCAGTGAGCCGTATCGTTCGGCCGGTGTGCGTTAATCACCCCTTGTCGCGGCGACCTCGGCGACCTATTCAGCAGGCTCGGGCCTGACCGGATAATTCGAAGGGCTTGAACGTTACAGACGCAAGCGAGACGCACCGCACCATGGACTCCCCATGCATCAAAATTTGCGCGATCGATGAAAGCCGTGGACTTTGTCTCGGCTGCGGGCGGACCCGCGCCGAAATCGCTCGCTGGACGTCGTACTCCGACAGCCAGCGCCGAGACATCATGATGACCTTAGCGCAACGCCTCGCCGATTGCGGCGCGCCGCTCGTCGCTTCCACGCCGTCAGATATTACGAACTGAAAGGCTGCGCATGCTGGCCTGGCTCGTCCTCATTATCGTCGGACTCTCAGGACTATTTTTTGCGGCTGAGAGCAACGGACTGTCCGGGAGTGCATCGAGTGGTGTGATCGCTGGCCTGTGCGCCGCCGGCGCGCTGGCATTCGTCTACGTTCTCACCTTCAGCACGCCGGCGGGTGACGAACAGCCATGGTGGCGCCGCCTCACCACAGTCGCCGCCATAGTGGCACTCAGCGCCGCTTGCTTGCCATTACTGCGCTCGCAAGGATTACTCGATCTCGCACCATTTCGCCCGTCAGCGGTTACGACATCAGATGTCACCGCCTCGCCGACGGGTCCGGTCGCCGTCCGGCTTCGGCGCTCCGCCGACGGCCGTTTCTCAACCCGCGCGCTGATCAACGGCGTCGCCATTGACGTCGTCGTCGACACCGGCGCCACGAGTGTGATGTTGCGGGCGTCCGACGCCGATGCTGCCGGTCTCGAAACTGCGAACCTGACATACGATACTGCGATTTCAACCGCCAACGGCACGACTTACGTTGCAACAGCGCGGCTGAGATCGGTCCAGGTTGGACTGCTGCAAATCGGCGACGTTGACGTGCTGGTGGCAAAGCCTGGAAGTCTTAACGAAAGCTTGCTCGGTAGCAGTTTTTTAAGACGTTTAAGTTCCTATGATCTGACCGGAGAGTTCATCACTCTTCGCAATTGAGCGGCCAAAATTCGCGGTCGCGTCGTCAGTCTTAGGGCCTCGTGTCATGCGCGTCTCATCCGGAACGGTTAGCCTGTTTTCGTCCGTCGCGTTCGCGTTGGGCGGAGCCGGCGCAGTGGCTTACGCTCTGAATAATCCGGCTGATGCCAATGCCGTCGTGCGCAAAGTCTTTGCTATTCCAGACAACGAAAGTCTCTGGCCGCGCCAGATTGCTTCGCAACTCCCAGCATCGGCCGAACCCGAGACCGACACCGAAAACCCACCCCGTCAAGATACTGGCGATGTGTCCTTGCGTGCTACCAGCAACGGTCATTTTCAGAGCGATGCAGAGGTCAACGGCCGCAGCATCGATGTATTGGTCGATACCGGCGCAACGCTCGTCGCTCTCACCTACGAAGACGCGGAACGCGCTGGCATTTACCTGCGGCCGTCGGACTTCACGCAGTCCGTCTCGACGGCCAACGGTATCGCCAAGGTCGCACCTGTGACGATCAGCAGCATTTCCATCGGATCAATCACCGTCCGCAACGTTCAAGCCGCAGTCTGTGAACGGGGCAAGCTGCAGCAGACCCTGCTCGGCATGTCGTTCTTGAGCCGTCTCTCCCGCGTCGATATGCGCGCCGGAATACTCGTCCTTCACGACTAAAAACGCGCAAGCGTTCATCTCGGCGCCATGGTGTCGCTGTTGGGAACACTGCCGCACGCGCGTCGTTCACTCGAACGTCGACATTGGCCGCTGCAGAGAAGTGCCATATGGTCCGCGGCGGGACATCAAAAGGGACCATTTCATGCTGCCAAAGCCACGCGCAGATTTGAAGCCGAACACGGCTGATTTCGAGCGTATCGCGCTCGTCAAGCCGAACGGCTTTCGCGAATACGATGCCCGCTGGCTGTTTCCCGAAGAGATCAACCTCATGGGTCTCAACGCCGTAGGCATGGGACTGGCGACCATGTTGGCTCGCCGTGGCGTGCCGAAACGTATTATCGTCGGCCACGATTTTCGCTGGTACTCGGGCAGCGTCAAGCAAGCGTTGATGACCGGGCTTCTCGCGGGCGGAAGCGAAGTCCATGACATTGGTCTGGCGTTATCGCCAATGGCGTACTTCGCCCAGTTCGCGCTCGACGTCGAAGGCGTCGCGATGGTCACCGCCAGCCACAACGACAATGGCTGGACCGGGATCAAAATGGGTCTTTCGCGGCCACTGACCTTCGGCCCCGACGATATGCTTCAGTTGAAAGACATCGTCCTCAACGGTGATTTCGAAACGAAGTCCGGCGGCCGCTACGTGTTCCATGCGGATATGGCCGACCGCTACATCGCGTCACTGACCGATCGGCCGAAACTGAAGCGTAAGCTTAAAGTCGTTTGCGCCTGCGGCAATGGCACGGCCGGCGCGTTCGCGCCGCAAGTGCTCGCCGCTGTCGGCTGCGAGGTCGTACCGTTGCATACCGATCTCGACCATTCGTTCCCGCATCACAATCCCAACCCCGAAGACATGGCGATGCTGCGCGCCGTCTCGGCCAAAGTTCTTGAGACACGCGCCGATGTCGGCTTGGCGTTTGACGGTGACGGCGATCGCTGCGGTGTCGTCGCCAACGATGGCCACGAGATCTTCGCCGACAAAGTCGGTGTCATGTTGGCGCGCGATCTCTCGGCCATTTACAAAAACGCTAAATTTGTTGTCGACGTGAAATCGACCGGCCTATTTACGACAGATCCGGTTTTGATCGCCAACGGTGCGACGACAGCCTATTGGAAGACCGGCCATAGCTACATCAAACGCTATAATTTTGAACACAAAACATTGGTCGGTTTCGAAAAGTCGGGCCACTTCTTTTTCAACACGCCGCTCGGGCGCGGCTACGATGACGGCATCGTCGCGGGCTTAGCCGTGTGCGACATGCTCGAGCGGGCACCCGACAAAACCATGGTCGACTTGCGTGAAGCCTTGCCGAAGACTTGGGGCTCGCCCACCATGTCGCCGCATTGCGGTGATGACGTCAAATATGGCGTCGTTGATCGTGTGATTACCCACTACAAAAACAAATTCGCGGCCAACGAGCGTATTGCCGGCCAGAAAATCCGCGAGCTGATTACGGTCAACGGCGTGCGCGTCGTCCTCGAGGACGGAACTTGGGGCTTGATCCGCGCCTCGTCGAACAAGCCGGAATTGGTCGTGGTGGTCGAGAGCCCGACCACGGAAGCCAACATGAAAGCGATTTTTCGCGACCTCGACCAGTTGCTTGCGACCATGCCGGAAGTCGGTGCCTACAATCAAAAGATCGCCGTCTAGATTTTTTAGGCGAGCAGTGTCCATAAGAAGCGCGCGACGACGGCCGCGAGAAAAATCGCGAACGCGATTTCGAGACTGCGTTTCGAGATCGTGTGCGCCGCTGCGACGCCAAACGGCGCCGCAAAAATTGCCAGCGGCATGATCAGTACGGCGGCGGCGCTGACATATCCGAGCGAATATGGCGGCAGGCCGGCGACGTTCCATCCGCTGACCACATAGCCAATCAAGCCGGGGATGGCGATGATCGGACCGATACCGGTTGCGGTCCCGACGGCCTGCAAGAGTGAGCGCCCGTGCAGCGTCAGAAGCGGGACTGTAAACGTGGCGCCGCCAATGCCCATCAACGTCGATACGAGACCGATCGCAAACGCCGCGACTTCCAGCCATGGGGCCGCCGGAAGTCGATCGGCAATGCGCCAGTCATCGCGCCCGAGCGCCATCTTGATGGCGAGCGCCGACCCGAATACGACCCACACCCAGCGCAATGCCGCGCTGCTCGCTGAGCTCGCAAGCACCACGCCGACGCCGACACCCGCAACGATCCATGGTCCCATCCGGCGAACCACAGCGCCATCGACCGAGCCGCGTGCCTGGTGCGCGGCAAGCGATCGCAAGACGGTCGGTGCAATGACGGCAAGCGTCGTGCCAAGAGTGAGATGCATGCGAACGTCTTCCGCCACACCGGCAGCACCGAAGGCTTCGTAGAGCACTGGCACCAAGACGCCGCCGCCGCCGATACCGAGCAGGCCGGACAGAAATCCGGCGAGCAGACCTGCTACCGCCAATCCGGCAACGAGCGGACCCCAACCGGTTGTCAATGCGAGTATGGTCTGTGACGCGGCATCCATGGCGTCCTCACGCGGCTCCGAGAAGCGCCGATCGCCGGGCACGCTGCGCTTCGACAATATCGCGGGCCTCGGCCAAGACCGACGCCGCAGCGCCCGCTCGCGTCGCATGTTCGCTGAGGTAACGCCGGAATAACCGCCCGCCGGGTTCGCCGTGATAGAGGCCGAGCACGTGGCGCGTGACGTTCGAAAGCCGGCCACCTTGCGCGATGTGCGCGTCGATATAGGGCAGCAGCGCCGAGATGACATCAGCGCGTTGACGGCTCGGGCGAGCTTCGCCAAAGACTTTTCGGTCAACATCGGCGAGGATGAACGGATCGTGATACGCGGCACGACCGAGCATGACACCGTCAACATGTTCGAGATGCCGCAAGCTTGCGTCGAGTGACTCGACGCCGCCATTGATGACGATCGTCAATTGCGGCCGAGCCACCTTCAATCGATAAACTCGATCATAATTCAGCGGCGGAATTTCACGATTCTCCTTCGGAGAAAGTCCCTGAAGCAAGGCTTTGCGCGCGTGCACCACAAACGTCGTACAGCCCGCATCGGCAACCGTGTCGATGAAGCCTTGAAAGTCTTTTTCGCTGTCTTGATCGTCGATTCCAATCCGGCACTTGATGGTGACCGGCATGCGAACAGCGGCCATCATGGCCGCGACGCAACGCCCGACCAAAGCCGGCTCAGCCATCAGACAGGCGCCGAAGCGGCCCTCTTGAACGCGGTCCGATGGGCAGCCGACGTTCAAGTTGATTTCGTCATACCCGAACGCAGCACCGATCTGTGCGGCGTCCGAGAGTTTGGCTGGATCTGAGCCGCCGAGCTGAAGCGCGATGGGATGCTCGATCGCTGAGAACCCAATAAGCCGCGCGCGGTCGCCGTGGATGATCGCATCGGCCGTCACCATTTCAGTGTACAGCCGCGCATGACTCGAAAGCGCCCGGTGGAAAACGCGGCAATGCCGGTCCGTCCAATCCATCATTGGGGCGACGCAGAAGCGATGTGACCGGCTGGCCATGAATATCTCTAATATCGCCACGCGGTGGCGGCGATGCCGTTTCACCACATTACCGATGCAGCTTCCAGTTGCTTATGCAAATCGCGGAACGAGCTGATTCGGCTGCAAAGCAATGGCGGCGCATTCATGCAACCCAGCGGCCGGTTGTTGCCGCCATGTGACGCGATACACTATTGGACTGTCGGTGCGCCGATTGTGCCCCGTTGTCAGGCCAAACGTGCTGTGCTTTGGTCGAGGCAAGGGGATTCATGCCGATCTTGCGCAACCGCATTGTGAAAATCGTCGCGCTGCTGAGCGTGATGATGCATGCCTACGCGTTCGTCGGTCACTCCGCCGGCATGATGCAACGCTCGGCGCTCGTCCAAGCCGCAGGGACATCTTCTTCGGCTGAAACGGCCGTCTTGGCCCAGATTACCGCCGCAACAGTCATGTGCCGGCCATCGTCGATGCCCGATCCGTCATCGTCACAGGCCGGACAATCAACTGACCAGACGGCCACCAACGAGTCGGCCACCAACGAGCCGGGGAGCACAAACGATAAGTTTGGCGCGTCGTGTCCCATTTGTTCGGGTGCGGCTGTCGCCCATCCGCTGCCGCCGCCAAGCACAGTGCTCTTGGATCGGCTTGCCGTCGTCACCGAGGTCGAGCCGACAGCCGATATTGCTAGCGCACATCTGACGCGCGATAGCCTCCCGCCGCCGCGCGGACCGCCCGCCAACGTCTGAGATAGGTCTAATCACCCCGGTGATTGCTCGCGCGGCCTTGCGCGCGTGACCGGGTACCCTCCTCAGTCCTGGAAATATCTTCATATGACCCGAATTCCACAAGCTGCCTTGCGTGGCTGGATCGCGTTGAGCGCATTTGCAACGGTCGCCGCCGCACAAGACGCCCCGCCGGCCGTCGACCTGCCGTCTGTCGTCGTTGTGCAACCGAAGTCCGCCACGCCTTCGATCAAAAAGAAAGCGCCGATAAAGACGACGGCTGCTGTAACGACGACGGACGTACCCCAGGCGCTGCCGCCGGGTTCGACTGGCGACGCCACCAATAATGAGCCAGGCACCGGGACTGCCGCTACCGGAAGTGCCGCAATAGTTCCTGACACTAGGTCTGGCAGTTTGTCAGTGCCCAACACCGATGAAGCACGAGCAGACCTGCGCACAATTCCCGGCGGCGTCAGCCTCGTTACAGACAAAGACTACAAAGGCAGCACCCCGTCCGCGACGATCAAAGACGCGCTCGACTATGTTCCGGGGGTCTTCGTTCAGCCAAAATTCGGTGAAGACAGCCGGCTATCCATTCGCGGCTCCGGGCTGTCGCGCAATTTCCATGGCCGCGGAATTTCCCTCCTGATGGACGGCATCATCCCAATCTCGACCGCTGACGGAGCCAGCGACTTTCAGGAAATCGATCCGACCGCCTTTCGCTATATTGAGGTCTACAAGGGTGCCAACGCACTCCGCTTTGGCGCCAATTCACTCGGTGGCGCGATCAATTTTGTCATGCCAACGGGCTACGATGCGGATGTGTTTGGCGCCCGCGTCGACATCGGTAGCTTCGGCTTTCACAAACTGTCCGCGAGTTCGGGAGCCGTCGCCGGGCCAGTCGATTATTTCATTACCGCGACGGCGCAAGAGCAGGATGGATTTCGTGACCATAGCGATGGCGAAAGCCAACGGGGTGCCTTCAATGTCGGCGTGCGCTTGAGCGACGATGTTGAAACGAGATTTTATTTAAATGCGAACCGGGTCCGTCAAAATATTCCAGGCACCGTGACGCGCGATGAAGCCTTGTCAAACCCACGGGGTGCTTTTGTTCGGCCGGGCGAACCCGCCGGATTTCTTGGCATTGGCAACGACAATGTCGATCGCGACTTTGAACGAAATCTCGACTCCCTGCGCGTTGCCAACAAGACGGCCATCCGCTTGCTGCCCGGAACATTGGCGGAAGTCGGCGGGTTTTATTTCGAGCGTCGCCTCGACCACCCGATCTTGCTCGTCGTCGACAACAAGAACGACGAATATGGCGGGTTCGCCCGACTGACCAACAACAGCCTCATCGGTGATCACAAAAACCGCTTTGTCGCAGGTATCAGTATCCACAACGGCGACGTCCGCGCGCGGACGTATCGGACGATTCTTGGTGGCCGGGGTGCCCTGCTGTCTGATGCCGACCAAATCTCGAAAACGACGACGGTTTATGCTGAAAATGCATTTTCGGTTCTTCCCAGCGTGGCGATCATCGGTGGTCTGCAGTACGCAAGTATCGAGCGCGAATTGGTCGACCTTGATACGATCGGCAATGATCAATCGCGAGCTGCCGAATTTGATTTCTGGTCACCCAAAATCGGTTTTCTCTGGGACGTCTCCGAAAGCGCACAAGTCTTTGGCAATGTCTCTCGCAGCAGCGAAGCGCCGACATTCAACGAAATTACACTGAACGCCGGCAACGTTCTGGCGCTCGATGTGCAAGACGCGACAACCTATGAGATCGGCGCGCGCGGGTCACTGCCCGGTGTCACCTGGGACGTCTCCCTCTATCGTGCCAATCTCGACAACGAGTTCCAGTGCCTCTCGACAGGCAGTGTTGGGACTTGCACGCAGATCAACATCGACAAGAGTATCCATCAAGGCGTTGAGCTCGGTTTCGGGGCCGAGTTGATATCCGGCATTTTTGAACCTGGTTCGCGTCGAGACAGTCTTTGGCTCAATACGGCCTATACCTTCAGCGATTTCCGTTTCGACGAAGATGCAGTCTTCGGCGACAACGAGCTTCCAGGCGCACCACGCCATTTCCTGCGTGCTGAACTTCTCTACAAACATCCATCCGGCATTTACGCGGGTCCAAATGTTGAGTGGGTTCCGGACGCTTACTTCGCTGATAGCGCCAACACGCTGTCGACGAAAGCCTATGCGCTGCTTGGCGCCAAGGTCGGCTTCGATGACGGCGGTCGCGTATCAGCCTATCTCGAAGCCCGCAACCTCACCGACGAAACTTACATTGCCAGCACCAGCATTGCGACAATCGCGAACGCCAGCAGCGCGTTGTTCGAACCTGGCAACGGCCGCGCTGTTTACGGTGGTGTTCAGGTCAGATGGTGAGCGACATGCGAGGCGGTTCGATGTCACCTTTTTGCAAGGAATTGAGACGATGATGACACGGTTCGGTCCGGCATGGTGCGCGCTTCGATTGAGCATCGTCATGCCTCTGCTCGTCGCTGGCTCGCTAGAACCTCAAGCGCACGTGACGATTGACAACGCGCAGTCGCAACGAGGATCATTCAAGGCGCGCTTTAACGTTACGCACGGCTGCGACGGATCGCCGACGAACGAGGTGCGGATCACGATCCCCGAGGGTGTGATTGGCGTCAAACCGATGCCCAAACCGGGCTGGAGCTTGGCAACGACCCGTGGCCAATATGCCAAGTCGTACGACTACTTTCACGGCAAGCAAGTTGCCGAGGGCGTCACGTCAGTCCGATGGAGCGGTGGCAAACTTTTGAACGAGCACGTCGATGAATTTGTGCTCAGCATCTATGTCACCGACGCATTCAAACCCGGCGATATTGTCCATTTCCCGGTTGAACAAATTTGCGACGCCGGCAAGCTTTTGTGGGTTGAAAAACCTGCCGCCGGCCAAGATGCGCACACATTAAAAGCTCCCGCGCCTGGCATTAAGATTCTGCCCGCAAACGATGATCGCAAGTCAAGTCATTGATTGGCCGAAATTTTATTGAACATTTTTTCGTTAACCCTCGGCCGCAGGCAGTCGCCAAAAAAATTTCGGTCGGCCGTAACGTTGGGGCGCAGGGCGACGTAGCGTAGTGGTATGAATTGTATCGAGCGCGTTACTAGGTGCTGGGGCGACGGTAAAAGTCGCAAGGAGACTTTTCAGATGCGAATTCGCAAATTGACATCATTGTCGGTTTTCGCTGCGGCCCTCTCAATGGTGGCCGTCAGTGCGGTGAGTGTCCAAGCCGACGAGTCGGCGAAGAGCCCCGAGTGGCAGTCGCTGCACAAGGACGTCTTTGCGAACCGTGACATCCTCGATGGTGCAGGCGTCATGACGCTCGACGCGCCGATCCGCGCCGAAGACGCGGCGGTTGTTCCGCTGACCGTAAAGATGCCGGCGAAGTTCGCTAGCGGCGTCAAAGTTCTGACAATCATCGTCGACAAGAACCCGTCGCCTGTCGTCGGCACATTCACCTATGGCCCAGCCGCCGGCAGCGGCGATCGCATGCTGTCGACACGCGTTCGCATCGACCAATATTCCGATGTGCGGGCCGTCGCCGAAACAAACGATGGCAAGCTCTATATGATCTCGCGCTTCGTGAAAGCATCGGGCGGCTGCTCGGCGCCCGCCAGCAAGGATGCGGAAGAAGCTGCCAAATCACTCGGAAAAATGCAGATCAAGACGGCGTTGGCGAAAAACCCGGCCGGCCTCGCGCAGGAAGCGCAAATCATGATCAAGCATCCCAATAACTCGGGCTTGGCAATGGATCAACTGACGGGGCTCTACGCGCCAGCCCACTTCGTCAACAAGATTGCGATCAAGAGCGGCGACAAACTTGTGTTCACGATGGAAGGTGGCATCTCGATCAGTGAGGATCCGAACTTGCGCTTTTCCTATGAGGGCAGCCCCGCCGATCCCATGACGGTGCAAGCCGAAGATTCCAACGGCATGCAGTTTGCGGGCAAGTCACCAGCCAGCCAATCGTAGCCGCCTGGCGTGTTGCGCGTGACGCAGCCGGCAAGGCTCAGGTGATGGCCGCTTCGCTCAACGCTGACGATCTTCAAGCCGTGGCCGGCGGTGGTCTCCTGCACCGCCGGCTTCTCTTGAAATCCGGATTGGCGATGGCCACAGCGCTAGCCGCCCCAACCGTCGCGCAGTCGGCTGGGCCAGATGCGCCGCCGGTGCTGCCGGAAAATCCCTCATCTCCTTCGTGGTTGCATCAGCCCGGAAAGCCATTCAGCAGCTACGGTTCGCCATCGCGATTTGAAAATCGCGTCATCCGCAGCATCGGCGCCAATCGCGATTTGCCCGGCAACGGCGTTTCGTGGACCCCGCTTGAATCGCTCGAAGGCATCATCACGCCAAGCAGCCTGCATTTCGAGCGCCACCACAATGGCGTGCCCGATATCGACCCGGCGCAGCACCGGCTCGCCATTCACGGTGACGTTTCGGCGCCGCAAATGTTCACGATCGACAATCTGCTGCGCTATCCGATGCGCACGCAAACACTCGTCATAGAATGCGGCGGCAACAGCAACGCCGGGTGGCACTACGAACCGATCCAGCGCTCCGTCGGCGCATTTCACGGGCTTGTTTCATGTAGCGAGTGGACCGGTGTGCCGCTGGCCATTTTGCTCGATCAGGTCGGCGTCGATCCGAAAGCCTCTTGGGTCATTGCCGAGGGCGGCGACGCAGCCATCATGAATGTCAGCATTCCACTCGCGAAGCTGATGGATGATGCGATCGTCGCGCTTTATCAAAACGGCGAACGCATCCGCCCGGAGAACGGCTACCCGTTGCGGCTCATCGTTCCCGGCTGGGAAGGCGTCGTCAACGTCAAGTGGTTACGCCGACTGCACATCACCACCGAGCCGGCCATGGCGCGCAATGAAACGTCGAAATACACCGAGCTGCTGCCAACCGGCAAAGCCCGCATGTTCACGTTCGTGATGGATGCGAAATCGCTGATCACATCGCCGTCGCCGGGGCAAAAAATGCACGGAGCGAACATCTACGAAATCAAAGGCCTTGCCTGGAGCGGACGCGGACGCATCGCCAAGGTGGAGGTGTCGGCCGACGGCGGCAGATCTTGGGCCGAGGCGCTGTTGCAAGACCCGATTTTGCCACGCTGCTTTACCCGTTTCCGCGCCGCCTGGAACTGGGACGGAAAACCTGCGATTCTCAAAAGCCGCGCCACCGATGAGACCGGCTATGTGCAGCCCGAGCGCGACGTGCTCGTCGCTGAGCGTGGCCGCAACGGCTACTTCCACTACAACGCCATCGTCGCCTGGGGCATCGACGAGGACGGGGCTGTCCGCCATGTCTATGCGTAACACCACGATGCGGTACGGCACACTCGCGGGCTTGGCACTGGCGGTCTTCGCGACATCGTTGAGCGCCGCCGAGCCATTGCCGGGCATCCAGCCGAGATCACAAGCACCGACGTTGGGCACGCCGATGTCCGCAGACGACATCACGGCCTGGAACCTCACGATCTTTCCCGATGGCCGTGGCTTGCCGCCCGGCCATGGGACGCCGGATCAGGGCGGGACATTATTCGCCGCCCATTGCGAACGCTGCCACGGCGTTGAAGGCCGCGGCGCGACTGCCGACGAACTTGTCGGACCGCCGACGCCGCCAACGGACGCCGACCCGAACAAATCGATCGGCTCCTATTGGCCCTATGCGACGACGATTTTTGATTTTATTCGCCGCAATAAACCGCCGGAGACTTCAGGCTCGCTCAGCAACGACGAAATTTATTCGCTCACGGCCTATTTGCTCGCGGCCAACAAAATCATTGGCACGCAAGATGTGATCGACGCCAAGTCCCTCGCCCAGGTCAAAATGCCAAATCGCGATGGTTTTGTTCGCATCGACGCGCCCTAACCGCGCGGCGCCACGCTGTTCGCGCCAGTTCCCCGCCCATGCCAAACCCATGCCTGATTTGTGACAAGCCAGCGCGCCGCACTGGCGGGTCCGATAGGTGTTGAAATCCGACCCCGCGTGTCCTATTCCCCGGCGTCTGAGCCCACTGGTGGCTCGACCCAATTTCGGCCAGTTGCCGACAACAGTTGAGGAGCAGCTTTTGGACAACGTGCTGATTATTGGCGCCGGCGCCGCGGGCTCGGTCGTGGCGAAAAAATGCGCGATGAACCGCGATGTTTTCAAAACCATCACGCTCGCCTCGCGGCGCCTGGAGAGCTGCAAAAAAGTTCAGGCCGATTGCGTCACGCCGATCGAGATCGCGCAGGTCGATGCCGACAACGTTGCCGAAACGGTGGCGCTGCTTAAAAAAGTGAAGCCCGACCTCGTCATCAACATGGCGCTTCCCTATCAGGATTTGCCGCTGATGGATGCGTGCCTGGAAGCCGGCGTGCACTACATGGATACGGCCAACTACGAGCCGCGTGACGAAGCCAAGTTCACCTACAAGTGGCAGTGGCCGTATCACGACAAATATAAAGCCAAAGGCTTGATTGCCGTGCTCGGCTGCGGTTTCGATCCGGGCGTCACCAATATTTTTTCGGCCTACGCGCAGGAAAAACTGTTCGACGAGATCACGCAGATCGACATCATTGACTGCAACGCCGGAAATCATGGCAAGGCCTTCGCCACCAACTTCAATCCCGAGATCAACCTGCGCGAAGTCACCCAGCGCGGCAAATATTGGAAGAACGGTGAATGGATCGAAATCGATCCGCTCACCATTTCAGCGGTCATCGATTATCCCGACGTCGGGCCCGTGAAGTCCTATCTCATTTATCATGAGGAAGAAGAAAGCCTGGTCGAGAACATCAAGGGCCTGAAGCAGATCCGCTTCTGGATGACGTTCTCCGACAATTACATCAAGCACCTTGAAGTGCTCTCGAACGTCGGCATGACCCGGATTGATCCGGTGATGTACAAGGGCAATCCGGTCATCCCGATGGAGTTCTTGAAGTGCCTGCTTCCAGAGCCGTCATCACTTGCCGAGGGATACACCGGCAAAACATCGATCGGCTGTATCGTCACCGGCACAAAAGATGGCCAAGCCAAGCGCACGATCATCTGGAACGTCTGCGATCACGCTCAGACCAATAAGGAAGTCGGCGCACAGGCCGTGTCTTATACGACCGGTGTCCCGCCCGTCGTCGGCGCGATGATGCTGTTCAAAGGCCATTGGTCCGGCAAAGGCGTGTTCAACGTCGAGCAACTGCCGCCGCAGCCGTTTCTCGATGAACTCGGCAAGCAGGGCCTGCCCTGGCATGTGCGCGATCTGGGACCGGCAGAGCAGAGCGATCTTCTCACGGTCAAAACCTGATGCGACGACGTTGGCGTTAACGGTCAAAGGCACGACGACGATGACAGAGGCCGATATCTTTTCGCTGCGCAACGACCTGACGGCGATCGTCAACTCGGTGTTCTCCGTCGGCTTTGCGATCGTGTCGGGATATATCGTCGGTTTGTGGCTGTTCCTGAAAAGCGCGCCTTTGTCATTACGGATGCTCGCTTTTCTGCTTCTCTCCTGTGGTTTCGCTTTCTTGGGTGCGCTCACGGCCGGATTGCACGAACTTCTGCTCGGCACCGAGCGCGCTTGGTCCAAACTTCCGACGACGGCAACGGAGATTGCAGGCTTTGGCAGCGAACGTCCCGATTGGCTTTATGGGTTGACGATGTATGAAGGCGCCGCCGCCCTCGGCGGCTTGGCGTTCGCCGCTATCTATGTTGCGCTGTTTTGCCTGACGTTCTTTTATCGCTGGCCTGCAACCCTCAGCGCGAACGCTTGACGCGCGGTAGGTCGGTCATCGGCCGCTGACACCCTGCCTGGCCCTGGCACTGCAATCGCCGCGATGCCATATACCAGCGCGCTTACACCTTCGGCAATTCGCCGAACTGGTGATCCATCGCCACCGTCTCGTGCCGCAAGGAACTTCGTCAATGGCTCACCTTGATCTCCCCCGTGACATTGCCACGCCGGCCTATGTACTCGACGAAACCGCGTTGCTGCGAAATTTGGAAACGGCTGCGCGCATCAAGCGCGAGACCGGATGTAAAATCCTCTTGGCGACAAAGGCCTTCGCTTTGCCAGCGGCCTTTCCGCTGATGCGCGACGTCCTCGACGGCACGACCGCGAGCGGCGAGTACGAGGCGCGTCTGGGCTTCGAGGAATTTGGCAAGGAAGTGCATGTCTACTCGCCAGCCTACATGCCAGGCGAAATCGAACGCCTGACGCATCTTGCCAAGCACATCTACTTCAATTCACCCGAGCAGATCCGTCGCTACGCCCACATTGTCGGAACAGCCGCCGGTGTCAAAATCGGTTTGCGTATCAATCCCGGTTTCTCAATGGCGACGCTGGGCGGCGAACTCTACGATCCGTGCGCGCCTTATTCGCGTTTTGGCGCGACCGCCGACACGCTCGATGAGGCGCCTTGGGAGATCATCGACATCTTGCACACCCACGCTCTCTGCGAGGCACGCAACGCCGGCTCTGTCGGCTTGATCGAGCACGTCGGCCGCAACTTTGCCCCCTACATTCGGCGCGTCAAAGCCGTCAACTTTGGCGGCGGCCATTTCATCAACAAGGCCGACTACGACGTTGCCAAACTGATCGCTGCGATCATCACCTTCAAGAACGAGTTTGGCGTCGATGTCATCCTTGAGCCGGGCGCCGGTCTGGTCGTCGATACCGGATATCTCGTCGCCAGCGTTCTCGGCCTGCATCACAATGGTAAGGACATCGCTATTCTCGATGCCTCGGCATCGACGCATATGCCGGATGTCTTGGAGGTCCCCTACACACCCTTGATCGTCGGTGCTGCGGCTCCTGGTGTCCTGCCGCACACGTACATTCTTGGCGGCAAAACGTGCATGACCGGCGACATTATTGGCGAGTATTCATTCAAGGCGCCGCTGCAGCCCGGCGACAAACTGATCTTCACCGACATGATGCAGTATTCGTTCGTCAAAAATAATACCTTCAATGGCGTTCCACTTCCGGATCTTGCCGTGTTGCGAACAAACGGATCTTACGACGTCGTCCGCACTTACGGCTATGATGAGTTTCGCCGGCGACTGGGATAAGCGGCGCTGCACGCGCGCTTGCGCGCGCCTTTGGCGACGATCTGATTTGAAATAGGCCACGCACCATGACGACCGACGAACCGCGCGCCGTTAAACTTGCCGACTATCGTCCGTCTGCATTTCTCATCGATACGGTCGATCTCGATATCCAGCTCGATCCCGAACGCACGCGCGTGTCGGCTAGATTAAGGCTTCGGCGGAATCCGAAATGCTCCGAGCCAACAGTCAGTCTGTCGCTTGACGGCGAACTTCTGGACCTTCAGCACATCGCGATTGACGGTCGCGATGTCGCGCTGACCGATTATGCCGTGACCGACACCGGCCTAACGATCCAAGCCGTGCCCGATGCTCCGTTTACACTCGACATGACGACGATCGTAAACCCTGACTCGAACACCGCACTGCAAGGCATTTATCTGTCGCGCGGCATTTATTGCTCGCAGTGCGAGGCGCAAGGCTTCCGCCGCATCACCTATTTTTTCGACCGGCCAGATATCTTGTCGATTTACACCGTGCGTCTTGAGGCCGATCTCACTGCTGCTCCCATTCTCTTGTCGAATGGCAATCCACGCGAACGCGGCACCCTGGCTGGCGGCCAGCGCCACTACGCCGTGTGGCATGATCCATTTCCAAAGCCGTCGTATCTGTTCGCCATCGTCGGTGGTGATCTTGCCTCGATTGCATCGACCTTCACGACGATGTCTGGCCGCGACGTCGATCTGCGCATCTATGTCGAGCACGGCAAGGAAGAGCGCGCGCATTGGGCGATGGATTCACTCAAGCGCTCATTCGCCTGGGACGAGCAGCGCTTTGGCCGCGAATATGACCTCGACGTCTTCAACATCGTCGCCGTGTCGGATTTCAATATGGGCGCGATGGAAAACAAAGGCCTCAATATCTTCAACGACCGGCTCGTGCTGGCGTCAGCGGACACGGCCACCGACGCTCATTACGAAGCGATCGAGAGCGTTGTGGCGCATGAATATTTTCACAATTGGACCGGCAATCGCATCACCTGCCGCGACTGGTTTCAGCTGTGCCTGAAAGAAGGTTTGACCGTCTATCGCGATCAGGAATTCACCGCCGACGAGCGAAGCCGAACCGTGCAGCGCATCACCGACGTCCGCCAATTGAAGTCCCTGCAATTTCCCGAAGATCAAGGCCCGCTCGCGCATGCCGTTCGGCCCGAAAGCTATGTCGAGATCAATAATTTCTACACCCCGACCGTTTATGAAAAAGGCGCCGAACTGGTGCGCATGATCTCAACGATCCTCGGGCCTGAAAAATTCCGCGCCGGAATGGATATCTATTTTGATCGCCACGATGGCGACGCGGCGACCATCGAAGACTTCATTCGCTGCTTTGAAGATGCAAGCGGCGTCGATCTAACGCACTTTGCCCGGTGGTATTCCCAAGCGGGCACGCCGGAACTGGTGTGCGATTTCAGCTATGACAAGGCCAGCAATCGCGCTGAGCTGACCGTGCACCAAAGCCTTCAGCCGACGCCTGGACAGCCGAAGAAATCGCCGTTGTACATTCCGTTGGCGGTCGCGCTGCTCGGGCCAAATGGTAGCGAACTCGAGCTCGACAGCGACGACGCAAACTTCATTCGCCCCGGCGTTTTGGCCGTCACCGAAGCCAAGCAGACGTTCACGTTCACCGGCATCACATCACGCCCGGTTCCATCCCTGCTGCGGGGCTTTTCGGCGCCGGTGAACGTCACCATCGATCTGTCTGACGCCGATCTCAGTTTCCTGATGGCGCACGACCGCGATCTCTTCAATCGCTGGCAGGCGGCCAACCATTTTGCGTCGCGGGCTATTTTACGCGCGTTAAGTGGTACGGCATCAGCGTCCGGCAACGCCGACGCTTACGCGACGGCGATGATCGCTGCCTTGCTAAATCCGTCCCTGGACGACGCCTACAAAGCCGAACTGCTGAAACTTCCGACCCAGTCGGACATTGCGCGCGATAAGGGCACCGACGTCGATCCCGACCGCATCGACACCGCGCACCGCGCGTTCAGCCGGGCACTTGCCAACGCCATGGTCGCGACGCTGTCTGAAACCTACGCCGCTTCCGCCACCGCTGGCGCATTTTCGCCCGACGCCAAGAGCGCTGGCCGTCGTGCCTTGCGGAACGCGGCGCTGACGCTGCTGTCGCAACGCCAAACCGCTGAAGATGTCGACCGGATTGAGCAGCACTATTTCAACTCAACCAACATGACGGACGCAGCCCACGCCCTCGTTCTCATCGCCGGCAGAGACGTCCCGGCGCGGCAGCGCGTCATGGACCATTTCTATGATCGCTGGCAGTCCGATCACCTCGTCATCGACATGTGGTTCGCTGCCCAGGCGCAAGCGCCGCTCGCCGGCACGCTCGATCGTGTCGCAGAGCTGATGTTGCACCCACTGTTCAAGATCACGACACCCAACAAAGTTCGTGCCTTACTCGGAACCTTTGCCATGTCGAACCCGACGCAGTTCAATCGTGCCGACGGCGCCGGCTATCATTTCCTTGCCAGAACGGTGCTTGCAGTCGACGCCATCAATCCGCAAGTCGCAGCGCGATTGCTCGGTGCCTTCCGCAGTTATCGCGCCCTCGAACCCATGCGCCGCGCCCACGCGGCCGACGCTCTCTGCAGCATCGCCGAGGCGCCGAATGGGTCGCGGGACAGCCGCGAAATTGTCTCGCGGATGCTCGACGCTTAAACGCCGCCACGCGGCCTGCCAGGCTGCATATTTTGCCAGCGTTGCAGAGACATAAACTCGAATGTCTCAATTCAGCCGAAATTCGCGCGGTGTGAAATTATTCTCCCTCGACACCTGAGTCGCAAATCAGCGACTATGATTCTGTGGTCTGGAGCTTGCGTTACAGCTTCAGATGCGGGGGCACTTCACAGACATTTTTGGAAGGAATTTGGGGGATGGCGTGGACCTGGTCCGCTCCTCAACGGGGAGCCTTGTCCTTCACAACAGCTTTGGCACTGGTGTGTCAGGCCCTTCGCCACAGGTTCGATGACGCTCTAGGTCAGAGCCCGGCGCGCGGTGCCTTCGCCGCAAGCACCGGCGTGCTGACCGGTGCCGGCGTTCTTGTCCCGCTGATGGCCGCCGAAACTTTGACGGCCATTCTGTTTTCGGGTGCCGCTGCTGCGGCCTCGATGCTGGTCTTGAGGGTGCGAGAGACGACCGTGCCGGCGGCGCAGAATTCCTTCAATCCCACATTGGCCAAGTCGTCCCGGTCAGCATCGGTTCCGCAAACCCGTTTTCTGGAATTGCTGCCGCGCGACGCCCAGCGTTCATCACTCGATCGTGCGCGCTGGTCGGAACTGACAGCGCACATGAGCCACGAGTTGCGGACCCCTCTGAATGCGGTCCTCGGCTTCTCCGAAATGATGAGCAAAGAAGTATTCGGGCCCATGGGCTCGCACTGTTACAGCGACTACGCCCGCAACATTCACGCCAGCGGCCGCATGCTGCTGAAAACCGCCGAAGATGCGCTCGCTATCACCGCGTTGCTCAGTGCGCCCGAGCGGCGGCGCGTGCCTTTGACGGCCTGCCTGTCGACAGCCATCGCCGATGCCATGGCGTTCCATGCCGATGCTTTCGCCACCCGGCACATCACGGTGTCGATCAGTGACCCGGACCAAGCCGTGCTCGTCGCCGACCCGCAAATCGTTCGCCAGCTTTTCATCAACGTGTTGGCCGACGCGGTGACGCGCATTGCGGACGGGGATACGATTTCGCTCAGCGCTCACGTCGATGCGGGCTCAGTTCAAATTGCGGTCGACGTTTTACCTGACACTCGGCGCGTCGATCTCGCGCCAGATACGTTCGCGATCCTGCTAGCCTCGACCTTGGCCGAACTCTCCGGCGCCGCTTTCAGCATCTCCACCGACACGCGAACCGGACGTCGTTCTTGCGACTTGAGTTTCGCCGTCGCAACCCAGCAGGATTTCTTCGCGAACTCCGGCGGCTGACCTAGAGCCCTTCCGACTTAGATTGAACCAATTCTGTTCGCGCCGGTTGAGCCGATCCGGCAGGCGGTGGGCGCAGTGCGATGCCTAAGCATCGGACAAGCCCGCCAACAAACCGGGCGGCCAACCCGCGCGAAACCGACAGGGACGGGGGCTTTTGCGCTGATCCACGGCGGGCTTCGTCTTGGCCGCACATCGGGTGCGGCCGTCGACAAATCCCTTGGTCTCAGCGCAAAATCCCCTCGTCAGAATGGGTCAATCTAAGTCGGAAGGGCTCTAACACAGCGCGCATTCGCTGACGTTCAGTCCGGCGGTCCGCGACTTTTCTTGCCAGGTTTGCGTTTGTCACGCCATTGCGTCAGCACACGGCGTTCTTCGGGTGTCAGCTTCGCCGCCGTGTCGATTAAAACGCTGCTAATGGCGGTCTTCAGCGTTGCTTCGGCATCGGTCATGCGTTGAAACGCGCCTTTCGCGGCATCAGCGCTGAAAGGTTCGGCGGCAAGCGCATTGTTCGCGTCCACCCACGCGCTCCGCGCCGCATCACGCAGCGGCTTCAAGGTTTCGCGCGCCAGTTTGACGTCGTTACGCACCACATCTTGTCGCTCTTTGGGAAGCTTGCGAACAAAGCCCATCAGGCCGACGTCGTCGCCGCGCCAAGGACCAGGACCGCCATGCCGGTGATGCCAGAACGCAGCACCCATGCCGCCGAGCACCAGCAAGTTCAGCGCTAGCGAGGCAATCAATCCGGCATACAGCCAGCGCGGCCGCTGCGACACAGCTTCAGGTGCATCTGTCGTCATAGCAAGTCCTCTTCCAACAATCCGTCGGCGTCGTCGACGCTGGCAATCTGGGGCCCCGAACCATCGTCGCCGGAGCTTCCGATCAAGAGTTGCGCTGCCGGGTCGACGACGGGCGACTGGCCGACCAAAATTCCAAAGACCAGCGACGCGGCGAGTGCCATCGCGGCCATGGCGTGGTCGAAGCGCCGGATCGGCCGTCGCTGCGGTCCTGATGACAGTGGCGCCTTCGGCATGCCCTCCGCACCGACGAGGCGCGGCTGGCGCATCGCAGCTTCGTCGATGCGCCCCGCGAGACGCGCCACGGCGTCAGCGCTCAACGTTGGTGCGGCATCGAGCAATCGATCGAAGGCCTCCGCCTCGCGCAGCATCCGTTCGGCTTCTGGATTTGTGGAGATGATGGTCGAAAGCGCGTGGCGAAGCGGCGCTGGCCACCGCGTCCGATCGGCGCCGTACGCTTCGAGCGCTGCCTCTAAATCATTGAGCGTCATCGCGGTGCGATCGCTGCTGGTCATGTCATCACCTTTAATCGCCGTTCGACTGCAAACATCACTCAGCCGCCACCAACCGAAATGAGACTGCGCCATTCTGATTTCAAATCCGCCTTCAATTGCCGTCGCGCCCGGCCAAGCAGAGATTCGACCGCCTCGTCCGAAATGCCCATGACGTTGCCGACCTCGATCTGGCTCATGCCCTCATAGTGAAACAGTGTCAGAGCAAGGCGCTGGCGATCGGGAAGTTTTTTCAACGCGCCATCGACCCGCTGCTTCATCTCTTCGCTTTCCATCGCCGCCAACTGCCGTGCCTCTTCGGGAACTTCCGGGAGTTCATCGACAGGCGTCAGCTTGGCGCGACCGCGCACCCGATCGATGCACAGATTTGATACGACGCGTCGCAGCCAAGGCCTCACGCCCGCGTGTCCGACATCGAGCGATCCACCCGATCGCCAAAGCCGCAAGAATGTTTCTTGCGCCACGTCTTCGGCTTCGGCATCGTCGCGCAGCATGCGGCGCGCGATGGCCACGACGGTTTTGAGATGGCGATCGGTCAGCAAACGGAATGCAACGCCATCACCCGAGGCGACCTTCGCCACCAGAGCGGCCTCGTCGGTCGCGTCCGATGAAACCGCCGCTGCGGCCAAGGCGGGTTCGCTGTCCAACGATGTCGGTGCCACCAAAACCCTCGCCATCCGGCCACCAGCGTCCTCGCGCGTGCCAGCCATTGCGTCTCCGATACCCTACCACGAAGCCTCGATACGGCGGAATTGGCCGGCTGTTCACTGGAAAGAACGACGCTAAGGGTGAAATCCGTCGGCATTTCCCGCTAAGCAATCAGCCGGTCGAACAGCCGCTGGACACTATCGGTGGCCGCCCGCAGCCGCATTTCGAGGTCGGCAAAATCGCGCGCACCTCCGGCCCGTGACAGCAGCGCCTTCAGCCCCTTCGGCGCGGTCGCCGGATCAAAAGCGACGTCAAGACTGAGCCGCAGAACTTGGGTCAGATCGTGCAGCAGCCGGCCAGCGATCCGCAACTGCCGCTCATCGTCAGCGCTCAACACACCGGGGGTGACCATTTTTTCTAACGCGATCAGCGTCGTCTGATCGAGAATTTCGGGGGTGGTCGCGGCGTTGGCAAGTTGCAGATACTGAGCAATGAATTCAAGATCGACCAGGCCGCCGCGTACCTGCTTTAAATCCCACAGCGCCGTCGTGCCCTTTTCCGCAGCGATGCGGTGGCGCATGTCACGCACGTCCGCCGTCAACGTCACGCGCTCACGCGGCGCAACCAGCACGGCGTGAATGGCCGCTTCGACTTTGTGCGCGAGGGCCGCTGGCCCGGCGATCACACGGGCCCGGGTCAGTGCCAAATGCTCCCACGTCCACGCGTCTTCGCTGTGATACGCCGTGAACGCCGACAATCGTGTCGCCACTGGCCCCTTCTGCCCCGAGGGCCTGAGCCGCATATCGACGTCGTACAGCGATCCCTCAGCCGTCGGCGCCGAAAGAGCGTTGATCAATCGCTGCGTCAGGCGTTGATAGTAGTGGCTTGGTGCCAACGGACGTCCGCCATCCGATTGCTCGGCACCGGCGTCGAAATCGTAGATCACGATCAGATCGAGATCGGACGATGCCGTCATCTCGCGGCCGCCGAGCTTACCCAGCGCAACAACGACAGCTTCACCGCCGGCGACGCGACCATGTTCGATCTCGACGTGCTCCAGCGTTGCCGCCAGCAGCGCGGCAACGAGCCGCTCGGCAAGAATGGCATAGGCGACGCCTGCCTCAGCCGCAGTGATCGATCCCGTCAGCACGCGAACGCCAATGAGAAACTGCTCTTCGCCGCCGATCACGCGCGCCGTATCGAGCAAACCCTGCATGCCGTCGTCCGGGTGCACCCGGCGCGCTTCGTTGAAAGCCCGCGCGATAACGTCGTCGATCGCCTCGGCGCTGATTTCGCCGCCCATCGCTCGCGGATCGAGCACAGCGTCGAGCAGACGGCGGCGGCGCGACAGGATTCGCGCAAGGCGCGGCGTCGAGCCCATGATGTCGGCGATCAAGCGCAGCAGTGTCGGATTGGCCTTCAGCAGCGAAAAAAGCTGGACGCCGGCCGGCAGTTCCGCCAGGAACCTGTCGAAACTCGCAACCGCACCATCCGGATCGACGGTGTCCGCCAGCGATTCAATCAGCATCGGCTGCACTTCAGTCAACAATTCGCGCGCCTTCTCCGAGCGCACAGCCGGCGTGCGCCCGTGATGCCATCCCCGGACGATGGCTAGAACCTGCGTCGGCTGCGAAAAGCCGAGCCGCTTCAATTCGGCGAGCGTGTCTGGATCATCGGTAGCGCCGGCAAACACCATGTTCGTTCCAGCACCCGTCAGCTCCGGCGCGCCCTCGAACAACCCGGCATAATGGCGCTCGACCGTTTCGAGCACCCGGGTCAGCGCCTCAGCCAACGCTGCCCCGTCTGCGAACCCAGAAAACAATGCAACGCGCTGCAATCCGTCGGGACGATCCGGCATATCGTGGGTCTGCTCGTCGGCAATCATTTGCAGGCGATGTTCGAGACGGCGCAGAAATTCATAGGCCGCCGCCAGTTCTCCCCGAACGTCGGCGCGCACCCAGCCGCGCTTTTCGAGCGCGTCGAGAGCATCGAGTGTGGCGCGAACGCGCAGATCAGACTGGCGTCCACCGGCGATGAGCTGCTGCGTCTGCGCAAAGAATTCGATTTCGCGAATGCCACCTCGGCCGAGCTTGATGTTGTGCCCAAACACCGCGATGCCGCCAAAGCCCTTGTGCGCATGGATTTGCCGCTTCATCGCGTGAATGTCGTCAATCGCCGCAAAGTCGAGATATTTGCGCCAGATGAACGGCGATAGCTCGCGAAGAAACGCGCCTCCCGCCGCACCGTCGCCAGCGCAGCATCGCGCCTTGATCAGCGCCGCTCGTTCCCAATTCTGTCCAACCGTCTCGTAGTAGTGGTGCGCCGCCGACGTCGACAGCGCGACTTGCGTCGCGCCCGCGTCCGGACGCAGCCGAAGATCGGTGCGAAAGACGTAGCCGTCCGCCGTCCTTTCTTCGAGCAGCAGCACGAGTTCGCGCGTCAGGCGGACAAAAAACGACTGCACATCGCCATTGCCAGCGTAGCTCGACCGAGCGCGATCGAAAAATACGATCAGGTCGATGTCGCTCGAATAGTTGAGTTCGAAGCCGCCGTGTTTCCCCATGGCAAGGACGAAATACCCCGACGTGGCGTCCGGCGCGTCGTCATCGCCCGCCGCCCACTGGCCTTTGGCGACGGCGGTGCGAAACAGAAAGCGCACCGTTTCCGATACCGCCGCATCGGCCGTTTCAGACAAGATCCGCGTCACCGTCATCACCGGCCACACACCGCCGAGATCGGCAAGGGCCGTCAACAGTGCGACCGCTGATTTGTAGTGTCGCAATGCGCGCTTGGCGACGACGCTGGACTCGGCACTCCGCATCGTTGCGCGAAGTTCGACGGTCAAGTCGTAGAAACGATCTTCCGGTGCGGTCGCCAGCGTTCGTGCGAGCCGCTCGAAGTCGGCCGTCGCAAGCTGCATCAAATACGGTGACGCGTCGAAAACCCCTGCCAGCAACCGCGCGACACCGGGATGGTCGAGCACGTCAAATAACGGCCCGTGACCGTTGCGGCAGTCGTTGCGAAGCTGCGTGAGCGCCGCTTCTCCAATGCCGTTCGCCGCACACAATGGCGCGTTCGTAATGCGCGCTTGGAGAGTGGCTCTGGCAACGTCCGCCATCGACCTACCTTGCCGCAGCTGAGACCGCAGCGTCATTCGGTGATTTTAGCTGATCAACGACGACGCGCTCCGACAGTACCAGGACAACCTTCAAACCGGGCTGATTATCCTCGATCCGCACCGAGCCGTGGTGCAGCCGCGCAACGGCCGCGACGAGGCTGAGACCAAGCCCGGTTCCAGGTTTTGTTCGGCTTTCTTCCAGACGGACGAAACGCTTCAGCACGCGTTCGCGATCTTGCGCGGAAATCCCCGGCCCACGATCCGACACAGCGATCTCGGCTCGCCGCCCCTGTGCTGCGTTGACCGGGCCTACCCGCACCGTGATCGTGCTGCCCGGCTGACCGCCGCGCGAATACTTGATGGCGTTGTCGATCAAATTCGACGTCGCTTGACCGATCAATTGCCGATTGGCGCGAACGCAGACTTTGCCGGCCGTTTCGAGCGTCAACAGAAAACCTGCCTCTTCGGCGGCCGGCGCATAGAGCTCGGCAACGTCCTCGATCAGGCTCGTCAGCTCGAACACCTCCAGGCTTTCCTCTAGCGGTCCCGCTTCGAGGCGCGCGATCAGCAAGAGCGCGTTGAACGTCTTGATCAGTTCGTCGGATTTTTCGATCGTTCGCTCTAAGCCCTCGCGGTAGGCCGGCGCGCCGCGCGCGTCGCGCAAGGCTGCCTCCGCCGCGTTACGCAGCCGGTTGATCGGCGTCTTAAGATCGTGGGCGATGTTGTCGGAGACTTCCCGCAAGCCGCTCATCAATCCCTCAATGCGTTCCAGCATCGCGTTGAGACTTTGGGCGAGTTCATCGAGTTCGCCGCCGCTGCCGTCGACAGGGATGCGCCGCGACAGGTCGCCGGCCATAATCGAGCGGCTCGTCGCCGTAATCGTATCCATCCGCGTCAGCACGAGCCGGCTGACCGCCAGCCCCGCCGCCAATCCGAGCAGCGACAGCAAGCCAAAGCCGATCAGAAACGTGTGTTTGACCTTGTCGGCAAATGCCCGTTGGTCTTCGATATCGCGGCCGAGCAACAATTTGAGGCCACCGCCGGCATCGACCGGGATGGCGACCGCGAGACGCTCGGACCCATCCTTGTTTTTGACGGACGGCAAATAGGTGAACACGCCGCCGTTGGAGCTTTTGATCAGCTCGGGCGGCAAACGATTGAGATTACCGGCGAGCTTAGCGCCGTCATGGTCGGTCAGCAGATACAAACCGCGGCCCTCGGGCCGTGCCAGCACCGTGATCGTCTCGACCAGCGCTGGCTGTCCCCCGTCTGCCGCCTGCTTGCGCAGAAGATCGGCTTCTTCGCGCAGCGTCGCCAACACTTGATCGGTCATCATTGCATTGGTCTGCCAAAACAGCAGCCCGGAAATGATGACCGCCGCCATGACGAAGGCAAACACCGCCGCAGCGCTCAATCTGAACGCCGAGGTCGCTGCCGCTTTGAGAAGGCGCTCAATCAGGCCCGTCACGAATGGTATATCCCGCGCCCCTGACGGTATGCAGGAGCGGCTTGTCAAAACTCTTGTCGATTTTCGATCGCAACCGCGAAATGTGCACATCGATCACGTTGGTTTGCGGATCGAAGTGATAGTCCCAGACGTGCTCGAGAAGCATGGTTCGCGTTACGACTTGCCCGGCGTGCAGCATCAGGTATTCGAGCAGGCGGTACTCGCGCGGTTGCAGCGGAATGTTTTCGCCGCCCCGCGTCACGCGGTGCGAAAGCCGATCGAGCACCAAATCACCGACGGCATAGCGCGTCTGCTGTTCTTCCGGCACCGTCCTGCGGCCCAAGGCTTCGACCCGCGCCAGAAGTTCTGAATAGGCATACGGCTTGGTCAGATAGTCGTCACCGCCGGCGCGCAGCCCTTTGACACGATCATCGACCTCGCCAAGCGCCGACAAAATCAACACCGGCGTGCGGTGTCCGGCCGTTCTGAGCGATTTAATGACCGAAAGCCCGTCGAGCTTTGGCAGCATCCGATCAACAACGAGCACATCGTAAGAACCGTCGCTCGCCAGCGCGAGACCGGCCTCACCATCGCCAGCGAGATCCGCCGTGTGCCCGTTTTCCTTCAAAGATTTTTGAAGGAACTGCGCGGTTTCCCGGTCATCTTCAATCACCAGCACGCGCATCTGCATCCATCCATTCTCGTCTCGTCGCGCCAGCGTCATCGGCAATGGGCCAGACGCCACGCCCCAGGTATCTCCGCCCGTCTGGCCGATCGTCCGTCGCACATGTCATCGGCGTCGCCGGCACCCGTCTTGTAGGCGCGGACCGTGCAAACGTCGAGACGGCCCCGCCCGTTGCCGGAAGAGGCCGTCCCGCATCGCCATTCATCGTTAATCGTTCAGCCCTTCTTGTCACGCAGCTGGACGGCCACAAAGCGCTTTTGATCGGCCGACTGAATGTGCAGCAACACAGCCGACCGTTTCAGATCCTGAGCCTTCTTCACACCCGACACCACGTCATCGGGCACCGACACGGCCTCGCCCGAAACGGCGAGAATGCTGTCGCCGGTCTTGATGCCCTTAGCGGCGGCATCCGACGATGGATCGATTTCGGCAATGACGACGCCGTCCTTGCCGTCGCTTGCGCGCGCCGGCATCAGCGTAATCCCAAGCTGGCTGAGTTCGAGTTTCGATGGCGCAACTGAGCCCTTCTTGTCACTTTCGCCGCGCATGGCCGCTTCAGGATTGTTCGGGAACAGCCCGAGTTTCACCTTCACGGTCTGCTCCGCGTTGTTGCGCCAGATTTTTACGTCGACGGATCGATCCGGAGCCATCTCTGCGATCCGGCGAGCCAGATCACGGCTATCGGCAATTTTTTCGGCGTCAATTTGCAGCACGGTATCCTGGGTCTTGAGGCCCGCTGCGGCCGCCGGCCCATTCGCGGTCACTTCGCTGATCAACGCGCCCTTCGGCTCGCTCAAGCCGAGGCTCGCCGCCGTGTCCTCGTCGACGTTCTGTATTTTCACGCCGAGCCACCCGCGGTTGACCGTACCGCCAGCCTTCAACTGGTTGACGACCTCAATCACCGTCTTGGCCGGTACAGCGAAGGCAATACCGACGTTGCCGCCTGATGGCGAATAGATCGCCGTGTTGACGCCAAGCACATCGCCGTCGAGGTTGAACGTCGGTCCGCCGGAATTGCCGCGATTTACGGCAGCGTCGATCTGGAGATAATCATACGGACCAGAGCCGATGTCGCGGGCAAGCGCCGAAACGATGCCGGCCGTTACCGTGCCGCCAAGTCCGAACGGATTGCCGACGGCTAGCGCCCAATCACCAACGCGCGCCTGCTTTTCGGAAAACTTTACTGCCGGAAATGTTTTTGTACCTTCGATTTTAAGCAGCGCAATGTCGGTTCGCTGATCGGTTCCAATCAGCTTAGCCGTGTGTTTCTCGCCATTCTCAAACGCAACTTCGATCTTCGTCGCGCCATCGATGACGTGATTGTTAGTGACGACATAGCCGTCCGTCGACACGACAAAGCCAGAGCCCTGGCCCTGAACGATCTTGGGTCGGCCGCCATCCGGCTGCTGCTGGCCGAAATCCTTCGGCAAATTCTTGAAGAAATCATGCAGCGGATGATCTTCCGGCAAATCGGGGATCATCGGTGTCGGAGCACGTCCTCCGTTGTCGTTGTCCTTACTCGCGACCTTGGCGCCGCCGCCATCATTGATGACCGAAACGGAAACCACCGACGGCTTTACCTTGTCGACGAGATCGGCGAACGAAATCGGCGCTGCGCCAAATGGCGTGGCAACGGTGGCACCCGCCGGCGCTTCGGCGCGCGCCGGGCTGGTCATTGCGTGGACGCTGACGCCGAGCATGGCCGCAGCCATCATCGCAGCAATCGCCGGTCCGGTTTTTGTTGAGACAGGGTGGTCGGCTTGAGCTTTGGCAGACGACGAAGCTCGGTGGGAAAATCGCATCCCGGTTCTCCAATATGAAAAAGGCCTCTTGAGCCTCGTTCACCTGGCGTAGCTGAGGCGGGGTTACCGCAGCATTTCAGCGATCTTAACTCTTGGTAATGTCAGGCCTCGGTGGCCCTCATCGAGAACGCTCAAGGACGCCATTCAAACCCGCAATTTTCTCGATTGAACGAGTGGTTTCAGCCAGCTTTGCCGACGAAGCCTCGTGGCTGGCGCACTTCGATCGTGCGGGCCGCAACAGCCTGAGCCGGCTCGTCGACGACGACTGCGTTAAGTGTCGCGTTTCATCAGATCATCGAAGCGTTTTTGCTCGGCGCGCGACAGTGGTGCAGTTTCGTTGCCGGCACGCCGCTGCCCCCGTGTGGCGCTGCGCGCCAAGCCGATGCCCGCCAGCAGCAGCAGCACCGGTGATGCCCACAGCAGCAGGGTCGAGATTTTGAACGGCGGATTTAGCAGCACGAAGTCGCCATAGCGCGCGACGATGTAGTCGAACACGGCCGCATCGCTCTCGCCCGCCTTCAACCGGTCGCGAACCAGCACGCGCAGATCGCGGGCCAGGGGCGCATCACTGTCGTCGATCGATTGGTTCTGACAAACGAGGCAGCGCAGCTGTGCTGAAAGCGCCCTAGCGCGTTTCTCCAAAGCGGTGTCGCTCAACACTTCATCCGGCTGCACGGCCAGCGCACCGGACGTCTCGAACGACACACCAGCGATCAGAGCCAGCGCGATTGAGAGCAGTGGCATCTTCACGCGGGTCATCTGCCTAAAACGTCGACGCATTGCCATTTACTCCGCCGCTATCGGCGCTGATCGGCGGCTCTTCCTCGGCGCGCCGACCCGTAAGCGGCGATCCGACAACGAAATCCCGCCGCCAACGAACATGATCAGCGCACCGAGCCAGATAAACCGCACCAACGGATTAAAATACGCCCGAACCGCGTAAGACCCCGGCGTCTGCTCATCGCCGATGACGACGTACAAATCTCCGCGCCATGACGCGTGAATCCCCGACTCTGTCGTCGGTTGCGGCGGCGCATCGTAGAGCCGTTTCGACGGCTCAAGCCGCGTGACCGCCGCGCCACCGCGCGTCACGTCGAACTGCGCGATATCCTCGCGATAGTTCGGCCCGCGGCCTGGTACGGCACCCTTGAACGCCAACTCGAAGCCGCCAATTTCAACGGTATCTCCCGGCTTCATCACCAGAATGCGTTCCTGCTGATAGGCGGTCGTCGCCACAATGCCGACAACCATCAGGCCGATCCCGAAATGAGCCAGCAGCGTGCCATAGTTCGATCGCGGCAGGTTGACCGCGCGGCGCGCCACCTCGTCGAATTGCGCCGTGCCGAGCTTGATGCGCGTCGCCCATTCGGTGACGGCGCCAAACATCACAAACGCGCCAAGCGCAATGCCGAACGGCGCAATCCATGGCCCGCGCTCGAAGGCGGCATATGCGACCGCGAGCACGACGACTGCGGCCATCGCCGCAAACATCAAACGTTGGGCCGCCGCCAGCACATCGCCACGCTTCCAAGCGAGCAGCGGGCCAAACGGCATGGCGAGCAGCAGCGGCAGCATCAGCGGTCCAAACGTCATGTTGAAGAACGGAGGCCCGACCGAAATTTTGTCGCCCGTCGTCGCCTCCAGCAGCAGCGGATATAACGTGCCGATCAAGACCGTCGCGGTACTTGTCACCAGCAGCAGGTTATTGAACACCAGACTGCCTTCCCGGCTGATCGGCGCGAACAAGCCGCCAAATCGCATATCCTTGGCGCGCAACGCGAACAGCGCCAGGGCGCCGCCGGTAAACACCACAAGGATCCCGAGAATGAAAACGCCGCGCTCCGGATCGACGGCGAACGAATGCACAGATGTCAGCACACCCGAGCGGACAATGAATGCGCCCATGAGCGACAGCGAGAACGTCAGGATCGCGAGCAGGATCGTCCACACCTTCAACGCTTCGCGCTTTTCCATGACGAGGGCTGAATGTAGCAGCGCAGTGCCGGCCAGCCACGGCATGAACGACGCGTTTTCAACCGGGTCCCAAAACCACCAGCCGCCCCAGCCGAGTTCGTAGTACGCCCACCACGAACCCATCGCGATACCGATGGTCAAGAACATCCACGCGGCCAGCGTCCACGGCCGCACCCAGCGCGCCCACGCGGCATCGACGCGGCCTTCAATCAGGGCTGCAACCGCGAATGAGAACGCGATCGAGAAGCCGACGTAGCCTGTATAAAGAAACGGCGGATGAAACGCCAACGCTGGGTCTTGCAGGATCGGATTGAGCCCGTTGCCGTCGGCTGGCGGCTGCGCCAGGCGCGCAAACGGATCGGACGTCAGCACGATGAACAATAAAAACGCCAGCGCGATCGACGCTTGCACGGCGAGCACATTGGCTTTCAGCGTCGCCGGCAGATTGTTGCCGAACACAGCAACCGCCGCGCCAAACAGCGCCAGGATCAAAACCCACAGCAGCATCGAGCCTTCGTGATTGCCCCACACGCCCGAAATTTTGTAGATGAGCGGCTTCGTCGAATGCGAATTAATGGCGACATTCGCCACCGAAAAATCGCTTGTCACGTAGGCGTGCATCAAAGCGCAGAAGGCGATCAGCAATAAAAAAAGTTGCGACACGGCAGCCGGTTCGGCGACGCGCATCAGGCGGCCGTCATTGACGCGCGCACCCCAAGCTGGAACGACCGTTTGAAAGGCCGCGACCAACAGCGCCAGGATCAGCGCAAAATGTCCAAATTCAATAATCACGCGCGATCACCTTTTCGATCATCTGCAGCCAGCGATCCGTCCGTCGTCACGCCCAAAGGCTTGCTATCGTTACTGCGCCTTCGTTTCGGGATGTGCCGATCCGCCAAGCTTGACGCCACGCGCTTCCAGCGACTTGGCGACTTCCGGCGGCATGTAATTCTCGTCGTGTTTGGCGAGCACGCTATCTGCCGTGAACGTGCCGTCAGTGCCGATCGTACCTTCGGCAACGACTCCTTGCCCTTCACGAAACAGATCGGGCAGCACGCCCGTGAAGTTGACCGGAATGTCTTTCAGCGTATCCGTCACCTTGAATGACACGGTCGTGCCAGCGCCGCGCACCACCGAGCCGTTGGCGACCAAGCCGCCGAGCCGGATGCGGTTTCCCGCCGGCACCGGCTTTTCAGCGATGTCGCTCGGCGTATGGAAAAACACCACGCTGTCTTTCAAGGCGAACAGCACCAGAATGGCGGCAACGGTCAGCGTCGCAACGCCGCCGCCAATCATCCACCCGCGCTTTTGTTTTCGTGTCATTCGTGATCCGTAACTCTCGCTGTCGATGCCGTCAGGTCACCCCGAAAGACCGAGCTGTTTCACCCAGTCCTCAAGTTCGCGAAGTCGCGCTTCGTCGCCCGCCAACCCCGTCCGCGCATCAGTCAACGCTTTTGCGACGTCGTCTTTACGGCCCAGCACCTGGTAGGCTCGTATAAGCTTTTGCCAGCCGATCAGATCGGTTTTTTCGGATTTGAGGCGTTCCGCCAGCCCTGTCACCATCGATGCAATCATGGCATCGCGCTGTTCTGGCGTCATCGCTGCAACCTCAGCGGCGCGCGCGTCGACCGTTGCTGAACCCGGTTTGGCAGGCGTACTCGGTGCGTCGGCGACAGGACCGCGCTCGACCAGTTGCAATCGCTCTTCGATGGCCTGCCGCCACGGTGCGTCCTTCGGTGCCTCAGCCAAAAGCGCCCGATAGTCTGCGGCGGCTCCGGCCCGGTCGCCATCCTGCTCTTTCGCCAAGGCCAGCCAAATGCGCGGCTCACGACGTTGCGGTTCAGCCGTCAGCAGAGCTTTCAGCGCCACCTTCGCGTCATCCGGCACGACGCCATTTTCCGCACGGATGCGAGCATCGGCGAAACCTTGCAGCCGGCTGGCATTTTCGCCGAGCAGCCGCATCGCTGTCGCATAGGCCGATGCCGCATCGCTGGCGCGGCCCTCGGCCAGATAAACCGGAGCGATGACATCCCAGCCGCGACCATCCTGTGGATTTTTCTGTAGCGTCGCCTCGACCTTGGCGATCAGATCGTTTGTGCTTGCGCCAGCCGCCGGCGCGGCGAGTCGTTGGCTCAGCGGTTGCGCTGGACGCCCTGGCTCACCATAGGTCACGTAAAGGCCAAGGCTCGCCAACGGCAGAGCCAGCGATGCGGCAAAGAATACCGGCGTTGTGTTGACGCCCCGTGTCCGCCCAGCGCCGGGTTTGTTCGCGGCCGTCCCGCCTGCTCGATCGACTTGGCGAAGCAAGCGCCGCGCGATCTCGGTTCGGGCTGCGTCTGCCTCGCCGTCAGACATCACGCCGCGATCACGGTCAGCAACGATTTCCAGCAATTGATCTTTATAGACGGCGACATCGGCAGACGATGTCTCATCCGATCGCTTGTCATCTTGCAACAGCGGACGCGTGACGGCAAAAGTTACCGCCGCCGCCAACACCGCAACTGCCAACCAGAAAAGCATCCGACCACCTGCCGCATTCGTCCGCTGCCGCTCTTTGTCGTCAGCATACGAGATGGCAATAGGGTCGGGCTCGTGACGACGCAAGCCGCTGGCTGCGAAAAAGGGTTTTCTGTCGCGGTTTTAATCTGTTTGAGACCGCGCCGCTCGATCGCTCACTAAGCGACGTTTTCCCAAGTCCCGTCGGGATTGCGGCAAGCCGTGCCGCGCATCTGCTGGGGACGTCCGTCGATGTAAACCGTATGGGTGTAATCGCGGCAATCGTTAGAGCCGCGCTTGTACGGCTTGCTCGGCACGATTTCGCCGTAGCGTCCGTTGTCCGGGTTTCGCCATTGACGCGCCGCACCCGATTGGCCGCGTTCGAGCGCATCGAATTCGGCTTCTTGGGCAAGCTGCCGGTCGCGCTGATCGAGACTACGTCCAACTTCGGAGCCGATGATCCCGCCAACAACCGCGCCGGCGACGGTCGCCAGCACATTGCCGCGACCCTTGCCGATTTGATTGCCGACCAATCCACCGGCCACGCCGCCGAGAACCAAGCCGGAATCGGCTTTCGACGGGCCGTCCGCTCCACAGGCCGCCAGCGCGGCGAACAACGGCATTGCCAATAGTACCCGCGCAATGCGCATTTCGAACTCCGTCTGTCTCAATGACCTCGGCGCGGACATCACACCGCAAACCATCTAACGTTGGCTAACGTCACGCCGACTGTAAGGCAATCCTCTCATCCACTGCGATTCGGGCGAGAGTGGGACTTTTGCCGCTGACTGTGGTCGTACGGCCCCCGCACGGTCGGGCTGTGCCCGCGCGATATCGCCCGTTTCTTCACGCGGCAGGTAATTGCAACCGAACGCCAAGCCCGCCCTGCGGCGAGGCTTCCAAGGCTAAATTGCCCCGGTAAGACGCCGCCAAATCCGCGACAATCGACACGCCGAGGCCCGTCCCCGGTGTCGTCTCATCGAGGCGCAACCCTCGCTTGCCGATTTTGCTTCGTTGCTCGTCCGTCAAGCCCGGACCATCGTCATCGACATCGATGAGCAGCAGCTTGGGCCGCGATTTGCCGTCGCCGTTGGAGATTTTAACGGTCAACGTCACCGTCTTGCGACCCCACTTGCAGGCATTATCGAGGACGTTGCCCAGCATTTCTTCGAGATCTTGTTTTTCGCCTTGAAACTTGGCGCCGGCCGCGATTTTTTTCACGATCGCGATGCCTTTGTCGCGATGAATGCGCTCAAGCGCCCGCACCAGAGGCTCGACGGTCGCCTCCACCTGTGTCACACGGCCAATGGCGCCGGCTCCTGCTGCCATCCGGGCGCGGTCGAGATAATGCGTGACCTGATCGCGCATCAGTTGCGCCTGTTCGGCGACCTTTCCGGCGAACGGCGAGGTGTTGTCCCGGGCCTCATTAGTGATGACGGCGAGGGGTGTCTTTAATGCGTGCGCCAAATTGCCGACCTGCGTTCGAGCCCGATCGACGATGTCTTGATTGGATTTGATCAGTGCATTGAGTTCGCTTTGCAGCGGCTCGATTTCGGCCGGCAACTGACCGGCAAGCACACTCGCATCGCCGGACCGGATGCTCGCCAAGCCTTTTTCGATACGGCGCAACGGCAGCAAGCCGAAGCGCACCTGGAACAGCGTCACCGTGACGAGGCCGAGCCCCGTCAGCGCCAGCGCGATCGACAATCGATTTCTGAATTTGGCGACCGTCGCTTCGAGCCAATCGATCGGCCCGGCGACGATCACTGAATACTTTGTCTTGTCGGGATCATGCCCAGGGCTATCGACGACCTCGAGAATGCGAATTTGTTCGCCGGTCGGCCCTGGTACGTTCATCCACCGCGTGCCGGTCGTGTCGGTTGGAAATTTCTTGTCATAGGGCGACGGCAACTCGCCGCTCGCCAGTGATGCCGACACCAACCGGCGACCGGATGCGCCTTCGAGTGGACGGATCTGCCAATACCAGCCCGAATGCGTCACTTCGAACAGCGGCTCATACAAATTGGGCGGCGTCACCGGGTCCGACCCCGACGTGTTCATGCTGTCGATCGATAGCGCCGTCAGCAGCTTTTTCAATTGTGAATCGAAGCCGAGCTGCACATCGTCGCGATAGAGCGAGTAGATTAGATACCCGGCCAGCGGCAGC
Source organism: Hyphomicrobium sp. (assembly GCA_021732485.1). GTDB lineage: Bacteria > Pseudomonadota > Alphaproteobacteria > Rhizobiales > Hyphomicrobiaceae > Hyphomicrobium_B. Next base: position 190,011 of record JAKFUV010000013.1, read on the forward strand.
ACCACCAGCACCCACGCGGCCGACGTCGCAAACAAACGGAAGGCGAGCGAATTAAACTTCATCGGGTCCGTGGCTCATGCGATAGCCTAGGCCGCGCACGGTCTGAATGATGTCGCCGGGAATTTTTTTGCGCAGCCGGCCGATGAACACTTCGATCGTATTCGAGTCGCGATCGAAATCCTGGTCATACATATGTTCGACCAGTTCTGTGCGCGACACGACGCGGCCGTTATGATGCATCAGATATTGCAGCAGTCGGAATTCATGGGAGGTCAGTTTGATCTGCTGGCCATCGCAGGTCACGCGGGCCGACTTGGTATCGAGGCGAAGCGGGCCGCATTCGATTTCAGCTTTGGCATGACCTGACGCGCGGCGCACTTGCGCCCTGACGCGCGCCAGCAATTCTTCCATATGGAACGGCTTGGCGAGATAGTCGTCGGCGCCGGCATCCATGCCGGATACCTTGTCGCTCCAACGATCACGGGCCGTCAGCAAGATGACCGGCATCTTGCGCTCGGCCCGGCGCCATTGCTCAAGGATGGAAATGCCGTCCATCTTCGGCAGCCCGATGTCAAGGATGACGACATCGTAGGGTTCAGTGTCGCCGAGGAAGCAGCCTTCCTCGCCGTCAACGGCCGTGTCCACAGCGAAACCGGCATCGGCTAACGCCGAGACCAATTGCCGGTTCAGATCTTTGTCGTCTTCCACAACGAGTGCGCGCACGATTTGCCCATCGCTTCTAGTCCGCCTGCGGCCTTGCCTAAGGTTCGCTGCGAAGCCCGGTTCCGAACATTGGCCACCTGCGCTGACTTATAACGGGCAATGTGCGCCAAGGGCTAGCGCGGTGTTGCGGCTTTTACGGGGCTATCGGCGCGCACCGTCATCGCTCGCAGCGTTCCCGAGCCATCGCGAACGACGAGCCGGTAGACATAGCGATCCGCTTCTCGGCACAGCGTGGCTTTGACGATCTGGCCGTTGACACCCGCAGCGCGGTGGGTTGCCAGGTCCTCGACCGTCGTCAGACGTTCGCTGCGAACGATTGCGCTCGCCTCGCCCCAGTCGGTCACGCAGGCGTCGGCCGCGCCGAGCCCGCCGGTCAAAACTGCCGCGCCGATGGTGACCGCTACGACAGCGGTCGCTTTCATCACATCACGCATCATGCCATGTCCCTCGCCATCATCATGCTTAACGACGCGTGGCTGAACCTCGAATGAATGGCTGATCGGCCAGATTACATGCGCAGCGAGATATCCCGCCGCGTCAGCGCCGAGGTGGCCGTCAGGCGGCCATAAATCGTCAGAATGGTTCCAGCCAATCCGGTGAGTGCTTGGATCACGTTCAGCGCCTGGTCGCCGACTTGCTGCACCACGTCGCTTGGCAGTTGAATTCCGATCACGGGACCGAGCACCGGTGCGAGCGTCGCTGCCGCCGTGATGATCGCGCCCCAGATCGTTCGCGACTGCAGCCACCATTTGGTTGCGTCGTTGCGCGTTGAATTGGTTGTCATGGGGGAGGCTCCTACTTTGGGTTTGAGGGACGTGGGTTGGGAGGTATTGGCTGCGACGCCGGTGGCGTGCCACGTTTCAGCCAAGGCCAAGGTTGCATCGACGCGGCGAAGCCAGCCTTTGCCGAACCGCCAGAAATGCGGCAGCGCGCGATAGCGCTGACGGCGGAGGTCGCCATATCGGGTTATGATCTCAGCAGTATTCCGCGAGCCAATTGCAGCTCGGGTGACGGGCCCGAATTCGCCATCGGCGTCGACGCCGAGCGCCGATTGCAGCAACCGCATCGCGCCGCCGACGCCGTGATTGACGCTGGCATCGAAGTGCATCAGCGCCAGCGCTGGCGGCATCGCGGCGCATTCGGCCGGTTGCCAATAGCGCGCGCGATAAATGCTCTCCACGGTGTCGTCCGATATCCGTTTCAGCTCAGCCACGAGACGATCCCGCGACGCGGCGTCCAGCGTCTCGGCTTTCCAATGGGCTAAAACGTGCAGTGTAATTCCGCGATTGGTCGGCCCGCCCGGATCGAACGGATCGTTGGTGTATCCGCCCTCCATTTTTAAAACATGCGCGAGAGCGCGCCGAAAGATGTCGTCGCCGCTGCCGCCTGACGACGCTGGCTCATTGGAAACCGGCTCTTGTGACGGCCAGCGATAGCCAAGCAGGCGATGAATCGCGAACGCGGTGACTGCAACGCCGTCGGATTGATTGCCGCCCAGCAGAATGACGTGCGTCGGTGTTTCTCCCAGATAGAAGCCGACATGCCCGGCGCCGGCGTCCGCGCCACGCGACAAGACCGCGATCGCACCGACGAGTGGTTCGCCAATCGCTGCCCCCCACGTCAAATACGAACGCGCCAGCAGTGACCCACTCGCCGACAAGCGACCCCGCACCAACATTGCGCCAACGAAGGCGGCGCACCACGGCGTTTCATCATCGGCGACAGCCGCATGCCCCGCATCGCGAAAATATCTGACGATTTGCGCAGTGTGACGAGGGCCGTCGCGCTCGCGTACGCCAAGCTCCGCCCATGCGGCCGTGAGCCACGCCGGTTGTTGCATGATGAAAACTCTCGATGAGATTGAAATGCGTTTCGACCTACACGACGGCGCCGCGCGCCGTGCCGCGCCCGCCTGCGCCGCTGATTTGATGAACACGAACGCTGATCGACGACTGCACCGCGCCAAAATCTGCGACCTGCTGCGCCAGCGAGTAGACGACGGACGGCGCAGACGCCGCCAGCGTGCGCTTGACCACTGTACCGGCAAGCACATCGACCTCGTAGCGCTCACTGTCTTCACCGAGCGGAACTTCCGCCACGTCCCAGCCATCGCCGCCGATCCGCGTGCGGCGGATCCAACTGATCTCGACATCGCCCGCCGTTCGCCGCCCGCGCACATGCACCGGAGACAGCGGCTTTAAGCCGGCACCGCGAAAGGCGTAGACTTGCGTCTCGTAAGAGGCATCGCCGATATCGCGATTGCCCGGCCCACAGCGCCAATTTAATGGCAGGTTGAGTTCGCCCACATCGAGCGGCACGTCCGTCACGGCGCTGTCCAGCACGACAAACGTGGCACCCGCTGCAATCGTCGCAGCCATCGCCTGCTCGCTGCCAAACTGCCCGCGCAGCAACTGCGACAGCTCGTAAGTATTCACGTCGACCAGCGTTGCAGTCGCAAATTGCAGAACTTCCCAATCGCCATTGGCGTTGCGAACGGCTGCGCGATTAGCGCCGCCCAAGGTCGTGATCAGATCTGCCGAGGTCAGCGTTCCTTGTGTCATCCGCACGCGAACCCGCCGCCCCCAATCGATCCGCCCTTCCGGTCCAGGCAACAGCGCATCGAGCGTGACGCCGATCGACGCCGACGCGGTCAACAGTGCTTTCAAATTAAATCCGCTGTCCTGCGCCGACGCATAAACCGCGACGCTGCCGGGCCACGGCTTCTGCAACGCCGCGACATAGCCCGACGTGGCCGCAGCGCTTGCATCGATCAGCGGCAGATCGATGAACACCACGGCCGGCGGCCCGATCTGCACGGGCTGCGATGTCATCACCGGACGAGCCGGCAACCGCGTCCGGCCGTAGACGTCCCGATCAATGCTGCGGGCTTCGATCTCGCGCGCGCCGTGCTCGGCAATATCGATGACGCGCACGTCCTGCGCCCGCCCGCCCACATCCAACTGAAGTACGTCGCCCGGCTCCAGGGCCAGCGATGACGGCGGCAAAGTGAAAGAAGCTCGTTCACGCGCCGCCCACGCTTCAAATAACCATGAATCGGCAATGCCGCCGGCGAGGCCATCATCCAGCACCATCGGCAAATCGGCCTGCGCCACACGGCCGCTCGCGCCAGTCAACCGCCGCGCTTCGGCCACCGCTTGGCGATAGGTGTCTTCAGCCGAAATGAAGCGCAGCTTCGCCGACGCCGGCATCTCGGTTTCCTGCCCCCGCGTCAACGCATAGAGCGGATCACCGGGGCGCGTTTCAACGCACGCGTCCGCTGTCACAACTTTCGGCCACGTACTGTCGCCGCGATGTCGAAACACGATCGACCCTTCGCTCTCGATGCTGTCGAAGAAATACGCGAGCTCCAGCGGCTGCACCGCATCGCGCACCGACATCACCCGATCGATCACATAACCCGGCACCGTTCCGGCCAGCGCCGCCACGTTGAAATTCGCGAACCCGTAATCGGCCATAATCTGGCGCACAAGATCGCTCAATCCGCTGCTGTCGAGACGGCCATTCAGCCAGTGCCCCAGCGCCCAATTGAGACCGTCGCTCCAATAGGTCAGTTCGTTCGGAAACGCCGGATAGGGACGCGCATCCCAGCAATAGACGAACATATGATCGAGGCTGACCATGCGTTGGCCGGTCACGCTCGAGATCGGATTGAGACCTGTCACATAGCCGTCCGAGGTCCAATCGAAGGCATCGCGAAAGGCTTTCAGAAAACGCGCTTGCATCAGATCATCGCGCGTGCCGGTTGAATAATAGGGCAGCGCGTTCTCGAAGCTTTTCGGATCGACGAAGACGTTTGGCTGATTGGCGCCCTTATCGACCGCCGGGCAACCGATCTCCATAAGCCAAAACGGCTTCGACTGCGGCACCCACGCCGTCGCGGTCGTGCTTTCAACGCCGCCCGGCCGATTGTAGTGCGGGTTCAACCACCACGATTTGATGTCCTTGTAGCGATAGATCCACGGCTTGCCGCTGCCGTCCGTAATCGGCAAGCGCGTCTGCGCATCGCGATGGGCGAGCGAAGCATAATACCAATCGAAGCCTTCGCCTCCTTGCACGTTGGCGCGCAAATAGTTGAGATCATAAATCGAGCGATAGCCGGCCTGATAGTCGAGGTGGCTGCGCCCGTCGCGCCAATCCGACAAGGGCCAATACACATCGATGCCAATGCAATCGATGTTCGGCGATGCCCACAGCGGGTCGAGATGAAAATATACGTCACCCGTGCCGTCGCCCGGCTGATGGCCGAAATATTCCGACCAATCTGCTGCATAGAGAATTTTCGTCGCCGGCCCGAGGATCGCGCGCACGTCGGCGGCCAACGCGATCAACGCCGTAACGAACGGATACGTGGCAGCGCCACTGCGCACCTGCGTTAGCCCGCGCAACTCTGAGCCGATCTGGAAGGCTTCGACGCCGCCCGCCGCTTTCGCTAAGCAGGCCTGATGCAAAATCATCCGCCGGTACGACCATTCGTTCGGACCGCTATAAGTGATCGTCTCTCCAATAACCGAAAAATGCGCGGCCGTCGCCGCACCGACGAAGGCGGTGATTTGGCTGGCCGCAGCGGCCGACTTATCCGGCGATCCCGCTTGCCCGGCCGCCGGATGACACGTGATCCGTCCGCGCCACGGATAGCTTGGCTGCGACGCGCCGCCGTACGGATTGGCCAGCGTGTTGCCGTCGCCCACATCCATCAAAATGAACGGCGTCAGCGTCACCGCCAGGCCGCGCGTTTTCAAATCGCGAATGGCGGAGATGACGGTCTGATCCGACGGTGTACCGCCATACGCCGCGCGCCCATCGCGCTGGCTGACGAGATAGGCATTCGATCTGTTGAGGCCGGCGACCGACCAAGAAATCGGTTTAGTGATTTTGCCGCGCGTCTCGACGCCGGGCTTGAGTAAACACGATCCAGCCCTCAGATCGTCGCCAAACCAGCTGACGATCAGCGACACGGATTTGGCATTCGGCAGCCCGCTTTGCAGTTGATCCGTCGCGACTTCCCAGTCGGTCGTGCCTTGCAGTGTGTGGAGATTTTCGCTTGTCGCCACGCCGTCTTGATAGGTCTGCCGCACCGGCTCCGTCGCGTACACGAACTCGCCCGAGCCAGGAATCATGACCACGGCACGAATGCTGTTGCCGCCTGGCTCGGTGCTGCGGAAAACCTCGAACGCCAGTTGCGGCACGCGGTTGCCGTACTCGGCCAGCGCCATGCGTTCGAACACGATGTAGGCGACGCCACGATACGCCGGCGCATTGCCGGCACCCTCGCGCGCTGCAATCAAGCTGTCGACGGCTTGATCTTCGGTGCCAGTGTGCAGCCGCCACGTCACGCGCGACAGCGAGATCTCGCGGCCATCGGCCCATACCCGGCCGATGCGCGTCACGGGGCCTTCGCACAGCGCCACGGCGAAGTTGGCGTAATAACGATATTCCGTGCTGCGCGCCCCGCCGCCGCCCAGCGCGCCGCCCTTGC
>JAKFUV010000004.1 GCA_021732485.1 Hyphomicrobium sp.
CGTCTTCCCTTTTGATTTCTTCATTGTGGCTCGCCTGCAGGAGCCGGTCATCGTTTTCTAAGTCGGCGTCGGCGCTCCGTACTTGAGCTGGATCAAACGATTGTCTGGTTGGCTACCGGGGTTAGGAGCCAGACCAGCTCTGCGCGGGTAACCGCAAGCGTCAGCGCATGCCAAAAAGCAGAGCCATAATACGGTCAAAAGTCATACGAAGAGCGCGCGCACTGCTTCAGGAACGATGGCGTCATGACAAGCGGAGTGCCGATGGATGACCGCACCAAACTTCGAGTGACGCTCGCTGCCATCTCCAAGGAAGCTGAAATCCTGGGAGATAGATTCTGCGGTGTTGTCCGAACAGCTCGGAACTAAATTCGGAACCGCGGAATAACGCGGATGTAGACCAGCTCGCTGAGCAACTCCACTAATGTCTGTGCCACAATCACTGCGGGGATGACTGGGATTGCGCCTGGGACAGAAAGCGCCAAGGGCAGGATAACCAGCGAATTGCGCGTCGCAGCACTGAACGCGACGGCTCTGCCTTGATCCGATGGAAGAGAGAATGTGCGGGCGACAAGCCAGCCCGCCACGGGCGCGACCAGCGCAAAGGCAACGTAAATCGGCACCACCTTCATCACGCTGCTGATGGCAGGGCCGAGCTGCGGCACCACCGAGCAAATGACGACGAACAAGACCAGGGCTGTGGCTGGGACCGGCAGGATACCAAGTGCGGCCACCCCTATTTTTGCGGCTTTGGCCCTGCGTTCGAGGACTTGGAAGCCAGCTGCAAGAAGAAGCGGGCCGGCTATCAAGAGGGCGAAGGCGTGAAAGAAGGGCCCTGGCTGCACCAGAGCGGCGGCATCGTCTCCAATGAAGGCGCCAAGATAGAGCGGAAGCAACGCCATCTGGGCTAACAGCAACAGCGGGGTCGAGGCCAAAAGGGATTTGGCGTCGGCGCGGCCGAGGTGCGAGAACGTCACCACGTAATCGACGCAGGGCGTGAGCAGAACGAACAGGACCCCTATGACGAGAAGCGGCTCTGCCGGTAAAAAAATAATGAGCACCGCAACGAGCAGCGGAACCACGATGAAATTTCCCACAGCCAGCGCGGACAGGAAGCGGACATCCGTGAATGCCTTTCCAAGATCCGCGAGCGGCACTTGGAGAAAGGTCACAAACAACATCATCGCAAGCGCGGGATTAATGAGCGGCTCCAAAGCACCGCTTCCCGGCCATGCCCAGGAAACAGCAAGTCCGAGAACGACGCTGATGAAGTAAAGGGCGATTTGATTTTGCTCCAATGCCTCGCGGATAGGGGAAAGCTTCATGGTGTCATCATCTCATGGCTTCAGGGATTGGCCCGCGGCTCAGAGGCAAGTGGCGACATGCAGCAACCAGGGCGGCATGGCTTGCTGAACGGCGGTTTGACGTGCACGATCGGTCTCCCCGACAGGGTCATTCGGCCCGCCAAGATGAGAAACACGCCGAGGACGAGCTTGAGGCCCTCTGCGGTCAGCGTGACGCGCCCAGGCCAACAGCCGTTGGCCAGCGCCGCCGTCCAAAGTGACGGTCGGTAAATTTGAAGGGCTGTCGTCATCGTGCAGTCCCTCGCGACGCGCTACCGTCATTCTTGCCCAATGATGTGATTGCCAGCAGGAGCATGACACCCATCGCAATTGCCGTATCCGCGAGATTGAATGCCGGCCAGTGCCAGCCGCTGACATGGAAATCGAGGAAATCAACAACCGCGCCAATGCGAATACGATCCAAAGCGTTGCCAAGCGCGCCGCCAATGATCAATCCGAACGCGGCGGCCTCCCACCGGGTGGTTGATCGGATCAGGAGAAATCCAAATAGCGCAACGATTACGAGCGTAATTCCGGCCAGAAGCAAAGGGCGGCCCGCGAATGTCTCAGCGAACATGCTGAAAGATACCCCTTGGTTAAAACTGAGACGCAGATCGAAGAATGGCAGCACGGATTGGGCGCTTCCACGCTCAAGGGCCGCTAACGCCATCAACTTCGTGGCTTGATCCAAAACGAAGGCGATAAGAATTGCCGCCAATCCAAATAGTCGTATCAGGCGGGGCGGTGCCAAGGTGTCCATTGCGCTGCTCATGCGATCTCCTGAGATGATGCTATCGCTGACGGACGAAATCGCAGCAGGCGCAATGCATTTGCGGTCACCAGCACGGTGGCTCCTGTATCTGCGAGGATGGCCATCCACAGCGAGCTGACGCCGAGCAGAGTCGTGATCAGAAACACGGCCTTCAGCCCGAGCGCGAGCGCGATATTCTGCCAGATATTCGATAAAGTCGCCCGCGCGAGACTGACAAGCTCGGCAACGCCGGTGACACGGTTGCTGAGCAAGGCTGCATCGGCGGTCTCCAACGCGACATCGGTCCCACCCCCCATTGCGATGCCGACTGAGGATGCCGCAAGGGCAGGCGCGTCATTGATGCCATCCCCCACCATGGCCACTGGGCCAGCCGTCTTGAGTTCAGCAATGGCTTGGAGTTTTGCTTCAGGCAACAGCTCGGCGCGTACATCGAGGCCAAGGGCGCTGGCTATGGCTTGACCCGTGCGCCGGTTGTCGCCGGTCAGCATGATGGTGTGGACGCCGAGCGCCTTTAGCCACCTGATCCCGGCTACGGCATCGGGGCGCGGTTCGTCGCGGAGCGCAATCAGGCCGAGCGCGCGCTCATTCGTGGCCACGATCACGACTGTCTTTCCTTCCGCCTCAAGCCGCTGCACCACGTTATCGAAGGAAGGGGGCAGCAGGTTAAATTCGGCTGCATGACGCGGAGAGCCGACCGAGATAAAGCCATCGCGCAGCCGTGCGACAACGGCTTTGCCTGGAACCGCAGAAGCGCCGCCGAAGGCTTCTGGTATGGTGAGTCCGCGCATCTTGGTCGCTGCGATAATCGCAAATCCGAGCGGATGGCTGGACCCTTGCTCGACTGCAGCAGCTTTCGCCAGTACCTCATTGCCATCACCTTCAATTGCAATGACATCGGTCACCTGTGGCTTGCCAACGGTTAAGGTGCCGGTCTTGTCAAAGGCGACGGTCTTGATCTTGCCCAGAGTCTCCAAGGCTGCACCGCCCTTGATGAGAAGCCCGCGTCGGGCCCCCGCCGCGAGACCGGAGGCAATGGCGGCAGGCGTCGAGATAACAAGCGCGCAGGGGCAGGCAATGAGTAGGGTAGCAAGGCCGCGGTAGATCCAGGTTTCCCAGTCTGCCCCAAAGAGCAACGGTGGTATGATGATGATCAGCGCCGCAGCGACCATTGACGCTGGCGTATAGTACGCTGCGAACTGGTCGATAAAGCGGGCCGTAGGCGCTTTAGAAGTCTGTGCCTGCTCCACCAGATGAATGATGCGCGCGATGGTGTTGTCGGCTGCAGTCTTGGTTATCGATATCCTGAGCACGCCGTTGCCGTTGATACTACCGGCAAAGACCATCGCGTCCGCAGTTTTGAGGACCGGGACGGATTCGCCGGTGACAGAGGATTCGTCAAGTTCTGACGTCCCCTCGATAATTTTTCCGTCCGATGGAATTCGATCGCCAGGACGGACCACGGCAACATCTCCGACGCGCAATTGTTCGACCGGTACTTCACGCACCTCGCCGTTTTGCTCGATCTGGGCGGTGCGCGGGACCAATCCGATCAGCGATTGAATGCCCGCCCGCGCGCGGCCCGCCGCGACGTTCTCCAGGAGCTCGCCTACGGCAAAGAGGAAGATCACAACGGCCGCTTCCTCCATCGCGCCGATAAAAATAGCCCCGGCTGCCGCCACGCTCATGAGCGTTTCGATGCTGAAGGGTGTGCCGGACATGGCACCGGCGAGCGCACGGCGCGCAATGGGCACGAGACCAATGACGGCCGCTGCGAGATAAGCGTAAAATGAGAAGTCGGGTGCAACCCAAGCCACGGTGAAGGCAAGCGCGAGCAAGCCGGCGCTGACACTAACGAGCTGGCCTTTTCGTGTTTCCCACCACGCCCGGTCTTCTTGGTCGCGTGAGTGCGACAGTTCGTGTTCGTCGCCCGCCAGTGGACGCGGCGTGTAGCCAAGGCTGCGGATCTTGTCCTCTATTGCTTGGCGCGAGCTCCGATCCGCGTCGTGGTTGAGGTCCAACGTCTCGGTGCCATAGTTGACGTTGATGTCGGTGACGCCGGGGAGACGCTTCAGGGCGTTCTCGATCTTGAGCGCGCACGCGCCGCAATCCATGCCCTCGACGCCCATCTTGAGCGTGTGGATGTTTGTCGAGGATCGTTCGGCAACGGTCATGTTTGTTGGACTTTCTTTCGTTAAGCCATCATATCGCACCCTATAGTAACTTCAGGGTCAACACTTATGAGTTCAGGCGTCCTCACGATCGGCGATTTGGCCAAAGCAACCGGCACCAAGGTGGAAACGATCCGCTATTACGAGCGGATTGGATTACTTCCCGCGCCTGATAGGACGAGTGGAAACTACCGCGCCTAATCGCAGATCGAGGGCTTTCCAAGCGACTGCCGCCAAAGTCGGCCACGGCTTGCCGGACTGCACATGTGGATGTCTCGGTTCCTCCGGCGGCTGCCCGTAAGTGTCCCGCTGGCGGTCAATGGTCACGAGCAGTAGCAATGCTGCTTCGGAAGCCTTCCCACCCTCGCAGATCATCCCGAACAGCCGCTTACGCAAGTTCGCTAAACTGGCCGGCTCCTGCTCGTAGCCGCCGTAAATAACATCCGATGGGCGTTTATCGAGTGACAGCTCGCGTACGGCTTCCAGCAATCCCTGGAGCAAAGGATCGGACTTGTCTGTGATAATGTCGAGAAATGCCATGATACCATCTTCGTCTAGCGCTTCTCCGATCAGCTGGGCAATTGCCACTCGATGCGCCGCGTCCAGATGCTTTTGTGCGATCGCCAGTACGCGCGCAATCCGCGATGGATGCTTGCGCAGCAGACGCCCCACCACACGCTTGGTGGTGAAGAACTCGCGTCGCAGCTGGGTCACCCTCTCCCCGTCAGCGATCAGATCGATCAGGTAATCAACAGCCTCTACCGTTCCGATCCGCTCAAACGCCGTCACCCATTCATGGGCCTCGGCAAGTTCAGGAGACTGCTGTGCTAGACCGTCGAGAAGAAACACAGCGCTGGCGCCCGCAAAGGGCGCAACCCAGGCCAAATCCCGAAGCTGGTAGGCGTACTTGAAGTACTCCGGCAGCACAGCAAGATGATCGAGTATCTCAGTCGCCTGCGGTGTGAATGCGAATAGTTCGAGCCATTGCCGGACCTGCCACCAATCGTCTCGATTGTAGTTCCGGTGCTTGTTCAGGCGCTCGATGGTCTCCGCGAGTCCTTTGCGCACCCACTCAAGATCTATGTCCTCACCAGCCGCGAGCAGGCAGTTGATGAGAGCAGTCCGGCTACTCATGTTGCCGGGCGCATTCAGCGCGGCCCTAAGGGATCCGATCCGAGCACCGTAGCTCATCTGAGCGGCAGCAGTCGCTAGACTGACAGCAACCGAGATGCTGGCCGGTTCACCGCTTGCCAGCAGGCCGTCAACCCGGTCGAGGACCGCTTTGGCGGCGACGCCCTCGACCCTGGCCCGATCGGCCTTGGCTAAACGTGCCGCGGCAACCCCTTCGTAGCGTTTCCGGCCCGACAAATCGTTCGATGCGCGCGGACCAACGTTCTCATGCTTCAACAGAGCAAACGCGGCTTGAGTCGCAAAATCCGGGTGATCGAGAAGGCTCAAGAGAACATCGCGCGCCTCTTCGCCGTCGAATGCCTCGAGCGCCTGACGATACATCTCCACATAGGACATACTGGCCTCGGAGCTCCGATCGACTCTACCTTCCGCTCGCGCGATCATTGCTTCCTCACGCTGCGTCTGCCACAGTCGGAGATCCTCATCGAGCAATGCTCTGACGCTGGAAAGTAACTCGGGCCGCGCGATGATCTTGATGGTGCAAGCCAACTCACTCAGATGATGGCGTTTGACCTCCGGCAAACGGATGAGATGCGTGACCCAGTCACGGACACGCTCAGAGAGAGCCGTTAAGAGAGGATCTCCAAGCGGCAGACAATCATTTTCCCTGTCGCTAGTACGCCACCTGAAAATCAACTCTGCCAGTGCGGCGATTTCATCCGCAGTGGTGACCGACTGAGCCAGGATCGCCCGCACTAGAGATTCGAGCGATACGTGATGCAGCGCTTCCGCACATGCATTGCGCTGGTCTCTAATGTCCTTGCATTCTCCCCAGGCTCTCCCGCGGAGTTCGCCGCACAGGCGCAGGAAATCCTCGACCAAATTCTTCACGGATTGCTGGGTCAGTAATCTCGCCGCCACTTCGGTGCGATGGTGGTCTTCCGGGCCTGGCGTGCAGGCGATGGCCTTCAGAGCCTGCTGATCCTTCGCTTCGGTCGCACGGGCGAACCGACCGGCGGTGTAGCTTATCGACTGGGATGCAATCACCCGCGCGATAACCGTCGCAGAGAGCATTTCCGGCGCTGTCGCGGCGATTCCTTCCAGGGCGTGCTCCTCGGCGCGGTAATCATCATACTTGGATGTAAGGGCTAGATCGATGGCTTGCTGGACTTTGGCATCGTCATCGGACCGGCCCAGCTCTGCCAGCAGCCTCGTTCTGTCAACACCGACCTGCAATTGGGCAAGCAACCTCGTTTTCGCATCAATAAGTCGCGACTGGAATTTTTCGGGATAGTCGTCCAACCGGCGCTGCTTGGCGAGCGACTGCCAAAGGTCATCGGTGGCACTATCGAGCACGCTGGCGAGTTCGGTATCAGTTGCTCGATACTCTAGGATTTCAAGAACTGACGTGGCGACATCCACCGAATGCTCCTGCGAGAGCGCTTGCACGGCAAACTCAATGCCCTCCGTACCGGACGAAGCGACATCCCAGAGCAACACGCGGCGGCGCTCGTCTGGCAAGCGTCGAATTCTTTCCCTCCAGTCGTTGCCCAGGACTGCTGGGCTGTAGTACCCGCGGCGATGGAGGATCTGATCGTAGGCGTGCCCATCCTCGATCACTCTCCAGACATTCTCGGCAAAATCCGCTTTGCCAGTTGCCATCATGAAGGTGACAGCTCGATCACGTTCATCTGTTGCAAACCAACCCGATGCAAACGCTTTGATCGGAGCGGAAGTCCTGAGCCAGATGTCTTCGGGACTGCGTTGGATCATCTCGGCTGCGAGCATGGGATCAATGCCAGTGGCACGCATAATCGCTTGAGCTACTGCGATTGCGCCGGTATCACCACTTCTCCCCATGCGCTCGACGGCAAAGAGCAGTGGCTCTTCCCAGATATGCTGATCGAGGACTTGGTCACGCGAGAGGTCGTCATCCGTGCAGGTGACTGCCGCTTTGAGGATAGTTTCCACCGGGAAGGACGCGTACCACTCCTGGAACTGCTGATGTTGGAATGAATAGACCCTATCACCGCTGCCATTTCTTTCGACCAGTACGTGGTGGCTGACCAGCACGTCGATGATGTCTGCTGGCTCGGTCAACGTGCTGATCCGACCGGCTGTCTCAAGCTCGCGAGAGACATCACCGAGAACCGATCGCAGGTCCATCCCATTGATGCTGACCGTCCCGGCTTTGATCAACCGAGCGGCAAGCGCCCTAAGATACGTATCGTGGCAGCCCCTGAGGACCCTGTTGAGAACATCGAAATGCAATGGTTCGTGTGCTTGGGCCTCGATAAACCGACAGATCACCTCCTCCTTTGTTGTCGGCAACGCTCCTGATGAGCCGATGACTGAGAGCGCCGCCAGGTAAAGTGGCACCTGCAGCACGTCCCGCAGGCCGGGTATGCGGCGAGCCTTCGTCAGAAGATCAGATCCCTTGGCGCCGAGCCGGCCAACAAGAATGGCCTCCTGCTTCTGCCGCGTGAGCGGCACGAGGAAATATGTCGATGCAGCGCGGAACGGAGGAGGCAACATGGGTCTCGTTGCAATCATTGCTGCGCTACCAGGGAACTCCCGCATGAACCTATCAAGCTCGGTCCGCGCAGATGATCGCAGCTCGCCGGTGATCTCGTTCCAACCATCGCAGAACAGGATGAGCTTGCCCGCGACCGCAAGTTGCTCGATCGCTGCCAGCGAGAGGTCACGGAAGCTCGACTTGCCGGCAATCTCTTCGAGCAGCGATTTACGTGAGAGGACGAGTTCCGGAAGGCGCACGCACACGGGCACTCGGTCAGCCGATTGCGACAGCACATCCCCGCAGACCTGCAGCAAGGTCGTCGACTTGCCCGCGCCAGGCTCCGCTTCCAGAAAAACAGTGGTGCCAGCCTTCAATGCAGCCACAACCGCATCGCGCTCGACCGTTTCCTGTTTGCCATCCCGCTCGCAAACAAGATCCAGCGGGATAGACGAAATGAGGCCCCCGCTGCGCAGGAACTTTTGCAGATCATCTGCGGCGGCTTTCCGCCCGCGTTCGATGAGTTCTTCAACACTCGCTAATGAGTCACACAGACCCAAATGATCGCCCAACTTTTTCAGCGTTTGCCGAATCCGGGGAGACTGGTCCGGATAAAATCGCTCAACCACATCGAGGTGGTTCGCGAGCATGCCCTGAATGTCTCCCCAACCGAGCACTTGCACGCCGAAAAGTCCGAGGGCTTCGTGCTCAACGGTCAGCTCGCGCGCGAACTGCTCTAACTCACCGTCTTTCGGTGCAGTTGTGGCGATGATCCAGTGGGTAAGTGCTGGAAGAAATCCCTTTGCCTTTTGGGCCTCGTCTTTGATCTCATGCCTGGTGAGCTTCGACGCGTATCCGACATCCTTGCCTTTACACTGGATGCCGTGCCACTTCCCCGCAGCACTTGCAGGTCGGCCAGATATATCCGTGCCGTTCTGTGGCTGCCCAGACCGACCGTTCCTTGTTGCAAGTGGATCGCACCACTCGCGACGAAAGAGCTCAAGGCAGAGATCCTCGAATGTTCCCCAGAGCTTCGGCGGCAGTATCTGCTTTTCGTTGAAGTCCATTGCTGCACGCTGTCCTGCGGCTCGTTCTTAGTAATCTGTCGTCCGGACATCATCGCGTCCAACAAACATCAATGCCGCCGTCGAATTTCAACACCTATTCTGTTTTTGCCGCATCGCGAACGATTTCGACAGATTTGATCTGATCTTTGGAAAGCGCCAGCCGCTTGTCCCCAATTGTCATGAGGCGCTCCGACATCGCAAGGTATTCGGCGAGATTGAGCTCAGCGCCTTGCACTGCTGATGCAACCGCCGACGCCGGAACGCCATTGCGCACCATTGAATCGATTAAAATAAAGACTAACTCATGATCGCCGGCTGCCTCGCTCAAGACCTCTACCAGCCCTGGCTTGAAATCATTTGAAAAGGCTTGGGGCGCCGGTCGCGCCGCGTCGTCGCCGCTCCATAGCGCACGCCTGATGACCAAGTGCTGCAGCGCAGATCGCCAAAATTCCGTGTCAAACTTATCGATTGCCGTCATTTCGTGCACCGCGGTGAGGAGCGCACCAAACAAGTGTTCAACCGATGCCGTTTTCGAGGCTTGCTCACTATCGGGTGATAGAGCGAGTTGATCCAGGACCCCGAGTCCGATGCCAAATGCGAGCTGCATCAATTCTCGGGCTTGCGACGGACTCAATCGGCCGGTGCTATCTTCCGCGACCGAGTAATCGTCGTACTCGATGAGTTCGCGAATACTCTCGCAGCCTGACCAGAATTGCGACCAGGTCGCGGCCGGATCGGCTGTCGCCAACAGAGGCAGCGCCAGGAGTACTGTTCCGTACGCATCCGGCCGCTTGCCGAAGGTCACGAACATCGACGCGTTTTCAGCCAACGCTATTCCACGCTCCGAATAGGCACTATCGGTCGTGAGCAGCCACTCACTCAGGAACGATTCAGCCTCCGGCAAGGTCGCCCTACCAGTCAATGCCGCCGAGATGCGTGCGCCGCGGTCGCACCAAGGCTCCCATCCCTCCCAGTCCGCAGACGCAGGAGGTGTCCAGATCTCGGAGGGCGACGCCGCGGAAAGCGAATCGATCAGCAGCGCATCCGGATAGGCACGAGCTCCGGACTCCGGTGTTCGCGCCTTCGGATCTTGTGATAGCAACGTCAGGACCTGTCTGAACAACCAGGCGGCCCAGCGACGGGTTGTCGGGCCGGCATCGGTGCGGCGGGCAACCGTATTCGCAATGGTTTTGGCGACATTCTGCAAATCGGCAACCGATGCGCCACCTGCCTGGGCCTCACTTGGCGCCATTTGATAATAGCCGTCATGGAGCTGATTGCGCGCGATCACCAACAGCAGAGGCAGGACGGACGATGTGGTCCAACGTCCATCGGCTTCGAAGGCTTTCGGTGCGACCTCCACCATTCGCTGCCAACAGGCCATCGATCGCGAAGCGCCCGCCGCATTGAGCGCGTGTTGGATCGAATACGGCTGGTCGAATGTTGCAACGTGCCGCATGAAGAGTGCGACGTCGAGCTCGGCCACGATCGCAAGCACGCCATCGTCGTCACCTGGGGACAAGTAGTGGCTACTGCCCCTCAACCCCCACCACAGCTCGAGCAGGCTAGGCGCGGCCTTCCAAGATTTAACTAGCGCATCGTATATGTTGCGCTCCCGTGAGTTGGCACGCCGGCCCGGAGCGCATTGTGCTTGACCAACAACGTCGCCGGCGACGCGAAGAAAGATCTCGCGAAACGTTGCGTCGTTTTTTGAGACGAAGCGAACGAGCTGATCAAAATCCCGCTCGAACGCGGCGCAGTAGTACCCAAGCCGCCGCAGCGCGCTCCAGGTCTCTGCTGTCGGGTGCTTCCGAAAATGTGATAGGGCGGCAATGGCAAGCGGCCAACTGCCACGTCCGGGGTCTTGGAATTGCCGCGCGTCCGTGGCGTTGTCGCCATCGAAGTCTTCGATGATCGCCTTTGCGGGCATGTTGGCATTCAGAGCGGCCTTAAGCCGCTCGACCATGCGACTGAACCCTGGATCCGATTCAATCGCGGCAACGAACTCGGCCGTAAGTTCGTCTGAGCCCGCTTCACCCAGATCCCGGGCGATCCCGGACGCTGCCGCGCGCCACTCGGACGGCCATTGGTCGGCTTGATTGCTCATGTGCGCGGCCGTCCTATGTCATGACGCTGCGACAGGGTAGAGGCAGCCCTCCAGGCGCACTCAAAAAACGCGATCGCGCCATGCTTGTCAGCGGGCCAGCCCCGCGACGCCGCGTTCAAGCTCGGATGCAGTCCCCCGACCGTCGCCCCAAAGTGCCAGAGTTCGTTGTCGATGATCGCGAACCGATCGTGAATCTCATCGACCAGGTCCTTCAGTTTGAAGTTGATCTGAATGTCGATCTTGCTGACGCGATGCGATTGATTGCTGTTGATCGCCTTTGCAAGCTCGGAAAATTGTCGCGCGATTTCTGTTTGCTCACCGCCGCTCGCGGACGTTAATAGGCGGACGTCGGACACGGCCGGCCCCGTGCTGAACCAACTCATTACCGCATCGACATTGACTTGGGCTGACCCATGCTCGGGGGTGAATAGAAAGCGATCCATAATGAGAACGCGATCCTGGGCGTCTCTCACCGCTTTGGCGAAGGCTGCCAATGGCGATGGAGGCCTTGCGGATGCCCGGGCCTTCATCGCAGCAAAAGTCGGAAACGCTGACAAATCAGGCGTCGTTCCGTCGCCGCTAAAGTCGGCATGCCCTGGCCAGTAAATGGCCTTCTCGTGAACCTGCCGTTCGGCGAGCGCGCTCGGTTCGATTGGTGCGAAATGAGAGAGGGCGCGCGGCTGTTTCATGTCCGCATCCCGTCCTGCCGATGCAGGCGGCTGGACTTGTAGTCTTCGAATGAAACCGACGTCCCGATCATCGCGTGGAGTCGAGCCAGCACCGGCTCGCTGTCGGGCACCTTCAGAATCAACGATGCGCGGTCCCCAAGCGCATTGAGCGAATTGCCCAAGAACCAGACGTCATCGTCCACGGCCAGGAACCGATCATGCAAGGGGGGATTGCGGCCCGCGAGGACGCCGACGCGCGCATTTGGTACGCCCCTCCGCTCAAGTGTTTCGAGCGCGTCTTGGAATTCGTGCAGCCGTCGTAAAATTTTACTTTCCTTTGAATGGGCGGGCGGGACGTCCGAGGAACTGGCAGAGGTGTCCGAAGTGCCAGTTTCCTGTTGCGTCAGCTCGCTGTCGTCCCCATCGGCGCTGGCTTCGAAGGCGAGCCGTGAGGTGAGGACGAAAATGTCTACTTTGATGTCTCGGATTGCATGGACGAATTGCATGATCTGATTTGCGCCGAAGTACGGGTCGGCGATAATCACCTGCGTCCTTCCTCGCCCGATGCGGGTGCGGATGAAACTCAGCGCGGCTTCCCTTTGGCCGTCCTCAAACCACGTTTGCCCTAGTGACCGAGCAAAAGCTTGACGAGAACGACGGGCCTCACTTTCAAAGACACGAGCAACAGTCGTCATCGGCGCAGCCAAACCATGCGTGGACAATACTTCATGAGAGCTTTCCACGACCTCGTACGATGCATCAGCCGACTTGTGAGTTTCGGACATTGGGGCCTTGACCTTGACGCGCCTCGAAGCGACCCCGACGTTCATATTGATAGTGCGGATGAACGGAAGTGGCGGTTGATCGGCGATGACCCCGTGCGTCGGATGAGTGACGACATAGCCGCTCGCCTGAATAGGAAGCTGGCTTCGCAAAACCACCAAGCCATCCGAAGGGATCGGTGTGGTCTCGAAGCGTGACAGCAAATTGGCGCGTTTTTCGATGACAGTGAGCTGCAATCCTGCAAGCGTTTGTCCAGGTCTTGGAACAAAGCGGAAGACGAGGTCTTCGCCACGTCCCGTTTTATCCTCGGCGATGAAATTGCGGATGGTTTTGATGATTGGGTCTGGGGCGATGAGCGTGAGACTCCCGAGATATTCACGATAAGCGAGCACATCGATGTGCAGCCGTCGTTTGACGAACTCAATGGCATTGGCATCCTGCAGAACGGACTCAAATTTGTCTGCGCTTCCAAAGCGCCGATGGATGCGCGCTGGAGCAGACCCGGATCCAATAAAGGGTGCAGGATTGCCCGGACCACCGAGATCCCAGTCAGCAGCGACCGGCAGTCCCAATGATGGCCAATGCGGATCATCGGCGAGCTCCGTGAGAGCAAGCGGAACTCCATCCAGCTTTGGATCGACTTCGCCTGCAAGACTCGGCACCGGTGTCACAAAGCGGGTTTCGGCGTCGCTGCGATACCAATTTATGGCGTCAATCGCCGACAGCGCCGTGCGGCGGAAAAAAAGCTTGCCGTCGCGTCCGGACCGCAACTTGCAGGTTTCGAGACCGGTGACGCTCGTCGGACGCGGACGGTCCTTGCTCAGAAGAGACACTGTTCCGAACAACAATCGTGGCGCCTTCGAACCAGCAGCAAAATGCGTGATCAAGCGGACAACGGCCCAGTCGTAGGCATTAGACCATGCAGGCGCCGCTGTTGCGGACGCTTCTGTACTGGCTCCCATCATGAAGAGTTCCCAATTGCTGCCAAATCGGCAAAGCCATCGATATTGGCTTCGCGGGCTTCGCCGAGCTTACCATTCTAGTCGGACGACCTAGAGGATGGATGCTTGCCATCGTCCCAGCGGCATGCCGATGCCCGCAGCGGTCCTCGCCGACACGCCACGACAAGGACTACCGCAAGGAATTCAAGCTGGATAGGGTAACGCTGTTGTTCGACGACGCGCTATCCCCGCTCTACCCAGCGAGACCCGTTCAGCTGGTGAGGCGCAACACCTTGTCCAGCGATGGACGTTGATCGAGGTGTTGCCACCGGGCATCGATGCCGATTTTTTGACCTCGCTTGGTGCTTGGCCGATGTCGGCTTCCTCTGCATTGCGACTAACAGGAGTGCGAACAGTTAGGCTTCGATAACCAAAAAGAACAAGCGTCAGAAACCGACTGGACTTGCACCGCCAAGAGAGCGGTAGTGGTTGGCAACGACGATGTCTCCCCTTCGCCTCGGTCTGAAACCGGGGCTTCGGGCGGTACAAGCACCGGCATTACGCTGTTGCCCTCCAAAGGAGACGACTATGTCCCGCAAACCGAAGAAAATTGCCAATCAAGATCTCAAGGGCGAAGCAGCACCATATAGCAAAGCGAAAGCGCCACAGAATTCAAAAGCTGAGACCCTCATCGCAATGCTGCAACGCAAACAGGGCGTTTCTGTCGCCGAGATGATGTCCGCGACCGGCTGGCAATCGCACTCGGTCCGCGGCTTCATGGCTGGCGCATTGAAGAAGAAGCTTGGACAAGCAGTCACATCAACAAAGACCAAGTCTGGCGAGCGGCGTTACCACTTGGCGGCATAAGCCATGCCAATAGCCGATGAGAACTGCTCCTTGCCCGTTGCGGACCGCAGTGAGCTTGACGCCAAGGTCGTTGACCTCGCGAAATTGAGCATCGCGAACCTTCGGGCGGTGTGGCTTGAGTGTGTCGGGCAGTTGCCACCTAAGCGGATGAGTCGCGATTTGATGGTCCGAGGCCTTGCTTACAAGTTGCAAGAGCGCCGATGTGGAGGCCTTTCCAAATCGGCGCTTCGAACGATTGCACGATTGCAACAAACTCAAGAGTTCAGTGACAAGGCGCAGCCCGTGCGTTCGATATCCATGAAGCCCGGCTCTAAGCTAATCCGCGACTGGCGCGGAACCACGCACACCGTTCTCGTCTTAGACAACGGATATGAGTGGCAGGGTGAGCTCTACCGATCGCTCACGCACATCGCGAACGCGATCACGGGCGCGCACTGGTCGGGACCAAGATTTTTTGGATTAGCGAAAAGGGCCGCGATACACGTTCCACGCGGAGATATATTGAAAAATGCCCAAACTTGAAGCGCCAAAGCACTCTACGCGTCTGCGATGCGCGATCTACACGCGAAAATCATCCGAGGAAGGTTTGGAGCAGGACTTCAACTCGCTCGATGCCCAGCGCGAGGCGTGCGAGGCTTACATCAAAAGCCAGATCCATGCAGGCTGGCGGGCCATCGAGGACGAGTACGACGACGGCGGCATCTCTGGGGCCACCATGTCACGACCGGCTTTGCAGCGCCTTCTCTTAGATGTCAAAGCTCGCAAGATTGATATCGTCGTAGTCTACAAAGTCGATCGACTCACGCGATCACTCGCCGACTTTGCAAAGATTGTTGAAATATTTGACGACCAACACATCTCGTTCGTATCGGTCACTCAGTCTTTTAACACGACGACATCAATGGGTCGCTTGACGCTCAATGTCCTACTATCCTTTGCCCAATTCGAACGTGAAGTCACGGGGGAACGCATACGCGACAAGATCGCTGCGTCAAAAAAGAAGGGTCTTTGGATGGGTGGCTATCCGCCGCTCGGCTACGACGTCCTGGAGCGCAAGCTCATCTTAAACGCCGCCGAAGCTGAGACTGTGCGGGAGATTTTTCACCGCTATCAGCGCATCGCCCATATTCGCGAACTAAAATCTGACCTCGACCGCTCTGGCATCGTGACGAAGTCGAGAATTGACAGAAATGGACGACCGACCGGTGGCAAATCGTTCAGCCGGGGAGCACTCGCTCAGATGCTGCAGAACCGAATCTATCTCGGGCAGATCGTCCACAAGGGCGTCGGCTTTCCTGGCGAACATACGGCGATCATCGGTCTGGAACTTTGGAATGCCGTTGCGAATTCGCTTAAGGCGAATCGGAGCAACCGGGATCTGAACGTTGGAGTGAAAGAGCCGAGCCTTCTAAAAGGGCTCATGTTCGATGGCGATGGAGCCCGCATGATCCCATCGCACGCAGTCAAAGGCGACAAGCGCTATCGGTACTATATTTCCCAAACCCTGATCGATGGAAAGAGAGCATCCAGCAGAGGCGGGCGACGCATACCAGCTGGCGACATCGAGCGGCTCATCTCAGACCGGCTCAAAGAGTTCTTTGCGTCTCGCGATGAAGTTCACGAAATGCTGCTCCCGTTTAAACTTGAGGCAGTGGATCTACAGCAAGTGCTGGCTCGCGCCAGCGCACTCACTCGGCACTGGCCGACGCAAGCGCCATCCGCCCGTTGTCAAACGCTTCGCAGCGTTATCCGCCACGTAGTGGTCGAGCCATCGCAAATCAAAATCGAATTGGATCGTTCGCGAACATTGCGCGCAGTGCAACCAGAGCACCCTTTGCCTGCCGGCTGTCTTGATGCAGATTCGACAGCGGCTGCTTTTGCCCTCACGATTAAAGCCGTAACGAAACGCGCAGGGAAAGCGACGCGCCTCATCGTAGGCGATGCAGTCGCAGAAAAGACGGACGCCAATCTGATCAAGCTTCTGGTCAAGGCCTTCGACATTCGCGACCAATTGTTCAGCAGCCAGCCGGGAAGCATCGACAGCCTCGCACGCAAGAACAGTTCAAGCGGCTCGTACATGACCTGCCTCGTCCGCCTGACCTACCTCGCGCCCGACATCATCGAGGCGATCCTCAAGGGTCGGCATCCTGTGACGCTAAGCGCTCGGCGACTGGTCACGACCACGAAAGACTTGCCGATGGATTGGGCCGCCCAGCGCAAGTGGCTCGATTTCCCAGCGGTATGAGGCACGGCGAGCATCAAGGTGGCTCAGCGCACCCGGCGCAAGCCCGAGTTGCATGCGCTTCGGGTGTTGCTACCGGGCGCAGCCTTCAATTGGAAGCTCAAAACTCGCTACACAAAAACGGCGCTGAGAGACGGTGCATCGAAATCGGCGGCGCAAACGAACTCGTGACGTCTCTGCTCGAAACCGAGTCATCGCAATGGCCGGACAATGAGCGCAAACGCGGGGACTATTTGCAATCGACCTAGGGCAAAGCCGCTACACTGCGGATCCCCAAAGGGTATTGGTGGAGAGGACTGGTTTCGAACCAGTGTAGGCTAAGCCAACGGATTTACAGTCCGTCCCCTTTAACCACTCGGGCACCTCTCCCATCCGTTCAAAGATCCGCAAGTCGTGGTGCGAAGCTCAAAACGAAACGGCCCTGCCAAACCCGGCAGGGCCATGCCTCGCGTTATCTTCATGCGCCCCTTCCCTGTCAATCGGAAAAGCTGCAATGTCGCGCGCACTGCGCTATGCGTCGTGACGCATTCGCAGCAACGGTTGACGGCGATGAGCGCGCCGGCAGCCGACAGGATTTTCGAGGCCGACGTTGAGCAAAGAGCCCCGCAACGACATGGGCAAAAAACCTTGGCGCGCGCGGGCCAGCCAAAATCCCAAGCCGAGCGGCTCCAGCGGCGATGAGCGCAGCCCTCCGCGCCAGCAGCGCCCCGCAGACGGTGGCCAACGCCCTGATGCCGCGCGCGCAAGGCCAGGCCCGGAGCGCAATCCAGGCCGCCATAAACCGCATCGGCACGAACGCAAAGATCGGGCACGCGAGCGCGCGCGCGACGCCGATGACGGTCCACTGCGCTTATTTGGCATTCACCCGGTGGAAGCAGCCTTGCGCAATCCAGCGCGCCACATCACGCGTCTTTTCGCCACCGAAAACGCGGCGCGGCGCCTGACCGAGGCGCTCGGCACTTTGCGTGTGCCTGTTGAGGACACAACGCCCCGCGACCTCGATCGCATCCTTGGCGCCGAGGCCGTCCATCAAGGCGTTATGATTGAAACCGAGCCACTGCCCGAGCCCGACTTGCAGTCGCTGGCCGAGAACGCGGCTGGCCGTCCGCTGCTTGTTCTTGATCAGGTCACTGATCCCCACAATGTCGGCGCGATTTTGCGCTCGGCGGCGGTGTTCGGCGCGGCGGGTCTGGTCATGACACGGCGGCACAGTCCTCCGCTCAATGGCGTCCTCGCGAAATCCGCGTCGGGAGCGCTTGAACTCGTGCCGATTGCGCTCGTCGGAAATCTCGCTGGTGCACTGGCGGAACTCAAAGACGTCGGCTTTACGCTGATCGGCTTGGAGGGATCAGCGGAAGCTCGACTGGAGCAAGCGGATTGGTCACGGCCGACGGCGCTCGTCATGGGAGCGGAAGGCAAAGGTCTGCGCGAACTCACGCAGAAACTTTGCGACGTCCTCGCACGCATCACGACCGATGGACCCATCGCCAGTTTAAACGTTTCGAATGCCGCCGCCATCGCGCTGCACACCGCCGCGCTAGCGCGGATCAGGGTTTAGCGTCGAAAACGAAAAGCCAGCGCGGCGAACCGCACTGGCACAGTCTCAATGATCGTGGCGCGACTTCAATTATTCGCAGATCAGCGGTCGTTCACAGACGTACCGGCCGCCCCGACATACGGTGTCGCCCCAATTGTTTTCATAGCAGCGTCGGCCCGCCCAGTGACATTCGCGTGGACCGCGATAGCAGGCATCGTCATCGTAGGATGAGTAATAGCGTGGGCCGTCATAGCGATCGGCGTGCGCTGCTGCACCGAGCACGCCAAGCCCGATAATGCCTGCAGCAATACCAAGCCCGATGCCGCGACCGTTGCCAGCCTGCGCCGATGGCGCGGAAACTATGGAAACACTGAACACCATTGCTAGCGCCATCAGCGCGAGCACGAATTTTTTGATCATAGCCGTCTCCCATGCGTGCGTGGCCGCGCGCAGCAGCCAAAAGAAAAGCCGTCCGAAGGTCACAACATTCGTTGCCGAAATTCGGAAAGCGATACTTTCAAACACACCACATGAATGCGGCATGAACACGGTTTCATGTGCTCAGCCAGTCGCTTACCAGCGATGTCGCAAGGACTTTAACGAGTCGCGATCACCAGTCGCCGCGACGATGGCCGCCGTAGTGGCGACGATGCCATTCGACATGGCGATAGTTACGGACCGGTGCACCCCACGATCCATAATAGGGCGGCAATTGACCACGGAAACGCTTGACGCGGGGCGCCCCCCAATACTCCGAGTTGTAATAGGGATAATAGCCGCGTGGCTCATAACGGTAGGTATCGGGATCGGCGAAGCCGTGATCGGCATAGGCGTGACGATCGCGTCGGTCATAGCCTGAATGACGCCCATCGCGTTCTGCGCCCCAGTTCGCGCGCTGGTCCGGGCGGTCCCATCCGAAGGCGGATACCGGTGCAGTTGCCGTAACGATGAGACCGATGGCCGTTGCAACCATCACCAGAACGCTTTTGATGCGCATGGGGGGAAAAATCCTCTTTTGCCAAGTCGCGGCCAATACATTTAAGCAGCGAAGGTAGCGGGATTCGACAGTCCAGCAAAATAGCTAAGGTCGTGTGAACCATTGTGACGACGTTCCCGCCCCAGCCTAGTTTTGATTGTGCACTGTTGCGGCCATGCTGCGCGAGCATAAAATAAACGGCTGTCCCGGCTGAACGTTGTGGCCCGGCTGGTTAATCAACCGCTTACGAGATTAGCTCGCGCATCTCGAAGTTGCGATTCGCGGCTTGTGTTCCGCCGGGCATCGTCGAGGCAGGCTCGACGGCGGTTATGTCGGCTCGCCGTTGCCCGCGCGTTGCCTCTCAGCAAAAAAACTAGGACTCGTCTCGTGGCCCGGCGCAAGCATAGAGCGGAGGATGATCGTGACCGGATGGCGGCCGCGATCCGCCGCCTCGAAGCGTTGATCCTCGATCCAGGTCCTGGCAACGCTGCGGCTGAGACGTCCGACCCGTCGCTGACAATGATCGTGCGTGCGCCCGGCACTGATCGCGGCCCGCGTGCCAACGATGCGGCGCGAGATGGCGGCGACGCCTTGAAGCTCCACGTCGCGGCTGATGGTGACGTGACCAAAACCTCGACCGGCCAGTTGACCGACGACTGGGGCGTGGCACTCGCCAGATCCGTCAAAGCGCCGCCCGGCCGGCCAAAATCTGAGGCCCCCCTGTCGGCAGAGGAAGCCCCGCCAGCGCCGATCAATTCGCATCGCGCAGGAATGGCCGAACGCGATTTCGAACATCACCCGCGAGGATTTTTTGGCCGGCTGCTCAACGCACTTCTCGGGGACGATCCCAGCGAAGCCAAGGATGCAATCGCCGCCAATTCCAGCGCGCTGAAAGCTGCGCTGATATTCAGCGCCGTTGCCAACATCCTGCAAATCGCCGGACCCTTTCTCATCGTGCTGATTTACGATGGCGTACTGATCAGCAAAAACGAAACGGCCCTGTTTGCCTTCGCTGGAATTGCCGTGGGCATTTTCGCGGTCGCCGGTTTGCTGGCAGCCATCCGATCTCGACTCATGATGCGTGTTGCGTTGGACGTCGACCTTCGGTTGAGCGGCCGCCTTTTCGACGCCGGCATTCGCCAGAGCGTAACAGGCTCGACGAACGCTTCGTCGCCCTTGTTCGATCTCGCCCGGCTGCGCGCATTCATTGCCGGACCTGCCCCGGTGATCGCTGTTGAACTGGCGACGGCACCGGCGGCACTGATCCTGATCGCGCTTGCTCATCCCATTCTGGGTGCCTTAGCGACCTTGATAACGGCGGTGGTTGCCCTCGTTGGCTGGTTGGCCGAGCGACGTCACCGGCGAGCTTGGCAAGCCGCTTGCGTTGTATCCACTGTGCGACGCGAGTTCGGGGTCAATTTACAGCGCCATGCCAGCACGATGTCGGCGTTGGGAATGGTCAGCGCCTTTCGCGAACGCTTTGTCGCGACCGCGTCGATCAGCGATGACGCCGACCTCGACGCAACCGATCGCGTCGACGGCGTTGCCAGTTTGCTGACTTTTCTGCGGACTTTGAGCGGTGTCGCCATACTCACTGCCGCTGCGGCGCTGGCGCTGCGCGGCGATATCAGCGGCGGCACGGTTATTGTTGCGGCACTGCTCATGGATCTCGTGATCGCACCCGTGTCACGCGCCGTCGGCGTTTGGCGGACCGTGGTTGCGGCAGCAGTAAGCTACGACGTGATTGAAGACGTTCTTGCAACCACACCGTCTGAAAAAATTCGCACCGTATTGCCGCGCCCGAGCGGGCAATTGCACGTGCAAAACCTGCGCATCAATCGCCCAGGCACGCGAAGTTTTCTCCTCAACGGGATTAGCTTCTCGGCGCAGCCCGGCCAAATCATCGGCGTGGTCGGCCCGAGCGCGTCCGGCAAATCTAGTTTGGCCGGCGCGCTCGTCGGACTGCTCTCCCCATTCGGCGGTTCGGTGCTGCTCGATCATGCGCGGCTCGACCAATGGCGCCCCGATGGGCTCGGCCGACACGTTGGATATTTTTCGCCCGACGGCGACGTGATCGCTGGGACTATTGCGCAGAACATTGCGCGCTTCCGATCCGACGCGAACGACGCAGCGATTGTAGACGCCGCAAAGCACGCGCTTGTCCACCAGGACATCCTCGCATTGCGCGATGGCTACCAAACTCTGATCGGGTTGAGGGGCACGCATTTGTCCAGCGGACAACGCCAGCGGATTGCGTTGGCGCGCGCACTTTTCGGTCAGCCACCTCTGGTGGTGCTCGACACGCCACCACTGTTGATTGATGCGTGTGGAACGTCCCATCTGCCGAGCGTTCTCGAAGGATTGCGCCGCCGGCGGCAGACCGTCATCGTCATGAACGACGATTGGGCGACGTTGCAGACGACCGACCTCGTCATGGTTCTGGATGCCGGCGAGCAGCGGGCATTTGGTCCGCGTGATGATATTTTGGCGATGTTAAACCGAGGGCCCGCAACGGCTCACTCGGCGTTGGTGGTCGCCACAGCCGGCCATGATGGCGCAGGATGAGCGCGGCAATCCAAAATCGCGTGCACGCATTGCCGTCGCCGCGCGATCGCGCATCAACGCTACGATATGTGCGAGTTGGATACGTCGCGATCGCGGCGCTGCTTGTGACGTGCGTCGCGGCAGCCCTCGCGGTGATGGTCCCGGCATTATCTGGCGCGCCCGGCACCGTCATCGCCATCGACGCAGCCCTGGTTGTTCATGTGCCCCATGGCGGTACGGTCGAGGCGCTTTGGATTGCCGGTGGTGATCACGTCGAAGCAGGACAAGGCATCGCCGAAATCGCTGATCTTGAGGCAATTGCCAAGCTGGCGGCGGCGTCGCGAGAGATCGTCCGGCTCAGCGTGACAGAAGCGCGCCTGATTGCCGAACGCGACGGCGCAGCGCAATTCTCTGCGCCATCGAGCATCGATCTCTCCGATCCGGCCAATCGTGTGTTTTTCGACGCACAAGTCTCCGAGTTCACCGCACGCCTGCACGTTGTGTCGGATCAAAAAACGGCGCTGTCGCTTCGCGCCTCCAGCCTGCAACGCGATGTCGATGCGGCGGCCGAGTTGCTGCAAATCCGCATCAAGGACCGCGACCGAAACGAACGCGATCTCTCCAACGTCCGGTCGGATTTCGGCAGAAGCGATTTTCAGCACGCGCAGATGGGCGAACTCGAGCGCGAGTCCGTTCGCGTCAGCACGCTCGTCGCGACGACCAAAAGCCAAATCTCAAAACTCAAGACAGAGCTCTCAAAAATCACGGCACAGATGGCTGAATTGACCGACACGGATCGCCGCCGCGCGATTGCCGAACTCGGCGACGTCCGAGGCCAACTTCGCGACGCCCGCGCGGCATTCGGTGCGTTGAGCGGCCTGCCGCAGAAAACGACAATGTTCGCGCCGGTCAGCGGCCGCATCATCGATCTTGGCCGGTTCAAGCGCGGCGAAACGGTTACGGCATCGACGATGTTGCTGCGGATCGTTCCCGACGACAGGACCATGATCGTTTCCGCGCCCTATGACCCATCGCTGATTGCCAAGGTCATGCACGGCGACCGTGCAATCGTGCGGTATTCACCGCATGCTACGCCATCCACCATTGAGGTCGAAGGGCGCGTTCGAGGCATTGATCCCGGCGATGCCTCGAGTCATGCGCCGGGCACCGGCGCGATCACCATCGATGTCGCCAATGACGCCCTGTTGAGGATTGATCCATCGTTGCACCCGGCGCCGGGCGCCACCGCTGAAGTGAGACTGCCGGCTGTTAAAACGATTCCGGCCCGCGAAGCACTAGGCCCGTTGGTGATGGTATTCGCACGCGCGCGCCAGACGCCCTGATCAAGCGAGACCGCCCCACGCGATGATCCCGTCGCGGCGCTGATTGTAAGGAGGATGCGACCAGACAACGACGCGCGCCGCGCCTAGACCCTTTCCGACTTAGCTTGAGCCAAGTCAGATAGCGCTGGTTGAGCCGGCCAGTTTTTGCGGCAGCGGACTTTTGGCCGCAGGAGTGGCGTCGAAGTCAGCGAAGCCAATTCCCGGCCAGGCGACCTCAGGACTGGTGATCGCGAACCAATCGAGCTATAAGCGGCGCCATCGCGAGACGTTGGCAACGACATGAAAGCCGTCGGCTCCCCTGCGCGCGACACGCCGACTTAGCACAGTGGTAGTGCACCTGATTTGTAATCAGGGGGTCGTAGGTTCAAATCCTACAGTCGGCACCATTTTTCTTATGGCCCGCTGCCGCCCCGCATCGCGCGGGTTCCGGTGCGAGATCGCTCCTGTCTCCTGCACCAATGCCTTGGCCGCCGAACATGCCATCATCGAGCGCCGCCCTATGCTTGCGCATTGCGCCTACGCAATCATGCCACAACAGTAATCGGCGAGCGAAAGGCAGGCCGTGAGACCCGGACTTTCAATACCGTACAGCGCGACCATTCGAGGAATGCCGTGCTCGCGAGGTCCATGAATTTCGAAATCGCGCGCCGGCTCACCTGCTCTGGACGTCTTCGGACGTATTCCAACATACCCTTGCACCAGTGATGAGGCGGAAACACCGGGCCAATACGTTCGTACGGCACGTTCAAATTCGGCCTGCCGCGCGCCGTCCTTATCGTCGAAGCCATAGTCAATGGTGTCGGTCCAGGCCACGTCCGGGCCAAAGCGCGCTCGGCCTTGCAGATCGAGTGTCACGTGGATGCCAAGCCCGCCGGCGACGGGAACGGGATAGACCAAATGCTGAAATGGCGTGCGTCGCTGATACGTAAAATAGTGACCTTTGGCGAACTGAATGTCGGGCGCCACATATCCTGGCGCATGTGGCAGCACTGATCTCAGTTCGGCCATTCCCAAACCGGCGGCGACAATCACGTTACGTGCCGACACCTTCGCCGGCGTGCCAGACGTCAGAACATCGAGTTCAAAGTGGCTGTCGCGGTGCCATGTGATGGCAGTGACTGACGTTTTGAAGATGACCGTTCCGGCACTGGTGCTCAGGTGTCCCTCCAGCGATTGCACCAGCGCGTGACTGTCGATGATGCCGGTCGAAGGTGAAAATAGCCCGCCGACGCATGCGACTTCAGGTTCGAGAGCGCAAACCTGAGCCGGCGAAAGGACTTGCAGATCATCGACGCCGTTGACTTTGGCTTTAGCGGCGATGTCTGCGAGCGCCGGCAGTTCCGAATGAGATGTTGCAACGATGAGTTTTCCGAGCCGCTTGACTGCGACGCCGTTCTCGTTCGCAAATTGATAAAGGCGAGACTTTCCGGCGACGCAGTGCAACGCCTTTAGCGAACCGGCGGGATAGTAAAGGCCGGCGTGAATGACTTCGCTCGATCGCGACGTGATTTCCTGGCCGCACCCGGAGTTGCGCTCGATCACGGCCGTGTTCTGGCCTGCCTTAGCGCAGGCCACCGCAATCGCCATCCCGATCACACCGCCGCCGATGACGATCGTTTCGATATCAGGCGCTCGTGAGGTCATCGGGAATTGCCAGGGTGAGGCGAATGCTGCTTCGTCGTGTCGCTCGCGAGGGTGAGTGCAACGACGCGCCCAATCAAGAACCACTGTATCATCGGAACCCGCATTCCTGAAAAGCGAGCACTGAGGATTCGATGTCAGCACCGAGCGATCGGCTGCGACGCCCAGCGTCTTCATGCGGCCAACCGGGCCGTCGCGGACGTTTGGCCGCAGCGCTGATTTATGCGGCGGCCCGACGATATTGGATCAAACAGCCAGACGAATTTTCAACCGGTCGGTGTGCATGCCGAACTCGGTCGTAAACACGCGGAAAGAGGCGCAGGGATGCCGGCTCGCGCGGCCAGACCTGTGCCCCCCGGGACGCTGTCCCGCGCTGCCAAATTTTTGGGCGGTGATGTTTTGCGTTCTAAGTCAAGTATCCAAAGCGGTAGCTCGAGATTGCGCGCTGCACGATCACCAGAGGCCTAACGAAACGACGCCCGCCGCCAAGTTGCGAAATCTACATAAAACTGTTGAATTTCATAACATTATAGAAATTTTTGTCGCTGTTTTTTCAGCCGTTACGTGGGACGCCGCGCAGGCCTTGCAAAGGTGATCGCTGCTCACGGCCGCTTCATATTGCAGTGCATGAAAACGGGACGTAATTGGGCCGAAATCGAGCCGCCTCCCGCGTCAGCCGCAGCGTATAGCCGAGCATGAACGTTACCCGCTAAGTGCATAATGAGCGGCGTTTTTTTAGCGTCTTGCGCTTTAGCGTCTGAACGGTGTTTTGGGGGGGTTCCGGCGACGATGCCACTCTTGCTGCAGAGCAACAACACGTCTCTGCGCGTTTTACATTTTCTGATACGAGCGATTGCGACCGTGTCCCATTTGTAGTAGTTAAGCCGGGTAATCAATCGTTCGAGGCATTCGCGCTAGCGTTTTGGTACACCACGCCTAATTGGCGTAGAAATTGGTTCGTCGATGAGTAACTCCGCCCCCAATTTACTCAACGAGAATGCCAGCGACTTAGCGAGCAGGGCTCAGGCGGCTCGCGGTAAACCAACCGCCTCACTGACGTCGGCGCCGCTCCCTGATGAGCGACCTTCAATACGCACCGCCCAGCAAGTGCGAACGGTCGTACTCATTCATCCATCCCGATTAGTGCGCGATTGCTTGAGTAAAGCACTCGTCGAAGGAATGAATTGCAGCGTAATCGCTATCGCGGACGTGGCTCAGGCGGTTGGCCGGTTTACACCGGAAGATGTGGCGCTATTCCTCATCTGCTTGCCCGACGGTTCGAAAACGTCCGACATGAAACACGTCGATGGGCTCATTTCCGAGATTGATCGACGGTCGCCCATCGTGGTCGTCGGCGACAGTGAAGATCCCGATTTTGTCGTTAGCATCCTCTCAAAAGGCGTACCTGGGTATCTGCCTACCAGCCTGGATCTGTCAGTCGCCGTCCAGGTATTCGCTCTGGTCGGCGCGGGCGGTACGTATGCGCCAGCCAGTTGCCTCTTGAATGTCAAACGAACGGCAAGTTTTGACACTGAACCGGCGAGCGATCTGGATCTGTTGACCGCAAAACAGCTCGACGTTCTTGAATTCATGCGTAAGGGCAAGTCGAACAAGGCGATCGCGTACGACCTCAGCATGTGCGAGAGCACGGTGAAGGTTCACGTACGCAACATCATGAAAAAGCTGCACGCGCGAAATCGCACGCAAGTCGCATATATTGCCAATCAGATGTTGCAGGGCGCGTACAAGGGCGCGTGAACGACATCCAGGCTGCGTTTATTGCGCCATTGCATCGCGTTAAGCGCATTTCAATACTGTGACTAATGCCGCTGAATGCGCGCCATTCGATCGCGCAAGCAAGATGCTAAGCGGCACGTGCCTGTGGCGCTTTGTGAAAGTCTCAATGCCACCAAAAAATTTCCGCTGATCGCCCTGTTCGATCATCGCCAATAAAATTGCGATTCAAATTCTCCCAATAATGGCGCACCCTTTGGCGAAATACGTTCGCGACGAAACAATTATGTGCTGACGGCAATCGTTTTCGATGCCGCCTCGGCCTGCGCACCGAGCAAAGATAGCTACGCCTTTTCGGTAATGAACGGCACACCACAACGACTAAATGCGCGGCCCGGGTACCGCTGACTACACCGATCGCCGCTCTTGCTCAGTTGAACGGTCATCCCTGATATTGCGCTGCAATGGTTTGACGTCACGTCGAACTGTGCGCACGCAGTTAGGGTTGGCGAGTATCATGACCGATTTGATCACGGGTGGACCTTTCCACCCAGAGGCAGCGGGTCGAGCGGACTTACGACGGCGTGCCGAATGGTCCAGGACGTCACAATTCTTCGACGCCTTAAATGATCTCGCAGACCGGGTCGAACGCGCGCTATCGCCTTCGCCCGAAGCCGCTCTAGGTGGCAATGCGAAACGGCTGCTGGATATTGGCATCTCGGCAATTGCTCTATTTCTTCTATCTCCGGTCATGATTTTAGTTGCACTTCTCATTCGTATCAAAATGGGAAATCCGATCATTTTTTCGCATTGGCGCGTCGGGTATGACGGCAAACCATTTCGCTGTTTAAAATTTCGGACAATGGTCTGCGACGGCGACGCCATTCTGCAAAACCATTTGGCTGAAAATCCCGCTGCCTTTCTGGAATGGCAGGCGACGCAAAAACTCAAAAACGATCCCCGCGTCACGGCATTTGGCAACATTTTGCGGCGAACGAGTATCGATGAACTGCCACAGCTTTTGAATGTCCTCAGAGGCGACATGAGCTGTGTCGGTCCGCGCCCAGTGCACGCAACTGAACTTGCGAGATACGGTCGCCAATCACGCCATTATCTCCGCGCCAGGCCGGGCCTCACAGGCCAGTGGCAAGTCAGTGGCCGCAACTCTACGAGCTACAATTCGAGGATAGCGATGGACACCCTTTACGTGCGCAACTGGTCGCTCGCGCACGACATTGCACTCATGGTCAAAACCATACCGGCGGTATTGCGCACGAGCGAAACCTCTTAATCGCCGGCCTTAATCGTCCGCCCGCAGTAAACAGTTAACACTAGCGCCGCACGGCGGCTGCCAACGCGCGTACAGCATGCTAATATGGTCGCGGGATGCGCCATGGCTGGCGCGAGATCCGCATTCATTGTCAGCACAGGTTTAATTTTGCAGCGTTCTCACACCAGCGATGGCGCAAATGAGCAGCCGTCGGGGATGCCCAGCGCCCTTCCCGATTTCGATGCGCTTCGCCAGATGGCAAAGATCTTGTGGGAGCGGCGGGTACCGATTGCTGCCTCGGCCGGCATGCCCGTCATCCTCGCAATCCTCTACCTGCTCGTTGCCTCGTCCACCTACACCGCGCGGTCAACGATCATCCTGGACGCGCGCGTTCCGCAGCCACTTCGTGACACGTCCGAATTGGCAGCCGCCACATTCGACAGTCCGTATATCGAGAGCCAGATCGCGGTGATCTCGTCCGAGACGATCCTGCGAAGCGTGACGAAGAAGTTGAGCCTCTTGAATGACGAAGAGCTCGTTGGGAGCTACGCCCGAACACCTGTTGGCGACGTCACGGCGCTCGACGCGGATCCCGAGCGTCTGCGGGCCGCGATTTCGAATTTGCGCCGGAATTTATATGTCCAGAGAGCCGGATTGTCGTTTGCCATCGATATCAATTACCGGTCGACCGATGCTGAAAAGGCGGCGCGGATCGCCAACGCTTTCGCCGACGTGTTCATCACGGATCAACTCGAAACGCGCGCAGAAATGATGCGCGCGGGCAGCCAATGGCTTGAGTTGCGCATCGATGAGTTGCGCCGGAAAATGAACTTCGCGGCGCTTGAAGTTCAGCGCTTCAAGGCGAAAAGAGATTATCGCATCGTCGAAAAATCTACCGATGACGCAAACCCTGAAGGCGAAGCGGCGGCAAAACTCGATCCATCCGCGGGAAAAGTTGCAGCCCCCGCACCCAACACGACGCTCGAAGAACTCGAAACGACGTCGCAGATTTATCGCAAGATTTACGAAAGCTATCTGCAGGGCTATACCGAAAGTCTGCAACGACAGTCGTTTCCGATGTCGAATGCCCGTGTCATCACCCGCGCCAGCCCCCTCATGACGCCACGTTCGCCGAAGCCGATGCTCGTTCTGGCCTTGGGCTTAGTCATGGGACTTTTGCTGGCAACTGGTCAGGCATTCGTGCAGTACCAATTCAGGAAAGCAAAGAGCTAGGGTAATGTCGGCAGTCACTGGCGGAGCATCACGCCGGCACCCATCCGACCACGATTACGACGCAGTCGTGTTGAATACCTTGCCATCCGGCATTGACCCGAATTTTCGCTCGACCTCGCTACGCACTCTCAGCATTTCCGAGAAAGCAATGACGAGGTGATACAGCGTTGACGTTGGAATCTGGTTGGTTGCCGGTTGACCGTCGCGGTCTGTTCGGTCGATCCAGGTCCCTGCGGGAGCTGGCGTCAAAAACCGATCGAAAATAAATCTCGTGGACTGGTCAAAAATCGGTCGAGGATCGACATCAAAGACCTCGAACATGGCGACCGCTGCCTGCAAGCGCTCAGTGTTCGGCCACACCCGGCAGTTTCCGTCGATGATCGCTCCATCGTCGCGCACACCATTAAAAACGCTACCGGTGCTGCGATCCACGCCGTGAGCTTCCGCGAAGGCAACGAGCTGCTCAACGTGGTCGGCGACGACATGGCCCGATAGGCGTTGGTAGGCAGACAATATCCAGGCCCATTCATAATGGTGCCCAGGCTCAATACTGCGACCGATCTCACCGGCCGCTCTTCGCCAACGATCGTCGAAATATTCGCCGAGGGTTCGAGTTGCCGGATCAAATAATCGCGACGTGAAAAGCCGGACAAGCTCGTCAGCCAATTCTAAAAACCGCTGGTGGCCAGAAACTTCGAAATTGATCAATGCGGCCTCGAGAAGATGCATGTGCGGGTTCTGAAGACGCGGCAACTGAGCCGGCTGTTCGTGCTTGAAACCGACATCGCCCTCAAACCGCATGTGACTCTCAATGAAGTCCAACGTGCGCAAAGCCCATTGCCCAGCAATCGGATCGCCCGACATCCGCTGATACCAGCCGCAGGCAAACAGAACGAAAGACAGATCGTAAAGATCGGATGTCGGATCTTTGATGTGTCCATCGCGCCAAAGCTGGCGCGCCCAGCCTTTCTGCGGACCAAGCCACGCAAATTTGGTGAGAAATTCAAAGCCCTGCCGCGCGGGTTCCGCACCGCTCGCAAAACCCAGTATAGCCGCATGACTGAAACTATAGACTTGGCGCGCGATCACTCTAACGCGCTTGAAGTCGACGTCTGCATTCGTGGCATCAAGGCGGAATTGTTCGACATACCCACCATGCACACGATCCATTCCATGCGCCGACCAGAACGGAAAGGCCTGCTCGAACAGCCAGAATTGCGCACGATCGAAGGCATTCCCCGTCATCGCTTTTGGTCCTGCAAGATTCGCGAGACCGTCGCGAGAACATCCACGCCGTCAAACAAGTATCCTGGAATTCCGGCCCGCGCTGCGGCCATTGCATCGCTATCGCGGTCGCCTATCAGAAAACTTCCCGCAAGACGGACGGGCCACTCATCAAGAGCACGCAGGATCATTCCCGGATTCGGTTTTCGGTCCGGATGATTGGAGTGTCGATAGTCGGCGGTGGTCGCATTGGGGTGATAGGGGCAATGGTAGAAGGCGTCGATATGAGCACCGTCGTTAGCAAGATCATTCTGCATGCGATCATGAAACGCCTGCATGTCCGCAAGTCCGTAATGGCCGAGACCGATCCCGCCCTGATTGGTCACAACGATCACCAGATAGCCCGCCTCGTTCAGTAACAGGATGGCTTCGCGAGCCCCTTTGATCCATGCGAGATCTGCAACGCGGTGCGTATAGCCGTGATCTTGGTTCAGGACGCCGTCACGGTCGAAGAATGCAACGGGCCGTTGCCGCCGTGCCGGCATCTCCAACGTGGCGAGTTGATAGGTGTCAGGCAAACCCATGTCGAGAAAGTAACCATCGAAGACTTGCCCCTCCAATTGCCGTGCCCGCGCCAAGCCTGGAAAAACATCGCGTTCAAGGGAGCAAATTGGCGGGATAGCATCGAGGACGCTTCGGTTTAAAAGATAGACACCTGCGTTGATCAATCCGCCGCCTTCAATGTGCGCCTGCTTCTCTCGAAATGCCGTGACGCGTGGACCTTGCACCTGGACGGTGCCAAATCGCGACACGTTCTTTTCATTCCGCAGTGCCAGTCGTCCGATGGTTCCCGCAACCGGCGGCTTGGTGAGGGATCGCAGATTGATGTCAAAATACGAGTCGCCATTCGACATGACGAACCAGTCATCGAGGTAATCGCGCGCGGCATGAAGCGCCCCACCTGTGCCAGCAGGCTCCGGCTCACACACGACGGTCATCGTTGCGCCGCCATGTTGGCGCAAATGATAACGGGATTGGAATTGCTCCGCCATGTGCCCCGCCAGCAAAATGATATCGCTGAAGCCGTGGCGCGCAAACTGCTCGATCAGAACGTCTAGAAATGTGACGCCGGGCGATATCTCGAGCAGCGGCTTCGGCGTGGCAGCGGTCAAAGACCCAAGCCTTGTGCCTTTGCCGCCGACAAGAAACAGAGCCTGCTTCACGCGCATGATCTCGGTCGCGTCCTCACTCAACACCGCAATTGTCGCCCGTCATCACGGTTGCATCGTCGCCAACGGGCTCAAACGTTCGAATACCGCGAGCTTCTCAACATTCTGTAGCCGCGGATGAGTTCAACGATTCCGTCGTCTAGTGACCAATCAGCTCTCCAACCGGTTTTTTCGAGCTTTTCATTCGAGACGATGTAATCGCGCTTGTCTGGATCTTCGCCGATGGGCGCTTCGAGATAGGCGAAGTCCGGGAGATGCTTTTTGATCTGCGCGCACAGTTCTATTTTTGACAGATTAGCCGAAGACAGGCCGACATTGTAGGCTTGCCCGCGCATGGTGGCGAACTGATCCGTGACATGCAAAAATGCTTTGGCAACGTCACGGATATGAATGAAATTGCGCTTGAAGTGGCCCTCGAAAATCACCAAGGCTCGGTCAGTCGTCGCCCGCCATGTGAAATCATTGACCAGCAAATCAAGTCGCATGCGCGGCGCCATGCCAAAGACCGTCGCAAGTCTGAGAGTCGCGCCATTGCCCCGCGCCAGCACGGCGTCTTCCGCCTCGACCTTCGTGCGCCCATAAAGCGAGATCGGACGCAATGGCGTTTCTTCCGTACAGAATTTATCCTTTTCGCCAACGCCATATCCTGAATTCGTGGTCGGATAGATGAGCATTTGATCCGGCGACGTCCGCTCGACCAGCGCGACGACTGCATCGCGATTGATGGTTGTAGCCGCGATCGGGTCCTGCTTGCACAGCGGCGCGCCGACAAGAGCTGCCAGTGGAATGATTACGTCGGCAGTCTTGATCAATGCATCGAGAATTTGCGGATCACGAGCATCACCGCGGACGGTATCAAATCCGGGATACCGGCAGCAGGCAGCGAGCTGCGGTGTGCCCTCGGCGAATGTGTCTAACACCGTTACGCTGTGGCCTTGTTCAAGAATGGTCGGCACGAGGATCGAGCCGATATAGCCAGCACCACCAGTCACTAGAAATTTCACAATGACATTCCTCAGATCAGAAATAATAACGTACAGCCAACAGCAGCCGGCTCAACGACCGTTTAGCGCGGCGCCCGCCAGTATGACGTTGCCGGTCATCGCGGCGTGGCTGACGTTGGCCGTAACTCACGGTGGATGGGCGGCGATTGTCTCATCCCGGCGCACCCCGACAGTGACCGGCAGCACGAAGATCGCGTAACAGACGAACACCAGCTGCGGCACCAACACAGGGCCGTCAAGGATGAGATATTGAAACAGTAAAGCAACCGACAAAAGCAACGATCGCGTCGATGAGTAAACGCAATACAAAAAGAAGACGGTAAACGCTGATAGCCCGAGCAGGCCATACTCTATGAAGAGCTTAATCCAGCCAGATCCAAATACTTCTTCCGAAACGGAAATCGCCTGCGTCACTTGTTTGAAGGTGCCCGGCCCATATCCGATAAGGAAATTTTTAAGATCGTTGGTGAGGTACTGCTCGAAGATATTGAGCGTGCCGGTAAACCGCGCATATCCGCTGGAACGCGGGTCGGTGAATTCGCCCAAACGACCGGAAGCGTAATCTCCGATAAACGTTCCAAACCACAGCGTTGCCACAGCCACAAACGCGACGGCCACGAATGCACTCGTGGCACCCGCGGAAAACTTTCGAGCCAATCTCAGCAGCAGGATCGGAACGGTGAAGATCAGCGTGAAAACGACGCCCGTCCCCGACAGCGCAAACAGCAGTCCGACCGATAACGGAAAGGCAAACCTCACGTCCTGGAGCACCAGAACGGTGAGTAGAAACACGCGCGCAATAATCCCGGACAGAACGGACGGCTCCAGCAGAAAGAAGCCATTGCCCTTATAAATCGCGGAGCCGTAGGAAACCTCGTTGAGCGTATTGTATTCGATGAGAAACATTTCCGGAATGACGGACCGCCACGAAAACCACAATTCGCTTTTTATGGCGTATTGGCCGAAAAACTGAACGGCCGCCAAGACGGCCATCACACTCGTCCAAAACGCCACCCGGACGACATACTTATTGTAGTGAGTTCTGGAAACAGGCGCGAAAAATGCCCAGGGCGCATACATGGCAACAAACAAGAGTGCCGACTGCGCCGATGCCCATTCGCTTTGCGCGAAAACAAAGCTGACCGCGACAACGATCAGCAACGCCAAGAAGCACGCGCCGCGGGCAATCGAAAAGCGAAGCCGGTTGTGCACGATGCCGGCGACAATCACCAGCGGAGCCAGCAGCAGAACAATTGGAAACGGAAAACCTGAAATCCACAGACCCAGCCGCTGCCCCAGAGTGCTCAGAAAAAAAAGTGCGCCGGGGACGTCCTGCCGATCGCCAACCCATTCGATAGGCGCATTTTCGGTCCTGTGATCTTTCATAAGCGAGGCTGCCGCATGGGTCACTTCACGGTATCGCGGCCCTGAACTGCCGCGCGTTGAAACCTAAGCCGACTTGCCGCCGCCGGCGCGGAAGTCTTCATAGGCAACGCGCAGCCCATCTTCGAGCGGCGTCTTTGCCTGCCACCCCAGGGCCGACAATTTCGAAACGTCAACGAGTTTTCTCGGCGTGCCATCTGGCCGTGACGTGTCGTAGACGATCTGCCCTTCGTAGCCGACAACGCCTGCCACGACCTTCGCAAAATCAGAAATCGCGATATCCTCGCCCGTCCCAATGTTGACGATTTCGCGATCTGAATAAGTTTTCATGAGAAAAACGCAAGCATCGGCGAGGTCGTCAACGAACAGAAATTCGCGCTTCGGCGTACCCGTTCCCCACACCACAACTTCAGGAACGTTCGCGGCTTTCGCTTCGTCGAAGCGGCGAATGAGCGCCGCCACCACGTGGCTATGTTCCGGATGATAGCTGTCACCGCGGCCATAGAGGTTGGTCGGCATGACCGAGATGAAGTCGTCGGCGTACTGATCGCGGTAGGTCTCGACCAGTTTGATCCCGGCGATCTTGGCGATAGCATATGGTTCGTTTGTGGGCTCGAGCGCACCCGTGAGCAGCGATGCTTCGTTCATGGGCTGTGGTGCCAAGCGCGGATAGATGCACGTCGATCCAAAGAACATGAGTTTCTCGACGCCGTGGATGTGCGCCGCGTGGATGACGTTGAGGGCGATGGCCAGATTGTCGTACAGAAACTCGGCACGCAGCGTGTTGTTGGCCACGATCCCGCCGACTTTGGCGGCCGGCAAAAATACAGCTTGAGGGCTGTTGGCCGCCATCCAGCCGTTGACCTGAGACTGGGATCGCAAGTCGACCTCGGCACGCGATGCCGTCTGAATTTCGCATCCCTCAGAGGCAAGCCGGCGCACGAGTGCACCACCGACCATGCCGCGATGACCGGCAACGAACACTCGCTTTCCAGCCAGCGAATACACACTATCGGTCATGGGCCGCCTCGCGTCGCGCCTCGGCGAGGTCGCTCTCGATCATCTCTCTGATCAGGCTGTCGAACGACGTTTTTGGGGTCCAGCCCAGCTTCTGTCGCGCTTTGCTAGCATCGCCAATCAGCAGGTCGACCTCGGTCGGGCGGAAGTATCGGGGATTGACGCGAACCAGCGTCTGGCCGGATTTGGCATCAATGCCGGTTTCATGCTCGCCCTTACCCTGCCATTCGATATGCCGGCCCACATGCGAAAACGCCCTCTCGACGAATTCTCGAACAGATCGCGTTTCACCCGTTGCCAGTACATAATCATCGGGCTCGGGCTGCTGCAGGATGAGCCACATGCCCTCAACGTAATCACGCGCATGGCCCCAGTCGCGTTTCGTGTCGAGGTTTCCAAGATGGATACAGGTGTCCAATCCGCTCTCAATACGCGCGACCCCGCGAGTAATTTTGCGCGTAACAAATGTCTCGCCTCGGATCGCACTTTCATGATTGAAGAGAATGCCGTTGGAGGCATGGATATTGTATGCCTCGCGGTAATTCACGGTAATCCAATAGCCATAAAGTTTGGCCACGGCGTACGGCGAGCGCGGATAAAACGGTGTCGTTTCGCGTTGCGGGACTTCTTGAACCAATCCGTAAAGCTCGGATGTCGACGCCTGATAAAACTTAGTTTCTTTCTCGATACCCAAGATGCGCATGGCTTCTAACAGGCGCAACACACCGATGGCATCGGCATTGGCCGTATATTCAGGGCTCTCGAACG
This sequence comes from Hyphomicrobium sp., assembly GCA_021732485.1. Lineage (GTDB taxonomy): Bacteria > Pseudomonadota > Alphaproteobacteria > Rhizobiales > Hyphomicrobiaceae > Hyphomicrobium_B. The sequence continues at coordinate 35,505 of JAKFUV010000004.1, forward strand.
AAACCGCGACGTGGCTTTGAGCCGCCAAGTTGTAGATCTCGTCGGGGCGGATTTGCTGGACGAGCCGAATAAGGTTGGTCGAGTCCGTCATATCGCCGTAGTGCAGGAAGAAGTTGACGTCCTCCTCGTGCGGGTCACGGTAGATGTGATCGACCCGGCCGGTATTGAACGACGATGAGCGGCGCTTAATGCCGTGAACCTCGTAGCCCTTCGCCAGCAGCAATTCGGCCAAATAAGCGCCATCCTGTCCGGTCACGCCCGTAATTAAAGCTCGTTTTTGCATCTCGAGTTCCCGCGTGAAATTCTTGAGCGACGTACTAACAGCGAACCATCGCAGCAGACAATTGCATTCCCGTTACCTAGTTTACAACTGATGCGACTGGCGCGGGCCCGTGGCTCGTTAGCGCATCATACCGTGCGCTTTAACAATGCAGCAAAAGTCAAATCCCGCTTTTATCAACTGGATGTGCCAAATCGGGAATTGATCGTAGTTATGTCGCGGCGAACGAGTTTCGCGCTGACCAACAGCCGGCCATCAAAGTGCTTCAGTCTCAGACGTCATGGTTGCCGATCACGCTTATCCAATTCACCAACTGAAACGTCTTGATTAGGCGCCTCATCTCAATTGCTGCCAAGAAAGAATGGCTCAATGTTCTACGCAGGTCGAAATGTCACGCTGATCGTCACGTCATTTGTGATGACATTACTGCGTATCGTCATCGACTTCCGATAAATCAATTTAAGAACTTTGGCTGAAAAATGGACACGCTCGACGTCCCTGGATGGCCGAGATCGCGTCAAGATATCCGCAGATGACCGACCCTACACTGAACGATATGACGAGTTGATAAATGGCAAAGATCGTTTTCGTGTCTCCCAACTTCTGGCCTGAGAAAATCGGGTCGGCGCCATATTGTACTGATTTGGCGGTCTGGCTTGCTCAGGCGGGCCACGATGTGACGGCCGTGGCGTTTCGCCCTCACTATCCATCGGCCATAGAATTTACGGATTGGCAGGATGGATCACGAGACGATGAGACAGTCGGTATTGTTGCCATCGTGCGTGTGCCGACGGTGCGCAGCCGGGGGAGTGGGGGGATGGCATCGCGCGTCATGAACGACGTGCGATTTCTGGCCAATCTTTTGCGCCTCGCGTTTGCTAAGGATATGGCTGGCACCGACGCAATTTTTGCGTTCGTTCCGAGCTCACTTTCATTGTTTGGTGCGCGCCTTCTGGCAGCCCGCACTGGCGCACGGCTGATCGGAGTCGTTCACGATATCGAAAGTGGGCTGGCCGGATCGCTCGGCATTGCTGGCAATCGGTTGGCCCTGCGCACTATTCAACTCGTCGAGGGGTTGGCGCTGAATTTGCCTGATGAACTCGTGGTGCTGACCCAGGGGATGCAGGAAGAATTACTCCGGCTGAAATGCACGCGCCCAATACGGGTTATGCCTTTGTGGTGCAACGAACCCGTGGCTGACGAGGCCCAACCGGCCGAGAAATTCACCGTTTCGTACAGCGGCAACTTCGGCAAAAAGCAAAATCTCGATCAGCTTCTTCCCGTCTTTGCGATGCTTCAGACGAAACGACCCGACGTCGAGGTTCATCTGCGAGGCGACGGCTCAGAGCGACAGCGCCTCGAACAGGCAATCGTGGCGCAAGACTTGCGCAACACGACATTTCATCCACTTGTGCCCAACGACCGGCTGATTGCGACAATCCAGTCCGCCCACGTGCATTTGGTGCCTCAGGCTCCGAACATCGGAAATTATGCTATCCCATCGAAAGTATATTCAATCATGTCGGCAGGCCGGCCATTCATTTGTATTGCGGAGGCCGATACGGAATTGGCATCGCTGGCGGTAACCTCTGGCGCGGGCATCTGCGTCGCACCGAACAACCCGACCGCGGTGTTCGCCGCGATTGACGGCCTCGTCAATGATCGCGACCGCGTCAAAGCCATGGGTGCCAATGCCAAACAATATGTGCGATCCAAACTTAACCGAACGCAGATCTTCGAGGAGTATGCGAGTTTAGTGAAACCGCCCGCTAGCGGGACTGGCAGCTTGCGAACAGCGAGCAATCCACTTCGTTGAATCGAAATGCAGCGTGGTCTTCTAAAACCGTTCAACTCGGAGTCGAGCCGCGCTGCCAAGCTTCATGGCTTCCTGACGCAGCCTTGTCGCATCGTGGGTTCACGCTTTCAAATTTTCATCGGATCTTTATTGCATGCGCAATTTGCTCTGGATTACGGGACGCTTGCCCCACCCGCTGCGGTCCGGCGATGCCCTCTACACTGCCGGGCTTTTAAGGGCCGCGCACGCAGCCAATTTTGCTGTGACCGTCATTGGGCTGCCGCGCAGCCCCAATCCAAATTTAAATGAATTGGATAGCGTCGCGCCAGTGGATTGGCGACCCGTCAACGCCGAGCCCAACTCCGCGATCGGAAGCCTCGTCTCCGCACTCCCCAAAGACGCCTACACTCTCTATCCGGCAAGATTTCATCTGGAACTTTCCGAGGCTCTTGCTCGTCCATGGGACTGGATCGTTTTTGATCATGCACGCTCAGGCGGTGCGCTGAAGTTGGCGCGGCGGCACTCGGGCAAAATCGCTTACGTTGCTCATAATGTAGAGCGCAATGTCCGGCGCGAAGTCGCAATGGGTGTGTCCGGTAAGATGTTCCGGCCGCACTATGTCATCGACGCGCTGAAGTACGGCCGTTTGGAAACCAAGATCGTCGATGCTGCCGATGCGGTCCTGTGCATCACCGAAGATGACGCTGAGGTTTTTCGCAGAAGAGGTGCGACGGCGTTTCACGTTCCACCTGTGTATTTGGGTGAGAAACTTCGAACCCGGACGGTTTCGGCAGAGACACCCCGTCGGGTCTTACTGCTCGGCTCGTTCGACTGGGTCGCAAAGCAGAATAACCTCCTCAGATTTCTCGATCTGGCGGGCACGCGTCTCATCGCCGCCGGAATTGGAATTGATATTGTCGGCTCTATCCCAGAGCGATTGAAGGCGAGTTTGGAAGCGACCTACCCGGCTGTAAAATTCTGGGGCGCCGTCGAAGATTTCCGTGAGATTGCAAAAGATGTACGCGGTGGTCTCATCCCAGAGGAACTCGGTGGCGGGATGAAAATGAAAACACTCGACTACATCTTCATGAGGTTGCCCGTTTTCAGTCTGCGGTCCGGCGCGGCCGGCCTGCCCGCCGACGTCGTAAGTAAAGGTTTTGCGTCAACAACCCTCGCCGAGTTAGCGAGTGATATTCTCGCCGGGATTGATAACGTCGACGACCTTGATTCACGGCAAAATCAGGCATTCGACGCTTGCGAAAAACGATTTAGCGTTGAGGAAACCGCGTCCACTTTAGAAACCGTTTTCAGCGCCGAGAACGAGCGCTCGCGCCGTGTTTGATCGGCAAAATGCGCGACCGAACTCACCTAAATTCAGCAAAACGGATCGCAAGGGAGAGCAACGATGGCATTGATCAGCCGACGCTTATTTTGCGCTTTGCCAGCCATCAAAGTGATTACGCCAGCGCTGGCCGGTAGCGTCGAAACGGCGCGCACGGACTTGTCGCTTGAGGGCTATTTGCCGACTTTTACATCCGACTTTACGGCCTTGCATCCACCATCGCAGCTGCCGCCGAGCGGATCCAGATGGGCGGATCTTGGACAATGGACGCCACGCTACCGGTTCAACAAAGATTTGAGGGGCTGTTCGTTTCCTGGCGAATACCAATGGTATGTCGATCCGCGACACGATTTTGGCCCAGGCATTGGACGCGTCTCGCCTTTTTCCGTAACCGACGGCGTGCTCTCGATCGTCGCCGAGCAAACACCTGAAAGTATTTTAGCTAAACTGCCTGGCCGGATTGATGTCGACAAGAAGGACACATCGATCCCGTACCCGTGGATTTCCGGAGTCATCACGACGCAAAATTCGTTCTGGTATCGCTACGGATACGCCGAAGCACTCGTTAAACTTCCGGCCGGACAAGCCTTGTGGCCAGCGTTCTGGCTGTTGCCAAAGGAATGGCCGTACTCGCCGGAAATCGACATTATGGAACACATTAGCCATGAGCCAAGAAAATCGAATTACAATGTCATTCCGGGCACGCCCGACAAGCCCATGGACGGCATGGGCGACTACGCCGATCGAGGTTTGGATCTCACGCTTGATTGGCATTCGTACGGTTGCCTTTGGACACCGGAAAAATTCGATTTCTTCATCGATCGGAAATTGATCGGCAGCGTTCCAGCGCACCCGACCATGGACAAATGCCACTATTATCTTATCGTCAATCTCGCCGTTGGCGGAAAGTGGCCCGGTCCGCCCGGACCTCAAACGCCGTCTCCAGCCATGCTTCAGGTTCGCCATGTAAAAGTCTGGCAGAAACCGAATTAACCGCCTGTTGCTCATGATATCAGCGGCTGCAAGCGTCCGACGATATCGAATTTGATGGCTGTGTGCGAGGCTTGGCAGGTTTAACGGCGCATTCCGTTCCATAAGTTAAAAGTGCGACGCCGGAAAACATGCCGACCAACCGTCCGACAAATTCCCTGTGGCCCCGTTCTTGCGAGGACCGCTCCCGCCACGAATGTCTCGATTGCCGTTCATTCATCAAAGCTTGTGCCGACCAGTATCGGGTGACCTTCTCCGAGTGATCGGCTTTTTTGGCCTTTAGTCAGCGCTCGTTGGACGCATGCGATGTCACGAAAATCGGACTATCATGAAATCGGAGTCTTCACAGCGGGGGCAATTTCTAGCGGTGGTTCGCACAATACGACGCCCGCGAACGGATCGACGAACCCCATCGTGCGCCCGATCGTGCGTAAGGGCCGTGACTGACGTGCCGATTGCGCGCAAGAAGCGAGACCGATTTTATGAACGACATCGCGTTCAAGCCTGAGTCATCTGTGCCAACCAGCGGCGACAGCGCTCCGCCTGGCTATGAGCGCTATGACGCCAGCGCCGCCAGCGTTCGCGTGATGGCGCTCACAGCGAGCTTCTGGGCGCTGTGCCAGAACGCTGCGCCCAAGTTGGTATCGTTCTTTTCATTTATCGTTATGGCTCACTACCTCACACCCGAGGAAATCGGCATCGCTGCGGCTATCGGAGCATACTTGGCATTTGCCGAATTGATTTGTGAGCAGGGCCTCGGCGAAACACTCGTCCAGAGACGCAACGTCACCCACGAAGATTCGAATTTGGTTTTTTGGACGATCCTCGGCGTTGGTATTTTAACCGGCTTTGCAACGTTCTTCGGCGCAGGCCATATCGCCAACTTTCTCAGTGCTCCCGAACTGGAGACGTACATACGTGTGACCGCGATTTATCTGCCAATCGCCGGCTTGGGTGTTGTCCAACAATCCATTTACAAGCGACGACTGGACTATAAGTGGCTAGGCTTGCGATCGGCCGTCGCTGCAATCATTTCCGGTGTTGTTGCAGTTGTTGTCGCTTGGCTTGGTGGTGGCTCTTGGGCGCTGATCACCCAGATCACAGCCTTTGGCGCGTTGAGCGCGATGCTGTTGTGGATCAAGGCACCGTTTAAGCCCAGTTTTCGGATATCGCTGCAAAATGCCGCTTCAATTTTTAGCTTCAGCAGCGCCGTGGCCGGTACGCGACTAATCGAGTTCGTGGCGTTGCGCGCCATTGAATTCATCATTCTTGCGCGGCTTGGTGCTGCGGCACTTGGCGCATACTTTCTTGGCGCCAAACTCGCACAGACAGCGCTTCATTTGATCAGTCCACCCCTAATCGATGTCGCTCATGCTCTGTTTTCCGGCGCCAACAACAATCGTGAGCAAGCGCGCGAACTTTACTTTCGCGTTGTCGTGATTTGTGGCCTGACGGCTGTTCCGATCATGGCGCAACTTTCTGCGCTGTCACTGGACGTCGCAACACTTGTGTATGGCGCCAACGGGAGCCTCGCCGCGCCGGTCCTTGGCTATTTGAGCGGTATTGGTGCCTTTTGGTCTATTCTGTTTGTCAATATATCATTCGCCAGTGCGAGCGGCCGGCCGATTTACAATATGTCATTTGCTCTGCTTCGCGCGGTCCTCACTACAACGCTATTGGTATTAGCGCCCGTACATAATGTGATCGAGATCGTACTCATTTTTGCTGCGGCGGAGACCTTGCTCTTCCCGATAAGCATTTGGCTAACATCGCGGCTGTGTGGTATTTCAATAGCTGCGTGGATCGGCCGGGTTGGAGCGACGTTGGCCGCAGCCGGGATCATGTACGCAACGATGGTGGTGGTCGGTGACCACGTCCTTCGTGATTGGCCATCGTTGTTGCGCATATTCGTTCTCGCACCGCTTGGTGCTACCGTATTTGCATTCGTTGCTTGGGCACTCGACGGGCAACGGATACTTGCCGTCCTCCGCGGCGATAACTTCAACCAGTTGGAAGAAAGATTAGTCGATGGCACCGGCGCTCCAACATCGAGTGCGTAACGCGCCGCTGCCACCGACCCCGCACAACATTCCGATATATGTCATATCGCTTAAGCACAGCACGGCCCGTTTCGACGCGGTGCAAGACGGCCTAGCGCAGCATGGCCTAACGGCCATTCGGGTAAATGCGATCGATGGAAAAAGCAAGGCGTCGCTATTGAAGCGCAAATGCGGTCGTAATTACTACTGCGACTATCTACACCGCCCTTTGAATTCGGGCGAAATTGGTTGTTTTTCTTCGCACCTCAAGATTCTGCGGCAGATTGTCGAAACAGCTACACCAAAATCTATCATCCTCGAAGACGACGCCACTTTCGCCGCAGAGTTCGGCGCATTTTGCAAGACTGACCTGCCGCGCTTGCTCGACGCGGTCGACATCGTAAAACTCGAAGGTGCTTTTTTTGCACACACATCACGCGATGGGTTGACGATCTTTGATGGCCCAACCTGCAGAGCAATCATTCCATTGAGGCCAACACAAAATTCCGCAGGCTATGCCGTCACATTGAGGGGCGCTAAAAGTCTTTTGAGCGTGATGGCTGAAGCCAGCGATCCATTTGATTTCATTCTCATCCGCTACGAGCGCTACCGGGCTGGATACTGCGAAATCCGGCCATTCTTAGTCATTCAGTCAGGCGTCGATAGCCTCATCGAAAACGATGGTCGTTGTGCTCCCAGCCATCACCCCGATGACGTGACTTTCCTCGGATCAAAAGCTCGAAAAGCCGAGAAAGTCGTCACGCGTTTGACAAACGCCGCGCGCACATGGCTGCACGCCAGACGCACGATCCATCATTGAACACGTAGGCGGCGCTTTCGCAGCGTCGCGTGCCGGCGGGTTGTACGCAAATTCTGCGAAAGTGCTGGAAACTCGCCCCGTCAAGGTCCAACGAGAATGCGTCTTTAGAAACCCAAGCGGCGCGAAACCTCGGCTAAAGGCGTCGTCAGGAATTGCGCAACCCGATCCCCTATGCCGACTCCGATCCATAAGTCATCTGCGACGATCGCCATGTCGCTGGCATAAACCGGCGTGTCGGCGGCTGGCAATAGCGAGAAACTTCGCGACAACACGGCTTGATCGGACGGTGCCGATTGGAACCTGAAGCGGTAGATAAATCGCATAACCGTTCCCAATCCGCTCAGTACATAAACTCTCTTGTGATCCAAGAAGAGATTGCCGCCCCGCCACCGGACGGATTTCGTCCCACTCCAGAGGAACGATTCGCTGGCTAATTGACGGTAATGGCCCGTCGCTGCATTCGTATCGATTTCATAGTACTCTTTCATTCCTGGAAATCGCTCTAGGTGTATATTATCGCTATTTAAGAAATAGACCCAGTTCTTCTCAATTGCAGAAAGCCTCGGCCCAAGATCGAAATGGATTAAATCGGTTTCCCGCGTATCCACGTCAATTTTTGCCGTTCGTGCGGTGATGGGATAATTGTATTTTTTACCGGTGTAATCCGGTCGCGTGGCCGTCAAATAGAGCCATCCCTGATGCTCGTAGAGACGAATGTCTTCAACGCCTTGAAATACTTGGAGCGGTTCGCGTGACACGATCTGTAGGCGCGCATTGTCCCAGCGAGCGTGATGAAGCCAATTCGTCGTTTTTTCAAAAATTGGCTGGCCAACCATAATGCCGCGATGATCCATCTCGTAATAGTGTTGGCGGCAGATGAACCGGAAGTCGTATTTTTGATTTCCCGCACCACCAGGTATGAGCGATGGACTGAACATTCCCTCTACGGGAGTGTCAAACAACGGCGTGACTGGTAATTCGCCCGGAAGGCGCACATACACACGTTTGGCTTTTCCGATGATTTGCTTGATTTTCATGTTTGAACCCGACCACAACGCGCATATCGACAAGAATAGCGCCGTCAAAACTTTTGTCGGTAAATTCTATTTTATTGGCGAACGTCGGTAGAACTGCCCGGAGAACTGGCCCGTCATGAATGTGAACCACGCTCAGGTCGGCAATGCCACCGCACGGCAATTGCCTAGAGCTTCCGCGTCAGGACGTCCTGAAAAATCGCAGCGATCCGGGCTGCCACTTTCGGTGTAACTCGGCGCGACGTCGGCAAATTGACCCCCTCCCGCCCCAACGCCGTGCTGTTAGGGCATGGCCGGGCGTACGGCCGGTAGGCGGGCATGGACGACAAACCATTGAAAAACGGCCGCAAGTCAATGTTGGCGAGCCTGCACGCGTCTATCAGCGCAGCTCGGCGTTCGGCATCGACCCGAGCGCAGCAGAACCAGACAACGTCGTCGAATCTCGACCCACGATGCGTGGGCAACCACACGCCTTCGACATTTTCAAAGGCGCGTTCGTAGCTGGCGCTGACGGCGCGGCGCATCGCCAAAAGCTCATCCATGCGGTCGAGCTGGGCGCATCCAATCGCCGCCTGCATGTTCGTCATGCGGAAATTGAAGCCAGCCTCATCGTGCCAATAGCGCCGTTCGGGCCGCATCCCATGATCGCGCAGCATCCGCATCCGAGCAGCGAGATCAGCGTCGTTTGTGACGCACATCCCGCCTTCGCCGGTCGTTATAATTTTGTTCGCGAAGAATGAATAACTGGCCACGTCGGAAAACGAGCCAACGGGTTTGCCGTCGTAGTGCGCGCCGTGTGCCTCCGCGCAATCCTCAATGACGTAGATGCCGCGCGAGCGAGCCAGAGCAGCGATCTCCGTCATAGGAGCCGCTCGGCCGAAAACATGGACGGGCATGACGGCTCGCGTGCGCGGCGTGATCGCTGCGTCGATAATCTCGGGCGACAGGCACCACGTGTCGCGATCGACGTCGACCAAGACGGGACGAGCACCGGCGTGGATGACAGCATTTGCTGACGCCGCGAACGTGAAATCCGGAACAATAACCTCGTCGCCTTCGCCGATGCCCAACGCGGCGAGCGCGAGCTGCAAAGACACCGTGCCGTTCGAGGTGGCCACGCCGTAAGTGACGCCGGCTTTGTCGGCAAAACGCTGTTCGAGCGATCGGATGTAGTCGCCGGTCGAGGAAATCCAATTCGACAAAAACGCGTCCATGAGGTTGCGCAACTCGTGATGAGTTAAATCAGGCTCGGCAACCGGCAGAAAGTTGCGTTCGGCGTGGACGTCGACAGCAATTACTTTGCCGTCGAGATCAAGTACGGGAGTTACGACGCTCGACTGGTCATCATCAGATACTGATTGCGCGAAATCACCCATCTGCACCGCTGAAAGATGCGCGCCTCTCGCGACCGCCCGCCGCAAATCGGCCATGTCGGAGCGCCCAAGAAGCTTGCCGCTTGCATCAGTAACAAACACACAGTGCTGACCGTTATCGATACATTTCTCAATGCCAACCCAAAGCCCATCGGTGTCGCGACAGATATAGCCTGCCACCTCCGGCGATACCGCTGGCGCTGCTGAACTCTCGTTGGCTCTAAACGCGAAGTCACCCATCTGATTCATGAGACGCGCGCCCGTGCCATAAGATAGTTGGTGTCCAGATCCGGGTTAAACAGGACCACCGCAGTGCCATTCTGCTCCATGCGGAGCGGCACGTGCGTCAGATCGCTGAGTGCGGCTTTCACGTCAGCCTGGCGATCTTGAGGAACGTACATCAGCAGAAAACCGCCGCCGCCGGCACCGAGTAGTTTGCCACCGATGGCTCCAGCCTGCCGCGCGGTTTGATAGTATTGGTCGATCATATCGTTTGATACCGAGTCATCGAGCCGGCGCTTGATCGTCCACGCTTGGTGGAGAAGCTCGCCGAATTCGTGCATCGACCGGCGCGTGTCGAAGAGGATTTGCTCGCCCTCGTCGACCATCGCGTAAAGATTACGCAGTTCCTCCGTGCGGTCGTCAAACCGCGCGACTTTCTTTTTCTCGATCGCATCCGCCGACCTCGTGAAGCCGGTAAAGAACATCATCAGTCCACCTTCAAGCTCGGCTCGGCGACCGGCATTGATATGCAGTGGTTTGACGCGGTGTTCGCCGTTTGCAGCAAAATCGATGCGGTTCAGACCGCCATAAGCGGCCGCGATTTGATCCTGACAGCCGACCGTTTCAAGCAAGAGCTGTTGCTCAACGCGGATCGCCTCGCGTGCCAGAAACGGCTTGGAACACAGGCGACCAAGGTTGCCAAAATAAGCGTGCAGCAGGGACACCGTGAATGCGGAACTTGAACCAAGACCGGTTTTTGAAGGCAGATCAGCGTTATAAATCACCTCGTAGCCAGCGTCTTCACTGGCAAATTGCTTGAGAACACAGCGCACGACCGGATGCTTGATTTCGTTGATCGAGGCCACCTCTTCGAGCATTCCCCAAGCAATTCGATAGTTAAAATCAAAAACCGCCGGCAGGCGTCGCAGTTGCACGTAGACGTATTTATCAATCGTCGTCGACAGAACTGCGCCGGGCTCTCCACGCTCGAACCAAGCCGGGTGATCGGTTCCGCCGCCGAAAAACGATACGCGAAGCGGACTGCGAACAATAATCATTGCCGTTGTGCCTTAACTCGAAAAATACAGAACCGTCAGTGCAGCATGTGGGTGATTTTGACCGGGACGTGCGCAACACATCGTCAGCCACCGCCGCCAGCGGCGTAAGGCTGCGCCTTACGTCGGTGTTAAAATCTACGGTGAGGTGGGGGGCGCCGTCGATCGATGTCCCCAAAACTCAACTTCGAGCAGCACACCCAATTGAAGCGCCGCTCCCCGTTTAAATGCCCTTGATTTGCCATTGCACGCCCCGCCGACCTCAACAACTTTCCCGATCGCAGGCTAAGCTCATTATGACTGAAAAACGCTAACGCGTGCACGAAAATTCGTAGCATTGTTTGGCGTTGCTCTGCGATTAGGTTAAACAAATGACTTAGCCGGCGAGCCAATTCCCGGCGTTCGTTTATCCATTCGCGTTGCGTCGCTTGATCGTTACATTTGTTTAAATGTGAATTGCGGTGCGTTGCAGCAGCGTCAGTATTTGACCGTTGTGTTCGTTGGCTGGACGTATCCAGCAAGGCCCGCAATTTGCTTGGTTACCCAATAGTTAAACGCACAAATCAACTTATTAAGTCGCGCGTCGCAATTTGCTGCACAGCGTCGCGCAAGTAAACTTGGCTGGACCGCTGGAACTCGCTGGCGATTGGCACCACCGTGAATGATCGGCAAAAACACGTCGCAAATTTTTCTCGTCCCCGATCGGGTGATTTTTTTGGGTTGATCAGTCGAGAAAACTTATAGGCCGTCGCCGACCGAGAAAAAGCGCGAGCGAATTTATTGACGACAAAAGCAATTTCAACGTGCGCGGGCCTTCAGTCATGATTGGCGCGTGCCGTCAAAACGAACCACCCCTTGACGACCCGCTGGCAAACTTCAGGCAACGCCGCTCGGCTTGGAGGACGATCCTGCGGCGCCCGATGCCGCTCAACAGGTGTAACTGTGCGGACGCGCGGTCGGGCACAATAGGCTTACGCCTTTGTGATTTCGGCCTATCATCAAAATGGGTAGTCGCCGCACACCTCGTCGCAAAATGAGAGCCTGGTTGACCAAGTTTTCAACGCTCGCAACATTCGCCGAGCGTTGAATTTTAAGGCAGCACACCGGCGAATTCTGCGACTAGGGGCTCCCGATGCTTCTGTCCGTCGTGCGAAACACGGCGTTTTCATTGATAAACTGCGGCTTGACAGCGCCATCGGGCGGCTGCGACGAAACGGCTCCCGATGTCGGACGGCCGCCATCACAGATGGGTTCGGCGTGGCAGCGCTCTCACGACAACAGTCGCACCACCTCGCTCACCAGAGGGTACGGCGCAACATTCGGACGCCGCACGCTGCAAATTAAGCGTATTAGCGAATTTTTTTGAATGCCTTGTCGCAAATCCGCAGCCCGCGATATAACGCCAGAAGTAGCTTAGCTCTCGCAAACGAAATTACGATCCCAAGCATGCCGCGGGAACGTCCGCCAGCAACCATCATCGCAGCGTTGAACTGGCCGAGAGCGAATTTGGACGTTTTGCTTCGACTGCGCGAAGGCCTTGAAAGGAGTATTAAGATGTACCGGTTCGACTCTTTTTCCCGGCAGTCTCAAAAATCAATCGGCGTCCGTAAAGGCCAATATAAAAAGGGGGTCTTCGTCGGACTGGTGGCGGCGATCTTAGCTGCGGGTGCCATGACAACCGGCGCCTATCCGACGTCCGCCGTTGCCGATCAGGGTGATCCCTCCGAGTACCGGCTCGATGCTCTCGACAAATTCCGTTTGAAGGTCGTCGAGTGGCGCCCGGCTCTTGACGAAGTTTTTGAATGGAAAGCCCTCAACGACGACTACACGGTTGGGCCAACGGGTTATGTTTCAATTCCACTCATCGGCGATGTGAGGGCCGGCGGCAAAAGCGCTTCCGAGCTGAGTAAAGTCATCGGCAAGGCCCTCAAGGAACGCATCGGACTCGTCGAAATGCCGATGATCTCGGTCGAGGTGAAGCAGTACCGTCCATTCTATATCACCGGGCAAGTCGAGAAGCCGGGCGAATTCGCCTATCGCCCCCGCTTGACCGTGCTGCAAGCGGTCAGCATCGCTGGCGGATTGGCACGCGACAGCAGCGGACACAAAGGCCGCGACCTGATAGCGGCCGACGGTGAAGTTCGGCTATCGTCGATGCGCCGCCTTGCGCTGCTCGCCGAGAGGGCACGTTTGAAAGCTGACCTCGACAACGCCGCGATGATCGATTTCCCGGCAGATCTCGACCCGAAAGATGCGACGTCCACAGCTATGATGCGCCAGGAAAATGACGTGCTGACTTTGCAGCGGCAGGACCTGCAGGACAAGCTTGGCACGTTGTCGGCGCACAAAGACAACCTGTCCAAGGAAATGGATCTTCTGGAACGCCAGATCAAAGTCCAGGAATCAGAAAAAGAACTGGCTCAGGCCGAACTCGATCAAGTCGAAGCACTTTCCAATAAGCAGCTGACAACCGCTCAGCGGCGTTTGACGGCTCAGCGCAACGTGTTTCAACTCGAGGCCGACCGGTTGCGGCAGGAAGGTGCGCGCCAACGGTTGCTGCAAAGCCTGTATGAAGCCAATGCCGCCATCGATGAAATGCAGAATGGCCGCCGGAGCAAGCTGATCGTCGACATCCGCCGGTCGCAGATGGAGCTTGATGAAGTGACGCAAAAACTCGTCACTGCGCAAATGATTCAGGTCGATGCCGAACAGACGTCCGGCGCCGCTATACTGCTTGCTAGCCGTAAAGGTCAGATCGATGCCCGCTACGTGATCGTGCGCAACGATGGCGGACGGATGCAGCAGTTCGACGCGATGGAGACATCGGTTGTTGAACCAGGCGATACGATCAAGGTCGAGATTGAATCGTCGGCGAGCAATCTGCTGACCGCCGGCGCGCCTCGGACGACGACGGGCGGTCAACTGTTGCCTGTATCCGGCACGAGCGAGAGCTTCTCGCCATCCATGGTGCCGCCCGTCAACTTTCCTGCGCCAACGCAGATGAGAAAGCCCGACGTGGACGAGCAGCCGCTGATGCAGAAGAGCGACGCAACTGGCAAACCGTTCGGCGGGCTTTTGGCGCCGGCGAGCGCTCAGCAGTCGTTCGCGGGAGACGCCGGAGTAAACGCCACCGCGCGTCCATAGTCTAAACCGCGAGCATTTGGCGACAACGAACGGGGCTGGCTTTCAAGTCGGCCCCGTTCGCATTTTAAGCCGCATTGGTAGTACCCGATACGCCTCCGGCAGGCATGAGAACCTGAATTGGCGAGCTCAACGCGTCGTGCTCGACGGCTGAAATCGCAGGCATTGATTGGCACGACGCCTGGAGATGCGTTAGGTCAGGGCGTGCGACCTCGATCGATCCCGGTCGCCAAGCGGAGGTCCTCATGCGCGCCTACCATCTGAACACCGGTTTTGACATTGCCAACCTCAAGCTGGTCGATGTCCCGGCGCCGCGCCCGGCTGCCGGTCAAGTCCTCATCAAGATGAAAACATGGTCGCTGAACTATCGCGACCTGCTGGTCGTGCGCGGCATCTATGCGCCAAAACTAAAGTTTCCGTTTCAAATGATCTCCGACGGAGTCGGCGAAGTTATTGCCGTTGGCGCCGGTGTGACCCGAGTCAACATCGGGGACCGAGTGTCGGGCGCCTTCATGCAAGCCTGGATCGACGGCCCACCGAGCGACGGCAAAAATCATAGTGCATTGGGCGGCGACATCGCAGGTCTAGCGGCAGAATTTGTGGTGCTCGATGCCGAAGGCTGTGTGCACGTTCCAGCTCATTTAACTGACGAAGAAGCCGCGACTCTGCCGTGCGCGGCTCTGACGGCCTGGAACGCACTTGTGACGACTGGTCATCTGAAGGCCGGCGACACTGTATTGACGCAGGGTACGGGCGGCGTGTCGCTGTTCGCTCTACAGTTCGCGAAAATGCATGGCGCCCGGGTGATTTCAACGTCTAGCAGCGACGAGAAACTCGAGCGCATGCGTGCACTCGGCGCGTCGGACACCATCAACTACAAGTCCACCGCCAATTGGTCGAAGCGCGTTCTCGAACTGACCGGCGGCGTTGGCGTCGATCATATCGTGGAAGTCGGCGGGGCAGGAACGCTCGGCCAATCGGTCGCTTGCGTGAGAACAGGTGGGCGCATCAGCCTCATCGGCGTTCTGACAGGGGGCGAATTCAATCCAATTCCGATCTTGATGAAGAGCATCGCTCTGCAGGGAATTTTTGTCGGCAGCCGGACCATGTTTGACGAAATGAACCGCGCCATTTCTTTGCATCAAATGCGACCCGTGGTCGATCGGGTGTTCCCCTTCAGCGAGTTTCCGCAAGCGCTTCGCCACATGGAAAGCGGCGCCCACTTCGGTAAGATCGTGCTCAAAGCTTAGCGCCGCTGCGGCTTACTGCTGTTTTTGTGATCGATTCTGCTCAGTCGAGCCCGAGCGCCATCATGTCCCATTCGCCAATGCCAGTTCCACCACCGATCCTGGCGCGCGCCGGGCATCTGCTGGACCATTACGATCTGCTGCTGTGCGACGTGTGGGGCGTGGTGCATAATGGCGTGACTGCATTCGCGGGTGCCTGCGCGGCGCTGCAAAAATTTCGCGCGGCCGGCGGTACGGTGATCTTGGTCTCGAATGCGCCGGTTCCAAAGGCTCGTGTCGCGGCCATGTTGGCCAGCCGTCATGTGCCCGAGGACGCCTGGGACGACATCGTCTCGTCGGGCGACATTGCGCTGGTGCACATCGCGGATCGTGGCTTTACGAAACTATACTGCATCGGTCCGCAGGATCGCGACCAGGCGTTATTTGGCGCGCTGAACGCAAAGTCTGTCGGCCTGGACGACGCCGATGCCATCATCTGCACGGGCCTGACCGACGATCGCCACGAAGTCCCGCAAGACTATGCCCCCGTGCTCAAGCAAGCTTTGCGCAGACGCCTGCCGTTCGTTTGCGCCAACCCCGACCTCGTGGTCGATGTCGGCGGTACCTTGCTGTACTGCGCCGGTGCGATCGGCGACCTTTACGCATCGATGGGCGGCGAGGTCTACTGGGCGGGGAAACCCTATCTCAGCGCCTATGAAACCGCGCACATGCGCGCTGAAACTCTGCGCAACGGCAATGTTGCCAAGGCCCGTACACTGGTCATCGGCGACGCCATCCGAACCGATCTCAAGGGTGCTGAAAATTTCGGCTGCGATGCGCTATTTGTTGCATCCGGCATTCATCGCCACGACGCCATGGAGGGTGACACGCTCTCGCTTGAAAAGCTGACGGCACTGTTCCCCGCCGGCACTCCAAGCGCGGTTGGCGCAATGGGCGAACTCGTCTGGTAGGCGATATCCTAATTCTGCGGCGTTGATGGCGGCGGCGGCTCGTTTTTGGGGCGTTTTGGATTTGGACCGTCCGAGAAACTGTTGAAGACGACATCAGGCGACGTCGTGTTGTGTTGCGACGGCGACAGTCGGCCCATCCAGACGTCGGTCGCCTTCGCGGCGTCGAACTTCATGATGTTCTCTTCTCGCCATCCTTTAGCGCCACGCTCGCGCACGGCGACGCGGGAAACATCATTGTTGAATTCGGTCACATACATCGAGCGCAACATGGCGAACGGGCCGCCCTCGATGGACCGATCGAAGGCGACATCGAGCGCTAACCGATTAGCGTCTACACTCGCCATGCGAAGCGTCGCCGATCCGCCCTTTTCAAACGTCATCGTGAAGGTGCGCGTTTTTGGATCGAAGGCCACCTCCTTGAACTTCACCAATGGGCGGCCATCGACTTCCACCGGGCCGACGAGAAACGACGAACCGTAGCCGGTATTGCGCATGCTCGGCGGAGTCATTGGGCGCGGTCGCCAATAGCCATCCTGCGGATAGAGAACGAGCACTTCTTCAGCGCCGTCCGATCGCAGCACCCAGACTTGCAGAAGGTGCAGGCCCTTCTCAACCCGATCACCAATGCGCACGGTGGCGGTCGACGGCCGCCAGAACGCCGGGAATGCGTAGCCGACAACCCAAAGGTCGGTCTGTTCATACAGCGTTACTTTGCGTGGCTGACCAGGCGCGACATAAGATGGATCGGCGGTCATATCGCACGCGGTCCAGTCGGCTTCGTAGTTGGTCCGCAACCCGTCCGAGAGATACACCGGATGCGCTGCCTCGATACGAAACGAGCGCACGTCCTTGTTGGCGAATGACAGCGCTACGTTGTCGTTTTCGGCGCACAAAATCGGCTCGCTCTCGTTCTTGACATCGACGGCGAGGCCGTCGAGCGATGCGGCCATGGCAATTGGACGGTCCACCGCGCATCCCAGTGCCAAAACGATTGCGAGGCTGGCTGACAAACAAAAGCGCATGGACGTCTCCGAAATGATCGTCGGTTCGTAGCGATGTTAAGCGAAGCTTTGGCGGCGGGCATAGACGTCGCCAGAGTTTGCAGCATGCGGCAAATTGATGAGATGCGACGCCATGGCGTCGCTGGACAGCCAAGTTGTGAAAGACAAGTTTTGCGTCTCACCCATCGCAATATTGAAGTGATAGTCGCCGAGCACCGCCAGACGATCCATGCAGTTAAGCGCCACGTGCCGCGAGATGGTGGTGAATTCGAACGAGAGTGCCGCAACCGCGGAATTCAGACCGTTGAGGACGGTATCCTCAAATCCTTCAACATCGATTTTCAAGAACGCGGGCTCGCCATGACGAGCGATCACCTGATCGAGCGTCACGACTGGAACCGTTATCGCGCGATCCCACGATTGCTCCAGCCATCCCTCTTTGCCGCGAGCATCATCCACGAACGCGTTCGACAAGGTCGAGACCGTTGGATTGGCAGAATTGACACGCATGGTCATCCGGCCTGTTTCGGCGGCTGCGGCCTCGGCGACCAGAATGACGTCGCGATCGCGACCGTGGATCAAGCGCAATGTTCGATAGAGCAGAGGTTGCGGCTCGAAAGCAATGACGCGAGCGCCGAGCCGACGAAACGACGACACGCGATCGCCAACGTGGGCGCCGACATCGAAAACGAGTGCGCCCGGACGGACGAACGGCCGATACAGTTCGTCCATGGCTGCTTTCGGCGCTTCAACCCCTTGATACAGACGCAGCGAGCGAAAGACCGCTTGGAGTTCGCACGACGCCATTTCTCAATGCCCCGCCGGCACTTTTGAGTGCGTCGTGACCGCGATCTCCGGCGGTGGTGAAAAATCTTCCGGAATGGCTGCAAGCCCGAGCTTTTGCATCAAGGCGCCAAGTGCCGGATCAGCGGTCACGACGGCGAACGGTATGGCGAGGATATATCCAGCGGTCAGCGGCAGGCTCCAAATCAGGGTGATCGGCGACACATACAGCAAGGTGCCACAGACGACGGCACCGAAAAGGAGCTGAGGCCACAGCGCGGCACTGGCTTCATGCCACGACAGGCCAACAGCATCGCGTTGTTGACCGCTCCACACGATTGATTTTCCAAACAGCAGACCGACCATGAACAGTGACGTGCGGATGGTCGTCACAGCGCCTTGCAAAAATGAAAAAATGATTTCGACGATGGCGCTCACTCCAAACCGTAACGGTCCGCCAAAGCGTTTGACTTCGCCGGGCGTCAACACGGCGTCGAGGAGGCCGGCAAGCTTCGGACTGAGATACATCATCAGAAACGTGATGTAGAAGGCCTGCAACGAGGCCACCGGAAAATCTTCGATGCCGCGCGCCTCCAGCGCCGCAAACGGCAGCACGCCGATCATCAAGGTCCACGCTGGTATACCGACAAACATCAAAATCGCCCATAACAGCTGAAATCGGCTGACCGGTCGCAATCCCGGCAATCCGAGGAGTTTGATGTACTGCATGTTGCCCTGACACCAGCGCACATCGCGACGAATGAATTCAAGCGCATCGGGCGGATTATCTTCATACGACCCCCCTTCGATCGGCATCACGCGGACTTCGTAACCAGCGCGCCGCATCAGCGTCGCCTCGACCTGGTCATGCGACAGCACATGACCGCCAAGAGGCGGCGCACCCGGTAGAATTGGAAGATCGCAACTGTCGGCAAATGGCTGAATTCGAACGACGGCGTTGTGCCCCCAAAACGGTCCACAATCACCGACCCACCAAGCCTGTCCCATGGTGTAGGCGCGCATTCCGTGACGCATGCCAAACTGAAAAATGCGGGCAAATGCCGACGACGACGGCGAGCCGACGACAAGGCTTTGCAGAATGCCGATTTTGGGATGCGCCTGCATGATGCGCAAGAGCTCGACGATCGCTGATCCCGTCATGAGGCTGTCGGCATCCAGCGGCAGCATCACGTCATGCTGATGACCCCAGCGCACGCAAAAATCGCGGACGTTGCCGGCCTTGAAGCCCGCATTATCATGCCTGCGGCGATACACGATACGATCTCGATCATGGTCTTTCGCCTGCCATGCAGCGATCGCCTCCACCTCGGCTGTGGCGATATCGGCACGATCGGTGTCGCTCAAGACATAATAGCTGAATTGGCCGCCCTCGCCCGTAGCATCGAGGCTGGCCTTCACGGTCTTGAGGCGCAGTATGGCGCGCGCGGGATCTTCGTTGCGCAGCGTCATCAAAATGGCGGTTGAGAGCCCGATAGGATCGGTCACGGTCCGCGCGCCGAGATATGGTGCTACTTCGCCGAGCCCGTTGGTTCGGACGTGCAGCATGGTCAAACCGATGACCGCATTCCAGAAGCCGACAACCGTCCACGGCGTTCCAAGAACGACACAGACAAACAGCACGCCGTCGAGCAGCGACCATCCGCCAGCGGCTAAGATCGATGCCGCCCAGGCAAGAAGCGCGATCCAAGTTGCGAGGTTCAAGGCTACAACGAGCATCCGTCTGCGGCCGAGCGTGGTGTTTGCCTGAAGCCCGGCGGGTGTCGTAAGGGAAGTTGGACGCAGACGTGTCGCATGAACCACGGCCGTATTCGACGTTTCCAGATCTGCAACCATGGTCGGACGAGTTAACCCTTAATGACCGATCAGAGCGACATCGCCCGATCTTCTGATGCACCGGCCGCGCGGCGTAGCCAAGGCCAGATCGTGGTGGCTCGGGCCCTGTGGTACATCAAGCCCGGCGTTGCTGAACTGCGCACCGAACGGCTGATGCCGCCGCGTCCCGGCGAAGCGCGTATTCAAACCCGCTATAGCGCCATTAGTCGTGGCACTGAACGCCTCGTGGCGAACGGCGAAGTGCCGCAAAGTGAATGGCCACGCATGCGCGCGCCGTTGCAGGCGGGCGATCTCCCCTTTCCGGTCAAATACGGTTATTCGGCGACCGGTATTGTGACCGCTGGCGCCGACGCCCTGCTTGGCCAGCGGGTGTTCGTACTGCACCCGCATCAAGACCATTTTCATGCCCCTGACAGCATGCTGGTGGCGATCCCGGAGGCGATCCCTGACAAGCGGGCAACGCTCGCCGCCAATATGGAAACCGCGCTCAACGCCCACTGGGATGCCGGCACCGGCCCCGCTGACCGCGTCCTCGTCATCGGCGCCGGAATCGTCGGACTGCTGATTGCACGCCTCGCCAAACGCATCTCGGGCGACGAAGTCACCATCGTTGACATCGATGCCAGCCGGGCATTACTCGCGGCCCAACTCGGTTTGCGCTTCGCCAGCCCGGCCAACGCACCGAAAGACCAGGCGATTGTATTTCATACCAGCGCCACCGGTGCCGGATTGGAAACGGCGATCGAAGCGGCAGCGTTCGAGGCCCGCATCGTCGATTTGAGTTGGTACGGCATCCGCCCGGTGACCATTCGCCTGGGCGGCGCTTTTCACAGCCGGCGCTTGCACCTGTTATCGTCCCAGGTCGGCCACGTCGCGCCGAGCCGCCGGGCCCACACCACGCACCACGACCGGTTGGTTAAGGCACTCGCCCTGCTTGATGACCCAGCGCTCGACGCTCTCGTTTCCGACGAAATTGCCTTTGATGATCTGCCGGACGCGCTGGCACAAATTTGGTCTGGCGCCAGCGGACCGTTACCGCCAGTCATTCGTTATACGTGAGCAATTCCGACGGCCACCGACAGGACAGTCCCAAATGTTTTCCGTTGAAGTTCGCGACCGCATCATGATCGCACACTCCCTTCCCGACGCATTTTTTGGCCCAGCACAGAACATGCACGGCGCCACATTCGTCGTTGATGTCGCGTTCTACCGGGCTCAGCTGACACGGCACAACGTCGTCGTTGACATCGGTGCCGCTTTGGACGTGCTGGCGAAGACGCTCAAGCCGCTGAACTATCAAAATCTCGACGCTCTGCCGCAATTTCAAAGCGTGCTGACCACGACAGAATTTCTCTGCAAATACATCTTCGATCAAATGGCGGCAGCCTCCCGTTTGGGAGCGCTCGGAGATGATGGCGCAGGGCTCGACAAAATCCGCGTCACGTTGTCGGAAACCGATCTGGCCCGCGCCTCCTATGAGGGGTCGGCCCGTGGCTGAAGCCGTATTCGCAATTCCCGGCGATCTTCGCAGTCCGACCGGCGGCTATGCCTACGATCGCCGGGTCATCGACCTTCTGCCGGCTTTTGGCGTCAATGTTCACCACGTGGCGCTTCCGGCGTCGTTTCCGACACCGAGCAACGGCGATCTGAAGGAAACGCAAAAACTGTTGGCAGGCGGCCGCAATGGAGTGCCGTTACTCGTCGATGGGCTCGCCTTCGGTGCCTTCCCCAAGTCATTGCTCGACACCATCGATGGACGCGTGATCGCGCTGGTGCACCATCCGCTGTTTCTCGAAACCGGGTTGCAACATGCCCGTAAGGTTGAGTTGAAAGCGAACGAACAAGTGGCGCTCGCGCGCGCCGATCATGTCATCGTGACGAGTCGCACTACGGCGCGCATTCTGATTGAACACATGGCCCTGACCCACGACAAATTGACAGTCGCAGAGCCTGGCACTGATCCCGCCAGCCGCGCCACGGGAACCGGATCGCCGCTGACCATTTTGGCCGTCGGCGCGGTATTGCCGCGTAAAGGCTACGATTTGCTCGTCGAAGCTTTGGCACCCCTCGTCGATCTCGATTGGCGGCTGACGATCGCCGGCGCCCTCGACCGCCATCCCGCCGCCGTCGAAGCGTTGCATGCGGCCATCGACGCGCATGATTTACAGCATCGGGTGACGCTGGCCGGCAAAGTCGTACCAGCGACCCTCGAACGCTTCTATGAGAGCGCCGACCTGTTTGTGTCATCATCACTATTTGAGGGCTACGGCATGGTACTCGCCGAAGCGATGGCACGTGGATTGCCAATCGTCACCGCCACGGGAGGGGCTGCTAGCGATACCGCTGGCAAGGCCGCAGCTCTGCACGTTGAAAGCGGCAATGTCGCTGAACTGACCGTGGCGTTACGCCGGGCGCTGACCGACAAAAAGCTCCGAGATTCACTCGCCGACGCGGCCTGGGAAGCCGGCCGGACATTGCCGACGTGGCAAGAAACGGCGCGACGCGTCGCAGCGGTCATTCTAGGTTTGCGGCCATGAACGACTTTTCGCCGGATTGGTTGAAGCTACGGGAATCAGCCGATGTTCGCGCCCGCAATCGCGACGTGGCTGATGTCGTCTCGGCACGCTTTGCACTGCGTGATCAAGCCAGTGTCGTCGACCTTGGCTGTGGCACGGGCTCCAATCTTCGCGCGACAGCACAGCTGCTGCCCGCCCGCCAATCCTGGACATTGGTCGATCATGATCGTGCGTTACTGGCCGCCGCCCAGCGCGAATTGACAGCGTGGGCTGATCGCGCCGAACTGGTTGACCCGGCGGAGACACCGACTGCGGGCGTTGGTTACCTGCCTCACGCACTTGAACTGACCAAGGGCTCGCTTGCTATCGCTGTCCGGTTTCGCGAGCTTGATCTGGCGCGAGAGCTCGAATCTGCCTTGAGCGAGCCAGTGGATATGGTCACAGCGTCGGCACTGTTCGATCTTGTCTCCGAAGACTTCATTCGCGCGCTGGCCCGCTCCGTCACCAAAGCTGGTGCGACTTTCTACACGGTCATGACGTGTAATGGCGTACAGCGGTGGTCGCCGCATCGCCCCGCCGACAACCAAATTCAAAGCGCGTTCCAGCAACACCAAATGGGTGACAAGGGATTCGGCCCGGCGGCTGGTCCGCTGGCTGCGTCAATTCTGGCCGAAGAGTTCCGCCTTAGCGGATATCTGATTACGGAAGGCGAAAGCCCATGGCGTCTTGGCAGAAACGACCGAATGCTCATCAATGAGATGGTGCGCGGTCATGCCATGGCGGCGTCAGAAACTGGCCTCGTCGACGCAAAAACCATAGAGAATTGGGTCAAAGTTCAACGCACCGCCGCCGAAACCGGGCATTTGGACGTCTGCGCCGTACCGACGGCTGCCGTGCGCTTTTAGAAACGCTGCGCACGGCATCATTGGTCGCCTGCCAACTCTCAAACGATTTTCTTGGGCAGCATCCGTTCGACAATGCGATCCTTGCGCACGAAACGATGGTAGATCGCCGCGCCAATGTGCAGGGCAATAAGCGCCAGCAGTGCAAACGCCATAAGTTCGTGGACCTCGAACACTTGCTCGGCGAATTTCTCATCTTTGGCCGTCACAACCGGCAGCGGAATGCCGAACGGGCTCAGCGCGCCGTAGTATGACGTACCGAGGTAGCCGGCGACGGGAATGGCGATCAGCAGCAGATACATGAGCCAGTGCGTCAGATGACTAACCCCGATCAACGCCGGCGGAAGCGAGCGGTCCGACGGCGGCGCGCCTTTCGTCAGACGGTAAATCAACCGCGCCGTGATCAATAGTAGGACGATAACGCCGATGGTTTTGTGCGCATCGTAAAGAAAACCTGTCGTCGCGTCCCACAAGCCGACCTTTGTTTCGCCCGCCTCATTGACGTACTCCATGGCGCTGCCGCGATAAGTCATGTAGAGGCCGATAGGGAACTGCGCCAAAAGCAGTAGAACCGTCGTCCAGTGAAATTTCCGAGCTGTAGACGTATAGACGGGGACGTCATGGTCACGATCGCTGGCCATTGGCACTTATCCTTTCCATGTTCGACGAAGATCACAATCGAACAACACATCACCCTCGTCAAGAATATGAACGTGCGTCACCGGCCGATAGGCTTCCGTCAGTTCCGAGATCGGCTTCAATGACAGCCCGTTGATGCCCGAGCCGAGGATAACAGGGGCAACAAGGACGTGCAGCCGGTCGACGGCGCCGGCATCGATAAATTTTGACACCGTTGACGCACCGCCTTCGACGAGTATTTTTTTTAGGCCCAATTGAAATAAGGCCGAAACAATGTCGCCCGGCGCTATGTCGTCGCCATGACGATCGAGCACGAGTGCTTCGGCGCCGTCGGGTGTTGCTCCTGGACTGGTCCTCACGACGATGCAGCGCGCATCGCCGGACGATAGGCAGCGCGCATGTGCAGGCAAACGCCGATTGGGGTCAATCACAACTCGAACCGGATGACGGCCTTCAACGCGGCGGACAGTCAAGAGCGGGTCATCGGCGGCAATCGTACCGATGCCGACGACGACTGCGTCGACATGGGCGCGCAGCCGGTGAAGATGATCGAGGGCGCCGCTGCCATTGATCCACCGCGATGCGCCTGTAGGGGTGGCAATACGGCCATCGAGTGATTGTCCGAGCTGCGCCACAACAAAAGAGCGGTCGGGTGATGCATCTCGGATCGGCGCGAAAATGGTGTCCAGCGCCGCTGGCGGCGTGACGCGGAGCACGGCCTCTCGTCGCTCCGAATGAAGGACTGCGGCTTCATTGATCGGCGACGGCATGCGCGGTCCGATATGCTTGAAGTTTATTGATGCAGCAGCCATAACCGCGTCGATTGATCTTAGGTTCAAGAGCCATTTGCCGCCCACAGCAAGACAGGTTCCAATGTCTGCAACTGATAGTCGGTTCGCCGGGCTGGAACAAGGCAACAGCCGCGCCGGCGTGGGGTCGACGCGAGGCCGCGAAATTAGTTCCGCCTTCGCCTTGCTCTTTATTGGCTGGATCATCCTGGCTTGGCCATGGCTATCAGGGCATGTGAGCATACCGTGGGACGCAAAAGCGCATTTTCTGCCACAGCTACAATTCTTGGCCGCGGCCTTCGCCAGCGGCGACAGCCCATTTTGGGCGCCGTTCGTGTTTTCCGGTCATCCGCAGATCGCCGATCCGCAATCGCTCATTTTCTCGCCGCCATTCGTCGTTCTGGCCTATCTGGATAAAACGCCAACATCGTACGCCGCCGACCTGACGGTGTTTACGCTGCTACTCCTCAGCGCCGCCGCCATGCTGCGCTGGCTCATCGACAAGGACTTGCAACCGGTCGCAGCGGTGTTCGCCGCACTGAGCTTCATATTCGGAGCTGCGATGGCATGGCGCATTCAGCACATCGGCCAGGTGATGAGCCTCGCGTACCTGCCGATTGTTTTGCTGATGCTCGATCGAGCACTCATCCGCCGCTCCGTTTACTACGCCATTGGTGCCGGCATTGCGGCGGCATGTCTGGTGCTCGGGCGTGATCAGGTCGCGCTGCTGTCTGTCTATTTCCTCATCGCTTATGTCGTGAACCACTGGCTGCTTTCTCGCGATGCCAAAGCCGAATTCGCGGCAACGCTCAAGCCGCTCGCCATCGCGACGCTCACCGGCGCATGTCTCATCGCCATTCCATTGATGCTGACAATTCTGGTGGCAGCCGACAGCAATCGACCATCGATCGATGTTGTGGCCGCTGGACGAGGGTCACTTCATCCGGCACATGGCTTGACGCTTTTCGCACCCAACGTGTTCGGTTCGTCCGGCGAAATGGTGCGCTATTGGGGGCCGCCGAGCTTGTCGTGGAGCGGCACCGGCTTGTATCTCGCCCAAAACATGGGCCAGCTTTACATTGGCGCGTTACCGGCACTGCTGCTTGTCTTGGGAGCAGTTTCGGGTCGCATCTGGCGGCGCGATTGCCGTATTTATTCTGCGGCCCTCGTCGCCACGACGCTGTTTGCGCTAGGCTGGTATACGCCGGTCTTCCAAATGTTTCATGCACTTATCCCGGGCATCGATCTTTATCGCCGCCCGGCAGACGCGGTTTTTCTCATGGGCTTTTTGGCGAGTGTGCTGGCCGGGCTGATGCTCGACAAAGTGCTGCGCAACGATAGCGAAACGGTGATCGTTTCGCGCGGGGCTGTCATCGCGACGGTCACCATCATCGTCATCGTGTTTTTGACCATGATCGCGCTTGCGCTGCGCTTTGATAGGCTTTCCGTCGCTTGGCCGGCCATCGTCGTTCCAGTGGGGCTGTTTGCCGCCGCAGCCCTGGTGCTCGCGACGGCAATGCGTTTTGCCCGTGATCAAGCGTATTATGTCGTGCCGCTGATCGTTGCCCTGCTGGTTGGTGACCTGGCCTGGTCGAACCGGCCCGGCGGAGCGACGGGTCTACCGCCGAACCTCTATAGCATCCTCGATACCGCGAGCACTGACGACACCATCGTCGCGCTGAAGCAATTGACCCGGAAAAGCGCGACGGAAACCCGTCGTGATCGCGTCGAGATCGTCGGCTTCGGTTTCATTTGGCCAAACGCCAGCTTAACGCATCGGCTCGAAAATACGCTCGGTTACAATCCGTTGCGGCTTGGTGCCTACACCCGGGCGACAGGCGCTGGTGACCACGTGGGACTGCCGAGCCAAAAGAATTTTTCGCCGCTCTTTCCGTCCTACAGATCGCAACTCACCGATCTTCTTGGGCTGCGTTACATCGCGACAAGCGTGCCGGTCGAAACGATCGACAAAAAACTAAAACCCGGCGATCTTAATCTGGTCGCCAAGACGTCGCGCGGATACATTTACGAAAACAGCCGAGCGATGCCGCGCGTTGTGTTCGCTACCGCAGCGCACATGGCCGACTTTGAAGCGATCACCACATCTGGGCAGTGGCCGAACGTCGATCTCTCGACTGACGTGCTGTTGGCGGACGCCGCGCCGCACGGCCGCCGCGCTGCGGGTGTGGCTCGGATCGTTAGCTACGCGAACACCCGAATCGTTTTGGAGGCCGACAGCCCTGAGGGCGGATGGCTGGTGCTCCACGATGTTTGGCAGCCGTGGTGGTTTGCAGCCATCGATGGTGACGAGACGCGCCTCCAGCGCGCCAACGTGCTTTTTCGAGCTGTTGCGGTGCCACCCGGTCGCCATACCGTTACGATGACATTTGAGCCCCTGCGTGGTGCCTTGCAGCAGGTTTTTGGCAGTAAATAGCCGGGCCGCGCGAATGCTTCGCAGCTTGTAAGCCGCTGGCAATCGGGCAAAACCGGCGGCGACGTTCGAACTGATGAGCAAAATCTGGCGGCCATGCTGATGAATACGCCGACGCACATACCGCCTGCCGCCGGCGACTTGACCCTGCTGCAAATCTATCAGCGGTCGCTGGCCCTGTTGTCATCGGAAAAGTATCTGGCGATCACACTCGCCGCCGCTGGCGTTTTCATCGCCGGTGTGCAGCTCGCCGAACCAATCCTTTTTGGTCGTGTGATCGACGCGCTGACCAAAGGTGACGACCCGTCCTGGTTGATCGGTGTTTGGGCGGCGCTCGGATTGTTCGGCATCCTAGCAGGTGTTGTGGTCGCCGTTTATGCCGATCGCCTCGCTCACCGGCAAAAACTTCGACACATGGCGCAAGTTTTCGAGGGAGCGATCGCGCTACCGCAGAACTATCACGCCGAGCGCGGATCAGGCTCGGTCATCCGCACGATACTTTCAGGCAGCAGTTCATTGTTCTGGCTTTGGCTCGGAGCCATGCGCGATCAACTGACCGCACTGGTTGGAATTGTTTTGATGATCCCAACGGCATTGACGATGAATGTCCATATGGCCCAAATCCTGTTGTCGTTGGCGGCTGCCTACACCTTGATGAATGTTATCGTGATGCAGAAAACGTCCGCAGGCCAAGCTGCGGTCGAGGGCTACGAAGCAGCGCTGTCCGGTCGCGTTGTCGATGTGATCGGCAATGTCAGCGTGGTGCAGAGTTATGGGCGCATCCACGCTGAGTCTCGGGCGTTGCGCGAATTGATGCAAAAGCTGCTCACTGCGCAGTTTCCGGTCCTGACGTGGTGGGGCGTCCTCGCCGTGCTGCAACGCGCGGCGGCGACACTGACGATGGTCGTCATATTGATTGCTGGTTCTATATTGAAGCAGCGTGGCGAGCTCACGGTCGGCGAGATCGTCAGTTTCGTCGCCTTTGCAACGCTGCTGATCGGCAAGCTCGATCAATTGTCGGGCTTTGCCGTTCGTATTCACCAGCAGGCGCCGACGTTGCGAAGTTTGTTCGCGCTCACCGATGAGCTAGCGACCGTGGTGGACCATGCCAACGCGCGCCCGCTACCGGCCATTGTCGGCAATGTTCATTTTTCAAATGTCAGCTACCGCTATGGCTCCGGCCCGCAGGGTGTGTTCGACATTTCATTTGAAACGAAACCTGGCGAGACGATCGCATTGGTGGGACCAACGGGCTCAGGAAAGTCGACGACGATTGCCTTGCTGCAAAGATTTCGCTCACCGGATCGGGGCACCATTCAAATCGATGGTCACGACTTGGCGGATGTCACGTTGCTGTCGCTCCGAGCCTCGATCGCGGTGGTGTTTCAGGACGCGGGATTATTCAATCGCTCGATCGCTGAAAACATCCGTATCGGCCGACCGGATGCAACCGACGCTGACGTCGAACTGGCCGCCAGGCGCGCCGAAGCCCACGATTTCATCACACTCAAACCCGATGGCTATCATTTCGTTATCGGCGAGCGCGGCGCATCGTTGTCTGGCGGTGAGCGCCAGCGCATCGCGATTGCGCGGGCTATTTTGAAAAATGCCCCGGTGCTTATTTTAGACGAAGCTACGAGCGCACTCGACGCGGAAACTGAAGCGAAAATTAAACGAGCGCTCGACAAGCTTCGCCAAGGGCGCACAACTTTTATTATCGCGCACCGGCTATCGACGGTCGCCAATGCCGATCAGATCCTGGTTCTCGATCAGGGTCGCATTGTCGAGCGCGGCACGTTTGAAACGCTCGCCGAGGGCGACGGACTTTTCGCCCGCCTTGTTGCCGAGGGTGGCTTCACCGTGCCCAAGACGACCGAGCAGGCCGACGCCAAAGCGCAATTGGATATGATGCCGTCAAGTTGACCTGGAGGCGAAGTGCCCCGAACGGCCCGCCGCCGTCTCCAAAGACTAAATTTTGTGAGCCATGCGGGCGCGCTTGGTGTCCAGATAGCGCCTGTTGAATTTGTTCGGTGGGATAACGATAGGAACGCGCTCGACGATGCGAATACCCAGAGCTTTGAGCGCATGCTCTTTAGCCGGATTGTTCGACAGCAGCTTGATGTCATTCATGCCAAGATCAATCAACACGCGCGCTGCCAAGCGATAGTCGCGACTATCAATCGGGGCGCCAACACCGATGTTGGCTTCGATCGTATCCAATCCTTCATCCTGAAGGGCATACGCTTGAATCTTTTTGAACAGGCCTATGCCACGTCCCTCATGATATGGAACGTAGATGATGGCGCCGAGCGGCTCATGCGTAATAACCTTCAATGCAGCCTGGAGTTGCTGATAGCAGTCACAGCGCAGTGAATGAAAAATGTCTCCCGTCACGCAGCCCGAGTGAACGCGGACGACAGGCACAGTTCCAGGTTCAGCGCCGGGGCCGCGATGGATCAGCACCATGATCTGCTCTTCGTCGCTGTCACCCTGAAAGGCATGCGCCTCGAGCACGAGTTCGCGACCTTGGAATTCGATCGGCAGAACCGTTTCCACGGCCCAATCGGTTGGTATCTTTATCGACTTCAATGCGTTCGATTTCATGGTTTCCTCGGAGTGACGTGTCGGCAGCAAAGCCGTCACTTATGCTTCGCCGGCCTCGTGATCGCCGGGTACGGCAACAGCCGCATTCTACTCCGATATGGTGGATGTTTGATCACAACCCGCTTGCCTAATAGTCAGCCCACGGCCTAGCAGATCACCAATACTTCGGAAATAGGACACCTTAAAGGCCCAGCCGCCCTACCGGCTCATTAATGACCACGCCGCGCGCCAGACTTGGTATTCGGACATGGTGTTTGCAAGTCTAACGTTCATGTCTCAAGATTGATCCCTGACGTGATCGCTAAGACCAATATATGCAATCCAGACGAATAACGACGCTGGGCGCAGCCGAGTGAATGGCCGGTTCGACGGAATTCTGCGCATGGATAATTTTACCGCACTCAGCGTCGTGGCAATTCTTGCATTCGTCCTAGCGGCGGCCGGCATCGCACTGGCCATACCGTGGCTACGCGCTTTTGGCGCGATCGCGGACGAAAACGATCGGACGATGCACGAAGGGCGCATTCCTAAAGGTGGCGGAGCACCGCTGTTAATCGCGGCTATCATAGCAATTGCTGTCGTTGGCTTGCCTCTCGATCCCGTGCTGATGACCTGCCTTGCAAGCCTTGCCGCACTATCGCTCATCAACGATCGCCGATCGGTCCCATTCCCAATCCGATTGCTGGCGCATCTCACAGCCGCGAGCGCGATCGCCGTCTCGCTGCCGGGCGATGTTACCGCGCTGCAAGGAACGGTACCCCAGTGGATGGATCGCGCGGTGATCATCATCGCCCTTGCGTGGATGATGAACCTCTATAATTTCATGGATGGCATCAACGGCATCGCCGGCGCCGAGACGGTAGCAATCAGCATCGGTTATCTCGCCATCGTTGGCGCGTCGCCGTCGGGTGCGAGCCATGCCCCCGTCGCCGCAGCGGTCATCGGCGCTACGGTGGGATTTCTGATTTGGAACTTGCGGCCCGTTGCCCGGGTCTTTCTTGGCGATGCCGGTAGCGTGCCGCTCGGCTTACTGATGGGCGTGTTGATGCTCGATCTTGCGGGTCGCGGATACTGGGCGGCCGCACTGATTTTGCCCGCGACGTTTGTCGCCGATGCCAGCTTGACCCTGCTGCAGCGCATGGCGGCGGGTGAGAAGTTTTGGCACGCGCACAAGTCGCACCACTATCAACGAGCCGCCCAACGCCTCGGCGCTCATCTCCCGGTGGTTGGCATGATGACGTGCGCCAACAGCATTCTAATCGTGCTTGCGTTGTGGAGTATTACGGCGCCTTGGCCGGCGCTGGCTGGAGCTATCGCGACGGTCGCCCTGCTGTTTTGGGCACTAGGCCGAGCCGGGCGATTTCTATCTTCGGACAGCGGTCCATGACCACCGTCAACCCGGCTGCGCGTCCGCGAAGCGCGGCGGCCTCGTTGACCACGCCAAGCTGCATCCAGACCGTTGTGATACCCAACTGCGACTTTAACTCAATGGCGTCGTCAACCGCGTCGGCTGCCGCTTCGGCGTTGCGAAAAATATCGACGACATCGACGGGTGCTGAGCATTCGGCAAGACGAGCGCGCACACGAAAGCCTTGGATGGTTTGTCCAGCGTTGCCTGGGTTAATCGGCTGAAGGTCGTAGCCCTGCGCTGCCAGCGCCGCCATGACGCCATAGCTCGGACGATCGGGTTTTACGCTCGCACCGACAACGGCGAACACGTTGGCCGAAGTCAAAACCCGGCGCACGTCATCGTCGGTGAGCCCATCGATATCCATGGCGCGTCTCTCCGGTTTGGCGCGTGTTTCGGTGCGTGCCGCGTCAGCTAACCTTTAATCGCATTCGGCGAGGTCCAATTCGGCGAGCGTTTGTCAATGAAGGCGCCGATGCCCTCGTGGGCGTCCGCAGCTAACATATTGGCAACCATCACCCGCGTCGCGTCGTCGTACGCCTGCGCCAACGGCTTTTCGATTTGGCGATAAAAGGCAGCTTTGCCGATTGCGATCGTCGGCTGCGATTTCGCGGCAATGCGGCGGGAGAACGAGAGTGCCGTCGCCATCACATCTTCAACGGGAACCGCACGATTGACCAAGCCTGACGCCAAAGCCTGCTCGGCTGACATGGCTTCTCCCAACAGGAGCATTTCCATCGCAACTTTTCGCGGCACATTGCGCGACAGGGCAACCATGGGCGTCGAGCAGAAGAGCCCGATATTGACCCCTGGCGTTGCAAAACTTGCGCTCTCGGCAGCAATCGCCAGATCTGCACTGGCAACGAGCTGGCATCCGGCCGCCGTCGCCATATCCTGCACGGCGGCGATGACAGGCTTCGGACAGGTGACGATGGCCTGCATCATCGTCGAGCAGGCAGTCATCGTGCGTTGAAAAAATGCCTGCCCCCGATCATCGTCGCGGCGATGGTCCGTCAGCTCTTTGAGATCGTGCCCAGAGCAAAAGACCGGCCCGTTGGCGTTGATGATAATAACAGAGCAAGAGCGATCGCAGCCAAGCTCCGTTATCGCCTGCGTGAGTTCCCCAATGAGGGCTGACGACAGAGCGTTGCGCGACGCCGGCCGATTGAGTGTCACGCAAGCGACGCCGGGTTCTGGATACGTACGCATCACCAACTGCTGATCCTGCGTTGCGTGCGTCAGCATGGTGTGATCGCGCTCCGGCATACAAATTACTGCAATGCCTTTTCTATGTCCGCGCGGTTGGCTTTGACGATGTCGATGTTTTCTTTGTATTGCAGCGGCGGCGTCGTTTTGATGGCTTCGGTCAGTTCTTCGACGAGTTGTTTCTTGTCGGCTTCCGGAATGCTGTCGTCTTTCTTCACGTCGTCGAGTTCTTTTTGTAGTGCTTCGACCGGATCAACGAAATTTCCGCTGGCTGAATCCAATCCGGCCATGACGATGGAAATGTTGGCTGCAACGTCATCCAATTCCGCGAACGTCGGGAAGCCGTGTTTGGTGGCGATGGCGTCCAACTCCGTTTGCAAAGCAGGATCGGCCTTTTCACCGGCCGATTGAATTTTTGACGCGATGCCGGCGAGGTCGCTCTGCGCCTTGATGAAGTTTTTTACCTGCGCCTCAGTCAACTGAATTTGTTTCACATCCGTTGTCACAGGCGCCGCGCTGTTTTGCGCCGCGGCTCCGAGCAAGCCAAGCCATAGGCCGATGCAAATGCTGGAAAAGCACAACCCAATTCGACGAAATCCACGATGCGCAATAATCGCCATAGGCGTTCTCCTGGAAGATGCGCCGGCACCCGCGACCGGCTGGGGGCACCCTGACACGCCGAGTTAGACAACATTAAGAACCTAGTGCGGCGTCTCCCGTCGCCGCCCGAGCAATGGCACACGAGTTTGCCAAATCCGTCGCAGTGCCCAATACACGACGGCCGTGCGATTTGCGGTATTATAGAACCACAACACACTACCATTTTACCTCTATCAATAAACTGATGTTTTTCATTCGCTTATGGGGGCGCTCGCGAAAATATTTGCATCAATGCGCGGAATGACCTATCATCTGGCGAAGCGAAGGCTGGCTGTGTTGCCGCCCCGTCCGCATCGGATCGTCTCGCCCGCGAGGAGCCTGAAGTCAGCATGTCAACCTATGTCGCCAAACCGGCCACGGTGGAAAAGAAGTGGATCGTCATCGACGCCCAAGGGCTCGTTGTCGGCCGGCTCGCCACCATCATCGCAACCCGCCTCAAGGGGAAGCACAAGCCAATCTATACGCCGCACGTCGATTGCGGGGACAACGTCATCGTCATCAATGCCGAGAAGATCGTCTTCACCGGCTCGAAGCGCGAAGACAAAGTCTACTATCGCCACACGGGCTATCCGGGCGGCATCAAGGAACGCTCGCCGCGCCAGATCTTGGATGGCAAGCACCCCGAACGCATCGTCGAGAAGGCCGTCGAGCGCATGCTCGCGCGCGGACCGCTCCAGCGCCAGCTGATGCGCAACCTACGCATCTACAAAGGCACCACGCACCCTCACGAGGCTCAAAATCCAGCCCCGCTCGATGTCGCCAAAATGAACCGCAAGAATGTGAGGGTCTAAGTCCATGGCAAACGAAACAAAGACCCTTGCCGATCTCGGCGGCGTCAAGACGACGCCAGCAGCAGTCGAAGCCGCCCCTGTCCGTGTCCAGAAGCTCGATAAACTTGGCCGCGCTTATGCGACCGGCAAGCGGAAGGACGCCGTCGCCCGGGTCTGGATCAAGCCCGGTAAAGGGATGATCACAATCAACGAAAAAGACTTCAAGGCGTACTTCGCGCGCCCCGTGTTGCAGATGATGTTGCAGCAGCCGTTGAGCATTGCCAACCGGTCATCGCAGTATGACATCCGCGTGTCGGTGGCCGGCGGCGGATTGTCCGGCCAGGCCGGTGCTGTCCGTCATGGTATTTCGAAAGCGCTCACCTACTACGAACCAGACCTTCGCGGCGTTCTCAAAAAGCAGGGCTTCCTGACGCGCGACAGCCGCACCGTCGAGCGCAAAAAGTATGGTCGGGTCAAAGCGCGCAAGTCGTTCCAGTTCTCGAAGCGCTAAAGCACTGTCGACCCATCTCCCGTTATGCGAACAGCCCGCCCAATGGTGGGCTGTTTGCTTTTCATGCCTCGCGTTCGCGCCGCCCAAACATCGCTTGCAACGCCTGACGAAGATGGTTGTGCTGCATTCGCGGCGATGCCACATAGACGCGGCCGCTTAGCGCACGCGCGTTGAATTGGTCAACCCAAGGCGCGAGCGCTGCAATTTTGGCAGACCGCCCTGCCCTCTGACGGAGTTTGATGATGGAAGGTTTGCTCAACAGCATCAGTGGTCTGCTCTCAACGCTTTCAGTTGAGATCGGTCACATGCTGTCGCCGGAGTGGTGGCGCACGCACTGGGTCGCTCTGTTCAACATCTTGATGATTGATCTGACGCTTGCCGGCGACAACGCCATCGTCGTCGGCATGGCCGCATCGAAAGTGCGCAAGGATATGCGCGCCAAAGTCATCTTCTGGGGCATCGCCGGCGCCGTCATTTTGCGCATTCTGTTTTCCGGAATTACGCAGCAAATGCTTCAAGTCATTGGCCTGACGCTTGCCGGCGGGCTGCTGCTGCTGTTCGTGTGCTGGAAGATGTACCGCCAGATCGTCACCTCTGAATCGCACTCGATGGCGGAAATCGAGCGCAATCTCGAAAAGACCGGTGTTCCGGCGAATGAGGTCGGGTTCTGGGGCGCGCTGTGGACGATCGTTCTCGCCGACGTATCGATGTCGCTCGATAACGTCTTGGCTGTCGCGGGCGCCGCTGGTGAATCGACACTCGTGCTGGTGATCGGTTTGGCAGTGGCGATCATCCTGATGGCTGTCGCGTCGTCGTATATCGCCAAGCTGCTCGAGCGTTATCCGTGGATCGCCTGGGTCGGCCTCATCATCATTCTCTTTGTCGCCTTCGATATGATTTATCGCGATAGCCACGCCGTTGCCTGCAAGGCCTATGGCATCGGATGTTCCGAAACGATTTTCCAGGGCATAAAGCACCGGCTAGGATTTGGCGGGTGAGATGGCAGCTCTAGCCCCATCACGCGCGCGGGTCTTCATCGATGGTGAAGCTGGCACGACGGGCTTGCAAATCCGTGAGCGGCTGGCGCGGTTAGCATCAACGATCGAGGTTGTCAGCATTGATCCGGCGCGGCGCAAGGATGCCGCAGCGCGCGGCAACGTCATGCAAACGGTTGACGCCGTCGTCTTGTGTTTGCCCGACGAAGCGGCGATGGAGGCCGTCGCTATCGCCGACGGCCTCGGCTCGCAGTCGCCAAAAATCATTGATGCTTCGACGGCTCACCGCGTCGCACCCGGTTGGGTTTATGGCTTTGCGGAACTTGACGTGCATCAAGCTGACGCCATTCGCGGCGCGGCGCGTGTTGCCAATCCCGGCTGCTATCCGACCGGCGCCATCGCGCTCATCCGGCCGCTGATCGACGCGCAGATTCTCGCCAGCGACACGCCGATCACGGTCAACGCGGTATCTGGTTATTCAGGCGGCGGACGATCGATGATCGAAGCCTACGAGGCCGGCCGAGCCCCGCCGTTCGAACTTTACGGCTTGGCTCTCGACCACAAACACATTCCGGAATTAATGGCATATGGTGGACTAACACGGCGGCCGATTTTCGTGCCGAGCGTTGGGAATTTCGCGCAAGGCATGCTGGTCTCGATCCCGCTGCATTTGGAAATCCTGCACGGCAAGCCTGCGGCATCCGATATCGAGGCGGCATTACGAGCGCATTACGCGCCGGTGTCACGTGTTCGGGTTATGCCAGCGCAAATGCGACTTGAGCCACAGGCGCTCAACGGCGGTGACGACCTCGAGCTGTTCGTGTGTTCCAACCCCGCGCACGGCCAAGCCGTGTTGATTGCCCGGCTCGACAATCTCGGCAAGGGGGCGGCGGGGGCTGCCGTGCAAAATCTGCAACTGATGCTCGGCCTCGCCTGAGCATCGCTGATGCCGTCATCAATTCTACTTTTGGCGTGTGGCAAATGAGGTTGCAGGCCATCGTCCGACACCGGTCGCATTTTCAAGGTACCCCATATGCCAATCACCGCGCTCTATGCTGCCTTGTTGACACCTCTGCTGATCTTCCTGTCGGTTCGCGTCATCAAAGCCCGTCGCGGTGCCCGCGTTGCGATCGGTGATGGAGGTAATCCAGCGCTCATGCGGGCCATGCGCGTGCAGGCCAATTTCACCGAATACGTTCCGCTGGCGCTTATCCTGATGGCGTTGGCTGAAAGTTTACAATCGCCCGCGCTTGCCCTTCACGCGCTTGGGGTGGCACTCGTTGTCGGTCGCAGCATTCATGCCTACGGCGTGTCGCAGGCGAGCGAGACGATTAACATTCGCGTTGCCGGCACGGTGACGACATTCACCGTTCTGGGGTGTCTCGCACTGCTGTGCCTCGCCGGCGCGATGTCGCAGTTGGTGTGACGCGGTTTAGCCACTCAACGGCGCGCCACCACACCGGCTTTGACAATCGCGTGGACGTGCCAGACGGCGACAGCCAACACCAGCGCGCCGCCACCTTGGTGCAACAGTCCGAGTGCGATCGGCACCTGCGCCAACAGCGTTGCAATACCGATCACCATCTGGATCGCAACCGCGCCAAGCAGTGCAAATGCTGACCATCGGATGCGATGATCCAATGGACGGCGAACAATCGCCAGAACATGCACAAGCGCGACACCGCCCAAGAGATACGCCGTGATGCGATGATTGAATTGCACTGCGGCGTGACTTTCAAACAGACTGAGAAAAGCGGGCGTCGTGGTCCAATAGTCGGCGGGCACAAACGCGCCGTTCATGTCAGGCCAAGTGTTGTAGACAAGACCTGCTTTCAAGCCGGCAACGAATGCGCCGAGCACGACTTGCATCAGAACCAAAGCAACAATGACCGATGCGCTCGTGCTGACAGCACGCGATGCGGCCTCGCCCGATACCGGAGAAAAATGCGCGCTCTCGTCCCGCGCCAGCCAAACGAGCGACCCGAAAATGATGAACGCCGTCGTCAGATGAAGCGCCAGCCGATACTGGCTGACATCGACGCGTTCAGACAGACCGGAGCTGACCATGTACCAGCCGATCACACCTTGCATGCCACCAAGCGCCAGCACGCCCAATACTTTGGGTGCGAGGCCAGGGCGTAATCGTCCCGCCATCCAGAATGCAATCAGCGGCAGCGCGACCGCCAGACCGATGACGCGGCCCAGAAAACGATGCGCCCATTCCCACCAGTAGATCGCTTTGAAGGCGTCCAGCGTCATCCCAGCATTGACGAGGCTATATTCAGGGATCTGTTTGTATTTCTCGAAGGCGATCAGCCAATCGGCCTGTGACCACGGCGGGATCGCTCCCAGCAGCGGTTGCCATTCGGTGATTGAAAGCCCGCTATCCGTCAGGCGCGTTGCGCCGCCGACGACGATCATGGCGAACACGAGCCCCGCAATCGCCCACAACCACAATGCAACAGCGAGCGACCGGCCGGCCGGCTCTATTCGATCGAGAGCGGTGCCCGATGCCGCTGCAGAAAATGCCTGTCTCATCCGTCGATACGTCCTAGATGCACGTCGCGCCGCCGCATGATATGCCCCGTGCAAACGGCTGCGCAATGCGCCCATCAGGCGCGGATCCAATGTCTCTGCGATGCGTAGCTCGGGAGATAGGCACGTCGAACCACGTCGAAAGGCCGCGACACGCATGACGCAACGAACGCGAAAGCTGATCGGCACCGTTGCCATGCTGGCATTGATTATCGTCTACGCGTTCATTGCTTTGGCGGTTGCAGTCGTTCTACAGGTGCAAAACGCCAACAAATTTGTCGAGCTGATTTACTATGTCGTTGCCGGGCTGTTGTGGGCGTTGCCGGCGGGCGTGATCATCAAGTGGATGCAGCGACCAGACGCGCAATCCTGACCACGAGCGTGAGCTTGGCGCTGAGCTGTTGAAACGGGCGCATGAAGCAAAACAGCGCGCCGGCAGCAGGCTATTGGCTTCGCTGATTGCCGCCATTGAGCGGATGCGCCTTGAGCGCAGCTTTATACGTCTAGACTTTGGGCTGGCAATTAACCGCCACCGGACATTCTAACCGAAGCGGGCCTCTGCAACCGGCTTTTGCGTGGCGCGCAAGATGCGCTGCTGGCTGATAGGGACTTCCTGCTGTTTAGTCTCGAAGCGCACGACATCCATTTCTGTGACTTCGAACCCGAGAAAAGTGCCCGCTGGGGCCTGCCGTCCGGTGACACCGATCTTGCCATTGCCGACAATGATGCCGGCATCAAAGCGTCCTTGAATGGCCTCGAACAAAAAGCGAGCGTCTTCGTGCGTTCCGGCGACGATGATGTAGTCGTACGTTTCGTCCAGCGCATCGAGCACGAGATTGAGCTGATCGGGCTCGACCTCGATATCGATACTGTCGAGCGCCGCACCACAAGCAATAAAGTGCGCGCGGCTGCCGGGCAGGCGCCTGACGACATCTTCGAAGTTCGCCTCACCGATTAAAAGCTCGGTCAACCCAATGCCCGGTGGGACGTTCAATTCCGATGCCATGCCGTTACCTGACGGGCACCAATCGACCAGCATCACTTGCCCACCGTGGTCCGACAGCGTTCTCACCAAAGCCAGAACCTCCGACGATGGACTGACGGCGTTTTCGTCGCCCGACATCAGCGTCCGGTGCCCGCCATGCGCCGGTTTTTGCGTCTCGACGCGTGTGGCAAGCGATGTGATCGTGGTTTCGACTGACGTTGTTCGAACCGGATCCGGTAGCCGCGACATCGATGCCACGGCGTCGCCTGCCACACTCTGTACGCTCGGTTTTATGGGACTTGCCAAGTCTGGCGCCGACGGCAATGAAGTATGGAACGGGCTTTCATCTCGAGTTTTTGCGGAACCAGCTAAGCTGGAGTGCGGACCCCTCGCTGCACCCTCATTTTGGCCGCCATTGATTAGGGCGTGCGCAATCGTCAAGGCCGTCCCCAAAGCCAGCGATGCGACCATGACCACTGCCGACAATGGGAGTTTTTGCTGGACGACAGCTTGGCTTTGAACCAACGGCGCAATCGCGGACAAGATCGCATACGTTGCGCCACCCGAGACAAAGCTGATCAAGGCCACGCGTAGCGCATACCTTTTGAGCGCGGCCAAGACCGGCGACATCCGAAGAGTGTTGGGAGCAGCAGGCGGGCGAACGGGCATGACCGGATCTGGCCTCGAACAAATTTGCATAATGTGGATTAAGCCCGCAAGCGGGTTAGCAACTCCTTAAGCTGTCGTAAAAAAGGACAGTGGCTCAGCGAGTTTTGTTTATGTCCGCGCAACGCTCAACTCACGGCGTTTCGATGCGGCATAAGCCACTCATGATCTGGGCCAGCTCATGAAGTTCGCGATAAACACCGACCACATGGCAGCGCCGAATGGTGAACGAGTTCGCCGAAGGCGGTAAGCGCGTGGTCGCAGGCTGCGATGCCAAGCGCGCGCATTAATCTTAACGCTGCGGCGATTGTACCTTGCGAGCATATCGGTCAGCCCTGGCATGGCGAGTGCTTCGTGGTTATCACATATGCAAAAAAACGGGACACTTTAACGACGTCATGGCACTTTCCAATCACGTCAGCGGACAGGACGGCGACGGCGATAAGCCGGCGACAATCGTTGCGCTCGGCCGGCTGGCAGACAGCCGGGTCGCAGACAGATCGAGCCTGATTTCGCCCGTGGTCGTGCGTGGCTGTGTGCGCCTCG
The DNA here is from genome assembly GCA_021732485.1 of Hyphomicrobium sp. Taxonomy (GTDB): domain Bacteria; phylum Pseudomonadota; class Alphaproteobacteria; order Rhizobiales; family Hyphomicrobiaceae; genus Hyphomicrobium_B. The sequence continues at coordinate 75,593 of JAKFUV010000004.1, forward strand.
TGGACTTTGCGATCATCATCGTACTCGGTCTGTTGATCGCCGGAGCCTACATCAACGAAGGCAGTGTTCTGGCGGCGCCGCGCTATCTCGTTGCAACGCTTATCATTGCCGCCGTGACCGTTTTCGTGCTGCAGCTCCTCGGCCTGTACCGCGTGCGCGCGTTCTCCGCCTATGTGACGAAGCTGCCGACCTTACTCGTCGGCTGGACGGCGTCGTTCGTTATCCTGGTGGCGGGCGTCGTCTTCCTGAAGATGGGCGCCGATTTTTCACGCGTCTGGCTGGCGGCTTGGTATTGCGCCGGTGCGCTGGCTTTGATCGTGACACGATTGGCGGTGGCGACACTTGTTCGCCATTGGGCACGCACTGGCCGGCTGTATCAGCGCGTCGCCATCTATGGCGCTGGCCCGGTCACCGAAGACCTCATCCAACAATTTGAAGCCGATCCCGATCAAATCGTTCGTATCGCGGGGATCTTCGACGACCGCGACGACGATCGCGCACCCCGGCATGTTTGCGGCTATCCGCGCCTCGGCGGCTTAAACAAGCTCATTGCCATCAGCCGTACGACGCGGCTCGATCTCGTCATCGTCGCTTTGCCCATGACGGCGGAAGACCGATTGAGCAAGGTCGTTCGCCATCTTTCAGTATTGCCAGCCGACATAAAGATGCCGGCGCGGGCGACGAGCCTTCGCTTCTCGCCACGCACCTATTCTCACGTCGGTTCCGTAGCCATGATAGATCTTTACGATCGGCCGCTGGCAGACTGGGGGACGGTTTCAAAATGGCTCTTCGACAAGACCATCGGCGCGGTAGCACTCATTCTATTGGCGCCTGTGATGGCGATGGTCGCGATCGCGGTGAAGCTCGACAGCCGCGGTCCGGTTCTGTTTCGCCAGAAGCGCTACGGCTTCAATAATGAGCTGATTGAAATTTATAAGTTTCGCTCGATGTATAGCGATCTGTGTGACGCTGCCGCCGACAAGCTCGTCACCAAAGCGGACCCGCGTGTAACGCGGATTGGATCAATCATCCGCAGAACAAGCCTCGACGAGCTTCCGCAGCTGTTCAACGTTTTGCTCGGCAGTCTCTCGCTCGTTGGTCCAAGGCCGCATGCCGTGCAAGCCAAGGCCGCCGATCAATTATACGGCGAGGTCGTCGACGACTATTTCGCGCGCCACAAGGTTAAGCCCGGCATCACAGGTTGGGCGCAAATCAACGGTTGGCGCGGCGAAACCGACACGGCGGAGAAGATCAAAAAACGCGTTGAGCACGACCTTTACTACATTGAAAATTGGAGCGTGTTTTTCGATCTTTACATTCTGTTGAAGACGCCGGCATCACTGCTGAAATCGGACCACGCCTATTGAGGCCCATGTTGACTAAGGAGGCCTGTCACTTGCATCGCAGACGCCGTAGCAGCCATTTTGCCATACATCGGGCGGTGGATGAGGAGCAAGCGGACGATGCCGCGTTACACCGATCACGGCACGCACAACACGGCGGATGCCCTCTCAAGGCCGATGAGAGTCGCTAGAACTGCGCATGTAGCAGCTTGGGTAATGATCTCCGTTGGTTCGATGCTCCAGACTGGCGAAGCATATGCCGAGATGCGCAATCGTCCAGCGATGGAACAAACTACCTCAGTTCATCGCCAGGACTTTGGGCGGCAAAAGTCCGTGGCTCTCGTGATTGCTCGCCCGTTGAACGATGAAGGCGAGCAAACGGCATTGCGACGTGTCGCCGGGAACATTCTCCGTGCGCGCGTCGGAGCCTGGCCCATTGCATCGCTGGCATCGGCCTCGCTGCTGCTACTGGCGGCATTTGCATTTCGCCGCCGCCGGTTAACCTGGACCGCGCTTCATCGTGCACGGTCCCCGCGCACTGAGTATCGCGTCAAGACTTAGCGACCGATGACGTCATGTGCCGGCACGCGCCAGACGGATGATCAACTTTGTTTGTCCGCGGTCGCGCAATCAAGTCCTGTTCGCCACTGGACACTGGCGCGGCTGCCAGTTCGTTCGGCTGCTTTTGTCATCCGGCTGAGCGCACACCGTCACTATCATTTACTGTAAATGCGTAGGGTTGCCGCGTCACAGGGTTGACGACGAGCGAGGCGCGCATCGACGCTCGGCGCTGTTCCAGGATGAGACGATCAACCAATTCAGCGCGGCGCCAGCGTTCCAGGATCAAACTATATTGCTCGATATCGAGCGACATCGCACCCATTCTCCTCTCGAGTAGGCGTTCCATGCATATCAATTGCCAATTGCGGTTTTCACCACCTCAGCGTCCGCGCAATGTGCAGATATGACATCTGCATTTGAGACCGACCACGTCACCGTTAGAGGTGCAGTGTCAATCGACGTGTTCGGTTATGGTAGGGAGACCCAGTCTGCAAAAGTTCTCGGCGATGTATCAGCCCATTCGGTCGTCTCAGATGCCCCTACGCCAGCGTCTTCTCGTCCTCATCTCGCTCGTTCTACTGGTGTCGCTGATTGGCGGTAGCGTGCTGACCTATTGGCAGAGTGTTCGGCGCATTGCGCTGGAAATGTCGGCTGCGATCACTGTCGGACAAACGGCGATGACTGACGCGATTGCGGCGATTGCGCCGTCGCGGGACGTCGAAAGTCAAATCGCTCGCATTGTCGCGTCGTTCGATGGCGATCGCCATCTCCGGGCTCGCTTGGTGTCGCCGGACGGCGCGATGCAGCTAATGTCGCGCGTGAGAGCGCCGGTCGATCCTGCACCGAACTGGCTCAATCGTGCGCTTGGCGATCCGCGCGAGATTGTGAGTTTTGACTTGCCCCCGATGGCGGCGCATCTCGGTCGCCTGCAAATCGAAACCGACTCACTCAACGAGGTGAGCGAAGTGTGGGACGACATTCGTCTCAAATTCATCATCATCGCCTCGTTCTGCAGTCTCGTGTTGGCCTCCGTTTACGCGACGCTCGGTAGGGCCTTGCGGCCGCTTGAGGATTTGTCGGCGGGATTTGCTCGTGTTGCTGACGGCGACTACGAGGCGCACGTATCTGAACAAGGGCCGGCAGAACTCGCAAGCCTCTATAGGCAATTCAACAGAATGGCCGAAAAACTGGCCGAGGCCGAGCTGCAGAATGTTCGCCTTAACGACCAGCTCTCAACCGTCCAGGAAGAAGAGCGCGCCGAAATCGCCCGTGATCTCCACGATGAGATAGGGCCGTTTCTATTTGCGGTGGACGTCGATGCCCAAACCATCGCGCCACTTTTGTCGCGCGGCCAAACTCATGATGTGGTCGCCCGATCGAATGCTATTCGCCAGTCAGTCGGGCATATGCAAACGCATCTCAAATCCATTTTAGGCCGGCTGCGGCCAACAACACTTCTCGATCTTGGGCTCACGCATGCTGCCGATCAATTGCTCGCTTTCTGGCGCGCGCGGATGCCGGAGGTAACGTTCGACCTCGACATGGCGGAGGGCGGTTTTGGCGACCGCATCGACGCCGTCATCTTTAGAATTTTCCAGGAAGGCACGAGCAATGCTGTTCGTCACGGCAAGCCGTCGCACGTCACGCTCAGTGCGCGGCGAACTGGCAGCGCCACCCTGCGTATTTCGGTCAGCGATGATGGCGTGGGATTTGAAAAATCTAGCCAACGCGGATTTGGCCTCGCCGGCATGCGTGAGCGCGTTGCCAATCTCGGCGGCACACTGGTGCTGACACCATCGACAGGCGGCAGCGGCGTTTCGATCATTGCTGAATTTCCTTTGGAACCCCCTTACATAAGCTCTCACAGCCAATCGGCCACGCGCGCAGGATTGCCATGAAACTTCTTATTGTCGATGATCACGGCGTCGTTCGCGAGGGGCTGAGGCGGCTGCTGAGCCTGCACTTTTGCGCCGAGATTTTTGAGTGTGCCGATGTCGATTCCGGTATTGCGGCGTTCAAACGCGAGCAGCCCGACATCGTCATTCTCGACCTCAATCTCGAAGGCACGGGCGGATTGGAAATGCTGCGCCGGACACTTGCGACCGATGGCGCGGCGCGGATCATTATCTTCAGCATGCATCACGAACCGGTGTATGCGGTTCGCGCCATGCGAGCGGGCGCGCGGGCGTATGTGTCAAAAAGTGCGCCGGTCGACGAGCTGATCGCGGCCATTGAAAAAGTCGCTGCTGGCGGTGACTACATTGACCACGAGCTCGCATCGCGAATCTCCGTCAGCCCGGTGATCGTCGATGATCCGCTGAAATCTCTATCGATCCGCGAGGTCGAAATTCTGCGTCTGCTCGGACAAGGCAAAAGCATGACGGTGATTTCGGAGAGCCTCGGCATCGCCTACAAAACGGTCGCGAACATCATCACGCAAATGAAAATCAAGATGGGAGTGGATCGAACGGCTGACTTGATACGCCTGGCAGTCGAGACGCTCAAATCGTAGCTGGGCGAGATTATACTCGGCGAAAAATTAGCGGGGCAACTCTTCGACCAGGTAATAGCGGTTGACCCAACCCGAGATGCTCCGGTGCTTGATCGGGCACCAGTCAGCTCGGCATCCGCCAATGATCGTGATGCCGCGACCCGTCGGTGCAATGATGCCGATCGCGTAATGATCTTCCGAAGGACCCGAGCGCACATTCAGAACGTCGTTATCGCGTACGCCACCGACCCGGAATGAAGCGACGTCATAACGTGGTTGAGGTTTGGCGACCGGCGCTGCCCGCGGGGCCACTGCCGCGAGCTTTGTCGGTGGGGGCGCGGCAGGGGTCTGCGCACGCACTGGCGGTTTGGCCGGAACTGGCGCTGCTGACAAAGGCTTATTCAAACTTAGTGCTTTGGGCTTGGGCGCCGACACCGAGACTGCCGGCGGCGCCGTGGGCTTCTTCGCGACAACGGCGCCAGACTTCGCGGCATTTAACGACGGTTTCGCGGATAGCGTGCCAAGCTGCCGCGCCGGCATGGGCTGCGTGATCGCCGCGATCTCTGTTTTCGGTTCGGCTTTGATGGCAACGACGGTGGATGGCGCAGGGGCCGGCGACGGCGATCCGGCACCTTGCTCAATCATCGTCGCAGTCCCAGTCTCGCCGTCATCGCGCGTCCAGAAAATACGCGCACCATCAGCCTGCACGTCCAGGCAACGAGGTTCTGATTCAAACCACCTGAACCATTTGTAGCACAGCCGGTCGCCTGAAACCCACCAGCGTCCCCGATCGGTTGCGGCACCAAGAAGCGCTGCAAGTTCCCTCGCCTCTCCTGTCATCAGTCCGTCGTTCGTAAAGCGGATCGAGACCGTGGAACCCAACGGCGTATCAAGGGCCAGCATGGCGCCGGTCACGGTTTGCTTGATGGCGTCACCACCAAGCTTCGACGGCTCAGCCACAGCCGCCCGGCCCGCAATGAAACAGCAAATGGGTATAATCAACCAACGCAAGGCAGGGTCCTGAACGAATGTCGTTGTGAACTAAAGATAATCTACGGCAATGGTTTGACTGCACACCAACTTCGTCCGAAGTGAGGACCATCCCCGCCGGACCGGCGTGCGGGATTAGATTACGGGCAATACTATGAAAGAAGGATAACCAAGTCGTAAGCATGTCGCGCGGCCAAGACATGTTGTTGTCAAAACGTTCATATTTTGCTGAAGCGTTGTTTGACATCGGCAGAGCGGCCACTCATCCGAACAGACGGGAAATATGGCAATCATCAGTGCGTGGTTGCATCAGAACGATGCCCAAAAGCGCGTCAGGCGCCTTTAATTTATCGTGATATCGGGCTTGGTCGGCACTGGCACCGCGAAACGCGCACCCGTGGTTTTATCGATTTGCCCGAACATACCCGGGCTGCACCGTGCCGCATCCATCGTTGCCTCCAGCGCCCGTTGGTTCGCTCGCTTTACCGTCGGCGAAGCGCCAAGCGCACTTTGATCACAGGCGAACTCCTTTCTGAGTTTATTGAGGATAAAATCTTTTGACAAAAGAGAAACGCCAGTGCTTGTTCAAAGAACTCGCTGGTCAATCATTTGTAAACGAATTGAATGACGACCGGCCTCGCGCATCCAAGGACGTGCCATCAACGGCAATTGTCGCTGGCAACGGTATCGCTTGGATGGGGATTGCAATGTCCTGACCTCTGGGGAGCCGCAATGACAACAGCCGTATATCCAGCCGCCGCGTCGACATCCGACACAGGTTTGCAACGAACCATTGATTGGCGCGGAGCGTTTTGGGTCGCCAGTGGCGTCCCAGCTCTCGTCTTGTTTTCGATCGGCGGCATCGCCGGCACCACGGGCAAACTCGCCTTCCTGATTTGGACGGTGTCCATGATCATGGGCTTCATCCAATCTTTCACCTACGCCGAAATCGCGGGCCTGTTCCCGAACAAGTCGGGAGGGGCTTCGGTCTACGGCGCCGCCGCCTGGGTGCGATATTCAAAAATCATCGCGCCGCTGTCGGTTTGGTGCAATTGGTTCGCGTGGTCGCCGGTGCTCTCGCTCGGCTGCTCGATCGCAGCCGCTTACATCCTGAATGCTCTGGCTCCCATCGGACCGGTCGCAACTCTCGCCGAAACGTCACCGGAAGTCGTGGCATGGCTTGGCGACGCCGCCAACGCAGGCAAGACCGCTGCCGACGCCATTGCGGCACTCACAGCCGCAGCGACCGCCGCCGTCACGCCTGCCATCCGCACGTGGACGCTCTATTCCCATTCCCTTGGACCTGTCAGTTTTTCTTTGAACGCAGCCTTCTTTATCGGCGCTTTACTCATGCTGCTGGTGTTCGCCATTCAGCATCGGGGAATTCTCGGCACTGCAAACGTCCAAAAGTATATTGGACTGCTGGTGATCATTCCGATGCTGATTGTCGGAGTTGTGCCCATCCTGACCGGCCAAATTAACTGGTCTAATTACTCGCCCCTGTTGCCTCTGGCAGCAGCGTATGCCCCTGAACCGGGAGCCTGGAATATTCCTGGCTGGACGCTGGTGCTTGGCGGCATGTTCATCGCCGCGTGGTCGACGTACGGATTTGAAACCGCCGTTTGTTACACACGCGAGTTCAAGGATCCTAAAACTGATACGTTCAAGGCCATCTTCTATTCGGGTCTGCTGTGCCTGTTGCTCTATATCCTGGTGCCGTTCACGTTCCAAGGCGTGCTCGGCTTGGATGGCATGCTGGCGACGCCGATCGTCGATGGCTCGGGTGTCGCCGAAGCCATGGCCAAGATGGTTGGTGGGTCTGGTTTCGTCACCAACATTCTGGTGATGATGATGATTCTAGCTCTGCTGCTGTCGATCATGACGGCGATGGCTGGATCGTCGAGGACCTTGTATCAAGGGTCGGCTGATGGCTGGCTGCCGCGCTATCTGAGCCATGTGAATGCGCATGGCGCGCCAACGCGCGCGATGTGGACCGATTTGGTTTTCAACCTCGTACTGCTTGCCATTGCCGCCGCCGACGCGACGAGCTTCTTCTTCATTCTCGCCGTTTCGAACGTCGGTTATATCATCTTCAACTTTCTCAATCTCAACGCCGGCTGGATCCATCGCATCGACAACGGGCACATCGAGCGGCCATGGCGGTCACCGACGTGGCTGCTGGCACTCGGCACGTTATTCGCCTTCGTCAACGCCGTATTCATGGGAGCGGGTGCCAAGGTCTGGAACCCGATCGCCCTGTGGGCCGGACTAGCGACCGCGGCGATGATCATTCCGGTGTTCTGGTTCCGCCATTATGTTCAGGACAAGGGTCAGTTCCCACCGCAAATGCTGGCAGATCTCGGACTAACGCAGGCTGACATGAAGACACGCAAGGCCGGCATACTGCCTTACCTGACGCTGCTCGCGGGCCTCATCGTTGTCCTCGTGTCGAACTGGCTGTTTGTCTTGCCTGGCTAGTGCGACCAGATGCAAAGCGACCTAGTCGATGGGCTGGTTCCGCTGCGAACCGGCCCATCTTTTTGATGCCGCCAACAATGCTCGTTGTGCCATAGTGCGAAGCTTGAAAACCTATTGCAGTGCGCTTCGAATTGCGTACACTGTCACTTACATTTGTTTCTCAGGACGAAACAATGCGTGCGCCTGACTTTATCATTTTGACCGCTCTCGTTGTCTGCCGAGAATGTGAGCCAGCGCAGTGTGACCGACACTCGCAACATCGCAATATTGCCTCGTGTGCGGGCCGGGACAACAGTCCACGGGCTTTGACCGAAGCCGGGGCGTGGCAATGCTAGCGCCCGGTATTAAAAGCCGCCCGGTCTATCCCGGCTTAACGGCCGATGGGTCCGCCAAGCATAATCTCATTTCGGCCGAGGGTGAAGGCGCCGAAGCGGTTCTCGACATGGCCAAAACGGTGACGCCGGACTTCTTCGCGCGCTCGACGATTTTGTATTGCCGCGCAGGCTCAGCCGAAAAAGACCACGAACAATCTTTGCGAGATCTCAATCCCAACGCCCTGTGGGTATTCCCGACACTTGCCACCGCACTGTTCCGGCTGCGCGGCACAATCGCCACGTTGACGATGGGAACGCGGCTCTACGCAGCCGGGACCGAGCCGTTTATCGGCAGCGTCATTCAGGAGGCGATTGCTGCCGGTATCGACTTCAAGTCGGTCATCACGGAACATCGAGGCTCGGCAAAGCGCCGCGTGCAGTGCGTCCACTGCAAGGGATTTACCGAGGACGTCACCACCAATCCCGTCGTCTGTGCGCACTGCGGATTGAACCTGCTCGTGCGCGACCACTACTCGCGACGCTTGGGCGCGTTCCAGGGCGTCTGCATCGATGCCGAAGTTCCAGGCGAACTCCCCGAGACGGAAGACCTCTACAAATGACGATTTCAACGGACATGCGGGTGCGTGTTGCCGACGTCGAGACCATCGCCACCGGCATTAAGCGGTTTACGTTCGTCGCGCTGGACGGCCATCGGTTGCCGGAATTTTCGGGTGGCGCACACGTCGTCGTGACGATGCCGGACGGCGATCATGTGCGACGCAACCCCTATTCGCTGATGGGCTCGCCGTTCGATGGGAGCCGCTACCAGATCAGTGTTTTGCGTACCGAAAATTCGCGCGGCGGGTCGCACTACATGCATGACCACGTGCAGCCCGGCAACGAATTGATGATCAGTCAGCCGGTCAATCTTTTCCCGATTGATCGGCGCAGCCGCCGCCACATCTTCATCGCGGGCGGCATCGGGATCACGCCGTTTCTGGCCATGGCGACGCAGCTAGAACGCGAGGCCCAAGCCTTCGAATTACACTACGCGATGCGCTCTGCCGACCGTGGCGCCTACGTCGCAAATCTCCGCGACCGTTATGGTCACCGCATTCACACCTACGTCGACGATCAAGGCGAAAAGCTGCCATTGCAGCGATTGCTGGTCGGCCAGCCACTCGGCACGCATTTGTACGTCTGCGGCCCGACCGGCATGATTGACTGGGTTCTGGGCGCGGCACGCGATGCCGGCTGGCCAGACGAAAACGTGCATCACGAGCGGTTTCTTGCGCCGCCCGGCGGCAACCCATTCATCATCGAATTGGCGAAATCCGGAAGGTCAATCACCGTAGGTCAGCACCAGAGCATGCTGGAAGCCATCGAGGCCGCCGGCGTCGATGCACCCTACCTGTGTCGCGGTGGGGCCTGCGGTCAATGTGAGACCAATGTTATCTCATGCCGCGGCACGCTGCAGCATAACGACCACTACCTGCTCGATGACGACAAGGCTTCGGCCAAAAAGATCATGATCTGTGTATCGCGCATCGACGGCGACAGTATCGTTCTGGATCTGTGACGCGCACGCGCGCAAAATCCTAGCATCAAGTGAGTTGGAGAATACCATGGGTTTGATCTTCAAGAATGAAACCTACCGTGACGACTTCACGTTTTCGAATAGTCGTGAAGCCGTGTGGCGGTTTCCGTTTCCGTTTCACGAAGACAAATACATGTATGTCGTGAACATCGAGCCGCATGTGCCCGGCCCGAAAGGCACGGTGTACGAATTTCCGATCGACATTGATGAACACTACGTGTCCGACATGCGCGACCGCGCGCTCGTCTTGCAGGAAGACCCGCTGCGCTGCCAATCCTTGCCACACATGATCACGGCTGAGTGGGATCTCGTCGAACTTCTCATGACGTCGATGGCCAACGACTTTCCCGAGCATTTCACTCTGTCGCGCGATGGCGATAATTGGCACTGGATCAACCGCCCGATGGGCATCGATCAGACGTTCGTTTTCGGCGATATCTCAACGCTGCCCTACCGGCCGATGGAGTACATTACGCGGCAATGTCAGGGCGATTTCTGTCTGCTCGATCAGCGCGACGGCAATCTGTGGATGGATGCCGGCATCGTCACATCGCAAGCCGACTGGTCGCTCGATTTCGACGTCGGCATGAACTTCATGGAATGGCATGCGCCGGTGCCGCTCGCCCATGAACGCGGCGTCTTCGACCGTGCCTTGAAATTTCTTCTCAACCTGCAGCAAGGCCGTCCCGTTCGCCGCTTGAATTGGACGATGACGATCAATCCCCGCCTCGATACCAGCCCCGAAAATTATCACAAATGGGGCACTGATCGCACGACGGTGACGCCGCAAAACGTCGGCGAAAAAGTGCATCTGCGCGTCGAGATGCAGGGCCTTTGGCGGCTGCCGCGATCGAATGCCATCGTGTTTTCGATCAGAGCCTATCTGATCAACATGAATGATATCGCCACCATTCCAAAGTGGCGCCGCCGGCTGCACCGCGTGCTCAAAACGCTTCCGCCTGAAATCGGCGGCTACAAGGGGCTGACGCGCTACCAACAGACGACCATCGATTGGCTTTCGAAATTCGATGATGGCGCCGCGACCTCACCCGGCTGCGGACCGGAGTAGCTTCTTTGCGCCAAACGCATGCAGCATTGTCATTCGACACGGTCTAAAACAATCTACGCGAAACGGGGCGGAAAAACATGAAACAGCGGATCGCAATCATCGGCGCCGGACCAAGCGGGCTGGCAGCGCTCAGGGCCTTTGAGAGTGCGAAGCTCAAAGGCGCCGACATCCCCGAAGTCGTGTGCTTCGAGAAGCAGAGCGACTACGGCGGACTATGGAACTACACGTGGCGCACCGGTCTCGATGAGTTCGGTGAACCGGTCCACGGCAGCATGTATCGCTATCTGTGGTCCAACGGGCCGAAGGAATGTCTGGAATTCGCCGACTACTCTTTTGAAGAGCATTTCGGCCGGCCGATCCCGTCGTACCCGCCCCGCGCCGTCCTGCACGACTATATCAAGGGCCGCATCGAGAAGAGCGGCATCACGCATTACATCAAACTGTGCCACGCCGTAAAATGGGTGGCTTACGATGACGCTTCGGCCAAATTTCGCGTCACAGTCAAAGATCTGAAAGCCGACCTGACGACAACATCAGACTTCGACAATATCATCGTCGCCTGCGGGCACTACTCGACGCCAAATATTCCCGAATTTCCCGGCGTCAAGAAATTCCCCGGCCGCGTCATGCACGCCCATGATTTTCGCTCGGCCGATGAGTTCGCCGGAAAAAACGTCCTCCTCATTGGCTCGAGCTACTCAGCCGAAGACATCGGCATGCAGTGCCACAAATATGGTGCCAAATCGATCACGTTCAGCTGGCGGACGAAGCCTATGGGCTTTGGCTGGCCTGAAAATTTCAAGGAAGTTCCACTGCTGACCCACGTCGCTGGTAAGACCGCCCACTTCAAAGACGGCACGAGCCAGGAGGTCGACGCCATCGTTTTGTGTACGGGATACCTCAACCATTTCCCATTCATGGAAGACTCGTTGCGGCTGAAATCTCGCAACCGCCTCTATCCGCCGAACCTGTATAAGGGCATCTTTTTATGGGGCCATCCAAAGGTCATGTATATGGGCATGCAGGACCAATATTATACGTTCAACATGTTCGATGCGCAGGCATGGTATGCGCGCGACGTGGTCCTTGGGCGCATTGCGCTGCCGTCGCTCGATCAGCAGGCCGAAGACATGGTCAAATGGATTTCGAAGGAAGAAAATCTGGCTGACGCGTTCGAGGCCATCGACTTCCAGACCGAGTATGTTCGCGATCTCCTTGCGCCAACCGACTATCCTCGCCTTGACGTCGACATGGTTGCTCGATTGTTCAAAGAGTGGGAGCATCACAAGGTCGAAGGCATTCTGACGTATCGCGATCGGTCGTATCCGTCGACATTGACGGGCACGGTCGCGCCGCAGCACCACACGACGTGGATGAAGGCGATGGACGATTCATTGGAAGCGTTTCTTGCAAATGAACCCTGACAGCCGGCACTGATTGCCGCTGAGTGCCCGTGCCCGCCAATTTAGGTTGCCGGCAGCCGCACGCCGACACGAGGACCGATGACATGAATACAACCGCGGTCGTCTCGCCCGATAGGCCCAAGCTCATTGCGGCTGGAGCGCGGGCGCTCGATGTCGGCATCGAACGCTATGTCATGAAGGGCGGCGGTTCGATGGTGTTCCAGCTCGATGCTGGCGACACGATTGAACTGACGCCGATCGAGGGTGGTCAGAAAGTCGAAATGTCGGCGTTCCTCGCCTCCGGCAAAGATGGTCTCGGTGCCCTTGGATTGAAAGGCACCGCTAAGCCGATAGGGCTGCAGGCGACTCTAGCGGCTGACAGCGAAGACGCTGCGCGGGTTCGCTTCGGCTTGTATCGCCGGCGGCTAGATCTCGGCCGCGTCAAGGCCGCGACCCTGTTCGATGGCGATACTCAACCCGGCCAAATCGCTAGCTTCACCGCGCAATCGGATGTCGTCGTCGTCGCTGCGGCTCCCGCCACAGCGATGCTCGTCTGGGAGCAAAATCCGCCAAGCGACATCCTGATTTTCATTCGTCGCGCCCGTATGCCAGTAAGTGGCCTGCATCGCCTCCCCGAACCGCTGGCGGAACCTCGCCTCGATATTCGCGTCAACATTGCCAGCGCTGAAAGTTTCGAGGTCTTCGAAGGCGAATTCATTCAGATTATCGATGTGGCGGGGCGGCAATGCTCAGACTTCCTCGCCTTTGAACGCAAGGCTCTGGATAGCGGTCGCGTGCTCGGTCTCGACGCGACGACGACGCGGACGGTGACAGGGTTGGCCTACCCGAAGCCTGGGTTGTCATCGAAGTTCTATGACCGGGAGCGTAATGCGCTCGTTGAAATCGTGCAGGATACCGTCGGCCGGCACGACACGTTCAACCTTGCTTGCACCAAACGTTTCTACGAAGACGCCGGCTATTTCGGCCACGCCAACTGTTCTGACAATCTCAACACGATCCTCGCGCCGTACCAAATCGACGAACGCCGCGGCTGGCCAGCGATCAACTTTTTCTACAATACGAACGTCGATGCCCATAACACGATCTGGTCAGACGAGCCGTGGTCGCGTCCCGGCGATTACGTCCTCATGCGCGCGCTCAGCGACCTCGTCTGCGGTGCAACCTCCTGCCCCGATGATATCGACCCCGCCAATGGCTGGGAACTTTCTGAAATTCAGGTGCGCGTCTACGCCAAAGATGCGCCCTTCAAGCGCGCGATCGGATATCGAATGACGCCTGACACGCCTGTTCAACTGACACGCGAAACCGGTTTTCATCCGCGCACATCAGCGCTGACGCGGGCATTTGTCGAATACCGCGGATATTGGCTGCCAAACTGTTTTGCGACTAGCGGTCCGCTCGACGAATACTGGGCGTGCCGCGAGCGCGCCGCCATCATGGACCTCAGCCCGCTCCGCAAACTCGAAATCATGGGGCCTGACGCCGAAACTTTTCTGCAAGGGCTGTTTCCGCGCGATATTCGCAAGCTGGCCGTCGGGCAGATTTTCTATACGCCGATCTGTTACGAGCATGGCGGCATGATCGACGATGGCACCTTGTTCCGCATGACCGAAACGAACTTCCGCTGGATCGGTGGCGATGATGCGAGCTTGCTATGGATCAGGGAGCAAGCTGCCAAATCCGGGCTGAACGTTCATTTGAAGACGGCGAGCGACCAAATCCATAACGTTGCCGTGCAAGGTCCAAAGTCGCGCGACATCCTGCGCGAAGTCGTGTGGACAGCCGCCGATCGACCGGCCATCGATGAACTCGGCGTCTTCCGCTTCACCGTTGGACGCATCGGCGGCTACGATGGTATCCCGATCGTGTTGTCGCGCACCGGCTACACGGGCGAACTCGGCTACGAAGTGTTCTGCCATCCGAGGGATGGTGCGGCCGTTTGGGATGCCATCATGGCGGCTGGCTCGAAGCACTCCATCGCGCCGTTTGGCTTCGAAGCTCTCGACATGGTGCGGATCGAAGCCGGACTCGTTTTTGGCGGCCATGATTTTGATTCAACCACCGATCCGCTTGAAGCCGGCATCAGCTTCACTGTGCCGTCCAAGAAACAAGAGGATTATATCGGCAAGGCCGCGATAGAGCGCCGCCGCGCGCACCCATCGCGCAAACTTGTTGGCCTGGAAATCGCCGGCAACGAAAAGGCCGCACACGCCGATCCGGTTTTCTTCGGCCGCGCCGAAGTCGGTATCGTGACAAGCGCGATGCGCTCGCCGGTCCTGAAAAAGACCATTGCGTTGGCGCGCATCGATGTCGCCCACGCCGAGATCGGCTCGGCGCTCGAGATTGGGAAATTGGACGGCCAGCAGAAGCGGTTGAAGGCGACGATTGTGCCGTTCCCGTTCTACGATCCCGACAAATCGCGCGTCAGAAGCTGACCAGCCAAAAACAATGGCCGCGCGGACATAAAAAACGGAGGCGATTGGCCTCCGTTTTCCCCGTCGCAAATTGCAACCTCTTCAACCAACCGCTGTCCGCTTTTTCTTCTGCGGATCATCGAATGTGATGGTGTGCGCCACGGCGTTGGCGGTAACGTTTTTGCCCGAGATCGACAGCTTCGTGCCCTGCACTGCGGCGGCAACGCTCAAACGTGCGATGGCCATGGTCCGGTTGGTCAAGCGCGAATGCATGGCGCAGGTCACGACGCCGGCCGGTTGACCATTCATCGTCACATCAGAGCCGGCATCCGGGATGGTATCGCCGTCGATGAGCAGCCCGAAGATCTTGAATCGCTCCTTACCTTTCAGCCGATAGTGCTCCTCAGCACCGCGAAATCCTGTCTTGCCGGGCGACACGGTGAAATCCAGACCAAGTTCCCACAGTGTGTCTCCGGGAGCCTCGTTCGCAAACGGATACATTTCGGAGTTGTCATACGGATAGAACAGCAAATAGCTCTCGACCCGAAGCCAATCGAGGGCGGTGAAAGCGCACGGCACGATGCCCATCGGCTTGCCCTCCGTCAGGATCGTGTCCCAGATCTGCGCCACGTTTTCGTATTTGCAGAAGATCTCGTAGCCGCGTTCGCCCGTGTATCCGGTGCGCGAGATCATCACTGGCGCGCCAAACAGCGTCGTTTGCATGTGGTGGAAATATTTCAGATCACGAATGCCCGGGACGTGCTTGGCGAGATAGTCGACCGCGAGCGGGCCCTGAAGCGATAAGTCATGCAGATCATCGTCGAACTGCAGCGACACATAGCGACCCTCAGCCTCGGTCTGCAGCAACTGCTGGCCCGCGCCGGAACCGTGCACAACCATCCAGGCGTTGGGGCCGGTGCGATAGAGGACGCAATCGTCGGCGAACTTTCCGCGCGCGTCCAGCATGCAGGCGTACACCGATTTTCCGGGATAGACCTTCGTCACGTCGCGCGTCGTCACATAATTCAGCAGTGCGGCAGCGTGCGGCCCGGTGACATGAATTTTCTTCAGGCCCGAAACGTCCATCAAGCCGGCCCTGGTGCGGATCGCCTCATGCGCGTCGGCGAGATCGCTGGAATAATTCCACGCTGTCCCCATGCCATTCCAGTCTTCGAGAAGTGATCCAAGGGCTCGGTGACGGTCGGCGATCGCCGAATAGCGCCAGGACATCGTCATGGTCGAAGTCTCCCTAGTTTTTGAGATTGTAGCCGTGTTGAGGATGGTCGCGTCGGCGACGCGGCGCGGCACTTGGCGTCCGGCGCATAGCCAAGCACGCCTGAAAGAGCATCTCCGCAGCTATGCTGTCAGCCGACGGCGGGGCGCCACGGACGGACCGCGCGCAACGCATCCCTCCCGTGGTCGTTGCCGCCCGACAAACAGCCATGTTTGCGTCCCTATGCCCAATTTTTTTCCAGCCATAAGCTGCCGTGCGATCGACGCCGCGTTTAGCTTGGCTCGAGACAACATTTTTACAGATTATTCTCTTAAGTCAAAATATTTTCTCACCAATCAACTGGTGTGGGTGCGGTGGGGAGCGTTGAGGGCGGGAGCGCCATGTCGGTGCACTCGCGAACGCACGCTGGGGTGCTCCTGCGCGAGCCACCGTGTGACACGGCTAAAAAGAGCCGCGTCGCACCTCAAGAATGTTATGAATTTGATTGGGCAATTGGTCGGAGCGACAGGATTTGAACCTGCGACCCCCAGTCCCCCAGACTGGTGCGCTACCAGGCTGCGCTACGCTCCGATGGGACCCTTGTGCCCGGATGGGCTCGTGAGGTCAACGGCCAACCTCACGCGGCATTCGCCAAAAACCTCGCCAATGCGTCGGCGTTTGCAGGGAATGATGTGACCGGGATGACCGCCGGCAAACTCGGCGCGGCGATAGCGGCGACATAGCCCACGGGTTCACGCGGCTGGTCGCGGCTAGATTTCCATACTGCTGGCGACGGTAGCAAAGCGCTTGCGGGGTGAAGTGTTGTTGCGTTGCCAGTGTGCGGGCCATCATCCGACCCGACCACGAGATCGCGCACCGCGAACCCTGACAGACGTTGGCCAATGTTTGCTTTGCCGTCGCCGATCACGCCGGTCTCGGTTAAGAGATGAGCGATCCCCAAACCGCTGGCTTTGGCAATGGCTTCAAGCCGCACCCAAGCTTGCAGCACGTCGGCTTCGTCCTGCGTCGTCATCGAGACCGCGCTAGGATCGCCTAACGATGACAGGCGTCGTGCGGCCGATACTATTCTAGCACGGCGTTCGTCACTCATCCGAAGCGGGCGGACCTGTTCGATATCAGCCCCGATGGTGCCGCGACGCGCGACCGCGATCAGCGCATAGCTGCCACTGTGAGACAGACTGAACGCGAGCGCGCCTACTCCCAGATGCGGGCGCCCGCCCGGTTCCACCTCGAACGCTCGACCTCGAACGCCGGGTCCGATCCACCGCTCCAACACGATACGCGTTGCGATCCGCGCCGCGCGCCATGCGCGGCCTTCGATCGGGGAACGCGCGCTCAGGCGGTGCGCGCGCTCGCCGTCACAGGTGGAAAGGCGCGGCGTTGTGCGTTCTTCGACGTCGAGATATCCGGCGCTCGCTGGGATGTTGACGAGGACGACATCGATCGAGCGCTGATCGTTCCGTTTAATTGTCGCGCGCGCATCATCGATGTGGTCCGGCTTCAACCCCGTCCCCCGCGCGAGCGTTTGACACTCGGAGCGGGCGCCGCGCTTATGGCCGGTGCGCGGATGATCTCGCGCACGCGCTCTAACTCGCGGATTGCCGCTATAATCGAAGTTTTTGCAGCGGCACTCAGCAATGGCGCGTCGAGATCGACCGGCGTTGTGCCCGCATCAATGACGCTTCGCAGGCCGCGTGACGTTTGATCTCCAGGCTTCGGCAATGTTTCAACGGCGGATTTGCGGCCACGCTTTTTGCGGGTTTCTTCAACGGCGGCAGCAGCAAGCGCGTCGCGCGACGCGCGTTTGACCTGGTCAATGCCGTGCTCGCGCAAAATTTTCTGCACGCCTTTGATGGTGTAACCTTCCGCATGCAGCAGATGCCGGATGCCGCGCAGAAGCTCGAGATCTTCGGGGCGGTAATAGCGCCGTCCCCCACCGCGCTTCATCGGCTTGATCTGCGGAAATTTGCCTTCCCAAAAACGCAGCACGTGTTTTGGCACATCGAGGTCGTCGGCGACTTCACCAATGGTCCGAAATGCTTCCGCCGATTTATTCATGGTCCGGTGCCCTCCGCAAACAGCGCGCGTACAAGTCTACCGACATCGGACGCAGAGTTGATAAGGAAAACCGCGCATCATCCGGCCACAGTCGCTGTGCTCAGCCAATAGGTCAGCGGACCTACCTCAGCGCTCGCCGCTTTTATCCGCCGGGCGATCGCTCACCTTTGCCGCAACCGAAGCCTTCTCCGACGGGCGCCGGCTGTGGCCTTTGTTGATGCGATCCTTCATGATGTTCGATGGCCGGAATACCAGCACGCGGCGCGGCGTGATCGGAACTTCCTGGCCGGTTTTAGGGTTGCGGCCAACGCGCTCACCCTTTTGGCGGATGCCGAATGATCCGAACGACGACAGCTTGACCGCGTCGCCTTCCGCCAAGCTTCCAGAAATTTCATCGAGCACCCGCTCGACGAGTTCCTGGCTCTCGTTGCGCGGCAAGCCGACTTTTTCGACGACCGCTTCGGCGAGATCCGCCCGCGTTAATGTTTTACCGTTCATTCACATCCTCCCAACCTTCGGATGATCCTTGCGGCGGATGCTATCCGCGGAATGACCGGCGGTCAATAAAAGAGCGGTTCAAGCGCCTGAAATAACTTAAGATTCGTCTTTTGCGGCGCACCATAAAACTGCCGCATCACGGCTACCAGCGGGCGAGTACGGCACCCCAGGTGAAGCCGCCGCCCATGGCTTCCATCAAAATCAGACTGCCCTCCTTGACCCGGTGGTCCTCAAACGCCTGGTTGAGTGCCAATGGAATCGAGGCCGCAGAGGTATTGCCGTGCTTGTCCAAGGTCATAACAATCTTTTCGGGCGCCACGCCAAGCTTCTTTGCGATGCCATCTAGGATGCGCTTGTTAGCCTGGTGCGGGATGTAAAGGCTGATCTCGTCGGCCGCATAGCCCGTCTCAACGAGCGTTTCCTCGATCACGCCCGAGATTTTTTGCACTGCGTGGCGAAACACCTCGCGGCCGTTCATGCGCAAGTGGCCAACAGTTTTTGTCGAACCCGGACCGCCGTCGACGTAGAGCATATCTTCGAAGCGCCCATCCGAACGGATGCGCGTTGCCAGAATACCCCGATCGTCGCGGGTACCGTGCTGCGACTGCGCCTCAAGCACAACCGCGCCGGCGCCGTCGCCGAATAGCACGCAGGTGCCACGATCAGTCCAATCGAGAATTCGCGAGAAGGTCTCGGCGCCAATGACCAGCGCGCGTTTGAACTGACCCGTTTTCAAAAATGCGTCCGCGACCGTCAATGCATAGATGAAGCCCGAGCAGACCGCCTGCACATCGAACGCTGCCCCTTTGGTGACGCCGAGCATCGCTTGAATTTTTACGGCAGTAGCGGGAAAGGTGCGATCCGGTGTGGCGGTGGCGCAGATGACGAGATCGATTTCGACCGGATCGATGCCGGCACGAATGAGCGCTTGTTTGGCTGCCGCCGCACCGAGATCCGAGGTCAATTCACTATCGTCGGCGATATGGCGTTGCACGATGCCAGATCGCTCGCGAATCCATTCGTCGGAGGTGTCGACGAGTGTCGATAGCTCGTCATTGGTCATGATGCGCTTGGGCAAATGCGCGCCCACACTTCGAATGACGGATCGGAGAATTGCCAAGCGATACCCTTTCTCGACTAATGTCCGTCGCCGCCAGGCGAAACGACGGCCGGCCTGACTGCGCCTTCTAACGCGCGCGCGGACTGACCCAGCGCTTCGCTTTCCGTCGACGCCGCAAGTTTGTGGTGGAAATTGCCGATGTCCGCGGTCAGGCGCGCCACTAGGCCTGAGTCGGCCATCTCGAAAGCCAGATCGACAGCGCTTGCGAACCCGTACGCATCTGTGCCGCCGTGACTTTTCACAGCAATGCCGTTGAGACCCAAAAACGTCCCGCCATTGACGCGGCGGGGGTCCATTTTTTCCTTCAGTACACGAAATCCATCGCGTGCCAGTAGCGCGCCGGCTTTCGTCACGACTGAACTGGACATCGCGGCTTTCAGATAGCTGCCGATCTGCCTTGCAGTGCCTTCGGCTGTCTTCAGGGCGATGTTACCGGCAAAACCCTCGACCACGACCACATCGACCGCACCGTGACCGATCCGATCACCCTCGACGAAGCCCTTGTAGTCGAGTGGCAGTTCGACCGACTTCAGAATGGCGTGCGCGGCTTTCACGTCTTCGTTGCCTTTGACGTCTTCGGTGCCGACATTGAGCAAGCCGACCGATGGCCGCTCGATGTGAAACACGGCGCGCGCCATTGCTGCGCCCATCAGCGAAAAGTCGGTGAGTTGATTGGCCGTCGCGCCGATGTTGGCGCCGACATCGAGTACGATGCATTCTGACGTAACCGTTGGCCAGAGCGCGGCTATGGCTGGCCGTTCAATACCCGGAATGGGTCTAAGTACCAGTTTGGCAATCGCCATCAGCGCGCCAGTATTGCCCGCAGAAACTGCGGCGTGGGCCTCCCCGGATTTAACGGCTTCGAGCGCGAGCCACATGCTCGACCCCTTGCCACGACGCAGGGCCTGGCTCGGTTTTTCGTCCATGGCGATGACGAGATCGGTATGCACGACACGGGATTTGACTGCGAGAGCCGCGTATCCTGCCAGCGCTGCATCGATGCGGCCTTTGTGGCCAAAGAATACAAAACTGAGCGATGGATGGCGTTGCAGAGACAGGGCCGCTCCCGGCACGATCACGTCCGGCCCATGATCGCCACCCATAGCGTCAAGAGCTATGGTCTTGGGGCTCACCATGGCTTTGCTGGCCCTTTGTAAAAATAACCGGCACGCTTGCGGTGCCGGCGGCGAACTGAACACGAAATCGAGCGATTAAGCTCCCGCCCATCAGGGCTGTCAATGCGGCTGGACCATAGCCGGTTGAGACCGCGAAACAAGGCGAAAACTCTGCTTATGCAGGCTTGACGCACAAGCGGATTACGACTTGTCTTTCAGCCGGGAGAGGGCTGCGAACGGGCTGGTTTGACCCGGCTCGGCAGCGGCGGGATCGCGCCAATCAAAGGCGGCGTCGGCTTTGCGCGG
Organism: Hyphomicrobium sp.; assembly: GCA_021732485.1. GTDB lineage: Bacteria > Pseudomonadota > Alphaproteobacteria > Rhizobiales > Hyphomicrobiaceae > Hyphomicrobium_B. The sequence continues at coordinate 96,605 of JAKFUV010000004.1, forward strand.
AAATGGGTCAAGCGCGGCCGATATCGTTTCAAACACGATGCGTCCGACGGTGATTTCGCCGTCGACAAGCGGCTCGACATCTGGGCCTTCGAGGACACTCGCCTCTTGCCCCATCACGGCGGCCGTTTCATTCTTTTTGGCCTCCGGCCAGAATTCGACGTCGAACTTTTCATCCATGTGTTGAGCAACCGGATCGAGTGTCACGACGCAGGCCTGTTCAAGCTCGGCGATGACGCGACCGGCGAGGCGATAGCCGCCACCGGCCAGTCGGTTCACACGGTAGTTCGCCGTCAATGATGTCAACGCGAGAAGACCAAGCACGCTCGTCACTGCTGCAAGTTCGGAAGCCGAAGCGGCGCGTTCTTTGGTAATGCCACCGTCAGCCAGGTCGACGACAGCGTGTGACCAATCGAGTGGCGACGCGATTTCAGAGGTCATGGGAGGCGTCCAGATAGGTCGCCGGATTGGGCACTTGGGCGCCAGACAACATCGTCTCAGGATCAGCGCCCACCAACGCTGCCGACATCCCCCTCACATAGGCGGCAAGTGCTGGCGCACGACGAGCGGCCTCGCGGTCCTGATAGACGTATCGGCCAAGCGCCGCGAGCAAAGCCGTATCGTTTTGCTCAGTGAGCGCTGCGCGGTAGACACCGGTGCGTTCGTAAAAACCAGCGGCCGCGCGTTTGACACGTTTTGGCACCGTCAAATCACCGACACCCATTTCGCGCATGCAGTCATCCATATCGGTCACGAAAGCTTCGATCGTCTGCCGCGACAAGGCCTCGACGTACGCCGGATCTAGCCGGCCAGTTTTGAGCGCTTCAAGGGCCTGAAACAAATGCAAGGCAACCATCTCGAAGCGGCCCTCGGTCGTGTCGGATACCTCAAGATCCTTGTAGAATGCGGGATGGCGGGCGGCGTCGACAATTCGGGCATAGAGCGCGTCCGCCGTGCGGGCGAGTTTCGGTTTTCCCAGTAGCCAATTCAGCATTTCGAACTTCCTGTTGGCGCCGTCGAACTTTTGCCCAACTGCTGCCCGGTGCCGTGACGCGGTCGAATGGCTCAACCAGAAGTGCTGCGGCGCAGCACTTCGAGCTATCATACGGGTGCCAAAAGTCTGGGGACAGACTGCCTGCCCTCGAATAGCCTGACATTGCCCACAAGTGGGTGTCAGTTTAAAGCCTTGCTAGCTGACAAAGAACCGATTCTCCGGAGACCTTCGACCCGATGCGCCGAATTGACCATAAGTCAGAGCCGGTCTCGCGGTCGACGTCGCACTCCGCCGCGCGTCGCAAAGGCACCGCTGCGCGTGTGGCCATCGTCTGGGCTGGCGTGACCTTCGCCGTGGCCGTCAGTGGCTGTAGTGAGACCCTCACGAAGCATGGCCATCAGTTTCACGACACCGACCTGCAAGCCGTTCAGCCGGGCATGAGTCAGGAGCAAGTCCGCTCGACACTCGGTTCGCCGGCCACAACGGCTGTCGTCGGCTCGGGCAACGGGTTCTACTATATCTCGAGCACGATGGCGCAGAGCTCGTTCTTCACGCCGACAGAAAAAGACCGGAAGGTCGTCGCTGTTTATTTCAACGAAGGCGGCACCGTGGACTCCGTGGCCAACTACGGCCTGAAAGATGGCAAGGTATTCGATTTTATCAGCCGCCAGACGCCGGCGCCGGGCACCAAGGATGAGGGCATCATCAAGTCGCTGTTCCGCAACCTCGGCACCAAGCAGGTTTTCGGCGACGGCTATTAAATCCGCGCCGGATGTTTTCATCCCTCACCTTCGATGACAAAAAAGCCCCGGAGTTTCCTCCGGGGCTTTTGTTTTAGGCGTCTCGCCGGCACGGCGCCCCGTTCAGCCGTGTGCCAGCACAGCCAACAAGAGCAACGCAACAATGTTGGTGATCTTGATGGCCGGGTTGACCGCCGGGCCCGCCGTATCTTTGTAGGGATCGCCGACCGTATCGCCAGTCACCGATGCCTTGTGCGCCTCCGAGCCCTTCATGTGCTTGACGCCGTCTTTGTCGACGAAGCCGTCTTCGAAGCTCTTTTTCGCATTATCCCACGCGCCGCCGCCGGAAGTCATCGAGATCGCGACGAAGATACCAGTGACGATGACGCCAAGCAGCATCGCACCGACCGCCGAGAACGCCGCGCCTTTGCCAGCGATGGCGTTGATAACGACAAACAGCACAATCGGCGACAGCACCGGCAGGAGCGACGGGATCACCATCTCCTTGATGGCGGCCTGCGTCAGCAAATCGACAGCGCGTGCATAGTCCGGCTTCGAGGTGCCCTTCATGATGCCGGGGTCAGCCTTGAACTGACGACGCACCTCTTCGACAATCGACCCAGCCGCACGTCCGACAGCCGTCATGCCCATGCCGCCGAACAGGTACGGGATCAAGCCGCCAAGGAGCAGACCTGCGACGACATACGGATTGTCGAGGCCGAAGTCGATCGTGACGCCCTTGAAGAACTGAAAAGTGGTGGAGCCTTCTTTGTTGGCTTCAGCGATGAAGTACTGAAGATCGTAGTTGTAGGCCGCAAACAGCACGAGCGCGCCGAGACCCGCCGAACCGATGGCATAGCCTTTGGTGACTGCCTTGGTGGTATTGCCGACCGCGTCCAGAGCGTCGGTGGAGCGGCGAACTTCTTTCGGCAAACCCGCCATTTCGGCGATGCCACCGGCATTATCGGTTACCGGGCCGAAGGCGTCGAGTGCCACGATCATGCCGGCAAGGCCAAGCATCGTAGTCGTTGCGATGGCCGTGCCAAACAGTCCGCCAAGCTGATACGTCGACAAGATGCCGGCAACGATTGCCAGTGTCGGCAAGGCTGTCGATTCCAGTGAGACGGCGAGGCCTTGAATGACGTTGGTGCCGTGACCCGTCACCGACGCCTGACTGATCGAGCGCACCGGCCGATAACCGATACCGGTGTAGTACTCGGTGATCCAAACGATCAGACCGGTCAGCGCCAATCCGACGAGGCCACAATAGAACAGGTTGAGGCCGGTGATCGTCTGCCCGGCGGCCGTTCCAACGTCGCCGAAACCGCCAAGCACGTATTGCGTTGCTACGTATAAGCCCGCAATCGACAGGATCGCCGACGCGATCACGCCGCGATACAGCGCACCCATGATCGAGCCGTTCGAGCCGAGTTTGACGAAAAACGTGCCGATGATCGACGTAATGATGCAAGCGCCGCAGATCGCCAGCGGGTAGACCATCAACGCTGCGAGATTTGGCTGTCCGGCGAAGAAAATGGCACCAAGCACCATTGTTGCGACAACGGTGACGGCATAGGTTTCGAAAAGATCCGCAGCCATGCCGGCGCAATCGCCGACGTTGTCGCCAACGTTGTCGGCGATGGTGGCTGGGTTCCGCGGATCGTCTTCCGGGATGCCGGCTTCGACTTTGCCGACGAGATCACCACCGACATCGGCGCCTTTGGTAAAAATACCGCCGCCGAGACGCGCGAAAATGGAAATCAACGAGGCGCCGAAGCCAAGCGCCACCAGCGCGTCGACAACTTGGCGGCTGGCTGGTTCATACCCGAGCGGACCGGTCAGCACCGTGTAATACCCAGCAACGCCCAACAGCGCGAGGCCGGCGACCAGCATTCCGGTGATCGCTCCAGCTTTGAAGGCGATGTCGAGACCTTTGGCGAGAGACTGTGAGGCTGCCTGCGCCGTGCGAACGTTGGCGCGCACTGACACGTTCATCCCGATGTATCCAGCCAACCCGGACAATATCGCACCAATGAGAAATCCGGCGGCAACCAGCGGACCGAGCAGGACGTACGCCAAAACGAAAATCGCCGCGCCGACGATGGCGATCGTGCGATACTGGCGATTGAGATAAGCCTGGGCACCTTCACGGATGGCGCCGGCAATTTCCTGCATTCGGGCATTGCCCGGATCAGCGTTCATCACCGACTGGGCCGTGATAAAAGCGTAGACGATGGACAGCGCCCCGCAGGCGATGATCCCCCAAAGGATGTGGCTCATTAAGTGGTTCCTCTTGGCCAAGCGTGGTGCCCGGCCGGATAATGTCATTTGTGCGCAGACACGGCCGCATGATCGGCGCGCGCTCGCCCCCTCCCGTCGAAGACCAGCAGATTGAGGCACCGGTCAAGAGTCGGGCGGACCATGCCAAAACTGCTCGTGCGTTGCAACACGGGCACTGTTGTCTTTTCGTGCACAAAAAAACGGCCCGGGTGCACATTGCGCCCGGGCCGCCGACCAAAAAGTCTAAATCACCGCCGAAATGACGGCCGAACTGTCGTTAATACCGGTCGAGGTGGATACCACGCCGATACCCATAGCCACGGCCGTAGCCATAGCCATAGTTACGATAGCCGCGGTGACCATAACGGTAGTGACGACGGTGACCGTAATAGCGCGGGCCGCCGTAAAAACCGTAATATCCCGGATATCCGTAACCGAAGTAGATGCCCCGGTGGCGCCTATGGTGCCGGCCGCGATAACCGACTTCAGTCACAGCGATACCGGTTTTCGCCACGGCTGCTTTCGTTGCAAGACCACTCGCAGGTGTGGCAGATGCCGGTACGGCGCCTGATAGCGCCAAGGCGCCGAGGACGCACAAGCTTGCGAAAAGTTTACGCATTCCAATCTCCCTTTTTACCTTTGATCGGGGGCTTATCACTCGTGTTGCGCGAGTTCGAAATTCAAGCCTCCGAAGCGTTAGATTGTGATCCTTCGATCTGAAATCTAGCGTGGACGCTCATAAACGCTGTCACCGCCGATTTGGTTGCAGTTAAACTGACCGTCGATGAATGGCCCATGAACGATGTATGCGCGACGCAAATGACGTGCTCAGGCGACGCAGATTGAAGTATGAACTGAGTGATGTCGTCGTCGACGTCCTCGCTTGCAAACAAGGTCTTAGAACGTTGAAGTTCGTCCGGTTGTTGCTATAAGCGCGCCGCAGCATCTCGCCGCCGCAATCAATGCACCGTCATAGGAACTGACACACCGTCACGGGAGACGTCATTGGAAATCGAAGCCGCCGTCAGGAATGCCCAAGGCGGCGCCGCGATCGACAATCTCGCTGCCGCGTTTGGCGTACCGCCCGATAAAGCCGAGGCGGCGCTGACGGCGATGATGACGGTTCTCGCGAGCCGCGTCGAGCGCAACACGCTATCGCGCGGCGGACTGGCCGACATTGTTGCGCTTCTTGGCGACGCTGATGTTGGCCGAGCCATCGCCGATCCAGCGCATCTTGCAACTGCGGAGATGGCCGACAGCGGCAATCACGTTCTCGACGTGCTGATCGGCGACAAACACATAAGCCGTGGGATTGCCGACAGCGTTGCCCGACAAACGGGGATTGATGCGGCAACACTGCGCCGAATGCTGCCTGTCGTCGCCAGCATGATGGTCGGCGGTCTACAGAATAAAACGCAGGCGCTGTTTTCACAAAAGCTGCGCGATGTCCCGGGCCTTGGCGTCTTGCTTCCATTGCCGGGTGATCCAGCGCCCAAGCGATATGATGCGCCGTCAACTACGCCCGGATCGGGCGAATGGGCGAACAATCTGCCACGACCTGCCGGGGGCGCTGGCGGCGGCATGGGAGGCGCGACAGGCGGCGGCGTCCTGCTACCATTGCCCGGCGATAATTTGCCCGGCACCACGCGGCGCAATCGTTACGACGATCTTTCGGACGTCGTCCGCCGCGGCGGAACGCAAGCACCCGGAGGTGGCTCGCTGGGCGGTCTCATTCGCTCGATCCTTGGAGGCCTGCTTGGCTTCAAGAACCGCGGCGTCATGAGCTCGCTGATCTATATGTTTGTGGTGCGCTGGCTGCTGAATGCCGGAAAACGAATTTTGTCGCGCATCGTTCTCGGTCGCTGAATCCGCGATGCTGTTAGAAGTCTCAAACGTGAGACCGCCAGTTGGCTGATCAACCGGCGGTCACTTGGCAACTCGGTATTCAAACACTGGGCATTCAAGTCAGAACGACACGTGAAGGCTTAACGGCAGGGACGAGCGCTGAGATCGCACGACCAACCCGAAGCTGACTGCGTGCAGTTCATATCTTTGGCGGACGCCTTGGAGAAGTTCGCCCACGTGTTTCCATATTCGAAATCGACGAACGAGGACCATGACACGACAGCCTCGTACTCGGCCTTCTTACGGTTCGAGATGCCTGAACTGCTGCCGTAATGATAGTGGTCGGAGAAACACAGACGGCCACGCTCGGAACGCAGATCATGGGCAGCAGCGAGGCCCGTGACGGCTGCGACGCGCTGCGCCGCCACGGCCGACGGCACAACCGTGCCAAACACCAGAAACGCACCTATGCACGCCTGTAGACTCAGTCGGAAAGGCATCGATGACCCCTGAGAATGACTAGAACATGTGTTCGAATCGCAAACATATAGTCGCAGAGATAGCCGCGCCGGCGCAGGGAGTTTTTATCACTTGCCACGACATTCGTGCGCACCGCGGCACGGAAGGCACAGAGCTGCTTTAGCTGCTGAAATGGGCGCCAGCCAAACACGTGCCGCACCGCCAAATGCCCATCTCGGAGGCGCTATTTAGCGGCCACAACCGAGATTTCGACCAACATGCGCGGGTCGATCAGCTTGGCTTCGACACAGGCTCTCGCCGGCGCATTTTTACCACCGAGCCACGCGCTCCATGACGTGTTCATGCCATCGCGGTGGCGGATGTCGTTGAGCCAGACTGTCGCCTGCACGACTTTCGACTTGTCGCTGCCACATAGCGCCAGCAGCCGATCGATTTCGGCCAACACGTCAGCGGTCTGACCCGCAACGTCACGCGACAAATCACTGGGGATCACACCGGCGGTAAACACGAGGCCGTTGGCTTCGGTGACTTTGGAATAAACGGCGGATTCTTCGTGACGTGTAATTGGCATGCTGGGCTCTCCTGCGACAATCGCGGGCCCTGCTTAGCAAACCGCGCCCCGCGCCAGAAGCGCCTAAAACAAAGGTGGGTCTTCGTGCCGCTGGCCATCGATCAGCAGGCCTTTGATCCCGGCGGCACCATCGGCACCTACCGCCACCAGCGCTTTGATGGCTTTGTCCCTGAGTTTCGTCTCAAGCAACGCGCCCGTGCCTTCCGGTACGAAATATCGCTCGATGCCGAAACGCACATCGATCGATTCATCCGGCGATCCAGCCGCGCCGAAATGATAGGCGACACGGCCTTTCATAACCAGCTCACCATCGTCGATGCGGTCGGGCCGCCGTGGCGAAACGCTGCGCACCTGCCAACTGTCATCGACCGATTGGCGCAGCGTCACGTAAGCAATCGCGCCTTTCGACAACCCGTCGAACGAGGGGCGACCGTCCAACGCCATCGCCTTGATCGGAGTGAGGTCGTAGCCGAGCGTGACATAGTCGCCGCGAAACAAATCGCGCGGATCGACGGGCACTACGGGCAGCACGATCTCCTTGCCGTCGCGGAGCAGCGCTTGGCGTTGGGCAATGATGGTCCATAGCACGGCCGTTTGGACGACGGCGGCGACGCCAAGCCACCGCCACGTTGGGCCGAACCGCCAGCCACCGATGGTGTTGCTCATGGGCTTGCTTCCGATTTTGCCGTGCGGTGCGCCAGTCGCCATGCCAACGCGGCGAGTGCCGCAACGAGCACGCCCGCCACGAGGAAAAACAGTGATGTGCCGAGAATAGTGCCAATGGTGTTGACATAGAGCGCCAGGATCTCGATCGAAAAGCCAAGATAACCAAGCCAGATCGTCGAAGAGCGGTGGGTGGACATGCCGTAGGCGATGGCGCCCACCATCAACAGCAAAGTCAGCGATGCCATGACGATCAATGCAACGCCCGTTGGGTTCTCACCGAATTGCAGGGCCATGGCGCCGAAAAATGTCGTCACTAATCCGTAGCCGACCACCGGCTCTACGGCGACGTGCCACGCTGGTTCCAAGCGCTCGATGGCGAGGACACTCACGACTGCCATCAATCCAAGCGCGACGACCAGTGCGTGATCGTGGCCGTCGCTCAGAACATAACCAAGTGCGATCACGAACGCCGACAACGTCAGCGCCGACAGATGCAATCCTGGCCGCCAGCGCTGCCAAACGAACGCCGAGGACACCGCCGTCCAGCCGACTAAAAATGGCCAAAACACCGCTTCGCGCTCAACGGTCTCCATGCCGCCCCAGACCGCAACGAGGACCATGGCAAATGCCAACGCCGCGCTCGATCGCAAAACCACACCGGACAAAAACGCGCCTGCCGCCCACAATGCGACGCCGTCGGGCGCATGGCCTTCGATGTGAAACATTTGACTGATGAGCGCGATACTTGCGCCGAAAACCGCAACAGCAAACAAAATCGCAGCGTCCGACATGCCGCGGTGTCCGCGCCCAGTGAGCACGCCGGCCGCTGCATATCCGCTCCACATCGAACCAAATAAGATGGCGAGCCGAGCGCCGCGCGGAATATCCGCCCAATGGGCCGCGACAAACGACATGACGGCGAAGGCCAGCAAAACACTCGCCAACACGCCCAGCGCCGACGCAAGCCCGAAATCTCGCCGGTTGCTTGCAAGCTCGCGCGCGATCTGCGCCTCGCCGACGTCGGTCAACCAGCCGTTGGACTTCCAGCGCGACAGATCTGCGGCCAGACGTTTTTTGTATCCCAACATTCGGGCCAACCTATCGCATGTGCGGCCGGCTAATTTTCCGCAGAGGCTATTCCAGCCACCCGTAGCATTTCGCCGGGCGCCCATGCTCGATCGCATCCAGCCGTCGATCAAACTTTCCGAGTTCATTCTACGCCGCAATAGCGGCTGCAGCATGGACCGATGGTGCAGTCGTCTAGGCAAACTGAGTGTTTGGAACGCCCATCGTTCGATTGTTCAATCAAATTCATTAGCGGCTCACCGACATCGAAACCTGTGAGTGAACCCGGTGGGCTCGTCACAAGGGCTGGTCAACGCCAACTGACCCTGCTAGGCTAGTTGCGAATGATTTGCATTAGCGAGTAGACATGACGGTTGTTTCGCCCGACCTCTCCCCACCAACAACACCACGATCTGCGATGCCGATCGCACACGGCGGGTGGCGGCGCGCGGCTGGCGAACCGGCGTTGAGCGATGTTTTCGGCTCTATCCCGGTCAGCATGACCGGCACGACATTACGCCGTTTCGGAGCCTTCTTCGGGCCAGGATATCTCGTTGCGGTCGGCTACATGGACCCCGGCAACTGGGCGACGTCGATCGCTGGGGGATCGAAATTCGGCTATGCACTGCTCGTCGTCGCACTGGTGTCGAACATCATGGCGATCATCCTGCAGAGCCTGTGCGCCCGCCTTGCCATCGCGTCCGGTCGTGATCTTGCTCAGGCCTGCCGTGACGGGTATCCGCGTTGGGCCGCATATCCTCTCTGGGCGCTCGCTGAAATCGCCATCATCGCTACCGATGTGGCGGAAGTCATCGGCACGGCGATCGGGCTCAATCTGCTGTTTGGCATTCCGCTTGAAATCGGCGTCATCCTCACCGCGCTCGACGTGTTCGTCGTCCTGGCACTGCAAAAGCTCGGATTTCGGTATCTCGAGGCCTTCGTCATCACGCTGCTCGGCATCATCGCCATCTGCTTCACAGTGCAAATCGGACTTGCCGATCCGGACTGGGGCGCGGTCATTCGCGGCTTCGCGCCGACGACAGACATCATCGCCAATCCGGACATGCTGTATCTCGCCCTCGGCATTCTGGGCGCGACCGTCATGCCGCATAATCTTTACCTGCATTCGGCCATCGTCCAGACCAGGGCCTATGGCTCCAAGCTCGAGGACAAGCGTGAAGCCCTGACATTCGCGACCATCGATTCAACTGTGGCGCTGATGCTGGCGCTACTTGTCAATGCGTCGATCCTCATTCTCGCGGCCGCCGCTTTTTACAACACGGGCCGCACCGACGTGGCGGAGCTAGGCGAAGCTCATTCCCTGCTGGCGCCGCTTTTGGGAAGCTCAATCGCGCCGGTGATGTTCGGCATCGCGCTGCTGTGTTGCGGGCTCAATTCAACGGTGACGGCGACGTTGGCCGGCCAAGCGGTGATGGAAGGCTTTATCGACATCAGATTGAAGCCTTGGCTCCGTCGCCTCGTCACACGTGGCATCGCGATTATTCCGGCCGCTGGCGTAACGCTCTTCTACGGCGACAGCCAGACGGCGAAGCTATTGATTCTGACGCAGGTGGTTTTAAGTCTGCAATTGCCGTTTGCGATTCTGCCGCTGGTGCAGTTCACCGCTAGCCGCGCCAAAATGGGGGCGCTCGTCGCACCGCGCTGGCTGACTGCGATCGCGATGGTCATCGCCGGCGTTATCATCGCGCTCAACATCAAGCTGCTTTACGATTTCGCGTTGAGCGGCTAGTCGCTATTTCGTCGAGGACGGCAAGCTGGCCAAGTCGTCGATGTACCATTTTTCGGTTTCAACGATGGCGGGATTTTCACCGTTCTCATAAATCCAGCTATCGACCGCCCATTTTTGACCCGACGCGGTCTCTTTCAAAACCGCAGTCCAATGCGTCCACCCCGAAACGCCGCGCCACAGCTGATCTTTGGCGAAGGGTGTGCCAACGCTGTGATGTTTCAGGAAGCCGTTATTTTCGAGAACCAGAAGATAGCTCGTTGTGTTGGTCGATTCGTCGACGCAATCCTGCTGGGTCGGATCGCCCGACGCCTTGAAGTCCATGCCGGCGCGATCGGTGCCGGTCCCGATGGCCTTGCCGACGCGGTTCTCCATCCAGCCGATCGCATAGGCGACGGCGCGCCGCTCCTCCCCGGCTGTCGCGGCCTTTTTGACCTTCTTGAAAATAGCTTTCAGTTCGGCGATGTCGGCCTCGGCGAAGGTGAACTTAGTTTGGATCTTACAAGTGTAGCCGTGACAGACAGACACGCGATTCTTAACGGGCGCGTTGACCTTGAAGTCCGCAAAGTGGGTGTCAACCGCGCCGAGCCGCTCGTGTGTGCAGCCGCCTAAACTGGCCACGACGACCGCCGCCAGCCACGCACACCCAATGCTTCGTTGCCAGCCCATGCCGCCCCGCTGTAAACCCATCCAAGCGGCATGGCGTCGTCGACGCCCGCACGTCTCAAACTTCGCATAACACTCGACTGATTCGCGTCAAACACCGGCCGCTAAAGCTGATTCGTGCATTGTGGACACGTTGCGCAAAAGCTCCAGGTCACCAAAGTCCAGCAGGTTTGTTAAAGGTCCGAATGTCTCGCTCAAAACCCATTCATGTCATTGGCGCTGGTCTCGCCGGCTCTGAAGCTGCCCACCAGATCGCTGCCACTGGCGTTCCGGTCGTGCTCCATGAAATGCGCCCGGGTCGCAGCACGGACGCTCACAAATCGGACGGCTTCGCCGAACTCGTCTGCTCGAACTCGTTTCGCTCCGACGACTGGGAAAACAATGCCGTCGGACTGCTGCACGAAGAAATGCGTCGCGCCAACTCGCTCATCATGCAGGCAGCCGATCGCCACAAACTTCCCGCCGGTGGTGCCCTCGCCGTCGATCGTGACGCCTTTTCCGCAGACGTGACGCGAACGATCGAAGCGCATCCGTTGATCACCGTCGATCGCCGCGAGGTTGGAGGCTTGCCGCCGCTCGATTGGCCGAATGTGATCGTCGCGACCGGACCACTCACCTCGCCAGCGCTGAGCAGCGCCATAGCCGAACTGACCGGCGAAGGAGCCCTGGCATTTTTTGACGCCATCGCGCCGGTCATTCATCGCGACAGCGTCGATACGTCGATTGCGTGGTTTCAATCGCGTTACGACAAGGCCGGACCAGGCGGCACCGGCGCCGACTATCTCAACTGCCCGATGGACAAGGACCAGTACAACGGCTTCGTCGATGCACTATTGGCTGGCGATAAAACCGTTTTCAAGGAGTGGGAAGCGTCAACGCCCTACTTCGACGGCTGTCTGCCCGTCGAAGTGATGGCCGAGCGCGGTCGCGAGACCTTGCGCTTTGGGCCGATGAAACCTGTCGGTCTTGATGATCCGCGAACCGGCCGCTGGCCTTACGCCGTGGTGCAATTGCGCCAGGATAACGCGCTCGGCACGCTTTGGAACATGGTCGGCTTTCAGACCAAGCTCAAGCACGCCGAACAGGTGCGCATTTTCCGCATGATTCCGGGTTTGGAAAATGCCGAGTTCGCACGCCTCGGTGGGCTGCATCGCAACACATATTTGAATTCGCCGAAACTGCTGGATCGCACGTTGCGTTTGCAGGTCGATCCGCGATTGCGCTTTGCCGGACAGATCACCGGCGTCGAAGGCTATATCGAGAGCGCCGCGATCGGGCTCCTTGCCGGTCGCTTTGCGGCAGCCGACGCGCTTGATCGCCGTCTCGTCGGCCCGCCACCGACAACCGCGCTCGGGGCGCTGCTCGATCACATCACCGGGGGCCACTTGATCGCCGACGACGCAAATCGCGGCGGCGGGCGCTCATTCCAGCCGATGAACATCAACTACGGTCTCATCCCTGATCTCAGCGCCGCGCCGACGCACGACGCGGACGGCAAAAAGCTCAAAGGCACGGAGCGCGGACGTGCCAAGAAGCAGGCGATGTCGCGCCGCGCGCTGGTAGATCTGGCTGTCTGGCTTGATACGATCAGCGATCCGTCCCATCGCCAACCGGCGGCCTGAACGGCTGGCGCACTTCGACGTTGGGTGGCACGCCGGGACTCGCTGGCGACTCGGCGTCCTGCGGCACGACAGGTGGCGCAGCGATCTCATTATTGACGGCCGCACTGGCGCTCGGTGGACCAGGCGTTTCGATCGCTGGCGGCAACTCATCGCGCGATGCGCCGCCGGGTTCGGAAAGCGCACCAGTCGAGGACGGCGCTGGCGATGCTCCAGCATCGGGCACTGTTTTCATTTCAGGGGCCGCCGACTGTCCTATCGTCGTGTCAGGCGCTGCGGGCGCTGCGGCCGGCTCGGGGCCGAGAGCGCCGGGTTCTTCAGCTGCCGGTGGCAGCGGGATCTGCGTCGCAACATAGGGGTCGGGCTCCGGCCCTTGGCCATACTTGGTCAACACAGCGCGGGCTTTGTCGGCAACCGCATCCGCAATCGCAGCATGACCTTCTGCCGTCGGATGAAACGAACCTGAGTAGGTCGCGGCGAGAAGCAGCTGAAAAGAGGCCAGCGTGTCGAACTTTAAAACCTTTTGCAACAACGAGGCGGCGACGTGGAAATTGCCGGTCATGAAGCCATCGTTGGGCGTGCGAAACCAACGCTTGCGTGAGGCGTAAGCAGGGTAATCTGCGGGGTTGTAGGGCTTCCAAACACCGTCGATCTTGCGCGGCAAGCGCAGTTCGTCAGCAGGGTTCGTTCCGTCATCCGACCAACCCGAACAGATGCCCCTGTCGATGAACGAGCGGCGGTGCGTTTCGACGAAGGTCCAGCCGTACTTCTCGGAGCTTTCCCGCATCTGCCGATGCAGTTTGTCGGCAACCCACGTGCCCTCGCGCAGTTTCTGCTCGCTCAATTGAAAGTCAGCGACGACCTCCATGCCGGCGCGGCCGTCCTTGCAGGTTTCGCTGCCATCGCCAGCCAGCGCCAGTCCTGGATAACTGGCGAGGACGATGCGGTCGCTTTCATCCCAAGGCACGTACAGGAGTGAGTGGATCGCCCGGTTGAGCGATTTGTAGCGGGCATCCAAGTGCGATAATTGCTGCGTGGCTTCACTTTGGCCGTGGAGTTCGCCAATCCAGCCGCCGAGCTGGCGCAAGGTGGATTCACTCGACAGCACGGCATTGGCGACGAGGCGCGAGAAGCCGATGTCGTTTCCGCCGACCGACAACAGCATCAAATCGATCTTGCGCGCATCGTCTTTCGGGCATTTGCGCAAGACAAGCCCGCCCTTCAGCTCCGGAATTTCGCCGTTGATGTGATAGGCCTCCGGAAGGTCCATCGGCTGGGCATCACGCTTGCCGCATTGCGCTTCCGCCACGGCCGAAATTTGCGACAGAACCGGCGGGTTCGGCACCCACTCGTTACCTTTGTAGCGCAGGAATAATCCGGCCGTGACCTCCGCGCCTGAGCACGACACTCCAACGAACGTGACGGCGCGATGCGGGTCCTCGATCGAGAGCTGCAACGCGGCGCGCAATTGATGCGAGTACAGCGAGCGATGACAGGCCTGATCCAGCCAGCGGGCATTCTCGGAAATGAAGGGCTTGTCGCCAATCTGCTTCCAATCGCCGATGCGGGCCGGAAACCCTGATAAATCGCCGGACTTTGCGTTGCCGTAATTGGCACTCCGGTCGCGCGAGAAGCGCACCGGAATATCGGGATTGCCCTCACCCGACGCAAAACTATCACCCATCGCTGCAACCAAAATATCGCGAACCTTGATGTCCGTTGCAGCCACCGCCCGGCCACCAATCTCGACCGTGACAGTCATTGCACCTGGATAGGGGACTTCAAATTCAACCGTTTCGTTGCAAGGCTGAACGATGGCGTCGCCGCGCGGCGCGCTGCCGCCTTTCGGTGCAGTCAGCCAGGTGCACGTCAAGTTGGCTGCGTCCTCGATACCGGCGATGTCAGCCACGACGACGTGGTTCTTTGGATTCATATAGTCGTCGTAGTCGGGGCACGTGTAGCGATTGGAGGTCCAATTCCAGCAGGTTTTTCGATACATCGTCGCAGCCCAGCCATCCTCATGGCGGCGCTGGAGAGCATGTTCTGCGGCAAGGACCGGTGCTGCTAATTCGGACTGAGTCAGAGAGTTGTAGGTCGCTCGGTGCACTTCGGTGTCTGCGGAATCTCTAAAAAATCGAAACGGATTCTCGACGCGCCAGCGAATAGCGGCCGTTTCCGCTGCCGCTGGCTGTGCATCAGCGACCAACATCGCCGAGGTGGCGATCAGGCCCGCGATCACGCTGCGCATCGCAGTCCGTGTCAATCTCCCGGCCATTCGTTCCCTCTTCGTTTAAAGCCGTCGCCGCAGATGCGCCCCAGCAATCCGTGCGACGCGCGTCAGCGGGACAATCTCCGCGATATCGCGAAGCGGATCATGATCAAGTCTCTGCAAAGCCTTCAAATAGGGCTCTACGACGGCAACCGGCAGCATAGCTGTCATGACCCCAGCCCGATCACGACCCATGTCCGCAAGAACGACGCGCAAATCGTCGACACAAGCCCGAGACATTACAACGATATCGGCCAGCTCAGCTCGCCAGTCTCGCGCGCTGGCCAGCGTCAACCAATCAGCTCTCGGCGGAAAAGGTTCCCGCCCACGAGACAGCGAACGCGCCAAAGTCGTGGCGATACGCGCTAAACCATAACCTCGGCCTGCCGACTGCACGGCGCGCGCCAACAGCGGCTTTGGCGCACAGCCAAGAACGCGAGCGGCGACGTCAAACATGACGCCTTCGGTAAGGTCCAGTTCGAGCGACAACGCGTCATGACTTGCCGGTGGGTCCGCATAGAGACGGTGCGCGTGGACGTCCAGCATGTCCAGCAGACGTTCGGGCGATAAGCGATAGCGCTGAACGACGCCGGTCACGGCATCGGCAATCGGATGACCGGTCTTTTCGCCGCGCGCGCCACTGTCGAGAGCGTCACGCCACCATTGAAACCGAATCTCGCCGAGCATCGGTTCGCTCACCGTCTCACCGATGCGATGGAGTTCACCACTGAACGCTGCCAGCGCTATCAGATCGTCACGTGCGGCGCGCGGCGCCAACAATGCCGATAGGTAGCGGTCGATTTCATAACGTCGTGCGGTCGTTCTAATCTGATCACGGGCTGTGGCGTGCGCGGCCGGATCGATCGAGTCTAACGCGTCACTCATAACTGAGTATCCAACACCGCGCCCCCGCATGACGACGCCGGACCCTAACGCCGCAATCGCCGGCAACGTCACGGCACCGCCAGCAGCGCCGCACCGACATGGCGACGTTCCGCCAGCAAAATGTTGTACGTACGCGCAGCTGCGCCAGTGCTCATCACTTCAAGACCGATACCTGCATTCGCGAAAGCTTTGACCACCGGCTCGGGCGGCCACGCCTGCAAAACGCCGGTACCGAGCAGCAGCACGCCAGGTGGCGTCAATTCGCTGAGCGGTAAAGCGAGCATCGCCGCCGTCATGTTTTCGACCGTCGTTGCCGCCCACGCATAAACGCCGCTCGGCATGCACAGGATCGATCCCTTGTGACTCATATCGGCGAAGCGAAAGCCACCGTTTCCGTAAGCCGTAACGGAAGCCTCTGCGGGATAACGGGCAATGATGTCCGCCATATCCACTGCCCTCGCCAACCTTCAGGTTCAAGCCAGAGCCGCACCTAAGCCCTGCCAGCCGAAACGCCCTTCGCCGCCGCGTCGCTCCAATCGCGCTTGACGCCGAGATAACCGAGCAACGGCGCGGCAATGAAGATCGACGAGTAGGTGCCGATGATAACGCCAAGCAACATCGCAAAGTTGAAATTGCGAATGACTTCGCCGCCGAAGATGTACAGCGCCAACAACACCGCAATCGCCGTGACCCCGGTCAAAATCGTTCGCGACAGCGTCTCGTTGATCGACAAATCGAGCAACGCATTCAAGTCCATCTTTTTGAACTTGCGCAAATTCTCACGAATTCGGTCTGACACGACGACTGTATCGTTGACGGAATATCCAAGGATGGTCAGCAGAGCCGCGACAGTCGACAGATCAAATTCAAACTGAAACAGTGAAAAGATCCCGACGGTCACGAGCACGTCGTGCGTCAACGCCAACACGGCGCCGAGAGCGAATTGCCACTCGAAGCGAAACCAAACGTAGCACACGATGGCAAGAATACCGGCCGCCACGGCGATAAAACCTGTTGTTCGCAGTTCGCTGGAGACAGCCGGGCCGACCACCTCAACGCGTCGTTGCGTATAGCCGGTGCCGACCGCATCGATGACTTTCTTTAAAGCCACTTGCTGCGCCGCGTCGCCACCTGGCTGTTCTTCAATGCGGATCAACACGTCGGAGGGGCCACCAAACGCCTGGATCTGCGCGCCGCCTAATCCGAGCTGGCCGAGCTTATTGCGGAGCGCGCTGACGTCAGCCGTGCCGTTGGTCGCCTGCAGCTCGATCATCGAGCCGCCTTTAAAATCGACGCCGTAGTTCAAACCTCGCGTTGCAAACAGCGCCATCGATATCAGCATCGCGACAATCGACAAACCGACCGCAAGATCGCGATACTTCATGAACGGCAGCCGCAAGTCATGCGGGAAGAAGTCGAACCCTTTGAAGTTTGGGATTAATCGCATCAACACGGACGTTCGTCTCCTAAACCGGTATTTCGAGCGGGCCGCGGCCCTTAGGCTGAGCTTTCAGCCACAATGAGATCAGCAGTCTGACGACGGTGACGGAGGCGAAGATCGACGTCAGAATGCCGAGCGTCAGCGTCACGGCGAAACCGCGGATCGGGCCGGAGCCGAGCCAGAACATGATGATGGCACAGCATAGCGTCGTCAGCTGTGAGTCGGCGATTGTGATGAAGGCGCGCGAAAAGCCAGCATCGATGGCGGCGATCGGCGTTTTGCCGGCGCGCAACTCCTCGCGGATGCGTTCGTAGATCAGCACGTTGGCATCGACCGCCATGGCGACGCCAAGTACCAAACCGGCGATGCCCGGCAACGTGAGTGTTGAGCCAATCAACGTCATCAGCGCCAACGTCAAGATCAAGTGCACGATCAGTCCGACGCACGCGAAGATGCCGAACGTGCCGTAGGCCAAGATGGTCAACACGATGACGGCGATGCCACCGATGATGCCCGCTGTTTGACCGGCCGAAATACTGTCGGCACCGAGCGATGGCCCGACCGTGCGCTCTTCGACGATGGTGAGCTTGGTCGGCAGGGCGCCGGAGCGCAATTGCACAGCGAGCGTGTTGGTGCTTTCGACGGTGAAATTGCCGGAGATTTGCCCAGAACCTCCAAGGATCGGCTCGCGAATTACGGGCGCGGACAACACCTTGTCATCGAGGACAATCGCAAACGGGCGGCCGATATTATCCTTCGTGAATGATCCAAACTTGACGGCGCCCTTCTGATTGAAGCGGAAATTGATCACGGCCTCGCCATTTCGCGAGTCAAAGCCTGGCTGCGCATCCACCAAATCCTCGCCCTGCACAACGGGGATTTCGCGCAGCAGGAAATCCCCGCCCTCCGATGCTTCGCCAGGATAAACTTTATAACCGGCAGGCGCAGACGTCAGCTTTGCATCTTCAGCCGATGTCGATGGATGCACTTCATGGAATGTCAGCTTCGCCGTCTCGCCGATCAGACGCTTGAGTTCGCCGGTTTCCTTCAGTCCCGGGAACTGGATCAAAATGCGATCCGTGCCCTGTCGCACGACACTCGATTCCGATGTCCCGAGATTGTTAATTCGGCGATTGACGGTTTCAATGGACGACGATGCCGCGTTCAAGACGCGCGCTTTCATGCCCTGGTTACTTGGCTTGAGCGTGATGGTGTTTGGATCGGTGCCGGGTTCGACATCGATATCCTGGCCACTACTGCCAAGAATGGCGTTGCCGACGGGTTGGATCAACTTGCGCAGCTCGGTTAAAGCCACCTCGCGATCTTCCGGCTTTAAAAGTTTGACTTGCAGTTGGCCGCCCTGAACGCCAAGACCTGAAAAACCTAACTTGGCATCACGCAAAGTTTTACGCGCGCTGTCACGCAAATTGTTCAGCCAATCCTTGCGGATCTCTTCCTGATCCATGGCCAGCAGCAGATGCGCGCCGCCTTGCAAGTCGAGACCGAGCGGCAACTGTTTTTTTGGCAGGAACGTCGGCCAGGCCGCCACCGTCTCTTTTGACAAGAAGTTGGGCGACGCGATGACGACGCCTGCAAGGCATGTCAGCAATATCGCAAGAACCTTCCAGCGCGCGAAATACAGCATAAGGTTTAGGTCTCGTCGGTCTGAAGCCTGGGTCTGAAGTTTGGCTTTTGAAATAGCAAAAGAATACGCATTTGCTGTCTATGAGATCAGCACGAATTCGGCGGTCGTCAGGTGGCGTCCTTCACAGGTTCGCCTTTCGAGCGGACATCCATCAACGTACTCTTGATGATGCGCACTTTGAGATTGTCGGCCAGCTCGACTTCGATTTCATCGCTGGTATCGGAAACTTTTGTCACCTTGCCGACCATGCCGCCAGACGTGATGACCGTGTCGCCGCGGCGGACGGCACTCATGCGTTCGCGGTGTTCCTTGGCGCGCTGCGACTGTGGGCGGATGAGAAAGAAATAGAAGATCACCAGCATCAGCAGCATCGGCACCAGCAGACCGCCCATGGGGTCAAGACCGGGAGCTGCGGTTTGCGCGAAAGCAGGCGTAACAAACATAAACGGGGTCCTTCTCGACGTACCTCGGCTACAACGAACATGCCCCATAACCCGGATTCGGGTCACGGGGCGCCGCCGACCAATTTCGGCCGGACTATAGTGTTCGCGGGCCGGTTTGCAACCTTACATGGCCGTCACTTTTGGCCGCTGATGGGCCATCGCCGACTTGGCTTCAGCGTCTGCAATGCTTAAAGAGCCTTGCCGCCGCCGCCGAAGAAAGGCCGAAGTCAAACGATGCCGCACACCGACCAAACGTCCGAGACAGGCGACACGCCGTCGATTGCCGCACTGCTCGAACGAATTGCCAGCGCGCTCGAGCGCCTCAGTCCGAACGCTGATCGCAGCGTTGACTTCACCTCGGCGGAGGCTTTCGTCTGGCACGGTGATGGCGCCTTTTTCCAGCCGGTGGCTCACGTCAATCGCATTCCGCTCGAAATGCTCAAAGGCATCGACCGAACGGCGGCAACGCTGCTCGACAATACGCGCCGGTTCGCGTCCGGGCTTGCCGCCAACAACGCCTTGCTGTGGGGCGCTCGCGGCATGGGCAAATCGAGTTTGGTGAAAGCCGCCCACGCCGAGGCGGCGCGGACAGCGCCATCATTGAAGCTCATCGAAATTCACCGCGAAGATATCGCGACCCTGCCAGCATGCCTCGCTCAACTGCGGACCGCCGCTTTTCGCTTTCTGGTATTTTGCGACGACCTGTCGTTCGACAAGGACGACACCCACTATAAATCGCTGAAGGCCGTACTTGAAGGCGGCATCGAAGGGCGGCCAGAAAACGTGCTGTTTTACGCCACGTCCAACCGGCGGCACTTGATGCCGCGCGAGATGATCGACAACGAGCGCTCTACCGCCATAACGCCGGGAGAAGCGATTGAAGAAAAAGTCTCGCTATCGGACCGCTTCGGCTTGTGGCTTGGCTTTCATAACGCCAGTCAGGACGACTATCTCGCGATGGTTCGCACTTACGCCGCACACTATCAACTCGACGTCGCCGATGGGATTCTTATCCCTGATGCGCTGGAATGGGCCACGACGCGCGGAGCGCGCTCAGGCCGCGTCGCATGGCAATTCATCAACGACCTTGCCGGGCGATTAGGTAAAGCGATCTGAGCTTTCTTGATTGGTTTCTCCATACTGGCGGCCGGCTCGCGGAACTGTTTTTACTTTGCGCGAGCGACTCCGCTGGCGCAGAGCCGCATTTTATTTGGCACTGGCGACTCGCGTTCCGCGAGCCGGCCGCCAGTGCGGTGCTCCGGCGCGCGCGGCCGGCTCCGCGCAAGCGGAGTCGCGCGCGCCCAGAAAAAAGACCGGGCCTTGCGGTCCGGTCTTCAAGCTTCCCTCATGCTTCGCGCGCGGCGAACTTTTAAATCAAAACCCGGTCCAAGTATTGATGTCGGACCGTTGGTTTTAAAGCTGCTCCATGTACGGCGTCGGATCGACTGGCTTAGACCCCTGGCGCAACTCGAAGTGCACTTGCGGCTGATCGACGGTGCCGGTCTTGCCAGCCTTGCCGATCACCTGCCCGCGCTTCACCTTGTCGCCGCGCTTGACCAGAAGCTCGTCGTTATGGGCGTAGGCAGTCACCCAGCCGTTGTCATGGCGCACAAGAACCAGATTGCCGTAGCCCTTTAATTCACTGCCGGCATAGGCAATGACACCGGACTCGGCGGCGTGAACATCGGTGCCGAGCGGTACGGAGAGATTGATGCCGTCATTGTGCGTGCCATCAGGACGGCCGCCGAAACCAGAGATGACTTTGCCGCTGGCCGGCCAGCGCAGCTTGACGCTGTCGATGGAGGATGACGACGCGGTCGGGGCGGCGACGGCGAGCCTGTCCTGCTTCGGCGCCGTCGCTGCATTCGATGACGCAGCTGCAGAACTGGCGTCCGTCGCCTTGTCATTCAGCGCGGCGACCTTCTGCTCGCCCAATTGTGCATTGATCGGCTTGGCGTACACCGGTGCCGGATTGATCGACGCCGGAACTGCCACAGCGTCCGCCGTTGGCTGCTCAGAAATCGCTTCAGCCGCCGCAACCGGTGCAACGCCTGGAACTTTCAGCACCGTTCCCGGGCGAACCTTGCGGGCATCCGTGATGCCGTTGACGCGCTGCATCTCGGCGAACGAAACTTTGTTCGAGCGCGCGATCGCATAGATGCTGTCGCCCGGCTTGACGACGTAGCTGGCGCCGTATTTGGCATCCAATTCAGGCGACGACGCTGGCTGATTAACCGCTGCGGTTTCTATCGGGCGCTGTAACTTTCTCGCCGGCGTGACAGCAGCGACGTTACTACCACCTGCCGGCAGTGTGAGCTTTTGGCCGGGCTTCAATGCCGGGCTCGTCAGATTGTTCGCCGACATGAGAGCAGCAAGTGAAACCTGATGGCGTTTCGACAAGCCGTAAAGCGTATCACCTGCTTGCACTTCAATGGTTTCGCCTCGCCCCGCCGGCTCATAGGCTGTGGGCTGGGGTGGCGAAGACCCAAACGGGCGAGCGCTCGCAACAGGCGGCGATGATGTCACCGGCTCCGGCAAAGCTGCAACGTCGACGCCGTTGTCGCCCGAGTTGGCGCCGGCGCCATACGGTCCACGCGGTGTCGCTTGCGCGACCCGGTTGGTGTTGTCCGACAAGCTGCCCGAATGCACCGGCTCGGATGGCACGGGGGGGCTCTCGGCGCCTGGTGGATCATTGAGATTGAACGATGTGCTGTCGAAGCGGGTCACATCCGCGCTGCATCCGGCAGCCAGCAAAGTGACGACAAGGGCCGCATAACGCGCAGGTCGAAGGCTGTCGACGCCGCGCCAGGGCCTGGCAGGAAAACTCATCATGGTACGCACCTCTACTCGCACCATCCATTAACCTTCCTTCGGTTAATGCCGGGTTAACACCCGAAGCTGTGCGACTTCCGTCCCGCGTGCGCGTGATGTCGCCCGGTGAAGAGTGCGGCGCGAACGCGGCACGTGCGCGTCAGGCCATCACCACCAACGATCCGGACGGACCAAGGCATGTTGCCTGCGTACACAGCGATTGCGCTTAATTCGCGGAGGGATTTCGTCAAACCGGCGACTTTATGGGACCCGCCGATGCCACTGCGGCTGACGGAAACTGCGTTAGCGCGCGACGAGTTGTTCGAGCGCGGCGAAGGCGTCGCGATCGGTCAAATTGAGCGATAGAGGTGTTACCGAAATTTTTCCATCCGCCATCGCTGAGAGATCGGTTCCTTCGACAAGTGTCGAACGGCGGCGCTCAAATCCGAACCAGAAATAGGGAGTTCCCCAGGGATCGGAACGGCTGTCAATGTTCAGCAGGTTTTGATCGCGCACGCCCTGTCGCGTCACCGTAATGCCCGAAATTTTTTCCGGCGACACATCCGGAAAGTTGACGTTGATCAGCGTACCGGGCCGCCAGGGCGCTTCGATCAGCATGCGGATCAGCGACGGGGCGTGGGCGAGCGCCGTCTCCCAAAACGCCGTGCGTTTGCCATCTTCTTCAAAGCCCATCATCAGCGATAGCGCGATGGAGCGGACACCAAGCAGCGTGCCCTCCATGGCCGCCGCGACCGTGCCCGAGTACGTGATGTCTTCGGCCAAATTCGACCCATGATTGACGCCGGATAAAATCAAATCCGGCGGCTGATCCTTGAGCAGATGGCGAACCGCCATGATCACGCAATCGGTCGGCGTGCCGGCAACAGCATAGGTGCGCTCGTCGATGGCGCGCAGGCGCAACGGCGAATGCAGTGTCATCGAATGCGACGTGCCGGATTGATTGGTCTCCGGCGCGACCGTCCACACATCTGGCGACAAACCGAGCGCGATGGCCTTGAGAATTTCAAGCCCCTTGGCGTTGATGCCGTCGTCGTTCGTAATCAAAATGCGCATTGAGTTCCTTGTCGCCGTCGGCTGGCACAGGCGATCATGTTCGCCGCTGCGTCAGGCCTATGCCGCTGGCGTTGCGATCTGCTTCATGCCGCCCATGTAGGGCTGCAACGCCTCAGGGATTATGACGGACCCATCGGCCTGTTGATAATTTTCGAGGACGGCGATGAGAGTTCGCCCGACCGCGAGCCCTGAGCCGTTGAGCGTATGCACGAAGACCGGTTTACCACCGCCGGCCGGGCGATAGCGGGCGTCCATGCGCCGGGCCTGGAAATCACCGCACACCGAGCACGACGAGATTTCGCGATAGGCGTTCTGCCCCGGCAGCCAGACTTCGATGTCATAGGTTTTCTGCGAAGCGAAGCCCATGTCGCCGGTACACAGCAACATCGTGCGGAACGGCAGGCCGAGCCGTTTGAGAACTTCCTCCGCGCAACCGGTCATGCGCTCATGTTCGGCGAGCGAAGTTTCGGGCGTCGTGATCGAAACGAGTTCGACCTTCGAGAACTGATGCTGGCGGATCATGCCGCGCGTATCGCGACCGGCGGCACCGGCTTCCGAGCGAAAGCACGGCGTCCACGCCGTCATGCGCATCGGCAGTTGGGCTTCTTCGAGGATCGAATCGCGGACGATATTGGTGAGTGAGACTTCGGCGGTCGGAATTAGAAAAAGCTGCGATCCCGCAATCAATTTCTTGAAAGAAGCATGAAAATCGACGATGTGCTTCTTGACGTAGTCGTCCTCAGAAATTGCGTTTTTCTCTGCAAGGTGTCGCTGCCACTCGCTGCTATCGACGTTAAAATTTGATAGTGCATTGGGCTGGTCGTTTCGATAACTCAGCCGCAGCTCATCTACAATGTCGCTGTTCGACTTGCTGGTGGCAAACAGATCGTCCTTAAATTTGGGAAGATTGCCTGTGCCGTATGCCGATTCCGTTTTCACCAACAGCGGCGGATTGTGTTCAACGTAGCCGAACTCGCTCGTGTGCAGATCGAGCATGAACGAGCCGATGGCCCGCTCCAAGCGCGCTAAAGCCCCCTTCAACACGACAAACCGCGCGCCGGAAATTTTCTGCGCGGCCTCGAAATCCATCAAGCCGAGCGCTTCACCGATTTCAAAGTGCTGCTTGGGCGCGAACGCATAGCTGCCGGGCGTGCCGACTTTGCGAACCTCGACGTTGCCCGTCTCATCAGTGCCGAACGGCACATCATCGCGCGGCAAGTTCGGGATCACGTCCAACGCGGACTTAATCTCGGCATCAAGGCGGCGCTCGTCGTCCTCGCCTTTTGCAATGGCGTCTTTCAGCGTCGCGACTTCGGCCATCAGTGTCGCGGCCGTCGCTTCATCCTTCGATGCCTTGGCTTTGCCGATGTCTTTGGAAGCGGCGTTGCGGCGCCCTTGCGCCTCCTGCAGCGCGGTCAGGCACGACTTGCGCGCATCGTCCAGGCTAGTCAGTTTCGCGGCCAGCGGCTCCAGCCCACGCCGCTGCATGGCGGCGTCGAACGCCTCGGAATTATCGCGGATCCATTTGATGTCCAGCACGGCCGAGCCTCATGTCATAAGTCGATTGACTGAGGCCGTGGTATACGATGCGACTTGAGCGGTCCAGCGGCGCCGAAGCGCCGTCTGGAGCTTCCGTCTGAACGTGTGAGAGGACGGGGGGCGACGTCAAAAGTTACGTCAGCCGCCACCCCATCAACCCGCGCATTAGCGGCAATCCCACGAGCCGTGCGGCGTCAGCGAACCGGTCATGCACGAGACACTCGAACCATTGGTTTCAGCAGAAGCGGTGCTGATTGACTGGGCGCCGGCAAACAAAGCGGCGGCAACGGCGAAAGCTTTTACAAAGTTAGTCATTGGATAGGTCTCCTGGTCTGGGTTAAGTTTCACTTGGCTGAACCAGCGGCTCAGTCGAGCAGCACGTTCATGCAAAGGTAGACGCAGGGCAGACGCCTGACGTTACTCAATAAATCAGCCTCACATAAACGTGTTCGATGTAACGATGGTCGCCGATCACGCGCGTTAACACATTGGCAGTGACGCGGTCAGCCCGACGCGCCCGGCGTCGTCTTCTCGACGTAGCGAACCGCAAAGATCGACGCTTCGTAAAGCAGCACGGTTGGTAGGGCCATGATCACCATGCTGAGCGCATCAGGTGGCGTCAGCACGGCCGCCATGGCGAAAATACCAACGATGGCGTAGCGCCGTGACGACACCAGCCCGGCTGCGGTAATCATGCCGGATCGGGCCAGCAGCGTCAGCACAACCGGCATCTGGAACACGATGCCGAAACCGAAAATCAGCGTCATGATCAGCGACAGGTATTCCGAAACTTTCGGCAGCAATTCGATCGTCGGCACGCCAGCCTCACCGGACGATTGCGTCAGCCCGATCGAAAACTTGATCAGCACCGGCATGGCAATGAAATAAACCACCGCCGCGCCGATGACGAACAACACAGGCGTCGCGACGAGATAGGGAAGAAAAGCGCGGCGCTCGTTCTTATACAGTCCCGGCGCGACGAACTTATAAATCTGTGTCGCGACCACCGGAAACGACAAGAACGCCGCCCCGAACATGGCGAGCTTCACGTGCGTCATGATCTGTTCGAGGAAGTGCGTCGCAATCAGTCGAACGTGATCGTTGCCCGACGCCCACATGTAGGGCCAAACCAGAACGTTGTAGATGTGGCGCGCGACGGCGAAGCACAAAAAGAACATGATGACGAAGGCGCCGACGGCCCACATCAGGCGTGATCGCAATTCGATCAAATGATCGAGCAGGGGTGCCTTGCTGGCTTCGATATCGTCGTGGCCATCGCGCGCGGCGTCCGACATCGGCGACACATCCTGCATCGCTTACGATCCCATGCGCGGCGGGGCCGGCATCGGTGGCATCGCCAGTTGCGGTTCAGCTTCGGGTTTCAGCGACGCCGGAACTGAAGCGGGCTGCGACGGCGGTGGCGTTGCCGCGTCGCTCAACGCATGCTTGGCGCCCATCACCTCGGCATTCACGCGGGCCTGCATGGCGGCCATTTCCTCGCGCATCGTATCGAGTTCGGCTTCGCGCATCGCGGCGTCGAACTGAGCCTTGAAGTCATTGGCGTGGCGACGCATCATCCCGGCATATTTGCCGAGTGTGCGCAAAAAAACCGGCAGCTCTTTTGGGCCGACGAAAATCAGCGTGACGATCCCAAGGATCAGAAGCTCACTCCAACTGATTTCGAACATGAGGTGTCCGTGATTGGCCGCCCAATCGGCGGGCCGTCAGTACCAGCTGCGCGGCTTTAGCGCCATGCGCCACCGTCTGCAGTCACGCAGTCGTCTCAGCCGGTTTTCGTGCGGTCTGTCCGTGACGTGTCGTTGTCGATGGTCGGCGGGTTGACGGATTTCGCCACGTCAACGTCGTCGTCGGCCATGCCCTTCTTGAAACTCTTGATGCCTTTGGCGACATCGCCCATCAATTCGGAAATCTTACCGCGCCCGAAGAGCAGTAAGGCGACGATCAAAAGCAGTAGGATATGTTGCGCGCTCAGCCCCATAGGGTCCTCGATGCATTCGTGCTTGGGTCAAAATTCGCAGCGCTCGCTGCTGCGGAGTATGTAGGCGCTCAGCGGCCAAAGCGCCAGTCCTTCGCCGCATTTGCGGCATCCCTGACGGTCCAAACCGCCGTCTTAGTGCTGTTTGAGCGCCGAAATCCGGCCTTAACGCGGCATCACGTTGGGCATGTCGCGATTGGCCTCAGCCGTCGTCCCTTGCATGAACGTCCAAGCTAGCGGGCGCATCGAGCGGAAATACCAGGACACTGGCCCGATCAATGCTGACGCTAACTTCACTGCCGCGCCGCAGCCCATCGCGCCCCGCACTCCGCACCCTCAGCGGCTGATCGAAGCCTTCGACGGCGACATCGAGCCGTGTCACATCGCCGAGGAACTTCAAATCGAGCACGCGGCCCATCATCTGTCCCCCAGAGGCGGACATCGACTTCGATGCCCCATTGGCCATGGGCGTTAGCGTCACCGCACGTTCGCGCACGCACAGAACGGCGGCGGCGCCCTCGGCCAGTCCGGGAGCTGCGAATGCACCGGCTGCGGTGTCGATGCGTCCGCCTGCAACGCGCGCGGGGATTTCGTTGATCTCTGAAAATAGCCGCGCCACAAACAGCGACGCCGGATCACGAAACAGATCCAACGTCGTGCCGACCTGGACGATGCGCCCTGCGCGAAGCACCGCTATGCGATCGCTAAGCCGCATGGCTTCTTCGGGGTGGTGGGTGACAATGACCGACGTCGCCCGCGTCTCACGAAGCAGCGATAGCGTTTCCTCCTGCATTGTATCGCGCAATTGCACATCGAGACCGGAAAACGGTTCATCCATCAACATGACCGCCGGGCGTGGAACGATGGCTCGCGCCAGTGCAACGCGCTGCTGCTGTCCACCCGACAGCGTCGACGGATAGGCGTCGACAAATGCCGCTAGCCCGACGCGGTCCAGGATCGCGCGCGCGGCTGTATTGCGATCGGCTGACGGCAGCGATTTCAAGCCGAACGCCACGTTCTCAATGACCGTCAAATGCGGGAACAGCGCGAAATCTTGAAACATCAGTCCGACGCTGCGATTTTCCGGCGGCTCAAACCGGTTCGGCCCGGCGACTTCCCGATCGTTGATGAGGACTACGCCGGATGTCGGCCGCTCGATACCGGAGATCACGCGCAGCAGTGTGGTCTTGCCGCACCCGGATGGCCCAAGCAGGCAGACGATTTCGCCGGGCGCGACAGCGAGGTCGACGCAATCGAGCGCGGCCGCTTCGCCGTAACGCCGCGTGACATTTTCGAGCTTGAGGCTGGCTGCAAATGTCGCCGCAGCGCGTCCGCGTGGTGCGATCGCGGACGACATCGGCATACGATCCTTGAAAATCACACGGCCATCCGATCAACCGGCGCCGCGACTGGAGGGCTTAATCCGAGTTCGGCGCTTGTGGAATGTTTCCGTCCGGATTAGCCGCCTGACCCTCATCGCGCAAGATATCATCGCCTTCACCCCTGCCTTCCAAGTGCAAGGCGTCCTCCAAGGGCAAGCTGTCCTGGACGAGAGCTGCATCGCTGCCATCGTCGCCTTCATCTGTCAGCGGCAATTCGTCGGGCATTAACGCGGCAACATCTGTCGGCTCGGGAATGGTAAATCCGGGGGGAAGGTTGCTATCAAGCAAACCTGCGGCCTTGAGATCCGACAGCCCTGGCAAATCGCGAATGGCGTCAAGCCCGAAATGCGCCAGAAATTGCTCGGTCGTGCCGAATGTCAGCGGCCGGCCGGGCGCCCGGCGGCGTCCCCGCGGCCGGATCCACGTCGTCTCCATCAGCACGTCCAGCGTGCCAGGCGAGGTCGATACGCCGCGAATGTCTTCGATTTCTGCCCGCGTCACCGGCTGGTGATAGGCGATGATTGCCAGCGTTTCGAGGGCGGCCTTGGAGAGCTTGCGCTCTTCCTTCTGCTGTCGCTCGAGCAGATACGACAAATCCTCCGACGTGCGGAACTGCCATTTGCCGGCGACTTTAACCAGTGACACGCCTCGGTCGCGATAGTCATTTTGCAACTCTGACAGGAGGGCTTCGACATCGTCGCCCGGTTCGAGATGACGCGCGAGGGCCTTCGCGTCGAGCGGTTCGGACGCGGCAAACAGCATCGCCTCGATGCGGCGGGTCTTTTCGCGGCGCGCGCGAAGCGCGAACTGATCGACGATGATCTCCGGATCGCCGTACGACGGCGCGGCCACGGCCTCGCGATCACCGTCGGCGGTATAACCGGGTGCGCTCGCGTCACTGTCGCGTGAATTGTCCGATACCAATGTCAATCTCGGCGGAACCATTGAGCTCAATACCCCCCATTAAGCGATAGAAAGTGGCAACTCAACCGACCCGCTCCCATGCCGCACCCGGTTTAATCCAGCGCATGTAAATCGGCGCAAACGGCTCATCCTGGCGCAATTCGACCAAGCCTTCGCGTGCCATTTCCAGTGTTGCGCCAAACGAACTGGCGAGCACGGTGCGCTGTTCTTCGCCCTTCGGTAGATATTGCTCGATGAAGAGATCGAGCTGCGTCCAGTTTCCGGCGCCGGCACCAATAAGCTTTTCAAGCCGCGTTCGCGCATCCTTGATCGACCACACCCGCCGCGCCTTGACGACATGCACGACTTTGATCGTGCGCCGGCGCTGATCGGCGTAGGCCTTCAGAAGATCGTAGATCTCAGCGGTGTACGTCGTGTCGCGAGTGGTTTTGACAACTTCGGGAGCGCCACGCGCGAACACGTCCCGGCCGAGCCGCTTTCGAGTGAGCAACTGCGCCGCCGCGTTGCGCATCGAATCCAGCCGCATGAGGCGAAAAGCTAGACGCTGCGCCAATTCCTCCGCCGTCGACGTATCCGGCGCATCCTTTTCACGCGGCAGCAGCAGCCGCGATTTCAGATAGGCCAGCCACGCCGCCATCACCAGATAGTCGGCGGCCACCTCAAGCTTGAGTTTTTGCACTTCGCCGATAAACGCCAGATATTGTTCGACGAGCGCAAGGATCGAAATCTTGGCAATATCGACTTTCTGCGTGCGCGCCAACGCCAGCAGCAGGTCGAGCGGCCCTTCAAAGCCCTCGATGCCGACGACGAATGCATCGCCGCGCGCGGGAGCATCCTCACGGCTCGGCGCCTCCCAATGATGAGGGTCCGACTCGGACGATGGACGCGAATGCTGGGTTGGATCGCTGATCATAGACCTAATGATATCAGTCGTTGAAGGCGTGGCACCGAACGCTGTCATTGCGCCGATGGCATAGCCTACACTGATTCAGGCGATGGCGGTCGCGCCGCCTATCATTCCAGCCAGCACCGTAATTGCCGCATCCCGATCGTAGGGCTGCACCTCGCTGGTTAAAGCGCAGGCGGCTGCGAATCGACGAGCCGCCTCCCCGCTCAACGGGGGCACGCCAGCCGCGACCTGCTGCATTTCTATGAAGTCGCCATTGCAGTGCAGGGCCACGTCGGAGCCCGCAGCAATGACCGCTTCCGCTCGCGCCCGCATGGCGCCGGACAAGGCTTTCATGCTCAGATCGTCGCTCATCAGCAGACCATCGAAACCGATTTCGCCGCGAATGATGTCGCGCGTGACGCGCGCCGACGTGCTCGCGGGATTGTCGGCGTCGAGGTCAGAGAAGACAACGTGCGCTGTCATCGCCGCCGGCAAATGCGCCAGCGCTTTGAAAGGCTCGAAATCACTGCGGCTCAACTCATCATGGACGGTGCTGACCAGCGGCAGTTCAAAATGGCTGTCGCTCATGGCCCGGCCGTGGCCCGGGATGTGCTTGATGACCGGCACGACACCGCCCGCGAGCAATCCGGCCGCGACCTCGCGGGCGAGATCGATGATCTGTGCCGGATGACGCCCGTAAGCACGATCGCCGATGATGTCGTGCGCACCGTCGACCGGGACGTCAAGGACCGGCGCACAATTCATGGTGATGCCATAGGCTGACAATTCATCGGCGGCCAGCCGCGCGACGATAAACGCCGCCTGCCGGGCTCGTACCGGATCTTCGGCGTACATGCTGGCGAACGCCGAGGCAGGAGGCAGATCGTGCGCGCCCGGCGATTTGATGCGTTGAACGCGGCCGCCCTCTTGATCGATGAGCACCAGAAAGTCATCACGGCCAACCGCATCGCGGACTGCGGCGACGAGATTGGCGAGACGCGTGTGGTCAGGCACGTTACGACGGAAAAGAATGAGCCCGGCAGGCTGGCTGGCGCGAAAAAAGTCGCGCTCGCCATCTGTAAGTGTTGGCCCAGAAAGGCCTGCAATGAAGGCAGCCGTCATGATCGAACAGTAATGGCAAGCACGGCGACGCGCCGCATCAGTACGATGTCACCCAGCAATCGCTGTAGCCCTGAGCCTTGAGCTGCGTACACAACGAACTAGCCTGCTCGCGAGATGCCGGCGGCCCGACAACCAAACGATGATAGGCGCCCTTGGTGCCGAGATTAGCCTCCGCGACGTCCGGCGTTTTGCCAGTCAGCGCTGACGCATACTTTTGTTGCATGTCTGCAAACCGCTTCAATGCATCCATCCGGCTGCTTGATGAGCGCGGCACGGATGCCAGCACCGCGACGTAGCCACTCGCGCCACCTGTTGCAACCGATGCTGGCGCGGCGACGGCCGCCACAGGTGGGGCCCCGGCGGCCGGATTAAACGCGTCAGACGGTGTTGTCGGGGTGAACGCCGCGACTTTTTTCGCCACCGGCTTCGGCGCCGGTTTCACCGCAACGGCTGCCTCGGCGGATGTTGCTCGCTCCGTCGCGGCAAAGGTTTTGACGGCCAATTCACGATCGGATGCGTCGTCGACGCTGCCGGTCGCCGTGGGCGCCGGTTGCGGCGGCGTGAGCGTTGCCACGGCCACGGGTCGTGATGGCGCAGCGGCCGCCGTATTCACCACCTGAGCCGCTGCGGCGGCCTGGGCGCCAAAGGCATCGACGACGGTGAGCCCCGGTACGCCGCTGTCTGTCGTCGCGACCGAAACCGCCGGTGCCTGGATGCTGCCGTCGCGGCCGACTACCAGGGTTGATACTTTGCGCGTGCCGCTCGCACTTGTGTCAGGCTCTGCTGCGTCAGCGCTTGCCGTCTCAGTCGCAGCGGCGCCACCGCCTGCTGCCACGGCCGCGCTCCCATCTCCCATACGGCCCATGATCTTACTATCCGAGTGGGCAAATTGCTTGCCGCCGACGTCGGCCGGTTTGGTCCTTGAAGGGGCTTCAGCGCTTTTAATGACGGGAGGTGAGCCCGATCCCGGTTCACCGAGGAACGTCTTATAGCCAAACGCCAAGCCACCGCCGACCATAATGGCACCCGCCAGCGCGGCGACGATCATCAGCGGCCGGCGAATGCGCGACGGCTCTTCGTATTCATAGTCCTGGTCATCTTCGCCATACGCGGGATCCAAGTCGCCCCCAGCGGCTTGGGCAAAGCCAAACTCGTCGACAGGCTGATGGTGGGCCTCGGCATTATAACCGCCGGTATTCGCATGCTGCTGCCAATCCGCCCGCATCGGCGCCGGTTCGGGCGCGCCATAGGCCGGACGATCAATGCCGCGATACCCACCGAAATCCGCCGGCGCAGCACCTTGTGCCGTCTGGGGCGTATAACCGCGCGCGTCTGGATGGTGCGCGGCGTGTTGAGCGCTCCATTGCGGTGCGGGTTGAGCATACTGCCCACCGAATGGTCCAGCTGGAGCGCGTGAGGGTTGCGAAGGCGGTGCATATCCAGCCTGTGGCGCTTGCGCTTGTGGTCGTGGTTGCGACGGCGGCACATACGGCTGGAATTGCGGGGCATAGGCATCAGGTGCGCCGTAACCGGCCGGAGCCGGCGTCTGCGGATAAGTCCGAGCGCCGTTGGCCGCACCATTGGGCGCTGCTGGATAGGCCTGCCCACCATACGACCCGGTTTCGCTCACATCCCAGCCTGGATGACGAGCCGCCTGCGGTGCGGCGCTGGTCTGCTGCTGACGCGGCGGCTGGCCCCACGTTGCCTCGCTCGGACGCTGATGCGCCGCATTGTCTGGAAACCCACCCTGCCCAGCACCATAACCCTGCTGGCCGTAACCGCCTGCGGGCGCGAGATCGTGTTCCTGGCCCGCGACCGCCGGCGAGCGAGGTTGTGTCCAACCGCCGTTCTGACCTGGAAACCCCTTAGCCGACGACATTGCCCGTATCCCTCAAACTGGTCGACATCCCTCGCGACGCTTGTCCAGACGGCGCCATCCGCGCAACATTTGGACCGCTTCGAATCGCGACTTTAGCGCATCGCGTCTGGCGCCTCGACGCCAAGTACTTTCAGTCCCGAGTTTATCACCGTCTTTGTCGCGGCAACCAGCGCCAAACGCGCAGAAGTCGCAACCCCGTCATTTGATTGAATAAATCTCAAATGTGGCGAATCGTTGCCACGACTCCATTGGCCGTGCAGCGCACTGGCGAGGTCGTACAAGTAGAAGGCAAGCCGGTGAGGTTCATGCGACGTCGCCGCGCCTTCAATCAATCGCGGAAACGCACCAAGCCGTCGGATGAGATCAAGCTCGCCCGCATCCGTAAGGCTTGAAAGGTCGGCTTTCGCCAAAGTACCGAGCGACGTGTCGAGGCCCGGCATCTGCTCGCTAACGTTGCGAAACACGCTTGCAACGCGGGCGTGCGCGTACTGCACATAGAAAACCGGGTTGTCCTTCGACTGCTCGGTGACCTTGGCGAAATCGAAATCCAGCGTCTCTTGATTCTTGCGATACAGCATCATGAAGCGCACCGGATCGCGCCCGACTTCGTCAACGACGTCACGCAAGGTGACAAACGTGCCGGCTCGTTTCGACATCTTGAACGGTTCACCAGCGCGAAACAGGCGCACGAGTTGGACGACCTTAACATCGAGATCAGCTTTATTGTCCGAGAGCGCTGCGACCGCAGCCTTCATGCGCGAAATGTAACCGATGTGGTCGGCACCAAAGACGTTGATCAGATGCCGGAAGCCGCGTTGCAGTTTATCGTAGTGATAAGCGACATCGCCGGCGAAGTACGTGTAGCTGCCGTCAGACTTTTGGAGTGCACGATCCTCGTCGTCGCCGAAGGCCGTCGACTTGAACAACGTCTGCGTGCGATCCTCCCACTCGCGATCGTTATGGCCTTTTGGCTTTTCGAGCTGGCCTTCGTAGATCAATCCTTTGGCGCGCAAGGTATCGATGGCGGCGCGCACGCTGTCGCGGCCATCCTTTATGAGTGAGGCTTCGGAAAAAAACATATCGTGGCGGATGTTCAGTGCCGCGAGATCATCGCGGATCATGTCCATCATTTTGTCGATGGTGAAGGCGCGGACATCGGCCAGCCAATCGCTTTCCGGCCGATCGCGCCATGCTGGCCCGAACTTTTCAGCCAGCGCCGCGCCGACAGGCTTTAAATAATCGCCCGGATAAAGGCCTTCCGGGATATCTCCGATGTCTTCGCCGAGCGCCTCGCGATAGCGAAGAAACGCGGACCGCGCTAGCACATTCACCTGACCACCCGCGTCGTTGATGTAGTACTCGCGCGTCACGTCGTACCCGGCAAAGTCCAGAAGATTTGCCAGCGCATCACCGAACACCGCGCCCCGACAATGGCCGACGTGCATTGGCCCGGTCGGATTGGCCGACACGTATTCGAGATTGAGTTTATCGCCCTTGGAGGCACCGCTCGCACCAAAGCCATCGCCCTCGATCAAGATGGTGCGCACGAGGTCGTGCCAGACGACGGGCTTGAATGTGATGTTGAGAAAGCCCGGCCCGGCGATGTCGATTTTGCCGATGTCGTCTGCCGCATCGAGTTTGCTTTTCAAGGCTTCGGCAATCTCGCGCGGTTTCATCTTCGCTGGTTTGGCAAGCACGAGCGCGGCATTGACCGCCACATCGCCGTGGGCCTCGTCGCGCGGGGCTTCGGCATCGATCTGCGGCACGATGAGATCAGCAGGCAGCACGCCGTCGCGCTTCAAAGCGTCAATGGCGGCGATCACTCGGCCTTCGACAACGGAAAAAATGTTCATGTTCGTCCCGGGAAATATTTGATCCGCCACAGTCGAAGAATGTGCGGTGAAGGCCCAAGTCACCGCCGCATAGCGTGTCGCGCCCTAGCGTAGATCGGGTGTGGCGTCAAACAAGCGGCGATGTTCGGCAATGGCGTAGCGGTCGGTCTGGCCTGCAAGATAGTCGGCGGCCAACCGTGCTTGCTGGCGCTCGTTCAGCGGGCGCATCAGCGCTATCCAGGCAGCGGGCAAAGCGTCGCGTTCCGAAAGATCGCGATAGCGGCCTAGCAAATCCGTGACGATCCGCTCAGCGCTTTGCATGACCTGAAGGACGCGAGGATGATGATAGACGCGGGCAAACAGATAGCTCTTCAGGGCCGCCAAATCGCGCGCGACTGGCGCTGAAAACGCAACCGTCGCGCTGCCGGCTGCGCGAATGTCGTCGGGCGAAGTCGGCGCCAAGGCTGCCAGACGAGTTCGGCTCTCAACAACGACGTCGGCAATCATCACGGTGATCATGCGCCGCGTCACGGCATAAATCGCGCGGGTGATGTCCGACGTGCCGGACCGAGCGGCCTGCTCAGCCAATGGTCCGGCGAAGGGCGCGTCGGCCAAATCGTCGAGCGTGAGCAACCCGGCGCGCAAGCCATCGTCGACGTCGTGCGAGAGATAGGCGATATCGTCAGCGAGGCTCGCGACCTGTGCCTCAGCCGACGCCCACGATTTCAGTTCAAGCGGCTGCCACGCCTCGATCCGCTGGACGACTTTCGCCACCGGATGTGCCGGATCGAGCACCGGACCATTGTGCTTCACGAGACCCTCGATCATTTCCCACGTCAAATTCAAGCCGTCGAATTCGGCGTACTTGCGCTCGAGCGTCGTCACCACCCTCACCGACTGCGCATTATGATCAAAGCCGCCGAAGGCGCGCATGGCGCCATCGAGGGCCCGCTCGCCTGCGTGCCCAAAAGGCGAATGCCCAAGATCGTGGGCCAGCGCCAGCGCTTCGGCCAGATCTTCATCCAGACGCAACTGCCGGGCGATGGTGCGGGCAATTTGCGCCACTTCCAGCGAGTGGGTTAATCGGCTGCGAAAATGATCGCCCTCGTGGAACACAAAGACCTGCGTCTTGTAGGTCAAACGGCGGAAGGCGCTGGCATGCAAAATGCGATCGCGGTCCCGCTGGAACGGACTACGTGTTGGGCACGGCGCCTCATCGAAAAGGCGTCCACGCGAGGCGATGGCGCTGGCCGCATAGTGGCCCAACGCGCGCTCGCCCGGCGTCAGGCTGGCGCCATAGTCAGCGCCAGTCGCGGCTGATATGTCTTGTTGGGCCATGGCAAGATTATCCGAGAACCGGCGCGCCATTCAGCGCATTTTCAATATCTTAAAGCATGATTGCATCGATGCAGCGCCACGCATTTGACTTCGCGCCGAGCATGCCTATCTGTTAGTGTCATGTCGCGCTAGCTGACGCCTGCACATTAGATTGAGTGAACCATTGACCCCGATCGCCCCAACCGCCGTTTCTTTGACCGAACGCGCTGCCAAGCGAATCGCCGAAATCGCCTCCGGCGATCCAGCGACACCCCTTCTGCGCGTGACCGTGGAGGGCGGCGGCTGCTCAGGCTTTCAATATAAATTCAATCTTGTCGCTGACCGCGCCGGCGATGATCTGGTCATCGAAAAATCTGGCGCCACGTTGCTGATCGATCCGGTCTCGGTGCAGTACATGGAAGGCGCAGAAATCGATTTCGTCGATGACCTGATCGGTGCAGCCTTCAAGATCAATAACCCAATCGCCTCCTCAGCGTGCGGATGTGGAACGAGCTTCTCGATCTAGTCTGACGCCGTCGAACGGATGTCGCCGATGCCGCGTGTTGTATTTGCAGCAGCCCTGCAACGCCATGTCCCAGCGCCGCCCGTAACCGTCGATGGCGCCTGTGTTCGCGATGTCCTCGAAGCCGCCTTGGTACTCACGCCACGGTTGCGCGGCTATATTCTCGACGATCAATCGCATCTGCGCAAACACATGTCGGTCTACGTCGATGGCGTCGCCATCCGCGACCGAACCGAATTGTCCGAGGCCGTGGCGCACAGCAGCGAAATCTATGTCTTGCAAGCGCTGTCGGGCGGCTGACAGCATTCTAACGCTGCGCTAACATCTTCGCTTGGCAGGAGACGCGATGATGGCACTCCAGATTTTGGCGGCAACGCGCAAAGGCCTTTTCACGCTCGAAGCAGACGGCCCATCGTGGCGGATAGCGCGCGTCGATTTTCTCGGCGACAATTGCTCGATGGTGCTCGTGGACAAGCGCAGCGGCGCCACCTATGCCGCTCTTGAGCACGGCCACTTCGGCGTCAAATTGCACCGGCGCGAGGCCGGGCAGACAGCGTTCGAGGAAATCGCCGCGCCAGCTTTTCCACCCAAGCCCGAAGGCCTCATCGACACCGACGGCTTCGGCAAACCCATTCCCTGGACGACGTTGAAAATCTGGGCGCTTGAAACCGGCGGCGTCAACGAGCCGGGACTACTTTGGTGCGGTACGATTCCGGGCGCGCTGTTTCGATCGCGAAATCACGGCGCATCATGGGAGCTGGTCCGGCCCCTGTGGGATGAGCCAAAACGGCAGAAATGGTTTGGCGGCGGCGCCGATCTTCCCGGCATTCATTCGATTTTGGTCGATCCGCGCGATGACAAGGTCGTCAGGCTCGGCATCTCATGCGGTGGGGTCTGGGTGACGCGCGACGGCGGCGAAAGCTTCGCCAACGAAGGCAACGGCATGTGGGCCGACCATATGCCGCCGGAAGCGATGTACGACCCCAACATTCAAGACGTGCACTGCCTCGCCCAATGCCGCGATCATCCCACGCAGCTTTGGGTCCAGCATCACAATGCCATCTTTCGATCGATCGACGACGGACAGACGTGGACCGAATGCAAGGACGTGAAGCCGTCTGTGTTCGGTTTTGCGGTGGTCGCCCATCCGCGCCAAGCCGGCGTGGCTTGGTTCGTGCCGGCCATCAAGGACGAGCAGCGCATCCCGGTCGACGGACGCCTTGTCGTGACGCGCACGCGCGACGGTGGCGCGAGTTTCGAAACGCTTTCGAATGGGCTGCCGGAGCGCCCGGCCTACGAT
This sequence comes from Hyphomicrobium sp., assembly GCA_021732485.1. GTDB lineage: Bacteria > Pseudomonadota > Alphaproteobacteria > Rhizobiales > Hyphomicrobiaceae > Hyphomicrobium_B. The sequence continues at coordinate 134,546 of JAKFUV010000004.1, forward strand.
CTTGTTTATCGCCACGGTTTGGCGATCAGCGATGGTGGCGACGATCTGGCTTTCGCCAGCACCTGCGGCGGGTTGTGGATCTCATCCGACCAAGGTGATCACTGGGCCGAGGCGCCAATGCGGCTCCCGCCCGTCCACGCCATCCGGCTCGTCAGCTGACGGACGCGCGGCGAACTTAGTCCGGCAATTGCAATCGGCGCTGGCCAGTGGCACATCTCGCCACCATGAAAATCGTCACCTGGAACATCAACGGCGTCAAAGCCCGGCTCGAAGCCGCGACCGCCTATCTGCGCCAGGCGGATGCAGACGTCGTATGTTTGCAAGAAATCAAATCGGTCGACGAAGGGTTCCCGCGCGAGGCCTTTGAAGAACTCGGCTATACGGTCGCGACCCATGGTCAGAAGGGCTTCAACGGCGTTGCCCTGTTGTCGAAAGTTGGTCTTGAGGACGTGACGCGCGGGCTTCCCGGCGAAGACGCCGATCCGCAAGCGAGATGGATTGAAGCGCTGGTGCCGGCCGGAGCAACCATGGTCCGCGTCGCCTCGATCTATCTGCCGAACGGCAACCCCATCGGCACCGACAAATTCACCTACAAACTCGCGTGGATGCGACGCCTAGAGGCCCATACGCGCACGCGCCTCGCAGAAGAAACGCCGCTGGTGCTCGCCGGCGATTTCAACGTCATCCCCGATCGCGTCGATGCGAAACGGCCCGACGCCTGGGGTGGCGACGCCCTGTTTCAGCCGGAAAGCCGGCAAGCGTGGCGCGCCCTCACCCATCTTGGGCTGACCGACGCGGTTCGCGCCTGCCATCCGGGGCCGGGCGTCTATACGTTCTGGGATTATCAGGCCGGCGCGTTCCAGAAGGACGACGGCATTCGCATCGATCACATTCTGCTGTCACCGCAGGCCGCCGACAGATTGGTCGAAGCCGGCGTTGATCGAGCCCCGCGCGGTGGTGAAAAACCTTCCGACCATGTGCCGGTCTGGATTGAATTGGCGTAACCGGCGCGCGCTGTGCGCACCAATCAGTTCGGCGGCGCCACTGTGAAACCCGCGTCCGTTCCCTTAGGGCTTGCTGGCGGTGCAAACGAGGGCGCCGTCAATGGCGTCGAGCCGGGCACCTGCGCCGCTGTTCCCTCCGTTCTCGGCAATGTCGTGCTGCTCGCCATCGGGACCACGGGCTCGCCGTTCGCGCACGCCCGCTCTGGTTCCACCGATAGATCCGCCAAACCATCGTGATCGGGCTCTGCCACCGGGCTGCGCCCGTAGCGCTCGTGCCAATCGGCAACCCGGCCTGTGGCCTGCTGGCGGACACCTTCACCGGCATTGCAGTAGATGTTCTGGTAAATATCGGCGATCCAGACACGTTCGTGAGGCGGCGCATTGGCCAGCGCCACATCAATCAGATTGAGCGCCGTCGGCTGGTCCTTGGTGACGAATTTTCCGCGCCAAAGAAGGTCGGCCAAAAAGGCTTGGGCACCCGGATGGCCCTTACGCGACAGGCGCGATAGCCAGTGCCGTCCAATCTCGATCTTTGATGAGGGATCGACGGTTGAACCCATCGATATGTCTGGGCCCTCGCCGCGCAACAGAACCTTGGCCAATTCAAACTGCGCGTCTTCGTTGTTGAAGAACAGCGCGGCTTTTTGCAGTGCCCGATCGGCTGCATCGACATTCGGCACCAGTTTCGCCTCGGGCAGGCCCCGGCGCAGATAACTCGATAGTGCGGTCAACGAGGCGGCTGCAATCGGTGCCACGTTGTCGTCATCGGCGTCGACATTGCCGAGATCGTCGGCCAGTCCACGGAACAGCTGATAGGCTTTGGGATGGTCGGTATACGCGCCTTCATTATCGGCATAGATGCGCGCCAGATAGTAGCGTGCCAACACCGGGTCGGAGGTCTTGACGGCTTCGAGCGCCGGCACGGCAATTTCATAAAAGCCGCCGTTATAGGCCGAAATCCCTTGCTTCAAGGCGTCTTCGGGCGACCGGAACGTTACGCCAGCCGCAGCGGCGGATGCCGCCACAGCCGTCAACGCCAGCAATCCCGCGCAAGCTTGCTTAAATATCCGCATAGCAGTGCACTTCCGCCTTTCCGCCGGCATGCGTGACCGCGCCGTAGCGCGCCGGTCCGACCTGATCTGCAAATTTCCGCAGCGCCCCCGACTGGTACATGTTGGGCGGCACCTTCCAGTCCTTGCGGCGGCGCTCGAATTCCGTTGCATCCACTTCAAGATCGATCGTGCCTTTTTCAGCATCCATCGAAATCATGTCGCCGTCTTTGATGAGACCGATCGGGCCGCCGACTGCGGCTTCAGGTCCGACATGGCCGACGCAGAACCCGCGCGTCGCGCCCGAAAAGCGGCCATCCGTGATGAGGGCGACCTTATCGCCCGAGCCTTGTCCGTAGAGCGCTGCCGTCGTCGACAGCATTTCGCGCATGCCCGGGCCACCCTTTGGTCCCTCATAGCGAATGACGAAGACATCGCCATCTTGATATTGCCGGGCGTCGACTGCGCGGAATGCATCTTCTTCGCAATCGAAGCAGCGTGCCGGCCCCCGGAACTGAAGGTTTTTCATGCCCGCGACTTTGACGATCGCGCCATCTGGCGCGAGTGTGCCGCGCAGGCCCACGACCCCGCCGGTGGGCGTGATCGGGTTCGACACCGGATAGATGACTTTTTGGTCGGTGTTGAACGTCACCGACGACAGGTTTTCGGCCATCGTCTTGCCCGTGACGGTGATGCAATCGCCATGCAGGATGCCGCCGTCCAGCAGCGCCTTCAAAATTTGCGGAACGCCGCCAATGTCGAACACGTCTTTGGCGATGTATTTGCCGCCCGGTTTCAAATCGGCAATATAGGGCGTCTTCTTGAAAATCTCGGTGACGTCGAAGAGATCGAAATCGATGCCGCATTCGTGCGCCATGGCAGGCAGATGCAGCGCCGCGTTGGTCGAGCCACCGGTGGCGGCGACAATGATCGCCGCATTTTCAAACGCCTTGCGGGTGCAGATGTCTCGCGGACGCAAGCCGTGCGCAATCAGCTTCATCACCGCTTCGCCGCTGGCGGTGGCATACTCGTCGCGGCTTTCATAGGGCGCAGGTGCGCCGGCCGAACCGGGCAAAGCGAGCCCTATGGCTTCTGAAACGCAGGCCATCGTATTGGCGGTAAATTGGCCACCGCACGATCCAGCCGACGGGCAGGCGACGCATTCCAGCTCGTGCAATTCTTCGTCCGACATTTTGCCGGCCGAATGCATGCCGACGCCTTCGAACATATCTTGCACCGTGACGTCGCGGCCCTTGTATCTGCCGGGCAGGATCGAGCCGCCATACATGAACACGCTTGGCACGTTGAGGCGTAGCATCGACATCATGATGCCGGGCAGGCTCTTGTCGCACCCGGCAATGCCGACCAGCGCATCATAGCAATGACCGCGCATGGTCAGCTCGATCGAGTCGGCGATCACTTCGCGCGATACCAGGCTTGACTTCATGCCCTGGTGGCCCATGGCGATGCCGTCGGTGACGGTGATGGTGCAGAACTCGCGCGGCGTGCCGCCGCCGATCTTGACGCCGGCCTTGGCTGCCTGGGCCTGGCGCATCAAAGAGATGTTGCATGGCGCCGCTTCGTTCCAGCACGATGCCACGCCGACGAATGGACGATGGATTTCTTCCTCCGTCATGCCCATGGCGTAATAATACGACCGATGCGGTGCCCGCGACGGGCCCTCGGTGACATGGCGGCTCGGCAACTTCGATTTGTCGAACGTCTTGGCGTCCATAGTTATCCTCTTCAGCTCCAAAACCGGGTTCGGCGTCCGTCTTCCAACGGATCGCGCGTCACGGCAAGGATGCTGTGGGGTTCGGACGACCAAATGCGCGTCTGGCGCATGGATCACGTCCGAGCCTCTGATCGGTCACGGTTGCCCAACCAAGTGCTCGGGCTTTGTGGCTCGATCGTGGCGCCCAAACGCCAAAGCGTGGCGCAACGGCAACAGGGTAAATTCCGACACCGACGTGTGATCTGCGCGTCGCACTTCGCAGTGCCATGGAGATGGCAAATCGGCCACCTCGTGAGAGGCATGTGCGACCGGTTTCCAGCGCCAACAGTTGCAATGCCAATGGCGCGTCATCGCCGGTCAATGCGTGTCGTTCATCCGTGAGCATCATGTCTCGACAATAGTCTTCGACTTCGGCATCACAACGGCTCCGCAAGGGCGGTTCGAGGTGCAAGTGGGGCGATGCTGCGGCCGTGCTTAACCCGCGCGCAAAATGCTAATGCGCCTGGGACCGCGAGGCGCACCAGTGGTTATGTACGGCCCAAGCACGACGAGCGAGCGGAAAGGCTTTTGGGCCCGACAATGTCGATCGATCATGCCGAGCGGACCATCAGCGGTATCGAGCGATCGGATTCGACGATCAAAATTACCTTTGACCCGGGCACCGATCGCCTGATCGGACTTGGTTTTACTAACGGTTTGCTGCAAGTTTTGACGCTCGGCATCTATTCCGCCTGGGCGAAAACTGAAGTACGCCGCAAATTGTGGTCGTTCACCCGTCTCAACGGCGAACCATTGGAATACACCGGGACCGGTCGCGAGCTCTTTATCGGATTTTTGATCGTCTTTGCCCTGGTGCTGATGCCGACCTTTGCCGGTGGCGCCGCGATCAGCATCCTGTTGCCTGGCCGTGCGGACGCCGTCACGGCTTATCAGTTTGCCGTCTACACACTGTTCCTGTTCCTCGTCGGGAATGCTTTCTACCGGGCCCAGCGCTATCGGTTGAGCCGGACGCAATGGCGCGGCATTCGCGGTGCGCTGGTCGGCTCAGCCGGTCAGTATGGCTGGACATACTTTTGGACGCTGGCAGGCCCTGCCATCTTCATCACTGCCGCAGCATTGCTGGCTGCCTGGTCGATCGGACCTGATGTCGGCGGCACGATCCTGCTCGTGGGATTTATCGCCGCGCTGTGGATATTGCCGTGGCGCGCCAATAAACTTCAGCGAATGATGACCGACGCGACGCGATTTGGTGATCGGCGTGTGACGTACACCGGCACGTCAGGCCCTCTTTACGCGCGTTATCTTTATGCTTGGGCCGGCAGCGCGGTGGTGATCCTGGCCGCCATCGCCGTTTCGGTGCAAATGATCGCTGCTTCCGGCGCATTTCAAGTGTGGATGCAAACCAAACAGTTACCACCGCTTGAAGACGGTGCGAAACTGGCTGCCGTCTGGCTTAGCGTCTTGGTGCTGTGTGCAATGATTACGGCATCATACCGCGCCAGCCAGATCCGGCACTTTGCCCGCAACACGCATTTCGAAGGGGCGAGTTTTCGCTCAAGCGTTGCTGGGCCGCGACTGGCGTGGCTAATCCTATCCAACTGGCTGTTGCGCATCGGCGCGATTGCGACAGCGATCGCAGCCGGCAGCCTTTTGATTTACATCACCGGCGCCATTCCGAAGCCGGGCACGACGGATGCCGCACGCATTGGCACGGCGACGCTCGACGTTCTTTTGATCCTCGTGCCGATCGTCGTGATGTCGGCTGTCGCAACAGCGTTTGCCCAGTTTCGCTCGACCCGCTACCTTGTCTCGAACTTGTCTCTCGATGGCGTCGTTGACATCGACGCGATCATGCAAAATCAGGACGCTGCGCCCAAGCGCGGCGAAGGTCTCGCTCAGGTGTTCGATATCGATGGCTTCTAGTCCAGCCGGCAGCGGAGATCCGATCGAGTACTACGCCCGCTTCAGCGACGGAAAGTCGGCAGGCGCGCGCGACGCCACGGTTATGCTCGGCCTCAGTGGTCTCGAAATTGTGCAAGCGTCGCCGCACATTCGCGCAGTGTGGGCCTATGCGAACCTGCGCTCCGGTGAGCCGCTGCGCGAGCGCGCCGTCGATGCGCTGCTGCGCTCGACTGAGCAGGCGGGCGCCTCGCTGTTTGTGCCGGGTCAGCCGTTTGCAGCAGCCTTGATGACGCGAGCCCCACACTTGACGGCGCGGGCTGAACGCTGGCGACATGCACGGCCGTGGATCGGTCTCGCCGTTGCCATCGTCGCGAGCGGAGCCGCCATTTACGCGTCGGGTTGGAGCCCGGCGCGCGCGATCGCCACCGGGTTGCCGGACAGCTGGCGCCAGCGGCTCGGTCAGCAGGTCATTACGTCGATGACGGAGGGTTATAAAAAGTGCGTTGATCCTCGCGGTCTCGACGCACTCCGCTCGTTGAACGACCGTCTCGCGGACGCGACCGGCACCGGGCGGCCGTTTACGATCGTCGTCTACGACTGGCCGCTGACCAATGCCTTTGCCGTGCCCGGCGATCAGATCGTCATGACTCAAGGCTTGCTGGCCAAAGCGGATAGCGCCGACGAAGTCGCCGGCGTGCTCGCGCACGAAATGGGCCATGGCATCGAACTGCATCCGGAAACCGGCATCATCCGCGCCGTCGGCCTCGCCGCCGCCGTAGAATTGATGATGGGCGGTTCGAGCGGCGGACTTGCCAATATTGGCTTGGTCCTGGCCCAGCTCGGGTCGACGCGCGCCGCCGAGCGGGAGGCCGATCTGCAAGCGCTTCGTGTCCTCAGGCAAGCGCAGATTTCTCCGGCAGGCCTCGGCAATTTTTTCAAGCGCATGCTGTCGCAAGAAAAAAAAGGCGATACGCCGGGCCAGCTCAAACAATTCGACATCCTGAGCACGCATCCGCCGACCGAGGAGCGTCAGGCGTTGGTTGAGCGTCAAGAGCCCTACGCGTCAACGGCGGCGCTATCGCCGGCCGCGTGGAAAGCTCTCAAGGGCATTTGCACGACGACGGTTGATGCGGCCCCAGCGCCATCCCCCGCCGAGCAGCCACGTCAGGCGCTATAGATTACGTTTCCGACAGAAACTCTGTTTTACGGGCCAAGCTGTCGCCATGTCTACCGGCCGCCACGTTTGCGTGGCTGATAAAATCGCGAGCGGCGATCGCACACGTCGTGAAGGATCGCACTGCGGCGCGCGACAGAGGCGAAACCGACGATGACGAGACTGCTTTTCAAATTCGCGTGTGTCGCCGCCTTGGCCGTCGTCTACATCGCCGCGCCGTTTATCACGGCATGGTCGATCCGCGAGGCAGTGCGCAATGGCGATAGTGCCTATCTTGAACGCGCTATCGACTGGCCAAGCATCCGGCTGACGCTGACGCCATCCCTGACCCAACTCGCGGTCAGCGGCACGGACAGTGAAGACTCCCTCACTCATGATCAAAATCCGCCGAGCTTATGGCAACGCCTCAAGACTTACGTCAGCCAAGGCGCGGTCGCGTCGGCCGTTGAGACGAGCATCACGCCCGAGGGCCTGACGCGCATGTTCAAACTGCGGAAAGCCTACCGCGAATACATCTCCGGCGATCCAGATGATGCAAACCTCGCCGTGATCGAGCGCATGCGCCGCGCCTGGGCGCGCGTCAAACGCGCCGAATTCACCAGCTTGACGCGTTTCGAAGTCGACATGACCGATAAGCTGGATGAAACGCGCTTGTATCTTGCTAAACTCGAATTGACGGGTGCTGGCTGGATCATGAAAGAATTGCGGGTGCAAAACGTGCATGCGGTCAACGGCGGCACCGCAGCGCATCGCCTTGTCGATCCGACACCGCGCTTGCCTGCGATCCAGCTTGCACCGACGACTTCAATCGACGGCGGAACAGCGTCTACTCAGCGGCAGGCTGGGTTTTTCGCTCGCATCATCGACGCAGCGCAGCCGAGAAGCTAAGCGGTTTTCAAGCGTCGCCCAATCGGTTCAGCGCCGATGTCAGCCGTTTGATATCGGCTTCCAACTCAGCCTTACGCTCTTTGGCTTCCGCGATCGCCTCGTCCTTCGCCCGCTCCATGAATTGCGGGTTTGAAAGTTTGGCGTCCATCTTGGCCAAATCGCTTTGAGCGCCCGCGATGGCTTTCGCCAATCGTGCCCGCTCAGCGCCCATGTCGATGATGCCGGTGAGCGGCAGCGCAGCAGTAGTATCACCTGCAACGATCAACGCTGCGCCCTTCGGAGCTGCATCGGCAAAGTCGATGGACTCAAGCCGCGCCAGCCGCTTAATGGTGTCGTCGTTTCGCGCGGCGCACGCCCGCAGTGCCGCATCCGCGCCAATCAGCAACAGCGGAATTTTGGCGCCGGCCGGCACGCTCATTTCAGTGCGCACCGAGCGCACTTCGGAGACTAGGCGAACGATCCAATTAATTTCATCGACGGCCGCTTGATCGACCAATCCGTCGACCGTCGGCCATTGGCTGACGCACAGAAGCGTGTCTCGCCTGACGCCATGCTCGACCATGTGCGTCCAGAGTTCTTCCGTTATAAACGGCATGAACGGATGCAGCATCTTCAAGATCTGATCGAGGACCCAGGCTGTCGCGTTACGCGTCTCAGCTTTTGCGGCTTCATCGTCACCCATTAAAACCGGCTTGATGAGTTCGACGTACCAATCGCAAAATTGGCCCCAAACGAATTCATAGGCAGCGGCCGCCGCTTCATTGAATTTGTAGGCTTCGAGCGAGGCGGTGATCGACTTCGCGGCGAGCTCGGTCTCACCGATGATCCACTTGCTGACCGTCATCTTGACAGACTTGGGATCGAAACCCTGCACGCGCACGCACTCGTTCATCTCGGCGAAGCGAGCGGCATTCCAAAGCTTAGTCGCGAAGTTGCGATAGCCTTCAACGCGCGCTTTCGCGAGCTTGATGTCGCGACCTTGAGCGGCCATGGCCGCCAGCGTAAAGCGCAGCGCATCTGCCCCGAACTCGTCGATGAGCACCAAGGGGTCCATGACGTTGCCCTTGGACTTGCTCATCTTCTGCCCCTTCTCGTCGCGGACGAGGGCATGGATGTAGACGTCCTTGAAGGGTACTTCTTTCATGAAATGAAGGCCCATCATCATCATGCGGGCAACCCAGAAAAAGATGATGTCGAAGCCGGTGACGAGCACGCTGGTCGGATAATATTTCTTGATATCGGCGGTGTCGTCCGGCCAGCCCATGGTCGAGAACGGCCACAGCGCCGATGAAAACCACGTGTCGAGGACGTCTTCGTCGCGCTTGATGACGACGTCGGACTTGTAGTGCGTCTTGGCGAGTTTTTTGGCCTCGGCCTCATCGGCCGCAACAAAGATGTGCCCGTCCGGGCCATACCACGCCGGGATCTGGTGCCCCCACCACAATTGGCGCGAGATGCACCACGGCTGGATATTACGCATCCATTCGAAGTAGGTTTTTTCCCAGTTCTTCGGCACGAATTGCGTGCGGCCATCTTCGACCGCCTTGATCGCATCCTTCGCCATCTCGGCGGCGTTGACGTACCACTGATCCGTCAGCCACGGCTCGATGACAACGCTGGATCGGTCGCCGTGCGGCACGGTGTGCGTCGTCGGCTCGATCTTTTCGAGAAGGCCGATCGCATTCAGATCGGCAACGATGCGCCTTCGCGCGTCGAAACGCTCAAGTCCGCGATACGCTTCTGGAACGTTCGCCGTCATCTTCCCAAACGCATCGAGCACGTTGATCTGCTCAAGCGCTTGGCGCTTTCCAACTTCAAAATCGTTGAAGTCGTGCGCCGGCGTGATCTTGACTGCGCCGGTTCCCTTGGCCGGATCGGAATACTCGTCCGCAACGATGGGGATGTCACGTCCGACCAGCGGCAACCGCACTTGGGCGCCCGCCTTGACCAGCGCCGCATAGCGCTCATCGTCCGGATGCACGGCAACGCCGCTATCGCCCAGCATCGTCTCAGGCCGCGTCGTCGCAACGACGATGTAATCCTTGTCGTATCCCGCCACCTTTTCCGCCAGCGGATAGCGGAAGTAGTACATGTGCCCGCTTGGGTCTTTGGCCAACACCTTACCCAGCGCGTCGGCATCGAACGGTCTATCCGGGTCTCCGGCGGCCCACGTGAACGAACCGCGCTTTTCGATCTGCACGACTTCAAGATCGGAAATGGCGGTCTGGAATTTCGGGTCCCAATTGACGAGACGCTTGTCCTTATAAATCAGCCCGGCGCGGTGCAGCTCGACGAAGACCTTGACCACCGCCTTCGACAGTCCGGCATCCATGGTGAAACGCTCGCGGCTCCAATCGCAGGACGCGCCAAGTCGCTTCAGTTGATTGGTGATCGTGCCGCCGCTCTCTTGCTTCCAGGCCCAGACGCGCTTGAGAAATTCCTCACGGCCGAGATCTCGGCGCGATGGCTGTTTGTCGACGGCAAGCTGGCGCTCAACGACCATCTGCGTGGCGATGCCGGCGTGGTCGGTTCCCGGCTGCCACAGCACGTCCCGCCCGCGCATGCGTTCGAAGCGGACGAGAATGTCTTGCAGCGTATTGTTGAGAGCGTGCCCCATGTGGAGCGAGCCCGTCACATTCGGCGGCGGAATAACGATCGAGTAGGGCGCGTTCTTGCCACCCGTCGCGCCACGGCCCGCCTTGAATGCCTCGGCTTTGGTCCATTCGGCATCGATGCGCGGCTCGATCTCAGCCGGCTGGAAAGTCTTGTCGAGCATAGGTGGGTGTGTCGCTTATCTTCCGTGGTTGCCACGGTCGTAAGGCTCCCATTCCCACGCTGTCAACCGGCCAGCCGGATCGGATATTGTGCTGTCAGTCATTTGTTCTTGTTGACAGGCCCCGGCATCATGTCGTCGCCGGCTTCACTGCGGAGCGCCTTCTCAACGATCTTTGGCATGTTCTCGGTCAGCCACTGGCGCAGAATGGGCCGCAACATTTGCGCGGCAGCATCCTCGACTGCACCGTTATTCATCACCATCGCGCTTTCAGGTAGCGACGGTGGACGTGGCAATTGCGGTTCGCGATAATCCATTCGAGATGGCGCTGCGACAGGTGCCGGAGGCTCGGGCTGCGGTGGCGCAACCGGCGCCGCGCTTTGCCCTAGCCCTTTGAGACGCGTATCAAAGAACGACGGCATCTCACGTTTGACGGCGGCATTCTCAACGGAAACTTTGTCGACGGGATTTGGCCCAGCCGCGCGCGGCTGCGGCGCGGGCTCGGGCTCTGGCCGGGGTGGCTCGATCATGCGACCGCCGGCCGGCTCGAACCGGATCACAGTCCGCGAGCGTTCCGTGTCGGCAGCAGGTGCGTGCTGCGATTTGAGTGCGTCGCTCAACCTGCCGAAAAGATTAGGCCTGTCGGCTGGCGATTGATGGCCCGGTTTGAAAATCGCCGGCAATTCGAAGTCGCTGTTCTCTTCGCCAGCAGACTGTGGTCCGCGCAATGGTCCGACATTGCCTGACCCATTCACCTGGCCATGTCCAGCCGCCGAACTAGCCGGTGCGGCGTTGGATTGCGAGCGTATCGGCGAGCGGCCGAGACCAGAATCGTCGCCGAAACTCGACCGGATATTCGCCAACAATTCTTCGACGTTGTGATGGTTAGCCCCGTTGATATTTGACATGACGCTTCCTCTTCTGCGTACGAATTAAAAAATCGCAGAACCGCGCCGGCACCCCGAAATTTGCCCCGTCCGGTTCGTCTTCCTCGAACCTCGCTCCGGCCCAGCACCGCATAAGCCGCCCCGATGTCCGTCGACGGCGCGTAATCCGTGTCGTTCCCGCGACACCAACCCAGAAAAATTACGCGCTGATCGTAATCTTGCGTTGCATCCGAGGCGGACTTGTGGCGAAGCGCGTCAAAGTTAATAAAAATTCGCCTAAAATATAAAAAAAGCGAAGTATCTCTACTCCGCCTATCCTCGTCGATGCCATGAACTCCCCACAATTCACTCAGCAGCGCGTGAATGTGGGGGACCTTCAAGGTCCGAAATTTCCCGCCGTAGCGCCCGTTCGACGATCTTCGGCATGTTTTCCGCGAGCCAGCTTTTCAGCATTGGCCGCAGCAGATCCGCGACCGTATCTTCCATCGATCGCATCAGCGGCATCTGCGATTCAGTTGTCACCGCCAGCGATGAGCCGCTGGCGCCAGCCAAGGTGCGATCTGCCGATGGCGGTGAACTAGCCGCCAGATCGCGGATAGCGACGGGGTGCACTTGCTGCGGGCGATCCATCAGCGCGCTCATGACCGGATTTTCGAGCACTTTCACGGCGACGAAACCCATTGCAGCGTCACCTCTCGACGAGTCTGCCAGTGCGTGCGTAACGCGGGCAATGGTTTCGGCGGTATCGCTCGCGTAGCGCGGTTTGAAGGCCGGCTCTGGCGATAAGACCGGTGGCAACGTTGCAGCAATGCTCGGCGCAGCCGCACGGCCGGGCGGCGAGACCGGCTCCGCGCGCGATGGATATGGCGACTGAGACTGGGAGCCGGAATCGGTCGACGCCGCTGACTTGGGCGTTTCAAGGATATCGCGACGGCGCGGCGCGTCCACGCCACGCGACAGGTTTACGTCGGCAAACGATCGGTTCGTCATGCGGAATGGTGCCGGCGCTGGCGCCGGTTTAGCGAACTCGGGCTTATTGCTGACAACGGCGGTTGCACTGGCCGACGTGGCAGTTAGCGCTGCATCAGTGCTCCACGCGCCTTGCTCGACACTCGCGGCTTTAACCCTGGCTCCGAATGATGACGCGCTTGGACTAAATCCATAAGGCTTATCATCGGCATCATCGCCCTTTGAGTTGCGTTCTCCGGTCGATGACGCCAGTCCAACCGCTGCCGATTTGTCCTCCGGAAGGTAGCTGTCGCGGGACACCGCAAACCCCGGAAGAGCGGCCGCAAGTGAGGTATGAGGGGAAGCGATTTCGCTGAAATCCGCATCCGTCGTTTCGCCAGCCGGCTGATCCTGTGCTGCGATGACGAGTGCGGACGCCGACCTCGGGCGATCGTCGCGGACGTCGGGCGCAGGGCCGTCGTCGAATTGAGCATCACCAGCCGCATCGTCGCTTGGGTGGTCATCATTGAGCAGATCCGACAGCTGTTCGTCGACACTGACCAGGGCCGCTAGCGTCGACGTTGCCACGCCGCCATCATTCATGGCGCCATTCAACGCGCCGGGCTCCGTCGTAGTCGATTGATCGGAATGCTCCACATGGCTAGCGGCGAACGCATCAGCGATCATTGGAGCCGGTTGTTCGGCCGTCGTTTCCATCCCAGTTGAGCGTTCGGCAGGCCCGGCGTCTTGCGGGCCACTGCCACCCGTCATGAGATCGGTCCCGGCCATGCCGGCGTCGCGCAGAAACATGGCGCGGTCGAGAATAGGGCTGACGCTCATCGCCTGCCGGACAGGGGCGGGTGCGGACCGCGCGTCGGAGGGGTCCTCGGCGATGATCTTGCGGATCGAGGCGAGGATTTCCTCCATGCTCGGTTCGCTACTGACGTTTAGTCTCGACATACTACACCTTCTCGCAAGACGCTCTTTCGCGATGATCTATTTAGGCTTTCGATCGGCGCTGGCCTCGAAACGACGGCACATCGTCGAAGAGTGTTGCATGATCCCGAAGATGCGACCGCAATATTGGACCGGTGAATTGTGCCTCCCAAAGGCTTAAAACCACGATCATGCGTCTCAGCCCGGCGCCAAAGGCGCTGACAACGCTACGCCACAAACCTACGGCACGCCAACGGCGACGGACCGCCGAGGGACAGACCTCCATCGTGACAGGATGTAAAACTTCGAGCAACGCCCGGATAGAAACTTATCCCCCAAGGACGGCACTCTCAAGGCAATTGGGGCGGATTTTTCGCTGGCGCGCGCTTCAAATGCGCCAGTGGCGCCACACAACTGCCCGCCTGCGGACTTCCGCGACCGGCGGACTTCCATCGCATAACGGCATCGCCGGAAGCATCCGGAAACGCGTACAAGCTACGCTGCGGACGGCGTGCTGGTTGGACCGGCCCGGCCTACTTCACAGGCTCGCGCTCAATGCGAGCGCCCCAAGCGTCCATGTGCTCACTGCGGCCGTCGTCGTGGGTAATGTCCAGGCCCCACCATTTATTGCGCACTTCGTCGAGATGGGCCTCAGGTACATAGACATTGCTGGCGGCTCCAACCTCGGAAACGCTCAGCCGGCCAATTGACGCCACCACCGCGTAGGATGCGACGAGGACGTTGCGTTTGGTAGTTTCCAGCTGAACCTGCGACAGCAGCAATTCTTGTTGCGCGTTCAAAACCTCAAGCAAGGTTCGCTGGCCGACTTTTTCCTCTTCGCGGACGCCGTTCAGCGCTGTCTGATTGGCATCGATTTGCGCCCGGTCCGCCACGCTCTGCGCTTTGAAAGCTTGCAACTGCGACCAGTTCCGGATGACATCCGCTTTCACCACGGAGCGCGCCTGTTCGATCTGTTGAATAAGCGACACGTGCGTGTGTTTTGCCTGCCGGACGCGGGCATAGACTTCACCACCGTCCGGATAGATCGGCACATTCAGCCGGCCAAGGATTGACGCCGACTCGACGCGATCGATCTGGCTCGACCCGTCATAGCGGTCCGAATACGTGGCTTCCAACTGCGCTTCCGGCAACAATTCGCCGCGAATTTGATCGACCTGAAACCGACTAGCCTGCTCGCTGTAGAGCGCGCCGACGATCTGCGGATTTTCCTGAGTACCAATGCCGATGGCCTCATCCAACGAGCCCGGCACCAGCCGGGTGTCCGGCTTGGCTTCAACGAGACGCTGCGGCGGGTTGCCGACAATCTGTTCGTAAACGCCACGGCTGGTTTTGATGTTGGCCTTGGCCAATTCAAGGTCGGATACGGCAAGCGACCGGCGCGCCTCGGCCTGAGCCACGTCGGTCCGCGTCACTTCGCCAACGGCGAAGCGATCACGCGTTGCCTGCAACTCGGTCGACAGAAATTTCAAATTGTTTTCGCGCAATCGAACGATCGCCTGATCGCGGACGACATCGCCGTAGGCCTGCACGGCGGATAACAGCACATCCTGCTCGACCAGACGTAATTGTTCACGCCCGGCCCTGACCGAGGCTTCAGCGGCATTTACGGCATTCGTCGTGCGAAAGCCGCGAAACACCGGCTGCACCAACTGGACCGCATAGCCCTTCGGCGTGTTCGAACCGTTTGTCCCCGTGTTGGGGCTGATGTTCGTGCGCTCGCGGGAGATGTCAGCCGAGCCGAACACGTTAGGACGATAGCCGGAATTGGCGCGCGCGACGTCCTCGTCAGTTGCGCGCAAGCGCGCGCGCTCTGCATCGAGTTGCGGATTATAGGAGTAAGCTTGCGACAACGTGTCGATCAACGATTGCGCGCACGCATGGCCACTGGCCATCGCCGTCGCGAGCACCAGTACGAACACTCTCGTTCCGACCTGCGCTCGGCGCCGTTTAGTCGACCCGCCTTCGCTGCGCGCAAAGCAACACGCCTGCATTCTACCCAATCCCGTTCGCGGCATTATTGAAAAGCGCCACCTTCGGACGTCCCCCGCCCGATTCCCGACCTAATATGATTCGGCCGCTTAACCCCGCATCGAAACGGCCGCACCGGCACAGAATAGACAACGAATCATACACATCAGACATCAGTTGGCCGGTTCTGCGCACATTACACCCGCTAAGTTGCGGATTTCCCACATTTGTAATCCCTCGGCGGACAACCAACGCCACTCGAACATAACCCGAACGTTGCGCCGACGAGCGCAATCGCCAATGAGACGCGGGCTGTATCAATGAGGTCGATGAGCAGCAGCGGTACCCCGACCGTGATTAAAATGCGAAAGGCTCGACGGTGGGCACGAGCCCCGGCAGCGGCATCGCCGACGCTTCAAACGCGGTCCGCCGACCCATCGACGCCCCGTTGCCGCGCCAGACTACCGCCTTGCCGACGCCGCGCTCTCGCATGACGCAGACGATGCGGCCTCCAGGCGCGAGTTGACGCACCAGGGCGTCGGGAACGTCACTCACTGCCCCGTCGATGAAGATGACATTGAATGGCGCATGCTCGGGGGCGCCGGCGTGAAGGACGCCCGTAAGCGTGGTCACCGACGCTATTCTAAGCCGAGTGAGCGTCGCCGTCGCAGCAGCCGTCAACTGCGCATCAGGCTCGAGCGAAACGACATCCGCCGCCAGTTGAGCCACCAGCGCCGGCGTATACCCGCGCCCACCCCCGACAACCAAAACCTTGTCGGTCGCTTCGATCTCAGCCAGCTGAAGCAAACGGGCGAGATCGCGCGGCGTCGTCATGCCGCGACCCGGTGCGATCGTCAGCTCGGTGTCGATGTACGCGAGATCGGCAAGATGCAAGGGCACGAAGTATTCACGCGGAATATCGCGCATCGCGGCCGTGATGCGCCGATCCGACACGTCACTTGGACGGACTTGGCTTTCGACCATGTTTTTGCGCTGAACCGCAGTGTCCGTCATGCTCAAGCTCCGCCACAACCAACGTTTACGCCCGAGCTTCTAGCGCGTTCGCGCTAAACCGTATAGGCGACGCGGCTGGTCCTTTGACAGGATCGCGGGCCGCAGGTGCGCCGGCGACTAAGCCAATCGAGCGCGCTTCAAAGTCTTGTCATTCAATTGCCGCCTATGATAGACGGCGTCTCGCGATCCGAGCGACCAGCACCCCATCGAGTGCGATCGCTTGATCATCCTCCGATTGCCCAGTCTTCGGGTAATGTAGACCGGCGGATCTTAGCATTGAGGCCACGTGGCGGAGTGGTTACGTAGAGGACTGCAAATCCTCGTACCCCGGTTCAATTCCGGGCGTGGCCTCCAAACACCCTGCGGCCAGCAATGGCTGTTCGATCGCTGTAAGGGTGCAACTGACGGTCGGCAAACGTTGCCGCTCGCCATCGCTGAAACGTTCTGCTATGCGGTGCGCTTCGTTGCGATGCCAAGAATATTCCGCGGTAGCTCAGTGGTAGAGCGTCCGACTGTTAATCGGATGGTCGTAGGTTCGAATCCTACCCGCGGAGCCAACGTCCGAGTGTGTCCATACCGGAGACATAGGAAACATTTTGTACCTAAGACATAGGTAACAACCTCGTGCCGAACGGGTTGTCGAGGGGCTGCAGTGTCCTTTGTTCGAGATCGATGTATCCGAGATCGTAATCCAT